>NZ_JAGETW010000009.1 GCF_017571475.1 Thiomicrorhabdus sp. 6S3-12 | reverse complement strand
CTACGGGACGCCATGCGGGAATAGCTCAGCTGGTAGAGCGCAACCTTGCCAAGGTTGAGGTCGCGAGTTCGAACCTCGTTTCCCGCTCCAAATTTAGTCAGATTGATACTCAGTCCAATAGAGTTTCAGTAGGGCGCTTATTGAAATATAAGCATTTAAAAATTGATCTCATTAATTTGAGAGCTTTTTAAGAAATTTAGCTAGAGATTTTTCTTTAGTTCGAGGAAGCTTGAAAGAGCCTACAGATGGGTAGGTGACTGAAAGCAGACAAAGAAATTAAGAAAAATAACAGCTAAAAATCTAAAAAGTCCCGTTCGTCTAGAGGCCTAGGACACGGCCCTTTCACGGCTGTAACAGGGGTTCGACTCCCCTACGGGACGCCATATTCAAAAGCCCGCTGAAATGATTTGTTTCAGCGGGCTTTTTTATTGCCTGTGAAAAGGAAGAGAAACAAAAAAAGCCGGTCAATAATTTGCCGGCTTTATTAAGTTGCTGTCGATTCGTAATTGATCAAACGGTACGGATTGAGGCGGATTCGACGTTCTGAATCATTTCAATTCGGTCCAGAAGATCACCCAGCTGCATAGTTGCATTCAATTCCAGCGTCAGTTTCATATTAACCGTGCGGTCGTCTTTATCGGTATAGGTATTGGATGCAATCAGATTGATATCCATCAGAGTTAACTGCGTCATAATATCCCGTAGGAGCCCGCGGCGGTCAAATGCCAGAATCGAAAGCTCGGCGGTATAGCTCGGATTTTCGGCAATCGATTTATCCCAGGTAACTTCGATCAGGCGGCGCAATTCTTCATGACTCAAGTGCAGAATATTGGCACAGTCACTCTTATGAATGGTCACACCTCTACCGCGTGTGACATAACCGACAATATCGTCGCCTCGATGCGGATGACAGCAGGGGGCCAGGTAGGTTTGCAGATTGGTCGCTCCGATAACGTAGGCGCGTTCTGCTTCCTCCGGATGCTCAGGGACATATTCATGCCCTTGACGCACTTCCTTGGCTACAGGCTTGTTAAGAGTCTGCAGGGCGCTGGTCAGCTGACGCTCATTAATGCGACCTTTACCTAAATCCTCGTAGAACGCTTCTTCCGAATCGGCTTTAAATCGTTCAACCAGTTTTTCCAACGGAATGTGTTCAGCGTGCAGACGTCGGATTTCTCTGTGATAAAGGGCTTCACCGGATTTGATATTTTCTGCACGATTCTGCTTGTTGAACCAGCTTTTTACCTTGTTTCGCGCACTGCTGCTGGTCAGATATCCCAGGTTAGGATTCAGCCAATTACGGCTTGGCTGACCGTTTTTAATGGTCAGTATTTCAACCCGGTCGCCGGTTTTCAAACTGTAGCTCAACGGTTGAATTCGGCCATTGATTTTCGCGCCGCGACAACGATGCCCCA
The DNA here is from genome assembly GCF_017571475.1 of Thiomicrorhabdus sp. 6S3-12. Classification (GTDB taxonomy): domain Bacteria; phylum Pseudomonadota; class Gammaproteobacteria; order Thiomicrospirales; family Thiomicrospiraceae; genus Thiomicrorhabdus. The sequence goes on along the minus strand of NZ_JAGETW010000009.1, from coordinate 128,584 downwards.
ACTCGGTGTGAATGTTGTACGCAAAATCGAGCGGCGTCGCGCCTTGGCGCAAGGTGACAATCTCATTATTCGGAGTCATCACATAGATGTGCTGGCTCTGCAGTTCGGTACTGATTTCTTTAAAGATATCCGGATCGTCGGAGGTTTCAAGCATCTGACGAACATTCGAGATACTGCGCTCAAGATTATGATCGAAACCTTGTCCGCCTTCTTTATAGCGCCAGTGTGCGGCCACACCGTATTCTGCATGATGATGCATGGCAAAGGTACGGATTTGGATTTCTACCGTATTATTCTCCGGGCCGATGACAACCGTATGGATCGATTGATAACCGTTTTCCTTCGGCGTAGCGATATAGTCGTCGAATTCCTGCTTAACATAGTTCCAGTGGCTATGGATGGCACCGAGCGCCTCGTAACAGGTCTGAATACTATCGACATAAATACGCACCGCACGCAGGTCGTACAATTCATCAATCGGGATATTTTTACGCATCATCTTTTTCCAGATGCTGTAAATATGCTTTGGACGCCCGGTAATCTTCGCTTTGATATTCTGCTTGGCCAGCAATTCGTGCAGAGTCTGAATGACCCGCTGGATATACTCTTCTCTTTCGGTACGTTTTGACTTCAGGCCAAGGGCAATTTCCTTGTACTCTTTAGGATGCGTAAAACGGAAAGAGAGGTCTTCGAGCTCCCATTTAAGCTGGGCGATCCCCAGGCGGTTCGCCAGAGGGGAGAAGATCAATTCGGTTTCCAGGGCAATCTGACGTCGAACCTCTTCATCTTCGTACTTAAGATGACGCAGACGGGCAACGCGGTAGGCGAGTTTGACGATCATAATCCGGATGTCGACCGTCATTGCCAGTAACATCTGGCGCAGACGTTCATTCTGAACATTGTCCGAACTACGCTCTACCTGAAATTCCTGGAAGCGATTTAGCTTGCGGATCCCTTCGACAAGATGACTGATCTTTTCACCGAATTTTTCGGTAATCGACTCAATGCTGTAAATGCCTTCGAGATTCCCGTCACTGATCAGCGTCGCGATCAGGGTGTCCATATCAATTTTAAGATCGGCCAGAATCTGGGCTACATCAACACTTCGAACAACGGTTTTTTCCGGCAGACTCAAAGCTTCAAGCGCAAGGGCACAAGCTTGTTCGATTTTATGCCGGTCTTCTCCGGAATATTTATCCGGCTCGTTTAAATCTGGAAAGACAGCTTGAATGATTTCTGGCAACGTATTCATGAAATTGAAATCTATGAACTTGGGACTCTGAAATAAAATTTTGGGTATTTTAACTTAAAATGAAACGCAATCATGCTCTCTACTATAAGAATACTTTATGATTAAGGCAATTTTTTGCATGAATTAGAAAAAATACCTCTCGGAAGGGGGCTATTTATATGCAGAGTGCCGGTCTTTGTAGCGTCTGATAAATGTTAAGTTTTGACATTCAAATTTTCAGAGTTAAGATATCGCTACTGAGTAAATTCTATTAACAGGAGATGATTTAATGGCGAAGTTCACTTTAGGCGGAAAAGAGTTCGACACGGATGATATGTCCGAAGAAGCAAAAGGGCACTATCAGGCAATCCAGGTCTGCGAAGCAAAGATCATGGATTACAACGCTCAGATTTCCATTCTTCAGACCGCCCGTAACGCTTACGGCGAGAAACTGCTTGAACTGATGGACAAGAAAAATGACGATGCCGGCATTGAAAGCGACGGTATTCCGTTATAAGCCGGACAGCAATCTACTTCTAACGAACATAACTTATTGTTATTGATCGGGCCATGCCGTTAATCGGCATGGCTGACACTCCTCAATAAAGCGTCGCTTAATCCACTTGCGATGGAACTCTCTGCTTAACACAGCTTTCCGCATCTTTTTCCGTAATCAGTTCGATCGAAATTCGGTCTCGTCCGTTTTCTTTGGATTCATATAAAAGATCATCGGTTCTTTTGCTGACCTTCTCAGGCGCCGGAATGCAATTCGGGTCACAGTACAGTACCCCCATGGATAGCGTCAAAAAGCCAAGCGGCGCATTACGGTTTTCAATTCGCTGCCTGCGAATGGATTCCTGTAGGTTATTCAGATGAACCTTCAAGGCGCGAAGATTGTCAAAATAGCTGATAATGAAAAACTCTTCTCCGCCGACACGGAAAACGAAGTCATTCGCACGATTGAAATAGGCGTGGATGGAAGTGGATACTTCAATCAGTACTTCATCGCCGACCAGATGTCCGTAGTCATCGTTAATTTTCTTGAAGAAATCGATATCCAGCATAATAAAAGTTACCGATTGCTTCTCACGTTTGGCGCGCTGGATTTCACTAACCAATTTTTTCTGGAAATAACGGCGGTTATAAAGGCCGGTTAATTCATCTGTAATCGAAATCGCCTCGATTTTCTTACGGTCACTGATATCAATCCGTGTTGCAAGAACGGAAGTGACTTTACCCAGTAAGTTTTTATTGGGTATCAATGTCAGATCGACCCAGTACTCCTCACCGTTTTTCTTGACCGCAGGAACTTCTCCGCTCCACGATTTACCGAGATCAAGAACCTGATGGTAAATCGATTGAATAACATCGGAGGTAACTTTCTGACTCGCTAATTTAAGATAAGGCATGCCCGCTAGTTCTTCCGTTTCATAGCCGCTGAGTTTCCCGTAGGCCTTACTGCTCCAGATGATCTTCATAGTAGTGGCATCAATCAGTGAAGCATAAGAAAGCTCATAGATTTCCTTGAGATAGCGCTGTTTTCGATGATAGGAAATCAGTAGGGTAGTCAGCAGAATAATGACAAGCAGCAATGGCAACATCAACTGCATTAGCAGCTGGTAATTAAAGATTCGAACTTCCGGTACTTTCAACCATTTCTGGTAACCGATTTGACGATTGCTATCTTTAATGTACTGCAATGCTTTTTGAATAATGGAATAAAGGAGCGGCTCATCTCGATTGACGGCCATGGAAAAAGGGTATTTATGCTCGGACTGACCGATAATCTGAAAATTGGTATAACCTTCGGTCTGCACTGCATAATTGATCGCAACTAAATTGTCCGCCAGAGCAATCGCTTCGCCATATTGCACTTTGCGCAACCCTTCTCTTAGGGAGCCCACCTGTACAAGGTTGATATTCGGATAGTGAAACGTCAGATATTCTTGTGGGAAGCTATCCTTGAGCACAGCAACACTGTAACCGCTAAGAGCAGAAAAATCTTGGATAAACCCACTGTTATCTCCGCCTCTACCGACAAGAACCAATGGAAAGCTAAGGTAAGGCTTGGTAAACAAATACTTGGATTTCAGAGCAGGGGTTTCCGAAATAGCTGGGATAAGATCAATAGAGTCATTGTCATCAGGAAATACTTGCGACTCGGAAATAATCTCAACGCCAAGCAAGCGTTTGATTGCTAGCATGTAGTCGGTAACCAAGCCTTGGCTTTCTCCTTGTGCATTTACCATATTGAAAGGCGGGTAATGCAGGGTATCACTGACAACTAAAGTGCGTTTATTTTTTAAATACTGCTGTTCTTCATAAGTAAAAAGTTGGGTATTTTTATCGAAAATAATATTGGAATTCTTAATCTTCTGATATTCATTCTGACTAATAATCCCAAGATTGAGCGCGTCTGAGAGAATCGCAAGAATTTTCAGCTGATCAAGATGCCCGATTGGCGTGCTGCCGACCTGAACAAATTCTTTGAGGCTTTTGGCTTCGTTTAACAGGTCACTTTGCGATTTATCTACCGGGTAGTGCTGAATCAGGTAGTTTATAACTTCCTGCGGGTGAGCGATTGCGAACTCCCAGCCTTTAATGGTCGCTTTACGGAATTTTTCAACCAGATCGGGTTGTGTTCTGGCCAAAGCGGAACTGGTAAAGACCAGCCCCGAATAGCTCTGAATACCGTAGCGTTTAGGATCAACTGTGTAGAAAGGAACCCTCATATTCCGCAGAATAAAAGGTTCATTGGAAACATAAGCGCCATAAAAATCCACTTTGCCGTCGATAAAATCCTGCAGGTTCCCGGAGGAATAAACTTCTTTAGGCATTAGCGATTTTGGAAGGGTACTATTGGCAAGTAGACTTTTAACCTGTATGCCACCGTTATGCATCACCGTTTTTCCGGCGAACTGCTCTAAATCAGTAAGGGGGAAATGAGACAACAAAACCAATGGCGAATACTGAAAGGACGTCATTACCATCTGCAGATCTTTGCCCTTGGCGATATCAATCAGCACCGAACTCACACTGATGCCAAAGTCAGCTTTACCGTCTTCTACCTGCTGCGCTGTTGAGACGCCCGGACTCCAGGGTAGCAATTCGACATCTAATCCGGATTGATGATAGTAGCCTTGCTGGATAGCGGCATAAAACCCTGCAAACTGAAATTGGTGATGCCAGTTAAGCTGTACTTTTACGGGAGTAAGTTGCTTGCGGTCGACCGGATCGGTGACATTTTGTGCAGCCTGTATTCGCATGGCAAATAGTGACAGGACGACGAAGAGTGACGTTAGAAAAAGAGATCTTGTAAAGGCGGTGCAGCTCGTCATATATAACATCCGATTTAATTACTATCAGCATAGCGACTTTCCGGCTTCAATTATTGCCTCCAATCAACAAAAACACTCTAAATTGATCACAGTATGACAAATTGATACGCATACCGCTCACTTATAAGAAAGTGCCGACTGCACCGTAAATAATCGTTACCACGCTTATTTGGATTGTACTTCTGCAGCTTGATTTGAAAAACAGTAAAATAGGCGCCATTCGATAACCAGAACTAGAATAGTCCATGTCAGCCACGCTTTTAACACCTAATAATGCCAAACCTTATAAACAGAACAGCGCGCAGCACTTTTCTGTTGCCCCTATGTTGGACTGGACGGATCGACATTGTCGTCACTTCCACCGTAAATTGAGCAAAAATACCTGGCTGTACAGTGAAATGGTCACGACCGGAGCGATTATCTACGGCAATAACCTGCCGCGTTTCCTCGGACAGGATAAAAACGATGCGCCGGTTGTACTTCAACTCGGCGGAAGCAATCCGGCTGAACTGGCGCAATGTGCGGCCATTGCCGAAGAATGGGGCTACAGTGAAGTTAACTTAAATGTCGGCTGCCCGAGTGACCGTGTTCAAAACAATATGATTGGCGCCTGCCTGATGGCTCAGCCGAAAATCGTTGCCGAAGCGGTCGATGCCATGAAAAGCTCGACGCAACTTCCGGTCACCGTCAAGTGTCGTCTCGGCATCGATGAACAAAACGAAGCGGAAACTATTTTCCAGTTTGTCGAAGCACTCAATGAGGTCAACACCGACGGAGTTATTATTCATGCCCGCAAAGCATGGCTGCAAGGCATCTCGCCGAAAGAAAATCGCGAAATACCGCCATTGAATTACGATCTGGTGCACCAGGTTAAACAGGCATATAGCGCACTCCCGATCGCCATTAACGGCGGCATCAAAACCCTGCAATCCGGTATGCAGCATCTTGAAAACTACCATAATCTTCCTGCATTAGACGGATTCATGATCGGAAGAAGCGCTTATGAGCAACCTTATCTGCTTGCTGAAGCCGATCACCTGCTATACGGCTCTGACGAAGCGATTTTAACGCGCAAGGAAATTGTCGAACAGATGTATGACTATATCGAAAATCATCTACAGCAAGGCGGTAAACTGATTCAAGTGACCCGACATATGCTTGGCCTTTTCCATGGTTTGCCGGGCGGACGTATGTGGCGCCGTTATTTAAGTCAGAATGCCTTTAAGGCAGAAGCGGGGCTGGACACGCTGCAAGAAGCTTTGCGCATCGTGGAAGACGAGATCGAACGCATGGCAGAACAATTGGCGCAAAGAGAAAATATTCAGAGCCTATAGCAGGAAAGCAAGCTATCACTATGATTTACCTAAACGTTCCTTTTGCCCAAAAAGATCAAGCGAAAAGTCTCGGCGCACGCTGGGATCCCATTGCAAGAAAGTGGTATATCCCGGAAGAATTACAGGAACAACAATCACAATTTACTCAATGGCTGACGGATCAAACAGCTTCTTATGCCGCTCCGTCTGCAAAAACCGAACAGCCAATACAAGAACGCCCGCAGCAAAACGGTTTTTTTGAACAGGCGGCCTACAGCGCACATCAACAATCCGACTCCTTGGTAGATCAAGCCACTGAAGTGCAAAAAGGCCAGACACTCTCGCAATTTCTGAACCGCATACAACAGGTCATCTGGCAGAACTTCGCCGGCGGGCACTGGATCGTAGCCGAAGTTGGCAGCATTAATGAGCGCAGAGGGCACCAGTACCTGGAGTTAAACGAAACCGATGCAAGCGGTCGTTCTATCGCTAATGCCAGAGCCGTTATCTGGAAAAGCCAAGCGCCTTATGTGCTGCAAAAGTTTCAGCAGGAAACACAAATGCAACTCTGCGCCGGACAAAAGCTACTGATGTTGTGCGAAGTTCAATTCCATTCACAGTACGGCCTGTCACTGGTTATTCAGGAGATCGACAGCAGCTTCAGTCTTGGCGAATTGGAACAGAAAGTCAGGGATATTCGCCAGAAACTGGTTTCCGAAGGGGTCTATGGCAACAATAAAAAGCTGGCATTAAGCACAGATTTTTTCCGGATTGCCGTCGTTGCACCGCCGAATGCGGCCGGTTTGGGCGATTTTCAAGCAGATGCGGACAAACTGAGTCGTTGCAAACTGTGCCACTTTGACTACTTCTACAGCAGCTTTCAAGGTGAACATGTCGAGAAAGAGTTTGCCCGGGCTTTTAAAGAATTTCAGCAGTGTCATCAAAATCAAAACTACGATGCCTTAGTGATTATTCGCGGCGGCGGAGCGAAACTGGATCTGCATCAGCTCAATGAATACAGTCTGGCTAAACAGATTACCGAAATGCCAATACCGGTTTTAACCGGAATCGGCCATGAACGCGATACCACGATTCTTGATGAAGTAGCGCACAGCCGTTTTGATACGCCCAGTAAAGTAATTCACTTTATCTGGCAGCAGATTCAATCACAGGCAATGAATGCTCAACAGAATTGGCTGCGAATTCAGAGAGTCTCCCAACAAGAAATCATTCGTCTTGAGCGCCAAAGTGAAGCTTTATGGCAACAGGTCAAACAACAGAGCCAATATACGTTGAATCACTGGAAACAGGTTACTTTGGTACCATTCACCCGGATCGAACAACTTGCACAAAATCAAATTACCCAAGAAAAACATATGCTTAGCTGGCTTATTCAACAGGTAAGACAGAACGGCGAACAACAAATCGAACGCCAGAAACAGCGTCTTTTCACCCTTGAAAAAGAGATAAACCAACAGGCCTATAGCCGAGTACGCTCCAGCAAGCAGCAGATGCAGGATTGGATGGCGATGATACTGAATGCCGGGCCAAAAGTGCAGATCGAAAGGGGGTTTGCTGTTGTCAGCGATCAGGAGGGCAGAACCGTTGTAAGTAAACAGCAAGCTCTTGAGCAAGACAAATTAGCGATTCAGTTTAAGGATGGTAATATCAGCGTAACCGTTGATAAAAACCAGAACTGATACCTATTTACAAGCAATACTGCCAGATTAACGAGATATTACAACGAGACATGACGATGGATCAAAACAATCAAAATTTCCAACAGAATTATCAGAAACTGCAAGAAATCGCTAACAAACTGGCGCACAACCAGGAAGTGGACATTGATCAATTGATTCCGATGGTGGATGAAGCAAGCAAGGCATACCACGCTTGCAAAGAACGAATTGAAGCAGTCGAAAAAGCGCTTAGTCAGCGCTTGGAACAAAATTCAGAATCTGACGCCTGATTTCAAATCATTCATCGTATAAGTAAAAAGCAGGACGCAATTCATGTCTAAAATCGAGATTTACCACAATCCACGCTGTTCAAAGAGTCGTGGCGCTTTAGAGATTTTAAAAACCAAATTCACCGACGACGAAATTCAGGAAATTCGTTATCTGGACAATCCTCCGTCAAAAGAGCGTCTGGCTGATATTTGCAGTATGCTCGCGTGTCGTCCGTTTGAAATCATGCGAACAGGCGAAACACTTTTTAAAGAATTGGGCTTAGCGAAAGACGATAACAAAACGGACCAGGAGTGGTTACAGATTCTGGCAGATCATCCAAAGTTAATTGAACGTCCGATTATTGTTTATCAAAACCGTGCCGTTATCGGCCGGCCGCCGGAAAAGGTCAACGAACTGATCGCTTAAATTTTACCTGCACGACACAACAAACAAGAGCAGGTCTTCGCTAAATAGAACAAGGTTTGCTTTTGTATGCATCGCAAAAGAAAAACTAAGAAAAACTAAGAAAAACTAAGAAAAACTAAGAAAAGCAACTTTACCCAAAGCGGCTGCTAACCATTACGGACGGCAATACCGAATCTGCACAACACAGAGAGTAGAGTAGAGCGTGCTCAAACAGATCAATGGTAAGTTAAAATAATAACGTATTTAACATAATATACATTATACGAATATAGAATAAGTAAAATAAAAGAGCACTATACGGCTATTGAATGGCAATCAGCGGTATGTACCGAGTTTCGGTTTATTCACTTTATTTTGTATTTTGTGCAAATGAACAAAATCTCAAGTTATCACTGACTGCATCTCTAACACCCAGACAAATCCTGCTGCTTCTTTAATTTGCTGCCGAAAACAAAAACGCCCCGGGTTTTATTGATAAACCCCGGAGCGTTTTCGAATATTAAAGAGCTGCGATCTATTCGTTAAATAACCGCCGCCTATTAATCTTAATCTGAGATTATTTCAGGAAATCCAAAATTGCCTGCTCAATCTCATCTTTGTTGACTACGGTTTTCTGTGCAATCGCTTTATCAAACAGCTGCGCAATCTGCGTCGGAATCTGTACACCAGCTTTCTGCGCAATCATTTCCAAAGCTTCTTTATCATGTTCCGGCTTTTCGCCAGTCAAAGCATAAGCAATTACCGGAGAAAATTTGGTCCACTCAGCAGTCGAATAGGCAATTGTCTTGATGGATTTATCCTGACGACAAGTATCGTAAGCTTTGAAACACGTCGCCGTATGCGGACACATCAGATAGTTCACCTCAAACGCCTGTTTGATGTAAGCCAGCCCTTCTTCGTCGCTGCAGAAATCAGCGGCAAAAATCTCCTGAACTTGCGCCAGCTCATCGGCATTCAGTTTGTAATATTTATCGCTATCCAACTGAAGCATAAGCTCTTTGGTACGCTCTGCGCCGAACAGGTCAAACAGAATACGCTCGATATTCGAGGACTTTAAAATATCCATCGCCGGTGACGTGGTCGGAATGACCTTGGATTCACGCAGATCATATTCACCAGTGGTAATAAACTGAGTCAAAATATTGTTCTGGTTGGACGCGATATGAATCTGCTTAACCGGCAATCCCATTTTCATTGCATAGTAACCGCCCAAAGCGTTTCCGAAGTTTCCGCTCGGTACGTTCAGATAAACCTGATCACCCATTTCGATCGCTCCCTGGCGAACCAGTTCCAGATAGCTGTAAACATGGTAAATCGTCTGAAAGATAATGCGTCCGAAGTTGACCGAATTTGCCGCCGAAAGCGAAATGTTGTGTGCCTGCAAAGCATTTTTAAATTTCTCGGAAACCAGTAGCGTCTTCAAAGCGCTCTGTGCATCGTCAAAGTCACCATGAATACCGATAACTTTAAGGTTTGCGGCATCTTCGGTTACCATCTGCAAACGCTGTACATCCGAAGTGCCGCCGTCAGGATACAGACAGGCAACTTGAACATTGTCGCGATTCTTAAAGGTTTCAAGTGCCGCAGGCCCTGTATCACCACTTGTTGCAGCCAAAATCAGGTATTTTTCATTACGCCCCTGGGCAACGGCAGACAAGACCTTACCAAACGGTTGCAGCGCCATATCTTTGAAGGCACGAGTCGGCCCGTGGTACAACTCGCTGACATACAGATCGTCATATACTTTTACCACCGGTACCGGATTACTTGGATCGTCGAAGTCATCATACAGCGCCAGTGCCGCATCAATTACCGACTCATCAATATCAATCTCGAAAGAATTCAGAATATCCTTGGCCAGTTTCTTATAACCGGAATCGACATGTGCGCTCAGGAATTTCTGATCGAAAGACGGTAAGCTTTCCGGCGAGTAAATACCGCCGAATGAAGACATTGGACTCAGAATGGCCTGAGAAAAAGTGATGCTGCTCGGTTTTTGACCGTCGTTGCCACGGGTTTCAATAAAGTTCATGGGTTACCTTATTTAAAAGACTGAAATTTTGTTATTTTAATTAGAATTCAATAATTTGCGGAATTATACCGAATATCCTTAAAAAATGCTTCTGCTGCTCGGTAATGATGTCCTGTTTAGCAGCGGGATTAATTGCAAAGCGCCCGCCAGTTTTTCTTCCAGCGCCAGAAACGTTTAATTTTACGTTTTGTCAGATAAAACTGTTTACCGGCACCTAAATCCAAAAACACATTCCCCAAGCCCCCTTTCTGCAAGGCTTCATCGATTGGTTTTGCCCATTCGTTTTCGACCTGCTGGAGCGCGGCTAACCATTCTTCCAGCTGCATGTTTGGAATCGCGGTACAAAGGTCGTCAGGATAAACCAGGCTATGACCGTCAATCGTCTGTGCCTGCCATTGCTCATAGGAGTTGATCGACGATGTAGATTGGGCGTGACACAATTTTGCCATCCCTTGTAAATAAGCATTATCGGCACAGACACAAGCAGCAGAACGCTCTTTGATAAGGTGTTGCTGCAGTGAACCTTCGCCCCAAGGCCAGATACTGTTGATCTCAGGAAAACCTTTATTGCGTCTCGATTCGTTAACCGGATGACTGTAAAAAAGCATCTGCGTTTCATTGATCAGTTGACGCCAGTAATTAGCGGCATTTCCCTGCGGGTATGCGTCAGTAACACTTCGGTAAGCGACGTCGTGCAGATCGGTTGCCTGTAGATCGATTGGCTGCTTAACGCGCATAAACCACTGGTCGGCCTGCCCATAAAGAAGTTCTACACGGTCCTGAGCAAAATGCCGGTTAAAACTTTCCAGCAGCGCCCGCGATTCTTCTTCGGTAATCGCAAGATCTTTGGCCGGAAAAAGGATAAGCGTATCCCGATCCGGAATCATCTGCACCGGATCGACACTTAACCAAAATTCGTCAGCCCCCTTCTCAAAGGCTTCAGGTAGCAATACGGAAGCCCGTGTAATTGCGCTGGGCAATTTTTCCGTCTGATGAAAAAGATAACAGGCCTGATTTTCAAAGGTACGAGGCTTGGATAAACGGTAATCCGCCCTGCTTAATAGCTTTTGTAAATGCGGCAACTCAAGCGACTTCAGGGCATCTTGAGCCTCATCGATACGCTGCGGATGCAGAAGACCGGGGATCCATAGAGTTAAAGACTGTGTCACTGGCATAAACCAAAACCTTTAAATAAAAAAGCCAGCGATATCACTGGCTTACAAGCTTCACCTGACAATCGGTTTTTTAACCCAGATCGGCAATACGAATACGTTGAATTTCGGAATCAACCACCTCAAGCGCAATCAAAGCTTCAAGCGCTTGGTTAAGCTTGGATTCTTTCACCTGTTCGGTCAGCATGACTAAAGTGGCGTCGTCTGGATTTTCTTCCGATGGTTCCTGATGCAGGTGCTCAATATTAATCTCCAGCTCGGCCAGTTTTGTCGTAATCTGCGCCAGAACACCGGCATTATCCTTCGCAAAACAGCGCAGATAATAAGCCGAATGGATTTCATCGATCGATTCTACCGGCGCCTGCGCCAGCTGATCCGCTTTAAATCCAAGACCGGGGACACGATCTTCGACAGTCATCGACTGCGCTCGGATCACATCGATAATATCTGCGACAACCGCACTGGCCGTTGGCCCGGCACCGGCACCCGGTCCATAATACATAGTCGGACCGACATGGTCGCCTTTTACCATGACCGCGTTCATTACGCCGTTAACGTTAGCGATCAAAACATCTTTCTTGACCAATGACGGATGTACACGAAGCGAGAAACCATTTTCGGTACGATTGGCAATACCAAGGTGCTTAATCTTATAACCGAACTGGTCGGCAAAATGGATATCTTCGGCCGTAATGCGACTGATACCTTCGGTATAGGTTTTATTGAATTGCAGCTCGATACCGAACGCAATAGAAGCCAAAATGGTCAACTTGTGCGCAGCATCGATACCTTCAACGTCGAAAGTAGGATCCGCTTCCGCGTAACCCAGCTCCTGAGCGACTTTCAGCACCTTATCAAAGTCAGCATCCGGCTCTTCCATCTCGGTAAGGATGTAGTTACCCGTACCGTTAATAATCCCGGCCAGCCATTCAATCTTATTGGCTGCCAAGCCTTCGCGCAAAGCTTTGATAATCGGAATGCCGCCGGCAACTGCCGCTTCGTAGTTAACGATGACATTATTTTCGTCGGCCAGAGCAAACAATTCGTTACCAAACTCGGCGATCATTGCCTTGTTAGCGGTAACGACATGCTTGCCGTTGCGGATCGCCTGACTGACCAACTCTTTAGCCAGTCCGGTACCACCCATTAGTTCAACAACAATATCCACTTCGGGATGGTTAACGACATCATGAGGGTTTTCGGTCATCTGAATACCGGTGGTATCCACCGGACGTGCACGGTTCAGGGCACGAACAGCAATAATACTGACTTCAATCGTATGTCCCAAACGGCGCTCAATCTCATTAAGGGTATTTTGCAGAATGTTGACGGTTCCGCCGCCGACTGTACCAAGCCCTAAAAGACCGATCTTATAGGTTTTCATAATGTGGTTGGATCCTAGTTTAAATTTGTTTTTTTAATCTTGTTTAATCAGGCCGTCTTTGCGGAACATGTCGCGGATACCGCGAATTGCCTGACGGGTACGGTGTTCGTTTTCAATTAAACCGAAACGTACGTGGTCATCACCATAGTCACCGAAACCGATACCTGGGGAAACCGCTACTTTGGCTTCCTGAAGCAGCTTTTTGGAAAACTCAAGAGAGCCCATTTCACGGTATGGCTCCGGAATTTTCGCCCAGACAAACATAGTCGCTTTCGGCGGAGTTACTTCCCAGCCAACTGCGTTCAAACCTTGACATAAAACATCTCTGCGAGATTTGTACATATCGCAGATTTCCTGAACGCAATCTTGCGGCCCTTCAAGCGCGGCAATAGCGGCAACCTGAATCGGAGTAAATGTACCGTAATCAAGGTAAGACTTCATACGTTTAAGTGCATGGACAAGATCAGGATTCCCGACCATAAAGCCTACGCGCCAACCTGGCATATTGTAGCTTTTAGATAAGGTAAAGAATTCGACCGCAATATCCTTGGCTCCTTCGACCTGCATGATTGACGGAGCTTTATATCCGTCGAATACGATATCCGCATAAGCCAAGTCATGAATAACCCAGATATTATGTTCCTTGGCGATTTTGATCACGCGCTCGAAAAAATCCAGCTCGATAGTGTCGGTCGTCGGGTTGCCCGGAAAGTTAAGCACCAGCATTTTCGGCTTCGGCCAGCTGTCTTTGATCGCTTTTTCCAACTCTTCGAAGAAGTCGGTATCCGGTGTCATGCGCACATGACGGATATCGGCACCGGCAATGACGAAACCGTACGGGTGAATCGGATAAGCCGGATTCGGAACCAGAACGGTATCCCCTTTATCTACGGTAGCCAGAGCCAGATGCGCCAATCCCTCTTTCGAACCGATGGTCACAACTGCTTCGCTGTCCGGATTAAGATCGACGTCGTAACGGTCTTTATACCAGTTACAGATCGCTTTGCGCAGACGAGGAATCCCCTGTGAAACCGAATAACGGTGCGTGCCTTCGCGCTGCACCACTTCGATCAGCTTATCGACGATATGTTTTGGCGTATCCTGATCAGGATTACCCATACCGAAATCGATAATGTCTTCGCCGCGACGACGGGCTTCTGCCTTCAGTTCGCCGACTATGTTAAATACATATGGAGGGAGTCTTTTGATTCTTTGAAATTCGTCTGCCACGAAAGGATGCCTTCTACTCAATTGTTGAGTCAGCCAACTTGGATCACAGGGATCGGTTAACCACTCAGACATGCTTAAAAAGAGGGGGTTAAAGTAAAACGATAATGATACAGCATCCTGATTTTTCGTCAATTGAAAATCCATGCCGAATCGGCTTTAATAACGGCCAATCAGCATTTAAAACAGACCTCTGCTCACTTTGTACAGAGATCGCTGTTCAATCACTAAATTCAGGGCCATCGTTATGAAATTTACAGAGCACCGCGACTCCAATATCAATGTGGTAAAACACTATGAATCCGGCCTGGTGAGAATCAATGCCGACGAATACCGTCACAGTCTGTTTTTAAACCAGCACGAAGTCTATCCGGATTGGTCGGTCAAACATATCGACCAGCTGACGACGGCACTTTTGGATGAAATATTACAGACGCAGCCTGAAGTCATTATTCTTGGCACAGGAGAACAGCAGGTTTTTCCGCACCCTTCTCTATTTGCACATTGTGCCGGTAAAGGGGTCGGACTGGAAGTGATGGCAAACGATGCCGCCTGCAGGACTTTCAATGTAATTACGACCGAAGATCGTGACGTCGCACTGGCGCTGATTTTCGCAAACGCGGGATAAATTACGGCAAGTGAGTGAGGGCATGTCGCTTAACTGAGGAGGCACGCCCTTTTACAAGTCGAACAGAGAATACCCTTTGTCTAACTGAATTAACTCTTACTCGCCCAAAACTTTTTTGATTGAAATCTTCTGCCCGTGATAGCGAACCTCTGTATATAACTTAGGCCTGTCGGTAAGGCCAGTCGATCCCATAGTCGCAATCTGCGCTCCGGACCGTACTTTATCCCCTTTTTTCACCAGTAAGCGCTGATTGTGCGCATATACAGATAATTTACCATCCGGATGTTTAAGCATAATCATATTGCCGTATTCGGTAATACCATCGCCGGCAAAAACGACCTCACCTTCCGTCATAGCATATACTTTCTGGCCGATAAAACCGTAAACTTCCAAAGCACTGATTCCATGCTCGTCACGAATAAAACGGTAATCCGTCTGTTTACTCATCGGCCAGGACCAGTGCGCAACCGGATCGGCACTCAGGTCTTCGGAATACGCCGGCTCACGACTGAGCTGATAAGTATCGACACCACTCCCTTCCGCATTAACCGAGGTGTCGTAGGGCGACGTCTGGTCTGAATAAGGGATTTTTAGTTCCTGATTGACATAAATAAGGTCGGCACGACTGATGTGATTGACTTCCTGCAAAAGCGTGAGCGACACCTGACATTTTTCGGCGATCCGGCTCAGACTGTCGCCGGGTTTGACAATATAGACACTGGAACAGGAATTTGCGCCGTTTACCGGCTGACTTTTCAGTACCGGAGCTGGCCTGCCGTCGTCACGTGCTGATGGATCGTATTTAAGAGGAGAACTACAACCTTGAAGCTGCAGCAACGAAACTGAGACAACAGCAATCAGCGGGAGATTTTTTTTCAGATAGGTTTCCATAATGAACCGAAGTAATTTTTTGTATTGGTTGTTAATTGTTACTAATCATTGATGACTCTAATCATGAGTAATTCAGCAGTCAATTGCAACCATCGGACGCCAAAATAGATTATCGAGACCTTAAGCGTATAAGGATCGCCGGCAGTTAATTTATTTAACGGCCGAATACATTATTTAAGATAGTGCCAGCCGATTGCCAGCACAATAAGCGCTACCAGCGCCCAGCCAATCCAATCGACCCACTTGCGGATAACCGGTTCAAAAGAGGCTCCGCCCCAGCGCATCAGGCCTGCAACCAGATAAAAACGCGCTCCGCGTCCGATTATAGAAGCAATGATAAACGGCAATAATGCCATTGCACTGGCGCCGGCCGATATTGTAAAGACCTTATAAGGTATCGGACTGAATCCGGCAATAAAAACAACCCAGACGCCGTACTGATCAAAAAAGGCCTGAGCGGCATCCAGCTTAGGCTGATAGCCCAGTTCGACAATTAAAGGCTGAATCATATCCATCGCAAAATAACCGATGGCGTAACCCAAGAGACCGCCGAGAGCGGAAAATAAGGTGGCGATCCATGCAAAATAAAAAGCCTGTTGCGGCTTGGCCAGACTCATCGGCATCAGCATTACATCGGGCGGAACCGGAAAAAACGAAGACTCGGCAAAACTCATCCCGCCCAGATAACGGGTAGCTTTGGGATGCGCGGCCCACTGCAAAACCTTATCGTACAGTGGCGTAAAAATTTTCATTGCGCAACTCCTTTACGCATTGGAACAAACGAAACATCACCGAGAGCAATCTGCTCCAGTCGATCCTGATGCCGGATAAAACCATACAAATGCTGCGGATGAGAGCCGATCGGCATAACAAGGCGACCTCCGATTTTTAACTGCTCGACCAGTTCGTACGGTAGCGTTTCCGGAGAGGCTGCAGAAATAATCGCATCAAATGGGGCATAGCCAGGCAGCCCCCAGTGCCCGTCCGCAGTGAAAAACTCGACATTACCGGCCTGCAGCTGCTGTAATTTTTGCTGCGCCTGGCGACTCAGATCAGGGATGCGTTCAACGGTGCAGACCTGATCGCACAAAGCCGACAAGATCGCTGTCTGATATCCGGATCCGGTACCGATTTCAAGCACCTTGTGAACGGGGTTGCCGGTGTCGGAAAACAGCCACTCAGTCATAATCGCGACAGTTGAAGGATGGGAAATCGTCTGTTCGTGGCCGATAGGCAGCGCACAATCTTCGTAAGAACGGTGGGAAAATGCCGGATCGACAAATAGATGCCTCGGAATCATATTCATGACTTCCGCGACTTTTGCTGTCTTTAAAGCGCCCTGCGCCTGCAGCTGAGTAATGAGTTTCTGGCGCTTGCGCGGAGAGGTCATTCCGACACCATCATATTGCCGGCAAATTTCGAATTGGATTCTCTGATCTGAATTCTGCTGCATAAAGGTCAATCTGAAATCCTGTCGGCCCAAGCCTTTAGATTTTGCAGTGCCTGATAATGAGTCAAGTCAATCTTCAGTGGCGTAATCGAGACATAACCGTGTTCAACTGCATAAAAATCGGTATCCTCGGCTGAATCGGCCGCGCTTCCGGCCGGACCGATCCAGTGAATAGGCAAGCCTCGGGGATCCAACTGACTGACGACCGGTTCCGAAGCGTGCCTCCGCCCCAGACGGGTTACCTTAACCCCTTTTATCTGCTCGAGAGGAAGATCGGGGATATTAATATTAAGGATCGTATCGGATGCCAACTCAATATTGGCCAAATCGTTGAAAATTCTTAAAAAATAATGCGCCGCACTATCGAAATTAGTTTCTCCGCAAAGCGATATCGCAATTGATGGTTTGCCCAGAAAGCGCCCTTCCGTTGCCGCTGCGACTGTGCCGGAATAAAGCACGTCGTCCCCCATATTCGCCCCTGCATTGATTCCGGAAATCACCATATCCGGTTGAAATCCGAGGGCACCGTTAACACCCAAATGAACACAATCTGTCGGGGTTCCGTTAACGCTGTACTGCGTTGTGTTGTTTTTCTCATCCTGCTTAACCAGATGAAGGCGTAAAGGATTGACTAGCGTCAGCGAATTACTTGCTGCACTTCGATTACGATCCGGAGCGATTAAAATCAGGGATTGAATAGTCGGATGCCCTTGCAAACTCTGCAAGAGGGTTTGAATGCCGGGGGCGAAATGGCCGTCATCATTCGAGATAAGAATTTTCATTCAGTTTACAATACATGTTAAATTTCAGCCTAATAATATAAACCATACCGGCAGGCTTTAGCAAAATAACCCAATAAAACTTTCTCGAAATTATGAGCAATGACGACCAAGACCTTTTCGCCGCAGCAATGAGCGATGTTACTCCCCTCAAAAAGTCGAATAAAATCGAATCTTACGACCGGGAAGAACAGATCGCCAAAAGCAAGCGGCTCCTCAGAGACAGCAAAAGGAAACGCATGCACAAAACGCATCCTGAACTGGAATTGGATCGCAAAAAGATATTTGCCAAAGTCGGCGCCTTCGACAAACTGCTGTATTCACAAAAAGGCGTCCAGCTTCGCGAAATCAACCGTCTTAAAAACGGGGATTTTGCCGTGCAGGCAGTACTGGATCTGCATGGTAATACCGAAGAACAGGCCGAAATCCTTTTAAACCGCTTTCTGGCCGATGCCATAGCGCATAAATTACGTTTCATCCGCATCATTCACGGTAAAGGCTATAACTCGGAAAATGATTTTCCGATACTAAAAAACCTGACAAACCAGATACTACGCCAGTGTGGTCCGGTAATCGCATTTAGCAGTGCTGCAGAAAAAGACGGTGGCGTCGGAGCTGTAAATATCCTGCTCAAGTCCTAAAAATCCTTTCAGAATTAAAAACTTAACGAAATTTACTGAGAAATATTAAAGGGAGAAATATTAAAGGGAAAAGAATACCGAAAAAAGATTGTTTCGATAGCCTTAAAAAGATTCGAATAGAAGTGAACTGACTTTAATCAGGAAGTCTGATCGCTATCCTGCCGATCATCCTGTAAAGCCGATTCATCTTCGGGATCGTTTTGAATCGTGATTGGAGCCAATGGAATCACTTCGATAAAGACTTCGTTCGGCTTAACCATACCCAGCACTTGACGTGCAATGGTTTCAATACCTTCATCGGAAGTTTGCAACTCGTTGACTTCCTGTTTCAGCAGACTGTTTTGCTGCTGCTGTTCGGCCAGCGTTCGATCGATCTCGTTAAGCTGTTGTTTCGCTTGCAGATAATCGCTAAAACCACCGTCGGACGACAGTAAACGCAAAAGAAAAACCACGCTTAAGAAGATCAAGAGGTAATTAAGGTATTTTAATTTCATCCTAATCTCCTTAAAACGTGGTTTCATTTTATATCCTGCATTCAGCAGGATAATATCAATAACCGATTAATTCGAGCTATTTATTTCAGGTTATAAAAAGCCGCTTTACCAGGATAAACCGCTTCTGCACCCAACTCTTCCTCGATACGAATCAATTGATTGTACTTGGCGATACGATCGGTACGTGACAGTGAACCGGTTTTAATCTGACCGGCACCAGTTGCCACCGCGATATCCGCGATCGTAGTATCTTCGGTTTCACCAGAACGGTGTGAAACAACAGCGGTATAACCGGCTTTCTTAGCCATAGCGATCGCTTCGAAAGTCTCCGTCAAAGTACCGATCTGGTTAATTTTGATCAGGATAGAGTTACCGATCCCCTTCTCGATCCCTTCAGCAAGGATTTTAGGGTTGGTTACGAACAGGTCATCACCGACGATCTGCAGACGGTCACCGAATTTTTCGGTTTGCAGCTTAAAGCCATCCCAGTCAGACTCATCCAGACCGTCTTCGATCGAGATAATTGGGTATTTGTTAACCCATTCGCCCAGGAAATCAACCATTTCGGCAGAAGTCAAAGTCTTGTCTTCAGAAGCAAGATAGTAGTTACCATCTTTGTACAATTCGGATGATGCAGCGTCCATGGCGATCATAATATCTTCACCCGCTTTATAACCGGCTGCTTCAATCGCTTCAAGAATAACGGTGATCGCTTCTTCGTTTGACTTAAGGTCCGGTGCAAATCCACCTTCATCACCGACAGCAGTGTTGTAACCTTTGTCATGCAGTACTTTTTTCAGAGCATGGAATACTTCAGCACCGTAACGGATCGCTTCAGACATGCTTGGCGCACCAACCGGCATAATCATGAATTCCTGGAAGTCAACCGAGTTATCCGCGTGCTCACCACCGTTAATGATATTCATCATTGGAACCGGCATTTTGTAGTCATCGGTTTTCAGGTAAGCGTAAAGCGGCAGACCTTTAGATTGCGCAGCTGCTTGAGCCGTCGCAATGGAAACCGCAAGAATAGCGTTCGCACCAAGACGAGCTTTGTTATCCGTACCATCCAGTTCGATCATCGCTTTATCGATAGCGACCTGATCAGTTGCGTCCATACCGATCAATTTGGCTTTGATTTCTGTATTGATGTTGTTTACAGCGTTCAGTACGCCTTTGCCACCAAATTTAGATTTGTCTCCGTCGCGTAATTCGATTGCTTCGCGAGAACCGGTAGATGCACCGGAAGGAGAAATACCACGACCTTTTGAGCCGTCTTCAAGAATCACGTCCGCCTCAACGGTTGGGTTCCCGCGAGAATCAATAACCTGACGTGCTTTGATATCTTTAATTAATGACATTGTTTTTCCTATAAGTTAATGTAAATCTAAAAACTCTTGAATGTATCCATCAATTTTAAGGTGTTGTGATGACATTTTAATGAACTTTCAAAATAAAGCCCCGAATTAATAAAAATTCAGGGCTTTTAAAAATTGAATAACTAAATGTCCAGCAGGCTGTTTTCAATAAAGCCGTGCTTCTTAACCACCTGATCCAGTTCTTTCATGGTTTCAAGGAGTGGTTTCAAATTGCCTAAAGGCCACATATTAGGGCCATCGCTCAAGGCATTCTGTGGATCCGGGTGCGTCTCCATAAAGACACCTGAAATACCTGCTGCAATTGCAGCACGTGCCAGAACCGGAACCATTTCACGCTGACCGCCGGAAGTCGTTCCCTGACCACCCGGCTGCTGAACCGAATGCGTTGCATCGAAGACCACCGGACAACCGGTGCTGCGCATTTGCGCCAAACCACGCATATCGGAGATCAGCGTATTGTAGCCGAAAGAAGTACCGCGATCGCAGACCATAATCTGCTCATTGCCGACTTCACGGGCTTTAGCGACTACCTGATCCATATCCCAAGGCGCCTGAAACTGGCCTTTTTTGATATTGACCGGCAATCCTTGACGGCAGACATTCTGAATAAAGTTGGTTTGTCGAACCAAAAACGCCGGAGTTTGCATTACATCGACAACCGAAGCCACCTCATCCAATGGGGTATCTTCGTGAACATCGGTAAGAACCGGCACACCGATTTCGTCTTTTACCTTCTGCAGAATGCGCAAGCCTTCTTCAATTCCCAATCCGCGGAAACTTTTCGTCGATGAACGGTTCGCTTTATCGTAAGAAGACTTATAGATAAACGGAATTCCCAGTTCATCGGTCAACTCTTTTAGAGCGGCGGCCGTCGACAGCGCCATCTCTTCAGATTCAATGACGCATGGACCCGCAATCAGAAAAAGAGGCTTATCCAGACCTGCTTCAAAATGACATAGCTGCATACTTTTAACCTTTTTTCCCTTTACGGTATTCATTCGCTGCATTGACGAAAGCACCGAATAACGGATGCCCCTTACGCGGCGTTGATGTGAATTCAGGGTGGAACTGACACGCCACAAACCAAGGATGATCGGCTATTTCGACCGTTTCAACCAGTTCACCGTCTTCCGAACGCCCCGCGAAACGCAAACCTGCGTTCTCAAGGCGTGAAATATAGCCGTTATTTACTTCATAACGATGGCGGTGACGTTCACGAATGGTCGTAGCGCCATAAATTTCGGCAATTTTACTGCCCGCTTCCAACTGACAGTTTTGACCGCCCAGACGCATAGTTCCGCCCAGATCAGTCTGTTCATCACGCTCGACAACATTTCCGTCTTCGTCAGTCCACTCGGTAATCAAAGCGACAACCGGATGCGGAGTTTTCGCATTCAGCTCGGTTGAATGGGCATTTTCAAGCCCCGCAACATGGCGGGCATACTCAACAACCGCCATCTGCATACCCAGACAGATCCCCAAATAAGGCACCTTGTTTTCGCGGGCATACTGAATCGCGTTGATTTTTCCTTCAACACCTCGTTCGCCGAAACCGCCCGGAACCAGAATCGCATCTTTGCCGTGCAATACAGAAAGATCTCCGGACTCCAGCTCTTCAGAATCGATATAGTCGATGTTTACCTTGGTACGACTATGAATACCGGCATGAATCAGCGATTCGATCAAAGATTTATAAGCTTCGGTCAGATCAACATATTTACCGACCATCGCGATTTCAACGGACTGTTGCGGATTAAGCTGGTCATGCACAACCACATCCCAGTCGGAAAGATCCGCATCCGGAGCTTGTATATTCAAGCGTTCAACAACGAGATTATCCAGCCCCTGCTCATGCAGCATACGCGGTACTTCATAGATCGTACGTGCATCCAGAGAATTGATAACAGCCCGTTCTTCGACATTGGTAAAGAGCGCGATTTTACGTTTTTCGCTCTCTTCAAGAGCCATTTCCGATCGGCAGATCAGGATATCCGGTTGAATCCCGATAGAGCGCAACTCTTTAACCGAATGCTGAGTCGGCTTGGTTTTTACCTCACCGGCCACGGCAATATACGGCAATAACGTCAGATGCATAAACAGCGCGTTGGAGCGACCGACTTCGAGACTCAACTGACGAATCGCTTCAAGAAAAGGCAAAGACTCGATATCACCGACCGTTCCGCCGACCTCGACCAGCGCAACGTCATAACCGGCCGCAGCCGATTTAATGCGATTCTTGATTTCGTCGGTAATGTGCGGAATCACCTGAACTGTACCGCCCAGATAGTCTCCACGACGCTCGTTGCGAATTACCGTTTCATAAACCTGACCGGTTGAGAAACTGTTTCGACGGGTAAAGTGACGCTGTACAAAACGTTCATAGTGCCCCAGATCGAGATCGGTTTCGGCGCCATCATCGGTTACAAAAACCTCACCATGCTGAAGAGGACTCATGGTGCCAGGATCTACGTTGATATACGGATCCATTTTTAACATGCTGACTTTTTGGCCGCGTGCTTCCAACAGAGCACCGAGAGAAGCGGCTGCAATCCCTTTACCGAGCGAGGATACAACACCACCTGTTACAAAGATATATTTTGTCATCTAGGGTCACTTTTTGAAGAAAAAAAGAACTTAAAGAATTAAGTATTTGAGTCATCAGAATGGAAGCGCATTATAGCCTATAAGTGCGTATTCAGCAATGCGTTTCCCAAAAAAGCACCGTAAAAAAGCTTAATTGTGTAAACGGCTTAAGGTTATCGCTGTTCAAGCTATTTTGAATTGACCCTGCGGAATCTTATCGCTTGCCGGACGCCTGCATTTCCGCAACATCGGAAAGCAATCCCAGGCACTGCCATAATTCGCTCTGATCGACGCCTGCCAAAACGCCGTTTGCCCCCTGTTTGTTTGGTAATCCCAGTACGCTAAAACCGGGAGTATCGCCATCAGACTGATGCCTATGTTCATGCACCACCAGTACCGGCCAGTTGATTCTTTCCCAGGACGGAATTTGCTGATCCTGAAAAAAAGTCTTCAGCTCTTTGCGGGAAAACGGGAATGCACTGTGCGTTTTCACCTCAGACAAGGGGCGAATATCCGCAGCATGCAACCGCCCTTTAAGCTGTTCAGTTCCCCGGAAGCACCAATGCTTCTCTTCATTAACAGGCAAAAATAAAGAGTCGATGAATGCTGAAGAATCAAACCGCTGAGCGCCAGGCTCTTTGAGCAGATACAACCGGTCTTTGTAGATTCTAAATTCATGCCCTTGCGGTAATTTATAGGCAAGCTTCTGATTCTTTGCGTCGAACGACTGATACCAATACTGTTCCAACCATGAAAAATGCTGGCGATTAACAAGAATCTTGTGCCCGGCAATATGCTTGAGCCAGTACTGCAGAAGATTTTTATGCTCAGGCCAATCGAGCGCCGGGTGCTTTTTCAGGTAGAGTGCTGTCGCCAATTCAGGCTGCAATTGCAGTCGGGCCAAGCGTTCAAGCAGATCTTGGCTTTCCTGGGCGTTTTTTGCAGTTTCCGCAAGGTTATGTACCACGCCGGGAACTTCTCGTTGCAGTTCAGGAACGATCTTCTGTCTTAGCCAGTTACGACGGAACATTAAATGCTCATTGCTTGGATCCTCGACCCACTGAAGATTGTGGCTTTTAGCGTAGGCGATCAGATCGTTTCTGGTAAACGCCAATAGCGGCCTGATCAACCATTTATGCTGCTTTTGCTGAATTTCGGGCATGGCGGACAAACCGCCGATTCCGGTTTGACGCAGGCTGTTCAGTAAAAAGGTTTCCGCCTGATCGTTTTCGTGGTGTGCAGTTAACAGAACTTCATTCTCGGCAAGATCGGAAAACAGCGCCTGATAGCGTACTTGACGCGCTACCGCTTCCAGCCCCTGACGATTGCGGGAAGAAATACTGACATTAACCGACTTAAAAGGAATCGACCACTGTCGACACACATCGCCACAAAAGACTTCCCAGCCGGCCGATTGGGCCTGCAACTGGTGATTAATATGTAGTGCGCGGCACGAAATGGATAATTTTGAGCAGAGATGCAGCAGTACAACCGAGTCGAGTCCGCCACTCAATGCAACAACCAGTGAAGGACTTTCCGTACCGGTTTTCCGAAGAAGCGTGTGCAGTCTTTCTGAAAATGCTGAGCCGATCAATTTATCATGATCGCGCCCTTCTCTCTCGTCCAGCAGACTGGTGTTATGGATACAGTAGTAAGGTGTTGCAGAATCGCTGGCGGAATCGGACATAGATCAAACGAAAAGAAAAACTGAAACCGAAGGTAGCAAGCAAACTGCACCCTTGCGACAGGAATGCAGTTTCATAAACAATTTAACCTTCAAAGTTTCCATAGTTCATGTAACGCTCATAGCGACTGCCGAGAAGATCGTCAATCGAACGCGTTTTCAGAGCGGCCAGCTGAGACAGAATTGCAGACTTTAAGCTTTCCGCCGCTTTATCATAATTACGATGCGCCCCGCCAAGAGGCTCTTCGATAATCTCATCGACCAGCCCAAGTTCCTTGAGACGCGTGGCGGTAATACCAAGCGCTTCCGCTGCGTCGGCAGCGTTGGCGGCATTCTTCCATAGAATCGACGCACAACCCTCCGGTGAAATGACCGAGTAAGTCGTATACTGCATCATCATGGTGACGTCGCCGACACCGATTGCCAAAGCACCACCGGAACCACCTTCACCGATCACCGTACAGATAACCGGAACTTTAAGTTCCGCCATTTCGATCAGATTACGGGCAATGGCTTCACTTTGACCGCGTTCTTCGGCATTGATACCCGGATAAGCGCCCGGAGTGTCAATGAAGGTCAGGATCGGCAGATTGAAACGTTCCGCCATTTTCATCAGACGAAGCGCTTTGCGGTAACCTTCTGGACGCGGCATACCAAAATTGCGGCGAATCTTCTCTTTGGTATCACGTCCTTTCTCCTGCGCAATCACCATTACCGACTGGCCGTCGATTCTTGCCAGACCACCGACAATCGCTTCATCATCGGCAAAAGCTCGGTCACCGTGCAGTTCTTTGAATTCAGTAAAGATACGCGGAATATAATCCAGCGCATAAGGACGCTGCGGATGTCTGCAGAGCTTCGAGATCTGAACATCACTGAGTTTGCTGAAAATAGATTGCGTCAATTTTGTGCTTTTCTCTTCCAACGCCGAAATCTCATGCACCAGATCCATATCGTCGCTTTCCAAGTGACGCAATTCTTCGATCTTTGCTTCCAGTTCAGCGATAGGCTGTTCAAAATCCAAAAAATCTAACTTCATAATTCTTTATCCATCTTCAGACAGTTTGACACGGTGCAATTTATAACAATGCAAATTATTCGCGCATTTTAACAAAACTTGCTGCCTTTAAAGGCTTTTTGTCATCACTTCCACTGCTCAAAGCGCGTAACCGCTTGTATTTGCAAACAATAATGCCCACAAAATGCCATCCGGGGCGAAAATTGACCTTTCAAACTTTCAGTTTATTATTATTTCCTGAATAATAGCGAACCGAATTTTTCGACGACCGTTAATATCCGTTTTCGACGGTTACGGTTAACAAACCAAGGAATTTAATATGCACTTAAATCGTCACAACTCTACACCCAAACAATCCAGCATCGCTCTATCCACCTTACTGACGGCTGTACTGGCGACTCCGGTCATGGCTGACGGTCTTAGTGGCTCCGGTGAACTCGGTTACAGCGATTCCGACGGAAATACCGTCAGTACCTCGCTATACGGGTCATTAAAAGCCAAATACACCCAGCCGGTGTACGAAATCAAAACACTGATCGAAGCCAACTATAAATCTGAAAACGATATCCAGACGCAAGAACGTTATCTTCTGGATGCACAGATGAATCGCTTCTACAACGAAGCGCACAATTACTACAGCTTCGTTGGCGCGCGTTTTGAAAAGAGTAAATTTGAAGGCGTTGATCTGGACGCGACCTATACGTTGGGTCTGGGTAAAGAGCTGTACAAAACACCAAGCACGCAATTCCTTGTCGAACTGGGTGTGGGTTATCAGACCATCGATTACTCGGACGAGTTCGGTAACGGCTCTGAAGACCAGGTAATCGGACGCTTTAAAGCCGAAGTCAACCACAAATTAACTCAATACGCGGACTTCTCACAGGATGTAACCGCGACCTTTGGTGAAGCGAACACAAAAACCGAAGCCAACACCGCAGTCAAAGTCAAAATGGCAGAAAAACTGCGTCTGAGTGTCGGTTATAAATACCGTCACAACTCCGATCCGGCCGACGGCGCACTGAAACTGGATACCCAGACACTCATTACACTGGTATACGACTTCTAAACTTATTTATGTCGAGGCGGAACTTACTCCGCCTCTTCGCACTTAAATCTTATCCAGCCCTCTCCAGCCGTTCGTGCGCCCTTCAGTCATCCTTCCAGATTTTATACCCGTATAAAAAAGGCTTGCTTATTCCCCAAATCCTTTTCGTTAATAATACGGTTTTAAAAAGTGTTCTTAATAAAACTAATTCAATGCATTTTCAACGCGAAGCTCTCCTCCGACACACTTTCAAGACACTTGCATTTTCTATCCTTTTTTCCATTTCTTCTGTACAGGCTATGTCAATCGAAGACTCTGACATTCCCGTCGCATCCGGAGAGCCGCTACTGCAGGAATTGGCCAGTATCGGAAAGGGACTGGATATCCGTCACAGTATTCGTCACCAACATTATTTCAACGGAAAACTTTTAGCGGATGTTTTTTTAGGACTGCATGAAGGCACCTATTTCGGCTCCGACTATGAACTCAGTTACGGTCTGAAACTGGATTTAACAGAGTCCCGTCGCACTGACGATAACTTTTCCATAAACCATTTCTCATTTGCCTCATTGAATGAGCACTTTGATTATCGAATCGGTAAATTTGTTTCAAAAATCGGTACGCTTGATTACCTTGGCAACATCAACCCGTTGAATGAGTTACAACTAAACTATTACGATGAAACCAACATTAATCTGCGCTTTGCTCCGGCCTGGATGGCACAATTCAATTGGTATAACAACGATGAAGCGACAACCAGTCTGCACTTCAAGCCCCTGAACAAGGAAGAATACGCAATAAACAGCGGTTTTTATCAATACGGCCTTAACGTCTTCATTCCGTTCTTAATGGTTAACACCGGTAATGACGACTTGAATCTGGTGGGCGAAAAAGTTCTGCTGCCGGTGTATGAAGACAACGGCAAGGCGGCAGTCAGTAAATACCTCAGCGAAAACTGGCCGGATACCGAACACTCGTTCGAGAATTCCACCGTCGGCATCAATCATTTAATAACCCGCGACAATTTCATTATCGGCTTTTCTGCGTTCAGCGGCTTAGCGAAAATTCCGCTGATAAAGATCAACCCGGAGTTGTTAAATGACTTGGCGTCTACTGACAGCTCCGATAAAGCCTCCTATATCGAACAGTATCTGCAAAATGACGATAATTCGCCCATCGTGCAGATGGAATTCGAACGTTTTTATCAGGCCGCCGCTTATTATGAAACCTCCTGGAACCAGTTCGGCTTAAGAGGCGAATTAAGTTACCGGGACAAGCTTCCGCTTCTTGACCGGGTAACCAACCAAGCGACTCTCGGTTTTGGCGCGGATTACCGCAACGGATTCTATACCAGCCTGGAATTACAGTATTCGTATTACGATAAGGTCGATGCGGCCAGCAGTGTCGCTTTCTGGTTGCTTGAACTTGAACCATGGCATAAAGACGGCTGGGAATTCACCTTTCAGAATGTTTTGACGGCGGCCCGCGTCAAGGAAAATTCGATTAAAGCCGATTTGGTAAAGCTGGCTTTGGACAAAAAAGATTTGCAGATCGCTTTTGAATATCTGCTGCATGACAAACAGGAATATGCTCCCAATTCTTTCTCAATGCGTTTAAAGGTTAAGTTTTGATTAATCTGGCTAAATTGACCGTCATCCTGATCAGTATCATTTTCAGTCTACTGCTTGGCAGTCATTTGACTTTTACGCAAACCGACATCACTAAATTTTTCCCGCAGACCATTACAGAATCAACTGTCGAAGAGCTCAAACTCAGTCAGCGCTACCTCTTCGTCAGTAGCCACAATCCCGGAGAGGCCGCAGATCTTGAGCAATCGGGACTGGTGAAACAGCTTATCGCCATCCCCTCCAAGCAGGACGAGCAATACAACTCGCTATTAATTTATTCGATTGATAAACAGCCTGGGATTTTACAGTTCCTTAAAGAGAATAAAATTCTGGGTCCGCCGGTAATCGGTGCGATCTTATCGAAAGAGTTTGTCGAGGAACTCTTGCACTATCTGTGGCTGTTTATACCGGTAATTATTTTGGGCATTTTTTTTCTGACCGGGTATCGCTTTTTATTGAACGCACTGCTGGAAATCGCCCTTTTCTCGGTTTTGTTACTAGGCATAATTCAGTTTTACTCGATCGAATTGAACCCTGCGTCCTTACTCGCTCTTCTGTTTGTCTACATCTATGTTTTTACCCTGCTGAATCAATTGTATTTCAATAAGCTGGATGCAAAATCGCTTCGCCTTAGCTTCATTGTATCGGTCGCCACCACCTGGTTAAGTGGAATACTCCTATACCTGTCCGACTTCGGTTTAGTCAGCGACTTCGGTTACGCATTAACCATTTGGATCAGTGTCTTGGCCTTTTATCTAGCTATCCGACTGCAATTTATTGATCAGACTCGCCTGACTCTTAACTGGTTCCGGTTCAAACCTATCGTCTACAAAGCGTCATTTATCTGGACGGGGCTATTACTGCTAGGTGCTACGTGTCTGGTTGCCTACCAGACTAAGCCCGTTGCGGTAGAACTCAATCCGCTGAGCCTGTCATCGCAACATCAACAAATTTTACAGTTTGAAGCAGACGTTTCTCTTGCCCAGCCGTTTATGATGCAAATTCACTCGAATGAGTGCTCTTTGCGCGAATTGGAGTGCACCTTGAAGTATCAGAATTTTATCGCGCAATTGTTTAAAGAGACGGATATCAAATATCGGACCTTGTTTGATATGGGCTCTGCCTACCGGCAATTCAGTGACGAGCCGTTATCCGCAACGGATTCTCGCAAGTTTTCCCAGTTCAAGCTGGCAAACGACATGATGGGGCTGGACAGGTTTCTGTTTGGCAATGACGGCCGAAACACCTTCTTTATAGGGGCAATTAGTCTGCTCGAACCGGTTTCCACCCTGGTCGAACTAAAAACCACGATGGACCATGCCGACCTGAAGCGGTCGGGATTTACGGTAAAACTATTGGGTCATACATCGATGGCTGAAACCTATCAAAACCGATTTATCCTTGAAACAGCCTACAGCCTGTTTAACATTCTGCTGCTACTCAGCGCTCTATTCGCCATTCTGTTCAAACGACTGCGGGCATTGGTTACCCTTCTGCCCATTGCGCTTAGCCTGATGATATTCATGCTCTTGCATATGATTTTCGGTTTTGAACTTTCGGTGATCAGTCTGATTTCAGCCATACTGTTTGTCGGAATCGTGTCCGACAATCTGATTCATATAGCCCTTACTTACAAAAACCATGAAAAAGACTGTTTCAGAACGGTCTTTAAACCGGTCGTACTTTCAAACCTGATCATGATCGCAAGCCTGATGCTGATGGCCTTTTTTATGCAGGGCGTTCTGCATTTCTTTGGTATGGAATTAGCTATTTTGCTCTGCAGCCATCTTCTACTGAGCATACTGCTGCTGCCGACGCTCTTTAGAACCTATCTGTCCCGTTCGCCAGCATGATTGCTTTCGAAAACATCGTTCAAAGCGTTCTACAGCGCTTCAATTTGTTTTTTTGGAAGATTTCGCCGCTAAACGCCTGACTGACCGAGTTTTTTCGTACCCGGTACGATATCTTTTTACCGCTTGACGGATATTCAATCTGCCACGAAGTGATTAAAGGCTCACCGAAAAACGGTTGCATCTCATTGATAATGACCTTTTTTTGCAACTCACGACCTTTATAGACCCGCATCTGATAAAACTGATGCGAGTTTTTGTCGATAAAATACACTTCCTTCCGATCGCCCTCAAGCATCGTAAGTTGATAACTTAAACGTCCATTCAGTTCAACCGTTTCCAGAGGTTCGAACCGCCCTTGAGGCTCACCGAGATCCTCATAGGAGATCCCGATTCCAAAAACCTCATTACCCTTTTCCGAATCCGGAATGACGCGCAGCCTTTTAAGAGCGGGAAAATAGGCATAGCGCTGGGTTGTACCGACATCGCTGTTGATCAACACCGCTGTGCACTTGATGTCGTCCGGTTCAAGAAAACGGATAAGCAATGAACGCCTGGCATCCTGATCATACTTGGCCAGAAAAAAACTGCGCTCCTCGAAAGTATCCTCGGAAAATTGAATATGAGAATCAACGGTAAGCGATATTTTCGGCTGTGCGAATATTTTCACCGCTTCCTCGTATAATGCACTTTCCTCGCCTGCCGAGACGGTAGATGAAGCAAGCAGCCAAAAGACACTCAACGGCACGATAGATTTAAAAGCAGAAAAACGCATATTAATCGATCACATCTTTCAGTTAAGCAGACAGTTCGGGAATGGTATCAATGGCGTCCTGGGTAATTTCCCGCAGTGCTCTTTGATTTTCGAGTACTGCAAGCGAATACGCCTGCATATTCTCCAACATTGCCGTTACGTTCTTGTCGATCGTGCTAAGAATTAAATCTTCTGAATCCGGTGTATACCAATCTCGATCCAGAATGAGCGCCATTCCGCTCAGAATCAGATTGGTAATCTGTTTGATAACACCGTAGATCAGCACGCCAAAATCCAGAATCAGCATTTCCGTATAAACAATCAACTGCTCTGTATAGACAATTCTATCCGCCATCTCGCCGATGCGATCGGCCATAACACCGATCTGGACAGCCATCCAGAGGATGCGGTCAGCCATTATGCCGACCTCTTCGCCGCGGGAAGCAAACAGGTATCCGTACTCCATCCCCTGCATAGCAAAGTTATAGGCATCTTCTTCAATATCCATCGTAAAGTTATAGGCATATTCCGCCATCTGGCTGGCAAAAAGGTAAGCATCTTCTTCCGTATTGCTGGTAAATTCAAATGCCAGCTGTGCCAGTTCCAGTGCGAAATTATAGGCGTCCGTTTCGATACTGGCAGTCTCGGCGATGATTTGCTCGGAAAGGCTGGTACGGGTATTAATGTGCAGTGCGGCGATGGCATCCACTTCCGCCTGAAGATCGGTCTCTTCGTCAACATTTTCAGAGGCATAAGTCTGATCGACAAAACGCGAGAGAATACTTTGGAGGTTAGTCTGTAAATCAATATTGTTATAACTGAAACGGCTTATCGCCTGATCCGCCAGAGTAATCGGCGATTGAAACAAAAAGCTGAACGGCAAGGCAGTGCCATCCTCAGCGAATTCGGCACTGACCGTTTGTTTATTATCAATGTCGATAAAAGTGCTTAGCAGTTGCTTGATTGTAAAACCGGTAATCGCCAAAATCGCGGCATTGGTTCTGAGTTCTGTTCCCAACGCCTCATTACCACCAACCTGACTTCCTTCATCCGCATCAATTGCCGTGCGAATTTCCGCTGTGGCTGTACTCACCGTAGTCGTGACCATTGCCTGTGACAGCTCGAGCCATGTTATCAACAGACGCGCGATCAGATTGCCTGCAGTCAGATAGGTCGTCATGTAATTGACCGCTTCCTGCGAATTATCCGCCGACAAGTAGTCAATGCGATCAAGAGCAAGAACCGAGATGGCCGCAACCGACATTTTTGCAAAGCTCAACATGGTTTGACCTTTCGAATCGAAATTCAAATCCTGTAAAGCATTTTCCGTCACCGCCTCAAGAAAGCGTTCCAAAAACAGCTGCGCAAGAAACTGGATAACCAGCTGTTTAAGCACATCCGCGCTGACAATTATTTCGTACAACGCTTTTAAAACCGGTGTAATGAAATCGACTACCCACTTGAGGCCATAAGATGCGATGTAGTCTTGAATATTATCCAGAATACGATCAACCGCCGAAAATAATTCCTGCTCTTCGTCAGTCAATTCGGATTGCGCCGCACCTCTTGCTTGTGCCTGAGTGATTCCTATCGGGGAAACCGCATCGGTACTGGCGTAGGGATTTTTATAATCATATAGACGGAAAGTCGCCATCAACTTGGCTAATTGATGTTCAAAATCATCATACGCCTGTTGCTGGGAGTGAATCAGATCTTGCCAAATATTATCCGAATCCGGATCTGATAGATAATGGTTATAAGGCAGGAAGTCATTCGGCGAACGGGAATGGAAAAAATCGGCAATACTGCTGGAGACCGTCGTGCTGCGTGCAGTTGCTGCTGATGCGGGGGAAGAGCTTGCGATAATTTGACTGTTTTCAACCTGAAGATCATTATTGACCGCTGATACATCCGTCAGCTGATCGTTTGTGGTTGCAACTCTGGCGTCGATGCTGCTGAGATTGACCGCAGTGCTGTCCGATCCGCCACCGCAGCCGACGAGTGAAACCGGTAGCGATGTTGCGGCCGCCAAACGGCCGGCCAGCGTCATAAATTCTCTTCTTTTCATACAAAAGCTCCTTGCTTCGCCAGACATCGCTACCTGCAGGCTATAGCCTTCTATAGGTAGCAATGTCACAGCTTTCTTACCGAAATCGGCAATTAAAGGTTCTTCTTTTTTTACAAAAAGGAATAGTAGAACCTTAAAAAAGGACGCTAATTATATGTTTTCACAAGACAATAAACAATCTTTACTCTATCACTTGAATTTGTTTACAGCACGATAGATTTCCAGCATGGTCTGATGCTGTACGGAGCTGGAAAAGATTCGTATTCCGGTTGGAGCCCCCCAGAACTGCATGGATCCGTCAAGATGGGCTAAAACCTTATCGGCAACCTGATTACCGAATAGAGCCTGAACTGCGCTTGTATCCTGGATTCCGTCAGTCGTTTCTGAGAGCATGATTTCCAAGGCAAATTCAAAGGCTTTGTAGATCGAATATCGCTTATCGTTCGGATCAATAAAGAACCACACGCCACCGAGCGATTCCAGTGCTTCCTCGTATTCCTGCGCGGCCAACAAGCACCAGAATTTAAGCTGCAGGCAATTTATACCGGCCCAGAAACTCCCCTTATCGGCCATCAGCCCGATCAAGGAAGCGACTCCCTGGTGATCACTTAAACCTAATTGATCAATGAGATCGACAATTTGCAGTGGATCCTGATGATCTGGATAAGTTAACAGCGCTTCTCGCAACAGACGTCCAAAATTCTGATTTGCATCGACAATTTCGTGTTTAGGATAAACTTCGGACATCCCTGGAACGATAATTCTGCACGCTTCAAAGCCGTAATGATTGTAATTGGCGACATACACATCCGTACCCTGCTGATAGACCAGTTCACAGAGATGTGTCCACTGCTGTTCAACATTGCCGGTAAAATCCCAGGCGACAAATTCGTAATCGAAATCTCTGGCCACGAAATGACTGTGGATCAGCCCGCTGGAGTCGATAAAGTGGTTTTCAATGTTTTCGTCCGATGCGACATCGAACTGATCGAAACTTGGTGTCTGGAAGCCATCCAGCTCTTTAAGATGGCGGCCTTGCAGTGATTCGGTAAGCGTTCTTTCCACGGCAACTTCAAATATCGGATGCGCGCCGAATGAAGCGAAACAACGGCCGCTTGCCTGATGGAACAGCGTGACGTTCATAACCGGGAAAACACCGCCCAATGAAGCATCGCGCACTTCGGTATAAATCCCTTCTTCCTGCAGTGCAGCAATCGCTGTAACGACTTGCGGAAACTGATCAAGGACTTCCTGCGGAACCAGCGGCAGACAAATGTTTTCACGCAAAATACGGTTTTTAACCCATCGCTCGAATACCTCGGACAGACCCTGAACCTGCGCCTCAAGCGCGCTGTTACCGGCAGACAAGCCGTTACTGGCATACAGGTTACTGAGCAGGTTCATAGGGAAATAGCAGGTCTCGCCTGTCTTCTGCGAAATTAATGGCAGAGCTCGAATTTGATCGACATGATCATTCAGACTTAAAAAAGTATCGAACTCGAAATCGTCTTCGGCAAAATCCGCATATTCCTCGCTGTGACTCAAATCGGAATAAAACCGCCACAATTCGGGATTTAGCATCTGCTTGAAATTTTCGCGGTCATACGATTTTTCGTTCGGATAATACAACCAGTCGTTTTTGCTGGCCGCAAAATCGTTTTCCAACCAGTAGTCGGAAAAGAAATAATTTGTCGACAGTCGCTCAAGATATTCGCCCAGTGCGCTGGCTAGCGTGGCTTTTTCCGAAGCCCCCTTACCGTTGGTAAAAATTCCCGGGCAACTGTTTTCATAAATATGCAGCGAGTGAATTCCCGGAACCGGGTTTAATTTCAAGCCTTCACGGATATCAAACCCGACTTCGGACAGTATCGAACTGAGATGGGATATGGATTCTTCAAGGGGTTTCACCTTGCCTTTAATAAAAGTTGCTTCGCTCACAGAACGCTCCTCGTTATTCGTATTTTTCAGTATAAGTTTGCTTATTTTTGGCTAAGTAATTTTAATGAGTGGTTATTAAGATAAATCAGTAGAATGAAGAACAACCTAGCATTTTATTCAGGTATTTCTGTCATATTTCGAGCGACTGAAGGAGGCTATATGAAGAGAAGTTTACCCTTAACCGTATTGGCAAGCGGGCTGTTTTCACTTCCGGTTCTTGCCGAACCACATCCGGGCCAGGAACTCCACGACAGTGCAAACTGTATGAAGTGTCACGCGTCCCAACCTTATGATCCGGTCAAAACCCCGACCTATGAGAAACTTGTCAAAGCGGTCGCATTCTGTAACAACAACCTGAACACCGGAATGTTCGAGGATGAAGTGGAACAGTTGGCGGACTATCTCAATCAGGAATACTATAAACACCCGAAACCTTAATAAAATTCGGATCTGCCAACAAACAAAAGCCATATATTCAACGATATATGGCTTTTTTCGTTTACAGGCGGCTTATTTGTCTCTGCGTATGCTCTTGGTTAGCTGACGCAGTCGCTCTACCTTGTCTGTACCGGCATTTTCAATGCCCTCTTCATATAACTGATCCGCCGCGTCGAACAATACTTTGTCGATCGCTTCGATCATAAAATAGTCATAAGTACTCTCGGAAATCTTTTTCCAGTCGCGGCTTTTCGCCTGCCATAACTTCTGTAATTGGGGATGCTGGTCGAAAATCTTCTGCACCTGTTCGAGCATCGTGATCGCCGGCGCAATTCTTTCAAAAGCGTATAAGGGGCGATTATTCGTATCGTAAAAAACTTTACGATGGTACTTAACAAGATCAAATACCGGCACCAACTCCTCCAGACCGGCATTTTGCGCTTCACGCTGCGCACGGGCGATGCGATCAAGCGTCATTACCGGCGCATCGGACTTCCATCGACCGAAAACGATATACAGATTATTGCGCTCAACAAAATAGTGCTTACCCTCGCCCAGCTTCATACTCTGCGCACGCGGTACAACATAATGCAGACGCTGCTTGTCCAGTTTAGTGGTATCTTTCCATACTTCCCAGCCTGCTCCGTAACCCAGCGCCATAGCCTCGGGATCTTCTTTTTTAATCATCGGAATGCAGGAGCTGCCGTAATCATGGCCTTCAACATAATCCTGCACTTCAATCAGATAATCGCCGTTTTTTTCAAGACGTTGGACCGTCCCCACAATAAATGCGTCGTCCTTGATATTCCCGGCCGGAAAAGCCACGAAAACCGTATCGCCCGGTTTGAATTGATGAACATTCATTTTGGCCTGCGCGGAGGAGACGGCAAAAGCCATCAGTGCTGCGCAGAACGCGACCAATAGATGCATTGTTTGAGTTGTCTGTTTTAGCTCGGTCATAATTTTTTCGATTTCACTTCTGAGTCAGTTTAACGTTTAACACATCGCATTCCGCTTCGATCAATACCGAACGGCTGGTGCTGCCGATCAGATTGCGCAAGGCGGAATGCCCATGATATCCGATCAAAATACAATCGACCTGATGCTGGCTGGCATAATCGCATAACTCCTGAACGGGATGGCCGATCTGAATTTTAGCCTCTATTTGCAGCCTTTGACGAGAATCCTGCGGTATTGTCGCCATCCATTCATCCAACTGTTTACGGGCAACATCAAGCCACTGCTTGGTTAACTCCTCATCCCAAAGACCAGGAAGTCCGGTTACGGCGATATCTTCCAAAACCGGATTTACCGGCAGCTCTACCACATGCATCAGAGTGATTTTAGCCTGTAGATCCTTCGCCAGTTTTAGCGCCCGATTAAGTGCGGCGCGGCTGGAATCGGAAAAATCCACTGCGACCAATAGATGTTGATAGGACTTGTTCATATCATCTCCTCAAACTTGCTGGCATCCCGTGAAAGGAAGCATGTTTTGCGGTTGTTCACAGAAACTGTGGATAAGCGTGTGCGCAATCTTTTTGTAAGGCCAATAAATGCTTTATCATCAACGACTTTTCCACCATTGACTATAAATTAAGCAGCCTTGCAATAAAGAATCGTTACAAAATTCAAGGCTTGCAGAAAGTATTATTATTTCTCTTCCTGCTCTTTTAGCAACTGCTTCGCTTGACGCTCCTGAATCGTTTCGGCAACCTGATTACGCAAATACAATGGAACCGGCAACCCCTGTTGCAATGACTGCTTACGCGACAGATAAATTCCGGCCAAATTAAGCATCGCCATCGCATTCGGCTGTACTTCCCGATAGGCGGCGTTATCGGCGATTTCAGGATATTCGCGGGTGATATCACCGAAAATCAAGAAGCCGTGCCCTTTCCCCTGTGCCTGTCTCTGCAATACCTCAAGTTGTTCAATCACCTCCAGAGGCGAAATCAAAACGGCTTTTTCGGCTTGCCACGGAACCTCCGCAGCCGGGTCATACAAACCTTGTTGCAAATATATCTCATTCATGCGCGCATCCATCAGCGCACACCATTGTAACGGCTTTTGACGACTTTCAAACAGCACACTCTGATACGCCATCGCTTCCAGTGAAGAAATGCCCACGAAGTCGCTATTCCAGCCCAAAGCCAATCCCTGAGTCACGCCAGCAGCGATACGTACTCCGGTAAAAGCCCCTGGCCCCTCTCCGTAAGCGATAAGATCGACACTTTCGCCGTGAATACCGGCCTGCTGCAGCAATTCATCGATCATCGGCAGCACTCTATGGGCGTGCTTCTGCGGCGTCATTTCATGAATGGCATAGGTTTCTTCCTGGTGGCGCAAAGCAACCGAGCAGGCAACCGTGGAGGTATCAATCGCAAGAATGGTTTTTTGTGTATTGGACATATCAATCAGCTGTATTATCTAGTAATTTCAAAGCTTCCTGCGGGCTGTAAACCCAGGAAAAAGGCGGCAGGCTGTCACCGATGGTTTTACCATACCCCTTCGACGACAAACGCGGATCGCAAAGCATAAGCACACCGCGGTCATTGACATCGCGAATAAGACGACCGGCGCCCTGTTTCATAGCGATAACCGCTTCCGGCAGCTGGAAGTGCACAAAGGCATTCAAACCTTTTTCTTTCAGAAACTCTTCGCGCGCCTGCACAATCGGGTCATCAGGCGGTGCAAAGGGTATACGGTCGATCACCACCAGTTTGAGCGCCTCTCCTTTAACATCCACCCCTTCCCAGAAACTGCTGGTACCCAAAAGAATCGGCGCTTCAACTTCGCGGAAACGCTGCAACAGCGTGGATTTAGGCTGTTCGCCCTGAACCAGAAGCGTGCCGTGCCAGTGTTCTTTTAATATCTCACGTGCTTCCTGCAAAGCTCGGTGACTGGTAAAGAGTAAGAATGCCCGACCATCGCTGGCTTTTAATAGCGGCCAGGCGGCACGCAAACAAATTTTGATATAGCGCGGATCTTTCGGCTCGGGCAGACCGATCGGATGGTAGATAACCCCTTGAGTACGGTAATCGAACGGACTCAGCCAGTTCGCCGTTTTGGCATCGTTCAGTCCAAGACGCTTGGCAAAGTAATCAAAATTGTTACGCACACTCAGAGTAGCCGAAGTAAACAGCCAGGCACCGCCGATCGCTTCACGCTGACGACTGAAGGGAGCGGAAACATTCAACGGCGTCAGAAACAGACGGAAACGCCCCATTGAAGACTCAACCCAACGAATTTTATTTTCATTCGCTTCCGTACGCCAATCGATCAATTGCTCTAGGAATTCTTTAGAACGCTTGTGTACCGAAGCGATCTGCTTGCCGCGTTCACTGAGTTTTTTAAGATTATCAGCCAGTTGAGTAAGTGACTGAATAAGGCGCTTTAACTGCTGTTGAAACGCAGCCTGGGTTTCCAACTGTTCCCAGGTCCAGCGTTTTTCCCATTTGCCCAATGCTTCGCTAAGCAGTTTAACCTGTTCGCCGAACAGGTGTGCCTGATCGCTGATGGATTGCGATTCGGGCGCTTCCGCTTTCTGCGCACTGACAATATCACGAACCAGCTCGTCAAGCTGCGAGCGTGAAATGCTGAAGCCTAGAAACTGTGCGGCAATATCCGGGAGCTGATGTGCTTCATCGAAAATATAAATTTCCGCTTCCGGAAGCAGTTCGCCGAACCCTTGTTCGCGAAGCGCCAGATCGGCACAAAAAAGATGGTGGTTTACCACCAGGACTTGGGCTTCCTGAGCTTTCTGCTTCTGCTCGGGATAAAAACAACCTAAATCGCTCGAACAATCGGCCGCCTGACAGAATTCCAGACGGGCGCAGGTTTTACGCCAGATAGGATCGGATTCAGGGATTTCGGAAAGTTCCGCGCGATCTCCGCTCAGGGTCTTTTCTTCAACCCAGTCGCGAATCAATTCCAGCTTTTTCCAATCTTCCTTAGAATGCTGCTCCACGGTTTCGGTAATTTCCAGACGCTGCGGACAGATATAATTATCGCGGCCTTTAAGCAGTTGCGGCTTGCCTTTGATGCCGCACACCTTGTACAGCATCGGCAAATCCTTTTGCACCAGCTGCTCCTGCAACGTTTTGGTGGCAGTGGAAACGATCACTTTTTTCCCGGACAAGAGCGCCGGTACCAGATAAGCGAAAGTTTTACCGGTACCGGTACCTGCTTCGGCAAGTAAGGTTTCCTGCTGTTCAATCAGTTCCGCGACCTCATTAGCCATCTCGATCTGTGCTTCACGCGGTGCGTAGCCGTCCACCTGCTCACTCAGTACACCGTCGGCGCCCATCACCGCTTCGATCGTTAAATCAGTAACCTGAGTTGTCTTTTTGTTTTTTTTGCCCGAAGCCATAACTGGTTGCCAATAAAAAAATTTCCGGCCATTATACTGCATATTGGCTCAATCTTGAGGCCATCATATAACGCCGAAAAGGGAGCAAAACGCTCTATTTCACAGCCTTAATTCATTAAAGTTGAGCTGTGTATAAAGCTGTCGATAAATATAGGATAATTTTTGCGCCTGCAGGCTGGACTTCCGTTCGAAAAGAACTTATAATCCGCGGCTTCAAATATTTGAACTTAAGTCGGATTGGTTTTGAAATATCCGGCACTAAAAATTGGATATATCTGATGAAAATTTTATCTTCTCTAAAATCTGCTAAAAACCGCCACAAAGACTGCCAGGTTGTTAAGCGTCGTGGTAAGGTTTATGTTATCAACAAAACTAACCCTAAATTCAAAGCGCGTCAGCGTTAATATTTAGGCTTAGCCGCAGAAAAAAAGCGCCCTGATCAGGCGCTTTTTTTGTTTCCGGCGTGTAAAAATCCACACATCTCATTTCAGCATAATCTTTTACTCACAACACACAATTCAAAGCGCTCAAAACGACACTCAATTTGCATAGAAATCGTTCTGAACTTTTTTGATCGTATCGACGATCATATCGGTGTCAACTTTACCGATAAAGTAGTTAGCCCCCATACTCAAAACTTCACGCGTATTGTTTTCGCTGGTCATTGAGGTATGAACGACGATCGGAATATCGTGCGTTTTGCTGTGCTCGCGCAATTCGCGAATAACGGTATGTCCCGAAGCAACCGGCATCTCCAGATCGGTAAAGACCATCGACACCGAATCCATATCCTCCAGACCGTCGATATAGTCCAGCAGCAGACGTCCGTTTTCAAAGGCTTTGAATCGCAACCCAAGCTGATCGAAAACCATCCCCATATATTTCTGAATAGCCTTGGAGTCTTCGGCAAAAAGAATGGTTTTCTGGTAAAGCTCCGGAACAAACATATTCTCTTCGATAGCGATTTCTTTCGCCGACGAAAAGATTTTTTTGGCCATGCTGGGCATCGCCTCGATCAGCAGCTTTTCGATATCCAGGATAAAACACAATGTATCGCTGTTATCCAGATAGGTATGGTTGATAATCTGATTGGTATTTACATTGATATTGTAATTACCGGCCGGATGAATATCGGACCAGTCTTTCTCTTCAACGCCATGAATATGCGACACGCGTAAACCGACAAAGTTGTGACTGAAATCGGACACGATAATAATCGATTTTTCGCGCTCTTCCGGGCTCATCGGAAAGCCCATCCATTGCGGAAGATCGATAACCGGCAGATACTGCCCGCGCAATTCGATCATGCCTTCAATCAGATCATTTGTATCCGGCATCGGAGAAACCGGATAACTGCGCCCTTCCAGAACTTCTCTAACCTTAAAAACGTTCATACCGTAGTAAGGAGGATGATAGTCGTCATTGCCAAACTGTACCTGAAAAATCATCAGACTTAACTGATTGTTTTTACTTAACTGAGCGGTTTTTTCGACTTGTTCCAGAGTGGTGGTCATAAGTAAGCCTGTCTAAGAAGTTAATATTCGAATGAAAGTTATTCAGATTCTAACGGAAAGCGACGGATTTTCCCAAGTATAAACAGGGTTTTATCAAAACAATTGATATTGGCCAATTTAACAACAGGGTTGAACGACTAGCTCCGTTCAAGAAGCAGTCGAACCGGTTTGAAAGAGCGGCGGTATTGCTCAAGCACGGGCAAGGTTTGCAGTCTGCTCATGTGCTCTGCCGTCGGGTATCCTTTATGCTTGGCAAACCCGTACTCAGGGTATAGTTGATCCAGTTCGAGCATTTGCCGGTCACGATAAACCTTGGCCAGAATCGATGCTGCGGAAATCGCTTTAACCTTAGCGTCCCCTTTGATAACCGATTGACATGGATAGTTAATATCCGGGCAACGATTCCCGTCCACCAGCACCAGATCAAATCCGGATTGCGACGCCACCGACTCGATGGCACGCGTCATGGCCAGCATGGTCGCCTGCAGAATATTCAACGCATCGATCTCTGCCGGAGAGGCAACCTGAATACTGTAAGCAACAGCCTGTTCACAGATCTGCTCAAACAACTGTTCGCGCTTTTTCTCAGACAATTTTTTGGAGTCCGCGAGCGGCAAAATGCAATCTTCTGGCAGAATCACTGCCGCCGCCACCACATCGCCAATCAACGGACCGCGTCCAACTTCATCGACACCGACGATAACCTGTGACGCCTCCGGCGATTCGTCGGCAAAAAGATCGATCTGTTGTGTGGTTTTCATTATTGTGCTTCGCTGCCTATTCCTGCCCAACGCCCGATTGCGTCTGCGGCAATCTGTGCGGAAGGCTGTTTAAGTTGCTGATATTGTTGTTCAAAGCATCCCAGCTGCTTTTCCCGGATCGCTTCGGATTCAATCAAGTTTGCCAGCGCTGCCGAGATTTTTTCCGCCGTCGCCTGTTCCTGAATCAGTTCCGGAACAATATCCTGCTGCGCGAGAATATTTGGCAATCCGATCCATTTCGTCGTTGCCAGACGAGACATTATCCAATACGAAAGCGGATGCACTTTGATCGCCAGAACCAATGGACGGCGCATTAATGCGCATTCGAGCGTTGCCGTCCCGGAAGTAACCAGAGCCTGATCGCAGGCTTCCAAAGCCAGCTGAGCCTGCCCCTGCAGCAACAAAACCTGCTT
This sequence comes from Thiomicrorhabdus sp. 6S3-12, assembly GCF_017571475.1. GTDB lineage: Bacteria > Pseudomonadota > Gammaproteobacteria > Thiomicrospirales > Thiomicrospiraceae > Thiomicrorhabdus. Next base: position 86,187 of record NZ_JAGETW010000009.1, on the reverse strand, counting down.
ATTCAACTGCCATTGATCGAGCGCCTCTTCGATTCTCCGGCGGGCTCGATCATGAATCACTGGAATAACAAAACGCATTCTCGGATAGGATTCAAGCAACTGCGAAGCTGACTGCAGATAAGGATCGATCATCTGATTGATTTCGCTCATCCGCGACCCGGGCAATATAGCGGTCACTTGGCTATCTTCGGCAAGCCCGAGACGACTGCGCGCACTGACTTTACTTGGAACTTCCGGCACTTGCTGCGCTAGAGGATGACCGACACATTCGACCGGAATCTGATAGCGGTGATAATATTGCGGTTCAAACGGGAATAAAACCAGAACACCGTCAACGGCGCGTTTAATTTTCTGCAAACGCTTTTCCCGCCAGGCCCACACAGAGGGCCCGACATAATGGACGGTTTTAATCCCCTGCTGTTTGAGCTTTTTTTCAACAGTGAAATTGAAATCCGGCGCATCGATCCCGATAAAAACGTCCGGATTCAACTGGATAAGACGCTGTATCAGTTGTTTGCGCAGTTTGAGAAGCTGCGGCAGGCGTTTCAGCACCTCGAAAAAACCCATAACCGACAAGGTTTCCATCGGGTACCAGGAATCCATGCCCAATGCGATCATCTTCGGCCCGCCGATACCGACGAAACGAGCGTTAGGATAGCGAGATTTGAGTTCGGTAAGGAGGTCTGCCCCGAGCGTGTCGCCGGAAGCTTCTCCGGCAACCAGGGCAATGGTAATCGAGTCGTTGCTGTTGTGAGACATCAGTGTAATATTCCGATCATAAGTCGACGCAGAACAATTCTGGAGAATTCAGAGCGGACTTAGCGTGTAATGCCCCGTTCGGAGTTCTGAAGAAATTCAATAAGATGCTGCAGGGTATTTTTCGAATCTTCAAGCTTCTGCAATTCTTGCACCGCTTCTTTTACCGACAGACCGCGACGGTAGATGACCTTATAGGCTTTTTTGACCAACGATCTCTGCTCGGCATCGTAATCACGGCGTTTCAAACCTTCCAGATTAACTGATCGGGCTTCGGCAATATTGCCGGAGACGACAATAAAGTCCGGAACATCCTGATTGATGACACTGCCCATGCCGCAGAAGGAATGCCGCCCGATCCGGCAGAACTGGTGTACCAGCGAATAACCGCCGAGAATAGCCCAATCCTGTACTTCGACGTGCCCGGCAAGTGCAACATTATTGGCCATAATGGTGTGGTCGCCGATAATACAGTCGTGCGCAATATGAACGCCCGCCATCACCCAGTTATCGTTGCCGATAATAGTCTTTCCAAGATCTTGGATCGTACCGCGATTCAAGGTCACGTTCTCACGGAAAGTATTATTGTCACCGATAATCAGTTCGGTTTTTTCACCGGCATATTTCTTATCCTGAGGCGCCGCACCGATCGAACCGAACGGATAGAAATGATTATTTTGACCTATCCGTGTCGGGCCGGAAATGACAACATGGGATTCCAATTTACAGCCGGCACCAATTTCAACATCGCCTTCAACGACACAGAAAGGACCAATTTCAACGTCATCGGCGATTTTCGCGTCCGGGTCTATGATTGCTGTCGGATGGATCAAAACTTATACCTTTCTTTCTGCACACATCAGATCGGCTGAAGCGATGACTTTACCGTCAACCTTGGTTGTACATTCAAATTTCCAGATACCACGTTTATTTCCCAAAGCCTTAACTTCGAAATCCAGACGGTCGCCGGGAACGGCAGGCTGACGGAAACGCGCATTATCGACGGCAGCCAGATAGTACATAGAGGTTCCGTCAGGCTTGACACCTTGACTGCGGAAAGCAAGGATGCCCGTACATTGCGCCATAGCTTCGATAATCATCACACCCGGCATAATCGGGTTATTAGGAAAATGGCCGGTGAATTGCGGCTCATTGAAAGTGATATTTTTATAACCTTTTAGACTCTCATTCGGAGTAAATTCGGTTACTCGGTCAACCAGCAAAAACGGGTAGCGATGCGGCAAATAATCAAAAATGTCTTTTACTTCCATCATAAGAGTATCCAGTTTTATTAATTATTATTTTGTAGTTCTTTAAGTTGTTTTTGTAATTCTTTTATCTGCATCGCCATCTTGTCCAGATTTCTCTGGCGTACGATCTGCTTCTGCCATTTTGCCGTATCCTGAACAGGAAAACCTGAATAGGCACCGGGGTTTTTAACGGTCTGCGTAATACCTGACTTGGCCGCAAAATGACAGTTATCGGCCGTGCTCAGATGTCCGGCAAACCCCGCCTGCCCGGCGATAATATTATGTTTACCGACTTTGGTGGTACCGGCAAAACCGACCTGTCCTGCGATGGCCGAGCCTTCACCGATAACGACATTGTGCGCGATATGCACCAGATTATCGATTATACAATGATCTTCGATAACCGTATCTTCGATTGCTCCGCGATCGACGCAGCTGTTGTTGCCGATCGAAACATGGTTACCGATTAGCACGCGCCCGACCTGTGGAATTTTGGACCATTGACCGCGATTAGGCGCCCAGCCGAAACCGTCACCACCGATAATCGCCCCGGATTCTATGCGGGTGTGATCGCCGATAATGCAATTTTCATGAATGACGACATTGGAACCGATCTTGCAATTTGCGCCGATCTTAACATTACGATGAATCACTGCTCCCGACTGAACCCAGGTTTGCCGGCCGATTGCGACATTCTCCTTAACGACAACCTGATCCTCGATGCAGACCTGCTCTTCAAGCTCGGCCGTCAGCGCGACCGAAGCACTTTCCGCCACACCGGTAAAAGGCGCCGCATCCGGATAAACAACCTGTGCGAGCAAAGAATAGACAAAATAAGGATCATTTACGGAAATCGAATTGGTCGGGCATTGCGCCTGATACTCGCTGCGAAGCACCACAACCCCGGCAAGGGTCTGATTCAAAGCGTCGATAAATTTGTTTGAATTGAGAAAACTCAGGCTGTCTTGGCTTGCATTATCCAGACCGGCAACTCTATTGATCTCTACCGATTTATCTCCAGAAAACTGATAGTCGATTTGGTTACGGTCCAGTACCGAAAGTAAAGAGTCTATGCGCACAAAACAGCCTTGTTGTTATTTGTTGAAATCAGAACGTTTTTTTTGAGATTCCGTTCTCAAATACTGTAAAACGTCCTTAGTGACATCGATGCGACTATTGGTATAGGCAATTCCTTCATAGAGAATCAGGTCAAAGCCCTGTTTTTCTCCGATGGTCTTGATGGCTTCATTCACCAGATTCTGGATTTTTGCCAGTTCTTCGTTGCGACGCAGATTGATCAGTTCCTGGATATCGTTACGACGGCGCTGAATTTCACGAGTCATCATGGTTAATTCGCGCTCTTTAGTTGCACGCTGCGCATTGCTCATGACGTTTTTGTTTTTTTCGTACTCCGCCTGTTCGCTTTCAAGCTTTTTCGCCAGGTTTTTCAGTTCCTGCTGCTCTTTGGAAAACTCTTTCTTTAATTTTTCCGTGGCCAATTCAGCTTGAGGCGCCTGCTCAAGTAACAGGGCGACATTAACAACTCCCAATTTCACCGGCTTATCTTCAGCGGCATTTGCTTGGGAAATCATTGCCAATAAAGAGAAAGCGACAATCAGGAAATAAGGTTTAAACATCGATCCATCCTATTATCTATAGTTTTGGAGATTTTACCCTAAATTATCATCAGGCTTGCTGATAATTTAGCAGTAAAACTCCGCTAATACGCTTTGTTTGGAGCTGAATGCCCCTAAGTTTGCCAGTTTTTAGAAGGCTGTCCCAAGCGTAAATTGGAATGCCTGGGTTTTATCATCAGACTTGGAGTTGACCGGCTGTGCCAAACTGAACGTCAAAGGCCCTACAGGAGTAATCCAGGAGTAACCGATACCGACCGCCGAACGCAGTTCGGTAGTGTCTACGTCATTGATATCTTCAAAGACGTAACCGGCGTCAAAGAACCAGGAAATACGCTGGTTGCTGGAGTCTTCGATAAACGGCGTAGGCGAAATAATCTCAATCGTTCCCAGAACGCGAGTATTACCGCCTCGTGGACGGTCACTTCCGTCCTGAGTCAAATCGAAACGATTTCCGAGCGAGTTCGGTTCAAAACCGCGCACGGTTCCGATACCACCGGCATAGAAGTTTTCATAGAAAGGCAGTGTGTCGATATCGCCGTAACCGTCACCGTAGGCAAAGCCACCTTTGAAGTGCAATGAGAGATTTTCCGTCATAGGAAGATAAAGGTTCTCTTCGGCAAACACTTTATAGAATGGCGCATCGGAAGTTCCCGGGACGACCGCTTCCAGAGATACCGAAGCTTTGCGCCCTTTACTCGGGAAGTAGAAACTGTTGGTGGTATTACGCACCCAGCTCAAGCTCGCCTGAACAGAATTAGTGTCCGAGCCATACTGATCGATGTAATCGTGACAGTAGGTAAAATCAGAGTTACAGACCAGCTCCTGAGAATCCAACTTCAGACCGAAGCGAATCGAATCGTCTTCGTTCAACGGATAACCGATGCTGGCTTTCACACCATAGTTGTTGGTCGTGTAGTCCGCGACATCCAGCTCTTCGGCATCGATTTCACGGTAGTAGACTCCCATCCCAAGGCTGACACCATCTTCGGTGAAGTATGGGTCGGTTACGCCGATATCAGCCGTTTTTCTGGCCGCACTGGTTGCAACCTGCAGATCCAGCTTATTACCGCTACCGATAAAGTTACGTTCGGAAAGCCCGATATTGAAACTTGCTCCGTCAAGCTGAGAGTAGCCGATACCGGCGGTAAAAGACCCGGTTGGCTGCTCTTCGATTTTGACAATCAGGTCAACCTGGTCGTCAGAAACGCGTTTGGTTTCGATCTTACTGCTTTTGAAAAAGCCCAGACGATCAAGTCGCGATTGCGACTGGCGCACTGCTTTAAGCGAGTAAGGCGCACTTTCCAACTGACGCAGTTCACGACGAATAACATGGTCACGAGTACGGGTATTGCCTTCAAAGTCGATATAGCGAATATAGACGCGGTTTTTCGGCTCGACTTTAAAGGTGACCGACATGGTTTTATCTTGCGGATTTATTACTGTATCCGGCGTCACTTCGGCAAAAGCATAACCTTCTTCACTGAGACGTTCGCGGATGGTGTTGACGGCGTTGATAATCTTGCTGCGCGAAAATACATCTCCCGCTCGGACATCGACCAGCTGATCAATCTCGTCGAGAGTCAGAATGGTTTCGCCGGTAAACTTCACTTCACTCAAAGTAAAGCGGTCGCCTTCCTGCATATTAATCGTTGTGAAGACGCGTGTTTTATCGACCGACAGCGAGACCTGAGATGAAACGATATTAAACTGCGCGTAACCGCGATCCAGATAGAAAGAACGGATTTTTTCAAGATCGGCTTCAAGCTTAGGCTTGGAATAAGAATCACCGGTACCAAGAATCCCGCCCTCGCCTAAGGACATCTGCCCTTTGAGGCGACGGTCCGAATAGACTTCATTACCGACCAGAGTAATGCGCCCCATACTTGCCGGCTCACCCTCAATGATTTTAATTTTCAGATCAACACGGTTACGCGGTAATTCTTTGCTTTCGATTTCGACCGAAGCGGCGTAATAACCCTGGTTCTGATAACGTCGTTTCAGGTCGATGATAATCCGGTCAAGATCAAGCTGGTTATAGATTCGACCCTGTTTGACGCCAAGACTCTGCAAGGCATCTTGAAGGATGTCGGTTTCGATCAGCTTATTCCCTTCGATTTTGACTTCGGCAATCGACGGACGCTCTTCAACCTTGATCACCATCTCGCCCTGTCCGCGTTGATAGATGGACACATTGTCGAAGAAGCCCGTTTTGTACAGACGCTCAATGGTCTGTTGGGTCAAGGCAGAATCAAGAAACTGTCCCTTGCTGATCGGCAGATAACTGTTGATGGTTTCGTAACCGATACGGTTCGCCCCTTCAACGACAATTTTCTCAACCACAAAGGCGTTGGCAATTGCAGGTGCTAGCAAACTCGCCGAGAGAGCGGCAACAAGGGTGGTTTTTCTAAAGTTTACAGGATTCATCTTAACCATTGGATATTCTTAAAATGTCATTAAATATAGCAAGCAGCGTGAGACTGAGAATCAGGAATAACCCGACCGTCTGACCATATTGCATAAATCTGTCGCTCACCGGGGAGCCTTTTATCATTTCGACGAGGTAATATAGCAAATGACCGCCGTCTAAAACAGGTATTGGCAGTAAATTTAGGATACCGATGCTCAGGCTGAGAAGTCCCAGCAAGCCCAGGAAACTAATCAAACCGCTCTGCACGGCCTGACCGGACATCTGAGCGATGCTGATCGGGCCGGATAAATGCTGCAGACTGACTTCGCCGAACAGCATCTTTTTAAGCATTTGCAGACTCATATAGGTCAGGTCCTGCATGCGCTGCCAGCCTTTTTCAATCGCTCCGCTCAAATCATAACTGATCTGGTTACTGAAAGGCGCCATCGCATGGCGGTCAAAACGCACGCCAAGACCTACCTGACCAACCCGGCGCTCCTCTTTCAATACACTACCAAGATGAATCGCAACCTGATACTCAACGCGATCACGCAAATAGCTAACATTCACCGTTTCATCCGGTTTATCCTGAACGATTTTAACGAATTCGCCCCAGTTCTCGACCGGAGAACGATCGATCGCCGTAATTCTATCACCCGGCTGAAGGCCGGAGTTTGCCGCCGGCCCTTCCGGCAGAACTCGATCAATGACGGCAGGAATCCGCGGAGGCGCAGGGACAAAACCGAGAACGGTCAGCCAGTCTGTATCGGCTGCATTCAGATCCAGTGAACGAATATCCAGACCCGGAACCTGTACGGTTTGCCCGCTATACATTTCCTGCAACTGCAAATCGACATTGGATCGTTTGTCGATCATAGCCAACATCAACTGCTGATTAACTTCATTCCAGGCGTTAACCGTTTTCCCGTTAACCGCAACGACCTCCCACAGGCCATCTTTCTGTCCATGCGACTGCAATTGCTGCATGCTAAGCACCTGAGAAAGCGGCGTACCTTCGGGAATCATTTCAATAGTCGGCTTTAATGTATTGATTCCTAACAGATAGATCACAATAAAAATCAACCATGCAAAAAGAATATTAATCAAAGGACCGGCCGCAACCACAGCAAAGCGTTTATAAACGCTTTGACGGTTAAATGCCCTTGATAAATCCTCATCGGCAACCGGCCCTTCGCGCTCATCGGTAAAGCGCACAAAACCGCCCAAAGGGATCATCGCAATCTTATAGTTTGTCTCGCCTTTTTGCTTCTGGTAAAGCGCCTTGCCGAAACCGATTGAAAACTCGACAACCTTGATATTGAACCAGCGCGCCACCTGGAAATGCCCCCATTCGTGCAATGTAACCAGAATGCCGATAACAATGAGAAAGCCGACTAAAGACCATAAAAAGTCCACAAAGCTGTCCTTTAAATCAATTCAATCAAACCGTATATACGGACCAGAGCAGGTAAGTCAAAGGTATCGCGACCAGCAGGCTATCAATCCGATCCAGGATACCTCCATGCCCGGGAAGAATCGAACCGCTGTCCTTTATATCAGCCTGACGTTTAAGAACACTTTCAAACAGGTCACCAAATACGGACAGCAAAGCAATCAAAGTCAGCGCCAGTGAAACCCATATCTGTTCCAAAAGCGTCATCCCAGACAAAACATTCGAAAGCACGACATAAGAGAGGATAAAGGCGCTCAATGCACCGCCCCAGACACCTTCCCAACTTTTGCCCGGACTGACGTAACTAGCCAGTTTACGCTTTCCGAAAGCCCGACCGCTGAAATAGGCACCGGTATCCATTGCCCACACTATCGCCATACTGAGTAACAATATCTCTGGCGCCACGCTAGCGTGCAGAGCAAGCAAAGCCGTAATAAATATCAGTGTCAGCGCAAAACTCAACAACAACATTAAAGGCTTTGAATTCAGTCCAACACGTCCCTGGGTCCGCTGATAGCGAGCAACAACAGAAAAAACCGATAGCAAGACGAGAATTGTCACCGGCAGATAAGCAGAACCGTCAATTAACGGATACAGGAGGTAAATCAGAACGATAGAAACCGCTACAAACAGCAGTTTTGGCAGTATTGAACGGCATTCGGAAAGCTTCGCCCACTCCCATAAAGCAAGTGCAGCGAGAACAAACACCCCTGAGTACCAAACGCTATCCGAGGCATAAAAGACGCCGCCGACAACAATAAAAACCAGAACCAGCGCAGTGAGTATCCGAGGAATCAACATTGCTGCACCTGCTCACTGGTTCGTCCGAAGCGGCGTTCGCGACTGCTAAAGGAATCGATCGCTTTATCCAGCTCTTCCGAACCGAAGTCGGGCCACAGGGCATCGGTAAAATACAACTCCGAATAAGCCATCTGCCAAATCAGGAAATTACTGATTCGCTGCTCGCCGCCGGTACGAATCAACAGGTCAGGCAAAGGCAGGTCTGCATTGGCGATGTACTGCCCTAGCTCATCGACCGTCAGCTCCTGAAGCGATTTATCGGGATTCGCTGCCTGCCAGGCTTTGACCGCCTCGACAATATCCCATTGACCGCCGTAATTGGCGGCAATATTCAGCACCAAGCCATCGTTATCGCGAGTCAAGGCCTCCGCCTTTTCGATATGCTGTTGAATTTCCTGACTAAAGCCTGAGCGATCACCGATAATCCGTAGCTGCACGTTATTATCGTCCAGTTTTTTAACCTCTTTCTGCAAAGCGGTTAGAAACATCGACATAAGCTTATTGACCTCGTCTTTCGGACGTCGCCAGTTTTCCGTACTGAAGGCAAACAGTGTTAAAGCTTTGACGCCACGCTTGGCACAATGGGTAATGGTCCGCTTAACGGCTTTCAAGCCCTTCTGGTGCCCGATAAAACGCGGAAGGAGCCGTTTTTTAGCCCAGCGTCCATTACCGTCCATAATAATCGCGATATGCTGAGGAACATGAGTTTCAGTCAATTTGTCAGGCAATGTCACACCCTGCATCAATTTAGAAATAAAAAACCAATAAAAAAGCCAAAAACCTATTCGATTTTTGGCTTTTTCATATTCTACCAAATTCGCTAATTATGCCCTATTCCGGCCCAAATAGCGAACGGCTTTACCGAGTAGAGAATGTCGGGAATCGCAGAAACGATTACAGATCCATTAACGATGTTTCTTTATCGGCAAGAAGGTCGTCGACTTTCTTGACCACATCGTCAGTAATTTTTTGAATCTGATCTTCGGCGCGTCGCGCCTCATCCTCAGTAATCTCTTTATCTTTCAGCAAGTTCTTAACATCGTTATTGGCATCACGACGTACATTACGGATAGCGACACGCGCCTGCTCCGCTTCGGCACGCGCAACCTTAGTCAGGTCACGACGACGCTCCTCGGTCAGCGGCGGCAACGGGATGCGAATCAGGTTACCGGTCGTTGCCGGATTTACCCCAAGATCAGAAGTCATAATCGCTTTTTCGACCTTGGCAACCATTGGCTGCTCCCACGGTTGAACCGTAAGAGTACGCGCATCTTCAACATTAATATTGGCAACCTGGCTCAACGGAACATCGGAACCGTAATACTCGACCATAATACTGTCTAAAATAGACGGGTGTGCGCGCCCGGTACGAATTTTGGCGAAATTCGTTTCCAGGTTTTCGAAAGACTTCTGCATTCTTTCCTTAGCGTCTTTTTGAATTTCATTTAACATTTTTATTCTCCTGAGCTCACCAAGGTGCCTTCATCCTCACCTTGAACAATTCGAATAACCGCCTGATCCTTAAACATATCAAAAACTCGAATCGGCATCTTATGATCACGGCACAGCACAAACGCCGTCATATCCATAACCTGTAAATTTCTCTGAATGACTTCATCGTAAGTCAAAGCGGTGTAGCGCTCTGCAGTTGGATCTTTATTCGGATCTGCAGTGTAAATCCCGTCAACTTTGGTCGCCTTCAAAACGATATCCGCATCGATTTCCACACCACGGAGCGCTGCAGCCGTATCGGTGGTAAAGAAAGGCGAGCCTGTCCCTGCTGCAAAAATGACCACTTCGCCATTACTTAACTGTTTTTTAACCAGATTCGCATTAAAGCCGGTTGAAATACCTTCGATCGACATGGCCGAAAGCACCTGAGCCTTGATATCCATCGATTCGATAACATCACGCAGGGCCAAGGCATTGATAACCGTCGCCATCATCCCCATGTGATCACCGGTGGTACGCTGAATGCCCGAACCCTGAATCTGTGCACCGCGGAAAATATTACCGCCGCCGACAACAATCCCGACCTCGACACCCAGGTCACGTAAATCTTTGACCTGTTTGACAACCTTGCGCAAGGTTTGTGCACAAAGCCCAAACTCGCCATCGCCCATCAGGGCTTCACCGCTAAACTTCAACAATATGCGCTTATATTTAAGAGCCATAACTCATCCTAAGAAAAGGGTTAAAAACAATTTGTAAATACCTGATAATTAAAGCTATTTACAAATTACTCTTAAAATTAATACAAAAAAACCACAGGGTCAGAAACACTGATCCCCATGGTTTTTCTCAACAAGGACGATTAAGAACCTTGAGCTGCTTTCGCCGCTTCAGCAACTTCGTCTGCAAAGTTGGTTTCTTGTTTTTCGATACCTTCACCTACTTCAAGGCGAACGAATGTAGTAACCATTGCAGAGTTCGCTTTCAAAAGCTTCTCAACAGTCTGATCAGGATCTTTAACGAAAGACTGACCTAGTAGAGTGATCTCACCGACGAATTTACGCATACGCCCTTCGATCATCTTCTCGATAATTTCCATTGGCTTACCGGAAGACTGAGCCTGTTCGATTTGGAACGCACGTTCTTTCTCGATAACAGCTGCGTCTAGATCGTCAGCAGAAACCGCTTGTGGCTTAGCAGCAGCAACGTGCATAGCAACGTCACGGATAAGCGTTTCATCACCACCGTCCATAGCAACAACAACACCGATCTTCTCACCGTGCTGGTACTGACCGATTTCACCATTGGTTTCAATGATTTCAACACGACGCAAGCCCATGTTTTCACCGATCTTAGCGATCAGCTCACGACGGGTTTCATCAACGGTTTTACCGCTAGCCATAGTCTGACCCATGATAGCATCGATATCCGTAGTTTTATTCGCCAGAGCGATAGCTGCGATTTCATCTGCGAAAGTTTTGAACTCGTCACCTTTAGCAACAAAGTCAGTTTCACAGTTAACTTCAGCGATTGCCGCAGTTTTCTTGTCATCAGCGATAGCGATTGCGATTACACCTTCTGCAGCAAGACGACCGGCTTTCTTATCAGCACCCGCCATACCTTTTTTACGCAGGAATTCGATCGCCGCATCCATGTCGCCGTCAGTTTCTGCCAGCGCTTTTTTACAATCCATCATACCTGCGCTAGTGATTTCACGCAGTTCTTTTACCATTGCAGCAGTAATTGCCATGTTTGATTCCTTGAGTTTTTATAAGGGTTAAGAAACTGGGAGGGAAAATCACCGGCCCACTTTTGGCAAACCGGTGATAGAGCTCAGAGATTATTCAGCTGCTTTTTCTTCAGCTTCAACAAAATCATCGCCTTCGACCGCTGTAGTGATCGAAGCTTTCGCTTCATTGATCGCATCAGCAGCTGCGCTTAGGTATAGGCTGATCGCACGGATTGCATCATCGTTACCAGGGATAACATAGTCAACATTACGCGGATCGTTGTTGGTATCAACAACACCGATAACCGGAATACCTAGTGTTTTAGCTTCCTGCAGAGCGATTTTTTCATTACCGGTATCGATAACGAAGATCGCATCAGGCATGGCACGCATATCTTTAATACCACCAAGAGAAAGCTCAAGCTTCTGCTTCTGACGAGTCATCATCAGCGCTTCTTTCTTAGTGATCTTTTCGAAAGTACCGTCCTGTTCCATTGCTTCAAGCTCTTTTAGACGCTTGATAGACTGCTTGATGGTTTTGAAGTTAGTCAACATACCACCCAACCAACGGTGATCGACATAAGGCATGCCGCAACGTTGTGCTTCCTGAGCAACCAATTCACTCGCAGCGCGTTTAGTACCAACAAATAGAACGTTTCCTTTGTTAGCTGCAATGCTACCCATGTAATTTAGGGCGTCGTTGAACATTGGAAGAGTTTTCTCAAGGTTAACGATATGAATTTTGTTGCGCTCACCGAAGATGTACTCAGACATCTTAGGATTCCAGTAACGAGTTTGGTGACCGAAGTGAACACCGGCTTCCAGCATTTGACGCATGGTAACTTTTGCCATGATTTTTCTCCAATATAGTGGGTTAGGCCTCCGTATACCCATAAAAACGAACTGAAAAAAGCCTTGGCACAGGATTTAGTCAGCACCCCGTTTTATGTATCGGTAAACGTGCGGATTTTCTGTTAAAATTTCTCTCATCTGAGAGGCGCGGCATTTATACCATAACCAACCGTTTTTCTCAATATTTTCTGAACAAAAAGCTAACCGAACTTAACAAAAACGAGATTTCATGACCATTAAAATTAAAACCCCTGAAGAGATTGAAAAATTACGCGTTGCTGGTCAATTGGCCGCTAATGTTCTGGATATGATTGCCCCGCACATGAAACCGGGGATTTCAACAGGTGAACTGAACCAGATCATGCATGATTACATGACTAATGAATTGGAAGTGGTACCTGCCACCTTGAACTATCACGGTTTTCCAGCTTCAAGCTGCATCTCGATCAATCAGGTTGTCTGTCATGGAATCCCGGACTTTACTAAAAAGCTGAAAAAAGGCGACATCGTCAATATCGATGTCACGGTCATCAAGGACGGCTATCACGGCGACACCAGCATGATGTTCGAAATCGGCGAGGTAAAACCTTTTGCCCACCGCCTGTGTCAGGTTGCCCGTGAATGTCTGTGGCTTGGCATTGAGCAGATCAAACCGAATGCCACTTTGTATGATGTTGCCAAGGCGATCCAGACACATGCCGAAGCCAATAACTATTCAGTGGTACGCGAATACTGTGGTCACGGTATCGGTGCCGAATTCCACGAAGAGCCTCAGGTCTTGCACTACGCATCCGAAGAACTTAAAGACATCGTACTGAAACCGGGCATGGTTTTCACCGTCGAACCGATGATCAACCTCGGCAAAGCCGCCGTCAAACTGTTACCGGATAACTGGACGGTCGTTACCAAGGACCGTAAACTCTCCGCACAATGGGAACATACTCTGGCCGTAACCGAAGACGGTTATGAAATTTTCACCATGCGCCAGGGCGAGACACCATTCCTACCAGAGTAATGCCGTCCTCCTCCGGCAGCAGCTGTGCTACTGCCGGATAGACAAACCTTACCTTGGCTCCGTAAATTAGCTTAAACCAGTAGGTCCTGTATGTTCAGCGATATACACCGCCCCTCCCTGCCTCAATTTATCAGCGCCCTTCTCGATCCGGAAATGTCGAATCTGGATAAAATAAAGGCCGGGCGAAATGTTATCCAGCGCTTTGTCGATTACCAGTTTAAACAGTATGAAGCGGGCGCACCGGTTTCGGAACTCTTGAAGGAGCGAGCCAGCTTTGTCGATCAGATTCTTAAAAAAATCTGGTCAAACTTCGTTCAAGATCCCGATGCTGCACTGATCGCCGTCGGCGGTTACGGGCGTGGCGAACTGCATCCCTATTCGGACATCGATCTGCTGGTTATTGCCGAAAACTCTGACAAACTGCAAAGCAGTCTATCGGAATTCATCACTTTTTTATGGGATCTCGGCTTTGATGTCGGCCACTCTATCCGCAGTCTCGACGACTGTTATGAAGAAGGCTTAAAAGACGTCACCACCGCTACCAATCTGCTGGAAGCGCGCTGGATCACAGGGAATTACCAGGCATTCCAGAGCCTAATCAGTCTCTGGGCAAGAAATGATTTCTGGCCGATCAAAGAGTTTTTCAGCGCCAAGCTTGAAGAACAGCGAAAACGCCATCACCGTTTTCAGGATACGACCTATCAACTGGAACCGAACATTAAGGAAAGTCCCGGCGGCCTGCGTGATATTCACATGATCAACTGGGTCGCCAAACGCTATTTCCGCGTTAAATCCTTCAACGAGCTAGTCCAGCGCAACTTTCTGACTACCGAAGAGTATGTCGAAATCGAAGCGGCAAATAAATATCTGAACCGTATCCGCTTCGCGCTGCAACACCTGAAGCGCCGCCGTGAAGAGCGTTTGCAGTTCGACTTTCAACAGCAGATAGCGAGCGAATTCGGTTACCAGGACAATCCGGAAAAAATGGCGGTTGAGCAGTTCATGAGCAGCTATTACCGCAATGTGCAAAGCGTGGTTAAACTGAATGAAATTCTGTTGCAGCACTTCCGTGAAGAACTGTTTGAGCCAGATGAAGCCACCGTAATTCCGATCAACAACCGTTTCTGTATTCGTAACGACTATCTGGACATCACTTCTGAAGATGTTTTTTCAGTCAACCCGACGGCGATTTTCGAGATGTTTGTCGCTCTGGCCAATCTTCCGCATATCAATGGCCTGCGCTCGACAGCGATACGCTCGATCCGCGACCATTTGCACTATATCAACGAACAATTCCGTGCCGACCCGATTAACAAAGCTCTGTTTATCGAGATATTCCGGCAACCCAAAGGGGTTTACGCATCCATCAAACGTATGCACAGCTACGGCATTTTGGACAGCTATCTGCCGGTTTTCAAGAAAATCAGCGGGCTGATGCAGTTCAATATCTTTCACGCCTATACAGTTGACGACCACACCATTCTAGTCATCCGTAATCTGCGCCGTTTTTTCGTCGATGATTACGCCTACGAGTTTCCGACAGCACACCAGATTGCCAAACAGATCTGTCGTCCAGAAGTTTTATTTCTGGCCGGACTGTTTCACGACATTGCCAAAGGACGAAAAGGCGAACACGAAATTGTCGGAGCTGAAGATGCCGCCGTCTTTACCCGCGAGCATAACCTTCCCGTCAAAGATCAGAAAATGATCAGCTGGCTGGTTCGCTACCATCTGGAGTTTTCGCATGTCGCACAACGCAAAGACCTCAGCGACCCGAAAACCATTAATGAGTTCGCCTCCTTAATGGGCGATCAGGAGCACCTTAACCACTTATATCTATTGACGGTAGCTGATGTCTGCGCAACCTCAAACGACGTTTGGAACGACTGGAAAAACTCACTCTTCCTGGAACTGTACAACGAAACATCGAAAGCGCTGGCACTCAGTTCAAACGCGCCCAAAAACAAGGCGATGAAAGCGCTGCAAACTCAGGAAAAAGCCAAAGAACAGTTATCGCAACGCGAAATCAACTACACCGCCTACCAGCCTTTCTGGGACAGCATGGCCGACAGCGAATTTTTCAGCCGGCAGAGTCCGAACAGCGTATCCCGGATTACCGAACAACTATTTCTTGCAGACCGCAATCAGATCCATGTCATGGTTCGGGCCAAAAGTCCGCGTGGCGCCTCTGAGCTGCTGATCTACATGCCGGACAGAGACTATCTGTTTGCCAATATCACCTCGGCACTCGACCGTCTGAAAATGGACATTATGGAAGCGCGTATTTTCAGCAGCAATGACGGCATGACGCTGGTCATAATGTATTTCCTGACCAGGGATGAGCATCAAGCCGTCAAAGAACAGGATACTGCATTGATCTGCGATACGATTCGTAAGCATATGCTGGGCGACGGTATGGAACCGGTTGCTCAAAGCAACTTCCTTAATCGCCGGATACGCTGCTTCGAGACGCCGACGGAAATTCATATCGAAAAGCTCAATGAACACCGCAGCGAACTGCATATTTCGACCAAGGACGCACCCGGACTTTTATCGCGGATCGGATTCGCGCTGCGCTCGTGCCATATCAGATTGCATGACGCCAGAATCACAACGGTCGGTGAGAAAGCGGAAGACTGGTTTATTATCAGCGATACAGACGATAAAGCCATTACCGCCAGTGAAAATCAGGCCCGCTTGCGCGATGCCTTGATCGAAACGATCGAAGATTAAATCCAGCAGTGACCGCACAGTAGGACACTGCGGCCATTTAATCTCTGCAACCACGGGAGACATAGCCGATTCCACTCTCTGCCAGAGCAAGTGTACCGGCTAAATTGCAAATCAATTCTGCAAATCAATCAACCTGAGTCAATTCAATTGCATTGCCGTCCAAATCCCTGAAAAACAACGCTTTTCTTCCGGAACGGCTTTTCGTATAAGCGATTCCCGCCTGTTCCAGCTTATCGACAAAACTCTCCAGTTCTCTGACCCGCAGGGCAAAATGAAAATCACGCCCGCCATGCTCCGGGAGCCGATCATTGAGAACATGCTCTCGACTTACCTGCAACAGGTGCAGTGACTGTCCTGCCCCAAAATCCAACCAGAAACCGGGAAAACCAAGGTTCGGGCGTTCAAGCACAGTAAGGCCAAGAATATTCTGATAAAAAGTTGCGGCTTTGTCCGCATCCTGCACCAAAAGGCTAATATGATCCATTCCGAATACAGCTGACATACGACCCTTCACTATTAAATTAAAAATCCAACGCATTATATCAGCGCAAGCGCCTGCTAAAAGACACTGACTGACAACATCAATGAGATATCTGGAAAAAACGTGCAATACGTTAAGAAATAAAGTTGGGAAAAGGCGCAGGAGAAGCCTGACGCCTTATACGCCCAGCCGGAACGGCCGGACGACAAGCGGGGATAAATCAGTCGTTACTGTGCAGAACGCTATTTAGTCCACCCCATAGAGTACCGTCGGTTACGATTGCCTGTACCTGACCGGTTTGGCTGTGACGACGGAACAACAGTTTCGATTGTCCAGACAGTTCGCGAGCAGAAACAACAGAACCATCAGGCATCTGAACCTTGGTACCCGCGGTCAGATACAATCCGGATTCCACAATACAGTCGTCACCCAGGGAAATACCCAGACCGGCATTTGCACCCAACAGGTTGCGCTGCCCCATAGAGATTACCTGCTTACCGCCACCGGAAAGCGTTCCCATAATCGATGCACCACCACCGATATCGGTATGATCGTCCACCACAACACCGGCAGAAATTCGGCCTTCAACCATTGACTGCCCCAAAGTACCGGCATTGAAGTTAACAAACCCTTCATGCATGATCGTTGTTCCCGGTGCAAGGTGAGCCCCAAGACGAACACGGTCGGCATCACCGATACGAACACCTTCCGGTATCACGTAATCAACCATACGCGGGAATTTATCGATCGAAGTCACAGTCAACTGAAGCATTTCTTCCTGGATCGCTTCACGCAGGTTTTCAACTTCCGACGGCAAAACAGGACCGGCATTGGTCCAAGCGACATTGGTCAACAGGCCGAAAACACCGTCCAGGTTGATGTCATGCGGCTTATAGGCACATTCAGATAGCAGGTGAAGACGAAGATACGCTTCTTCAGCAGATTTTGGCGCATCGTCGACTGATTCGATCTCTACGGTAACAAAATCGCTTTTGATAATGCCCGCCTTAAGAGCCAAACAGTTACGCGCAATCTCTTTATTAGAGCGCGGAAACCACACATCCAATGTAACGCCGGTTTTTGCATCGCTATAACGGTGTCCAATTCGCTTGATTGTCATAATTCAAATCTCTTTACAAGGTTAACAACAGATAAACCCGAGAGTATAACCTGTCGGCCGTAGAGATACAAAAATCAAACCGGTAATTTCGCCAGGCACAAGTCAAAGTTATGGTGCACAGAATTTTAAGCGACTATTTCAACAGAGTATTTTTCACAACGAATCATAAAGCCGTATAATTGCCCGACTTTAACGGATCAAAACGGAGAAGCCATTCCAATGACGACAATGTACGGCATCGCCAATTGCGACACGATTAAAAAAGCCCGCAAGTTCCTAGACTCACAGAACGTCCCCTATCAGTTTCATGACTTTCGTAAGGACGGACTGGAGACAGAGCAGGTCAATGCATGGCTGCAAAAGGTCACACTTACCGACCTAATCAATAAACGCAGTACCAGCTGGCGCAATCTTGACGAACAGCAAAAAGCCGCTCTGCTGGAAAACTCGCCGCAAGCATTGGAAATCATTCTGCAGCAGCCGACCTTGATCAAGCGCCCGGTACTTGAGAAAGGCGACGCCCTGCTAATCGGTTTTAAAGAAGCTGAATACAAACAGTTGATATAAAACATTAAACCGTACAGCATCTGTGCGTTATGCTTCTCAAAAACGCCTTCAATGCCTAAAATAAAATTTCTTCAAAA
The DNA here is from genome assembly GCF_017571475.1 of Thiomicrorhabdus sp. 6S3-12. Taxonomy (GTDB): domain Bacteria; phylum Pseudomonadota; class Gammaproteobacteria; order Thiomicrospirales; family Thiomicrospiraceae; genus Thiomicrorhabdus. The sequence goes on along the minus strand of NZ_JAGETW010000009.1, from coordinate 67,857 downwards.
AAACACTACCAAATGAGAGAGTCATGAGCGAAACCATTGACCTGGCCCAAGCATTAATTCAAGTTGATTCCGTAACCCCAGATGATAAAGGCTGTCAGCAGATGATTGCAGACTACCTTGAGCCTCTGGGATTCAAAAACGAATCCATGCCTTTTGGGGAAGTCACGAATCTCTGGTCTCGCCGCGGTAACGAAAGCCCTTGCCTGGTCTTTGCCGGTCATACCGATGTCGTACCGACCGGGCCGCTGGACGCCTGGACATTCCCGCCGTTTTCAGCCCATATCGAAGGTGATATGCTGTACGGTCGCGGCGCAGCCGACATGAAGAGCTCCATCGCCTGTTTTATGGCGGCAAGCAAACGCTTTGTCGAATCCTACCCTGAGCACAGAGGATCAATCGCCTTTCTGATCACCAGTGACGAAGAAGGCCCGGCGGTTGACGGTACGGTAAAAGTGATCGAAACGCTCGAAGCGCGTAACGAAAAATTCGAATACTGCCTGGTTGGCGAACCTTCCAGCTCTAAAAAACTGGCCGATTCAATCAAAAACGGACGCCGCGGATCCTTGAACGGCAAGCTGATCGTAAAAGGCATTCAGGGACATATCGCCTATCCGGATCTTGCTGACAACCCGATTCATAATCTGGCGCCGGCGCTGGAGCAACTGGTTAACATTAACTGGGATCACGGCAACGAATATTTCCCGCCGACCTCTTTTCAGGTTTCCAACATCCATGCAGGAACTGGCGTCACCAACGTTATTCCGGGAGAAATTGAAGTCCTGTTTAATTTCCGCTTCTCGACCGAACATACCGCAGAAGCGCTACAGCAAAGCGTGCAGGCTGTGCTCGACCATCACAATCTGGACTACGACCTTGAATGGAATCTTTCCGGCAACCCGTTTATCACCGAGGGAGACGGTGAACTCATTCAAGCCGTTAAACAGGCGTGTCATTCGATTGTCGGCTACGAACCGGAGCTGTCGACCGGCGGCGGAACCTCCGATGGACGTTTTATCGCGCCGACCGGCGCTCAAACGATCGAACTGGGGCCCTTAAACGACACTATTCACAAAGTGAATGAATGCGTCAGCGTGTCAGATCTGAATAAACTGACCGACATCTATTATCAGATCATGATCAATCTGTTGGTTAAATAAAAAGGAATTCTCGTGCAGGAAAATGACCTACCGGCTGGCGTACAGTATTTTCTGATTGCTCTGCAGATTTTTGCACTGCTTATATTTCTCTACTTTATCTGGCCGCTGGTCAAAAGCGAAAACTGGAAAGCAAAATTTATCGACAACAAAACTGCTCGCTCGATTCTGATTGTGTTTGTACTGATTTTTGTTTTCGTTTACGGGCTTGGCGCCGCATTCGATGCGCTTTTCCCGATTGAACGTCTGGATCGACAGCACTAATCAGAAACTGGTTTACCTATCTCTCTACCCCCATTTGTCAAAACGCGGTGTAGACCGCGTCTTTACCTTCAATTAACGTTGTCCATTTTCAACCAACTGCGAATCGCGTTGCTTTATTGAATAAACGACTAACAAGCGTTATTTTTTTTACTGTACAGATAAAAGCAATTTATCTGTAGAATCCACATAAATATTAGGCTTATATCGCTGCTCGCGATTGATTCGCTCCGATAAAGCCCTTTTCCACAATTCAAACCACCGTAAAATCAAACTTTGGAGAAAGAGTGCTCTTAACCAATACTAAAATGCTCAAGTCGCTGCTTGCACTCGTTTTAGGTGTCGGTTATCTGACCTCAATACTCTATATTCTCGAGCGCAATACCGCTCATCAAGAACACCTTATTGAGGATAAATGGTTTAAATTCGACGAATTGTGGAAAGCTGCCATTCTGATCGATCACGACAAGCCCAGCGCAACGTTTATCTCCGAAAATCCGCAAATCCTCTCCATTATTAATCGTGCCTCACAAGCAGATCATCCTCAGCGCGCAGTTTTGCGCAGACAACTGTACGATCTGATGCAGCCTTATTATGAAAAATTGCGTGAAACCGGTATCCATCAGCTACACTTCGTTTTGCCTGACGGCACCAGTTTTTTACGGATGCACGCCCCGGAGCACTTCGGAGACAACCTCAATGAAGTCCGTAACTCATATCGTCTGGTCAACACCTATAAAAAAGTGGTTTCCGGTTTCGAACTCGGCAAAGTGGTATCCGGCTATCGCTATGTGCAACCGCTGTTCATCCATGGACACCATATTGGCGCTTTCGAACTCAGCACCAAACTCGAACAGATCAAGAAAAACTTTAACGCACTGGATGCCTCGCAAGAGCTCGCATTTCTGCTGACTCCGGGCTTAAAAAACATGCTGCTTGAGGACTTTAAGGACAGTTACAAGAGTTTAGATTTCGCTCCGGGCTGGTACCTGGAAGACCCGAACCGCGAATATTTTTTCGATAAGGCGCCGCTGTCCGCGGTTTTTCTATCCTCACTGGAGAGCATTTCGGCCAACGGCAATCTTCTCGAAAAACTCGACACTAAACAGAAATTTATTGAAACTCAAAATCTGCAAGGCCATTCCTATACGATTACGTTTACACCGATCAACGATCTCTCCAATCATTTCTTCGGTTATGTGGTAGCTCGTTCATCAGCGCCTCTGCTGGACCGCTTAAAGAACGATTTACTGCTCAATATTGCACTCACTACGCTGATTTTTCTCTTCCTGAGTATTATCGGTCTGATTTTAATACGCAACATTCAATCACGATTAATCGCTGCCAACGTTTTTGACGCCAAAACCGCGATGCTGATCACCAACGCTAAAGGCAAAATCTGTAAAGTGAATTCCGAATTCACCCGTTTAACCGGCTATAAAGAGGAAGAAGTCATCGGAAAATCGCCGTCGCTTTTAAGCTCCGGCAGGCAGGACAAAGCATTCTACAGCGCAATGTGGGACGAACTTCTAAGTAAGCGTAAATGGCAGGGAGAGATCTGGAACCGCAAGAAAAACGGCGAGGAATACTGTGAGAATCTGACCATCAGCGTTGTCGAAGACAACTTCCACAAGATCCGCTTTTTTGTCGGTTCTTTCTACGATGTCACCGGACATAAAAAAGACCAGGAAAAAATCAAACTTCTATCTTCCTATGACTCGCTTACCGGACTGGTCAACCGCAGCCTGTTTGAGAACTATCTGGAAGCGAATCTGAAAAGCGCTCTGTGCTCGGAAAAGAGCGGCGGTCTTCTGTATATCAATATCAACCGCTTTAAGTTCATCAACGACATTGAAGGATTCGAGCTCGGCAACCAGCTGCTGAAAATCTTTTCCGCAAAACTGAAGTCGCTATTACAGGCCAACGAAGTTCTTGCCCGTTTCGGCAGCGACCGTTTTGGTATATTGCTACTGGATATCGGCAGCGACGAGGAAATTGAACAGAAACTTCGTGATCTTAGCGCGAAATTACTGCAATTGACCAGTAAGGCGATCAAAATCAATCAGGAAGAATATCATATCGGCCTATCCATTGGAGCCCTGACCTTCGGCAACAACGGCTTAACCACGGTCGATAACATTCTTCTAAGTGCGGAAAGCACCACCCATGAAGCGAAACAGCATGGCCACAATCAGGTTCAATTTCTGACTAAAACCCTGCTGGAAAAATTCAGTCGTCGCAGAGATTTGCAGACCCGTTTCAAAACCGCCCTGTTAAATCGCGAATTCACCCTGTATTACCAACCTCAACACGATCGCAGCAAGCAAGTTAAAGGCGTTGAAGCGCTGATTCGCTGGAACCATCCGCAATACGGACTGCTGTTCCCGGATGACTTTATTCCGCTTGCCGAAGACAGCGGTTTCATCGAAGAACTCGGACTCTGGGTCATAGAGGAAGCCTGCCATACCATTGAAAAATGGCAGGCGTCGACAGTGTTGAGCGGCATTCCGATTTCGGTCAACGTCAGCGCCAAACAGCTCTATCAGGACGAATTCTACAATCGAGTCTCCGGCCTGCTGCAGAATTATCATATTCCGCAAGGATTGCTTAAATTCGAATTAACCGAAAGCATGGTTATCTCAAATGCCATGACCGCAGAAAAACTGATGAAAATGTTTATTAACAAAGGAATTCAGTTTGCACTGGATGATTTCGGTACCGGCTTCTCGTCGCTGCTGAGTTTGAAAAACCTGCCTTTCTCCCAGGTTAAAATCGATAAATCCTTTGTGTTTGAAATTCTCGAAGACAAAAGCGCTGCGGTACTGACGAAAAATACCATCGCACTCGCCAACGAACTGGGTCTGGACATTGTTGCCGAAGGCGTAGAAAGCGAAGAACACAAACACATTCTGGAAAAGATGGGCTGTCATCTCTACCAGGGCTATCTGTTCTCAAAGCCGCAGCCCTACTCGGAAATCGTCGGTTATATACGGCAATACAACCGTAAACCAAGCCATTAACTGCTGTCGAATCTGACTTGGCCTCCTAAGGCCGACTATGCATCGACGATGCTAACCTTTTTCATCCTGAATCAACTCATCCCCGAACTTGCGGCACGCCGCTAACAGCTTCGTTACCATTTTCTCGTCCTGCAGTGAATTTGCCACCGCCACACCGCCGATCATCATAGCCGTCAAGGCTAAGACCCGATCACTGTCTGCAGACTCTCCCATCAGTTTTGCGATAAAAACAACCAGCCGCTTGTAAATCCTGGTGTAAACATCGCGCACTTCATCATTCTGATGCGCAACATCCGTCGCCATAAAGGCCAACGGGCAAGACGGTTCATCGGCAGACAGATGCATAACATTGAGGTATTTACTCAGCAGAAAGTGCAATTTTTCTGTATCCGTCAGCGACGCTTCGGGTAATTTTGCCGCCACACTTCGCTGTGCAGCCATCTTAATCGCTTCTGCGTACAGAGCTTCTTTAGAATGAAAATGAGCATAAAACCCGCCTCTGGTAAGACCCGCATTACGCATCACATCGTCAATGGAGACCCGGTCAAAACCTTTTTCACTGAAAAGCTGGGCGGCACATTCAAGAATCTGCTTTCTGGTGTTCGCCTTTTGCATCTGCGGCCATGCCATTGCCATTCCCCCAAAATATGTTCTTGAACATATTGTTAGCAGAATTATGATAAATCACAACCACTAACAAGGTCTTAAAGGAGTCTATTTTGCAACAGCATCTTATCTTTTATCCTATGCTGGTCATGCTTGGATTAACTTTTTACACCGGCTTAAGAATGCTCTTTTTACGCTTCAAAGCAGTTGCACATGAGGGTTTAAACCCGCGCTATTTTCTTCATAATCGCGGAGGGAAATTACCGGATACGCTGACGCAAACCGAACAACACTATCAAAACCTATTCGAATTGCCGATCCTGTTCTATCTTCTGGTACTTTCAGTGTATGTCACGCAGAGTCTCGATCCGCTGCAACTTGTTCTCGGCTGGCTGTTTGTTGTATCCCGGCTCTGGCATACGACAGTGCACCTTGGCGCAAATAATCTGGCAAAACGCAGAAAGGCTTTCTTGTTCGGAGGACTGGTGTTGATACTGTGCTGGATCGACTTTGCTTACCATCTCATCAGCAAAACGAGCTGAGAGCCATACAAACCAATAATAAAGTCGTAACGTGTTTAGCATTCAAGTACAGGAACTCTTCATCCGAATTAAGTAATCGACAGAGTTACATGCTTAGGGAGTTACAGACGAAAAAAATCGCAGAGTATCTGCTTGGAAACTTGAGAAGAATAAAGAAGTATAAATGGTGCCCAGGGCCGGAATCGAACCGGCACGGTATTTCTACCGGGGGATTTTAAGTCCCCTGCGTCTACCAATTTCGCCACCTGGGCAGGTGTTCAGCAAAACATGTATAAGGGGCACGATTTACTGAGAAGAATTTGCAGACTGGAAGTCTGCAAACTAAGAATATGGAGGCGCGACCCGGAGTCGAACCGAGGTCCACGGATTTGCAATCCGCTGCATAGCCACTCTGCCATCGCGCCATATTTTGGAGCGGGAAACGAGGTTCGAACTCGCGACCTCAACCTTGGCAAGGTTGCGCTCTACCAGCTGAGCTATTCCCGCTTAGATGGGGCGTATTATAGGGTCTGGACGTAAAAGGTCAAGCGGTTTTTACGACTTTTTTCATAGCCGTTTCGCTTTCCGGATTTGTCTAAGTCCCCTGCCCCGAAACAAGATCAGCTAAACCTATGATTTCGTTGAGGCGATGATCTGCGGTAAAGCCGCTTTGGTATATTGAATCCAGGTAATCAATGTCAGAACCGCTGCAAAATGCAACATCGGGAAACCAAGCTCGCCCCAGTTAACGCCCCATAGTTCGCCGCCGTATAACAGCCAGGTCAAAGCGGCCAACTGCGACGCAGTTTTAATTTTCCCAAGATAGGATACGGCAACTACATCGCGGGCGTTATTTTCCGCCATCCATTCACGCAGCGCGGAAATAGCCACTTCACGCATCATAATCACAACCGCCGACAGGATAACCAGCAGATTATCGTGATATTCGGCGGCAACCACAATCAAAGCCGCTGCGACAATCAGCTTGTCGGCAACCGGATCCAGAAAGGCGCCGAGTTTACTAGAAGACCCCAGTTTGCGGGCCAGATAGCCGTCGAACCAGTCGGTAATCGCCGCGACCATAAAGGCCAGTCCCGCCCAGAAACGAGCATCTTCGATCGGGGCATAGTAGCAAATTAGAAAAACCGGAATAAGTACGACACGACTCCATGTCATCATCATTGGCAATGATTGCAGATTCATCTGTTATGTCTTTTTTTGAATGAGTTGAAAAGGCGGATGTCTTTAAGCTTGCGTAAATTACAAGCGAGATAAAATTCTGAGGCAATACTACCATATCTGGATAAAAATCGGGGATTAAAGCGCAAAACCTTGCCGCCTTTTTCAGACTTCCCCGTGGAAAAAGTCATAGATTGTCTGCGCTTTATCTTTACTGATCCCTTTTACCTTTTGCAGTTCCGAAACCGCCGCATTCTTAACTTCGCCCAGCCCACCGAAATGCAACAACAGATTTTTCCGCGTTTTAGGGCCGATCCCTTGAATATCCTCAAGGCGTGAGTGTGTCATCGCCTTGGCGCGTTTCTTACGGTGCGAAGTAATGGCGAAACGATGCGCCTCGTCACGGATGTGGTTAATCAGATGCAACGCGACATCATCGTCCGCCAGATCTATTCCATCGCTGTTATAGGGCGTATACAAAACCTCAAGCCCCGCTTTCCGTCCTTCGCCCTTAGCTACGGATACCAAAGGCAGAAAATCCAGCTCCAATCCTTTCAAAACTTCGATCGCCTGATTCAACTGCCCTTTTCCTCCGTCAATCACCACCAGATCCGGGAGTCTGTCCGCCTCTTTTTTAAGACGCGAATAACGTCTCTGTAAAACCTGGTACATAGCCGCATAATCATCGCCGGGCTGAATGCCTTCAATGTTGAATTTACGGTAATCGCTATTGCTCGGTACCCCGTCTTTAAAAACGACACAGCTGGCGACCGTTAAATTACCTTGAGTATGACTGATATCGAAACACTCCATATGCTTCGGCGGCTGAGCCAATTCCAACGCTTCCTGCAACGCTTTAAGCCGCTGTAACTGATTGCTCTTTTGCGTCATCTGCTGTTTCAAGCCCGCTTCGGCATTGGTCTGCGCCAACTGCCATAAACTTTTATCGGTCTGCGTTTTGGCGACTTTGAAACCGGTTCTGCGCTGATATTTTTCCAGCAGCAAAGACTGCAACGCCTTTTCTTCCGTCAGCTTGCGGTCAAGCAGGATGGTATGCGGTGCCGGATGTAACTGATAATGCTGTACGATAAAGGCATCGACGATCTCTTCCGTCTCGCTGCCTGCGGCCACTTTCGGGAAAAAAGTTTCGCTGCCCCACAAATTGCCGCCGCGATACATCATCAGGCACAGGCAGACCAGATCGCCCTGAGAAGCAACGGCGATAACATCGATATCACGGTTCCCCGGCTGATTAATCAGATGCTGCGACTGAATCGAACGCAGTGCGGAAATCCGATCACGGTAAATTGCCGCCTGCTCGTATTCCATCTGTATCGAAGCCTGCTGCATCTGCTCGCCGAGTTCTTCAACCACGGCAAAACTTTTTCCCTGTAAAAACATCATGGTATGACGGACATCTCGCTGATAGTCGTCATCCGTAACCAATCCTTCGATACAAGGGCCGGAGCAACGTTTAATCTGATATTGCAAACAGGGCCGCGAACGATGCTGAAAAACTCTTTCCGCGCACTGGCGAACCGGGAAGATCTTCTGTAACGCATGCAATGTATGGTGCACGGCGGAAGCGTTGGGAAAAGGCCCGAAGTACTCTCCTTTTCGGCGCTTGGCACCACGATGAAAACTTAGAGACGGGTATTTTTTTTCTGTTGAAACATAGATATAGGGATAAGACTTGTCATCCCTGAAAAGAATGTTGTACTTCGGTTTGTGGCGTTTAATCAGTGTATTTTCAAGGATAAACGCCTCGCTTTCGGTCTCGGTGATCGTGACTTCAATGCGTGCGACCTGCTCGACCATTTTGGCGGTTTTAATTTCGTCATGACGTTTTTTAAAGTAACTGCTGACTCGGCGCTTAAGGTTTTTTGCCTTGCCGACATAGATAATCTGCCCCTCTTTATCGAGCATTCGGTAAACGCCCGGACGCTCGGTCAGGTGTTTTAGGAAATCGTCAATATCAAACACCTCGTCGCGATCTCGTTCCATAGCAGGCTCCTGCGACGGGTTTTCAAGGGTTTTGTCAGGATGCTCGGCTGGCTTTTGTTGGGTCATAGTCAATATCGGGGTAAAATGCTCAAACTTGCTTATTATAAAGGATCAGGAATGGAACAAGAATCGAACAAAGCCACGCAAGAAAATCAACAGCAGACTGGCGCTCAGACACCGGTAGTCGAAATGAAGAATTTTGACCGCCTGGCCGGCGCCGTCGAATCGCTTGTCAAACAGGAGCGATGGAGCCGACGCTTTGCCAACCTTCTGAAACTTGCCATTGCCGCTTACGTCGTATTTTTTATCTATGTTGCCATCGACAATATGGGCAGCGCCGAACAGTTAAAACAGGCTGGCGCCTCTCAAGAACATATTGCCGTGATCCGTCTGGAAGGCGCTATTATGCCGCAAAGTGAAGTCAGTGCCGAAACGATGATTCCTCTTTTGCAGCAAGCCTTCAGCAATCCCGCTTCCAAAGCAGTCGTCATTAAGGCCAATTCGCCAGGTGGCAGCCCGGTGCAGTCGGCATTGATCAATGACGAAATCACCCGCTTGAAGAAAATATACCAGAAACCGGTTATCGCCGTGGTCGAAGACATGTGCGCCTCCGGCTGCTATTACATAACGGTAGCGGCAGATAAAATCATCGCCAACAAAGGCTCGCTGGTCGGCTCGATCGGCGTCAGAATGGACTCGTTTGGCTTTACCGGCCTGATGGATAAACTCGGTATCGAAAACCGTTCCATGCATGCCGGCGAACATAAGACCTTCATCAACCCATTTGCACCGAAAGACGAGGAAGGTCGCAAGTTCTTCCAAAGTCAGGTACTGGAAAAAACCCACCAGCAGTTTATTCAGGCCGTACGCGACGGGCGCGGTGATCGCATCAAGGAAAACGAAAATACCTACACCGGTCTGGTCTGGCTGGGAGAAGAAGCGGTTAAAAACGGCATGATCGACGGTATCGGCGATATGGGCTCGGTTTCTCGCGAAATCATGGAAGAGCCGAATATCCGATACTACGAAGTCGAGAAAAACTTCTTCGAACAACTGATGGGCGACATCAGTACCCAAACTGCGAGTCGCTTGAGCCTGTACTTTACCGGTATGCGCTAAACGCCCGGCTCAGCCATAAAAAAAGCGACCATTCTGTTATAGATTGGTCGCTTTTTTATTGGGCAGGATTTTTTAAGCATCTTGCCAATCCATCTTAGAAATTCCGATCCATGAATTATCCGGCCAACTGCGCTTCAAAATCCGTTTTCTTCTGCTGGATCACCTCTTCAATTTCCAACCACTGCATTTCCAAATCTTCCAAATCCTGTTTGCATTTGGCTTCCGCCTGCAAGCACTCGGTTAATTTTTCCTTGTTTTCAGCTTCATACAGACTGCTGTCTTCAAGCAAAGCATGCAACCGATCCAATTCCTGCTGCGTATTCTCAAGCGATTTTTCCAGTTTACGGCTTAACTGCAGATCAGCCTTAAGCAGAGCGTCCAGCTGTTTGCGTTGATGCGCGTTCTGTATCCGCTGCTGCTTTTTATTTGTGGTTTTTGCGGTGGAGGAATCAGCCGATATTAGCGCTTTTTTCTCTTCTTCCGACTGCTGACGAATCCGCTTCAGCTGCTCGTTGAGGTATTCGTCGAGATCTCCGTGGAACAGTTCCACCTGACCTTGATGAACCCACCAATACTGGTCAGCGATCGAGGCCAGCAGGTGTTTATCGTGCGATACCAGCAACAAAGCACCGCTATAATCCTGTAACGCCATCTCCAGCGCGTCACGCGTTTCCATATCCAGGTGGTTGGTCGGCTCATCGAGAATAATCAGATTAGGCTGTTGAAAGACAATCAAAGCCATAGCCAGACGTGCCTTTTCACCGCCGGAAAAAGGTTCGACCGGCTGCAGACATTGCTCGTTGCTGAAACCGAAACCGCCGAGAAAATCTCTGGCCTGCTGATCGCTAGGTGCTTCTTCCAATGCCAGAAAGTGTTGCAGAGGACTCCATTCCGGGCGCAGGGTATCCAGCTGATGCTGTGAAAAATAACCGGTTTTCACCCCTCTGGCCATCTGGATTTTGCCGCTCGCCGGCTTCAATTCCCCGACCAGCAGTTTTAGCAGCGTAGTCTTACCGGAACCGTTAACCCCAACCAGCCCGATACGATCGCCGGCACGCAGAACCAGATCGGCATTCTCGATAATTGCCCTGTCCGCATAGGAAAATCGCAATTGTTCGATCTGTAACATCGGGTCCGGCTGCACCTTCGGCTCGGGAAACTCGAAGTGAAACGGATTGCTCGCCTGCACCGCCGCAACCATCTCCATGCGCTCCAGCGCTTTGACACGGCTCTGCGCTTGTTTGGCTTTGGAAGCTTTCGCCTTGAAACGGCTGATAAAGGTTTTCAGGTGCTGCATCTGCTGCTTTTGCTTGTCGTGCAACGCCTGCTGCTGCATCAGACGCTCATTACGCTGACGTTCGAAAGCGGCGAAATTACCGTTGTAATAGGTAATTTTCTGCTGCTCGATATGCGCGATTCCCTGCACAACCTGATCCAGGAAATCGCGGTCATGCGAGATAACCAGTACCGCACCGGGAAAATTTTTCAACCATTGCTTCAACCAGGAAACCGCTTCGATATCCAGATGGTTGGTCGGTTCGTCCAAGAGCAGCAGGTCGGCACGTTGCATCAGCGCACGCGCTAATTTAAGACGTACCTGCCAACCACCGGAAAACTCGGAGATAGATTGTGTAAAACTGCTTTCAGCAAAACCCAAACCGTACAGCAGTTGTCTGGCCTGGTTTTCGACCGCAAACCCCTGCAACTTATCCAGCTGATCATAAGCGCGAACGATGGCGTCTTCGTCTCCCGTTTTTTCGGCCCCATCCCGATTCGCTATCGCCTCTGCGTACAACTGATCGCCAAAACTGACATACTGCAGAACTTTCTGTTCCAGTTCGCCGCTTTCCTGCTCGACATAACCGATAATCCAGTCTGCCGGGATGCTCAGGTTCCCGCCGTCAATCGTTACCTGACCGAGAATCGCTTTAAAAAGCGTGGTTTTACCGGCGCCGTTCTGACCGACAAGACCGATTTTCTGTCCCGGATGGATCGCCAGATTGGCGCCAGTTAACAAAGGTTTGATTCCGGCGCGTAAAGAGAGGTTTTGTATATTGATCATATCGCTATCGGTTTTTTCTGTGGTCAAGCTTATACAGGATTATGCAGGCGTATGCTCTGAAAGATTGTCGGTACTGTCTTCCGAATGCAGTTCACCGTTCTTAAGACGTAAAATGCGATCCATACGGTTCGCCAACTGCATATCGTGCGTCACGATCAGCACCGCCGTTTGAAATTCCTGATTCAATTCCAGTAGCAGTTCAAATACCTGTTTGGCCGACTCCTGATCCAGATTTCCGGTCGGTTCGTCGGCTAGAATGCACGCCGGATCGGTGATCAGCGCTCTGGCAATAGCCACTCGCTGACGCTCGCCGCCGGAGAGTTCCGCCGGTTTATGTGTCAAACGATGCCCCAGTCCGACACGCTCCAACAGAGCCGTGGCCTTGGCTGTAGCTTCGGTTAGATTACTGCGGCGGATGCGCAGCGGCATCAACACATTATCCAGCGCGGTAAACTCGGGAAGCAGGTGGTGAAACTGATAGACGAAGCCCATATTGGCATTGCGCAGTTTGCCGCGTTTCCCTTCGCTCTTGGCGGAAAAAACGTCTCCCAGCAGCAAGACTTCGCCGGAACTGGGATTATCCAGGCCGGCCAGCAGATGCAGCAAGGTACTTTTACCGGAGCCGGAGGCACCTACAATCGCCAGTTTTTCTCCCGCGGCAAGGCGGAAATCGATATTGCGGAATACCTGGGTTTCAATCACCCCTTCCTGATAGGTCTTGCCGAGATTTTTCGCTTCCAATACATAAGAATTACTCATATCGCAGTGCCTCCGCCGGTTGCACCTTAGCTGCTTTTCGTGCCGGATACAGCGTTGCCAGCAAGGTCAGAATAAATGCGATGCCGCTGACCGAATAGACATCACTCCAGATAATTTTCGACGGCACCTGACTGATGTAATAAACATCCGGCGGGAAGAATTTAAAACCGAGCAGGTTTTCGATAAACGGCACAATCACATCAATATTGGAGGCCAGAGTGATGCCGCCGAGCAATCCGAGAATGGCACCGAAAAGTCCGATCACCAGACCCTGAATAATGAAAATCCACTGGATACTGTTCGGTGTGGCACCAAGCGTGCGTAACACGGCAATATCCGCCTGTTTATCCGTCACTACCATAACCATGGTCGAAACAATATTAAAAGCCGCGACCATAATAATCAGCGCCAGCACAATAAACATCATGCGTTTTTCCATTTCAATGGCCTTGAAGAAATTCAGATGCTGCTGGCGCCAGTCGCGAACATATAAAGTCTGCTGCAGGTGGTTAGCCAACTCCTGCTTGACTTCGCCGACACGGAAAAGGTCATCGATCTTAAGCTGTAAACCGGAAACCGTGTCACCGTATTTAAACAGCGTCTGCGCGTCTTTAAGGTGAATCAGCGCCAGACCGCTGTCATATTCATGCATGCCGGCTTCGAAAAAACCGACGATGGTGAAGCGTTTGATTCGCGGGATAATACCGACCGCTGACACCGACCCCTGCGGCGCAATCAGAGTAACCTTATCGCCGATCGATACGCCAAGGCTGAGCGCCAGCTCTTTACCGAGGATAATAGAAAACTGTCCCGGCTTAAGCGCATCCAGTGAGCCGTAACGCATTTTTTGCGCAATATCGCCGACCTCGTTTTCATACACCGGCAGTATGCCGCGGATTGCAACGCCTTTGACTTTGCCGTTATAGGTCAGCATCCCCTGCTCCATAATATTCGGCGCTGCGCCGAGAATATCCGGCTGCTGTTTGACTTCATGATACAGAGGCTGCCAATCGCTGAGATGCTCATGCTGTTCGGTGATGGTCATATGTGCCGTCATGCCAAGAATGCGATCGCGCAACTCTTCCTGAAAGCCATTCATTATCGACAGTACCGTGATCAAAGCCGTAACGCCCAAGGCGATGCCTATAATGGATGAAAACGAAATAAAGGAGATAAAACCATTGCGCCGTTTGGCGCGCGTATAGCGTAATCCGACAAAAAGCTCAAAAGGGAGTTTTAACATAGGGTCTCGATTTTATTTGGGCGAATCTTCGTGATTGAGGTTCGTTTCTTCGGAAACCGGATTGGGTGAAGACTCCGGTGCTTTATAGGAAATAAATACAGGCAACTCGATTTTTCGCATAATCGCCCAAACCCGCAGAGCCACTGTCAGCAGAATGGCCGTAATGACTGCAACATCCTGCTCAATACCGACATGAAGCAGCAGTAACAGCAGACTGGCACCGATAAATGAGGCGGTCGCATAAATCTCCTTACGCAACACCAGCGGAATTTCACCGACCAGCACATCACGGATGACGCCGCCAACGACACCCGTCATAATCCCGGTCATAATCGCAATCGGATCGGAGAACCCGAGCTCCATCGCCTTTTGCGTCCCGATTACGGTAAAAACCGCCAATCCCAGCGCATCCATAAACAGCAACATCTTCACCGGCAAGCGCTTATAGCGCGCCAGAAAAAAGAACGCCACAGTCGAAATCACTACAACATAAATATAGATATCGTTCTGGGTCCAGAAAACCGGTACGCCGATAATCAGATCGCGCAAGGTTCCGCCGCCGATCGCCGTGACCATCGCGATCACGATCGCACCAAACAGATCAAGCTGTTTGCGGCGTGCAGCAAGCAACCCGGTGATGGCGAACACCACGGTTCCAAAGAGATCCAGAGAATAGAGAATTTGCACAAGATTCATAATGGCGCTCATTATAAACCAGGGTCAGGAGACAATACATCGTTTGCTATACGTTGACGCGGATTTTTTAACAAATCCTTCAACTACAGCGTAGCAGTAAACAACCGATGAACGTAAACAGACGCAGCCAAAGCCTTTGCCAACTTTTTCGCAGCCAAAAAAAACGCCCCGATTAACGGGGCGTTTTTGAGCTGTGAAAACAATTACTTGTCTGATTTCAGACGATTGATTCCAAGCATTTTCATAATGTACTTCTGATAGATCGGCTCAGAGTTACCCGCTTTCATATTACGGATAAAGTACTTCTCAAATGCGATCTTCGCCAAGTGTACCCACTTACCTTTCTTGGCCCAAGTCAGGTTACGAGGCGGGATCTGAGGCAGCGCAACAAACGCCGCACCGGAATCACCCATATCTGCCAGACAGACCGTGTTCCAAGTTGGCTCTTCGTGTGCATCATTACCTTCGATGTTCGCTTCGATGTTGTGGCAGATCGCCGTTACCATCGATTCGATCATCAAACCGGTCTTCGGTGTACCGCAAGGTACCGGACAAGTGGTATCAACCGGAGGAATGGCAATACCAACGCCCAGTGCATAGATGTTTTTGTAAGTCGGGTTACGGCTGAACTGGTCAACTTTAACGAAACCGCGAGGGTTAACCAGAGGGCCACCCATTTTCTCAGGATCGGCATCAACCAAATCGCACAGGAATTTAGATCCTTTAAACGCCGGCAGCATCATAGAGTATTTGAAAGGCAGTTCGTGCTGCTTGATAACGTTCCCCTGCATGTCGTGCTCGTCAACATACATCACGCCGTCTTCGATCTTAGTTGTCTTGGCGTTGCAGATCCAGTTAATGTGACGGTTACGCAATTCGCTTTCCATCAAACCTTTCGAATCACCAACACCACCAAGACCCAGGTGTCCGATGTAAGGTTCTGCTGTAACGAATGTCATAGGAACGTCTTTACGGATTTTACGCTTACGCAGATCCGTTTCCATAATCATGGCAAACTCGTAAGCCGGACCGAAGCAGGATGCACCTTGCACCGCACCAACGATAATCGGGCCAGGATCTTTACAGAACTCTTCCCACTGCTCGTAAGCTTCCGCCGCGTGCGGAGTCGTACAAACAGAAACGGTATTACCGCCGTGGCTCTTAGGACCAAAACCTTCAACTTCATGGAACGCCAGGGAAGGTCCGGTTGACAGGATCAGGTAGTCATAATCCATTGTGCTACCGTCGTCCAGAGTGATTTGATTATTTTCTGCATCAAGGGCCGTACAGGTCTGATGATAGAATTCGATGCCTTTACGGTTAAGATGCGGTTCCAGCTTGAATGAGATATCTTCCGGTTTACGCCAACCTACCGCAACCCAAGGGTTGGAAGGTACAAAGTTAAACTCGTCGACCGCGTTAACGACTTTAACGGTATGCCCTTTATCCAAGTGCTTACGAATGTCGTAAGACATTGGAAGACCGCCGGTGCTAGATCCAACTACAACAACTGTTGCCATGCTCACCTCTATTTTTTGTATTAACTCAATTAATATATTTATTTATATGCTTATAAGAATTTATATAGACTGTAACAACTTGTTTACAGCCTGCAAAAACGTTCCCAAATAGTGCAGGATTGCTCATTAAAATGAAAATAAAAATTTTCGATAAAGAGCAAGTTTTGCTTATTTAAATCAAAAATAAAACTTATTCGCAAGATTGCCAACACAGTTAATTTCTGATCCAAATTCGGGTTTGAAATTCAACGTCTCTGTAAACGTACAGTTAATCGTTTGTAATTTCAGGTTTTTTTGTCAAAACCAGCGGTAGCCAAAGCAAAACCATAAAGGTCACAACAAAAATACTGCTCAGTGTTAATAAAGCTGCTGCCGCAATAAACAGATTACTATTAAACACTAAAATTAACATGGTTATTGCCAGCAGCCATGAAGTGATCCATATAGGTCTGGCGACACTGGCCATGGAAAATTTAACCGCCGACAGGCTGTCACGGAATACGCCCTGCTGGGCATAATGGTAACGACTGAAAAAATGCACGGCATCATCGATAATCAACCCCAGACTCAACATCAGAATAACCGTAATCGACTGTTCCAGGTCAAATGCACTGCTCTTGGCATAATACGCCAGCTGCTCCAATAGCGGAAAGACCAGCTGCTGATTGATCTGGAAACTGATCAGCCATGCAGTCATCGCCAGCCATAAAGCGAAAAATACCAAGCGCGGACTTTTCCAGTACAGCAGAAACAAAGCGCCGAAAACAACCAGTAACAACAACATCGGCAGATTGAACAACGGTTTATAACTGGCCCACAGCAGCACTGCCGTAAGCAGTGTCGTAAGCAGAATAAGCGTATTTCTCCAGTGCAATTTGCTCTCCAGCCATTCAAGCAGATTACGGAAACCGTGACGGTCGGCAGTATTGCCGACCCGGAACTCAAGCAGGAAGCTCAGCAGCAAAATCGGCATCAGCGTCATAGTCAGAAACAGACTGACCAGCGCGCCTATTGCGACAATCCATCCCATTTCCATCATCTGCGGGTTCAACCAGCCGGCAAAGAGAAAACCCAGCGCCGTCGTCAGATTGGACAGAAAAATCGGTTGAAAATTCAGTTTCAGGGCTTCGGCTACCGCATCGAACTGAAACAGACCTCGGGCCATTTCGCGCAGTAAGGTATTGAGTGCGTGAACCAGATTACTGGTGACCATCATGACGACCGCCAATACTGCCAGTATCGAGGCCTGATGAACCGCGATTTCCAGCCAGCCCATAACTCCAAAGGTCGTCAGCAAGACAAGGGTCGAAAGGAGCAGCTGTAATAGCGCCGTCTTCAAAGATTCGCTTATCCAGGCCAAAAACCCGGTAACCGCCAGAGATGCGATCACCAGCTGAGGTAGCAGCCCCTGCAATCCAGCCCAATCAAAATCCACTAAGCCATAACCGATAACCGCGAACAGCAACCCTAAACGCCACGCAATCGGCTTTTTATTGTGCGCCACTATTTGCACCCAGTTAAAAGCCCAATTTCCCATTTTTATCCCTTTTGTATATGATTTGTGCCATTCAAGCCTGCTGCATCGGTTTTAATACCTACAGATCGGCTTTAGATCCCTATAATAGGCGTACATAAAAGCCCCGGTAGTTTAGAATAAACCGCTTGATTTAGATATATAACTTCAGTCATGGCCGTAAAAAAACAGAACTTTTTTCCCTTATCCGACTTTACCGTAGCCGGACACAAATCCGTTACCACGCCTTTAAATCTGGCCAGTAGCGCACTATTCATCAGTCAACTTCAGCAGCAGCACCCTTTCTGTCTGGTACTGGCAGCCGATTCGCAAAAAGCCAGTCAACTGCAACAGCAGATCGAATATTTCGCCGCCGACAATGACGACTGTCCGGTTTTCAATCTTCCGGAGTGGGAAACCCTGCCTTACGACCAGTTTTCGCCGCATCAGGATCTGATTTCCGAACGTCTGAAAACGCTGCATTATCTGCCTAAAACTCGTTCCGGGATTTTAGTTATTCCGGCCAATCTGCTTAATCAGCAACTGATACCGCAAACCTTTCTCGCACAGTTTACGTTTCTCTTCAAAAAAGGCGACCGTCTTGATCAGGAACAGTTGATTCAACAGCTGGATATCTCCGGTTATCAGCGAGTCAGTCAGGTTATGGATCATGGCGATTACGCCGTTCGCGGCGGTATTATCGACCTCTTCCCGATGGGATCGAAAACCCCTTTCCGCCTCGATCTGTTCGACGATGAAATCGACTCCATCCGCAGCTTTGATCCGGAAACGCAGCGCACCACCCACAGTATCGACGCCGTCGACCTCTTACCAGCAAAAGAATTTAACTTAAACCGCCAAGGCATTGATACCTTTAAACAAAATTTCAGACACTACTTTGGCGATGAGACTCGTAACAGCCAGTTGTATCGTCATGTCAGCGACGGCGAATCGATCGGCGGATTGGAATACTACCTGCCGTTTTTCCATAAACAGACCGCGACCCTTTTCGACTACCTGCCAGAAGAGACGCTGATAATCGATTTCGACAGCATCGAGGAAGCGCTGGAAAAAAACCTCAAAGAGTATCAGGAACGTTATCAGGTCGGTCAGTACAACAGCGATTTTCCGCTGATCAAGCCGCAGGACCTGCTGGTACCGTCCGATCAAGTGATGCACGGCCTTAAATCCTATCACCGAATTTCCATCTCGGCCGAGGACTCCGCCAAAAAGGCGACGCACAAATTCAATCGACACAATCTGCCGAACCTCGGGATAGAATCGCAAAGCGACTACCCGCTGGCTCGTCTGAACAGCTTCCTCGACCAAGTCGATCAGCCGGTCATTTTCTGTGCCGAGTCAACCGGTCGCCGCGAAACACTGATGACCGTTCTGCGAAAACAGCTTACCCAAAAATCGGCGCAAACCCCGGAGGTTTGCCAGTCGTGGCAGGAATTGCAAAACTGGCTGGAAAAAGCGCATACAAGCCGACAACTCGCTACCGCAATCATCGTCGCGCCGCTCGAAGAGTCGATCTATTTCGACGATATCTGCCTGATTACCGAGGCGGAAATCTTCGGACAGACCGTACTGCAGCGCCGCCGTCGCAACCGTAAGCATCAGGACTTCGACACTGCGATCGCCAATCTGGTCGAACTTGAGCAAGGCAGCCCGATCGTACATATCGACCATGGTGTCGGGCGCTATCTCGGTCTGGAAACCATGGATGTCCGCGGTACCGCACACGAATTTCTTAAAATCCAGTATGCCAACGAAGCCATGCTGTATGTCCCGGTCAGCTCACTGCATCTGATCAGCCGTTATACCGGAGCCACTCCGGAAACCGCGCCTTTACACAAGCTCGGCAGTGATAAATGGGATAAGGCTAAACAGAAAGCGGCACAGAAAGCGCACGATGTCGCTGCGGAGTTGCTGGATATCTACGCTCAACGGGCTGCACGCAAAGGCTACGCTTTCGATCTTGACGACGAAGCCTACGCCCGTTTTGTCGCCGGTTTCCCGTTTGAAGAAACGCCGGACCAGTATATCGCCATCGAATCGGTGCTGGCCGATATGAAGTCCGCGCAACCGATGGATCGTCTGGTTTGCGGCGATGTCGGCTTCGGGAAAACCGAGGTCGCCATGCGAGCGGCCTTTATAGCCGCGCATGCCGGTCGTCAGGTAGCCATGCTGGTGCCGACGACCCTGCTGGCCCACCAGCATTTTGAAAACTTCCGCAACCGTTTCGCCGACTGGCCAATTCGTATTGAAGTCTTGTCCCGTTTCCAGAACGCCAAAGAGCAGAAAACAATTCTTGCCGACCTTGCCGACGGTAAAGTCGACATTATTATCGGTACTCACAAGCTGATTCAGAAAGATGTCAAATACAAACAGATCGGCTTGATTATTATCGACGAGGAACATCGTTTCGGGGTTCGCCAGAAAGAGCAGTTAAAGAAAATTCGCGCCCAGGTCGATGTTCTGACCATGACGGCAACGCCGATTCCGCGAACATTGAACATGGCCATGAACGATTTGCGCGACCTTTCGATCATTGCTACCCCGCCGGCCAAACGTCTGGCGGTGCAGACCTTCGTTCAGCAGTGGAACCCGGAAACAGTTCGCGAGGCCTGTCTGCGCGAAATCCGCCGCGGCGGTCAGGTGTATTTGCTTTATAACCATGTCGATCGCATTGAACGCATGGTTGAACAGATGCAAGAGCTGATCCCGGAAGCAAAAATCACCTATGCGCACGGTCAGATGAATGAAAAACAGTTGGAATCGGTCATGGAGGATTTCTACCACCGCCGTTTCAATATTCTGGTGTGCACGACGATTATCGAAACCGGTATCGACATTCCGACAGCGAACACGATACTGATTCACCGCGCCGATAAATTCGGGCTGGCCCAGCTGCATCAGTTACGCGGTCGCGTTGGCCGTTCGCACCACAAAGCCTATGCCTATCTGTTTACCGGAGACAAGGCAATGCTGACCAAGGATGCCGATAAACGCCTTAGCGCCATCGCCAAACACAATACACTCGGCGCCGGCTTTATGCTCGCCAGCCACGATCTGGAAATCCGCGGGGCCGGTGAACTGCTCGGTTCCGGCCAATCCGGGCAGATACAGGAAATCGGTTTCGGTCTGTACAGCGAGATTCTCGACAAGTCGGTTAAAGCGCTTAAATCCGGTAAGCAGCCGGAGTTGAATACTCAACTGCATTACGGTTGCGAAGTCGATCTTGACGAACCGGCACTGATCCCGGAAGACTATCTTCCGGATGTTCACAGTCGTCTGGTTCTGTATAAACGCCTGGCAAGTGCCGAAACGCTTGATAACTTAAGAGATCTGGAAGTCGAAATGATCGATCGTTTCGGGCTGCTTCCGTTTCAGGTCAAAAACCTGATCGCTGTAACCGAAATAAAACTGCTGGTCGAGCCGCTCGGTATTATCAAAATCGACGCGTCGGAAGCGATGATTCGCATCGTATTTAACGAGCAACCCGATATCGATCCGCTAAAATTGATTCAGTTGATTCAAAAACATCCGAAAAATTATCAGATGAAAGGACAGAGCGAATTGAAGTTTTTCGATACAATGCCAACTCTAGAAGAGCGTACGGCCGCTATCGAATTATTGATTAAACAAATTCGCCCATCATAAAGACGGAAAAAACCTTATGCGCACCCACTCCATGATGCTTAACACCGAGACCATTCGCAATACACTTCGCAATTGGGCTCTCCTCAGCACCCTCTTTATCCTCTTCCTGATAGCCGGTCAGAATGCGTACGCGGAAGATAAAACGCCTCGCTATCAGGTGGAAGTCATTGTCTTCGAGCAGCTTGCATTAAAAGGCTGGACCGAAGAGAACTGGCCGGAGATTGCATCCAGCGTCGATTTAAGCAACAGCACGTCGTACCTGACAACAAACCAGAAACCGCTATATCTGCGCTCCGGCAATTTAGCGCTGACTGACGTTGCAAAACGGATGAATCGCGGATACAGAGTCATTTTCCACGAAAGCTGGACTCAGTTCGCTTACGAATCCCGTAAGTCACCGAAAGTGCTGATCGAGAAAGAACATGGTGGCGATTCGCTTCTGGGAACGGTCAAAGTCTACAAAACCAAGTTCTCGCACATTGAGCTGGACCTCGAACTGGAAAGAACCATTCCAAACGCCATACGCGCCGAATTTGCGCAACGTCTCGGTCTTGACGAATACAACCTGCCGTCGACCTGGCGTTTCAAGCTACAGGAAAAACGCAAAGCGGATAGCGGCGAACTGCATTACTTTGACCACCCTATCTTCGGCGCTCTGGTCAGAATCCAAGCCCTGTAAAACAACATCGTAGTTACAAGACATAAAAGCCGTCAGAAGATTTCTGGCGGCTTTCTTGTATCAAAAACCTTAAAACTTCAAGACAAATAAAACTGAGTTATCGCCACACTTCGAGAAAAACGTGTTTGGTCAATCAATTATCTAAATAAATAAGCGCTCAAAATGACCTCAAACAAGGGCAAGCTGAAGCCGGAAGCTTTATACTGTATAAGCTTTTCTACTTAAGCTCGGTAGATTAAGCCGTTGAGATTCTCACACGAAACTTATCGACATCCCTAAGCTTATTTAGGCTTATTTGCTCGTTTATCTGGAAACACAATATGCAAACGCACTGCTTAAAAAAATACATCTCTATTTTCGCTCTGGCCTTGGCTCTGCCTCTTTCGGCATCTGCCGACACCTTAAGAGTCGCTACGGATGAATGGTGTCCCTATGACTGTATTCCGTCCCAGAATAATGGCAAGGTTGGCTACCTGGGCGACATGCTGGTTGCCGCCATGGAAAAACACGGCCATAAAGTCGAGTTTGTTGAAGTTTCTTATTCTCGCGGCCTGACTCTTGTCAGAGAAGGGAAACTGGATGCAACCGAAGCCTGTTTTCGAGAAGAAGCACCCGACTTTATAATGCCTCCAACAGTGCAAGGCATCAGCAATACCACTTTTTTCAGCTTAAAAGACAGTACCTGGCGCTACACCGGAACCGACTCGCTGAAACAGGCAAAAATGATCGGTGTTATTAAGGGCTATGACTATGTAGAACCTGAACTGATGGACTACATCAATCAACATCCTGACAACGTATTGGAAATCACCGGCGAAAAACCATTGGAAAGATTGCTTGAGATGCTGTTGGCCGGTCGTCTGACCACCGTTATCGAAGATAAGAGCGTTTTGGAATACAAACTGCAACAAATGGGCAAATCGGACCTGATCAGCGTTTCCGGCACCACCCCTGTTGTTATCGATGTCTTCACCGGTTTCTCCCCGGCAAACGAAAAATCGAAAATCTATGCGCAGATTTTATCCGACGAAATTGAAAACATGCGCCAGACGGGAGAGTTACAGAAAATACTCTCGAACTACGGAATACAGGATTGGAAAGCCAAACCATAAAACCGGTATGAAAGTCACCTAAACGCCCATGTCATTTCGTCACTCCATTGCACTGCATCTTCTGACGGTCATTTTCGGCTTCTATTTTCTTGTAGCCGTTATCGTGACCGTGGTTCAGTTGTACAAGGAATACGAAAACACCAAAGAAAGTTTTTATCAAGAGATCCAGCTGTTACCGACGACCTTCGGACAGGGAATCAGCGACTCCGTTTGGACCTATAATCAGGAGTTGCTGCAATCGATTTTACGCGGCGTTTACAACAGTCCGATTGTGGTCGGCATTGAAGTCAAATCACTTGACCACAAAATGGATTATAAAATCGGCTCCATTTTGGACAAAGACAGTCACCCTGCCTACTTCGATACCGACGGCAAACCCGGACAAGCCACCGAAACCGGTTTGGGAGCCGATGCGCTCTTTGGTTATACCTTTCCGATTACCTATCAGGGACCCGCATTTAAAAATCCTCAACCGCTTGGAGAGGTCACCATTTACTCAAACGAGCGGCTGGTTTTTGAACGCGTTAAATACGGTTTTTTTCTTATCCTGATCAACTCGGTCATCAAAACGCTGGCGCTGTGGTTTATCATTTTTTACTTCATTAAACGCTACCTTGGTAAGCCGCTGAATGAATTTACCCGTAAAATCAAACAGCAGGATAGCAATCAACCTCACCCGATTACGCTTGATATCCCCTGGTCGGACAATAATGAAATCCTCTTGCTGAAAGACAGCTATAACCAGATGATCCATAGCGTGAACGAGTATCAGGCCGCTTTGAAGGTCCTGAACAAAGAACTGGATGATAAGGTTCAGGAAAGGACACATGAGCTGTTCGCAGCGAAAGAAGCGGCCGAGATGCTGGCCTATACCGATGTCTTAACCAATGTCAAAACCCGCAGAGCTTTCTTTGAGCTGGCTGAGCAGGAATTAAAGAACGCGGTTCGTCAGCAAACCGCAACGTCGATTATCATGATCGATATCGACCATTTCAAAAATATCAACGACACTTACGGACACGCGACAGGCGATCTGGTATTGCAGACTTTTGCCAAGACACTCAAAAACTCCTGTCGCGCTTGTGACCTGATCGGGAGACTTGGCGGTGAAGAATTTGCCATTGTGCTCCCGCAAACCGACCTGAACGGCGCACTGCATGTCGCCGAAAAATTACGTCTTTCCGTCGCTGACTCCGAGCTGATACGCAACCGGCAAACCCTTCACTTTACCGCCAGCTTCGGTGTTGCCGAAACGCCTCCGGGACAATACTCGCTAGAAGAAATTCTGCTGCAAGCCGACCAGGCCCTGTATACGGCAAAAAATCAGGGCCGAAATCAGGCTGTCGCATACAAGCAATCAACGACCGAGAATACCTGATGATATGGATTTGACTGATCCGCATTTACTTCAAGCCGAATGCCAGAAAGGTAACTCGAGGATTGGGAAAAGGGTAGCGTCCCCTTTTCCCACATTTGTGGAATCTAACGTTTAAGCTTAACCAGCCGTACTTTAGCGCGGTCGGGTTGAGTGAATTGTTAGAGTAAACTAAATTGGATGCTCAAATCTTAATTCATGCATCCTTTTACTTAATTCTTTTATACGTTTGATAATATTATTAAGTTCTTTGATTGTGTAACGTGTTTCACTTTGTTCTGAAGAAGTTGGCAGACCAACTACGTTTGCAACATGCCCAGTTTGTGGAATAAACCCATAACGGCCGTGTACAAGATTATTTCTAATATCTCTGATTTCATGAGCACTCTTAAGCCAATTATTGTATTTATTAAGTTCTACTGAACCAATATCGAATTTCTTCTGTGCAAGGTTTTCAATGAATTTTAGGCGGTCACTAAATCCTTTTCCTTCAAATTTTGAAGTTAGATGCTTTAGATTTTGCCCTTCATTGGTCCATACAACAAAAAGTCCAAGGTTTGAGTCTAGTCGAGTAAATTCAAATAGAATTAAGCCGACTGCTTTTGCTGCTTGCTCTTCAATAACTTCTGTTTCCAATGTGATTCCCGTCACTCTAACATTTAAGCTAACCGACCGCGCGTTAGCGCGGTCGGGTTGAGTATTTTTTTAGCCTTTTGCATCAGGTAATACAACAGGTACAGAAAACTTTATACGTGAGTGACTTGATGTCTCACCGTGAGATGCGCCTTGCGAGCCAAGCCCAACAGCACCCAAATAAACGCCAATACCACCTTTTGTATCAGTTCCTGAAACCTCAGTCAATGCAATATCAAACTCAACCATTGCAATAGGTTTGTCATTATTATTTGTGATTACTTTATTTTCTTTGGTATAACCATAGAGTTTCATACTTCCAACACTACCACCAAGAGGTTCTGATTGTTCGCTTGCCTCTGCAACACCAGCTACGATTTCTGTTAATGCTGTTTTTATGAATTCCTGAAGTTCCATTGATATTTCCTTAATGACTAACGCTCAAGCTGTGGGGCGCGTGCCGTATTGCGGCGCAGCGTCCCACACGAACGACTTGTTAGGTGTTTTTTGTTTCATGAATTCTTATATGCCCGATACTTGAATCGGTGCTTTCTAAGCCTAATTCACTTCGTAAATCTGCACGCAAATCATGAAGAAGACTTTTTAGTATGTTCTGGTTGATTTTTTCTTGTGTAAGCAAAATTTCTGCAAACTCGTGCGCTAATTCAATTTGCTGGTTAGTTCCGAATAGCTGAATATCAGAAAATGAGCTTTGTAATGACTCACACCATTCCTTTGAGAATTGCACGGGCTCAATAGCGCCATCTATTTTGCGATATGCATCGATAAGGTATTGGGTTTGTATTTCTCTTCTTTTATTTGCCATATCTCGGCGTGATGTAAAGTAATGAGCAACGATCCAGCCTATAACAGCAACCGAAACCGTTGATACCATTTTTACAATGAACTCGAAATCCATGTAAACACCTAACATTTAGTATCAGGCATATTTGCCCTATTATTGGCGCTTAGCCGGTTTGAGCGGTCACTCTGCCAGACTTATTTATGTGTTCCAGTCAATTTGCTTTGTTATCTGCTATCTGACATAGAAACCTGTCGATCGCTAAAAATTGATTTTGGATTAATAATACACATTTTCAACCCAATAAAAAAACAAAAAAGCCACTTATTAATACAGATAAGTGGCTTTTTAACTCGCAAAATTTAACTAAGTTGTTTTGCTAAGCAGAATGCCAGAAAGGCGAATCCAGTGTTGGCGTGCTAGCGCTGGCGGCGTGCTGTTCCGCCATGGGTCCAGCCTCATACGCAAGACGGCCCGCTTCAATGGCGCCGCGAAACGCTTGCGCCATTTTCTGCGGCTGCTGTGCATGCGCTACGGCAGTATTCAACAGAATTCCATCAACCCCCATCTCCATCGCCTGAACCGCATGCGATGGTACACCGATTCCCGAATCGACGATGATCGTCACCTCCGGGAAACGGTCGCGAATGGCCTGCAACGCATAAGGATTCAAAAGCCCTTTGCCGGTGCCAATCGGAGATCCCCACGGCATAATCACTTTGCAGCCCGCTTCGACCAGATGGCGGGCAATAACCAGATCGTCGGTACAGTAAGGCAAGACTTTAAAGCCGTCGTTCAACAGGATTTCCGTCGCTTTGACCAGATCAATCGGGTCCGGTTGCAGATTGAAATCATCGCCAACCAGTTCCAGTTTGACCCAATCGGTCTGAAACAACTCCCGACTCATTTTGGCCATATTGACCGCTTCCTTGACCGAGTGACAACCTGCCGTGTTCGGCAAGAGTTTCAAACCGAGCGAACGGATAATGTTCCAGAAGTTTTCGCCGCCAGCCTGTTGCGGATTTTGACGACTCAATGACAGCGTCACCACTTCCGCACCGGATGCCAGAATACTTTCCTGCATCACTTTAGGCGACGGATAGAGCGCACTGCCGATCAGCATCCGGCTTTTCAGCTCAGTGCCATAAATATTTAAACCCGACATAATTTTAATTCCTGAATTCTGTAAAGATACGTTTACGAGCCGTGTTAACAAACTCTTTTTCAGCTGCCTTAGCCACTTTAGCCACCTTGAATCGCAGTGACGACTTCAACCTTATCTCCGGCATGCAAAACACGATGTTCGTGCTCGGAATTCGGAATAAACTCCTCGTTGAGCATGACCGCATAGGGCATTCTGGCCCCGAACAGCGACAAGGCCATCTGCAGAGTCTGCGCCTGTTCAAGAACCATTACTTGACCGTTGATTTCAATTTTCATAACGCCTCCTGAAAAGCATGAGCATCATCAGCAATCTGCAACAGTTCCGGCAAGGCGTGCAGATAACGCTGATCCATCGGTTGACCAAGCAGATAGCTGCGACACAGGTCTACCAGTACCGGAGAAAGCAGATAACCGTGTCGGAACAGGCCGTTAAGACTGATGATTTTCCCCTTAACCCGCATCTGCGGTTCGTTATGCAGGTATGCTGGTCTGAGACCCGACTGAATCTGCAGAATTTCCGCCTCGGCAAATCCGCTGTGCACCGAAAAACAGGAAGAGAGCAGTTCCAACGCAGAACGCACCGTCGGCTGACGCCGATCCTGAGTTTCAATCTGAGTCGCCCCTATGACGAAATGGTGGTCCGGTTTCGGAGCGATATAGATCGGATAACGGGGGTGCATTAAACGCACCGGGCGCTGCAAAGTCACCTGCGGTGCATGCACCCGCGCCACTTCCCCGCGAACACCGCGCAGATCCGGCTGAGCGTCTTCTGCCGCGCCTAAACCGCGACAATCGACAATCCAGTCATACCCGTTTCGGAATTCGTCATTTACCCGTAAACCTTGTTCGCAAAGCCGGACATGGCTGCGTGTTTGCCAGTCAATATGTGGATGCACCCGCAAGACTTCACCTAGGACGACAAGCAACTGACGGTTGTCCAGCTGCCCTTCTTCGGGAAGGAACAGAGCATGCGCAAAACGCTGATTGATCTCCGGTTCGAGAGAGGCAATCTCGGCACGATCAATCCGCCGGTAATTATCCCCTTTCAAGTTCCTCTGCAGAGTCTCCAAACTGGCTCTGTCCTGTTCGAAGGCGAGCAGAAGTGAACCATTTCGCTGAAAAAAGACCTTCTTCGGTAAAGACTGTAAAATCCTCGGCCACAGTTCCAGCGCAATCTCTCCGAGCCGCATAATGCCGGTACCGCTTTCCGCTGATTCAGCCAGAGGCGCAAGCATCGCTGCCGCCAGATAAGCGGCACTCTGCTCCCCTTGACCATCATCCTGATCAAACAGATCAATCTGCATCTCGTCTTTCAGCGAAAATGCCAAAAGACGCCCCAGAAGACCAGCACCTAAAATGGCGATTTTAGGCTTGGTCCCTGTTTGCACAGACCGATCGACTCGGCCACTCATTTACGCTTCCTTCTGGTAGATTTCGCTACCGGCTTGCACAAATTCCTGAGATTTCTGCTTCATGCCGGCTTTGATTTCGTCCAATGTGATCTCGGTGATCTGTCCGTTATTACCGGCCGCTTCCTGTTCAGCCGCATAATCGCGCACCTCCTGAGAGATTTTCATCGAGCAGAATTTCGGTCCGCACATCGAGCAGAAATGCGCCACCTTTCCGGATTCCTGCGGAATGGTTTCGTCGTGGTATTCGCGGGCGCGCTCCGGATCGAGACCCAGATTGAACTGATCAACCCAACGGAACTCGAAACGCGCTTTGGACAAAGCGTTATCGCGAATTTGCGCTCCCGGATGACCTTTTGCCAGATCGCCGGCATGGGCCGCGATCTTATAAGCCATCAAGCCTTCTTTGACATCATCCTTATTCGGCAGCCCTAAATGCTCTTTCGGAGTGACATAACACAGCATGGCGCACCCGTACCAACCGATATTGGCTGCACCGATACCGGAGGTGATGTGATCGTAACCCGGCGCGATATCGGTGGTCAGTGGCCCAAGCGTATAGAAAGGCGCTTCGCCGCATTCCTCAAGCTGTTTATCGACATTCTCCTTGATCATGTGCAACGGAATATGCCCGGGGCCTTCGATAATCACCTGAACGTCATGCTTCCAGGCGATTTTGGTCAATTCGCCAAGCGTTTCCAGTTCGGCAAACTGCGCGTCGTCATTGGCATCGGCAATAGCCCCGGGACGCAGACCGTCACCGAGCGAGAAGCTGACGTCATAGGCTTTCATAATTTCGCAGATCTCTTCAAAATGCGTATACAGGAAATTTTCCTGATGATGCGCCAGACACCATTTGGCCATAATCGAACCTCCGCGTGAGACGATACCGGTTACACGCTTGGCGGTCATCGGGATATAGCGCAATAAAACACCTGCGTGGATCGTAAAGTAGTCAACGCCCTGTTCAGCCTGCTCGATCAACGTATCGCGGAAGATTTCCCAGGTCAGATCTTCGGCAATTCCGTTAACTTTTTCCAAAGCCTGATAGATTGGAACCGTACCGATCGGCACCGGCGAATTGCGCATAATCCACTCACGCGTTTCGTGGATATTTCGGCCCGTCGACAGATCCATTACCGTATCCGCGCCCCACTTGGTGGCCCAGACCAGTTTCTCGACCTCTTCGGCAATCGACGATCCGACCGAAGAGTTGCCGATATTGGCGTTAACTTTGATCAGGAAATTACGCCCGATAATCATCGGCTCCGATTCCGGATGATTGATATTGCACGGAATGACCGCTCGACCGCGGGCCACTTCGTCACGCACAAATTCCGCGGTAATCTCCTGAGGAATACTGGCGCCGAAAGATTCCCCTGCATGCTGCTGACGGATCATCTCGTCACGAACCTCTGCGCGCTTCATATTCTCGCGGATCGCGATATATTCCATTTCCGGCGTGATAATACCCTGACGAGCATAGTGCATCTGAGTGACGTTCTTGCCCGTTTTTGCACGACGTACTTCGGGAAGGTTTTCAAAACGGATGTGATCGAGCCCTTCATTGGCGAGGCGCTCCTGAGTGAATTTAGAAGTGACCGAATCCAGAACCTCGGTATCGCCGCGTTCGACAACCCATGATTGGCGCAATTTCGGCAGACCTTTGTAAACGTCGATAGTCACACTTGGATCGGTATAGGGACCGGAGGTATCGTAAACGCATACCGGCTCGTTTTTTTCCATCACAGGATTGTCTTCCGGACCGGAAACGTAAGTATCGCTCAAAGTGATTTCGCGCATGCCGACTTTGATCGGATGCAGTTGTCCGGCTACATAGATTTTTTTGGAATTGGGAAAAGATTGCCCGGAAACGTTCTGGATAAACGCTTCGGCAGCCGCTCGACGCTCGCGACGGTCAGTCGTTTTGTGATTTGAACTCATTTTCTTGCCTATTATCAATTAACAATAAATTTAATTAGGCGAAGAACTCGATAGACATCTAAATAGAGGAAATGAAAACTCTTGGATTCGAAAGAATCTCATTAAGGTGTCACTGACAGAATTGTCTTCAAAAATTGAAAACAGTCATGCAGCACTAAGGTTTCATTCTGACGATTGTTCCCTTCGCTGGTACTAACCAGATCAGGTTCAACGGATCCCGCTTGCGCGATCTCAGCCTATGTCTAAAGGCACTCCGACAAATTTGCCAATCAGTATAACGGGAATCTTCGGGAATTCAACCGCTAATTCGGCACGCACTTACGACAAGAGGTTTTATCCCTAACGCCAAGTAAAATGTAAACACATGCCATTTAACAGCAAGAAGCGATTGTTAATCCACAACGAGTCCGTTATATTAACTAGCAGTTTTTAATCGTATTTTTCAGCATCAAAACCGTTAAGTTCCGTAATTGAAAGACCTTTACGGCAACCACAAAAACACTACAACAGAACTCTATGAAATTACTTAGCTCTCCCAACACCAATACCCCAAAAAAACAACGTTTTTCCGTCATCGGAAAATTGCTCACCGCGCTGAGCGCCATGCTGATCAGCCAGCAACTGTATGCTTTCAATCCCAATGCCTGTCTGAATACTTTCCAGGGCGAAGCTCTAAAGATTTGTCAGGCGGCGATCAAGGGCGATCCGAAAGCCCGATACCAGCTGGCGCGAATCTACGGCGATGCGATGAATTCCCGAAGCGTCGACTATCAGCAGTCCTTTCACTGGCATCGCGAGCTGTCGCGTCAGGCGCTGCGCGAAAAACTACAGGATCCAATCTACTCTCTAGCGATGTATAACACCGGTGTTATGTATGCCGACGGCGTCGGCGTCAAACGCAATGCAAAAAACGCACTTTTCTGGTTTGATAAAGCCGCCAATCGCGATGAACCTTTGGCCATGACCCGCCTTGCAATGCTGTATGAACAAGGTGCACCGGGCGTTGGAGCGGATGCGAATAAAGCGCGCAACTGGGTGCAAAAAGCGGTCGAAAAAGACAATCCGCAGGCGAAAGTCATTATGTCCAAATGGATTCTGGAAGGGAAAATCAATAAAAACCCGGCACAGGCCATCGAACTTCTCAAATCGGCAAGTGCCCAGAACTCTCCGCAAGGAGCGTTTGCTCTGGCCAATATGTATGCGACCGGATACGAACAACTTGTCAAACAGGATCTGATCAAGGCGAAACAGTTCTACAGCATCGCCTGCAGCCAGTATGTGTTCGAAGCCTGCAAACGCTATCACGATATCGACACCACCGGCAGACTGGACGGCGTCCAATAAACGCTCCCTATCCCCTGCGCACAGGATATCAAATGCCTGTCGCGCAGGAAAATTCCACCGAATAGCTGACAAATCTCAAATTCTCTCTAAAATAGCCGTCTGTCATTAATGGATTAACGAACGGAAAACGGAGCGGCTATGTTTCAGATCGAACCTATCGACCCAAAGGTCTATCGCACTAAATCACGTAACGCGACCTTAATCATGATGGCCATCTTCATTGTGATCGGCTTTATTTTTGCCAGCCTGAGCGTCCACTACCTTGGCCCGTACAACAATAACCACTTGGTCCTGAACTTTTTGGGCGCTTTTGTCGGCCTGCTGATTACCGCTTTTATCGTCAAGACGTTTATGGCCGACAAACCTTTTATGCACGAGGCAATGTACGGCTTTCGCCTGAAACGCAATTTAATGCATGTCACCAATCGTTTGCGCCATATTCAGGAATCGGCACAGCAAGGCGACCAGCAAGCGATGAAAATCCTGCGCTTCTACCATCTCGGACTGACGCAAATGCATAAATTCGATCAAAACAGTTCGGCCTTGTTGGATATACAGCGAGAGAAAGATGAGTTGGAAAAACGTATGGCGGATCTGGGACTGGAATTAAACCAGATCGAATTCGACCCTGCGTGGACTCAGGAATATAAAGAAAGCAGTCACGACTAGAGCATGCTGCGTCTCTTCAAGAGAGAGCCGCCCCGCTGCTTGCCCGGACGTTTTTTTAAACCGTGTCCTGAAAAGGTTTTAGCAAGCCCTTAAGCCAGACTAAGCCAGACGGCTTTTTCGCTGCCAGATATAGGCGGAATACAGCATCAGGGTGATGCCGACCATAATAACAGTACTGTCGGCCGCAACCAGATTGGAGGCAAAAACCACCATTACGGCAACCGGGGCAATCCATTTGAGATCAAAAACCAGCAGTTTCATCCACAAAGGCGCCAGTTTCAACTGATCTTCGCGTACCTGATCGTTCATAACCCAGGCGACAAATACACACATCAGCATTCCGCCCAGTGGAAGCATAATATTGGTGGTGATGAAATCCAGTGTTTCAAAGATGTTGCGTCCGCCCAATACCTCGAAGTCTTCCCAACGGTTGAAAGAAAATACCGTGCCTATACCGATAAACCAGATCACTGATCCCAGAAGCCATGCCGCTTTGGCGCGTTTCATTCCCCAGCTCTGTTCCATCCAGCTTAAGGCCGGCTCAATCAATGAAATGGCCGAACTCAGAGCCGCCATAACCACCAGAGCGAAAAACAGGGTTCCGAAAAAGACACCGCCCCACATCTGACCAAAAGCAACCGGTAAAGTCTGGAACAGAAGTCCTGGTCCGGACCCCGGTTCCATACCGTTGGCGAACACGATCGAAAAGATCACCAGACCGGCAAGCAACGCAATCAAGGTATCCGCTGCAGCGATCCACAGTCCTGCTTTAATAATCGACTGCTTTTCGCCCAGATACGAGCCGTAAACCATCATTGCCGCCATACCGATACTCAAGGTAAAGAAGGCGTGCCCCATTGCAATCAACACCGCTTCCCAGCTGAGCTTGGAAAAATCCGGACTGAACAGGAAACTGAAACTCTGGCCGAAAGCGCCGGTGGTGGTCGCGTAACCGAGAAGAATCAGCAGGATAATCAGCAGCCCCGGCATCATAAAGTTAATCGCTTTTTCGATACCGCTGCGGATCCCCCGGGAGGCAATCATAACCGTCGCAATACTGACAACCGTATGCCAGAACAGAAGTTGATAGGGGCTTTGCAATAAACCTGAGAAATGTGCACCGACGGCTTCGGTTGAAATATGATCGAATCCGCCCTGCAAGCTGCTGATGAAATAGGCTACACCCCAACCGGCGATAACCGTATAAAACGAGAGAATCAGAACGCCGGCCAGAACACCGTTCAGTCCGAGAAGCCACCAGAGTTTGGAGGCCTTGTGCCGTCGCGTAAGGTTGGCCATGGTTTGCAGGGGGTTGGCGCCACCGGAGCGACCCAGAAGAAATTCGGCGATCAGAACCGGAACTCCGATCAGCAGGATACAGATCAGGTAGACCAAGACGAAAGCTCCGCCGCCGTTTTCACCGGTAATGTAGGGAAACTTCCATAAATTCCCCAAGCCAACGGCCGAACCGACGGCTGCTAAAATAAAGACTGTCTGGGATGACCAAGATTCCTTAGAAAGATTTAGTTGCCCCATAAATATTCCTTTATAATACTCCCCTACTGCGGAATCATTATACACAAATGCTATGCACATTCAGGCCAACTACTCCCTACTCAAACACAACACTTTTCATGTCGATGTAAGCAGTCAATACTACGTCGAGATCAATAAGCAGAGTGATATTCTGACACTGCGCACCGATGTAAAACTGGCCTCTCTACCTTGGCGAATTATCGGTGACGGCAGTAATCTTCTGTTTACCCATGACTTTCAGGGCCTGACACTGCGCTGCAGTTACAATAAAATCCGCGTCGTCAAAGAAGACAACGAAAACGTCTGGCTGACGGTCGGTGCCGGAGTCAAGTGGCACGATCTGGTTAAATATAGCGTCGAAAACAACTGGTGGGGGCTTGAAAACCTCGCATTGATTCCTGGCTCGGTCGGTGCAGCACCAGTGCAGAATATCGGAGCCTACGGAGCTGAAGCTCAGGATGTGATTACCCGTGTACAAACGTTGAATGTATTTGACGGCCAGCATAGAGAATTCCGCAACGCCGAATGTAACTTCGGCTATCGCACCAGCATCTTCAAGCAGGAATACATCAACCGCCTGATGGTATTCCGTATCACAGTGCGCTTGAGAAAATTTGCCAGCGGCAAACCCAACCTTTCGTACGAGCCTCTAAGAGACTCTTTCAGAGACATTATCAACAAAGACAGCATTACGCCGAAAATGGTCTTCGACCGCGTCGTCGAAATCCGCAAGCAACGTGTTCCGGACCCTGCCGTAGAGGGGAATGCCGGAAGCTTTTTCAAAAACCCGGTTGTCGATGCCGACTATTTCAAACAACTCCAGGAACAGAACCCGGATCTACCGCACCACAAAATGCTCGATGGAACCTATAAGATTCCCGCAGCCTGGATGATTGAGCAATGTGACTGGAAAGGAAAACATATCGGCGCGGCCGGCGTTTCCGCACAACATGCGCTGGTCATCGTCAACCTCGGCGGAGCGAAAGGAAACGAACTGGTCGAGTTATCGCAACAAGTTCAGGAAGCCGTTAACCACAAGTTCGGCGTCTATCTGGAACCGGAAGTCATTATCCTCTAACCCCCGCCATTCCTTAGTTTTCAATAACTTATTCTAATCGAATAAGCCTATCCTTAAGACTTATCATTAAATAATATAATCATTTACTTATATTATTTTGCAAAACTTTTAGATATAATCATATCAGTATTTTCTTATATAAGAGGTTTCCGCAATGACTTTACGACAGTTTATGACTGCGGCTGCTATCAGTTTATTCTTCCATACAGGGATGGCTCAGGCGTGGCAGGAACAGACTACCGTTGATAATAACGATGTGCGCGTATGGACCAAAAAAGTCGAAAACTCGGAATTCAAGGCGTTTCGCGGCGAGGTAACGATTGCCGCTCCGATTCAGCAAGTGTTTGATTTTATTTCCGATACGCCAAAAGCCAAAGAGTGGTATTTCAATACTCTGGAAGCGAAACGTATTAAACAGACCGGAGACAAACAGTTTTTGATTTACAGTGTCACCAATGCCCCTTGGCCGGTCAGCGATCGCGACAGCGTAACCCAGGTTACCGTCGATGATGCAAAACAGGACGAAATCACGATCACTCTGCAAGCGAAACCGGATGCGCTTCCGTTAAAAGAAAACAAGGTACGCATTACCGAATTGAACGGCTTTTGGAAGCTGCAGAAAATCAATGACAACACGACTCGGGTCATTTTCGAAATGGCGGCGCAGCCCGGCGGACTATTGCCGAGTTGTTTGGCTAACAGCATGGCGGTAGACATGCCCTATCAATCATTGACCAATCTCAAGGCGAAACTTGAGAGCCATCATACGACCGCAGCCAACTTTTAATCCAGCGTCAGCGTTGCTCTGACGCTGGCTCGCTCGCCGCAGTTTCCACTTCGTCCTTCTCGATGTACAGGGTTCGTGTCGGGAAGGCCATCTCCGCACCATGATTCTCAACGATTTCACTCACTTTCAGCAGTACATCCTGCTTAATCTCGTGGAACAGAATCCAGTTGGTGGTTTTGGTAAAGGTGTAAATAAAGAAATCCAGTGACGATGCGCCAAAGCCGTTGAAGTTGACAATCAACGTCTGAGTGGTGTCGATCTCCGGGTGATTCAGCAACATACTACGTACATCGTCAACGATCAATTTCATTCTACCGACATCTGCGTAACGAATACCCATGGATTCCTTGATACGCCGGTTGGTCATGCGCGACGGATTCTCGATCGAGATATTGGCAAAAATCCCATTCGGAATATACAGAGGACGCTTATCGAAAGTGCGCACCGTTGTCATACGCCAGCCGATATTTTCAACCGTCCCTTCAATATCCTTATCCGGTGAACGAATCCACTCGCCTACCGTAAATGGCTTGTCCAGATAGATCATCAAGCCTCCGAGCACATTCCCCAGCAGATCCTTAGCGGCAAAACCGACGGCAATACCCCCGACCCCACCAAAAGCGAGCAACCCGGTCATACTGACTCCGAAGGCGCTGAGGAAAAACAGACCGGTAAGAACAAACGCCAGCAGTTTGATAATTTTGGCCAGCGCTTCGACGGTTACCTCGTCCAAACGGTCGTCTTCTTTGGCCACATCTTTGAGATGCAGTTCCAGACGCTGTACCAGACGAATCACAAACCAACCGACCGACAAAGTCAGAATGGTCGATTTGAAATCGGTAATGTATTTAACCAGCTCGACGTAAATTCCGACTTTGAGTATCAACGTATTTAACGCCAGAACGGTACCGGTTACCCAGATAAAGAAAGACGCCGGAGAGCGCGCCGCGTCGACAAAACTGTCCAGCCAGATTTTTTCTCTTCTAACCAGCTGGTTATGCAGAACACTTAAAACCTTTCTCTGAATAACATCGGCCACAGCCGTTGCAGTTAAGATCAGCGTAACCATCAAAAGCCATACCTGTCCACCGAACAGCATAACCAGATATTCCCAGAGTTCCATTAAGCTTTGCATGCCGAATGTCATTGATAAAACCTTTAAGAATTGATTCAGTTGGAATTAATTTAACAGTGACGCGGAAAATTCGCCTGTCGTGTTGTCCGTGACATGCTTTTCCGCCCAGCCGTTGAGGTGATCTACTGCCTGTACCGCAGCCTGCCAGAGAGGTTCATAGCGCAGTTTATGAATCTGATGCTGATGATGAGCATGCAGACGAATCAATCTGGCATGACTCAGGAGATCACCGACCCATTGCACTCTGGCCAATACCTGATCCGCAGCCTGCGGATCGTTACAGACCAGAACCAGGTCGCAACCGGCCTGTAACGCGGCTTCAACCCGCTGGGTAACATCGCCATATTCAACGGCAGCCTGCATAGATAGATCATCGCTGATAATCGCGCCTTCAAAATGACACTGCTGACGCAAGACTCTCTGTAACCAGAATTCAGAGAAGCCCGCCGGCTTGGAATCTACCTGAGGATAGATCACATGCGCCGGCATAATCGCATCCAGACCATTTTCGATCAGGCTCAGAAATGGCTGCATATCCTGCTGCTGAATCTGTTGCAGCGTGCGCGGATCGACTGCGGTTTCAGTATGTGTGTCGGCCTCGATAAAACCGTGCCCTGGGAAATGTTTGCCCACCGAGGCCATTCCCGCCTGCTTCATACCATTCATTAAATGCAGCGCCAGTTCGGCCACTTCTTTCGGATGCGCCGCAAATGCCCGGTCGCCGATCACTTTGGAGCCACCGTAATCAAGATCCAATACGGGGGCAAAGCTGAAATCGACGCCGACACTTAACAGTTCTGCGGCCATTAGCCAGCCGATTTTGTGAGCATAATCCAGTGCCGCTTTCTTGTCTTTTTGATACAAAGCGCCCAATAGACGCATAGGCGGAAGATGAGTAAAGCCTTGACGGAAACGCTGCACCCGGCCGCCTTCATGATCAACGCCGATCAATAAACGCGGATGCCGCAACTTATGAATCTCCGTCGTCAAAGCCTGCAACTGTTCGACCGATTCAAAATTCCGGCTGAATAGAATGACGCCGGCGACTTTCGGATCAAGTAAGCGCTCCCGTTCCTGACTGGTCATCGAGGTACCTTGCAGATCAACCATAATCGAGCCTAAAGACATCGCCTTACCGGATTGATTTACCATACAATTCCTTTGCGTCTTGTTTTGTTATTCATACAGTTTTGCCTGTGCAAATCGAGCTGCGTTTTTCATTCTGCTGTCATCGGAACGCTATAAAATAGTAAAAATTTAACCCGATGATTTTATCCTAAACGGAGCTTTTACCATGCCGAAGTTACTGGCCATAGCAACCCATCAACAGAGCCGAGGCCCTATTACTCTTCATCAGCACGCTTTTGTCAATACCGAAAACGGACTTGGAGACCACCAGGGTAATAAACGTGCCAGCACCAGCCTTACCATTCTAAGCCGCGACGCGTGGCAACAAGCTTGTGCAGACGCCGGTGCAGAGATTGACTGGCAGGAACGCCGGGCCAACCTTTTAGCCGACCATATCGATTTCTCGGCGGAGGATATCGGGCGTCGACTGCAAATCGGAGAAAGCGTTATCTGCAGAATCACTCGCGAAACCGATCCTTGTCCGAGAATGGATGAATTGGCCCCCGGGTTGAAAGCCGCCCTGACACCTGACTGGCGCGGTGGCGCACGCTGCGAAGTCCTGCAAGCCGGAGAAATCCAGTGTGGCGACGATATCCGCTGGCTGGATTAATCAAATCAATTTGCGCAAGTGCTTAGGCCTTATGCTGGTGGCGACCTCTGACATCCAAATAGTCGCGTAACTGATCGCCTAACAGGTTGACGGCCAGAACCAGCAGCATAAGCGCAATACCCGGCGCCAGAACCAGATGCGGTGCCACCAGAAGATAACGGGTTCCTTCCTTAATCATATTTCCCCATGACGCCTCCGGCGGCTGGACACCCAGGCCGAGAAACGACAATCCTGCCTCGGCGATGACCGCTCCGGCAATACCAAAAGTGGCTTCCACTCCGAGCGGAGCCAGAATCAGCGGCAGCAGATGACGGTAAAAAATACGGTAGTTCGGTACCGCCAAGGCTTTTGCCGCCAGAATATGTTCCCGAGAACGCAAACTCAAGGTCTGTGCACGCGCCAGACGAGCGAAACCGACCCAGCCGACGACAACCAGTGCAAAGATGACATTTTCGATTCCGGGCCCGAGCACCGCCGCCAGCGCAATGGCCAGCAACAGACCGGGAAAAGCGAGAAAGACATCAATGATTTTGGTTAGAACACGGTCTATCCAACCGCCGTAATAAGCGCTGACGATACCGATAGTGGTGCCGATCATCGCCGAAAACACGACCACACTCAGTGCCACCATTAACGAGGTCTGTGCGCCGAGAACCACTCTTTGCAGCAATGGACGGCCGAGTTCGTCGGTACCGAGAAGGTGCTCGCTGCCGGGCGGAGTCAAAAGCAGGTTCAGATTGACCTGGTTAGCGCCCTCGCCGATAAAAAACGCAGACACTGCCATCAAGAGCCATAGAAATACAAGTAGAAAACTGAACTTACCAATCATCCCTAATCACAATACCTATCGGTAGCAGCCGATATTCCTCTATTTCGCCAGACGGATCCGCGGATCGAGCCAGGCGTACACCAGCTCCGTCAGACCGTTAATACTGATATAGGCGACACTGATTACCAGAATACACCCCTGTACAACCGGATAATCCCGCCGCTGAATCGATTCAACCAGCAGATTTCCCAGTCCCGGCCAGTCGAAAACCACCTCGGTAATCACGGCTCCGCCCAACAGGGTACCCAATTGCAAACCGAGAATGGTTACGACGGGTAAGAGTGCGTTAAACAGCGCATGGCGGCCATACACCTGAATCGAAGACAAGCCTTTGGCCTGAGCCGTACGAATATAATCCTCATGCATCACTTCAAGCAGAGAAGCGCGTAACATACGCGCCAGAATAGCGGCCAAGGCCGTTCCCAGGGTCACCGTCGGCAAAACCCATGACCACGGCTGCTGCGCACCGCTGACCGGCAACCAGCCAAGCCACAATGCAAACACCAGAATCAGCATTGGCCCCAACCAGAAATTCGGAATGGAAACGCCAAGCAGCGAAACCCCCATGGACAAATGATCCGGCCACCTGCCCGCGCGCAGCGCCGCCCAGATTCCTAAAGGGAAAGCGATCAGAATGGCCAGAAAAAGCGACATTACCGCCAGGTGCGCTGTCAACGGAAAACGTTCGGCAATCAAATCGGCAACCGGTTGCTGATAAAACAGCGAATTGCCCAAGTCTCCTTGAACAAGACCGGCAAGATAGTGCCAGTACTGCTGCCAGATCGGCATATCGAGACCGAGCTGCGTTCTCAGCGCCTGTTCGTCTGCCGGAGACGCCCAGTCGCCGAGCATGACGGCAACCGGATCGCCCGGTACCAGATGCAGCAGCATGAAGACCAGCGTTCCGACAATAAAAGAGACAAACAGAATCGATCCGAACAGACGCAGAATAAACCCGATCACAGAAGGATCTCCACTTCGGTTCCGTATCCTATCCGATCGAAAAGTTCCATAATATCGGCATTGCGCATGCGGATGCAGCCATGCGATAAAGGAATTCCCATCGGTTCACAATCCGGGGTTCCATGAATATAGATATAACGTTGCATGCTATCGACATTCCCGAGACGATTGATCCCCGGCTGCATGCCACATAACCAGAGAATACGGGTCAGGATCCAGTCGCGTTCGGGATATTGCTCGGCCAAAGCCTGAGAATAAATCTCGCCGGTCGTCCGGCGACCGACAAAAACCGTATTTTCGGGCGCTCCGCCACCGATTTTGGCGCGAATGTAATGTTTGCCGATCGGTGTCTGCCCCGAATTTTTAGTATTGCCCGGCCCTTTCATAGCCGTACTGACGGAATAGCGTTTAAGCACACGACCGTCCTCTGTTAAATCGAGTCGCTGATCTGCAATGGAAACCTGAATCGAAAACTTCAAACAACAGCCACCTGGCGGACAAATTCATAAAATACGCAACACAGGATTCGACATGATAACTGTCGTACCGAACGCATACACCGATAAAAAAACAAAACCGCCTCGCATTACAGGCGGTGCGGCAACTATTCTAACCTTGTTTTAGAACGCTTTCACAAACCTTAAAGGTTTTATTGGCAATTCCGGCTTAATTCAACACTAGGACGATTCTATCTCCTGCCATTGAGCGCCGAATTTAAACGAATGATAACGTTCGCAGCGAATTTCGCTGCTCCACTGCATAATGCCTCCCTTGCGCATCAGCTGGCGGACAAACTCTTCCTTATCCGGCAATTGCTCCCAAACCGAAGGGAGAAAGGTCGCGCGCCTGAAACCCTGGGTCAGAATCAGACCATCCAAACCCGGCTGCAAACTCTCCAGCAACTGTTCCAGCGTTTCAATCGCTTGTATTTCTTGCGGCGTACTCAAGACGGAAATTTCCATTTCAAGCAAATCGGTTTCCTCAAGCTGTAAAGGGGCAAAACGAGGATCTTTGAAAGCGGCATTGAAAGCATTGGCCACGACATCTTCGGCCAGAGGACGATGCGCCAGCAGACTGCCGATACAGCCGCGCAACTGCTGCTCTTTATTCAAGGTGACAAAACTGGCTCCGGGGTTGGCCAGCTGACCATCCAGATTAAGTTCCGCCGTTAACCCATTGTTTTCAACACCCTTTAAGCCTTTTTCTATCGAACCCTTTGCCAAAGACAACAGACATTGCTGCTGCGGTTCATTCAGCGCATAAGCCGTGTCTATCTGCTTGTATTCTAGTGCATTTTCACTTTTCTGCATTTAGCTCACCTCGTGCGGATTTTCGTACAATGCCCAGGCTCCGTAACCAACGACCCGGCTTTTATCGCCGGCCGTATCACCGGAATTCAAAGTCTGCAAACGCTCGATCTGTAATGACTGCCCTTCCAGCGCGGCAAGCACCCCTTGAATCCCCTTATAACCGCAAGCCTTTTCACCGGAAAGCGCCTGCCAACCCCGAGCCTCAATTAAATCTGCCGTTTCAGCATCTACCTTGCGGGCATCGTCATATTCGAGAAAATGACTCAAATCGCTGCTGATAACGAAATAGACCCCGTCTCTACGCCATAAATCGCGTATCAAATCGACCTCTTCCTGCACGGAAACCGAGCCGTTCAGCAGAGGTAACACCTGCGCATCTGGCAACAGATATTTTATAAACGGCAACTCAACTTCGAGACTGTGTTCGTCCGCATGAGCCGCATTATGAATGCTCAGGAAGTCAAAGCGCTGTAAAAGTTCGTCTCGTAATTTAGCGTCTAGCCCCAGTTCCCCGAGCGGCGTCGCCAAAGCCGCAAAATCCACCGTGCTGACGCCGCGAAATCCGACTCTGTGCGCAGGGCCGATCACGACGACAGTACGGATTTTATCTTGCGCGCCTTTCCATAATTCAAATCCTTTGGCTGCGGTCTCACCGGAATAGATATAACCGGCATGCGGAACAATAATTGCACGGGGTATTGCCGTTTCCACCTTGTTACCCTTCGCCGCATCGCCAAGTGTCTTGGCCAGCCAACCGTTTAAAAGCTCTGCATTATCCGGATAGAAAAGACCGGCTACGGCCGTTGCGCGAATTGATGTCATAAGCATAAAACCCTTGAAAAAATAGTGCCTTTGCCACTATATATAACTGTAAATAAATGATTTTCAAGAGAATACCCATGAAAAATGTCGATTTAGCCGAAGATTCGGTCGTCCCTGTGGGCCACTGGCGCAAACTCGAGAACGGTTTAATTCAATGCGATCTCTGTCCTCGCGAATGCAAACTGCATGAGGGACAAAGGGGGTTCTGTTTCGTACGCGGCCGTAAAGACGATAAAATGTGGCTGACTTCATACGGACGTTCCAGCGGTTTCTGCATCGATCCGATCGAAAAAAAACCGTTGAACCACTTTCTCCCCGGATCCTCCGTGCTCTCTTTCGGCACGGCGGGTTGTAATCTGGCCTGTAAATTCTGTCAGAACTGGGACATGTCCAAAGCAAGAGATATGGATCGGCTGCTCGACCGCGCAGCGCCGCAGAGCCTAGCGCAAGCGGCACAGAGCCACAACTGTGCCTCGGTCGCCTACACCTACAACGATCCGGTTATTTTCTATGAATATGCCCTCGATACTGCCGAAGCCTGCCGCGAAGTCGGCGTTAAAAATGTCGCTGTGACCGCCGGATACATCAGCGAAAAACCGCGCGAATCTTTTTTCAAGGCAATGGATGCGGCCAATATCGACCTCAAAGGTTTCAGCGAACGCTTTTACCAGCAATTAACCGGCGCGAAGTTGCAGCCGGTATTGGAAACAATCGAATATGTCAGTCAGGAAACCGATTGCTGGCTGGAACTGACTACACTGCTGATTCCGGGCGAAAATGACAGTGAACAGGAAATCGCCGCTATGTGCGAATGGATCGCAGAACATTGCGGAGAACAGGTTCCCCTGCACTTCACCGCCTATCATCCCGACTACCGGATGATGGATAACCCGGCCACTCCGGCTGCGACGCTGGAAAAGGCGCGCAAAATTGCCATGCAGACAGGGTTACAGTATGTCTATACCGGAAATGTACTCGATCCCGAAGGCCAAGGGACTTACTGTCCGCATTGCGGCGAAAAAGTAATCGGCCGCACCCGTTACGACCTCAGTGAATGGAATCTGCACAGCAGAGACGGCAAAACCTTATGCAATCACTGCAACAGTGAAATTGCCGGTGTTTTTGCCGAGAAGCCGGGAACCTGGGGCAGTCGTCGCCTGCCGATCAGACTGGACACTTAAAAACATAAGCCTTTATTAACTGGCAATTAGAAAGTCTTTTAAATATTTTTTTGAACATCAAGCAGACCATCGAAACGGCCATCGGCAAAAAGACGATAGCCATGAACATGCTTGCTGTGAATCGCGTACTGATCCTCGTACCATAGAGGCATGGCTGCCAAACTGGCATGCAGGCGACGTTGCAGCTGCCGGTAAAGTTCGGCTTGTTCTTCAAGATCCGGACTCTGTCCGGCACGCAAAATCAGATCATCAGCGACCGGATCGACATAGCGTCCGCGATTAGCCCCTTTCGGAGGAATCGCATTCGACGCGAAAACATACTGGAAAATATCTGGACTTTTAACGCCGACCCAAGCCAGACTGTATAGCTGGAAACGACCTTTTTTAATGTCGTTATAAAAGGTTCCCCAGTCGTAACTCTGAATCTTCAGTTCAATTCCCAGAGGCTTGAGTTGCGCCTGGTAAATGGTCGCCAAACGAATCCGCGTCGGATCATTTGACGTTTTGTAACTCAATTCGATCACCGTCCGGTTCTGGGCGTCTTGTTTCAGCAATTC
Organism: Thiomicrorhabdus sp. 6S3-12; assembly: GCF_017571475.1. GTDB lineage: Bacteria > Pseudomonadota > Gammaproteobacteria > Thiomicrospirales > Thiomicrospiraceae > Thiomicrorhabdus. Next base: position 23,467 of record NZ_JAGETW010000009.1, on the reverse strand, counting down.
AGGCGGTACCTGGACCTGTCGTAATAATTCTCGGGCCTTATCCGGATTATATTCATAGTCCGGCATTCCTTCGACACCGCACCAGTGCTCAGGAACCAGAAGCCCCTGCGCCAGTCGTGCATGCCCTTTAAACATGCTGTCGATCACTGCCTGACGGTTAATGCCATGTGCAATCGCCTGACGAAGCGCAGGCTGCTTTAATAGCGGATCGTCAAAGTTAAAACCGATATAACCGAAATTGGTTCCTTCACGAAAACTGACATCAACCCCATCCTGCTGCTGGCAATAATTGACCAGTTCCGGCGACAGATCGTTCTGTAACAGATCCACTTCGTTATTCAGCAGCTTGAGTACCCGCACGGTGGCATCCTTAACCGGAACGAACTCCAACAGAACTTTGTCTTCGCGCCTTTGCAGAACAATCGACTGCTCGGATATTTTCAGACATTGACAGGCACCAGAACCGACCGGATCGAGATGAAACGGGTGCTGCTTCTCAACCAGTTTTTTAGGCACAATACCGATAACCAGACGGCCGACAAACAATGCGTCCACCTGAGTCAGAAAAAAATCGACCGTGTTTCGATCAATAACCTCGATACGCTGAATATTCTTCAGCGATCCGCGGTGCGCGGAACCGAAACCTTTGTCCAAAACACTGTTATAGGTTGCCGCGATATCTTCTGCGGTCAGTAGATCACCGTTGATGAAACGGCTTTGTTCCCTGAGGCGAAAACGGTAATGCGTATCCGACAGCTTTTGCCAGTCGGCCAGGTCGGGAATCGGTTCGAAACGGTCGTTGAAATCGATCAACTTACGATAGAGCAGGCGGTTAACCCGGCTGGAAAGCGCATCGGTCGCCTTGCGCGGGTCAAGCATTTGCGGCCGTCCGGTCACCGCCATGCGGATCGTGGTATAGGCCAGAGGCTGAGAACAGCCGGCCAGCAGTGACGGAGCCGCTGCGGCCGTTGAAACATATTTTAAGAAACGCCGACGGCAATAAAAGTCATTCATAAAGCAGATTCGCCGTCCATCAAGAGGCGTTGCTTCCCGCCTTAAGCAGTCGGTCGAACTCTTCCAGATCCTGCGGTGTCAGATCGCCGAGCGCAGATTCCAGACGCAGACGGTTTAGAACCTGATTGTGCAGGGCTTCGACAAGATTTTTGCGCGCATCAACCTGATTGGCACGTGCACTTAAAACTTCAAGCATATCTTTAAGGCCGACTTTATAGCCTTCTTCCGCCGCTTCGAGGAAAGCATCATTCGATTTGACCGCTTCACGCAGTGCGGCAATCAAAACTTCGCCGCGCTGGATATTACGTACCTGCGAACGGGCATTGAGACGTGCCAGGTTTTTACTGTCACGCAACGCCTCATTACTCTTCTGACTGGCAAAGCGGGCCGCGCTGACATTCGAAGTCGTACTGCCACCGGTGTATAGCGGAACTGTCACATTAACCCCGATTGAGGTGTCGGAAACATCGGATTGATCGGTCTGGTAATTTCGATCGTTATATTGTGCTTGAGCGGAAACGACAGGCCAATACCCCGACTTCTGCACTTCAATCTCCTGCTTGGCGATTTGCGCCTGATAAACTGAAGCGCGAACGCCCAGATTATTCTCCTGAGCCTGATTTTCCACTTCGGCAAGACTCAGTTCATAGTGCGGCAGCTGCGTTTCAAGCGGTAACATTTTCAGAGATTCGAAAGGTTTTCCGGTAATTTTAAGCAACTCTTCCTGTGCCAGATCGAGACTGTTTTCGGCATTAATACGGTTCGATTTTGACAGATCGTAACTGGATTTGGCTTGCAGAACATCCACCTGACTCGCCAAACCGACTTCTGCCGATGCCTGAGCGCTTTCCAGCTGCAACAGATCGGACTTTTCGCGTGACTTGTACAGTTCCAATGTCTGTTCGGCAAGCAACACATTGAAATAAGCTTCCGTAACTTTAAGAATCAACTCTTCTTCGGCTGTCTGTAAAGCAACCTGAGAGGCCTGCAGCGCAATTTCCGACTGATCGATTCGAGCCCAGAGTTCGTGCTGATATACGCTCTGATTCAGGCTCAGCGACATATTGGTATATTCGGCGTCATAACCGGACAGCGAACTATCGGAATTGGTATAGGAAGCGCCGGCCTGAATCTGCGGCAAAAGACCGCCCTCCAACGCATTCAACTGTTCCTTGTCGGCTTCATACTGTGCTTTGGCTTGGGCCAATACCGGATCATACTGCAATGCCATCTGATAGACATCAATAAGCCCGTTCGCCTTGGCATGAGCTCCCTGCGAAAGCCCGAAAACACCGGCGATCAACAACGCCTTCGGAAGCGCTTTGAGCGGATTCCACTGACCTTTAAACTCTTTATTTGGTTGTTGGCGCATAACTAAAATCCTTTTTTCTCGTTTTCGTTCCAGCTCTGGTACGGATATTCGGAAAGACTAATATTATAATAGCGGGCTTCGTGAGTCACCTCTTTACCGGCCCATTCCGGCATGGCTATTTCATCGTTTTCAGACGCCATTTCCACTTCGGCTACAATCAATCCGCTGTTATCCCCGTAAAATTCGTCGATTTCCCAGGTATGACTGCCGTAGTTCACCAGATAACGCATTTTTTCGATCACTGGACCGACGGCCAGCGTTTTTAACATTTTTTCGGCATCTTCCATGGGAATCGAGTATTCATACTCGTCACGACTTAAACCGATCTCAAGACTTTTTATATTGATATTGGCCCGCTCTCCTTCGATCCGCACCCGTACCGAACTCTTTACTGCCCCTTTCAAAGGAGTCAAATAACCTTGTGCAAAATGCGTTTTCTTGTGCGCTAACGCTTTCCAGCTCTCGTCCTCGACTAAAAACTTACGTTCGATTTCCCTTGCCATTTTTTCTTCTTATCCTGCATGATTCTGTTGTACGCGCTTAATTGAAAACACCGGTGGAAAGATAACGGTCGCCACGGTCGCAGACAATCGTCACCACCACGGCGTTTTCCACTTCATTGGCGACCTTCAGCGCCGCAGCCATAGCGCCTCCGGAAGAAACACCCGCAAAAATACCTTCCTTGCGCGCCATCTCGCGCATAGTTTCTTCGGCCAATGTCTGTGACATATCAATAATTCGATCTACACGAGTCTCCTCGTAGATCTTCGGCATATACTCCTTCGGCCAGCGGCGAATCCCGGGGATTGCGGCTCCTTCCTGCGGTTGCACACCGACAATCTGGATATCCGGATTCTGTTCTTTCAGATACATGGAGGTGCCCATAATGGTCCCTGTGGTGCCCATTGCACTGACAAAATGTGTAATTTTCTGCTGCGAATCGCGCCAGATTTCCGGGCCGGTCGAATGATAGTGCGCCAGCGGATTATCCGGGTTGGAGAACTGATCAAGCATAACCCCCTGACCGTCCCTGACCATTTTCTGAGCCAGATCGCGAGCGCCTTCCATCCCCTCTTCCTTGGAAACCGTAATCAATTCGGCTCCATAAGCGGACATGGACGCTTTGCGTTCCATACTCATATTGTCCGGCATAATCAGTTTCATCTTATAGCCTTTCAGGGCCGCTGCCATAGCCAGTGCGATACCGGTATTTCCGCTTGTCGCTTCGACCAGGGTATCCCCCGGCTTAATCTCTCCGCGCACTTCCGCCTGCTGAATCATATACAAAGCAGGACGGTCCTTGACCGAACCCGCCGGATTATTCCCTTCCAGCTTGGCGAGAATCACGCTGTTGGTTTGCGGATTGAGAAGACGCTGAACTTTGACAAGCGGCGTATTGCCGACAAAATCAGTAAGGGTTGCAAACATTCGAATTCCTTCGTAGCAAATTGTATTCAAACGGCACCAGTTCCAATCATCAGGACAGAAGCGATGCTCAACGGAAAAAAGAGGTTTATTATGACATTCATTGCTAGAATTGGGCGCAAAATAGGTAAATTTTCTAAGCTGATTGTCATGTCCGGATTCTCTTTAAGCCATTTTTTCAAATGTACCGCCATCCAGAGCATTGGCACAGCCCAAAGGGTCAGCAGATTTAGAATCATATGCTCCAGCAGCGCCGCCATAATCACTAGTAGAAGCAGACTGCTCAAGCAGGAAAAAACAAACAACGAATAGGCGCTATTATTGCCATAGACGATCCAGACATTGCTGCGGCCGACGCTTCGATCCGCCTGAATATCGGGTAACTGATTAAGCAGCAACAGGTTATTGACCAGAAAAAAACAGATCAATGCAAAAATCAGTGCTGCGCTATCCACCTGGCCGGCAATGACCCAATAGGACCCCAAAAGCATTACCGGCCCGAATCCCAATCCGGCCGCCAACCAATAAACTATTGGACGTCGCGTGATCGTCGAAGTATAAAAACGAATCAAAATCAGACCGATCCCACCCAACACAAGCAGCCACAGGCTTACACTCCAGGAAAAATACAACCCCAACACCAGCAACACCGCAACCATAATCTGATAAGCGCGTTCGGCAAAGCCAAGATCTGCCTGAAAACCGAGCAGCGCCCCGCTGCCTCCGCTAAAAGCGGTTTTAAAGGTAATTGCATCGAGGCCGGATTCGGTGTCCTCGATTTCGTTACGCAAATTAACCGCAGCATGCGCCAACAAGGCGCTAAGCAGTAACAACGCAAGCACAACGGGATGCCAGTCAATGCCTTGATAGGTGCTCAAAGCCGTGGCAGATAAGGGCATTATCAACCCTAATAGAAGAAAATTCGGCCGGCAGGCAGACCAGATCGCCGCGGCCTTTTGCAAAGAAGTCGTGTGCACACCTTTTTCCTAATCAAGTTTATAAGTAATAATTCCAAGAATAACCTTATAATAATTGACGATTATCGGCTACTGCCGTTACAGTTTAGTAACGATTTGACATGCTTTGACGTGCTTTGGCACGCCAGGCGCACATCAAAATCTCCCGGTAATTTTATAAATGATCTAACCCCATCGAGGCTAAATCTATGTCCGCCCAATCTTCGCTCAGAACAAAAGTTATTACCATTGCCACTATCGTCGGCCTCTCAGTCGCATTCGTTATCGGCGTAATCCTGTATTTCACCTCCGTCGCTCCGGTTAAAGGAGAAGTTGAAAACAGACTGACCCATCAAATGAAAACCTTTATCGACGACCAGCTGCATCTAAAGGTTCAGGGCGGAATTACCGGCTCCACAGCACTCAGTTTTAACGATCAGGCAATCTACTCCCTGAGAAGCGGCGAATTATCTGCGGCCAAACAACTGATCGATTCCATTCGCCAACGTTATGCCGATCAGACAAATTATAAGAATATTAAGACGGAATTGATCGCTACCAACGGGCAATCGTTGATTCAATCATGGCATCAAGGCAATCCCAGCACCAATCACGCACAAAATGCTTTTTTCAAAAAAGTTCAACAAGACAAGCAGGCCTTCGGTTCTTTGACGATTGACGAACGCGGTGTTGGCGTAGTCTCTCTGTCACCGGTTCTCTATCAGGGTGAAATGGTCGGTATGCTGTCAATGACGCAAGGTCTGGCTTCCGTCAGCAAAACCTTTGTCAAAGAGAACAACGGTTACTGGGTACTTCTTGTCAGCAAAGAGTATTTACAGAACAAATTCAACAACGCTCAGCTACTGAATAAAAACACCTCAATCGGAAATAACTATGTCGTTGCCAATGACCGCTGGTTTAAACCGGAATCGCTGGAAATGGTCAAAAGCAGCTTTAAAGAAGTCGACGCTAACGATCATCATGTATATGTAAATGGTAATAAAGCCTATATTGACGTGCCGGCACTGGATGAAAACAATCAGGCGTTCGGCCGCCATATTTTCATTCTGGATAAAAACGTCTATGAAGGCCCGATTAATCAGGCGATGAACTCAGCTTGGATGTCGATTCTGGGCATTATTTTCGGCATTATTGTTCTTTCGGGCATTCTGGTAATGGTAGTCACCCGAGTCGTCATCAGACCGCTGGAATCAGTGCAGAAGATGACCGATCAGATTGTCAACAGCGGCGATTTCAGTCAGAAGTTCACGGTTAACGGTCAGGATGAAGTCGGCCGTACCGCGAGCGCTTTAAACAACCTGCTGAATAACATCAGTCAGGCGCTGGACGAGGCCAATAACGTAGTTAAGGCGATTGCCTCGGGCGATTTCTCACGCCAGATCAGCGGAGAGTACAAAGGGGATCTTGGCGCACTGAAAGATGGTGTTAACAGCAGTGCCAAGAACATATCTCATGTAATGCATGAGCTCTCGAATGTCATGCAATCACTTAAGGACGGCGAATACGACATTGCCGTCAACTCGGGGATGGCTCAAGGCGATTTCCGTACCATGCTGGACAACGCGCAAACGGCAATGAATGAGACCAACGAAATCATTCAGGGCATTAACCTGGTCATGCAGGATATGCGTCAGGGACGTTTCAACAGCCGCGTTAACCTGCAAACCAACGGCGAACTTACCACGCTTAAAGAACGCATCAACCAATCGATGGACGAACTTGAACAAGCACTTGGCGAAATCACCAAAGTGGTTACCGCTCAAGCCTCCGGCGACCTGACGCAACGCATTAACGGCGAATATCAAGGCGAGCTGGAACAGCTTAAAAACGCGATTAATCAATCGATTGAACGACTGGCGGAAACGGTCGATCAAGCAGTACACACTTCGGCGACCGTCAGTGACGAAGCCGGAACGCTTTCGCGCGACGCAACCGATTTAAGTTCCCGCGTACAGCAACAGGCAGCGGCTCTGGAAGAGACTTCGGCGACTATGGAAGAGATGAATTCCGCGGTCCAGAACAACACTGAAAGCGCTCATCATGCCGCCGTTCTGTTCGAAGAAGTCAACAGTCAGACCGAGCAGGCAGGTCAGGTCATGGAAAAAACCATTGAAGCCATGGGCTCGATTCAGGATTCAAGTCACGAAATTGCCGAAATTGTCACCCTGATCGACAGCATTGCTTTCCAGACCAACCTGCTGGCACTGAATGCTGCGGTCGAAGCGGCACGTGCCGGAGAACACGGTCGCGGCTTTGCCGTCGTTGCCGGTGAAGTACGCGCTTTGGCGCAAAAATCCGCCGATGCAGCGAAAGACATCAAACAGTTGATTGATTCCAGCGTATTGCGTATTGACCAGGGAACCAAACTGGCCAGCGAGACCGGTAAAGTCATCAAGAGCATTACCGAGTCCATCGATAAAGCCAATGGCATGATCCACCAGATCACCAATGCCTCCGCCGAACAATCCGAAGGCGTTAATCAGGTCTATCAAGCGATCAGCGATATCGATATCGCAACCCAGCAAAACTCGGCACTGGTTGACAGAACCTCTGCGGCAGCGGCGACCATGAGCGAACAGGCGCAAGTGCTGCAACAGAATATGGCCTTCTTTAAAACCGGTAACCAGCCCAGTTACGTCGCGCCGAAAATCAGTTCGCCTGCCGCTCCGGCGCCTAAAGCGACGGCCAAGCAGCCTGCTAAAGCTTCTTCAGCGCCGGAAAAGGAGACGAAAAGCACTGCCAAACCCGCTCAAATCCCCGCTCCCGGCAACAGCCAGAGTGGTGGTGACGAATGGGAAGAGTTTTAAGCTAAATACAATCACCCCATAAATAAAAAAGCCGGCTTCATGCCGGCTTTTTTATTTGTACAAACGATAACATTATTTAACGTTGATGATTTCCATCGCTTTGCTGCGCATCTGCGGATAGATATCCTTAACCAGCTTGGTGTATTGCTCGGCACTAAGAACTTTCTTTACGAACTGGTGGCATTTCATTTTGCCTTCAACCAACTTTTCACGAAGTTCCGCGATTTTCGCATGGCGTTGCTTAATCACCTCAAGACTCTCTCCCTGCAATGCCATCACGCGGGATTCCTGTTCCATTGCATTGATCTGCTCGATCAACTGTTTTCCTTTGACCGCCTTTTCCGAGCGGAACTTATTGAAGGTACGACACTGTTCCTCCGTCAGATTAAGCTCCTTTTCACTGTTTACGATCATTGGAATGAAGTTTGGCAAGTAATTGGCATGCAATGTTGCACGGATGGCCTGCGCAGTCGGCACCACCGGTTTACAGACACCGGTTTCGCTCGCCGTAACATGACCTGAAGCGGATAGAATTGCTGCACCGAGAACAGCATGGATGAAAGGTTTTCTCATTGTCACTCTCCTGAATTTGAAACGGGTGCTATGCCCGTGTAAAGACGTTTCAATTCGTTGCATTGATCTTCAACAAACAGCAAATAAACTTGGCCCAAGATTATTAACTTTTATTATCTACTAATAAATAATACCTATTTATAAAACATTTTTATACTTTAATTTTGAAATCCATCACCGAAATTCAATTGACATTCAGCGACATCTATCTTTAAATTTACGTGCTTTTCGTTATTACCTAAAAGAAATAATGAAAAATTCATAAGCGAAATTCAATCCGCCTTCTTTCCTTTGCAGACGGATTTTTTTCACCTATCGTTATATACCTAACGAAATATAAAATAACAGTAACAATGAAATTCAGGAGTTATAAATGAAATTTAGTGCACGTAACCAGTTAAAAGGCACCATAAAAGCCATCCATATGGGAGCGATCAACAGTGAAGTCGTGATTGAAGTCGGCAACGGTGTCGAAATCGTTTCGATTATCACCAACAGCTCCGTAGAAACATTAGGTCTGGAAGTCGGTAAACAGGCTTATGCAGTAATCAAAGCGTCCAACGTTATGGTTGCCGTCGACTGACCTCTCTTTGAGGTTGAACCCTTATACCCGTCCAAGTACTGGCGGCGTCTTAAGGCATATTTTCGGACATGTTTTGAGCATGCTTTATGACATATCCCAGGATATGTCTTGGGAGCAGCAAGCATCTCAAAGAATTCTGATTTATTACACAACACAATCTAAGCAACTCAACACGAACAACGATAAGATGATCTATTTCCAAACCCATGAAATTGAATCCTGGATTAACGAAGATGCCCCACTGCTCGACCTGACCGGCCATCTTCTCGAAATTAACAATCAATCTGCACGATTGACGGTCAAATCCCGGCATGCAACACGCTTAAGCATGATGGAAGAAGCCGCACGCATTTTCGAGCTGCTCGGGCGCAGAGATTAAATTACAGCTGCCTTCGGGCATAGACGTGCCGGCCGAAACTGAAATTCTCCGCGTTGACGGACGTGCCGATGCTCTGCACCGCGGCTGGAAAGTCGCTATGAATCTGCTGGAGCATCTGTGTGGTGTCGCCACCCATACCGCTAAAATGGTTGCCGAGGTTGAGGCGGTCAGCAACATCCCACTGCTGGTCACCCGCAAGCACCTGCCCGGCATGAAAAAACCGATGATCAAAGCGATCAGTAACGGCGGCGCACACCCACACAGACTCGGGCTTTCCGAAACCATTCTGATCTTTGAGAATCATCTTAATATTATCGGCGGACGTGACGCTCTGCACGACAAAATCCCACAGCTGCAGCAGTCCGCGTGCGAGAAGAAAATTTCGGTTGAATGCGACACTGTACAACAGGCTCAGCAAGCTGCACAGGCCGGTGCAGACCTGATCCAGTTCGACAAGGTTGAAGTGGATACCTTAAGCCAGTGGACTGCACAGTTAAAAAACAACTTTCCGCAACTAAAAGTCATTATCGCCGGCGGAATTAATCAACAAAATGTTCGCCGCTATGCGCAAAGCGGTGTCGACGGTATTGTCTTAAGTTCTTTGTACCATGCCAAACCAGCGGATCTGGGCGTAAGCATTCTTCCTTTGGCAAAATAACCGGACAACTAAACGGGCAGGTTAAAGATAGGCGTCTAAACGCTTGAACCAGCCCGGTAACCAACTCGCTTCCAGTTTCGGATTCGGAGCCAATTGCGTTCGCTGTTGCAAGGTCTGTTTCGTGGCACGGACAAAGGCATTCAAAACAGCGGTTTCACTCAGGTGTTCAGGTAGCTTCATAGCCAACAAGACCTGTACCAACCCCCATCCTTTTCCTTGATAGCGTTCTTTAGAGTTCGTCCCCAATCCTTTGAAATTGCTGTAATCCACCAAAGCAAACATGCCCTTTTCGGATGCAAGCAAGACATCGATTTTTGATTGTATTTCGTCGCGTCGGTTAGACGGAACCTGAGCCAAAAGTTCCGGAAGCTTTGATTGAAAACGCTGCACGATAAAAGCGGCTTGCAGAGCAAATGTATCCTGTAAAAACGCCTGCCAGTCCGCCAGTTTTCCAAGCTCTTTCAAAGCATAAAAGACTTCGCGGTTTTTCCACGGCGCATTGGAAAACCCGGCGTTGCCCACAGGCAATTTTGTCGAGGATGAATTACGCTGCACATAGCGTAAAAACTCGGGAAACGTCTGTTCAAAAGGCGCATCTACACCTTTTGGAAACCAGATAAAATGGCCGATGCCTAAAGAAGGAAACGCCTCTTTTTCACTCCAGAACAACAGATATTCGGGTTTGCCTGCGCACTCATTCTGGTAAATTTTTTGTCCAATCGAGGTGTAATCAGATTGCGAAATCGAATCAGCATTCGCTGACTGCGAAAACAAAGTAATTGAAAAGACTAAAGGCTTAAGCCAATTTACTAAATACGTTTTAATTTTAGTCAGCCTTTAATTTACGCATGACAGTTGGAATGACATCCATCACTTGACTGAATAGGACGCGCTGTCTTCTTTTTTAACAGCAATAACGACAATGCCATCGACTTCCTGATAAGTGCTAAGAATCCCCTTTTCGTCAGTCATACTATGCTCTTTGTATGCGACTCTATGTCTGACTTCCTTAACGACATAGTCTTCGAAATCGATATTCAAAGTGTGATCAATTGAAGGCAAGGACGCGGCATTTCTGATCTTGATGGTTTTTAGAAGGTGCGGTGGTTCTTGATTATCAAAGGTTTGGATTAGGTAATGTATTGTCATCTTTTCTGTTCAGTCGCTGGTTGAAATATAGGTTAACTTGACGCTTTCGCTGTATTAACGAAGTGTCTTTTCCCAAATCACATATTCATTATTTCGCATGGCGGTTTGTAATAAATCGAGTAAAGGGCCGGCTCGGTGTGACATGCTAACCGAATCATCATCCCAACTATCGCCGCTTTGAGCGCTGGGTGACGAAATCGCATTCTTCAAGTGATTAAATGCCTGTTCGATCTCATTATCGGTTAAAGCGCCGGGAACCGTTTCGCTGTGACCCATTAAGGAAATCAAGTTCAGGGCAACTTGATCAAAATAAGCGACATCCGGATAATCTTTGGTTTTAAAAACAATCAACTATTCTCTCCTTAAACAGGCGCGCATGGGAAATACATACTCTAGCAAAACTCCGCGTCCTGCAAGGTAGCGGATCGATTGCGGATATAAAAAAAGCGAAGTGGTTTCCCGGCTTCGCTTTTATTTTAAGCTGTTTTATATTTTATCTTCATTCACCAGATGAACGAATTTTTCATACAGCGTATCGTGCTCTTCAACCCGATCCGGATCTTTAATGATCACATCGATCGGGCAAACACTTAAACAGGTCGGGTTATCGTAGAAGCCGACACACTCGGTGCACAGATCCGGATTGATTTCATAGACCTTTTCGCCCATCGAAATCGCCTTATTCGGGCACTCCGGTTCACACATGTCGCAGTTAATGCAGCCTTCAAGAATTTTAAGCGCCATTGCTCAAAACTCCTTAGCTAGCTTTTTTTGCTGCGGCAGCTGCACGGTTTGCTGCATCCTTGGCTTCCTGCTCTTCTTTAGCTTTTTTAGCCGCGGCGTCACGCTTGACGTCTCCGCCCCATGATTCGTTGCGCATAATCAGGCAATAAAGCAGAGTCTCTTTGTCCAAGTCCTTGAAAGGATTCGGGATACGAACACGCCAGCCGGAACCTTTAGCACAATCAACCACTTCGTCATGATGCGTCTGCATATGATCCAGAACCATCGATACGTTGCCGGCCGGAGACATGATCTCAATCGAGTCACCAACACAGAATTTGTTTTTCACATCAATTTCCAGCATGGAACGACCGTCGCGTTCCACCACATCAACCACTTCACCGACAAAACGCTGGCGTTCCGATTTTGAGACGCCGTATTCGTAGTTCTGGTATTCCGAATGCACGTGACGACGCAGGAAACCTTCTGTATAACCACGGCTCGCCAAGCTTTCCAGATCTTCCAGTAATGAACGGTCAAACTCCTTGCCTTCCAGCGCATCGTCAATCGCTTTACGATAAACCTGAGCGGTACGCGCGACATAGTAGTGCGACTTGGTACGCCCTTCGATTTTCAGCGAGTGTACACCCATATCGACCAGTTCCGGAATCAGCTCGACTGCACGCAAATCCTTGGAGTTCATGATATAGGTACCGTGCTCGTCTTCGAAAGCCGGCATCAGTTCACCCGGGCGCCCTTCTTCTTCCAGAAGCATCGCTTGATCGGTGGTTTCACCTTCTCCCAAAGTCGGTTCATAAGAAGGCATTTCCGGTGCCGGACGATCCGTAGTACCCGTCAAATCGGTAATATTTTCAACATTAACTTTTGGCGTACCTACAAGTTCACCGGTTTCGTCTTCTTTGGCTTCATAGGTGTTGTAATTCCAACGGCACGCGTTGGTACAGGTACCTTGGTTAGCATCACGCTTGTTGATGTAACCGGACAGCAGGCAACGGCCTGAATATGCGATGCAAAGAGCACCGTGGACAAACACTTCCAATTCCATTTCCGGAACCTTCTCGCGAATCTCGCGGATTTCGGCGATTGACAGCTCGCGCGACAGAACCACACGGCGCACGCCGTTGTCGTACCAGAACTTGACCGTCGCCCAGTTCACCGCATTGGACTGCACCGACAGGTGAATTTCCTGCTCAGGGTATTCGGCGTGAACCATCGCAATCAAACCCGGATCAGACATAATCAGCGCATCCGGCTTCATGTCGATAATCGGCTTGATGTCCTTCATGTAGGTATTGACCTTGGCATTGTGCGCAGCGATGTTCGACACCACATAGAACTTTTTACCCAGTTCGTGCGCACGGGCGATCCCTTTCGCCAGGTTCTCTTCGTTGAATTCGTTATTTCGTACACGCAGACTGTAACGCGGCTGACCGGCGTAAACCGCGTCGGCTCCGTAAGCGAAAGCGTATTCCATATTTTTCAGCGTTCCCGCTGGCGACAACAATTCGGATACAACATTTGTCGACTTCTGAGTCTCTGCTTGCAAGGCAAATCTCCTACATGAAGTGATTAAAGGAAACCCGGTATTTTACCGGATTTTTCAGAATTCTGTTAGAGAATATTAGGATTAATTAAACAGAACAGGTGACAATTTTTCTTTCCAGAACAATATCTTATCATCAATTGTTAAGCGTGCATTGGCCGGACTGGTGGAAGTAAGCGTCGTTAAAATGAGATCATCGGGCAACGATTGCTTTTTAATGACCTGCTGTTGAAACAGTTTTGCCGCCGGCTGGCCGTTAAAAAAGATCGATTTGATGTGCGGAAATTGCGCTAAAAGAGCGGCAAAATCATTCGCTTCGGGCTGTTTAATGGCACTATCCAGACTGCCTTCGCGTTCACAGGCCGAAAGCACATCCCAAAGCAGTATGCCTAACTCATTACAGGCGCGGCGTTTATCCTCTTCACTGATCAACACTCTGCCGACCAGAGAGGAAATAATCGGCCAGAAAGCATTACGCGGATGCGCATAGTAAAACGCATCTTGCAAAGACTTTACGCTCGGCATAGTGCCGAGAATAATCAATTTCGGTTCTTCTGGAACAATCGGCGCAAAACCGCAGATTGCCGATTTTTGTTGCAATTTCTCAGGCATAGAACAGATTCAATCCTTCATACAGACGTTGCCAGGATTTTTTATCCTTGCGCGGTGCGCGCTTGCTGACAACCGGTGTCGGCTCGATCGGCAGCTCCTGCTGTGACAATTGCGGGAAGCGATCCTGCATAAGAAACAGCGGTGAATGCACTTTTTTGGCGATCGGCTTACCTGTCTCGAATTTAATATTCGCTTGCAAATGCGGCGCAATCTGGCGCTGATAGAGAAAATCGACCGCTCCCAACCCGGCTACCTTATGAATCAGGTCTTGGCGGATTTTCGGATTCTCGATCTGTTCTTCAATGTGCTTGATCGCCCCCTGCGGCGTGAGTTTGACATTCGCTGTCTCTTTAAATACCCAGGAAAACTTCACTTCGATTACCGGTTCGTACAGACAACGAAAGTCACGGTACAGTTGTAGCAGACTGATGGAATGCGGATGCACCACCTGCTTAACCAGACTCAGATAAGGACTGCGCCCGAGCGTTTTTTTGGCAAACGTCATACGCGCTTTGAACTGCGCCTTCAATGCATTAATACGTTCTACTTCGCGGATTAAACTTTCATCCGCCAGAACAATTCCCGGCAACAGCGTGGTTTCTTTTGAATCCTGCTGCGGTAAAAAATGTACCTGCGCCAGATGGCCGGCCAACTGAGCAATCGCCGGATGCTTTTCGCTGCGCCAGTTTTCCGGCAGCCAGAACTGCTCCTTGTCGAGTTTTTCAATACGCGACTTGAACAATCTGAGCTCGGAGAGCAACTGCAACATTTCCTGTTCGATTTTCTGCGGTTTAATATCCGCTTTAGTCAGTTTTATTACAGACATTAAATGTTTCGATTTCCATTAAAGCCGCCACTTTATTTAAGGCAAAGTGACCAGTGATTCTCCATGTCAATTGTATGATGGGGTAAATATCTGTGCAAATAAAAAAGGAGCCGAAGCTCCTTTTATAAAGACATCATAAAGACATCCAGGCAATTTGCTGCGATTATCCGAGTTCGATAAAAGAGGTTTCCTGCTCGGCAAACTCTTCCACCGGCTTAGCCCAAAGATCATAGGCGTCAGCGGCGACAATCTCAACCTGAACAAACTGCCCCGGCTGCAGGTGATGTCCGTCCTCGATAAAGACCAGACCGTCGATTTCCGGCGCATCCGCCATAGAACGAGCAACCGCCCCCTGATCATCGATTTCATCGACCAGAACCTGCATCGTCTGCCCCACTTTGGCCTGCATCTTTGCAGCGGAAATGCGCTGCTGGGTTTCCATAAAGCGCTCCCAGCGATCCTGTTTAACTTCATCCGGAACAGGTTCGGCCAGTTCGTTGGCAACCGCCCCTTCCACCGGCGAATACTGGAAACAGCCGACGCGATCCAATTGCGCCTCTTCTAAGAAGTCCAGTAGTTCCTGAAACTCTTCCTCGGTTTCTCCCGGGAAACCGACAATAAAGGTCGAGCGGATCGTCAGGTTCGGTACCTGCTCGCGCCATTTTTTGATGCGTTCCAAGGTTCTGTCGACATTACCGGGACGCTTCATCGCTTTCAGCACGCGCGCATTGGCGTGCTGCAACGGCATATCCAGATACGGTAGGATTTTCCCTTCTGCCATCAGCGGAATCACTTCCTCGACATTCGGGTAAGGATAAACATAGTGTAAACGGACCCAGAAATTGTCGACGCCACCCATTTCACCCAAAGCTTCGCAGAGACCGACCATAGAAGTTTTCGTCGGGCGCCCTTCGGCAAAATCGGTTTTGTATTTAACATCGACACCGTAAGCGGCGGTATCCTGCGACACCACCAACAACTCTTTAACCCCGGCCTCTTTAAGACGTTTTGCCTCAGAAATAACATCGGCTACAGGACGGCTGACCAGATCGCCGCGCATTGACGGAATGATGCAGAAGGTACAACGATGGTTACAACCCTCGGAAATTTTCAGATAGGCGTAATGTTTCGGCGTCAGCTTAACACCCTGTGGCGGAACCAGATCGACAAACGGATTGTGCTGTGGAGGCGGAACCACGTCATGCACCGCCTGAACCACTTCCTGATAAGCGGCCGGGCCTGAAACAGCCAGTACTTTCGGGTGGACGTCGGTAATCACATCTTCTTTCGCGCCCAGACACCCGGTAACAATGACTTTACCGTTCTCTTCCAGGGCTTCGCCAATGGTGTCCAGAGATTCCTGAACGGCGCTGTCAATAAAACCGCACGTATTGACGATAACCGTATCGGCGTCTTCATAGCTGTTAGTCAGCTGATACCCTTCGGTACGCAATTGAGTCAGAATACGCTCGGTATCGACCGTCGCTTTCGGACAACCGAGACTGATAACACCGATCGTAGGATTCTGTTTAGACATAATTTCCACCACTGCTTAAAATTCGTGGCGCTATTTTAGCCCAAACCCTTTGCTAACGATAGTTACTCCTCGGTATCAAAACCGACGCTTATGAAATTACTCTTCCCTGAAGTGGCACTTATTTCTGAAAATACAGCTGACGCAGTCACGCCCTTGACAGGCGCTTAGACAAAACTTTTTGATTTCCTGCTTGGCCTGCGAATGCAAAGGACGCAACTCACTCGGGCGAATCGCCCCCTCACGAATCAAACGCTCAAGGATATGCGCCGGCAGTGCCACGGCCAACTCGTCTGCCTGAACCTCTGTTGTCTCCAACTGCTGTGAAGACCGCAAATAATGAATTTTAGGACTCATAAAGAAACCTCCTGGAACCTTAATACATATTATTAATAGTAATTATTATCATTTCGCTTGACTTTTGCAACCCCAATCAACAAAATAGCAAACACAAATCATTCTCATTAAGCTTACGTTTATAAAGAAAAGCAAAGATAAGCTCTAGAACTTAATACAAATATTTAACAACGATAAGACAAACAGGAAATAGAATGCCGTTTACCCGTCCTAGTTTAATCAGACTTAAACCTTTACAGATTGCCCTATTCATTGGCTTTACCGGCACGGCACAGGCCGGAACCGAACTAAATACGGTTACCGTAGAGGAAACAAACCTTCAATCCAAATCGCAAATGCTTGAAGTAAAAGATGACACTGTGCATACCGAAAGCGTTTCATCGAAAAAGATCGAGCAAAAACAGGCGGCCAATCTGGCTCAGGCCATTGCCGACGAACCGGGCGTGCGTGTAAGTAACGAATGCTCTATGTGCGGCGTAAAACGCATTATGCTTAACGGGCTCAAAGGCGAGCATACGACTTTGATGACCAACGGCGTGCCGAACAGTTCGATCGTAGAAGGCTTCTACGGTTTCGATGCAATTCCGATGGCGGGTGTCAGCTCCATTGAAATATCCCGTGGCGCCGGCCCTTCTCTGATTGCCCCCGAAGCGATCGGCGGAGTCGTTAATGTCGTCACCAGCGCCCCCAGAGAAGATCGTCTGGTTGTCGACCTGTCGCAGGGGAATCAGGAATACCGCAAGTATCAAATCTCCGGCAGTAAAGTCTCCAAAGACGGTAAAACGGCTTTGGCGGTTTCCGCACAAAGCGATAATCTCGATCAGTACGATCAGGATGATAACTGGGTCAATGAATCCCCTGCACTGGAAAATCGAGCGCTGAATGCGCAATTATGGCATCAGATCGACACCAACAACCGCCTTGAATTCCGCGTCGAAGACCAGCAGTCGGAAATTTTCGGCGGACCTGTCGTTGGATCGCCATTGGCCGGATCGCGGAATGACGCCCGCACTCAGGAAGCTACTGACGAACCGGGCTTTACCGACGATTCAATCAACAACACCCCTGACAGTACAACGACGGCCCGCGATTTTCTCGAGAACATCCAGTCCGAAAAGCGTAGCCTAACGGCGAAATGGTACTCCGATCGCAACGAGAATCTGCAGACACGCCTGACAGGCTCTTTTGTCGAATCCAGCATGGACGCAATCTATGAACCGACCACCTACAAAGCGGAACAGGAGATTATCTATCTGGATGCCCGCGGTGACTATTTTGCCAGTGACGAGCATCAGCTCACCTTCGGAACCGATATGAAGCTGGATAAGATGCGATCCGAATCGACTGGTGGAACCCACCCTGCCGACGACTCTTACGACATGCAAGCCAACGGGATCTATATCCGCGACACCTGGACGCCGAGCAGTAAACTGGAGCTGGCCACCGCTTTGCGTATCGACCAGATTGATGTCGATTTTGTCGATCAGAACAAAACCTTTAACGAAACCATGATCGCACCACGCGCGCACCTGCGATACGATCATAACTTCAACTGGACTTCTAGACTCTCGGCCGGTAAAGGTTACCGTGTGCCGTTACAGTTCTTTGAAGCGGATCACGGCATTCTCGATGACGGTTTCGGGGTTGATGTCGATAAACTGGAAAAGTCGACTAACCTGCACTACGCACTTAACTATAACGACGCGGAAACACTTTTCGAAACCACAATCTCCTGGGCCAAGGTCGATAACCTAACCTATATCGACGCCGATAATTATACCCGTCCGACACTGGTCAATTCGGATCAGAGCGGACAGGTCGTGCATGCTGACATTATCGCGTCGCACCAGCTGACACCGCACTGGTCGATCGGTGCCAGTTTCGAGATGTTCCAATATGACCGTGCCTACCGAGATACTTTTGGAGTCATACCGGTTGAGGAGCGCGCCAAACTGATGCTGGATTACGAAGGCCACGGCTGGGAGATGAATCTGACGGTCACCGCTATTGGCGAGCGAGACTACAACGACTACCAGAATGCCGCTTATTTCGATCATTATAATCAGGCAAATGGTGTCGATTCCAAAGGCGACCACTCTCCGGCTTATGTCACAGCGGACATTCGCATCGCCAAAGAGATCAGCAAAAACTGGCAGGTGTATGCCGGTGTCAACAATATTACCGACTACACCCAGACAGGAGAAGGCGATTCGCCGCTATTCTATGACGGCGCCGATGCCGGAAGTTCCGACTGGGATGTCGGCCATATATGGGGGCCGCTGCGCGGGCGACTGGTGTATACCGGGACGAAGCTGACTTTCTGATCAATACAAAAAGTGCTCCTAAGAACAAAACGCCCCTTGAACGGGGCTTTGACAGGCATGACTTAAACGGATTAACACTCTCCTAAAAGCCTAAATCGTTTAGCTCACGCCTTTTTTAAGCCGGGTCTGTTTCTGCAGCCCGGCTTTTCTTTTATCTGCTGGTAGCTACCGGCGTAAATTAAAACGGTTTTACGACCACAAGAATCAGAATCGCAATCGCCAGCAACAACGGAATTTCATTTGCCCAACGGTAATAGACTCCGCTGTGATCCAGATGCCCTTCCTGCATCTCCAACATGCGACGCTTGGTCCACATATGGTAGACCAACAGCAACACCACTACGACAATCTTGGCATGAAGCCATCCCATATCCTTCGCCAGCGGAAAATAGGCGAACCAGAGCCAAAGACCGGTACCGATGGCCAGCATCATCATAATGGTCATAAACTTATAGAGTTTTTCCGCCATAGTCGCCAGACGGGTAACATCCTGTCCCGCTTCCTTGCCTTCAACAAAATGCACGAAAATTCTCGGCAGATAAAAAATCCCCGCCATCCACGACATCATAAACAGAATATGAAAAGTTTTAAGCCATAACATCCTGTTATCTCCTTAGTTATTTATCGAGTGCTGTTTGGAAAATGTTTGCAGAAATGTGCTTTTAAACATTCGAATCTGTATGATAACGGTTTTAGAACTTTTTAAAGCGACAAAACTTGGAACATCTTATGAATATTACAAAAGATATCGTTGGCCTATTCGAATACACCCTGAGCAATGATGCAGGAGAAACCCTGGATGCATCGAACGGCAATCCTCTGGCTTATCTGCACGGCCACGGTAATATTATCCCGGGACTGGAAAAGCAGATGGAAGGTAAAAAAGTCGGTGATAAATTCACCGCTCAGGTTCCTGCTGCTGAAGGTTACGGAGAACGTGTCGAACAGCTGGTACAAACCGTACCTAGCGCTATGTTCCAAGGTGTTGAGCAGATTGAAGTCGGCATGCGTTTCGAAGCTCAGTCCGAGCACGGCATGCACTCGGTGGAAGTGACCAAAATCGAAGGTGAAAACGTGACTGTTGACGGCAACCACCCGTTGGCTGGCGTAGACCTGACATTTGAAATCGAAATCACCGGCGTACGTGCTGCGACAGATGAAGAAATTGAACATGGACATGCGCACGGAGAAGGTGGACACCACCACTGATTTCGGGAATTTTCCGCGTTCATAAAAAAGCCGCCTAAGTTGAAAAACTCGGCGGCTTTTTTGTATGCGGAGATTTATTTTTGCTGCGCTCCAGTACGGCCTAAAACCAATGCCGATTCAGGAGTCTTTCCAGGTATTCTGTTCACTCTGCTGCCCGCGCCATGGCATAACCCACATCTGATATAACGACGAGAAAATCATCACCGTCGACGCGAGAGAATAACCAAACCCGCCGATAATGACAAAATAGGCAAAATTCGGATTGATTTTCGTCAGCCACCAGGAGGCGATATCGACAATCAAAAAAGCAAACGGAGTAAAAATCAATAAAGCTTTAAGCCAAGGGTTAAATCCGACCGACATCGAGAAAATCAGCCCGATAAAGAAAAAGATGAACGCGATACCGAAAAGGTGGATGTGCGAAACTCGAGTCAGCGCGCTGACCGAAGCACCTTCATCGACTTTGGCGATCTCTTTCATCGTCTTGAACTGGGTAACGTTCGGAAGCGCATCGATATGGGCATGACAAACCGCGCATTTGCTGTCCACAATCGGCTTGATCGTGCTTTTCCATTCCTCTTCGGAAGCACCGGTACGCGCCCATTTGATCATGGTCAGATTCTCTTCCGGCGTAGCCTTGTCTTTCATAGAACCGTTGAGTTTCGATTCCAGCTTGGAACCTTCACGATTTCCGTAATAGCTGTAAACGATGTCATCTACCGATAAACCGAATTTTCCGTCGGCCATACCGTGCGTCAACATAATCTGGGCGCCGGCCATCAGAAGCCCGAGACCGACAACCAGGAGATAGCCCGTAAAAAGTGCCTTAACCGGCAAAGAGACGCTGAGCAGATTAAGCCACGTCGTTTTTTCTTGCTGCATTTTTTATCCTTATTTTTATGTATAAACCTATCAGAATTCTTTAAATAAAGAATACTCTTATATTCAAGGCTAAAGGATAAAATCACCAATTCAAAATAATCATACTGAAATCAATTATTTTTATCAGTGCCCAGCTATTTATTTATTTCTTAATTGTCCCCGGAAAAAACGGATTCAAGCCCCCGCATCTTATGCTTATACCTTCTAAACGCCTTTAAAGATGCTCGATAAGATAATCTTCATAATCCAGATCGCCGCTATCAACCACCACAGGAATCGCTAGCAGGCCAACACCGGCTTCGGCGACGCTTTCTCTTGTCCCAGAAACAAGCGGATGCCATTGCGGCAACGGTTGTCCTCGATATAGAATCCGATAAGCGCAGGTATCCGGCAGCCAATCGAATTCGGCAACCCGCTCTCGAGTCAATTGGACGCAGGTCGGGACATTGGTCGAACGGTTGGCATAGTCGGTGCATTGTGCCGTCTTCGGATCCGAATAAGGACAAACCACACGGGTATAAACGATCTCGTCCGTCTCTTCATCCTGCAGTTTGGTAAGACAGCACAGACCGCAACCGTCGCATACCGCTTCCCACTCTTCGTTGCTCATTTCGTCAAGCGTCTTTGTTTCCCAGAATCTCTCTTTCAGAGCCATTTTTTCATATCCCATTATGATTTGAAGAGCAGCCAGGGAGACTGCCATTCATCCAGTTTATTTTGCACCGCACGCAAATTGAACCAATCGCCCTGCTGCGGTTTGCACAACAGGCGAATCGCCTCTCCATGCCAATTAAAATCCAACGCATAGGCATGCAAATAGCCTCGATCATAGCGATCCGCATCCTGTAAATTCTGATACCGCCGGTCTCCGATGACCGGGCTGCCAAGACTTTTCATAGCCACTCGAATCTGATGTGTTTTTCCGGTATGCGGCTTGATTAAAAATAGACGCAGGCCCGCTTGAATCGACGTAGATATAAACTGTGTAACAGCCGGGTTGTTCATTGACTTGGCAAGCATGAAACTGCCTCTTCTGGCCGAGAGCATATCGCCTTTTATCCATCCCTGTTTTTTCTTGGGCTTTTTATCGGCCAGTGCCACATAAAACTTGCCGATTTTACGTTCGGCGAACATGGCACTCAATTCAGCAGCCGCTTCGGCGTTTTTAGCTAGAATCAACAGACCGGAAGTCATTTTATCGAGCCGATGAACAGACCACAGCTTGTTATAGCCGAACTGCTTTGCCGCCAGATCTGCGACTCCGCATTGGTAGCCGTTCTCGTCGACTTCGCCATGAAAGTTAACACCGGGAGGCTTATCTACGATAATAAAGTCCGCGTGTTCGCGTAAAAGTTGCATTGACTGATCTCAAATTGGAATTTGCGCTCATTTTAAAGCTTTTCCGGCTCCCAAAACAAAAAAAGGCGCCGAACCGCTGGCGCCTTGAAGAGTGATAACATCCGTGTTACCAAAAGGTTTTTATCGTTGTCTGTAGCCCGACCAAGGGAAACTTGCAAAAAGCCAATAAGAACTTATTCGGTGTTTCCCTGAGAAAAGTTTTTAAAACAATCCGCCGTTATCATTTCCGTTATTACCAAACAGATTGATATCCAAAAGAACGGTTTCAATCGCACCGGTAGTGGTTTCAACCAAGTTTTCACCCTCTTGCGCAGCGGTAGAGGTCAATTCTTTAGTTCCGTCTGCAAGAAGATTTTCCAGATCAGTGATAAGTGAGTCTGCTGATTCACCTTCTACCAGTTCCGCACTGTCCAAAGAAAGCGCAGTTGAATTATCGAACAATCCATCAAGCAAACTAAACTCGGTTTCCACACCGCCAGAGACAGCAGAATCAAGAGAAATCAGATTCAAATTATCACCGTCAAGAATGCCTGAAACCAGTGAAGTCAGCGAATTAACTGTATCATCAACAAATGTAGTGTCAGTACCCAGCAACTGATCAACCAGATCCGTCGCACCGTCAACCACCTGATCAATCGACCCCGCAGTACCTTCCTCAGGCGCACCACCAAGCAGACTGTCAACCACTTCAGTCAATGTCTGCTCACCAGTTAACAGATCCTGAACATCGGTAGTGAGTGCATTTAGGCCGTCATCAAGATTTTCGGTATCGGTACCGATCAGCTGATCAACAAGATCGGTAGCTCCGTCAACGATACGATCCGCAGAACCGGAAGTACCTTCTTCAGGCTCACCACCTAGCAGGCTATCGACAACTTCAGTCAGGTTCTGCTCACCAGTCAACAAGTCCTGAACATCGGTAGTCAGTGCGTTCAGACCGTCGTCAAGATTTTCGGTATCGGTACCGATCAGCTGATCAACAAGATCGGTAGCTCCGTCAACGATACGATCCGCAGAACCGGCAGTACCTTGTTCCGGCTCGCCGCCCAGAAGGCTGTCAACAACTTCGGTCAATGTCTGATCACCGGTCAACAGCTCTTGAACATCTGTAGTCAAAGCGTTCAGACCGTCGTCAAGGTT
>NZ_JAGETW010000008.1 GCF_017571475.1 Thiomicrorhabdus sp. 6S3-12 | reverse complement strand
TTTCGAGATTTTTTATCGGTCACTCATCTAGAGAGCTTCCACATAAATTATCTCTGAATTACCATATTGTTAAAGAGCTAACCAACTCGATCCGCGCTGCGTTCCTCGTTGGTAGGCCGCGTATTTTATAGAGTTAAAAACTTCGTGTCAAATGTTTTTTCAAACTTTTTTCAGAAAATTTTCAACCGTTTTAAAACACTTAAAACGACCGGCTAAATCATTCCGCTTACTCTCATTATATATTCCAATAACTCAAGCAAACTCAACCACTTAGCACCAAATTTTTCTTGTCTTTCGAAGCCTGCTTAGCGCCGCCCCTCAAGACAGGTGCGTATTCTAGGGATTTCTAAAAACAACGCAACCCTTTTTTTCACTTTTTTCACAAAAAATCGCAAAAAAACTCAACCGACCCGCTTATACACTTTACCCCACACCTTATCCACAGACTTATGCACATTTATAAGCTTTTACCGGTTGCAGTAACGGATTATCACTTCCTAATAAACTTAATTCACGGATAACTTTGTTCTATATGACAGTGATTTCGCAAATTCATATAGTAGGCAGTAATCCAATCCACTACCAGATGAGTTTCAATATGCCATCCAGTCGTCGTCAGTTTATTCAATACTCATTGCTCGCATCAATGGGACTCTTGAACAGCAACCGTCTGCAGGCACAAACGCCGGCTAAACATAATGTCGGTGTTCTGCTCGATCCGCTTTTCTTTAAACATGATCGTAAAGGGCATCCTGAAAGTGCCGCACGCCTTGAAGCGATTGATAAAGAGTTGAGCCGTCGTAATTACTGGCAGCACTTCACACCGGTAAAGGGACGACCGGCGACACAGGATGAATTGCTCAGCACACACCAGTCCGGATACATTTTCGAAATACGGACACTGAGCGAGGAAGGAAAGGATATCTTCTATAGCGCTTACAGCGAAGACACTTATATCAATCAGCACACCTACGATGCCGCTCTAATGGCCGCAGGCGGTAATATCGAATTGAACCTGGCGGTGTATGACCGCAAGATTGATCGCGGTTTCGGCCTGCTGCGTCCCCCCGGACACCATGCCAGAGCCGATCAGGCGATGGGATTCTGTATCTTTAACAGCGATGTCATTGCCGCACGCGCGCTGCAGAAGTATCGCGGAGTTAAACGCGTGGCGATTATCGACTTTGATGTCCATCACGGTAACGGCACCCAGGATCTGACCATTAAAGACCCTTCAATTATGGCCGTCTCGATCCATCAACACCCTTACTGGCCGATGACCGGCTTTGAAAGCTTTACGGGAATCGGCGATGCCGAGGGAACCAATGTAAATTGCCCTTTCCTCAAAGGCGCCGGTAATCAGACCTACCTGGATGTCTACGATCAGGTGATCCATCCGAAACTGGAGCAGTTTAAACCGGAACACATCATTGTTTTCGCCGGTTACGACGGTCACTGGCAGGACCCGTTAGCCGGTCACCAGCTATCGGTTGCAGGCTATAACCGTCTGGTACAGCGCTGTATCGATTCCGCCGAGGCACTTTGCGGCGGGCGAATCAGTTTTTCCTTGGGCGGCGGCTACAACCTCGATCCTCTGGCCCAGTCGGTGGCGGGCAGTCTGCACACACTATTAGCTCTGGAGGATGAGTTCGTAGATACCATCGGCGAAAGCAGCGAATCAGAAGAGAATTTTTCCGAGCAGATCGAAAAGCTTACCAAGCTGCATATTAGACAGATTTGAAACCTTCTATATAGTGTCAATAACGACCAAATAGAGGAAGAGAATCGATGGAATCTGAAATCGTCAAAGCAATCACCGGCGCCGCAATCATTTTAGGCGTGGGTTTTAGTAGCATTTTTCTACTCGACCTATTCTTTAAGTCAATTGGCAAAGAAGATAAGGAAGATGGTGATCAAAATGAAAAAAAATCAAATAATGATCGTCAGCCCTAAAACATTCACAGAATTAAATACCTGCCAAATACCTAGGCCGACTCGATTTCATCAGTAGCTCGGTAAACACATCCCATCGCATCCAGCTGCGCCTGTAACTCGGTAATATTTTCTTCCGGAAGCTGCAGATGCATGGTCACTTGCTGACTATAGTCGACAGAATTAACCACCCCCTCCCCCTGCTGGCAGAGATAGCGAACCTGCTGCTCCTGCGAAAAATCGCAAATCACCGTCAGCGCCTGCTGAGGCACCTGCTCTTCGGTCGGCAGACTTTCCATCACCGCTTGCGCTGCCTGCCCGTAAGCTCGGGTCAAGCCACCGGCACCTAACTTAATGCCTCCGAAATAGCGCACGACAATAATCATAATGTCGCCGATGCCCTTATGCTGAAGTACATTCAGAATCGGTTTGCCGGCCGTACCGGAAGGCTCGCCATCATCTCCCATACCGGCATTGGCGGCGCAGTTCGGATTTCCGAGAAGATACGCCCAGCAATGATGTCGAGCATCGGGATACTGCTGTTTAATCTGCTCGAGCCACAGCATTCCCTCTTCACGACTCTGAATGCCGCGCGCGTAGGCAATAAAGCGGCTCTTCTTAATTTCGATTTCCGCTACGGCCTCTTCGGCAGGAATTGGGTAGGACATTCAGGTAACCTTCACCTTAAACCAAAGCGCATATAATGCCGGTAAGAACAGCAAGG
Organism: Thiomicrorhabdus sp. 6S3-12; assembly: GCF_017571475.1. Taxonomy (GTDB): domain Bacteria; phylum Pseudomonadota; class Gammaproteobacteria; order Thiomicrospirales; family Thiomicrospiraceae; genus Thiomicrorhabdus. The sequence goes on along the minus strand of NZ_JAGETW010000008.1, from coordinate 149,400 downwards.
TCAAGAGGGTACCGACACCGACACCCCCAATCAGGACAAAAGCCATAGGCCCCCAGAAAGTCGATGTCGTTAACGGAATAAACGCCAGCATGGCGGCAACCGCGGTCAGCAATACCGGACGGGCACGTCGCAGAGTCGCATCCACCAGAGCCTCGTGAGCAGACATCCCGTGACGGGCGTTATCATCGATCTGCCCTGTCAGAATCAGCGTATTACGCATCAATATGCCCGCCAGACCGATCAAACCAAGATTGGCGACAAATCCGAACGGCTGCTGGAACAGCACCAAGGCAGCTACCGCACCGATCAAACCGAGCGGCGCCGTCAGAAGCACCATAAACATACTGCTGAAACTGCGCACAAACAGCATCAACAGCAAGGTAATCATCAACAGCATCAACGGCATCATCGCCTGAATTGACGCTTCGGCTTTGGCCGACTCTTCGACCGATCCGCCGACATCGATCCGGTAGCCCGGCGGCAGGCTGTCTTTCAAAGGCCCCATAACATCGAGAAGCTTCTGAGTCGCCACCGGCGGCTGCATTCCCGGAGTCACTTCGCTGTTAACGGCCAGGAACAACTCGCGGTTGCGGCGATCGAAGAGCATATCTTCGTATTGCGGTACCAGCTCGGCCAAATGACTGAGTGGCACGGTAGCGGAAGGCGTTCGGATCAAAATATCTTCAAGATTGCCGAGATTACGCCGTGTCTGCCGATCCGAGCGCAGAACCACTTCAAGAGTCCGGTTATCCTGTCGAATCTGGCCGATCGCCGTTCCCTGTAGCTGAGCATCTAACTGCGCCATTAACTGCTGCTGGGTCATGCCCAGTTGCAATAAGCGCTCGCTATCGAATTTAAGACGCATAACCAGTGAGCGCTGCCCCCATTGCAGATGCGGATCGATGGTAAAGTCCTGTTCGGCCATCAGATTTTGCAGACGCTTGGCGATCCCTCTTAAGGTTTCCGGATCAGGCCCGACAACACGGAAGGTCACCGGCCAAGGCACCGGAGGACCAAAAAGCAATGGATGCGCTCGAACGCGTGCCTCCGGGAAAAGTCCCTGGTCAATTTGTGCCTGTAGCTCCGCTTGTAGCTGGTCGCGATCTTCCTTGCCATGCGTGACAACGATAATCTTGGCAAACGCCGGATTCGGTAGCTCCGGATTCAGGGCCAGAAAGAAGCGCGGCGCCCCCTGACCGATATAAGAGGAGAGCGACTTAACCTGAGGATGGCCTTTAATCAGCTCTTCCACCCGCAGCGCCACCTTGTCGGTCGCTTCGATTGAGGTTCCTTCCGGCATGGCGATATCAATCATTAACTCAGGACGGTCGGAACTTGGGAAAAACTGCTTTTCAACCACATCTTTCATGGCAATCGCCGCAAGAACGAAAATTGCGAACGTCAGCAGCACCACTGTTTTCTTGTAACGCACACAGGTCTGCACAACCGAGCGCAGGAAACGGTAAAAACGGCTGTCGAACAGCTCCTGATGCGGATTACTGACTTTAGGCAGCATTTTTACGCCCAAATAAGGCGTGAAATAGACCGCAACCAGCCAGGAAGCGATCAGCGTCATCCCCAATACCCAGAAAATTCCGCCGGCATAATCGCCAACCTGCGACTGGGCCAGACCGATCGGCAGGAAGCCGACCACCGTCACCAGTGTACCAACCAGCATCGGTGCAGCAGTCACACTCCAGGCATAGGCAGCCGCCTTGGCTTTTTCCATCCCCTCGGCCATCTTCACCAGCATCATCTCGATGGCGATAATGGCATCATCGACCAGCAAGCCCAGTGAAATAATCAAAGCCCCCAGTGAAATACGGTCGAAGTTCAAACCGTTCAGGAACATAAACATAAACGTCATCGCCAGTGTAAGAGGCACTGCTAAGGCGACGATAAATCCGGCGCGCAAGCCCAGCGCCAGCAGGCTGACCACCAGAACCACCAGCAATGCCGTGACGAATTTAAGCTGAAAAGTACTGACCGCGCCATGAATCGCATCGGCCTGATTTGTCACCTTATCCAGCAGAACACCGGCAGGTAGCTGATGAATATACTGATGCTCAAAGTCGATCAGACGTTTTTCCAGCTTCAGGCCGTCAACCCCTTTTGCCATTACCACACCGACCAGAACCGCTTTTTCGCCCTTGTCGCGGATCAGATAACTCGCAGGAGACTGATAGCCCTGATAAACCACAGCGACGTCGCTTAAACGGATTGTCGTGCCGTTGATGTTGAGCGGTAAAGCCGCAATTTCGGATACCGTCAGCTCCCGGCCGTTTTGCGGCGCACGTAAATAGACTCTCGGTCCGCTGGACTCAATAAATCCACCAGACGTTTTCTGCAGATGCGCAGAGAGCTGTTCCTGCAGCGCGTTTAAATCCAAGGCCATCTGCGACAGTTTTTCATGATCAAAATCGATAAAGATTTTCGACGGCTGTTCGCCGATCAGATTGACCTTTTTGATTCCTTGCACACGGCGCAAGGCTACCGACATGTCATCCGCAACCTGAACCAGTTCCTGATGCGACCACCCCGGCGCCGTCAGACTGTACAGCGTGAAATAGACGTCCTCGAAGTCATCATTAAAGAAAGGGCCCTGAACACCTTGCGGCAGGGTCGGCGCCAAATCATTCAGACGCTTGCGTACCTGATAGTAAAGATCCTGCGACATACCGCTCGGAGTGTCCTGCGCGAAGATCACCAGCAAATCGGTTCGTCCGGGACGGGATTTGGTTTCAACCCGATCGAAATAGGCAATCTCTTCAAGACGCTTTTCCATCGGATCGGCGACCTGCTCCTGCATTTCGCGCGCCGTCGCTCCCGGCCAGGTCGCGGAAACCACCATGGTATTCAAGTCAAAGCTCGGATCCTCGGCACGGCCCATATGCAGGAAAGCGTAGATTCCGGCCAGCGCCACAACAATAATAAAATACAGCGTAACGCTCTGTTCCCTGACCGCCAGAGCGGACAGGTTCCACTTTGAAGGCTGATTCGACACTAAGGCATCTCCTCAAGCGCCTGCCCTTCCGACAGCAGATGGACCCCGAGAGCAATCACTTTGCTGTTTTCAGGAAATTCTCCGGCAACCCAGGCCGAGTCACGGTCGATACGCAATATCTGAACGGGAACGCGCTTGGCCTTGCCTTCTTGCAGAAGCCATACCGAGCGGTAATCGCCCTGTTCATACAGCGCGCTCAGAGGCAGACGGATTCCGCTTAGCGTCTGGGAAAACTGTACCCGAACCGTCTGACCAAGCGGTAAAGCATTGATCTCTTCCGATTCCGGAATTCGATAGAAAGCCGTCCAGGTGCGGCTCGCAGCATCCGCTTGCGGCTCAAGAGTTCGTAACTCGACCGGATATTCATGCCCCTGAAGACGAATTTGACCCTGTTTCGGCAAGGATGCCAGACGATTTTCCGGTACATCCACCAACACTTCGCGTTTTCCGTCGGCAATCAGTTGCAGAACCGGCTGCCCGGCGCTGACAACCTGATTCGCTTCAACCAGTTTTGCAAGGATGATGCCGCTTACCGGTGCCTTAAGCTGCGTATAGTCGAGCTGGTTTTGCGCCTGTTGCAGTTGCTGCTGATTGGCTTTTTGCTGAGCTTCCAGCACTTTAAGCTGATTTTCCAACTGTTGCTTCGCCTGCTCGGAAGCCAGTTTTCGTTGTTGGAGTGCCGTGATACGTTTCAGATCGGAGCGTGTTTGATTGATTTCCGCCGCTGTCGCTCTGATATTTGCCTGAGCGGAGGTAACCGATAACTGATAATCTGCCGGATCAAGGTGAATCAACGGCTGATCCGCATCCACTCGATCACCAAGATCCACATTCAATTGCGCGACTTCGCCCGCAACCCGGAATGAAAGATCGATTGTAGTCTTCGCCTGCAAGGTGCCGTTTAAAAACCATCGGCTCTGTTGCTGACTTTGCTCAATTAAAACCGTTTTGACCTTTAATAAAGGCGTTTCCGGTGTTTCCTGTTGCTGCTGACAGCCCGCGATTCCCAATACTGCCAAGCCGATAAATAAACTGCCCGCCCAGTTCAGGTACTTAATTTTTTGCATGTACCGATTTCCTTGATAGCAACTCTACGGTTGCCTTGTCATCTATAATTTCCAGCACGACCACATGATCCCCCGGATGAAGGCGTTCTTCATCAGTCACAATAGGCCAGCATTTATTTTTATATATTACTTTCAACTCACCATCAACGCGTGAAATAACGCCGGTACCGCCTTCGGGGTGTTCGTCCGCGAACCAAACCTTGCTTCGCCCGTTTTTTCCCACTTGATAGAGCAAAAACGCCATTATCAGCAACCAAATCAACTGATACAAGCCGTCTTTAATATCGAATATCAAAGTACCGGCGCCGACAATCAGCAAACTTAAACCGATTATTTTCAGCCAGTGCATCTGAGTCAGCAGCTGAAGAGCCAAAAAAATCACACCGATAAAAAACAGCAGCCAATAATTCACAATAGGGAGAACTTCTGACATAACGCCTCCAGCATCAAAACGGATCAAGCGAACGGAAAGACTGAGTATTTCAGTCTGAACGAATTCAATCCTTTCTTTTTAGCACTTGCCCGACACGGATGGAAACTATTCATTAGCGGCTTGATTTACATCAAGCACTAGCCTGCCATGATTACTTCGGCGGGTTTCACGTGGAAACAATCTTTTGCTGTTACCTCTGCTACCACGCTCGGCGCATGCGCTACCACCACGCAAAACGAATCAGGCAAGACTGGGGAAGAGCCCCTTCAGACCGTTGGCGATAAACTCAATCGCGATTGCCGCCAGCAACAACCCCATAATTCGGGTGATAATGTTGATCCCCACCTGACTGATATGTCGTGTAAACCAGGGCGTCATCATTAAGGTCACCCAGAGCAGAAAGGATAAAATCAGAATGTCCAGTCCGAGAAAGCCGTAATGGGCCACACCGCTCTGGCGGTGCGCCTCGATAATCACTGCGGAAATCGCTCCGGGGCCGGCCAATAGGGGCATCGCCAGAGGCACAACACCAATGGAATCATTTTGTTCGGAATCGAACTCATCCTCTTTACTGCGAATCGGTTTTTCGCCTTTGGTGTGCATCATCGAAATGGCCATCAACAGAATCAGAATGCCACCGCCAACGCGGAAAGAGTTAATTGAAATCCCGAAAAACTCCAGTATCGCTTCACCAAAGAAGAGCGCAACCAGAAGAATGGCCGCAACCGCCGTCACCGTGATATGTACGATTTTCTTTCTTTCCGGCAGACTCAAATCGGAAGTCATTGCCAGAAAGATCGGAAGAGCGCCGATAGGATTCACCACCGCGATCAAACCTACCAGAAACTTCGTGTATTCCGTATATTCCATGCCGCCACTCCCATCCGAAAAACCATCTCATCATAACCAATAAGCAAAAACCTTAAAAGCGGCTCCGCCTGACCCTAGTTGTACACAAGATGCAGTTTAATCAACTGGGGTTGCAGGCACTTCCAAAATACCCAGTACATCAAACAGCCCGTCGCCCAAAGGCTCAAAAACAACCATCTGTGCCGGGGCTAAACGCTGATTGGTAATATCGGCAACATTCGGACGGTGCGTCACCATCACCATATTGGCGGATTCGTTGTAATCACTCAGAATTTGGCGGATTTTTGCCTGACTGGCATGCGCTTTCTCGTCCGTAACCGTTCGCACCAAGTGAAGCAGCTCCGAAACCTCATAGTTTCCAAATGCGAGTTTTGCGGTATCTTTGGTACGGCAATACGGGCTTGCCCAGACCTTTCCAACCTGAACCGAATGCTCTTCAAAAGCCTGTTTGATTGATTTGGCCTGCTGTCTTCCAAAATCCGACAGATTCTTTTCGGAAAAACAGCTCGCATCCAGAATGGAAGAGTCACCCATATCTGGGTCGACCACCGCGTGACGCATCATGATCACTTTGCCACCCTCCTGCAAAGCTTCCCACAGCGACTGTTCGTCACTTGCCTGAGAACTTAATGGCAGAAAAAGCAGCGTCGTTAAGACAAAGAATAAGCGCCACATAATAATTCTCCTATTTACCGATACAGAAAGAACTGAAAATTCGCCCCAGAAGATCATCGGAAGTGAAGCGACCGGTAATTTCCGACAAGGCTTCCTGAGCAAGACGAAGGTCTTCGGCCAGAAGCTCACCGGCGGCAAACATTTCCAATTGCAGCTGGCCGTTGTGCGTATAGTCCAGGGCGGTTTGAAGCGCATCCAAGTGTCGTTTACGGGCCATGAAGACGCCTTCTTCGGTCTGCGCATAACCCATTTCGGTCTTCAGGTGCGTACGCAGCAGATCCAATCCCTGGCGGTGCTTAGCCGAAAGCCAGATCACCGTGCGCCCGCTCTCTTGCTCACACTCGATCATCGGTTCATGCCCGATCAAATCGATTTTATTACGCACCAGAGTCACCGGCATGGATTCGGGAAGCTTGTCGAGAATCGCCTGATCCTCGTCATGTATCGACTCGCCGGCCTGCAGCATGACCAGAACCCGATCCGCGTTGTCGATTGCCTGCCAGGCGCGCTCGATTCCGATTTGCTCTACCTGATCGGTCGCTTCGCGCACCCCGGCAGTATCCAGAATGTGTAGCGGCATACCGTCAATATTGATCTCTTCTTTAACGATATCGCGAGTCGTACCGGCAATATCGGTAACAATTGCGATCTCTTTGCCGGAGAGGGCGTTCAACAGACTCGATTTGCCGGCGTTCGGACGACCGAGAATCACTACCGACATCCCTTCGCGCAGTAACACCCCTTGCTGTGCGGAAGCAAACACCTGATGCAACCTTTGGAGAATATGCTCCAACTGACCGGCCACCTTGCCGTCGGAAAGAAAATCGATCTCCTCCTCCGGAAAATCGATTGCCGCCTCGACATACAGGCGCAACTGAATCAGTTCTTCAACCAGCGTATTCACCTCACGGGAGAAATCCCCCTGCAAAGAGCGTAGAGCCGATTTGGCCGCCTGAGCCGATGACGCTTCGATCAGATCGGCAATCGCTTCCGCCTGAGCCAGATCGAGTTTGTCGTTCATAAACGCCTGTTTGGAGAACTCTCCCGGCTCCGCCAGACGCGCGCCCAATTCGACCACACGTTCAAGCAACCATTGCAGCACGACCGGTCCGCCATGCCCCTGCAGCTCGAGCACGTCTTCGCCGGTAAAAGAGTTGGGATTCGGAAAATAGAGCGCAATACCACGATCGAGCACTTCACCCTGCGCGCCGTAAAACGGCCCGTAGTGTGCATAGCGCGGTTCGGGGATTTTGCCCAGTACCGCTTCGGCAATGCTTTTCGCCTTGTTACCCGATACGCGGACAATACCGACACCACCTCTTCCGGGTGCGGTCGCAACTGCGGCAATGGTATCGATATTTTCAAATTCCATAAATCAGCCTAAATAAAAAGGGGTTAAATCAGCTAGACGCAAAGCTCGTAAACAAAGCCGCCCGTTAGAATTTCATTAATTGTAGGACACTATAGACGATTGCGCATAGCAAAACGCCCACATTAAAGTGGGCGTCGTCGGCAGGAGCAATTCCAGCAAATCGATCAGTTCGCAAGAACCTTATAGGTTTTGCTTTCGATATCGCTGATAAAGGCTTTCTCCTGATATAGCGCGACCGTCTTATCGAGCTTCTTCTTCGAAGTAAAGGTTTGCTCTTCGGCTTCGCCATTTACCTTGAAAGAAAGTACATAAAGATCGCGAGTCGCTACTTCGGCTTGCGCTTGAGGAGCGGCAGCCGCAGGTGCAGCCCCTTCTTCAAGCGGAATATAACCGTCTTTGGTTTTGTAGCACAGCGGCTGTGTGCCGTCAGCTACCAGATATTCAACCTTGCCGAACATCGGGTGATCGGAACCCAGTTTTTGATAAGTAATCTGCATCTTCAAATCCTTTATTTCGACTCTTCGCCGGCTTCAATCTTCTTAGTGATATACCACTGCTGAGCAACAGAAAGAATGTTGTTCACAACCCAGTAAAGTACCAGACCCGCCGGGAACCACAGGAAGAAGAAAGTGAAAATAAACGGCAACAGCTTCATCACTTTCTGCTGCATTTCATCCATCATCGCCGAAGGGTTCAGCTTCTGCTGAATGAACATGGTGATCCCCATAATAATCGGCAGGATGTAGTATGGATCCTGCGCAGACAGATCCTGAATCCACAGCATAAACGGCGCCTGACGCATCTCTACCGAATACAGCAGTACCCAGTACAATGCGATAAACACCGGCATCTGAATCAGGATCGGCAGACAACCGCCCAGAGGATTAATCTTCTCTTCCTTGTACAGTTTCATCAGCTTCTGCTGGAAGATCGCCTTATCGTCACCGTAGTTTTCTTTCAGCTGCTGCAGCTTAGGCTGGAATTTACGCAGGCGCGCCATGGAGCGGTAAGAGGTTTCCGACAGCTTATAGAAAACCAGCTTGATCAGGATGGTTAGCATAATAATCGCTACACCCCAGTTACCGACAAATCCGTGAATCGCATCCAGAATCCAGAACAGAGGCTCGGCCAGGAAAGTCAGAACACCGTAATCGATGGTCAGCTCCAGACCCGGCGCGATCTCAGCCAGTACATCCTGCTTCTCAGGCCCGATATACAACTGCGAACTCAATTCGCCGGATGCGCCTGCAGGTACTTCAACCAGAGGCTCGACCACACCCACTGCATAACGGCCATCGCCGACCGGCTTGGCAAAATAACGGTTCTGCTCATCCTGATTCGGCACGATCGCACTCAGGAAATACTGCTGAATCATCGCCGCCCAACCGCCGGTTACGTTCTGTCCCGTGACCGACTGGGTGTTCAAGTCATCGAAAGAGTGCTTAACGTATTTCTCTTCGGCGTTACCGTCATACAGAACCGGACCGGTATAGGTATACATCATGAAGTTTTCTTCAGGATTGTGGCTATTACGCACCAGCTGAGAATATAAGCTTCCGGTCCAGTTTTCAGACGCCTGGTTCTCTACCTGATAAACCACGTCAATCAGATATCTGCCTTTGGTGAACTTATAGGTCTTGGTGACCTTAACACCGTCTTTCTCCCAAGTAAGAGGGACTTCCAGGGTATCGCCGTTCATCACGTATTCGGACTGAGCCGCCGTCCAGACGTCTTTGTGTGTCGGAGCCGGAAGCTTGGCGCTGCCTGATGTCGCCAGACCGTTCTGAGCCATATAGATCAGAGGCCCCTGATCGCTCATCAGATGGAACGGCTGACTGTGATCCTTGGTCGCACCGTACTGCAACAACTTGGCATCACGGATATCACCGCCCTGAGTGTCGATTACCAACTGCAGAGTGTCGGTTTTAACCGTAATGCGCTGGGCGGAAACGATTCCATCCTGCACAACCGGTACAGCGCTATTGGAAACGCTGCCGATATTGGCGCCAGGTACAGAGGTGTCTGCCGGAGCAACGCTGGCATTGTCACTCGCAAGCGGAACTTCCTGCGCAGTGCTGGTCTGCAAATTTACCTGCTCTTTCTGAGCAGAGAACTGCATCCATTCCAACCATATCCAGGTTAGCGTAAAGGCTAAGGCTAACCACCAAAAAGATCTCATATTCATGTTATACCCTTTATAACGCTTATTCAGTCGGGGCGGTGTTTCAATTTACTCTTACGAATTTTGCGTACCAGGTGCAGGAAACTGTCGTGTAACACTTGGTTATCGATCTGCTCCATCCCCTTTCGACCCAAAACCACAATATCATACCCAGATAAGTCTTTTTTATGTAAGCGAAATGCTTCACGGGCGATTCTTTTTACCCGATTACGCCAAACCGCACGCGCCAACTGCTTTTTTGCAATGGCCAACCCTAAACGAGGATAGCGTTTATCGTTCGGTCGAACAATCAACGTCCAATTGCGATTAGCAAAGCGTTCCGCCTTGGCAAAAACATTAGAAAAATCTTTGGGAGTTAACAGTCTGAGCGACTTGTCAAAGGTGTGGTCTTTCAGAGAGGGGGATGAGGGAGAGGTTTGACGGATCGTTTCAGCTTCAGGATGCGCTGAATTCAATCCGCCAGAAGTCGTTTCTGTGTGTACCATTTGAGAGCACACCCAGAATTACACAGTTAAGCGCTTACGTCCTTTCGCACGACGAGCTGCTAGAACTTTACGACCATTTTTAGTAGCCATACGAGCACGGAAACCGTGAGTACGTGCACGCTTAATTACGCTAGGTTGAAATGTACGTTTCATGTCTCAGTCCTTAAATTTCACTTTCCAGAATCGGAAAAAACCGGAATTATAAAGAGTTCTCGAACAGAAAACAATGGTTTTTACAACAATTTAGCGCATTTTGCCTTATTGGTGACATTAAACCGAACTGTTTGAATTCTTTAGCAATTTTATTCTTAGTAATTGAATAGAGATTAGATAACAGGCTCTGGTGTTTTACAGGATCTATAAACACAATATAAGCCACATTTTATTTAATATGCAGAAGCGTTAAAAATCGGCGTTGCGGTGACGGTAAATAAATAGCAGAAGGGATAAGAAAGGAAAAGCGATGCTGCGCAATCGGTAAAGATTGCGCAGCAAAGGCAAAACAAAGAAATTATTGCATAGGAGACAGAAGATCCGGGTTGATCACCAGGTTTCTTACGCCATGCGCGTGGTCTTCTTTGAAATCGTTACCCTGACACCATTGGCCAACCGTTTCGATATTCACCTTGGCTACTTTTGGACGAACCGACCATGACACCTGGAAAGGCGAACCTTTTTCGTTGTAACCAGGACCGGTGGTCGAACCTTCATAAGTAACCGGCGTTCCGGTATCGCCAGGAATATTCAATGCCTGGTATTTGCCGTCTTTCATGCCGTATTGAGTCAGCTTGTTGAAGTCCAATGCATTCTTATCGTTAACCAGCACATAAACCTGAGCTTCCACACGCAGCTGTGGGTTTTTGATGCTGTCGCTCAAACAAGAACCCAGGGTCGCACCCGGTGTCACCTGTGCCGTCGAATATACGTAGTGAACTTCGATCGTATCACCAACCGACAGTGCACCGTGCTTGCTCGGGCAGATCTCTTCATGGACAACATGCGATTCCGCTTCCGTTAGAGAGCCATTATATTTATACCCGCTAAGATAACCGTGGCCATCTCCATTACCGGCAAAAGTTGTGAACTCTCCCCCCTTATGTTCGGCATTTTTGTGGAAGTGGATATTACACAGATTCATAGCGCTGGATGCAGGTGCCGTACTGAAAGCGATGGTGTTGTTGCCCGCTTTAGAGTCGATATCACGCGGTGCTTGCGGACCAAAACCTTTACCGGCCGTATTTTTCGCCAAAGCGGCACGTTGTTCGGCAATCACTTCGTCAGACACAGGTCCATGTGAATTGGCTTCGTGATGAGGGTTGGATTGGCAGGCGGTTACTAATAAGGTCGTTGCCATAACAGCAAAAATTTTTGTATTCAAAAGAAAATCCTTTTTTTTGAGCTCAAGTTTTAAGACGCTTAAAAGGCTAAAAGTAAAATAGTTTTACCGACTAAGCGAAGAGGCAAAAATCTTATTTTAAGGATAGAAAATAAGCAATAATCATAAATAAATTTTGGGTTTTTCAACCAGCGATAAACTGAGCTTTTGAGTAGGACTTACTGAAAAAGAACCTATTGCCTCTCAATCATTTTTCTTTTCCAGCCCTCCGTTACACAGGATGCAACTCTCAGTACATCCCCGAATCACGCAGACGCAGCCAGTTTTTACTGCCTCTCTGTAACAGCCTCTTTATAATGGCAAACACGATTCAATCAGCGAAAAAGGATTACCCGTGTTCGACGCCTTCATACTCGAATTTTCGATCTATCTAATCACCGGTGCTTTCGTCGGCTTTGCCGCCGGTTTACTGGGTATTGGCGGCGGTCTGATTATTGTTCCGGTTCTGACAACCGCTCTGGTCTATTTCATGGACTCCTCCCAGATTGTCCATATCGCAATAGCCACCTCTCTGGCGACCATACTCATTACCTCCATTTCTTCGGTGCGGGCGCACCATCAGCATGCAGCGGTGCGCTGGGATGTTTTTCGACTGTTAACACTGGGCGTGCTGGCAGGGGCATTTATCGGCGGTTGGGTTTCGCAGTACTTCAACTCCACAACGCTATCGATAATCTTCGGAATACTGGAACTTTTAATCGCACTGAACATGCTGCTCGCCATTAAACCGAATCCAAGCCGCGAATTGCCCGGCCTGCCGGGAAATACTCTGGCCGGTTTTTTTATCGGTAAACTGGCGGCCCTTGTCGGAGTCGGCGGCGGTACTCTGACCACGCCTTATCTGGTATGGAACAATATTTCCATGCATCAGGCGATCGCGACCTCAACAGCCGTCAGTCTACCGGTCGCTTTGGCCGGAACCATCGGTTACGTTATCGCCGGTTTACAGGCGCATGATCTTCCCGCCTATACCACCGGCTATATTTACTGGCCGGCATTTTTCGGTATTATTTTGGCGAGTATCTTTACCGCTCCGCTCGGTGCAAAGCTTGCTCATAAACTTCCGGTAAAGACTTTAAAACGCGGATTTGGCGTATTTTTACTGCTGTTAGCGGCGAAAATGCTGTTTTTTACCGCTTAAAATCGATAAAAGTTATCAACCGAAAAAAACCTAATAAAAACAAACCATTAAAAATTTAGATAACAAATTTATCCACAAGTCTTACACACAACTTATCCACAAAAATAGTGCTTGAGTTAGATTTATTCACAGGTATACTGTCCTCAAAAAAACAGGCCGGAGAAATACGCACAACCGCCTTCCGGCCCGCTTAACGAATCTTAACCACTTTATGGCCGCTCAATCACCTCGTGTTTTTGAGCGTTCTGCACTTGTAAGGAACCTAACATTGTCTTCACTTTGGGCTCAGAGTCTTAAAATTCTTGAAGATGATCTTAACGATCAACAATTTCATACCTGGATTTTGCCGCTAAGGGCAATCGAAGAGGCTGACACAATTCGCCTTATCGCGCCTTCCAGCTTTATTCTGGACTGGGTAAATAAACGCCTGATGGAGAATGTTCGCCAGGCGGTCAGTCGCGTTGCTCCGATCAACACCCCGCAGGTGGTGATCGAGATGGGCGATTACGCAATGAACGATATCGAAGAAGACGATCAACCAACCGTTCCTCAACCGCTGAAAAACAAAGCCGAGAAAAGCAAACCGGCACCGGTCAAAAAAGAAGGCGGGAAATCGAAAATTCAGCATAACCTGAATACGAACTTTACCTTCGACACTTTCGTACAGGGTAAAGCTAACCAGCTGGCCGCCGCTGCGGCGCGTCAGGTTGCGGAAAATCCGGGCGGCAGCTATAACCCGTTCTTTATCTATGGCGGCGTCGGACTTGGTAAAACCCACTTGATGCACGCCATCGGTAATCAGCTTCTGGCCGACAATCCGGATGCCCGCGTCGTTTACCTGCACTCCGAGCGTTTCGTTCAAGATATGGTTAACGCTTTGCGTCACAATAAAATTGACGACTTCAAACGCTTCTACCGCTCTCTGGACGCTTTACTGATCGATGATATTCAGTTCTTTGCCAATAAAGAGCAGTCTCAGGAAGAGTTTTTCCATACTTTCAACACCTTGCTGGAAGGCAACAAGCAGGTTATTCTGACTTCTGACCGCTTCCCGAAAGAGGTTGAAGGACTTGAAGACCGTTTGAAGTCCCGTTTCGGCTGGGGTCTGACCATTGCCGTCGAACCGCCGGAATTTGAAATGCGTGTCGCGATTCTGCTGCGCAAGGCTTCCGAATACAATATTACCTTGAGCGAAGAAGTCGCTTTCTTTATTGCCAAGCGCCTGCGCGGCAATGTTCGTGATCTGGAAGGGGCTCTTAAGCGTGTTGACGCTTACGCTCAGTTCAGTAACAGCCGCGCGATTACCGTCGATACGGTTAAAGAAGCGCTGAAAGACCTGCTGGCACTGCAGCAGAAGATGGTTACTCTCGATAATATCCAGAAAACGGTCGCCGACTTTTACAAAATCCGCGTTGCGGATCTGCACTCCAAACGCCGTTCGCGCAATGTTGCCCGTCCGCGTCAGATCGCCATGGCGATCGCCAAGGAGTTGACCAACCACAGCTTACCGGAAATCGGTGACGCCTTCGGCGGCCGTGACCATACCACCGTTCTGCATGCAGTGCGTAAAGTGAAAGAGCTGCGGGAAACCGAACACCAACTGGACGATGACTACAACAGTTTAGTTCGTATAATTACCAATTAGTTCTGACAAGGAATGAGAAAGGCATTGGCATGAAAATCACCATTACCCGTGAAAACCTCCTAAAAGTTCTGCAAACGGTCGGTAGCGTTGTTGAAAAACGGCACACCATGCCGATCCTGAGCAACTTGCTGTTTCAGGTAAATAACAATGTGCTGACGGTAACGGCCTCCGACTCCGAGATCGAGACCCGCGCCCAGACCGAGCTGGAATCGTGCGATCTGGAGCATTTTGCGATCACACTACCGGCTTTGAAACTGATTAATATCGTGCGTTCCCTGCCGGATGGCCTGACGATCGTACTGGACTTCGATGAAACCCGATGCAATCTTTCTGCCGGTCGTTCACGCTTCAAACTGTCCACCCTGCCGGCGGAAAACTTCCCGGTGATCGACTTGACGCAAAGCGAACTGAGCTTTTCCCTGTCGCAAAATCAGCTTAAGCAGCTTATTACCCATTCAAGCTTTGCCATGGCAAGCCAGGATGTCCGCTTCTACCTGAACGGTATGTTGTTTGATATCAGCAATCAGACCTTGCGCGTAGTCGCCACCGACGGTCACCGTTTATCGACCTGTTCTACCGAACTGGCGATTCAGGGTCTTCCGGCGACTCAGGCAATTCTGCCACGCAAAGGGGTTCTGGAGATTTCTAAGCTGATTACCGACGAAGACACGCTGATCCAGGTTTCTCTGGCGAAAAATTACCTGACCATGGAAATGGACTCGACGGTTTTCACCTGTAAACTGGTCGACGGTCGCTTCCCGGATTACCGTCGCGTCATTCCGCAAGACAACGATCAGATCGTACAGACCGACCGAGAACTGCTGCGCAGCCTGCTGCAACGTGCATCGATTCTGTCGAACGACAAGTTTAAAGGGATCCGTCTTAATCTGAGCCAGAACCTGCTGGCGGTTAACGCCTCCAACAACGAACAGGACGAGTCGCACGAAGATATGGCAATCGATTATGCCGGTGCGGAGATGGAAATCGGCTTTAACGTCAGCTACCTGCTGGATGTATTGAACTCCATGCACGAAGATTGCGTGAATCTGCAGTTCAAAGACGCCAACAGCAGCTGTCTGATTTCAGCCAATACCGGCAGCTGCAGCTGTCAGCATGTCATTATGCCGATGCGTCTGTAGTTTGCTGAAAAAGTGCATCCAAAAGGGGGCTTTTGCCCCCTTTTTTATTTGCGTTTTCCCGCTTCATTGCTCATTGGCCCGATGGCTATCCTCACCCAAGGATTTACTATAAAATGGTGTTCGTTTTTAAATCTCAATATGCAGTGGTTCAACTATGAGCAATGCACAACTTGTTAGACTGGCAACCCTTGCTTCGGTATCTGTCGCGATCACTTTGCTGATCGTTAAGTTCTACGCCTGGGTACAGACCGATTCGGTCAGTATTCTTGCTTCGCTGCTTGATTCTGCATTCGATATTATCGCTTCACTGATGATTATGCTCGCTGTCTATATCGCGCAAATACCGGCCGATAAAGAACATCGTTTCGGCCACGGCAAAGCGGAGCCACTGGCCGCTCTGGCACAAAGTGTTTTTATCGCCGGTTCCGCGCTCTATCTTATTCTGTACTCGATAGAGCGAATCTGGACCAATGCCGAAGTCGAAAAGGTCAGTATCGGTCTGAGTGTCATGCTGCTCTCCCTGTTTCTGACCGTCACACTGGTCGCTTTTCAAAAATACGTTATTCGCAAAACGCACTCCACCGCCATTGCCGCCGACGCTCTGCATTATCTCTCCGATATTCTGGCAACGCTGCTGGTTATTGTCAGTCTGATTTTCAGCCATATGAACTGGGTTGACCCGATTCTGGCCATCGTGATCGCTATTTGGATCTTGCACAGCGCCTACCAGATTGCCAAGGACGCCATTAACCAACTTCTGGACAGAGAACTCCCGGAAGAGATGCGGCAAAAGATTTCCGACATCATTCTGCAGACTCCGGAAGTCCTCGGTTTAAACGACCTGCGTACCTATCAGTCGGGACCAAACCGCTTTGTGCAATTCGACCTGGAACTCGACGATCACCTGACACTGCAGGATGCGCATCATATTGCCGAAGAAGTCACGGATCGATTGCATAAGAGTTTTGAAAATCTGGATGTCGTCGTTCATCAGGAACCTGTCAGCCTGAAAAACGACCACGATCACCATACCTGGGGCAAAGAATAAATACCCATGACCCAGCTTAACCGTCTGCAACTGCAGCACTTTCGCAATGCAGCGCATATCCAATGCCAGCTCAGCCCCGGGCTGAATTTGTTTATCGGCGACAATGCCGCAGGCAAGACTTCCCTTATCGAAGCAATCTGGCTGCTGGCAACCGGGCGATCTTTCCGGACACGGCAAGCCCAGCACCTGATTCAACACAATCAGGCACAGACGACCATTTTTGCCGAAGTGTGCAGCAGCCTGCACCCGGAAAGAGTCAACCGAATCGGAATGCAACGCCAAAACGGTACTATGAGCCTGCGCCTGAACGGTGAGAGCGTCCGTTCGCAAAGCGAAATTGCCCAACAGATCCCGGTTCAGCTGCTGACACCGGAAAGTCATCGTTTACTCGAAGAAGGCCCGAAAGCGCGCCGCCAATTTATGGATTGGGGCTGCTTTTATCAGTTTCCGGAATTTATCCAATACTGGCGCCAGCACAAGCGGATTCTCAAGCAGCGTAATCACGCCTTGAAAAAACGCCTGCCGGCGGCTCAGGTCCAGCTCTGGGACCAGCACCTGGTCGCCACCTCCGAACATATAGACCAGATGCGTCGCAACTATCTTCAGGCCCTGACCCCTTTTCTCGAAGAATTCTGCCTCGCTCTGATGCCGGAACTTAACGAAACCGTTCACTGCCATTACCGATCCGGGTGGCCGAAAGCGACCGAAGACCTGTTACAGCTGATGCAGCAGAATTTAGCCAAGGATCTTCAGTTGGGTCATACCCAGTACGGCTCTCATCGTGCCGATATCCGTTTTAAATTCGGTACTCAGGAAGCGATGCAGATCCTCTCCCGCGGCCAACAGAAACTCTTTGTCTGCGCCCTGATGCTGGCGCAGGCCAAACTGCACCAGAAAGTCGCCGAAGAACCGGTGATTATGTTGATCGACGATCTGCCGGCGGAGCTGGATGAGTTTCACCGCCTTAAACTGTTACAGTTACTGCGTGAACTTGGTATTCAACATCTGGTCACCAGCACCGCGCTCGGACTGATTCCGGTTTTGGATAAAAACACCAGCAAGGCGTGGAAAATTGAACAGGGAACACTCAGCGAACTGGAGATATAAGCAACGAATAATACATTTTTATCTCCTACCAATCCGGGTATACTCTTTAGTCATTCCACAGGATTAAGGTGGTGCAATTGCCACCGGTATCCGCACAAGCGTCCAAACAACCGTTATTAAAAAGAGGCCCTGCATGGAAGAGTTACAATCGACTCCGGAAAAACCGGTTTCCACCACCATTCCAACCATTATCTACATCCTTTATCTGCTCAATATCGTTATCCCTTTCACCGGACTGGTCGCAGTCATTATGGCCTACGTCAATAAAGGCGAAAGCAACTTCCTGCAGAGTCATTATCAGTTCCAGATCAGAACATTTTGGATCGGCCTGCTATACGGTGTTATAGCGGTTATTTCGACAGCGATTCTGATCGGCTGGGTACTGTTGCTGCTATTTGTAATCTGGCTGATTGTACGCTGCGCCATCGGTCTGAAACACCTTGGCAAACAACAGGAAGTTCCCAACCCTACCAGCTGGGGCTTCGGCAGCTAAATTCATCGGCTTGCCACAGTCAAACAGGGGTTTGTCGCGCCAAACAAACCCCCAAACCCCTCCCCGCTTTTCACACCCTTATAACTTGTTGATTTAAAAGCCTTTTATCACCCCTTTTCGGCAGGAATTTTGTTGCTACCTTCACCCCTAAAATGTGCTAAAATCAGTGGATAATTTTTGCACTGAAAATAATAATAAAGACGTTGGATTCTATGACTCAAGAAACGCAATACGACTCTTCCTCGATTAAGGTACTCAAAGGGCTTGACGCCGTTCGTAAACGCCCCGGAATGTATATCGGTGACACCGATGACGGAACCGGTCTGCACCACATGGTTTTCGAGGTCGTCGATAACGGTATCGATGAGGCTCTGGCAGGACATTGCGACAAGGTCGTGGTGACCATTCATACTGACGGCTCGGTGTCGATCAGCGATAACGGACGAGGAATTCCGGTCGGTCTGCACCCTGAAGAAGGCGTTTCCGCCGCCGAAGTCATTATGACCGTACTGCACGCTGGTGGTAAGTTCGACGATAACTCCTATAAGGTTTCCGGTGGCCTGCACGGGGTCGGTGTCTCGGTGGTAAACGCCCTTTCCGAAAAGCTCTATCTGACCATCAAGCGCGAAGGCAAGGTCTGGAAACAGTCTTATACCCATGGTGTGCCGGATGCGCCTTTGGAAGCGGTTGAAGATACCGATGAAACCGGAACAGAAATCCGTTTCCTGCCGAGCAAGCTGACGTTCACCAATGTCACGGACTTCGACTTCGACTATCTGCTTAAGCGTCTACGCGAACTTTCTTTCCTGAACTCCGGCGTACACATTGAACTGCTGGATAAGCGTGACGATCGCCATGAAATCTTTGAATTCGAGGGCGGAATTAAAGCGTTTGTTGACTATCTGAACACCAATAAAACGCCGATTCATGAAAAAGTATTCTATTTCTCGACGGTTAAGGACGACATTACCGTCGAAGTCGCCATGCAATGGTCGGAAGCCTATAAAGAATCGATTTACTGCTTTACCAACAATATTCCGCAGCGTGACGGGGGTACTCACCTGTCCGGTTTCCGTGGCTCTCTGACCCGAACCCTGAACAGCTATGCGGAATCCGAAGGCTTGGCGAAAAAGTACAAGATCAACGTCTCCGGTGATGATGCCCGTGAAGGTTTGGCGGCAGTTATCTCGGTTAAGGTTCCGGACCCTAAATTCTCCTCGCAGACCAAAGATAAACTGGTTTCTTCGGAAGTAAAAGGTGCGGTGGAGTCGGCAATGAACGAAAAGTTTGCCGAATTCCTGCTGGAAAACCCGAAGGATGCCCAATCGGTATTCGCTAAGATCGTTGATGCTGCGCGCGCGCGCGAAGCAGCGCGTAAAGCGCGTGAAATGACCCGCCGCAAAGGTGCTCTGGACATTGCCGGGCTACCGGGGAAACTGGCTGACTGTCAGGAAAAAGACCCGGCGCTTTCCGAATTATACCTGGTGGAGGGTGACTCCGCGGGCGGTTCCGCTAAACAGGGCCGCGACCGCCGTACTCAAGCAATTCTGCCATTGAAAGGTAAGATTCTTAACGTCGAGAAAGCACGTTTTGACAAAATGCTCTCCTCGGCGGAAGTCGGAACCCTGATCACCGCACTGGGCTGCGGTATCGGTGAAGAAGAATTCAACATCGAAAAACTGCGTTATCACCGCATTATTATCATGACCGATGCCGATGTCGACGGATCGCATATCCGCACCCTGTTGCTGACTTTCTTCTATCGTCAGTACCCTGATCTGGTTGAAAAAGGTTATATCTACATCGCCCAGCCACCTCTGTACAAAGTGAAGAAAGGCAAACAGGAAAACTACCTGAAAGACGATCTGGAACTGGAAGCTTATCTGCTGCAAAACGCCATTGACGGCGCCCAGCTGAATGTTTCCAAGAACGCACCGGCCATCACCGGTGTCGGTCTGGAAAATCTGGCCAAAGAATACTTTAAGACAACGCACGTTATCAGCCGTTTAAGTCGCCGTTACAACAGCACCCTGCTGGAAATGATGATTGACCAACCGGAAATCGATGGCGCGATGTTGAACGATTTCGATGCCCTGAACGCGTGGGTTAATCAGGTCTTGCCGCAGCTAAAAGCCAACGGCGAAATCAATAAGGTTGACTATCAACTGGCGGTCGAACCGGCCAGCGACATCAGCGGATCGGCACAGTTCCAGATCCGTCTGACACAACGCGAGCACGGTACACCGAGTACTCAGGTTTACGACAGTGATTTCTTCGCGTCCAAGGATTATCAGCAGTTAGTTTCACTCGGTAAACAGCTGCAGGGTCTGCTAAGCAGCGATGCCTTTATTCAGCGCGGAGAAAAAACGCAGAACGTCAGTAGCTTCAAAGAAGCGATCGAATGGCTGTTAAGCGAAGCCAAGCGCGGCCAGAACATTCAGCGCTATAAAGGTTTGGGTGAAATGAACCCAGAACAGCTTTGGGAAACGACCATGAATCCGGAGGCGCGCCGCCTGATGCAAGTCACGATTCGTGACGCCATGATGGCCGATCAGATCTTCACAACCCTTATGGGTGATGAGGTTGAACCGCGTCGCGATTTCATCGAATCCAATGCGTTACAGGTTGAAAACCTGGATGTTTAATGCAGTTTCATTAAACCTTAATAAGCCACCTAAACCATTAAAAATAGAATTATTTTTTTGAAAATACGAGGCATTTAGTTTCTAATATCCGCCATTAGTCTAAAGCTATAAGAAATTAAAAAGTGAAAAAGCCTCGTTTCCAAACCTGATTTTGGAAATGATTTTTATAAATTAGGAGACATTTATGTCAGTAGAACATCCAATTGTTACGGTTACTGGATCATCTGGTGCCGGTACTTCTTTCGTTAAACGCGCTGTAGAAAAAATCTTTGACCGCGAAAACCTGAACGTAGCTATCGTTGAAGGTGACAGCTACCACAAGTACAACCGCGCGGAAATGAAAGAGAAAGTTGCCGAGTCTAAAGCGAACGGTGGTCCTGTTCTAACTCACTTCTCTGAGCAAGCTAACGAATTCGCTGAGCTGGAAGCACTTTTCAAAGAGTACAAAGAAAGCGCAACCGGTAAACGTCGTTACTACATCCACTCAGACGAAGAAGCCGCTGAGCACAACGCTCGTCTAGGCACTAACTTCTCTTCTGGTGAGTTCACTCCATGGGAGCCGATTCCTGAAGGAACGGATGTTCTATTCTACGAAGGTCTTCACGGTATGGTTAAGCGTAAAGACCACGGTCCTGAAGAAGGTATGCACGATGTAGCGCAGTATGTTGATCTTGGTATCGGTGTTGCTCCATCAATCAATATCGAGTGGATGCAGAAAATCTACCGTGATACCTCTGAGCGTCCATATTCAGTTCAGCAGGTTCGTGACGTCATCCTAGAGCGTATGCCGGACTACATCGAGACGATCGTACCTCAGTTCCACCGTACACACATCAACTTCCACCGTGTACCGCTGATCGATACATCTGATCCGTTCTCAACCATGTCTCCAGATGCGCCTATGGGTCCAGCTCCTGAAGATTCATTGATCATCTGCCACGTTCGTCATCAAGACATCGATCTTGAAGCGATCAAAGCACAGATTCCAGACGCTTTCCTGCAAAACGATGAAACTTTGGTTTGTAACGGTAAATACATGGTAGACGCTATGGATCTGATGATGACTCCGATCATCCAGAACCTGATCGCCAAAAAACGCGCAGCACTAGCTGCAATGGGTCAATAATTAAGTCATCGGCTTAACTTTCCCATCCAGAAAGCCCGCTTTATGCGGGCTTTTTGCTTTTCGGAACACATATAACAAATCGCGAACGATTTTCGATTCCTTAACGGCTTCCCGAGCAGAAAGCCTGATAAAATGGTTCGAACATTAAACAAACAGCTCTGCCTGCCCATCAAAAGCCGTATTGACCAGCGTTTCGGGATGCGAAATATTGACTTACACCGAACTTTTGATAGCCTTAGGCACTTATTAAATATTTTAATCTGGGTGCGACTTGCATGAATCTTCTGGCGTTCAACCTTCCTATTGTTGTCCTGCTGCCTTTTATCGCAGCGGCAGCGGCGGCTTATTCCGCGAAATTTAACCGTCTTGCCGCCGCCTGGGTAAGTGGAATCGCCACAATCATCAGTTTAGCTCTGCTTATACCGGCAGCGGCGGCCATTTTCGGTGGGGAAACCATCATTCAGAACTGGAACTGGCTGCACCAGGCCGGATTGCAGTTCGCTTTCCGTTTAGACGGACTGGCAATGCTGTTCTCCTTCCTGATTCTGATTATCGGGCTGCTGGTGATTATTTATGCCCGCTGGTATCTGGCCGCCAAAGACAGTATGGGGCGTTTCTTTGCCTATCTGATGATGTTTATGGGCTCGATGCTGGGTATCGTCATGTCGGAAAACCTGATCCAGCTGGTGGTCTTCTGGGAGCTGACTTCCATCACCTCCTTTCTGCTAATCAGTTACTGGCAGCACCGTAAAGACGCGCGTGAAGGCGCACGCATGGCTCTGGCCATTACCGGTGCCGGCGGTCTCGCTTTGCTCGGTGGCGTGATTCTGCTTGGGCATATCGTCGGCAGCTATCAGCTGAGCGACGTTCTCGCCAGCGGCGATCTGATCCGCAATCATGAGCTTTATCTGCCCACTCTGATTCTGATTCTGCTCGCGGTCTTCACCAAATCGGCCCAGTTCCCGTTTCATTTCTGGCTGCCGCACGCCATGGCAGCGCCAACACCGGTATCCGCGTACCTGCACTCGGCGACCATGGTTAAGGCAGGGATTTTCCTTCTGGCCCGATTTTTTCCGGCACTGTCCGGAACCGATGCCTGGATGTGGCTGGTCGGCGGTGCCGGTATGGCAACCCTGCTGATCGGTGCCTATACCGCTCTCTTCAAACATGACTTGAAAGGACTGCTCGCCTACTCGACCATCAGTCATCTGGGACTGATTACCCTGCTGTTCGGTTTCAGCAGCCAGTTTGCGACCGTGGCCGCCATCTTCCATATTATCAACCACGCGACCTTCAAAGCCTCGTTGTTTATGGTGGCGGGGATTATTGACCATGAAACCGGCAGCCGCGATATGCGTAAGCTGAACGGCCTGCTGAAATATATGCCGCATACCGCCGCTCTGGCGATTATCGCTTCACTGGCAATGGCCGGCGTCCCGCTACTGAACGGTTTCCTGAGTAAAGAGATGTTCTTTGCCGAAGCCGTTTCTTTCTCGCAGGGGAACAGCTTCGCATGGATCATTCCGGTACTGGTGACCATCGCCGGCGTTTTCTCGGTCGCTTACTCGCTACGCTTTGTGCATGACGTCTTCTTCAACGGCGAACCGATCGACCTGCCGCGTACGCCGCATGAACCGCCTCGCTTTATGAAAATCCCGGTCGATCTGCTGGTAATCGTCTGTCTCGCGGTCGGGATTCTACCGATGTATACGGTCGCTCCGATCCTCGATATTGCGGTAACCGCAAGCTTGCAATCGACCCCGCCGGAATACAGCCTAGCGCTCTGGCACGGGGTTAACCTGCCGCTGATTATGAGTGCTATCGCTCTTGGTGTCGGTGCGCTGGTGTATTTCCGCCGCAAACCGCTGATCGCCAACTATGAGCGCCACGAGCACATTAACGCCAAACAGTATTTCCAGAAAATTCTGGCGGCAGTGATCCGCTTCTCGGAATGGCTCAGCGCCCGTTTTGACAAAGGTTCGCTGCAAAATGCCGCCGCCTGGACGCTGTTTGCGACTCTGGTGATTTCCGCTTACGGATTTATCAGCTTTAACAGTCCTCTTCTGGGCGACAGAACCTTGTTGCCAATGGAACCAGTCAGCATGATTGCCGCTGCAGTCATTATCGTTGCCAGTATCTTAACGCTGGCCTGGCATCGCCAGCGACTGCAGAGTCTGATTGTCATCGGTGTTGTCGGTCTGATTACCTCTCTGGTATTTGTTAAGTTTTCCGCCCCCGATCTGGCGCTTACCCAGCTGTCGGTTGAAGTGGTTACTATTGTTCTGTTGTTGCTGGCACTGTACTTCCTGCCGCAAACCACACCGAAAGAAACCGGTATGTCGCGCCTCGGCCGAGACGCCCTGCTGGCGATCGCTTCCGGTATCGGCGTCTTCCTGTTTACCATGATGGTTCTCAGCCGAGATTTCAGCAGTATTTCCGAATACTTCCTGGCCAATAGCGTACCGGGCGGCGGCGGAACCAATGTGGTCAATGTCATTCTGGTCGATTTCCGTGGCTTCGATACACTTGGCGAAATTATCGTGCTGGCACTGGCCGGTCTGGGGATCTACGCCATGCTGCAAGGACTGCACATTAATCCGCACAGCCGTTTCAGAATTAATGCCGATGCCCATCCGGTCATTCTGCAGACATTCAGCCGCCTGATGCTGCCGTTGATGCTGCTGGTTGCAGTCTTTATCTTCCTGCGCGGACATAATCTTCCGGGCGGCGGCTTTATCGCCGGATTGATCGCTTCGGTGGCTCTGATCGTCGTCTATCTGTCCAACGGCATCGAATGGACGCAATCAAGACTTCGTGTCGATATGCATATGGTCATCGGCTTCGGTCTGCTGATCGCAACCACGACCGGTCTTGCAGCCATGCTGGTCGGTTATCCGTTCCTGACTTCCGCCTTCAGTCATATCCACTGGCCGGTGGTCGGCGATTTCGAACTTGCCAGCGCCATAGCCTTTGATCTGGGCGTCTTCCTGGTTGTAGTCGGTTCAAGCGTAATCAGTCTGGTACAGCTGGGACAGCTGAGCCATAAACCTGAAAATCCGGAGGGTGTGTAATGGAAATTCTGCTGGCGTTAAGCATCTCTGTCATGACCGCTGCGGGGGTTTTTCTAACCTTGCGGGCGCGAACCTTTCCGGTAGTTCTCGGATTAACCCTGCTGGCTTATGCGGTTAACCTGTTCCTGTTTTCAATGGGCCGCCTGCAGATCGGGCTGCCTTCGGTGATTGACCCGCAACAGGGCGGTTATACGGATCCGTTGCCACAGGCACTGGTTCTGACCGCGATTGTTATCGCTTTCGGAATGACCGCTTTCCTGATTGTTCTGGCTTTGAAAGCGCGGGCGGAACTCGGCAACGATCATGTAGACGGTTTGCATCTTGCTGCGGACGAAATTGATGAAAGCGCGGAAAAACCTAAAACCAGACACAGTTCAAACCGAAAAAAATTCACTAAACGAGATAAAAGAAGATGACCCACACTCCTTTTCTGCCACTCATTCTGCCCCTGATTGCGGGGATTCTGATACTGCTGGCAAAACCGGGCGGCATCAAACTTCAGAGAACGCTGGCGATAACGGCTACGGCAATCCTCGTTGCCGCCAGTTTGTATGTGATGCAGAGTGCTCTGCAGAACCCGCCGCAGATCTATGCTTTGGGGAACTGGAAAGCGCCTTTCGGGATTGTTCTAGTACTGGATCAGTTATCCGCTTTTATGGTATTGATTACCTCTCTTCTGGCAGCGGCTGCACTATGGTTCGCCATTCGTCAGAACACGGATACGGAAGGCGCACACTTCCATGTGCTGTTCCAAATCCAACTGTTCGGGATCAACGGAGCTTTCCTGACCGGAGACTTGTTCAACCTGTTTGTGTTCTTTGAAGTCTTATTGCTGGCTTCCTACGGGCTTCTTCTGCACGGAGGCGGTCGCCTGAAAACCCGGGCCGGGCTGCATTATGTCGCTATCAACCTGATCGGCTCGACGCTGTTTCTGTTTGCAGTCGGCGCCCTGTATGGCATTCTCGGAACCCTGAATATGGCCGATCTGGCGCAGAAAATTGCCTTACTTCCGGCCAGTGAACAAGGGGTGGTCGCAACCGCCGGATTAATGCTGTTTGTCGTTTTTGGTGTTAAAGCCGCGATGTTCCCGCTTTATCTCTGGCTGCCGCAGGCGTATGCCAACACTTCCGCTCCTGTCGCGGCGCTGTTTGCCATTATGACCAAAGTCGGTATCTATGCGATTTTGCGTGTCCATGGCCTGCTGTTCGGCGATGCAGCAGGAGATCTGGCCGGATTGCATATCGACTGGCTGCTCTGGCTGGGGCTGCTTAGCATGACTTTTGCCGCCTTCGGCGTAATCGCTGCCAAGAACCTGCGCCAACAGGTCGCTTATCTGGTTCTGGCCTCGGTCGCCACCTTATTGGTCGCTATCGGCATTAATACCGAACAGGCGCTATCCGCAGCCCTGTTCTATTTGATCCACTCCACCTTTATCGCCGGTGGCCTGTTCCTTCTGGCCGATTATATCCGTCAGGGACGCGGCCATGCTGAAGACGCTTTTGTCCGCGCCCACTCCATGCCAAGCGCCATTTTAATCGGATCGGTGTTTATCTTCGCGGCCCTGGCGATCAGCGGTATGCCGCCGCTTTCCGGCTTTTTGGGCAAGTTCCTGATTCTTCAGTCGGCGCTTGATCATCCGGCCTTCTGGTGGATTCTCGGCGTGGTTCTAACCTCCAGCCTGCTGATTATTATCGCGCTGGCGCGCAGTGGTTCACTGCTGTTCTACAATATCCTGCCTCAGGAAGAGAACCATGCACCCGATAACGCCCAGCAAACCAGTAGCGGCAAGATCAATATGCAAGGCTGTGGCTCGATTATCGGCCTGCTTTCCGTCGGCGCGATTTTGGTACTGTTTGCTCAACCGATCTACAACGTCACCGATTCGATTGCCCAGCAACTTAATCAGCCGCAGATGTATCTGCAAAATGTATTGCAATTTACACCGGTTGAGAATGCACATAAGGAGCTAGTGGAATGAATAAGACACGATCAAGCTGGCTGCCACATCCTTTTTTGAGCCTCAGTTTATGGCTGATATGGTTGCTGT
Organism: Thiomicrorhabdus sp. 6S3-12; assembly: GCF_017571475.1. GTDB lineage: Bacteria > Pseudomonadota > Gammaproteobacteria > Thiomicrospirales > Thiomicrospiraceae > Thiomicrorhabdus. The sequence continues at coordinate 122,454 of NZ_JAGETW010000008.1, read as the reverse complement.
TAAACAACACCGTTTCTGCCGGACATATGCTTCTCGGTGCAATTCTCGCTCTGGTGATTCCACTGCTGACACGAGGTTTCTGGCCGGAAACCCTGTGTCTGAGCAAACCTAAGACTCTGTTCAAATTCATTCTGGTGGTATTGTGGGACATACTGGTCGCAAACCTGATTGTGGCGCGCCTGATTCTCGGCAAACGCGATCATTTGCAACCGTCTTTCCTCGCCGTTCCTCTTGAACTGGACAGCCCTTTGGCGATCGGAATCCTGGCCAACACCATTTCACTGACTCCGGGAACCGTCAGCTGCGATCTCAGTGCGGATCGTAAAACGCTTCTGGTACACGCACTGGACGCCAAAGAACCTCAAGAAATCATTGACGAAATTAAAGAGCGCTACGAGCGCCCACTGAAAGAGGTGTTTGAATCATGCTCGAAATAAGTCTGCAAATCGCTCTGCTGCTGGTATCCATCGCGTTGATAATGAGTTTTTACCGTTTATACGTCGGGCCAAGCGCACCGGATCGGATTCTGGCTCTGGATACCTTATACGTCAACACCATCGGCCTGCTGGTCATCGCCGGTATTCTGCTCGACAGCGCTTTGTTTTTCGAGGCGGCGCTGTTGATTGCCGTGATGGGCTTTGTCGGTACGGTTGCGCTCAGTAAATACCTGCTGCGCGGCGATATTATGGAATAACGAGGAACAATTATGCCTTTCGCCTTTGAGCTACTTTTATCCGCTCTGGTTCTTGTCGGTGCCGTATTGACCTTAATCGGCTCTCTCGGCCTGGTTAAGCTGCCGGATTTCTATATGCGCCTGCATGGCCCGACCAAAGCGACCACCCTTGGCGGCGGCGCGATTCTGCTGGTCTCGGTCCTGTATTTCAGCCAGAAAAGCGGTGACGTCAGCCTGCATGAAATACTGATTACCCTGTTTCTGTTTATTACCGCTCCGGTCGGTGCGCACTTAATGGCCAAAGCCGCCCTGCATCTGAAAACCAAAAAAGTAAAACGCACCGGCGACTATCGCGGCGAATAGTTTGCTTTTCGTTATCGCATACAATAAAAAAGCCCGCTAAATGCGGGCTTTTAAGTATTTAAGACAAGCTGTGATCGTTAAAAACGATAGGTTGCGCCCAAACGCAGAATCGGCAACAAATCGTAATCTTTCACCTCATCCTGAAGGTTTTGCTCTTCATCGCGGATGACATTGTTATTATCGTCGGCAAGATCATAGGTGACCAGGCCGCCATTTGTGCTTACCGTCCCGTAACCGTCCAGTCTTACACCGGCCGAACCGGTAAAGACCGCACCGGCTTCAAATAAAAAGCCCCAACCCTGCTCAGGGCTGTGCCCCCAACCCAGACTCAAAGTCGGTGCGCTATCCCAGTCAAATTTACCGTTCAGCCCGGCGCTAGCCGATTCAACCGTATAAGTCGTTCCGTTAACGTCGAAACTATCGCCGTTGTTATAAGAAGCGGACGGTTTGATTTTGAAATCGCTCAAACCATAACCGGCCGACAGGAAAAATCCGTTCTGAAAAGGATGAATATCCACTGCCAATCGATTGATGGCGCCATCACTCTCAACGTTATAATCGATGTCACTATCCTGAATATCTTCATCAATCGACCAACCCGTCGACAAGGTTCCACGCACGGTTAAATATCCGTTAAGCGGATAACTGACTTCCAGAGTCGGGCCGGAAATAATATCGATACCGACCCCGACAGAAACAGGAGACAGGGTTGCCGCACTGTCCTGTGCTTGAACAACCTGAGAACTGATGGCTGTGAAGCTTAAAGCGACACCAGCAATAAGCATTTTTTTCATTACGCGTCCTTGTATTTTGATTAAATCGAATAGGAATAATAAGAAGCAGAAGTATAGAAAATAGCAAAAGCGTTAAATTAAACTTTTTTGAAACCGCACCCGACTCTTAGTGGGAAAAACGGTCAATCTTACGCCGGTCGCGTTTGGTCGGACGTCCAGCACCTTTTTCTCGGTATCCGGCCAGCGCCATATCCGCACTCGGCTTGCGCTGATTCAATACTTCGCTGTCGATCCGATACAGCATCTGCGCATGTTCCGCATTGCCTCGTTTATCGCTGAGAGCCAATACGGTAATTTCCACCTGACGGTGGGGCTGGGTAATTTTCATTTTATCCCCGACATGCACGGTTTTGCTCGGTTTCGGCTTGTGACCGTTTAACTCGATTTTTCCGCCTTTAACCGCATCGGAAGCCACGCCCCGGGTTTTGAAAAAGCGCGCCGCCCACAACCATTTATCAACGCGTAATGTATCCATATTGACCTTTTATTGCGTATTTCCTGTCAGTTTAAACAACCATGCAGAATTTATCCAAAAAAACCCTGCTGTCCACCGTTAATAACAAACAGGTCACAAAACAAAAAAGCCCCTTTTCGGGGCTTTTCAAAGGATTCAGCAATTAAACCCAATCTCGCGGAGAGAGGTAGTCGTAGATTCGCGCCTCTTCGCTGCCTGCTTCCGGTTGATAGGCATATTTCCACTTCACTTCCGGCGGCATGGACATCAGAATAGACTCGGTACGTCCGCCGGTCTGCAGTCCGAAAATGGTACCGCGGTCAAATGCCAGATTAAATTCGGCATAACGCCCGCGACGATAAAGCTGGAAATCTTTCTGACGTTCACCGTATTCGGTATCTTTGCGTTTAGCGACAATCGGACGATACGCCTTGATATAGCTGTCGCCCACGGCGCGCAGGAACGCAAAACAGCGCTCAAAATCCCATCCGAAAGTTTCTTCATTCAAGTCGTCGAAAAACAGACCACCGACACCACGGGTTTCATCGCGGTGTTTCAGGTAAAAGTAGTCATCGCACCACTGTTTATATTTCGGATAAACCTCTTCACCGAAAGGATCGCAGGCATCTTTAGCCACCTGATGCCAGTGGACGCAGTCTTCGTCGAAAGGGTAATAAGGCGTCAGATCGTAACCGCCGCCAAACCACCATACCGGTTCCTCGCCCTCTTTTTCCGCAACAAACAGACGAATGTTGGCATGTGAGGTCGGAACATAAGGATTACGCGGGTGGATAACCAGAGAGACACCCAGCGCCTGAAATGAACGTCCGGCAAGCTCAGGACGGTGAGCGGTCGCCGAAGCAGGCAGAGTTTTGCCGTGAACATGCGAAAAGTTAACGCCACCTTTCTCAATGACATCGCCGCCTTCCATGACTCGGGTACGACCGCCGCCGGTCAGCCCCATCACACCTTCTTCCCCTTCACGCTGCCACTCGTCGATAATAAACTCCATGGAGCCATCCTCTTCGGCCAATTGCGCGCAGATGTCCGCCTGTAGATTGAGTAGATACGCTTTAACCGCTGCAATATCAACTTCCTGACCAGCCATGCTCTGTTCCTTTCGTTAATTCTTATCGATAAAGGCCATATTCTATCAATCGCAATTTAGAATGACTTAATAATTTGTCATAAGGTTGCTTATTGCCGTTTCCTTCCTTCGGCAGTATGCTTTTAATTCATAACCAGAAACAACACAAAGCAGGTTGATCATGTTGTACAAACACTCAATGCTACTCTTAGCGCTCGGTATCACTTTCAGCACGCCATCCCATGCCGGCAGCGACTGGTGGAATAAAGGAATTGAGTATATTAAAGATGCTCAGGCGGCTTCCAAAGTACCGGAACCGAGCGAAACCGTGGAAAAAGGATCGACTTCAACAACAACGACGAGCTTCACATCCGCCGAGTTGGAAAAGGCTTTTCGTCAGGCGCTCAATATCGGAGCTGAAAATGTCGTTTCTCAGCTGGGAATAACCGACGGTTTCAACCTGGATCCGAAAATCCATATCAACCTGCCGAGCAGTCTGCAGAATGTAGACCGGATTCTCAGCCGCTTCGGTTACGGAAACTTGACCGAGGAACTGGAACTCAAGCTGAACCGCGCTGCGGAAGAAGCGACCCCTCAGGCAAAAGCGCTGTTTATTGAAAGCATTAAGCAGATGACGTTTAATGATGTACAGAAAATTTACAACGGCGGGCAGGATTCGGCAACGCAATATCTGAAAAGCAAAACCGAAGATAAAATCCGTGAAAAAATGGCGCCTATCGTGGCCGGTAAGTTACAGGAAGTCGGAGCCATTCAACTTTACGATAAAGTGATGGCGCAATACATGAGCTACCCACTGGTACCGAATATCAGCGCCAACCTTCAGGAACATGTTTTGGATAAAAGCGTTGACGGCATCTTTTATTATCTGGCCGAAGAAGAAAAAGCGATTCGTCAGGATCCCGTTAAACAGACAACCGAACTATTGAAAAAAGTCTTTCAACAATGAATTTGAAAATCAGTAAACCCTTACTTTTAAGTCTGGCGATCTTTGTCGGCGCCGGACAATTGACCGGATGCGGCACTACGACCACCAAAAAAGGCGAAGTTGGCGTCGAACGCAAACAGATTCTTCTGGTCTCCGAAGAACAGATGGTGGCCAGCAGCGAAAAAGCCTACAGCAATGTGATCGGCGAGGCGGAAAAAGAACGTAAACTCAACACAAACGCCAAGCTCACGCAACGCGTCCGTTTAATCGCCAACCGCCTGATTCCACAGACAGCGGTATTCAGAGCCGATGCGCCGCGATGGAACTGGGAAGTGAATGTGCTCGAGTCGGATCAGCTTAATGCCTGGTGCATGCCTGGCGGCAAGATCGCTTTCTATACCGGTATTATCGAAAAGCTGAATCTGACCGACGCCGAAATCGCCGCTATTATGGGCCATGAAATGGCGCACGCCCTGCGTGAGCATGGTCGCGAACGCGCTTCACAACAGGTTTTGCAGAATACCGGATTAAATATCCTTGGAGCGGCAACTGGAATGGGACAGGTCGGTATGGATCTAACCGCTCTGGCTATGCAGGTAACACTGACCTTACCGAACAGCCGGACGCATGAAACCGAATCGGACCGTATCGGTGTAGAACTCGCCGCCAGAGGCGGTTATGACCCTTATGCGGCAATTACGCTATGGCAGAAAATGGATAAGGCGACGCAAGGCGGGAAAACGCCGGAGTTGTTGAGTACCCACCCTTCGCACGGCACGCGAATTCAGGATTTACAGAAATACGCCAAAAAGGTCTATCCGCTGTACCTTTCGGCTAAAAAACGTTACCGCTAGAGCGACTCTCAGCGCAGTCTTCGGCCACTGACGGCTTCAAAGATCTGCGTCGGCTGCGAAAGTTCCCCTAAAGCGCCGTCCAGACAGTCGACGTGACCGGAAAAAATCTGCTCGATCTCCTGACAGGAACGCGCCGGTTCGCCGCCGCTGAGATTAGCGCTGGTTGAAATCAACGGCCCGCAGAATTCGCTGCACAAGGCTCGAACCAGTGCATGCGAGGAAACTCTGACCGCCACCGAATCACGTCCCCCGGTAATCCATTCCGGCAATTTATTTTTAACCGGCAACACCCAGGTTACCGGACCTGGCCAGGTTGCTTCCACCCGCGCTTGCCAAGGCTCATTCTGAAGTTTTACCAAAGGCAGAATCTGCTCGATTTCAGAAGCAATCAGAATAACGCCTTTCTCCAGAGGTCTTTGCTTCACGTGAAGCAGTTTCTCAACAGCCTGCTGATTAAAAGGATCACAGCCCAGACCGAACACCGCCTCGGTCGGATAAGCGACTACCTCTCCGGCCTTTAGCTTGGAAACAGCCTGCTCAACGGTTAATTTCTGCATAATGTGATTATGCATCGCGATGCAGTTTAAGCACCGCTTTAAAGACATCCGGATCTTTAATCTGAGTCATCTCCCCTTCGCGAGGCATATGCTTGTCTTTCAGGCGCGAAAGGAAAAAGCGCAACGCCGCCAGACGCAATGCCGCCGGCCAGGCGGCTTCTTCAGCATCGGTCAACGGACGCTGCGAACGATAGGCGTTGAGCATGGCGGTAATTTTCTCCTCATCGAAGAGAATCTCTTCGGCTGTATCGGCATTGATACGGCACCAGTCGTTCACCATGACGGCCAGATCGTATAAGAAAGGCGCATTACAGGCGTAATACAGATCGATAATACCGGACAGTTCGTTTCCGGAAAAAAGCGCATTATCACAGAAGAGATCCGCGTGAATCACGCCCTGCGGCAAATGCGCCCAGTCAATCGCTTTCTGAAATACCAGCTCTTCCTCGATCAAACATTTTTCGTCGTTAGGCAGAAAATCATTAATCAGGTTGATGGTCGACTGCATCCAGTCCAGACCTCGATCATTCGGACGAAAATCACTGAAATCTTTACCTGCCAGATGAAAACGCGCCAAATTTTCACCCATTACCGCGCATTGCTGTTGGTTCGGAACTTCAACGCCGCCGCCTTTGAGGCGCTCGACCAAAGCGGCCGGCTTACCTAACAACTCTTTCAAATAACCGTTGGAAATCGATTTAACCGGATGGGCTGTCGGAATTTCATGCTCGGCCATAAAAGCCATAATATTCAGAAAGTACGGTAATTCGTCGAAACTGTGGTGTTCGAAAATGGTCAAAACGAACTGCTGGCGCTGTCCGTCCTTCACGGTATTGACAAAATAATTGGTATTTTCAATCCCCGCACTGATGCCCTCAAAGGACGCCAGTTCACCGACTTCGTAATCCTGTAAAAATTCGACTAAATCTTCCTGTTCCACAACGGTATAGACAGACATAGAGTAATATCTCGTAATTCGCTAAAATGATTCGGCAAATTTTACCATAACGAGTATTTCAATGACTGCTTCCAATGACTTCCCGGTTAATCCGAATAGCCCTTTTATTTTAGTGGATGGTTCTTCGTACCTTTTTCGTGCTTTCCATGCCATGCCGCCCCTCTCTAATTCGAAAGGCCAGGCAACCGGAGCTATTTTCGGCGTTATCAATATGCTGGGGAAACTGCTGGTACAATACCAGCCGGAAAAAATGGCCGTCATTTTCGATGCCAAAGGGCCAACCTTTCGACATGAGATGTACAAAGAGTACAAGTCCCACCGTCCGCCTATGCCGGACGAATTACGCTCTCAGATAGAGCCGATTCACGAAATCGTTAAAGCGCTCGGGTTGCCTCTTCTCGTGATCGACGGCGTCGAAGCGGATGACGTTATGGGAACTTTGGCGCATCAGGCGACCGAAGCCAGACACGACACTCTGATTTCGACCGGTGACAAGGATTTGGCACAACTGGTCAATGAGCATATCACCCTTATCAACACCATGAACGATACGCTTATGACACCGGAAAGCGTACAGGAAAAATTCGGCGTCCGTGCTGATCAAATCATCGATTATCTGGCTCTGGTCGGCGACAGTGCCGATAATATTCCGGGTATTCCGAAATGCGGCCCGAAAACCGCCGTCAAATGGCTCAATTCATTCGGCAATATTGATAATCTGATTGCCAATGCACCAATGATTTCAGGTAAGATCGGCGAAAATCTGCGCAATAACCTCGAACAACTTGAACTTTCACGACAGTTAACCACCATTAAACTTGATTGCGAGCTTCCGGTAGGACTTGCGGACATTAACCGCCACGCTCCGGATATGGAAAAACTCAAGGAGCTGTTTGCCGAATACGAACTTCGCACCTGGCTTGGCCAGGTCGTTAAAGGCGAAATGCCGTTTACCCAGAATAACGGTGCTAAAGCACACAGCCAGACAGTACAGAAGAAATTGGCGCAGCCACAAACAGAGCAGCAACCAACAACGAACAGCACAGTCTCGACTGAGCCCTATCAAACCGTCTTTAGCGAAGAAGAATTCACGCAATGGCTAGAATGGATTCAGGAGGCCGATCTGTTCGCCATCGATACCGAAACCACCTCTTTGAATCAGATGCGTGCCGAAGTCGTCGGTATCTGTCTGGCGGTTCAACACAAAGAGAAAATCCACGCCTGTTATATCCCTCTGGCACATGATTACGAAGGTGCCCCTGAGCAAATTAGTCGAGAAAAAGCATTAAATGCTTTGAAGCCTATCCTTGAAGACGAGAAAATCGCTAAAGTTGGTCAAAACTTAAAATACGACTGGCATGTTCTGAAAAATCATTCTATTGAAATGCGCGGTATGCGTTTTGATACCATGCTTGAGTCCTACACCTTAAACAGCGTGGCAACCCGTCACAATATGGATGATCTGGCGCTTAAGTATCTGAGCCGTCGTACGATCCATTTTGAAGAACTGGCCGGCAAAGGCAAAAAACAGCTCACTTTCAATCAGATCGAAATCGATAAGGCCGCGGAATACGCTGCCGAAGATGCTGAAATCACACTGCAACTGCACCAGGCATTATGGCCTCAACTGCAGCAGGAAGCAGACTTGCAGAAGGTTTTCAGCGAAATTGAGATGCCGCTAATGCCGGTATTGGCCAAGATCGAATATAACGGCGTACTGGTCGATACAGATATGCTTGCCAAACAGAGCCAGGAATTGTCGGAAAAACTCGATGATCTGGAACAGAAAGCGCATCTGCTAGCCGGCGAGAAGTTCAATCTGAATTCCTCTAAACAGCTGCAAACTATCCTGTTCGAGAATCAGGAATTGCCGATTATCAAAAAAACCCCGAAAGGAGCCCCTTCTACAGCGGAACCGGTATTGGTCGAACTGGCCGAACAGGGGCATGAAATGCCGAATCTGATTCTGGAATACCGCAGTCTGGCGAAATTGAAATCAACCTATACCGATTCTTTGCCTAAACAGATTAATCCCGATACCGGACGAATCCATACCTCCTATCAACAGGCCGTCGCCTCTACCGGCCGCCTCTCTTCGACCGAACCGAACCTGCAGAATATTCCGGTTCGCAGTGCCGAAGGCCGCCGCATTCGTCAAGCATTTATCGCCAGACCTGGCTACAAGCTGATGGCCGCCGACTACTCTCAAATCGAGCTGAGAATTATGGCCCACCTTTCCGGAGATCAGGGGCTTCTCGATGCCTTTGCACACGGCAAGGACATTCACCGCGCGACTGCTGCGGAAATTTTTGGCGTCTCGCTTGAAGAGGTGACTAACGAACAACGCCGCAGCGCTAAGGCTGTCAACTTTGGTCTGATTTACGGCATGTCGGCTTTTGGTCTTGCCAAACAGCTTAATGTCGCACGCAATATCGCCCAAGATTACATTAATCTCTACTTCGCACGTTATCCGGGCGTATTGCATTACATGGAAAAAACCAAAGAAAACGCCAAACAGCACGGTTTTGTCGAAACACTGGCCGGACGCCGTCTTTATCTTCCGGATATCAATTCCCGCAACGGACAGTTGCGCCAATACGCGGAACGTACCGCCATTAATGCGCCGATGCAGGGAACCGCTGCGGATATCATCAAGACCGCTATGATTAAGATCGATCAGTGGCTGGATAACTGCGATCTGGATATTCAAATGATTATGCAGGTGCACGATGAACTGGTATTCGAAGTCGCCGAAAAAGATCTTGAAAAAGCGCAACAGCAAATCATAAGCATGATGGAATCGGCTATGACGCTGGAAGTACCACTGGTCGTCGAAGCCGGGGTTGGCGATAATTGGGATCAAGCCCATTGATGGGACTGATAAAAAGAAAAAATATAATCAAAGATTATAATTACAGACTTTTATCGCAATAAAAAAAGATTTAAATCCATGGCGGTAAAGTTTCACTTTTTAATGCCATTAATTAAAAATATAATACGTTGTTATAAATTTCGATATTCTTTGTTAAAAAAGAAAAATATTCCGTACTGATTTTTTGGGGTTACATTATGTTTGTTCGCAGATTTCTTACACCGGCTGTTCTTATCAGCTCTATCTTCAGCGGTAGTGCTTTTGCCGGTGACAATGACATCAACAGCATCTCCCTGACCTCGCAAAAAGAATTTTCCAACTTTGCGGAAAGCGTAACGAATGTTTTTGCCTATAAAACCATGCTGCCGGGCGAACCGCTTGGCGTTTTGGGGTTTGATATTGGAATCGGCGCAATTTCTTCGGAATCGCAATTCAAATTGAATTCCCAGTCACCGGATAACAACCATCGCGTTAATATCCTCAGCGTACACGCGCAAAAAGGTCTTCCGGGTGGTTTTGACCTCGGACTGCAATACAATATGTTGACCGACAGCGACGCTTCGACCATTAGCGGTGAGTTGCGCTACGCGATCGTTGAAGGCGGAACTTTGCACCCTAGTCTATCCGTAGGCGGACAATACACCAAGGCCTCCGGTATGGATGCCCTCGACTACCAGTCTTTCGGTGTCGATCTGGGCGTCTCTAAAGGATTTGCAAACTTCACGCCTTACGCCAATATCGGAATGGTTTCTTCGATTGTCGATCCGACGCTAAATACCGACTTGAAAGAAGAAAAACCGACTCTGGTTAAGGTCTCAGCCGGTTTGAACATCAACCTGTTCGCTTTCGACGTTCTGGTCGGCTACGATCAGGTTGGCGACAACAATAACTTCATCCTGAAAGCCGGTTACCGCTTCTAAAATTCAAATCATGCATAATAAAAAAGCCGACTTTATGTCGGCTTTTTTGTTTCACGGATGTTAACTTTGCGGTTTGTTTTTTACCGGACGTTCATATTCCATCCATTCGTCTAACTTGTTCCATACTTCAAGCAGGCCTTCACGTTTAAGAGAGGAGAAAAGCTGAGCCGTCGCATGCGGATATTCTTCCTTAAGCAGTTTTTTCAACTTAAGCAGGTTTGCTTTGGCCGGACCTTTTTTCAATTTATCGGATTTGGTCAAAAGAATATGTACCGGAAGCTTTAAATGCTGAGTCCAATCGAGCATTGTGATATCAATGTCCGTCGGCGGCATGCGCGAGTCCATTAAAAGCACAACGCCTTTAAGTTGCGGACGCTTTTCGATGTATTCGCTTAATCCCGCTTCCCAGGCACGCTTGACCTTAACATTGACCTTGGCAAAACCGTAGCCCGGCAAATCGACCAAAGCACGCTCTTCATCCAGAACAAAGAAATTAATCAACTGGGTACGACCCGGCGTTTTACTGGTTCGGGCCAGACTTTTTTGCGAAGTGATAACATTCAGTGCGCTGGATTTACCGGCGTTGGAACGTCCGGCAAAAGCCACTTCGTATTTCAAATCTTCCGGACAAAGGTCCAGAGTCGGCACACTCTTTAAATATTGGGCTTTCTGATATAGGGGATGCTGCATGGTTAGAGAACTTTAAGACTTTATCAATTGTTTACAAAATTATATACTCTATCCTATTTTGAATTGAATCTATCCATCAGAAAACTGATGTTTACACGATAAAAATGCATTATTAACCCACAAAAACAGTAGGTTATTTTTCAACGCAACAAAGTTGATCAAAAATGAACTTTTAAAATTGCGAAAAAGCATTGGATCAAAGCATAGACGCAACGGCTTACAACGTAGTTTTGTAGATGGATTAAGGGCAAACACCAAAACATGAACAGCAAAAATCAAACTGGCGCAAAAATTATTAAGAAGCCAAGCATATTAATGAATTTTCTGGGTTCGATGAATCTGGCGGTAACACTGTTGGTCATGCTTTCGATCGCCTCGGTGATCGGAACCGTTTTACAGCAGAACCAGTCTTTTCAGGACTATATTATTAAGTTCGGACCTTTCTGGACCGAAGTTTTTAACAGTCTTGGACTGTTCCATGTTTATGGTGCCGCCTGGTTTATTCTGGTTCTGGTTTTTTTGCTTCTCTCAACTTCCGTCTGTGTAGTTCGCAACGGTCCTGGATTCATTAAGGACATGAAGCAATTCAGCGAGAAACTCTCGCCGACCGCTTTAAAACACCAACCGAATCAAACTACTCTGGAAACCAACATCAGCGCCGAAGACCAGCAGAAAATCGTCTCCGTCGTTATGCAGAAACACGGCTACAAAACCAAAATCCATCAGCGCGATGACGGCTCTGTCACGATTGCCGGATTAAAAGGAAAATGGAACCGTCTGGGTTATATCTTTACCCACGTTTCAATCATTATTATCTGTTTCGGCGGCCTGCTCGACAGCAACCTTCTGCTGAAATACCGCGAACTGACCGGCAACCTGCTTCCCGAGACCCGTACCGTAAGTCTGGATCAGGTTAATCAGAAATCCTGGGTCGGCCCAGAGAATCTCTCTTTCCGAGGCACCGTCAATATTGCTGAAAACCAGAAATCCGACGTGCTTTTCCTGCCTTATGAAAACGGTTATCTGGTTCAAAAACTGCCGTTTACCATCGTAAACAAAGATTTCCGCATCCAGTACTACGATACCGGTATGCCCAAAAATTACGAAAGTGATCTTGAGCTCTATATTCCGGGTCAGGAAGAGCCGATCCGCCAGACAATCGAAGTGAATAAGCCGCTGTATTATGAAAACTACGCGATTTATCAGTCTTCTTTCGGGGACGGCGGCACCGAACTGAAAATTAACGTTTACCCTTTGCTGTCGCCGATGGTTAATCCACTGGCGCTGGAAACGGCTGTTAACAAAGTCGAGCCTTTAAAAACGCCGGTCGGCCGATTCCGTGTGGAATTCAACGATTTCCGCAACTTCAATATGGTGCCTCTGAGCGAAGAAGAGCAGAAAGAAACCGGGCATAAATTCCATAATAACGGCCCTACCGTCACCTTTAAGGTACGTAACGAGCAAGGTAAGGCGTGGGAGTATGAAAATTACGTGATTCCTAACGAACAGGAAGGTCGCTGGTTCTTTATGACCGGTGTGCGTAACTCCCCGGCTGAACCTTACCGCTACCTGTTTATTCCGGCAGACGCCAAACGTTCGAAAAATCGTTTCTTCAATTACCTGGCGATTCTTAACGATCCGCAAAAAGTCCGTCGTATCTTCCAACAGCAGTATCCTATGGCTGAAGGCATGGATCAGCGTACTTATCAGTTGCAAATGCGTCTGATCGAACAGTTGATGACACTCTTCCGCCAGACAGGTTTCGCCGGTATTTCCGATTTTGTTAAAAAGAGCGTACCGGAAGCTGAGCAGGCAAAAGTTTCCGACTACTATTTCACGCAAACAACCTTTGCTCTTCAGAGCGCTTATCTTGAGCTTCTGAAAGAAGAAGGTGTGATTAAATCGCATCAGGAAGATATTCCGGATTTCGATAAAACCTGGTTTGAAGATGCGTTAACCGTTGTTTCCAGTCTGTCGAAATACGGACCGCCGATGTACTTTGATATCACCAGCTTCAGAGAGATTCAGGCGACCGGTCTTCAGATCACCAAATCTCCTGGTAAAGATGTGGTTTACTTCGGAAGCGCCCTGCTGACAATCGGTGTCTTCTTTATGTTCTACGTTCGTCAGAGACGACTGTGGATCAACATCAAACCGGAAAACGAGCGACTTGAACTGACTCTGGCAGGTAAAGACAATAAAAACCTGCCGGAAGCAAAAACCGAATTTGACAAAATTGTCGAACAAATTCAAAACATTAGTAAACAAGCATAAGTAGGTAACGAATATGCAGACTCAAACGATTATGGATTCTCTCCAAGAAGAAGAAAAAAGACCTTACGGAATTAAAGACTTCATCTGGATTGCCTTTGTTATTCTAGGCAGCGTCTACTCCTATATGCAGTACGGCAGCCTGATGGATGTGTATGAAGTAGGAATTCTGGCTGGAACGGCCGTTGCAATGATCTGGCTGGGGCGCTTCTGGCCGAGTCTGATGCAGATGACTTACTGGGTTGCCGGTATGACACTGGTCGCGCTGTGGAGTTACCACAATCACGGCAATGTCATTACCGCGAATGAACAGGCGTTTTTCCTGAAGTTCCTGGTTTCCAGCCAATCTGCGATTATGTGGATGAGCGCATTGTTTGTTCTGGCCACTGCGACCTACTTCTTCGCTCTGATCAATAAATCCCAATTTACCGCAAAAACCGCTACCACACTGGTCTGGGCCGGTGTCGTTTTCGGTCTGGTCGGTATGATGGTACGTTGGCGCGAATCCTACATTATTAATGTCGATTACGGTCATATCCCGGTCAGCAGCCTGTACGAAGTCTTTATTCTGTTTATCGTACTGACCGGTCTGATTTACCTGTACTACGAACAGAAATACAAAACCCGTGCTCTGGGCGGTTTTGTCATGCTGGTCATCAGTTCCGCAGTTGCCTTCCTGCTTTGGTACCACTTCGATCGTGGTGCGCACGAAATTCAACCACTGGTTCCGGCTTTGAAGAGTTACTGGATGAAGATCCATGTTCCGGCTAACTTTATCGGTTACGGTGCCTTCTCGATTGCCGCCATGATCGGGATCGCTTACCTGCTTACCAACCGCTCTCTACAGAAGAACCCGAACAGCTCCTTTGCAGCCAAAATGCCTTCTCTGGAGATGATGGACGACCTGATGTACAAGGTCATCTCGCTTGGTTTTGCTTTCTTCACAATCGCCACGATTCTGGGCGCCATGTGGGCCGCGGAAGCCTGGGGTGGTTACTGGTCTTGGGATCCGAAAGAGACCTGGGCACTGATCGTGTGGCTAAACTACGCAGCCTGGCTACATATTCGCATGAGTAAAGGCTGGCGCGGAACGCCGATGGCCTGGTGGGCATTTATCGGTTTGTTGATCACCACCTTCGCTTTCCTCGGCGTAAACATGTTCCTGTCGGGTCTGCATTCTTACGGTGAGCTATAAGGAGATTGGCATGAATCGTCGTCTATTCCTGCAATCAATCGGCCTGAGCGGCCTGGCGCTACTGGCGCCAAACACCTGGGCACAAATGGAATTAATGACCGGTGTTCACTACAAAGTATTGAAAAAACCACAGTCAATCGCACCCGCGAAAAAGAAAGTCGTCGAAGTATTCGGTTACGGTTGCCCGCACTGCTATCATCTGGAAGACAGCCTGAACGAGTGGCTTAAACATAAGCCGGCGGATGTCGAGTTTGAGCGCATGCCGGTGGTATTCAATAACCCGAACTGGATATTTATGGCTCGCGTTTTCTACACGGCTCAGGAGCTGGGTATTCTGGAGCAGTCCCATGAGGCTTTTTTCCATGCCATTCACCGCGACCGCAAGCCTCTGTTCAGCGTTGACGCTCTAGGCGATTTTTACACCCAGTTCGGTGTTGAAAAGCAGAAGTTTATTGATACCTATACCGGCTTCAGCGTCGATCAGAAAATTCGCCAAGCCGGAAAACTGACCCGGGATTATGAAGTCGAAGGCGTTCCGGCTCTGATCGTCAACGGTAAATATCTGACCGACGTACCGATGGCCGGTAGCCGCAAGGAGTTGTGGCAGGTTATCGATCAACTTATCGAAATGTAACCCCCTCTTCAGCGAAGACCTTATCAAAGAGACTAAAACTTACCTAGATTTTTAGTCTCTTTTTTTATCCCTATTTGCCGATATCCGTGACAAATCAAGAAAACTTCAGGAATATCGCATCCGCCCTAGTCATTTACATTTGAAAACCTGATAATAAAACCTCAATTTCGTTGCAACACGAAATTAATCGAATTAAGCCCTGAGGGCCCTAACCACCTTTCTGGAAGCCATAATGAAAGCCGCTAAACTGTTTGTCGAATGTTTGGAAAATGAAGAAGTCGAATATATTTTCGGAATTCCCGGAGAAGAAAACCTGGATCTGATGGACAGCCTTCTCGACTCCGAAATCGAATTCATTACCACCCGACATGAACAGGGTGCAGCATTTATGGCCGATGTATACGGACGTCTGACCGGAAAGCCCGGAGTCTGTCTGTCAACGCTCGGACCGGGAGCCACCAACCTGGTAACCGGTGTTGCCGACGCGAATATGGATAACGCCCCATTGGTCGCTATTGCCGGCCAGGCGGCCACGACCCGTATGCACAAGGAATCGCATCAGGTCGTCGATCTGGTGAGTATGTTCAAACCGATTACCAAATATGCGACTCAGGTTCTGGAACCGGAAACCATTCCGGAAGTTGTCCGTAAAGCCTTTAAACTGGCGCAGGCGGAAAAACCGGGGGCGACCTTTATCGACCTTCCGGAAAACATCACCGAGATGGAAACCTCCGAGCGCCCCCTGCCATTTTCGGAAAACCGCCTGACTTTCGCCGATCGTGAACTACTGGCCAAAGCGGCCGACTTGATTAAACAGGCAAAATGCCCCTTGATTCTGGTCGGTAACGGCGCCGTACGCGGACAAGCAACCGACGATATACTGCACTTCGTAGAACGCCATAAAATCCCCGTAGTAAACACTTTCATGGCTAAGGGCGCTATTCCTTTCTACAACCCGATGGCAGTCGGTACCGCGGGTCTGCAGAAAGGCGACTATGAAAACGGTGGCTTCGCCAAAGCCGACCTGATTATCTGCGTCGGCTTCGATATGGTCGAATACCACCCGCACCTATGGAATCCAAACCGCTCTCATACCATTATCCATATCGATACGAAAAAGGCCGAAGTCGATAACAGCTATATTCCGGCAGTCGAACTGATTGGAAATGTCGGCGCTAACCTGAAAGCGCTCGGTAATGCGATCAGCGAACCGATCACTGACACCGAAATTAATTTTTCCCTGCGCGAAGCGATGATTGATGAAATGAACCGTTGTTCGCGCAGTGATGCCTGGCCGATGCTGCCGCAAAAGATCGTCTGGGATCTGCGTACCGCTATGAACTCGGAAGATATCGCAATCTGCGATGTCGGCGCCCATAAGATGTGGATGGCGCGTATGTTCCGCTGCGATCTGCCAAACACCTGTATTATCTCCAACGGGTTTGCCGGCATGGGAATCGCCGTTCCCGGTGCCGTTGCTGCCAAACTGGCTTACCCTAACCGCGCGGTTGTCGCCGTTACCGGCGATGCCGGTTTTATGATGAATTCTCAGGAAATCGAAACCGCACTACGCTGTCAAACCCCTATCGTTATCCTGATCTGGAACGACAGCCAGTACGGCCTGATCGAATGGAAACAGCAGAGACGTTATGGCCGTTCCGCCTATATCGATTTCAATAACCCGAATTTCGTTGATTATGCTAAATCCTTCGGTGCCGAAGGCGTGCGAATCAACTCTGCCGAAGAGTTGCTCCCCAGCCTGAAAAAAGCGCTTAAAACACCGACAGTGACTGTTATTGACTGCCCGGTAGATTACTCGGAAAATGACCGCTTAACGACTTTGTTGGGTAATGTCCTCTCTGAAATCGAAGACTAAAAACAATAGCCTGTCAGATATTCCAAAATGACGGCAAAGGATAATCTTATGCTCTATGTGAAAAAAGACGCTTCGGAAAATATTACCGATATTGAATTTCATCCTAAAGAAGGGTTTGAGGAGATTAGTCTTAACGACCCGCAGGTCAGTCATTTCATCGCCCAATCCGAGAACTCTCAGGAGTTAATCCAAGAACTTCTGCAAACCCTTGACCTTAAAATGATCCGTTCCATCGAAGATATCATTCAGATTCTGATCGATCGCGATGTGATGCTGATTACCGATCTGCCGGAACCGGTACAGAACATCATGCTGTTTAAAAAGAAATTGCGCCACATGAACCAGAATAATTCACCGGTCTTCGAAGACGAGGACATGATCAAGCTGTAATACGACGGTTGGCCGAAAATTCACTCTAAACGGCCCTACTCCGGCTAAGAGCGCCTATTTTTCTCCAACCTCAAAGCTCAAACTTTAAGGCAACCAGCGGCTGACCTCTTCAACCGGTTTGCGTTTAGCATTCTGGGTATTACAGTCACCTTTCAGATATCCCATATAGAGTGCACCGATCAATTCAACCTTATCTCTAGACTCACCCAGCATACGGTAAGTGACATCCGACTGTAAAATCGGTCCGGTACTCCACTGTACACCGATTCCCTGCTGCCAGGCCATCAGCTGAAGATTCTGAATCGCACAGGCACAGGCCGCATAATCTTCTTTTCGCCGTATCTCATCGCTATCCAGTACCTGCCCTACCAGAAGGATCCGCGGAAACTTTTGAAATCTTTCGATAGCTGCCTGATAAATCGATTGATGCGCTTCACTTTGCGGTTCTGCACGGCTGTCTGCTCTCAACTGCGCATAAACTTCGGCCAATTCAGACTGGCTCTGAGCGCCTAAAACCCAAAAGCGCCATGGCTGGGTTAATTTATGATTTGGAGCCCAGATAGCAGCATTTAAACAACGATAAACGGCATCGTCCAGTAGCGGCATGGTTTCTTTCGGGTTAAACAGATAACAAGTTCTGCGGGAAGCGATCAAACTCTGTAACTCTTCGGTATCCATACTCATTCCATGCCCTCCAATCCGTTTTCAGTTTTCTCGATT
Source organism: Thiomicrorhabdus sp. 6S3-12 (assembly GCF_017571475.1). Lineage (GTDB taxonomy): Bacteria > Pseudomonadota > Gammaproteobacteria > Thiomicrospirales > Thiomicrospiraceae > Thiomicrorhabdus. The sequence continues at coordinate 104,200 of NZ_JAGETW010000008.1, read as the reverse complement.
AAAAAGTTTCTATCAATAATGTCCGCCCATTCTAATGAATTCGGCCAAAAGTAACAGAAGCAGGCGATTTTTTTACCAGCAGAAATGCAAAAATCCGTCTTTCAAAGTATCATGGCAGGCGAAAACTCACAATTTAGCAGCCAACCCTCTGGATAAAGTGTGTCTTTTTGTGGATAAATACGTGTTTTTCTTAAATTCAAAATTTTATCCCCAATTCACCCACTTTTACTCACAAGGGTTATGAAAAAGGCTTTGCACAGCTTAATCACCGGTTAAACCTATGATTAAAAAGCTTTTTTCGCTTTTATCTACAGATATCTTCTGCATAAGAGTAAAGATAATAATGAATATATATTCAAATCTATCTTTTAATAACACTCTTGGTTTACTCACAAGTTTCCTTCTAGATAGGCTCATATAGGATAAAAATCGGACTTATGACATTAAGCGAATTGAAATACATTATTGCTGTCGCCAAAGAGAAACATTTTCGTAAAGCATCGGAAACCTGTTTTGTCAGTCAGCCTACTTTGAGCGTAGCCGTTAAGAAGCTTGAAGAAGAATTAGGTGTTACACTTTTTGAAAGACGTAAGCAGGATGTCATAGTCACGCCGGTAGGTAAAAAGATTATCAGTCTGGCTGAAGAGGTTATTGAACGCACTCAAGATATCAAGACTATCGCTCAGGAATCGCACGGCGATCTTTCAACACAGTTGAAAATCGGGGCAATCTATACGGTAGCCCCCTATTTACTGCCTCAGTTCATTCCTGAATTCAGTAAACAGTTTCCAAGCGTGCCTTTAATGATTGAAGAGAACTATACGCATGTACTGGCGGATAAACTTCAATCGGGTGATTTGGATATTGCAATTCTGTCATTGCCGTTTCAGGAGCCTAATATTGAAACCATGCCACTGTATCGTGAACCTTTTAAAGTCGTGGTTCCAAACTCGCATCCATTAGCTGAAAAAGAAGGCAAAATCGCGATTCATCAGATTAAAAACGAAACCGTGCTGCTGCTTGGCGCCGGTCACTGTTTCAGGGATCAAGTCGTTGAAACCTACCCTAATCTGATGCATATGAATTATCAAAGCGATCGTTTACAGAAAACTTTCGAAGGCAGTTCGCTGGAAACAATCCGTTATATGGTTGCTTCAGGAGCCGGTATTTCTATTTTTCCCTGCACCTCCTTATCCGAAAGAGACGAAAATCTATTCCAGATTCGAGAGTTGGCGCATAAAGATCAAGCCAGTCGCGTTGTCGCTCTAGCCTGGCGCAAAACATTTCCGCGTACTCAGGTTCTGGAAGTTTTCAGAAAAATTATTAAAAATATCAGTCTTCCCTGTACCACACCAATTGAATAAGAAAAGTATTTTAAATTATGAAAAAAACCATACTTTTTGCATTAATCACGTTTGTTCTCACCTCTAAAGTCTATGCGGATCAAAATCCGTCGACCGAGGTTTCTGTAACATCCGAACAGCAGCAAGGGACACAGTCCGAAGCTACGGCGATCAGTTCGTTGGATCCCTATGAATCCTTCAACCGCTCCATGTTCGATTTCAATATGGCTTTTCACGATGCTATAGGACGCCCGTTAGCTAATGCCTATAGAGAGATCCCTCAACCGGCGCGTACTGGGGTAGAAAACTTTTTAAATAACCTCAAGGAGCCTCTATCGGCTTTAAACAGCTTTTTACAAGGCAATATCGAGGATGGTCTTGGCGGGATTATGCGTTTTGCCCTCAACAGTACCTTAGGCTTATTCGGGATTCTGGATATTGCGACCGAAGCGGGATTACCTTCTAAGAACGAAGACTTCGGGCAGACGCTTTATGTCTGGGGCGTTTGGGATAATGCCAATTATCTGGTACTCCCTCTGTTGGGGCCGACAACTACGCGAAATCTTTTCGGCGATGTGACCGAGAGCGTTACCGATCCGACTCAGGTATATGATGCGGCTGATTTTGAGACCGAAGAAAGATTTGCGATCTTTGCCACTTCCGGTTTTGTCGAATACACCAAAATCGCCCCTCTGCTGGATGATCTGCAGAATCAACCGGATCCGTACTACTTCTCCAGAGAGAGTTATATTCAGTACCGTATCGGGCAGATTTATAACGGTAAACCACCTACGCCGGATCTGGACGATTTTGATATCGATTAGAACAAACTCTTGTTCAGGCGATCGGAATCATGGCGTCACTGACCACTTTTCTCAGGACAAAACTGGTGTGGACACCGCTGACGCCGGGAATTTGCGTTAAGTGGTTGAGCAGAAGTTCCTGATAGGCATCCAGATCTTTGACCAGCACTTTCAATTGATAGTCGGCGGTCTGACCGGTTAACAGCAGACATTCGACCACGTTCGGCAGTCTGACGATCGCATCCTCAAACTGCTGAAATCGTTCCGGAGTGTGTTTATCCATCGAAATATGCACCAGCGCCATCAGATCCAAATCCAGTTTTTTACGATCCAGCAGGGTGCGGTATCCCTGAATCACCCCCGATTCTTCCAATGCCTTAAAACGACGCAGGCAGGCCGATGGAGAAAGTCCTATCTGGTCGGCAATTTCCTGATTGCTGAGACGACCGTTTTTTTGCAGCGCATTTAGAATCTGTTTATCGTATTGATCAAATTTCATCACGCTTTACCTATTTTTGAGAATATTATTCTGATTATAGTTTTAAATTGAAATTTAATTGCATAATTAGTTGTTTTGTTTGCATAGGTTGCAATAAAAATGCGTGATCTTGGCAGTAAAATATCCTCAACGTAAAAAATTAATGAGAATATTGTCATGTCGATCAACGCCGTAATGCAGCCAGAAAAATACCGTCGTAACCCGACTCCGAATTTGCCGGATCGCCAGTGGCCTAATAATCAGCTTGAAAAAGCACCTATCTGGGTCAGCGTCGATTTGCGCGATGGAAATCAGGCTCTGGCCAATCCGATGACGGTGGATCAGAAACTGAAATTGTGGCACGAGTTGGTCGATATCGGTTTTAAAACCATTGAAATCGGTTTCCCATCTGCTTCCCAGCCGGAGTTCGACTTTACCCGCCGCCTAATCGAAGAAAACCGTATCCCCGAAGATGTGACGGTTCAGGTTCTGGTTCAGGCGCGCGAACATTTGATCGAGCGTACCTATGAGGCTCTGAAAGGTGTCAAGAAGGCTGTGATCCATGTTTACAACACCACTTCGGTAGTGCAGCGTGAAAACGTTTTCGAGAAATCGAAAGACGAAATCAAAGCCATGGCGGTGCAGGGGGCGAAATGGGTGCAGGAATATGCGCAAAAAGCGTCACTAGCGCATCCTGAGTCGGAATGGGTCTTCCAATATTCTCCGGAAAGCTTTTCACAGACCGAAACGGATTATGCGGTAGAGGTGTGCAAGGCGGTAATGGATGTCTGGCAGCCGACGGTCGATAATAAATGCATTTTGAACCTTCCGGCGACGGTCGAAAGCAACTCGCCGAACCGTTTTGCCGATCAGGTCGAGTATTTCATTCGTAATCTGCCGAACCGCGAAGCGGCGATTATTTCCATTCATACTCACAACGATCGCGGCTGTGCGGTTGCGGCCGCGGAACTGTCGCTTCTGGCGGGAGCGGATCGCATCGAAGGAACGCTTTTAGGGAACGGTGAACGTACCGGGAATATGGATATTGTCACGCTGGCAATGAATCTGTACTCGGAAGGAATCGACCCCGAGTTGGATTTCACCAGCCCGAAAAAGTGGATTGAAGTGGTTGAGGAAGTTACCCAGATTTCAACGCATCCGCGTCATCCTTGGGTAGGCGATGTAGTCTATACCGCTTATTCGGGAAGCCATCAGGATGCGATCCGTAAATGTCTGTTAAAACAGAAAAATGGCCAGCCGTGGAACGTTGCCTATCTACCGATTGATCCGAAAGATATCGGCCGCGACTACGAAGCGATTATTCGCGTCAATTCGCAATCCGGTAAAGCCGGTTCCGCTTTTGTATTGGCGCAGGAATACGGATTGAATCTGCCGAAATGGGTGCAGTTGGATTTTGCTCCGGTGGCACAGAAACTGGCCGAAGAAAAGGGCGGGGTGGTCAGTCATATTGACTTGTTTGAGGCGTTTAAAACGCATTATGCACTAGGTGAAAATAATCATCAGTTGGAAAATTACAAAGTGGATCGCAACGGGGAATCCGAGATGGTTCAGTTGGAAATTTCCGGTGAAATCTGGACTGGGAAGGGGCAGGGCACCCTAAGCGCTCTGTGCGATGCTTATCAGACGAAAACCGGCGCCAGTATCGATGTCATCGACTACTCAGAGCATGCCATGCACCAAAATGCCATGCCGGATGGAAAGGATGCTCAGGCAATCGCTTATGTTTATCTGGATATGCCGGAAGGAAAAAAAGTAGGCATTGCCATGGCGCAGGATACGGTGTCGGCAATGATTCTGGCGGCTTTGAGCGGACTTCAGCGTTAACGCTGTATTTATTTGATCGGCAATTTAACTGACCGGTATCCATTATTCGGGTACCGGTTTTTTTATTTTCAAAAGAAAAAAGAGGCCAGGTCTATTGGTTGTGTCATAGGATGAATTTGCCAGTATGGGCGCACTATCTCATACGGTTAACAACAGTAAGCCGCCAATAGATGGATTCTACTGGCGGTTTTTTATTGGTGAAAAGTGTCACGGTTTTTGCTGAATTTCTGTTTATAAACAAAATTTAAACGTTTTAGTCTGATAATCGCTTTTAAATAAAGACTCCGATTGCACCAAATTGGTGAAATTTCGAGTTAAATCTCATTGAAATAAAGATTTATTGAATTAATCAAATAAAAATCCTTTATTTTTTTATGTTTTTTAGGCAATTTAGATAATGGCTTTAGCGTATTTTTAGGTTGGCATTTAGGAGGCTTCTATGGCACAGCAGGCGGATATCGCTTTAATTGGATTAGCGGTTATGGGTCAGAACCTAGTTTTGAATATGACCGATCACGGTTTTAAAGTCGCGGTCTATAACCGTTCGCGCCAGAAGACGGACGAATTTTTGGCGGCTGAGCCGGATAATGCCAACCTGATTGGCTGTTTTTCGATTGAAGAACTGGTTAATTCTTTGAGTGCGCCGCGCAAGATTATGCTGATGGTCAAGGCCGGAGAAGTGGTTGATCTGTTTATCGAACAGCTTCTTCCGTATCTGGAAGCGGGCGATATCGTTATTGATGGCGGTAACTCTTTGTATACCGATTCGCAAAGACGCACGGAAGCCTTGGCCGAAAAGGGCATTCAGTTTATTGGAACCGGGGTTTCCGGCGGTGAAGAGGGGGCCCGTCACGGTCCGTCGATCATGCCGGGTGGAAATCCGTCCGCATGGCCTTCGGTCAAACCGATTTTTCAGGCCATTTCCGCCAAGGCGGACGGCGCTCCTTGTTGTGACTGGGTAGGCGACGGCGGTGCCGGACATTATGTCAAAATGGTGCACAACGGTATTGAGTACGGCGATATGCAGTTGATTGCCGAATGCTACCATTTGATGCGTTACGGACTGGGGCTGAGTGCCGACGAATGCCAGCAGGTTTTTGCCGAATGGAATCAAGGAGTTCTGGACAGCTATTTGATCGAAATTACCGCAGAGATCCTGAAATTCAAGGATCAGGACGGCGAACCTCTGGTTGATAAAATCCTCGATGCCGCCGGCCAGAAGGGGACCGGTAAATGGACCGGTATCAGTTCTTTGGAGTTGGGAATCCCGGTTACTTTGATTACCGAATCGGTATATGCGCGTTGTCTTTCCGCGCTTAAAGAGGAACGAATCAAGGCGGAGGCGAACTTCGGCGCATCGGCCGAACCGCCAAGTCTGAGCGACGCTGAGAAATCGGAAATGCTGCAGGCGATCCATGATGCTTTATACGCCTCGAAAATCGTCTCTTATGCGCAAGGTTATATGCTGATGCGGGAATCCGCCAAGGAGTTCGGCTGGGAACTGAATTATGGCGGTATTGCTTTGATGTGGCGCGGCGGTTGTATTATTCGCAGTACTTTCCTCGGAGAGATCAAAAAAGCTTACGAAAACGATCCGGAATTGAGCAATTTATTGCTGGCGGATTTCTTCAGTTCGGCACTTAAAAACAGCGCCGATAACTGGCGCAAAGCGGTGATTTTCGCGATTCAGCAACAGATTCCGACCCCGACTCTAAGTTCAGCACTGGCATTTTTTGACGGTTACAAAACGGCTAAACTGCCAGCCAACCTTCTCCAGGCACAACGGGATTATTTCGGAGCCCATACTTACGAACGAGTCGATGCAGCGCGCGGCGAGTTTTTCCATACCGACTGGATCCAGTCCGGCGGTCGAATCAGTTCGACGACCTACGAGGTGTAATCATGCCTGAAGCTTGTACTTATGTGGTTTTCGGTGCGACCGGAAACCTTTCCATGACCAAATTAATGCCGGCGTTTTATCATCTTGAAAAGCACAACCGTTTAACCGATGAAGTGAAGATTCTTGCAATCGGCCGTCGCGACTGGGATCGCGATGAGTGGATCGAAACTGTCAAGGAAGCGGTTATGCCCAAAGCGCGTGGCGGAATCACCGACGAAGTCTGCGACCGCTTCTGCAGCCGTCTGGACTATTTCAAAATGGATATTCTCAATGGGCAGGATTATTTGAAGCTGAAAGAGCATATCGAAGCCAATAACTGGCCGAATAACATGGCTTTTTACCTCTCTTTGGGTCCGGATCAGTTTGCACCGGCCGTCGAGCATCTTGGAGAAGCCAAACTGCTCAGAGAAGACTCGGGCTGGCGTCGTGTCGTGCTGGAAAAACCGTTCGGTTACGATGCCGAAAGCGCCAAGCAGTTGCAGAAGCGCCTTAACAAATATCTTGATGAAGAACAGACCTATCGTATTGACCACTATCTCGGTAAGGGGATGGTGCAGAATCTGATGGTATTCCGTTTTGCCAATCTGATGATGGAACCTTTATGGAATCGCAATTACATCGATCATATTCAAATTACCCACGCTGAAGACAAGCCGGTCGGTACCCGCGCCGGATACTACGATACCAGCGGCGCCATGCGCGATATGATTCAGTCGCATCTGTTACAGCTTCTGGCATTGGTGGCGATGGAACCGCCGGCGTCGATGGAGGCCGAAGCTTTGCGTAATGAAAAGGTTAAATTGCTGCAATCGGTCAGGCCGATTTTAAAGAAAAACGTACATAATCAGGCTTATCGGGCGCAGTATGCGGAGGGATCGGTTAATGGTGAGCAGGTTCCTGCTTATCTACAGGAACCTGGAGTGGATAAAAACAGCGTTACCGAAACTTATGCCGCTTTGAAGCTGTATATCGATAACTGGCGCTGGGCCGGTGTGCCTTTTTATATTCAGACCGGTAAGAACATGCCGAAAAACCGCACCATCGTGGCGATTCGTTTCAAGCATCCTCCGAAACAGTTCTTCCGCGATTCTCAGGTCAAAAAAATGGAGCCGAACTGGATTGTTTTTGGGATTCAGCCGGAAGAGTCGATTCGTATCGAGTTGACCGCAAAACAGCCCGGACTGGAAATCATGACCGAGCAAACCAGTCTGGATGCAACTTTGAAAGGAGATGTGGATACTTCTTACGATGCCTACGAAGAACTGTTGCTGGATGTCATCAAAGGCGACCGTTCGCTGTTTCTGCGTTATGACGAGGTGAAAGCGGCCTGGACAGTGGTTGATCCGATTCTTCAGGCCTGGAGTTCCGAAACCGCATATATCGATACTTATCCTTCCGGAAGTTGGGGGCCGGAAGGGGCTAAAAAGCTATTTGATCACCCGGAACAGTGTTGGCGTTATCACTATACGCCTGAATGCGCTTAGCTGAATTTGAACTAGGGGGATTGATGGCAAATACAGAAATCGAGTTTATTCAGAGCCCCGAGCAATGGCAGTTATATCAGGAAGCCGATGAACTGGTCGAGATTGCCGTCAGGTATATTCTTGATTGTGCTGAGAAGGCGATACAAGCTCGTGACGCCTTTAATCTGGTTCTGGCGGGGGGAACAACGCCTTTGGCTATTTACGAGCGCCTGCTTCAGTTTACCGAACAGGAGGCGCAGTTTTCTAAATGGTATCTCTATTTAGGAGATGAAAGGGTCTTGGCAATCGATGATTCGCAGCGAAACAGTGTTGCAATACGTACCCATTGGTTGGATAAATCACCGATACCGTCCGCTCAGGTCTTTATGATGCCGACGGAGTTAGGGCTTGAAGAGTCCGCCAAGGTTTATCAGGATATGATCGACGGCGTTGAATTTGATCTGGTTCTGCTCGGGATGGGGGAAGATGGACATACAGCCAGTCTGTTTCCGGAGCATCATCTGCAAGAGCATAAAGGTTTGGTCTGTGAATACGACTCTCCGAAACCGCCGGCCAAACGTTTAAGTCTCTCCTATTCGCGCCTTGCTTCGGCGGATTGTGTATTGAAACTGATTACCGGTGCGGCCAAGTACGATGTTACTCAGATGTGGTATCAGAGCCTTAAGATGGGAAGAGTTCCAGATTTACCGATTGCCAAAATATTCGGTCGAAAAGAGACTGTCGTGATGCTGGATCAGAGTGCTTTCAGTATGGGCGAGCAATGAATATTCAGGGCATTCATTAAACTCGGATTTAGATGTTTAATGCGACAAAAGGGTTATAAAAAAACCGGCAAATGAAGTGATTTCATATTGCCGGTTTTTTTATCGAAAAATAAATCGGGAATTATTTTTCTAGGTAAGCGTTTTTGGTATCGATTTTATAAGTCCAGGTATCGACAGGGTTGTTTACTTTCCAACCAGCCTTCATACGCCACTGTTTGTGTTCGCCTTTCTTAACTTTACCGCCTTCGAAGCCGTCAGTCATAATGTAGACGTTTTTATAACCGTACTGGTCAAGCATTTTCGCTGCAGGTTGCGCACGGGTAGCACCTGAACGGCACATAACGACGAAAGGGGTATTTTTATCTGCGCCTAGATCGAAAAGTTTTTCTTCGAATTCAGAGATGAATTTATCGTTGATAACCGATTTATAACGCGGTTTTTTATCATCCACTGCGTTATATTTGAACAAAACTGATGGAATCATAATCTGCGCCATTGGAGTATACCCAACAAACTGCCACTCAGCCGGAGTACGAACGTCAACCAGAATCACGCTGTCGTCTTCTTTCATCCATTTGTAAGTGTTTTCAGCAGTGATATAAAGACCTTGTGGCGTGTGGCGATCCGCTTTTGCTGGTGCTTCAGTTGCCCATTTGCTCGCTTCCACAGCAAAAGATGCAGAAGAGAAAGCGAAGGTCGCAGCCAGCGTGCTGGCAAGTAGTAGTGTCTTTTTCATTAAGTAATCTCCATTGATTTAGTTTATATTTCTAACAAATATGGTAAACAATTTTACATAAGAATTTGCTTAATATTTACTGTTGTCAATATAAAATTTTTATGAAATGAAAAGAATAATGTATTAACTGCAATTTAAAGTCATAACTATCTATGCTAAATAAATTTCAAACAAAATCAGGTAATAAAACAATTTTGAGTTTTTTAATTGTTTTTGTCTTTCTCGCGGTCTCTTTTAGTGCTTTTTCTGCGAATGATATGGTCGCTGTTGAGCTCCAAAATGGAGTCGAACTTGATTGGTTTCAGATGACGATGGGGCTGGCAGGCGGGCTGGCTCTTTTTCTATACGGCATGGATTTGATGGTTCGATCCTTGATGATGGTCGCCGGCGACCAGATGAAAGGGCTTCTGGCTAAACTGACAACGAATCGCGTAATGGGCGCTCTTACCGGTGCAGGAATTACCGCCGTTATTCAATCGTCTTCGATTACCACCGTCCTGACAGTAGGGTTTGTTTCCGCCGGTTTAATGACTCTGACACAGGCGGCCGGGGTAATCATGGGGGCGAATCTCGGGACGACCGTTACCGCTCAGATTGTCGCTTTTAAAGTGACCAACTTTGCGTTGCTGATGATTGCCGTCGGTTTTTTAATGAACTTTGCCGGAAAACTCCATAAAACCCGGGCTTTGGGGCAACTGATTCTCGGTTTGGGTCTGATCTTTTTTGGAATGAATCTGATGAGTCAGGGAATGGCTCCGCTGCGTTCATACCAGCCGTTTCTGGATTTGATGCTGGAGATGCAGAATCCGTTTCTGGCGATTTTGGTCGGTGCTTTGTTTACCGCCTTGATTCAGTCGTCTTCGGCCACCATCGGGATCATTATTGTTATGGCCAGTAACGGCTTTCTGACGCTTCCGGCCGGGATCGCTCTGGCGATGGGCGCACACATAGGTACCACCATTACCGCATTACTGGCCAGTATCGGTAAATCCCGAGATGCGCTCAGAACGGCTTTAGTTCATACCTTGTTCAATGTTTTAGTGACACTTATATGGCTGCCTTTAATCCCCGATTTGGCGCAATGGGCGATCTGGATGTCATCGCATGACCCTGGCGTTAACGGTTCCATGGCGGTTCTGGCGCAGAACGTACCGCGGGAGATTGCGAATGCCAATACACTGATGGTGGCCATCGCTTTGATTGTTTTGCTGCCTTTTGTTCCGATTTTTGTCTGGGCGGTTAATCGTCTGGTTCCCAAGATAGAGGAAGAAAAAGTTTCGATGGACCTTAAACCGGATCATCTGGACGAGAGTTTTATTTCCACGCCGAGTGTCGCCATTCAGGCGGTTACTCTGGAGATCCAGTCCTATCAGAAACAACAGTCTCTGTTTTATAAACGCATGGTTGCTCTGATTTCCGACCCGGATATCAATAAACTCAGTAAAGAGATGGTAAATCTGCAGAAATTCAAAAGCTATCAGCAGCAGATTTTAAGTTATCTGGCGCGTACCGCCCAAGGGCCACTGAGTGATTCGGAACATGGTACCTATACCGAATTGATGCTTATCGTACACGGTTTTGAATCAATGCGAACCGCGATGGAGGATCATATCGTTAAGGTAATCGATCGCATGATTTCGGAAGATATCAAACCCAGTGACACCATGCTGAATCTGGTAGGGCAGTTGACGAACGAAGTTGCCAAATCAATCGATAAGTCCCTGAACAGTCTGCTGGAAAACGATCCCGATTCGGCGATTGAAGTCATGGGCGCGGAATCGAAAATCGAACACTTGATACAGGAAGCGCTCGATCACCAGTTGAAACGTTTCCAGCGTACCGAAAAACGTCTGAGTATTTTCCGCTTTGAAATGGAAATTATTGAAGGTTTCAAACAGTTATACAGTCTGTCGAAACGTCTGGCGCGCGCCGAACTGGGTAAAGCCAATGCGGCTACCAAAGCCGCTCACGGAGAGCAGAAATCGTAATCATTAGAGAGCAAAAAAGTGTTGCCATTGGATAAAAAGCTGTCGGCTGTATGACGAATAGCCGGATGAAAGATCGCTTTCCAGACCGGTGAATTCACTGCCTTTTCGGCCGACAGGCTCCTGCCAGTTGGTTATGATTAAATCGTTATCACTGAGTGAAACCTGTAAATTCAAACTAAGCAGGTGGCTGCCGTCCTGCAGATTGCTGATTAGGGTCGGACTCAGATTCCACAGCGGATCCAGTTCAATCGTCGCCCCCAAAGCGCTATAGAGACGGTTACTGACAAAGGTTTTACCGCTCGATAGCAACAATTGCAACTGCGCAGGGAGTTGTTCGATTTTCGGACGGTTTACGGTTGAGCCATAGCCGTTGTAATAGAGTTCAGCAAAAGCGATCGTCTGCTTGCCGAGTAATTCGAATGAATTCTGCCAGTTTCCCAGAGCGCTGTAATAATGGCGCTTGTGTTCATTGTCGTAACTCCATAAAAAATCCATATTCCAGAGACCGTTCTCGCGAGTAACCGTAACTTCCCATCCGAACAGCTGTTCACGGGCATCTTTGGCAAGAATCCACTGATAATCGGCATTTTGACCGAAGTGATACAGTTTGAAACCGTAGCTGGAAGCGTCGTAGCTCAGTTCTTCCGTTGCCAGTTCACGGCGCGGCAGAATAAACCAGTTGAGTTCGTCACCGTTATTCAGAGAGCGCTGTCCGCTCAGCATATCCAGGCCCGGCTTGTAACTTTTATCGATCTGGTTCGGTGCAAAAGGGTTGATTCGATCAAGGGGGTTGAATACCTGGCCGTTCCCCCAACTCATGACCTGACGTCCGAATTTAATGCTGTAGTCAGACGCATTGTAGGTTGCATTTAAACGATCGAGACGCTGATAGATGAACAGTCGGCCGGAATCTTTAATAATATCGGTCAGATTAAAAAGCTGCGCTCGATCCGGTTGATTGTAATAAGGTGCAAACGTACTTGTTATTGTGTTCAGGTAGGAATCGGAACCGCTTAATTGATAGTCGAGTGCAAAAGTCCATTGATTCTTAAACCACTGCTGTTTTAAACGGCTGTCGAAACTGCCGCCCAGTTTGTCGAACCCGTTTGGATCATTTTGCAAATTTTGCTCGATATCCTGCCAGAAAGCGGCGCCCTTAAAGTGTCCTTCAAGCGCTTTTGACGGTAGAGGGAATGCACCGACCAGGGATAGAGCCAAAAAACTTCTGAAAACCGCTGATTTTAAGGATTTTTCCGAAAGCGCTTTGTTTTCAGTTTTGAATAGAGTCATCATGGATGATTTTTCCGTCAGCCAGTTCGATTCTGCGTTCTGCCGCCTCGATCACTTGAGGATCATGACTGGAAATAATAAACGTCATACCGAGATCGCGGTTCAGTTCATGCATTAACTCCAATAGCTGTTCGGAGTTTTTTGAATCCAGATTGGCCGTTGGCTCGTCGGCAAGAACAATTTTCGGCTCGGCGACAATCGCCCGGGCGATCGCGACCCGCTGCTGCTGGCCGCCTGATAGTTCCGACGGACGTCGGTTCAGCATTTCGCCCAACCCCACTTTTTGCAGAATGGCCTGGCTTTTCGACAGCGCCATTTTGCTGTCCACACCTTGCATCTGCATAATAAAAGCGACGTTTTCCAGAGCGGTAAAGACCGGAATCAGATTGTAAGACTGGAAGATAAAACCGATTTTGCGCAGGCGCACATCGGTTAAGGCGTCGTCGCTGTAATGGCTTAGGGGGTGTTTGTCGAGAAAGACCTCGCCGCTGCAGGGACGATCTAGCCCACCGATCATATTCAGCAGGGTGGTTTTTCCGGAACCGGAAGCGCCGTAGAGGCAGATGAACTCGCCGGAAAATACTTGCAGATCGAGTTGGTCGACCGCTTTAATGACGCTGTCTCCGTCGGCAAAGGTTTTGCACACCTGCTGACATTCAATGACCGGAGCATAATGCATAACGTAAATCCTTTAATGATTATCCAGCGTGTGCTGGCTGGCTTTGAGCCTTTGAATTCGGGTCGCGCGCCAGATCGGAATCATACCGAACAGGAAAAGCCCGCAAAACAGCTGAGTCGTGTTCGTTAGCCAAAGTTCGTAGTCATAGCCTAAAAACAACTGGTGGCTGATGCCGAGCCATGCGGTACCCTCGGCAAGAAAACTCAAATCGATACCCTCCCTCAGGGAAGCGACCAGCGCGATCAGAAGTGTCCAGCTGATGATGATACTGATCAGTAGAACCGCGAGATGTTCCAGAAGCAGAAGACGACGCAGATCGCGGGGTTTAAGCCCGAGAATAAACAGACGCTGCAGTTCGTTTCTTCGCTCATACAGCGACATATAAAGCGTATTAAGCATGGCAAACAGCATCATTATGCCGATCATCAACAACCAGACCCAGTTGAAGTTGTACATCATTTCGATAGAAGCGAAAGCGAAGGGTTGAAGTTCGCGCCAGTTGAGAATTTTCTGTTCCTTGAAAAGAGGACTGATCCGACGCAGTTTTTCCGAAGAAAAATTGGCGTTCTTAACCATTTCCAGAGAGAGCTTTTGCGGACTTTTTACGGCGATTTCACTGATCTCATGCGGCAGCTTAAGCCATTTTTGTGCGCTGGCCAAAGGCATGAAAACCATGCTTTTTTCAATATTCGGATCACTGTGTCGGTAGTTGGCGGTAATGCGCAAACCAATTTCCGCCAGCTTGCCGTCCTTGCCCTGAGTCATCAATACCAGCTTGCGTCCGACGGCAGTTTTCAATCGGTTCAGCAAGGCTTCACCGACAATAATCTGGTACGGCTGAGAACCGTCATCGAACTTTTCGATCAGTTCGGGATAGGAATGGGTAAAACGGCCAATAAACGAGAGCCGCTGCTCGTTCCGTAAATTGACCGCCATAAAATCCACTCCGGTAGTGTCGTATTCGCTCTTGAGAACGCCGGGCAGGTGAATTCTTTGCGCCCAATACAGGCCACTCTGCTCGAGTGCCTGCTGCTGCTCAGGAGAAAATTCAAAACGGTGTTCGATATCGCGGTTCTGTTGATAACCGGGAGCATTAATCTGCCATTGTGCGCCAAGGTTATTCAGTGTGTTGTCGAGCATGGAGTTACTCCACGACAACATCAATGAGTTAAAGAATAGTGTGGTTGCCAGACCGAGAACCGTGACGGTAATCAGTATTGCAGTGCGTTTCGGATAGCGCCACAGATTGCGCCAGGCAAAAATCATAATCGGCCATTGCTGTTTCATCCCAAGCCTCACAGTTGTCTTCCGGTTAGAGGACGAATGCCGGAGAGTTTAAATCGAATCACCACGCTCATAGCCATCCAGGCCATTACAAATACCGCCGGTACAAATCCCATGCTCAAGCCGCTCAACTGCGGATAGAGTGTGCCGCTGATACCGAATTGGGCATACATCTCTTCCATTCCGGGCAGATTAATGCCGACTTGAATAAAGTAGGCGCTGATCGCCACGCCGCCGAGCCAGCCGAGAAGCAAACCGAGCAGAATCAGAAACAGGGTTTCAAGCGCCAGCATGCGGCTGATCTGGTTCGGTTGCATACCCAGCGCGTGCAGTAAAGCGAATTCGTTGTGACGTTCCAAGAGACTCATATAAAGCGTGTTGACGACTATCAGAATCACAATCAGCAACAGAGCGCTGTACCAGAGAAAGGCGCTGGCAATATCCATCTGAATGGCTTGATAAAGGGCGGGCTGGAGATCCTTCCAGTCGCGCCAAAGCAGATTTTCCGGGTAGTTTGTCTGTTGCAGTTGCGCAAAAAGCGTTTTGGCAAATAGATCCATCTGCGGCAGTTTGTCACTTTTCATGACCAGCTGCTGAGCCTGGTTCTGATAAGCAAACAGCTGCTGGAAATCGCTCAGTCGGATCTGCGCCAGCTGTTGATTCAGCTCGGGAATATTCAGATCGAAGGTCCCAACCAGTGTAAAGAGTTCAACGGCCAGGCTGCCGTAAGCATCCTGTCCTAAAAGCTGCAGTTGATCGCCGATTTTCAACTCCAGATAGTCGGCCAGTTGTTTTCCGAGAACGATCGGCATCTTAACCGACTGATCGGCAAAATAATCACCACGGGTGACTTTCTGACTCAGGCTGGACAGCAGTTTTTCCTTATCCACCTGTACTCCGATAATCTGTACAGCGCGATTGCGGGTGTCCGGAAGATTGCTGAGAATGGCAAATGTCTGCGCACGAAATCCGTAAGCGGCGAGCATTTTCTGCCGGTTCAGAATCTGCGGCCATTCTCCGGGAATTTTAAAGCCGTGTTCCAGATTGGGCTGTTCTTTGAAATCCGGGTTCTGCACCTGGGCGAAACCGCTGAGCAGACTGAGGTTCTGCTCTTTCATGGTTTCATAGGTGCCGAACTGGAAGCTGAGCATAAAGACCAGCAGCAGGGTGGTTATGGCGATGGCGCTGACCGTGAGCCAGCTGCGGGTTTTATGGCGCCACAAATTACGCCAGGCCAGTTGTTTGATATTGCTCCGCTTCATGGCTTTTCATCCAGGTCGCTTGCCCGGTCAATGCGCCAGGGTCGTGGCGATTTCAGGCTGCTCAGGCTAAAGATATTATTCGGAAGCCGGAGATCGAACCAGATATTGTCGGTGTGTACTTCAGTCCATTCTTCGGTTTTGCTTAAGGTTTGCATACGCATTACGGTCGGATAGGCACCCAATATACTGTTGCGGATTTCTAGAGTGCTCAGTTCCCGCACCGGTTGCATCGCCTGATCGAAAAAAATCTCTTTGAGGAGCACGCCGTCTTCGCGAATCAGCAGCTCTTCCTTACCCCAGACGACCGGGGCGTTTTCTTTCGGAATCAGTTCCAGACGATAGACGGGCAGCAGCGAACCAAATGAATCCGTTTGTTGAGCGGTAATCGTGGCATGGTAATAACGTAAAATCTGATCGCTTTTGGCCAGATCGTTATAGGAAAAATCCGAGCCCATCCAGGATTGGCTGAGCATGGAATTCGGCAGTTTGGTCACCCGTTGAAGTTTCGGTGTAAAGAGCCACATATCTTCGCCAAGTTTGAGCGTGGCATTACCCGAGTCTTTCGGCGGATAGGTAAAACGCATCAATGAATTATCCAATCCTTCGGTCCAGCCTTCGATGCGCATTTTACGTTCCCATTGCGGGCGGTGAATAATCATCGTGACCTGACTGTACGAGTTTTTACCGCGCCAGCGTTCCAAAGCGTCGGTGATTAAACGCTCGGCGCTCGGCAGGGATTCGGTCGCGCTGATTTCGCTCGCAACCTGTGGTGAATTCTGCGCATGGAGCGGGGTGGCGATAAGCGCTAAAATAAGCGCGCTAAGAATGGAACCTTGCATGGCGACCTCAATATTGGCTTGTGGTTTGACTGCCGTAAATTTCTACTATAACGGTTCCAGCTGTTTTTCACGTGAAACAGATCAATTTTTATGCACAAGTTTGTAGAAAACGCCGGTCGAAATAATAGAAGAGAAAGGAAAAAATATGTGCGGTGGGGTCGAATTTCACTGGGATGGAAACAACCAGAAAGTTTATTTTCCCTATCCGAATGCGAAATTGCCGGTGATTCGCCGCGACGGCGGAATTGAACTGGTGACCTGGGGGAGACGAAATGAAGAGAACGACCCCGATGCCTTGCCGTTTCCGGTGAATGGTTGGGTTCGCGAGGACAGTTACGCACGTGGCGACTCCATGTGGAACCGCTACCGCAGCAAGCCGGTCAGAATCGCGGTTGACGCTTTTATGGAGAAAGACGATAAGGGCAATTCACATTGGTTTTCTATGCCTGATGGGCAATGCCTTCAAGGGCTGTTGCTGATCGTTGACGGTAAATGGCGGGTGTATGTGATGACCATCACGCCGCCGGAAAATGCGATTCCGAAAATCGCAAACGATAATCATGATCTGTTCGGCGCGATCGAAACCGAGCCGGTACAAATCCACCAGCGCTGGCCGATGCATACCTCGATTTAATAAATTAGCTCGGTTTAAAGCAGTTTAAGAAACTTCGCTTTATTCGCCCTGCAAGGTGACCACTAGTCTGCGGCTGCCGCCGTAGTTGCGATGCTCGCACAGATAGATGCCTTGCCAAGTTCCCAGATTTAAGCGACCGTTGGTAATCGGAATATTCAGGCTGAAACCCAGTAGGGCGCCTTTTAAATGCGCCGGCATATCATCCGGTCCTTCGTCGGTGTGGGTGAAGTAAGGCTCGTTTTCCGGCACAGCTTGATTGAAAAAGCTTTCGAAGTCGCTTCTTACCGACGGATCGGCGTTTTCGTTAATCGTCAGGCTGGCCGAAGTGTGCTGTATAAAGACATTCATCATGCCGACCTTGAACTCCTTGAGTTCCGGGAGTTGTCGGAGGATTTCATCGGTTACCAGATGGAAACCACGTGATTTGGATTGCAGATTAATGACACTCTGTCGCCACATTTTGGACTCCTTTAACGGTTTTTATTCGGTTTCACGTGAAACGCAATGCCGGTTTGCGGCCATCCTATCATGTTTAGCGCGAGCGATTTTTGCCTGTAACCCGGGCAACGGCTAGAATGGTCGGGTTTTCGATAAATAAAGAGTCAACAGTGGAAAAAGATTTATCTCAGCGCTGGCAACAGGAGTGGCAGAAAAACCCCAAGAGAAATCTTTGTGTCTGTTACGACGTCCCTAAAGAGGAGGTTATGCAGGCGATTGAAAAGGGCGCTTCATCTCTTGAGGAAGTCAGTTCTCAGACATACGCCTGTCAGGGCGCCGGGTGTTGCGAACGACAGGTGGAACGCCTCCTGGAATTTTATCGTGCGCAGGAACAGCCTGCTGAAGACAAAGAGTCGAATTAACGCCCGGCGACGACTTGGAATTTGCAATTTTGCCTCTATTAAAAACCTTATTCCTGAGCTGATACGCATTCACTGAATTTTGAACAGAATTAACACAAGAGAAGATTAAATGAGTAACCCGTTTTTTGATTTGGACGCCTTTCCGAGATTTGACCTTTATTCAGTCGAGCATATTCGACCTGCCGTCGAGCAGGTGATTGAAGAAAATCGGGCGGAAATCGAACGCTTGGTTAATTTGCAGGAGACGCCGACCTGGGAGAATTTTATTGAACCTCTTGAAGCCATCGACAACCGTTTTGAGCGTGTTTGGGGGCCGGTAGGGCATCTGGATGCGGTGAAAAATTCGGATGAGTGGCATCAGGCGTACAGCGACTGTCTGGGGTTGGTGACAGCTTATAACACCGGCGTCGGACAACATGCCGGATTATATGACAAGTTCAATCAATTGGCGCAAAGCGAAGAGTTCAAAGGATATTCTTTGGCGCAGAAAAAAGTGATTGAAAACGCTTTGCGTAATTTCCGTCTCAGCGGTATTGCTTTGCAACCGCAAGAGCAGACGCTCTTCAAAGAATATTCGGAAAAACTGTCGCAGTTGAGCAGTCAGTTCGGCAATAACGTCCTGAAAGCGACGCAGAGCTGGTCGAAAACAATTACCGCCGAACAGGATTTATCCGGATTGCCCGAGTCGGCGATGGGGCTTCTGGCGCAGCTGGCGCAACAGAAAGGAGAAGCCGAGGGAAGTTGGTGTGTTACGCTTGATTTTCCCTCCTATCTGGCGGTTATGACCCACGCAGACAACCGAGAATTACGCGAGGAAGTCTATCGCGCTTTCAGTACCCGTGCTTCCGATCAAGGCGAACACAGCCAGTACGATAATAGCGAAATTATCGAAGAGATCCGTGCTTTGCGTCATAAAAAAGCACAATTGCTCGGGTTTGATAACTACGCCGAGTTGTCGCTGGCGACCAAAATGGCGGAAAGCAGCGAGCAGGTTTTAGGCTTTTTACGCGATCTGGCACAGAAGTCCAAACCGCAGGCGCAAAAAGAGCTGGCGGCGCTTGAAGCCTATGCGGCTGAAACTCTGGGATTGCAGAAACTCGAACCTTGGGATGTCAGCTACGTTTCGGAAAAATATAAAAATGCGACCCTATCGCTTTCGCAGGAAAAATTGCGTCCTTATTTCCCTGTGGAAACGGTACTTGACGGCCTGTTTACCATTACTGAGCGTCTATTCGGTGTACGTTTGAAAGAGAAGCAGGGTGTGCCGGTATGGCATCAGGACGTGCGTTTCTTCGAGCTTGAGGATGAGGCGCACAAGGTGGTCGGACATTTCTATCTGGATCTGTATGCGCGTGAAAACAAACGCGGCGGCGCCTGGATGGATTCAGCCGTCACCCGCTGGCAGTACTCGGGCGGAAACCTGCAGACGCCGGTCGCTTATCTGGTGTGTAACTTTACGCCACCGGTCGGTGATAAGCCGGCTTGTCTGACGCATGATGAGGTCACGACGCTGTTTCACGAATTCGGGCATGGTATACACCATCTGCTGACCAAGATGATCCATCTGGATGTTTCCGGAATCAGCGGTGTGCCTTGGGATGCAGTGGAATTGCCGTCACAGTTTATGGAAAACTTCTGCTGGGAGCGCGAAAGTCTGGATCTGATGTCGGGTCATCTCGAAACCGGCGACAAGCTGCCGGAGAGTCTGTTTGTCTCTTTGAAAGAGAGTCGTGGCTTCCAGTCGGCCATGATGATGTTGCGCCAGATCGAGTTTGCCTTGAGTGATTTTGAATTACACGCTTTCTATCAGCCGGACGAAGTGGAGGCTTTAAGCGAATTAAGCGCCCGTATCCGTCAGGAAGTTGCGGTTATTATGCCGCCGGAATATAACCGTTTCATGCATAGCTTCAGCCATATTTTTGCCGGAGGTTATGCGGCCGGTTATTTCAGTTATAAATGGGCGGAAGTGCTTTCTTCGGACGCGTTCAGTCTGTTTGAGGAAAACGGGATTCTTGATCAGGAAACCGGGGCTAAATTCCGAAATACCATTCTGGCGGCGGGTGGTTCGATCGATCCGATGGAACTGTTTAAATCTTTCCGTGGTCGTGAACCGGAAATCGATGCGCTTTTAAGACATAGCGGTATCGCTGCCTAATTCGGAGTGTTTAAAAAAAGATCCGTATCCGAAAACGGATACGGATCAAGGCAGTCTCAATAGAAACTAGCTAACTTCCGATAAAGGAAAAAGTGAATTGAGTTGAGGTGTCGGATTAGAAGACGACACTGATCTGAGCGGACACACGGTCGTCGATCGAGTCCAGGATGTCGTGTACCGGTGATGCATCCGACAGATCCGGTGCGCCAATCGAACGCATTTCATAGTTGATTCTCAGAGCAGTCTTCTTATTCACAAAATACTGTGCGCCGAGCGTAGTGGTTGTGAATTCGCGATGGTTGGCATCGGTTTCGGTACCGCTGTCCAGAAAGTCGTATCGCAGATTCAATTCCAGATTCGGAATGACGCGATAGCCCAGATCGACATAATAGCCTTTAGCTTTTTCGTCCGGTTGAACACTGAACGTGGCGCCGTCATCAGGCGTACCCGCTCCCGTCGTGCCTCCATAAATCATGCCGTCGGCGGTGATATATTCGGCTGCCAGACGGTATTTCCCATCGAAATAAGTGCTCCCCAGTCCGGATCGTTTGCGGTCCACTTCGCCAACGTCATCCAATGTTCTTTTACCATCTTGCATCCAGGCGAAAAGTTTGACGCCCTGACGGCGAGGCCCTTTACTTTCGGCAAATATTTTTTCCGCCGAAACATACAGGTAATAGTCTTGATTGTTGTCATTATCAGTCATCGAGATGCCGTTTCCGTTACCCAGCATGGCTGCGTAGCTGTATTCCCAATCGTCATAGCGGAATGCATCGAAAATCTGTACCCCGGTATCGCGGAAAGCGCCGACGGGCGCATTACGTCCGGTATTTCCAGTGGCATTGTCAAACGAACGCTCTAAAAGTAAGCGGTCGGTGACATTAGTGAAATTGATATAGTTAAAGACACCTATCGCCTGCAAGCCTTCCTCGGCGCCCGGAGTTTTGAACAGTCCGGCGCGGATACGTGCTCCCGGAATATGATTCAGGGTAATACTGGCATCGGTAAGCTGGCCCCGGGAAGCATCCCCGCCGGTGGTGATACCGTTATTACCGAATTCGGCCAGTAAAAAGTAGTTTACTTTAGAGTCCAGAGGCAGGTTGTTTCCGCGCACCCCGATACGTGCTCTGCGGACATTGAATCCCTGTGCGGATTCCAGTTGTGGCGCCATCTGGTTAAAAGCGGCTTCCTCTCCGGCAAAAGGTCCGGCTTTGAGTTTGGTGTTGTCGGTTGCTTGGTACTCAGCCTGAACAAAGCCCCAGAGTTTTGCCCTTGGTGCCTGATGTTCGGCTTCCGTCCCTTGTAGCATCAGCCAGTTGGCCGCTTGCGCTGGCTGGCTTAGCGCAATTCCTCCCAAAGCGATAAGCAGTGTGTTTTTTAGAATTTGATTTTTAATAGGCATAGGAATCCCCTTCCTTGTATTTAAGGATTTTTTAAATTGGTTGTTAGTTAACGGTTTTGGGAAGAATTAAGGGCGCAGGTAGAGGTAACCTTTGCTTTGAAGATAGGCGAGTTCGGCAACGCCGCTGGGAACAATGTTGGAAGTTTCTACATCATACAGATCGCGTGCGACATTAACTTGGCGCCCTTTGACCGTATTGGCACAGACATTAAAGTCGACGCCGAGCATTTTTAGCTGGTCGATTTTCTGAATCATGCCCTGATTGGCGTTTGCGGCCTTGAATTTAGGTAGATTTTTTAGCGCTTCCGGTTTGATGAGCATGGACAACCCATTACCGTGCATGACCACTTTGATATCCAGGTTCTCTGCACCGACGGCATTGATATGGTTTTGAATATTTCGCAGGGTAGACGACTGTTTTTTAGGGTCGTCGTAATTGACGTGGTAGACCACTTTTTGTGTGCCGTATTTGCTGACGGTTTCGGCTGCAGAAGCTGTTGCTGTCCACACAGAAAAGACTGATAAAAACAGCATCAGGATTCGTAGAATTGGGTTCTTCATAGTGATTATTCCTCTAAGTAAGCTTGTTTTATTTGTTTTATTTTTAAGGTTTTAAAATCTGCCATCCGGCAGCGTTCAGTTGCAGGATACGTCCGGCTCCGGCAGGAACTTTTTGTACGCCATCGATGATTTCCGGGGTCTGGCCGAGAATTTTTGCGAAATTCTGCAAGGTATTCGAGCAGGCGCTGAAACGAACGCCGGCGTTGATCATGGATTTGATGCGTGCGGCATTAGCATTGTCTTTAAGCATCAGACGGACGCCCGGGCCGAAGGCGACTACTTCGATGTCCAGATTCGACGGGCCGTAATAGCGTTGCAGGTTGGCGGCGACATTCAATACCAGAACCTGTTTTTTCGGATCGGCGTCGCTGATCTGCAGCACGACCTTATGCTCGGCGAATGTATCCGGCAGAGGCGCTTCTTCCTGAGCAGCCATCGCTGTGGTTGAAAGCAGGGTGAACAGAAAAGCCAGACTGCTTTGGATAAATAAGCGGTAGACGGCGAATGTATGTGCCTTGATCGGCAGAGGTTTTCTCATGGTCGGTTAGCTCCTTTTTTTGAGTTTCCTGTTGGTTAAACGAATGGGGACAG
Source organism: Thiomicrorhabdus sp. 6S3-12 (assembly GCF_017571475.1). GTDB lineage: Bacteria > Pseudomonadota > Gammaproteobacteria > Thiomicrospirales > Thiomicrospiraceae > Thiomicrorhabdus. Next base: position 81,302 of record NZ_JAGETW010000008.1, on the reverse strand, counting down.
GAGTTTATTCCAACTTTTTAGACCAGTAATTTTTATTTATCGAGCAGTATTTTTTATTTTATAAATCGTTAATATTTTTATAAAAATTCGCTTAAGCGCCGGAAAAAATTTTTGTTGCAATCGTTTTTGGTCTTCCATTACTATCGAAAAACTCACAATTTTGGAAAGCGGATTCACAAAAATGAAATTAAGCAGCAAAGTCGCAAATTTATTTTGCGCCGCGCGAGACCGCAGAGAGTTTAACGAGGCTTTAAAGCAGCAATATGCGAGTCTTTACCGCCTGGCCTACGCCTGGTGTCACCATCCATCAGTCGCTCAGGATCTGGTTCAGGAAACCATGTTAAAAGCGCTTGAAAAACGTGAAGATCTAAGCAGTTTGCAGCATTTAAAAGCATGGCTTGCTAAGATCATGCGAAATCAGTTTCTTGACGATATGCGTTTTAAGAAACGTTGGGAGTGGGTGGAAGAGTCGGAAATCGATGCCCATCACTGTCACGAATGCAGCGAAAGCGAGTTGATAAAGAAACAACGGCACGAGATGCTTTATCGGGCGGTTGCGAGACTGCCCTATGATCAGAGGGAAGCGATTGTACTGGCGGATTTGCAGGGTTTCAGTTACCAGGAAATCGCCGATATTACCGCAACACCGATCGGCACTGTAATGAGCCGGATTTCACGTGGACGTCAGAAGCTCAAAGAGTTGCTACAGAAACAAGACCTTCACACTAAAGTCGTCGCTTTTAGAGGACACTAGAAATGCGCAATAAAATTGAAGATTATCAGCTTCAGGCTTATGTTGATGATCAGCTGTCAACGGAAGAACGGTTTGAAGTCGAACGTTGTATTGAAGCGGATGCCGAGCTTATTCAGAGAGTTGCCGAGTTACGCGAGCTTAAATCAAGCATCAGGCAGGCTTACGGGGATATTGCAGTACCGGAACCCGATTTCTCCTTGCCGGCAGCTAAAAAGCCTTTTTGGAATGTTCCCAAGGCTGCGGCAGCAGCATTGGTTATGGGGATTCTGCTGGGAGGCAACGTCGGGTTTTTACAGCATTCAGCCGATCTGCAGAATATGCAGGCATCTGCACTTAACGAAAGCGCCGCGACGGATAAATTCATTATCCATATCGACTCGGACGATTTGAGTAAGCAAGTTGCGGCTTTGCACAAAATTAAAGATTTGTATGCGGAAAAAGGCCCGTCGCTTAAGGTGGATGTGATTACCAATTCCGATGGTGTTCGTCTGTTCGATGTAAACAGCCCCAATAATGCAGAATTAAGCGAACTTCTGGAGCAATACAGCGGGATAGCGCTGTATGCTTGTCAAAGAGCCTTGCAAAGAGCGAGCCTGAAAGGCGAGCCAATCCATTTGATTGATAAGGTAAAACACAATAAACCGGCAGTGGATGAGATGGCCGAACGACTGAATTCCGGTTGGAGCTATATCAAAATATGAGCTTATGAGACCATGGTCGAAAGGTTATGGTCTCAGATAAACAAAACCGTTTGACTGCAGTTTGGCCAATTCCGCCACTCCGCTGGGCACAATGTCTTTCTTATCCACATCATACAGGTCGTTATTGATGTCGATATGGTAGCCTTCGACCGTGTTACGGCAGATATTGAACTTTACGCCGTTAAGTTTCAGTTGGTCGATTTTCTGTTGCATCGTCAGTGTCGCGTTTCCGGCTTTAAACTTATGCAAACGGGGCAGGGCTTCCGGTTTCAGAAGCATGGAAAGGCCGTCACCATCCAATATGACACGCAGATCAATGTTTTCTACACCGACTTCGTCAAGGTGGTATTGGATATTTCTTAAGGCCGAGGTTTGCTTCTCATAGCTGTCGTAATTGATATGGTAGACAACTTTATGACTGTCTTGCCTTTTGGCATAGTCTCCGACGGAGATGTTAGGCAGAGCAAAAGTGACGCCTAAAAACAGAGTGAGTAGGGCTAGATTGGTTATTTTCATAGCGTTTTTCAATCAACTTACTTAAGTGTTTACAAAATAAGAGTCGATGGAATTACTCATTTTAGCTTTATTGGCTTTGACTTCGGTTTCATTTGACGAGGAAAAAAATCCGGAAATCACAACCGATATCAAAATTTTTTAGATCAAAGTCCTTTCGATTACATCCATCTGAGAGCAAGATGATACTTATTGCTCTTCAAGGAAATGAGATGAAGAATCAATTCCATTTTAACTCTTGGGCAAGTCATTATATTTATTAATGGCTTTTTATAAAGTGTGTTTTGGCAAAAAGGTAAAAATTTTTAACTTTTGCTACAGCTTTTTTACGTAAAAGCGCTTAAAGCAAAAGGTAAACCACTTTTACCGTTTTATGAACCGCGCTGATTGTAATGCCCTTGTTTTATGGCAATATGAAACTTTTAAGACATCGAATAACGAAATTTCCGAATAAATAGTTTAGGTATATTTACTAGTTTGGTGCACTAAGATGTCATTTTTGACACAGTGATGAACACTATCTATGATCGGAATTTGCTAGCATAAATACCTACTTTAAATAGTCGGTAAAAAGTGAGATCGACGGTTTATGAGTGATTCTCCATTTAAATTGCATGAAAACACTAATGAAAAGAAAGCGTTTTCTTTGTATCGGCGTCAGCTGCTGAAATTAGCTTCAATCTTTCCCGTAACGGGCGTGCCTGCTTCGGTGTATGCGCAAACCTCTGTTACAGAGCACTCAGATATCGGCTCGGAGAAGGCGTTACAGGATCCGTGGTTGAGTCTTGATGCGGTGCAAAATCACCTTTTTCCGCCATCCGAGAGCGGTTTGAGCGCTAAACAGCTTAAGGCTTTAAACTATCTGCAAAAGAAACTCGAACGACCTTTGGCCGATCATGAGGAGCAAGAGTTCTTATTTCAAGGTGTAGGGTGGTTAAACGATCTGTCGATCAGTGATTATCGTCGACGTTTTGTCGCTTTGGACTATGCCGAAAAAGAAGCGCTGTTGCAGAAAATCGTCAAAAGCCGTGCCGGAGAAAACTGGTTGTCGTTAATCATTGATAATCTGATAGAAGCCCTGGTGACAGATCCTGTATACGGCGGTAATCCTGATGGTTCGGGATGGAAAGCGATCGGGCAGATTCCGGGGTTTCCGCGTCCGCAGGCACAGGATCGCTATTATGAGCTCGGTTATCAAAAGCGTCAGCGGCTCTATCGTCAGAATGACGAAAAACGTCTAACCAAAGGATAGAAATAATGGCTGCGCATATTCCGGAATTTGATGTTTGTGTGATCGGTAGCGGTGCCGGTGGCGGTCCAGTGGCCTTTCGGTTGGCTCAGGCCGGTTATCAGGTTTTAGTCCTGGAAAAAGGACCGTGGCTTAAGGAAGAGCATTTTTTCAAAGATGAATTGAGCTGCTGTCGACATTCGATTTTTACCCCCGATCTGGCAGACGAGCAACATGTTCTGGAAACCCGAAACGATTACGGCGACTGGTATTCCGAAGCGACTTCGCAGTCGGGTTGGAATTTCTGGAACGGCAATATGGTCGGCGGTTCAAGTAATCTGATGAGCGGTTTTTTCTATCGTCTCAAACCGCAGGATTTCCGTCTTAAATCGGAATTTGGTGCTATTGCAGGGGCCAATATAGAAGACTGGCCGATCTCTTATGATGACCTTGAACCCTACTATACGTTGGTGGAAAGCGAGGTTGGCGTATCCGGTCATGCGGTTGATCATACGTTTGCCGAGCCGCGATCGACAGAGGATTTTCCTCACAAACCGACGGCTGAACATCCGATCGTCAAGCGGATCGAGAGTGCGTGTGATGCGCTTGGCTATCAGCCATTGCCGACGCCGCGGGCGATTCTTTCCACGCCGGATAAGGGGCGCCGCAGCTGCGAATACTCCGGTTTTTGCGGCAGCTACGGCTGTGCTTCGGGTGCTAAAGGCAGCTCACGCGCTGCACTATTGGATCGTGCCGTCAAGAGCGGTAAGTGCCATATTTGGGATAATTGCAAAGTGAACCGCCTGATTTCCGGAGCCGACGGTAAAGTGGTCGAAGCGGAGTTTGTGAATGCCGAAGAGCAGGTGCAGAAAGTAACGGCAAAGATATTTGTGGTTGCCTGTCAGGCCGTAGAAACCAGTCGACTGCTGCTTGCTTCCGTCGGGCCGAAGCACCTCAAAGGACTTGGCAATAATCATGATCAGGTCGGTAAAAATCTGCTGTTTTCCGCCGGCGGTGCGGGCAGTGGTGATCTGCTGTATGCCGATTTGGATCCCGAAAATATCAAGGCGCTGCAAACGCGCGGCCCGTTTGTAAACCGGAACCTGCAGAAGTGGTATGTCATCGACGACGAAGAACTGGGTGGGCGAGTCAAAGGCGGAACGATCGATTTTCTGCTGCGTCATCCAAACGCCTTGCCACAGGCGCTGCCGCAGAAATGGGACGACGACGGTAATCTGCTGTGGGGTAAGACGCTGCAAAAACGTATAAAATCGGCGATTAGCGGCCAGCAGACATTGAATTTCGAAGTGTTTAACGATTGGCTGCCGACCGACAACTGTTTTGTTTCGCTGGACTCTTCAGTAAAAGATCGCTGGAATCAGCCGGTGGCGAAAGTGCGACTCGGCTACCACGAACATGACCTGAAAGTCGGAAACTATCTGGCTGACAAGGCGGCCGGCGTTTTGCAGCAGATGGGGGCGAAAAATATCAACTGGTCGGTCAGCGGATCACCTCCTGCCAATCTGATGGCCGGTGGCTGCCGTTTCGGCACCGAGATCGAAACTTCGGTACTGGATCCAGACTGCCGTATGCACGACTGCGAAAACCTGTATGTGACCGATGGCAGCTTTATGCCGACCGGCGGCAGCGTGACCTATACCTGGACCATCTACGCCAACGCATTCCGCGTTGCCGATAAGATTATCGCTGCCCTTTAAGGTGTCTTAATGTAAATCCGAAAATAAAAAAGGGGCTGAAAAGCCCCTTTTTTATTAATGATGCTTTGCCAATTAACGAAGGATATGCAGGAAGTGCATATGCTTGTGGTAGTGGTCGATCACATCATTAATAATCGCCAGTTTCGACCAGCCCATGACATCGTAATCCTGACCGCCTTCGCTTAGGTGGATCTCGGCGCGATAGTAGTGCGCGGATTCATCCAGCTCTTCTGGTGAAAGGTCGACCTGACTGGCGAATTCCGGTTTCAGGTGGGCGCGGCTGCGCACTTCATACAGGAAATCCACTTCATCGCCGTGCTGGACAAACAGGCGCACGCGTTCGCGTTCTTTATCATGCTCGACCTCGACTTCCAGATCCTGAGCACGCAACTCTTCGGCGACCTCTTTGCAGGCCGGCCAGACAATATTCTGAATATAGCGGCTGACGGCTTGTTGGCTCGGATAGTCGACAATATTGTGCAGACGTGATTTCCAGTTATCGTCGCTGCTGCCTGTATTGACCGGCGCCAGATTGGTCTGCAGTGTATCGCGTTTGGTAATATCCACACGCAGTGCCTTGATCAAGCCATAGGTCGCCAGCAGCAGAACAATAGAGAACGGCATGGCGCTGGCAATGGTCATGGTCTGCAGAGCGCCCAAACCGCCTGCCAGCAGCAGAATAACCGCGATCAGACCGACGCCGATCACCCAGTACAGGCGTTGCCATAGCGGTGTATCGTCGCGGCCGTTGGAACAGAGCATATTGACCACCAGTGCGCCGGAATCGGCCGAGGTGACAAAGAAAACCACCACCATAACAATGGCGATAAACGACAGTACCGACCCGAATGGGAACTGATCCAAAAACGCGAACAGGGCCGTAGCGACATCATTTGACACTGCCTCTCCCAGGCTGCTCATGCCACGGTTAAGAATCATATCGATAGCGGAATTTCCGAAAAAGGTAAACCACATCATACTGAAACCGACCGGGACAAACAGGACACCCATCGCGAATTCACGGATGCTGCGGCCGCGAGAGACACGGGCGATAAACAGGCCGACAAACGGCGCCCAGGCGAGCCACCAGGCCCAGTAGAAAATCGTCCAGCCGCCGATCCAATCGGTCTTTTCATAGGCATACAGGTTAAAGGTGACACGGATGATATCAGACAGATAAGTCCCCGCGTTCTGAATCAGCGCCTGCAGCAGGAAAACTGTTGAGCCGAGCACCAGTACCAGAAGCATCAGCAGCACCGCCAGGCTCATATTCAACTCCGACAGGCGGCGAATCCCTTTATCCAGACCGGTGGCGACGGAGACAGCGGCCATAGCGGTCACCACTGCGATCAGAATAATCTGTGCCGTTACGCTGACCGGAATCGAGTCAAACAGGTAATGCAGCCCGGAGTTCATTTGCAGGACGCCGTAGCCAAGAGATGTTGCGATCCCGAAAATGGTCCCGATAACGGCAAACACATCCACGGCATGCCCGATCGGGCCGTAAATACGTTCACCGATTAAAGGAAACAGCGCCGATCTCAGTGTCAGTGGCAAACCGTGTCGGTAGCTGAAAAAAGCCAAAATCAACGCCACTATGGCGTAAATCGCCCAGGCATGCAGCCCCCAGTGGAAAAAGGTGATTTTCATGGCGTCACGCGCCGCTTCAATCGTTCCGGGGTCAGCATCCGGTGGGGTCAGGAAGTGCATAACCGGTTCGGCGACGCCGAAAAACATCAGGCCTATCCCCATCCCGGCAGAAAACAGCATCGAAAACCAGGTGATTTTCGAGTAATCGGGTGTAGCATGATCCGGTCCGAGTTTAATTTCGCCGTAGCGAGACAATCCGAGAAATGTGACGGTAATCAGAATAATGGCGACAGTCAGAATATAGAACCAGCCGCCATTGTCTATAAGTACGCTTTGCAGGTTGTTGAAGGTATTTTCGGCGTTTTGAGGCCAGAGTGCTGCGTAGATCAGCAGCATGACCACCAATGCGGTGGCGCTGTAAAAGACAGGCGGATTGAGTCGCGCCTGCGTATCAGTTGCGGATGAGTGCATTGCTCTTTCTCCGTTTTGGCTAGGGTTGGCTATTTACTTTGTGAGTAGTACCAGTCGATCGACAGATACAGGGCGTTGAATTCATAGTCGGAATCAACGATATCGCCATAACGGTCGATATAGCCGTTTTGTGTCAGGTACTCCGCGTAGATCCAGCCGGGGCCGTAGTCATAGCGAATTCCCGGTGCATAGGCGGAGATTGTGCCTTCACGGTTACCGTCGGTCTGGGATTGCGCCCAAGTGGCGTCGAGGTAGTAGGTCCAATTCCCGCTGTTTCGTCCGATTTCCAGCGCGTAACGTCGGGTCTCGCGATCCTGTTCCAGTGCATCCTGCTGAGCCAGATCGGAGGGCAGGCTTCGGTAGGTCTGGATGGCTTCGGCGTTGACAAAGTTATTGCCGAATTTCCCTTTGTAGTAGAGGACGCCTGCGCTCTGTTCACCATCCCTCTCTTTTTGGTTATCGATTTTCAGCCCGGCGGAACGTAGTGCCGTCAGATCTTCGAGTTCGCCTGTTTGCAGAGCTATCCCCAGTGTATGTTTGGGGGCGATTTCCATATTCAGGTCGGCCACGATGGTATTGAGCTTCCGGTAGCTGTCAGACGATCCCCAGTGACGGTTATCATCGGTGGTGTCGGTACTGGTGCTCCACCAGTCATCCCGTGGGTAATAGGCAAGGTTATAGCCGAACCGGTTCTGACGGCCCTGTAGTTTGATGCCGACATCCATCTGATCGCCGTAGCCCGCTTGGTACATATCTCCTGGCCAGAAGTTAGAGGTTTTCCAGCCGAAGGGTACTTGACTTTTTCCGATGATGACCTTATGGCTGTCGTTGAGATCCAGGCCGATCCAGGCTTTGTGCAGGGATATTTCGTCGCCTGTGGCATTATTATCAACATCGGTAAAGCTGCCCGGTCCGATGCGCAGTTCGGCCGAGTAGGACCAGATACCATGACCCGGTTCTGCATTGCCGTCCACATAAAAAATGACCGCTTCATTGCCGAATTCACCGTTTTTGGTGTAGGCATCGGTCGGCAGGTTGTCGTCTTCTTCGGCGAAGTTGTACCAGGCTCCCAGAGTGAAGGTGTGGCCGGCCTGTGCCGAAAGAGGCGTTAAGGCAGTCGTCAAAACTAGGCTGCCTATAAAGACTCCGTAGCGCGCGTTATGTTTGAAAATTTTCTGCTGAGGAAAAGTACAAAGATTTTTGGTCTGTTTTGAAAAGAGATGAGGCTTCAAAGATTGAAGTTTCATATGCATAAAAAGGCTCCTTTGACCTGATTTATCATGTCCAGGATGAGAAGAGAGGACCGTCGTCGCGGATTGGGTTGCTTTTTTATGCTAACAACTTGAATTTAAGGCTGCAAACCGGGAGCGGACTTTAAGGGGCTCTGTGAAAGCAGGAATCCGGTTAATTGAGGCATTTAATGTCAATTAACCTTTGAAAGCCTCCGGTGAGTTGAGATAGTCGATCTCGGTTTGCGTGTTTTGCCGTCCAAGAGCTTTATTGCGGTGCGGGAATCGGCCGAATTTACGCACAATTTCGCGGTGATGCCGGGCAAAGCGGGCGTTATCTTCCAGGGCGGATTTTTCGAAGAGACGCACCGATTCATTCTGGTCTTCGAGATTTTCACTGTGCATTAGGGGCATATACAGAAATGCCCGCCGTTCGAGCGGCAGTTCAAGATCAAAACCCTTCGCTACGGCATGCTTACACACCGCCACGGCCTGCTGCTCGGTCGAAAAGCTTTTTGCTTCGCCGCGGAACATATTCAGTGGAAACTGATCCAACACGATACACAGCGCCAGACACCCTTCGGCACTCTGCTTCCAGTGATCCAATTCATTATCGGCCGCCTGTTGCCATAAAGACTCGAATCTCCGACGAATTTCCATATCGATTTCCGATGTGGAATTAAACCAATGCTCGGATATCGGCGGGGTGTACCAGAATTGCAGGATGTCAGAAGGGCTTGTCACACCAAGGCTCCAAAGAAACGGGCGTGCTTAAATCTTACCTGAATAAGTGGTTTTATGGAGGTTTTTGGGCGAGTTCTCAACGAACAATACAAAGATCGAAAAATTTACTATGCGTATGCTATCTCGTGTCGGTTAGCGAAGCTGTAATTAATTTCAACTCGTTGAATTTAAAAGATATTAGTGTTTTGTAATGCTTGTTGCCTCCGGTGAGATTTACGCTATAAATAAGCAAAGTCTTTCAATAATAGGTGTGGTATCTGGAGGGATTATGGCTCGTAAATTTTTATCTATTTCCTGGATTTATCTGTTAGCGGGGCTGCTTTTGGGGATCTATATGGCGGCATCTAAAGATCATGGTCAGCTTCCGACTCACGCGCATATTATGCTGGTTGGTTTTTTGCTGAATTTTGCCTATGGTTTGACCTACAAGCTTTGTCTACAGAATGGGGTACAGGCCGGCAAGCTGGCTAAAGGACAATTCATTCTGCATCAAATCGGTGCTCTGGTCATGGTGGCAGGGCTTTTCCTGCTGTATGGCGGTAGCGCTCCAGAAGCGACACTTGGTCCGATTCTCGGCATCTCCTCAATTTTTGTCTTGCTGTCTGCCGCGATCATGGCGTATCAATATTTCAAGCATGCGTAGCGGTAATGAAATTGATCGAATCAAAAAAGCCGACGTAATGTCGGCTTTTGAACAGCGGTAGAACTCATAGAGCAACAAACCTGTTTTTAGCTGAATCCAGGCGTTTCACGTGAAAAGTTATTGCGGCTGGTAAGTTCTTTCCGGGGGCGGGAAGCCACAACTGGTTCCATCGGTAACCTGTATTTTGTCTTCCCAGGGAAGCTTGTATTTTCCTTGAGCCAGATCGGTCATATAGGTATAGGGACAATCCATTGCACCGCCCTTGACCGCAACATAGCCGCGATGTCCGAACTGATAGATGTTGTTTTCAACCCCCCAGGTATTGCGAGCTTCGTCAACGAGATCCGGGCGCACTTCGGCGGTAATGATTTCGTCGGCAAGTCCGTTTCCTTCGGCAATAGGAACCCCGTCAAAGTTTATGATCGACCCTTCGCCCATCGAGTTGAAAGTACCGTCTGTCCCGGCAAGACAGACATTGGCGGTCACCATAAGGTTGCAGAAGGCGTTGGCCTGGTTGGTGATTTTCCAGCTGTGGCGGATTGGGGCCGTATAGCCAGCCGTGCGCAGCATGATATTGGCACCTTTATAGGCGCATTCTCTGGCCATTTCCGGGAACATTCCGTCGTGACAGATAATCAGTGCCAGTTTGGAACCATTAGGACCATCGCAGACCGGAATACCCATGTCGCCTGGTTCCCAGGGTTCAACCGGAACCCAAGGGTGCAGCTTGCGATAGAAAAGTTGAATTTCGCCCTGATCATCAATAATGATCCCGGTGTTGTAGGGGTTGCCTTGCGGGTTGAATTCCATAATCGAAAAACAGCCCCAGATTTGGTTTTCTTTGCACACGGCCTGAAAGGCTTGCACTTCGGGGCCGTCACGATGACACATAATTTCCGGATTGGTGTCCATCGACAGGCCATGCAGGCAGTATTCGGGAAAAACGACCAGATCCATGGTCGGCATTTGCCGCCGCGCCTTGCGGACCAGATCGCACACTTTCTGGGTTTCGTTTGCCAGGTCTTCCGGGGTTTTGACATCCGGCAGCTGTTTTTGAACCAGCCCGATGACAACGCCGTTAGGGGATTTATTAAGTCCTCCGAGTCCACTCATTGAGTCTTCTCCTTATTAAATAATTTTGGATTTTGCTGTGAGGAATGAAAAGGGCGATCAAATGATCGCCCTTGTTATGGCTTAGCTGGCAAGCAGCTCTTTCAGTGCGTCATCAATGAAAGTGACGTCGACAGGGTTCAGGCCAGGGCCACCGGCGAAATGTCCCCAAACGGATGGGATTGGACGGAATTCCGCATTCGGCATATTGCTGACTTCGTATTCGTTGTCTTCCGGAGGGAAGTACAGGTCAGTTGCACCCGGCATAACAATCGCTTTAGCCGTGATGGAACCAAGCGCTTTTTCAAAGTCGCCGTTGTAGATCGGGTTGGCACTGATATCGCCGTATTGCCATGTCCACAGCATTGCCAGAAGGTTATTGGCGTCACGCTCAAGGAAGAAGCCTTCCCAGAATGCCACCAAGAAATCTTCAAGAGACGAATAACCAAGCTCTCTGAATAGTTCCTGACGATAGAACGGCTGAGAAAAGCCCCAACCTGCATAAACACGGGCCATTGCGCGTAGACCTTTTGTTGGTGGCTTTTCATACCAGCCATGTTCAAAAGCAACGTCTGCAGTCAGCGCGGCTTTAACACTTTCCAGGAATACGAAGTTATGCACCGAGGTTTTCGCCGATCCGCAGAACGGAGCGATACGTTCAACCATATCCGGGTATTGCGCACCCCATTGATAAGTTTGCTGTGCCCCCATTGACCAGCCGACAACCAAGGCAATCTTTTCAATGCCGAACTCTTCGGTGACAAGGCGGTGTTGCGCCGAAACGTTGTCATAAAGTGTTGTACCCGGGAAACGCGCCTGATCATATGGTGCAGGGGTGTTGCTTGGAGAGGAAGAAAGTCCATTCCCCAGCATGTTCGGGATAATAATGAAATACTTTTCCGGATCCAGAGCCATGCCTTCACCGACTAGCCATTCATTATCGTAATGCTGACCGGAATACCAGGTTGGGTATACGATCACATTGTCCTTGGCTTCGTTTAATGTTCCGAATGTTTTGTAAGCCAGTTTTGCATCGCGGATTGTTGCACCGCCTTGTGTCACAAAATTGCCCAGTTCAAAAATTTGATAATCTTTCACGTTATTAAAATCTCCAAAATTAAATCTAAATTACTTGGCTACGGCTGATTTGCTGCTTGACATGATTACCCAATAAGCCAAACCACCGATGATGAATGAAGAAACCGCTGTAGATAGTCCTGGGAAAGACTTTTCAACAATGAAGGCAGCGACAGAACCGATAGCCCAAGCGATAAAGGCTTTTGGACGCCAGTCGGTGTCGATTTCAGAGTCTTTTCTCATCAGGTACTGGTCAAGCAGAATAATTGCACCGATTGGTGGAACAAGAATACCTAGCAGGCTTAGCCATTCGATGAAGAACGCCCAAACGTTGGTTGCGGCAATAACGATACCGATCGCACCTAGAATGACGGCAAGAAGACGCATGTGGCTTCCTACAATGCGTGACCAACCGGTTGCAGCGTTATATAGACAGTGAGAACAAACAGAACCCAGGTTAAGCAGCAAGAATACAAAAGCGACTACAGCCAACCAGCCGATGTTTTGCGAGATCATATAACCGAACATATTGTCGGCACCGAAAGGATTCGCATCCGGAACTGCCAGAGCAGCGGTCATGATTCCACCGACAAGCATGGCGATCATGTTTGCAAACGGGAATGCACTGAATGTTGCGACCAGAGAGCTTTTAGAGTCTTTAGCCCAGCGGTTGAAGTCACCGGTTACCGTTCCGGCATCGATGAATAGTGCGATTACCATAGTTAAACCGATACCGAAGGCCATTGGAACTTCAGGGTTGTTTCCAGGGTAGGCTGCGATTTCCGCCCAAGTAGTGGTGCTGGCAGCATCGAAAGCCACCCATAAGCCGAGGATGACGAAAAGCGGAGCTGAGATCATGCCGATCCAGTGCAGGCCGCGAACCCCCAGGAAGGTGATAGCGATATATAGAATACCGGCGATGATTGCCATCATCGTATAGTTGATATCAAAGGCGCTATTGATCAAAGCACCGGTAATACCGGTTTGTACCGCGAACCAGCCCAATAACAGGGTGGCTAAAAGTCCGGAGGCTAAAACGTAGCCTTTGCGACCGAACACGACACTGGCGATAAGCGCAAAGTTGTAACCTTTTTTGGTTCCAAGCAGACCGAGTCCACCAACGTAGGCGAACATTAATACGTTACCGATGATCATTGCCCATAAGGCGTCGATGAATCCCATACCCATTACCAGCAGAGAGCCGGTCATGGCACCGGTAATGATCATAGGGAAACCGATCCAAACCATGCTCACTGAGAACATGCTTCGTCTCGCTTTGGCCGGCACGGCACAGTGTTCATACTCTTCACCGAGTACGTGATCGACTTCTTCTTCGAGGTGTTCTATTTTTGCTTCGTATTCATCTATTTTTGATGGAACACTCTGCTTCGTATTCTCCAATCCTGACATGGTTGGCTGCTCCTTGTAAATTTGCGTGATTACATTGAAAGTGAAACTAAAGTTAAGGAAAGTTGTTAAAAAAATGGCCAATGTTTAACTTTGTTCAAAGTTAAGAGTTTCTTTGACTCAGAAAAACTTAATAAACTTTATTGATTAAGAATAATTTTGGCCTAAATATTTTTTGATTAATAAAAACAATGTGTTACGTAGGAATGGCTTTTTTTACAAAACTTTAAATTGCTTTTTTGGTGCTAAATTTCCATTTTGTTTATATAAGTTGGTGCATTCTGGAGTGTAATAAAATATTGATTTCTAAGAGGTTTTTTAAGTAAATGTTGTGGAATGTTTGTTTTTGGAAGTATGAAAGAGGGGTTTTGTTGATATTTGTTTATTTGATTATTTCAGGTAAAAATCGGAGCCATAAACCTAAGTTCAGGGTTTGAGTTTATTAAGTGATTGAGTGATTTATAGAGCGTGTTTTGAAAGGATTTAAAATGTATGCGGACCGCAAACAAAAACACCCTCGAATAGATACTTCTACGCGAGGGTGTTTTTATCAAAAAGTTCGTTTAATTAATTTGGTTTTTTGCGAAGAAGGTTTGTATTTTCGCTCAAACCGGCAATCAATTTAAAGAACATCGGAACAAACAACGGAGCCAGAAGGGTCGCCGCAATCATGCCGCCGACCAGTCCTGTTCCGACCGAAACACGAGCCGCTGCACCGGCACCTTCCGAAAGCATCAGTGGGATGGCTGCAATGGTAAAGGCCAGCGAGGTCATGACAATCGGACGGAAACGGGTTTTGGCTGCCAGCTCGGCCGCTTCGCTCAATGACATGCCCGTGCGGCGTTTCTGCATGGCGACTTCGACGATCAGAATCGCGTTTTTCGCCGACAGACCGATCAGGGTCAACAGACCGAGTTCGAAGTAGATATCGTTGCTCAGTCCGCTGAACATGACCATCAGCGAAGCCCCCAGCACGGCAAAGGGCACCGCGGTAATTACCGCCAGCGGGATCGACCAGCGTTCATACTGCGCGGCCAGAATCAGGAATACAAACAACAGTCCGAAAAGGAAGGCTTGTGATCCGGAATCCGAAGAGGCTTTCTGTTGATAAGCTTCACCGACCCAACCAAGCTGGAAGCCATCCGGCAAGACTTCCGCAGCCACTTCTTCAAAAGCGGCCAGCGCCTGTCCGGACGAATAACCCGGTGCCGGATCGCCCATCATTTTGGCCGATGCAAACAGGTTGAAGCGATCCACGGTATCGGCACCGGTTTTCCGTTCGACCGTTACCAATGCGCTCAACGGAATCATATTACCGTCTTGCGAGCGGACGAAGACCTGAGACAGTTTATCCGGCGTGTCTCGATAGTCGGCTTCAGCCTGCAGGTTAACCTTGAAGGTGCGTCCGAACAGCGTGAAGTCGTTGACATACAAACTTCCAAATGTCGCCTGCATCGCCGCGAAAATTTCGTAAGCCGATACATTCAGCAGCTGTGCTTTTTCACGGTCTACCAGTGCTTCGTATTGCGGTACGCGGGTATTGAAAGTGGTACGAACCTGTTGCAGTTCAGGGCGTTGAGACGCTTTGGCAACCAATTCCTGAGCGACCTTATTCAACGCTTCGGAACCGGTTCCGTTACGGTTTTGCAGGTAGGCTTCAAAGCCACCGGTCATACTCATACCCATAATGGTCGGCATGCCGATCGGGATACTGAAGGCATTCGGGATGGCATTCAGCTGACCAAACAGCTGGCCGACAATCGCGTCGGACGGCAAGCCTTGTTCCAAACGCTGATCCCAGTGTTCAAGTTTTACGAAAGAGACACCGGAGTCGGTACGGTTGGTAAAGGTTTGCAGGTCAAAACCGGCAAAGCTGACCGAGTGTTTGACGCCCGGATGAGCCAGCAAGGTTTCGCTGACCTGGTCACGCACGTCTTCCATCTGTGCCAGCGACGAAGCTGGAGGCAGGTAGCTGAGAACAAACAGTGTCCCTTTATCCTCTTGCGGCACCAGGCTTTTCGGCAGGCTTTGCAAAGTGTCGTAAGTGACATACACCAGACCGCCGAACAGCAAGATGCTGACCAGGCTGTAGCGCATAACGGTGCGAACACCGGCACTGAAACCTTTGGTCAAGCCTTCAAACCCACGGTTAAAGCCGCGGAACAGGAAGTTTGCCTGCTGATGTCCTTCTTTAAGCATATTCGCGCACAATGCCGGAGTCAGCGTCAGAGCGACAATACCGGAAATGGTTACCGAAATAACAATGGTGATGGCGAACTGTTTATACATTTCGCCGCTCAGACCTTCGATAAAGGCCACCGGAATAAAGACCGCACCGAGAACCAGAACGATGGCGATAATCGGTCCGGTAATTTCGTTCATTGCCTGAATGGTCGCTTCTCTTGGTCCTTTATGTTCCGTGCGCATAATCCGTTCGACGTTTTCGACCACGATAATGGCATCGTCGACCACGATTCCGATGGCCAGAATCATGCCGAACAGCGTCAGCTGGTTGATCGAAAAGCCGAGCAGATACATACCGACGAAAGTACCGACAATCGATACCGGAATCGCCAGTACAGGGATCAGAGTGGCACGCCAGTTCTGTAGGAAAAGGAATACCACCAGTACGACCAGAATCAGAGCTTCAACCAGCGTATACAGCACCTTGTCGATCGAAATCTTAACGAATTCGTTGGTGTCGTACGGAATGGAGTAGTCCAGTCCCTGGGGGAAACGCTCGGCCAATTCGGCCATTTTAGCGTCGACTATTTCACCGGTTTCTAGCGCGTTGGCACCCGGCTGCAGGAAAACACCCATCGGAACGGTCGGTTTGCCGTCAAAAGTTGCATTGAAGTTGTAAGCCTGAGCGCCGAGTTCGACGCGGGCCACGTCTTTCAGACGCAACAGGGCACCGTTCGGTTCCGAACGCAGAATAATGTTTTCGAACTCTTCCGGATTATTCAGACGACCTGCTGTGGTGACCGTATAGGTAAAGGCCTGCCCGGTTTCGTTCGGTTCAGCACCGAATTTCCCGGCAGCAAACTGCGAGTTCTGCTGACGGATGGCCGATTGGACATCGGCCGGCGTCAGGTCAAACTTCTTCAGTTTGTTCGGGTTGAGCCAGATGCGCATTGAGTAGTCTTTGGAACCGAACTGGCGGACTTCGCCGACGCCCGGAATACGCGCTAATTCGTCCACTACGTTAATCAGACCGTAGTTGGCGATAAAGACGGTATCCAGACTCTCGTCACCCGAATACAGCGAGATAACCTTCAAAATACTCGGGGAGCGTTTGTTGACCTTAACCCCAAGCTGTTGGACTTCGGCCGGCAGTTTGTTCAAAGCGCCTTGCACCTTGTTATTGACGTTGATATTCGCCTGATCGATATCGGTACCGATCTGGAAGGTTACGGTCAGAGTCAGAACCCCCGAGGATGAGGATACGCTGTTGATATACAGCATATTATCCACCCCGTTAATCGCCTGTTCCAGTGGTGCGGCGACGGTTTCAGCCAGGGTTTCGGCACTGGCGCCCGGATAGGTTGCCTGAACCTGAACCTGAGGCGGCACAATTTGCGGATACTCCGAGATCGGCAGGGATTTCATTCCCATGTAACCGGCAATAACGATTATCAGCGAAAATACCGTCGCGAAAACCGGCCGGTCGATAAAGAATTTCGACAGCATTATTTACCTCCCGCGTTCTTGTCGGCGGATTGTGGCGGCAGAACGGTGACAGGGGTTTTAGGACGCAGTTTGATCAGGTTTCCGGTAATGACTTCATCACCGGCCTTAAGACCACCCTTAACTAACCAGCGGCCCTGATAAAGACCGGCAAGCTGAATCGGCAGCATTTGTGCCATGCCTTCTTTTGCCACATAAACAAACGCCTGAGCTCCGACTTGCATTACCGAAGATTCCGGAATACTTGGCATGTTTTGCCATTCGCCGAGGGTCGCTTCAAGGCGAACGAACTGACCGGGAAGAAGTCGGTTGTCCTGATTGGCAAAGGTTGCTCGAACCGGTTGACTGGCGGTTGCGGCATCCAATTGCGTATCAATAAAGTCGACCTGACCTTCTTGGATCTCTGAGCCGTTAGCGTTGATTAACATAACTTGCGGCGTGGCGAAAGGCTTGACCAAACCGGCATCCACCTGCGCCAAAAATGTCTGGCGATCACTGTCGGAAATCGAGAAATGCGCATAAACCGGATCGGTTTGAGTAATGCTGTTCAGCAAGCTGACACCGGCTTCCGGGTTAATCAGGTCGCCGACATCCATCTGACGCTGGCCGATGACACCGCTGATTTCCGCTTCGATTGTCGTATCGTCCAGCTCGATCTGGGCACTGTGCAGTTTGGCTTGCGCAGCGTCACGATCCGCCAGAGCAACCTGCCATGCGGTATAGGCGTCATCGACATCCTGAATACTGACAGACTGTTTCTCGCGCAGCTTTTTGACACGGTCATAATTGATTTTGCTTTGCGTTACTTGAACCTTGGCGCTTTGCAGAAGTGCTGCCGCCTGCTCTTTTGCGGCCACATAGCGGCGGTCATCAATTTGATACAGTTTATCGCCGGCTTTGACCAACTGGCCTTCCTGATAGAACTGTTTTTCGATAATGCCGGTGACACGGGCATGTACTTCAACCGATTTACTGGCCGCCAGTTGTGCAGGGTAGGTAGCCTTGTATGGGAAATTCTGAAGGCTGACTTTTTCAACCTGAACCGGCATAGGCGGTCTTTCCTGTTTGCCTGCAGCAGCATTGCCATCGGCAGCAATGACTTTATTGCTGTGTACCAGACCTAGCATTAAAAAGGAGCAGATTACCAATGGTAAAAACGATTTTCGGTGTGATGTTGCGAGAGAGTATTTCATATAGAGCCAGCCTTAAAGAGTGATTAAGTCTTTAATTATTAAACGAAAAGAATATTCTATACATAAAAGTGTAATTGTCACTACATTTATTTCAAAAAAATCGTATGATTCTTTTATCAATGCCGCTTTAAAAGCATTTTTGGGGATTATGTATATAATATGTGGTGTAAAAATTTGAGCTATTGAAGGGAATCTATGACGCAAAATCCTGCAAATCAATCTACCGATAAAGAACCTGTTGAACAGACTAAACCGGAAGTCTCGACCAATAAACGCGGTCTGGAGCGCCGTAAAAAATTGCTTGAGGTTGCGGAAAAACATTTCTTTTCATTCGGCTATGCAGGCACCAGCGTCAATGAGATTGTCAAGGAAGCCGGAGGTTCCCTGAATACGCTCTATCGCTATTTCGGCAATAAACTCGGGCTTTTCGAAGCGGTCTTCAAACTCAAAACTGATGAGTTGTTTACGCCTTTTGCCCATATGGATTTCTGGCAGGATGATATTGAAACCAACCTGTTTCGGTTTGGTGAATGTCTGCAAAGAGTGACTTCAACCCCGGACGGAATTGCAATTTACCGCCTGGTCGTGACCGAAAATAACTTTGAGCAGAGCGAGATACAGCGTATTTTTTATCAACTCGGTCCGCAGACGGGGATTCGAATCCTTGGCGATTATCTGCAGCGTATGAAAGACAAGGGCAAACTCGATCTCGAAGATCCTTATCTGGCGGCTTCGCAGTTTATCGAAATGATTAAAGGCCCTTTCCTTTATCCGCGACTGTTTGGTGAAACGATTGAAGAGCAACAGTTGCATCAGGCGTTGAAACAGGCAATTCATATTTTTCTCAACGGCTGCCTGCAAAAATAGCCGTCGTTTCACGTGAAAAGAAACAGGGGAAAATACTCCTTTTCCCCCTGCAAGACTTACTTACGAACCCCTTCGATATCCAGAGTCAGAAACACCTCGGTTGAGGCGGGTCCTAAATCATAGGTAATCCCGTAATCGGCCATTTTGAAGCTGGTTGTACCGCTAAAGCCGGAGCGGTAGCCACCCCATGGGTCTTTGCCTTCGCCGATTTTATGAGCGTCGATTGTTAGAGGTTTGGTCACACCGTTCAGGGTGAAATCGCCGGTAATCGTCAATTTATCGCCTTTTGCCTGGACATCGGTGCTGACGAACTTAGCCTGCGGGTATTTACTGACATTCAGGAAGTCCTTACTGCGCAGGTGCTTGTCGCGCTCCGCGTGGTTACTGTTCAGACTGGTGGTGTCAATGGTGACTTGTACCTTGCTCTGATCCGGTTTGCTGCTATCGTAGCTGTAGTTTCCGGAAAATTTTTCGAAACGCCCGTTTAACCAGCTGTAGCCAAGGTGTTTAATCTTGAACTGGATTGCGGCGTGCATGCCCTGAGTATCGATCTGGTAATCGGCCGCCTGAGCGCTGTGTAACGGCGTCGCCAGTAGAGCCGGGGTTAAAAGCAGTGCGCCTAAAGTCGCTTTAATATTCATAATATGTCTCCTTTGCTGGTTGTCAGCATACGTTTTAAAGTTTTGTCTTGGTTTATGAAATGGTGTTTCAATGCAGCGGCCAGGTGTACCACCACCAGTGCGATCAATGTCCATGCGATAATCTCATGGACTTCTCCGGCAATATCCGCCTGTTGCTCGAATTGCCAAGGTAAAGCGGGTATCGAGAAGAGCCCGAAGACACTGATCGCTTCTCCTTCTGCACTGGATATGAAATAACCGCTAAGACCGAGTAGAATCACCAGCAGATAGAATGTCAGGTGAGCGCTCTCGGCCAGAAAATTCTGCATTGGGCTTGTGCCCAGAACGGCCGGTTTCGGATTGCTCCAACGCCATAGCAGACGCAGCAGCATTAAACCGACTACAATTACGCCGATACTCTTATGCAGACTCGGAGCTTCGTGATACCAGTTGTGGTAATAGCTGAGATCAACCATCCAGGTTCCCAGCCAGAATAGCCCGAGCAGGGCAACCGCCAGTAGCCAATGAAAAGTGATCGCTACCAGTCCATAGCCATTTTTATCGTTGCGCCATTGCATTGCATTTCTCCATAATGGGGAACGGATAGCTCTGTTCCTTGATCCATGTTTAATAATTTAAATTTTTTCCAATTAATAGAGAATATGCTGATAATAAAAAGACTTTTTCCATTTAAGTGGTAATGACTAGGAAAATTGCTGAGGATCGCTATGCAACCGGATGTTTTTGAGGGAATGAGTGTCTTTGTGAGTGTGGTCGAGGCGGGCAGTTTCAGTTCTGCAGCGCAGAACCTCGGCGTGTCGGTCTCTTTTGTCAGCAAACAGGTAAACCGTCTGGAAGAACGTTTGAATGCCCGACTTCTACAGCGTTCGACCCGCAGTTTGAGTCTGACCGAAGTCGGCCAGATGTATTACGCCAAAGCGCGCGATATAGTGCGTTCGGCACAGGAGATGGAAAACAATATTCACTCCTTGCAGCAAAATCCGGTCGGTACCATCAAGGTCAGCGTTCCCTTGAGTTTCGGGCATTTGCATCTGCAATCGGTTATTACCGACTATATGCGGCTGTATCCACAAGTGGAACTTCAGGTTGATTTCAGTAGCCGTTTGGTCGATTTGGCGGGCGAAGGGTTCGATGTCGCTCTGCGTTTGGGAGAACCGAAAGATTCCAGTCTGATCAGTCGCAAGGTAACCGAATTTAATCTAGTCACCTGCGCAATTCCGGAGTTTTGGCAGAAGTATCCGCAAATTACCCATCCCAGCCAGCTGCGGCAGTTACCGGCAATCAAATACCATTATCAGCAGGCGCCCTTGATGATGGAATATTTCGTCAACGGTCAGAGCCTGCATATTGATGTCCCTGCCAAGGCGCAAACCAATCACTTGCCTCAGCAACTGGAGCTGATTCTGGCCGGTATCGGGTTCGGTCGCTTGCCGACGTTCATCGCCGACGATTATTTGAACAGCGGTCGTTTACAGGCCGTATTGCAATCCTATGAAATGCCGGTTCAGGGGATTTATATCGTTTATCCGCACCGGCATCATCTCTCGGCAAAAGTAAGAGCTTTTGTGGATCTGGTTTGTGATGCGTTCAAGAAAGAGGTTGGGAAGTAAAGCGGTAAATAATTTTGAGTTTTATTGCTTGAGTCATTAAGCTTGCAGACATCCCGCAGTGTAAAGGACAAGTCTATGTGGCCGGTGCTTCGTTTTCCCGCCTTCAGGGCATTTTTCGGCATTCAGTTTCTTGGTGCCTTTAACGACAACCTCTATAAAAACGCTCTGGTGATCCTGATTACCTTTAAATTAAGCCAGTCCGAAGAGCAAACCGGCCTTCTGGTGACACTGGCTGCCGGACTTTTTATTCTGCCGTTTCTGCTTTTTTCCCCTCTGGCGGGCCAGCTCGCCGATGCCTACGATAAACGCTGGCTGATCCGTAAAATCAATCTTGCTGAAGTCGGTGTGATGCTGCTCGGCGCCGTTTCGCTGATTCAACAGTCGATCGAACTGCTGCTGTTTACACTGTTTCTGATGGGAACCCAGTCGGCTTTTTTCGGCCCGATCAAATATGCGTTTCTACCAGAGATTCTGCCGGAAAAACAACTCATCAAAGGGAATGCACTTTTTAGTGGTTCGACCTTTGTCGCTATTTTGCTGGGAACGATTCTCGGCGGTCTGGGGGTAATGCCGGATGAAGGCGTTTACCTTATGGGGGCCGCGGTGATTGTCGTCGCTTCTTTAGGTTATCTGGCCAGTTTCGCCGTCGGGGAAATACGGCCTCATCCCGGTTACCCAGAAAAAATCCGTTTTATAGGTAATACCCGATCCATTTTTCAGCAGGCGATCCGCCATAAGGAAGCCTTTTTTGCGGTGCTTGGCATCTCTTGGTTCTGGTTTTTCGGTGCCGTGATTCTGAGTCAGATTCCTACTCTGGTGAAATATGGTCTGCAGGCGGACGATCAGGTTGTTGTCTGGTTTCTGACCCTTTTTTCCATTGGTATCGCTCTTGGATCGGCCGGCATCGCTCAACTTTTCAAAGGGCAGGTTCATCTGCGCTGGCATCCGCTTCTGCTGCTTCTGATGAGTACCAGTCTGCTGGTGGCGGTCTGGCTGATTCATCTGCATGCGCCGGTCGACGGAAGTTTCGCTCTGACAACGCTGGGCGAATTTCTTTCCGGTGCCTACGGCTTGGCGTTAAGCGTCAGTTTTGCGTTGATGGCCTTCTTTGGCGGCGCCTATATTGTGCCTCTGTATACTCTGATGCAATGTAAGACACCGGCCGAGCAGCGGGGGCAGATGATTGCCGTCAATAACCTGATTAATTCGGGGCTTATGGTGCTGTCGTCTCTGCTGCTTATGCTCGGGTTCGGATTAGGGCTTTCGTTACTCGCCATGCTGGTTATTTTGGCGGTTGCGAACATTTTGGTGATCGTATTGTTTAAAATGGGTGCAAATTAGCAATTTTTGTGTACTTTTTTAACTTTTTTCTTTTAGGGTGTCATTAAATGAAGTGGTTGTTCAAATCCTTGGCAAAGCTGCTTTTTAAACTGTTGTATCGCGTTGAAGTCAGGGGCTTGGAGCATTACCGGGCGGTTAAGCAGGCGCAGCAGCCGCTGTTGATTATTGCCAATCACGTCTCCCTTCTGGACGGCCCGCTTCTGGATCTGTTTCTTCCCGGTGAAACCACGTTCATGGTCGATAAAAGCCATACCAATAAATGGCATGAACGCTGGATTCTGGCAATGAGTCATTATTTCAGCGTTGATATGCACAGCCCGTACGCGGCTAAACATATGATTGAAGAACTGCGCACCGGTAAGCAGTGCATGATTTTTCCGGAAGGGCGGATTACCACCACTGGCGCAATGATGAAAATTTATGACGGAACCGGGATGGTTGCGGCTAAAAGCGGCGCAATATTACTGCCGGTTCACATAGATGGCGCGGTGCTGAGTCGTTTTTCCTATCTGGATGGCCGCCGTTTCGGTTTTATCAAACGCTTCTGGTTTCCGAAGATCACCCTGACGATTTCTCCGGCACAGAAACTTTCCGCTCCGAAAGGAGTCAAAGGGCATGACCGTCACAGACTGCTCACCGAACAGGTGGCGAAGATCATGCGCGACAGTGCCTATCTGGGGGCTATCCAGAAAAAATCCCTGTTTACCGCTTTATTGCAGGCCAAGACGAAATTCCGCGCCGGTGATATCTGCGTCGAGGACATTAACCATCAAGAGCTGACGCTGAAAAAGATCGTGCTTGCTGCCAAGGTTTTGGGTAAGGCTCTGCACAAGGAACTTAAGGATGAGAAGCGTGTCGGTTTAATGTTGCCGAATGTCAGCGGAATGCCGGCCAGCTTCTTTGCGTTGCAGGCTTATGGCTATGTTCCGGCGATGATTAACTTTACCGCCGGAAAAAACGTGATTCGCTCCGCCTGTCAAACGGCAGAGTTGAAAACCATTGTTACCTCGCAGCGTTTTATCGACGCTTTCGGGCTGCAGGAATTGGTCGAAGAACTCTCGTCTGACGTGCGTTTTATTGTTCTCGAAGAGGTTCGGGAAAGCATCGGTACTCTCGATAAACTCGGGGGGGGCCTGACGTCGGCAAAATCCCTGCCGGGTAATCGTCTTGATCCCGATTCGGAAGCGGTGGTGCTGTTTACTTCCGGTTCCGAAGGTGCACCTAAAGGGGTGGTGCTGTCGCATAATAATATCGTCAGTAATATCGAGCAGATCAGCGCCATGCTGAACCTGATGCCGAACGAGCAGTTGTTCAATGCGTTGCCTACCTTTCACTGTTTCGGTCTGACTGCCGGGATGCTGTGGCCGATTCTGAAAGGGGCGAGGGTTTTCTTCTACCCATCGCCGGTGCATTACCATCAGGTTCCGGAACTGGTGTATCAGAAAAATGCCCGTCTGATTTTCGGAACCGACACTTTCTTTACCGGCTATGCGCGCAAGGCCAATCCGTATGACTTTTACAGTATGCGCGCTCTGGTGGCCGGTGCCGAACGTCTGCGTCCGGAAACCCGCCAGGTTTATGCGGAAAAATTCCATCAGCCGATCTACGAGGGGTATGGTGTTACCGAAACCACGCCGGTTTTGAGCGTCAATATTCCAACCAGCTTCAAGCATGGTTCGGTGGGAATGTTTGTGCCGATGATTGAGCATCGTATTGAACCGATTCCGGGGATTAAAGAGGGCGGGCGCCTGTTTGTCAAAGGACCGAATGTGATGCTTGGTTATCTGATGCCGGATAATCCGGGAGTGCTTCAGCCACCAAGCGGTGGTTGGCATGACACCGGCGATATCGTCGATATCGATCAGGACGGTTTCGTGTGGATTAAAGGGCGCGCCAAACGTTTCGCCAAGATCGGCGGGGAAATGGTTTCCCTGACGGCGGTAGAAACCTATATCAATCAAGCCAGCCCGCAAGGACATCATGCGGTGGTTGCGATTGAGGATAAGCGTAAAGGCGAGCAGTTGGTGCTGGTGACCGATGATCATACCTTAAGCCGCAAAACGGTTATTGATGCCGCCAGAGCGAATCAGGTGTCCGAATTGATGATCCCGAAAACCGTGGTACTGGTTGAACAGGTTCCGGTTCTGGGAACCGGCAAGGTTGACTATCCTGCGGTTCAGCAGTTGGTTGAGCAGCAGTCAAAAGTCTGATTGCCGGTTGTTACGGCCTGTAGCCGGCGGATATCCGTGTTTATTGAATATCCGCCGTTTACCGCCGAACAGGACGGAAAACCGTAATTTCACTGCCTATTTAGCGTTTTTAAAGCTTTTTCTCGACCAGAATAATGCCTTTGTCCTCGGTGCAAGGACTGAGCTGGAAGCCGAATTGTTCGGCCAGAGCCAGCATTCCCTGGTTCTGTTTCAGTACTTCACCGTTCAGTTTATCCAGCCCTTTGCGTCGGGCGTCTTCAATCAGGCACTCCAGTAACTGCGTGCCGATCCCCTGGTGCTGGTAGCCGTCGTGCACGACTAAGGCAAATTCGGCGGTTTTGCCGTCCGGATTGATGCTGTAGCGGGTTACGCCCAACTCTTTGGGGTGACCGTCCTCCTCGCAATAGGCGATAAAGGCCATTTCCTGGTCATAGTCAATTTGGGTAAAACGTACCAGCATCTCCTGACTCAGCGATTTCACGCTCTGCATAAAACGCAGGAATTTGGTTTTTTCCGAAAGGTGATCGACAAATTCGCTCTCCATCTGAGCGTCTTCGGCGCGAATCGGACGGATACAGAATTCCATGCCGGATGAGGTGGTGCTGTGTGTTTCCAGGTGCAGAGGATAAGGGTGAATTGCCATATGAGCATAAGGCACCATGCTTTTTGACGCACGTTCGACGCGGATACGTGCATCGACCGCCAGAACCTGCTGATGATTGGCTAAAATCGGATTCAGATCGAGTTCGACCACTTCCGGTAACTCGCTGACCATTGTCGACAGGTTAATCAGAATTTCGATCAGCTTATCGATCTGTACCGCTGGCAGATTGCGGTAATTTCCGAGCATTTTGCTGACCTTGGTCGAGGCGATCATCCGTTTCGCGATAAATTCGTTGATGGGCGGCAGGGCGCTGCTGCTGTCTTTAAGAATTTCCACCATGGTTCCGCCGGATCCGAAAGAGATTGCCGGGCCGAAAACCGGGTCGCGGCTGACGCCGATAATCAATTCACGCGCGAAAGGCATATTGAGCATGGACTCGACGCTGACGCTGCGGATGTCTTCGTTCGGGAAGTGCTCTTTAACCGAAGCGACCAAGCGGTCGTAAGCGTGCTGCAGTTCGGCAGGGGTCTGAATATTAAGTTCAACACCGCCGCTGTCTGATTTATGGGTAATTTTGTCCGAGTTCACCTTGAGAGCGACCGGGAAGCCGATATTTTCTGCGGCAACCAGTGCTTCGGTTGCAGAGTTGGCGATCATCGCCTGGGTGACCGGGATATGGAAAGCTTTCAGAAGAGCCTTGGTTTCCAATGTGTTGAGAAGTGTACGACCTTCCCGAAGAGCGTTGTGGATAATCTGTCTGGCACCGTCGATATCGCAGTGACTGGTTTCATTCGGTTCCGGAATCTGCTTTAACAGAGTCTGATTGTGATGATATTCGGTAATGAAGTGCATTGCTTCGACTGCGGCTTCCGGTGTCCGGAAGGTTGGGATATGAGCCTTATAGAAGGCTTCCCGTGCCGGTCCAACCAGATTTTCACCCAACCACGCCGTAAGAAGCGGTTTTTTATGGTTTGAGGTTTTCTGCATTTCGATCAGGCTGTGAGCAATCGCCACCGGATCGGTCATCGCCTGCGGGGTCAATAGTACCAGTACAGCGTCGATTTCCGGGTCGTCCATGCAGATTTCGATCGCTTTGCGGTAACGTTCCGGCGTCGCGTCTCCAAGAATATCGACCGGGTTGTTATGCGACCAGTGTGCCGGAAGTATTTCATTTAAGGCTTTTAGCGTCGTTTCACTCACTTTCGGCATCTGAATGCCCAGTTCTGCGGCCAGATCCGTAGCCATAACACCGGGACCGCCGCCGTTGGTGACGATCATTAAACGATTCTGCTTAATGGTTAAATCGTAGGTCAGTGTTTTGGCCGCCGAGAATAGCTGGCTGATGGTTTTCGCGCGCACCACGCCGGTACGTTCGATCGCAGCATTGAAGATGTCGTCCGAGCCGACCAGGGCGCCGGTGTGCGAGATTGCCGCTTGAGTTCCGGCCGGCATGCGACCGGATTTGAGCAGAATAACCGGCTTGACGCGCGCGGCCTTGCGCAGACCGCTCAGGAAGCGGCGGGCATTGGTAATCCCTTCGATATACAACAGAATACTGTGGGTCTGGGCATCGCTGGCGAGATAATCGAGGATTTCGCCGAAATCCAGATCGGCGGCATCACCGGTGGACGCGACCAGTGAGAAGCCGATTTCATTGGTTTCGGCCCAGTCCAATACGCCGGTACACAGTGCGCCGCTTTGCGAGACGAGAGCCAGCTTCCCGGTTTGTGCCTGGTTTTTACTGAAGGTGGCATTAAGGCCGATTTTAGGACGGATAATGCCGAGACAGTTAGGGCCGAGCAGGCGAATACCGAGTTGGCGCGCCGTTTTGAGTAAAGTCTTCTGCAGCAGTTTGCCTTCTTCGCTTTCAAAACCGGCGGAAAGGACGATGGCAAATGGGATATTGGCTTGTCCGCAGGCTTTGATAATCGGCATAATCGTATGTGCCGGCGTCGCGATTACGGCCAGATCGATGGATTCGCCGACATCTTCCAGAGACGCGAAGCACGCTTGACCTTGGACTTCCTTGTGCTTAGGATTGATAGCATAGATTTTTCCTTGAAAGCCGGCAGTCAGTAAATTGTTAAAGGCGGTACCGCCTACTGAGTCCTCTCTGTCACTGGCACCGAAGACAGCCACCGACTTGGGATTAAAAAGCTGAGTTAGGTAATGTGGTTGCATCGACCTGATTCCTTCAAATAAGAATAAGTAAACTCTCTTAGGTTATACATGTTTCTCTATATTAGCCACTCTGAATGTAAAAAACATGACAATGGATATGGTCATCCTGAAAATGCGCAAAGAATCGGTGCTATAGAAGATCAGTTAATTTCTCAGCGACTGATGGATTATATGCTGGTCGAGGATGCCAGGAAGGCGGATAAAGAAGATATTCTGCGGGTGCACACCGAGCATTACTGGGACGTGATGCAAAAAAACCTGCCGCAGGAAGGCAGGGTGCAGATCGATGAAGATACCGCTTTGGTACCGGATTCTATTTCTGCGGCGCTTCATGCTTGCGGAGCAGTATTGGACGGCATTGATGCGCTGATGGAAAACCGTGTCAGCGGAGTCTTTTGCAATGTCCGTCCGCCGGGCCATCATGCCGAAGTTCATCAACCGATGGGCTTTTGTCTGTTCAACAATATCGCGGTCGGTGCTGCCTACGCATTGGAAAAATACGGTCTGGAAAGAATTTCTATCCTTGATTTCGATGTTCACCACGGTAACGGAACGGAAACCTATGCCGAAACGGAACCAAGGGTGCAACTGATCTCCAGTTATCAGAGAGGCATTTTTCCCTTTACCAAAGATGAAAGCGAGCAGGAGAATATCGTCAAGATTCCACTCGAATCGGGGACGGGCGGGCAGACGTTTATCGAAGCCTGGGAGAATACCGCCTGGCCGGCTCTGAAAGCGTTTCAACCGCAATTGATTCTGGTCTCAGCCGGTTTCGACGCGCATAAGGGTGATCCCTTAGCTCAGCTGAATCTGATTGAATCTGACTTTGCTTTGTGGGCCGAATCGCTGCATCGGGTGCTTCCGGATATCGGAAATCCCAAAGCCTTGTCAGTTCTTGAAGGCGGCTATAACTTGCAGGCGCTTGCCTTGAGCGCCGCCATTTATATCAAGGCGATGTCCGGTTTTTAAAGTTTTTGTCTAGCGTTTCCGGCTGGTTTGCGGATAGAGCGCCTGTAACTGGGTGTTTCTTGTCAAGTTCTGTGTGCCGGTTGTTTTAGGTTTGATCTGACCCAGCAGCGTGCAGATTTCGGCTTTTAATTTTTCTGTGTCGGTCGCTTCGATATCCGCAGCATAAAGCTGTTTTTCGAACAGGTGAATTTTCTGTTGCAGAGGTTCTGCATCCAACTCTAAGAGTTCGCTGGTGCGAAGTATGTGCAATTGCGTGTGCAGATGCCGGCGCAGATGGCGATAGAAGGTTTTATCGTCCGCCTGACACCACTGCTGAAAGCTTAAGTCTGGACGGTTGTCGTTATGTGCAATTTCCGTTTGCAGTCCGGCCGGTTTTTGTTTTCTGGCAAGCCACCATAAAAGCAGTGTTATCAGCCAGGCAATAGCAAATAAAGCAGTCAAAAGCGGCCAAATAGGCCAAACAAGTCGGTTATTGCTTTGATTTTCCGTTAAGTTGTTATCAGTTTGGTTCGTATCTGAAGGATTTTTCTGTGCCGGAATTTGCTGATAATCCGGCTGATTTTCAGCTGGTAAGATTGTAAATTCTTTCCCTTCCAGGGTCACCGCTTCGAAGTGTTGCGTTTCGGTATTGAACCATTTGAGTCGGTAGCTCGGAATCTGGATCTCTCCAGGGGCGGTCGGTACGATATTCTGCGTGACTTTGATACGGCTGACCAGTCCTGAATCAAGTTTGTCTTCTTCGCCTTGCGGTGGCTGGCTATAGACTTTGTAAGTGGCTCCGTCAGGCGTTTCGATGGTCGGCAACTGGCTTGCCTTAAGTCCGAATGCCTGCAGAGTGATAACGCGAGTCAGGCTGTCGCCGACGCGGATTTCTTGCGGTGTCTGCTGCCAGTTCTGCTGAATCAGCATGGATTTTGCCGGTAGCCATGGCTGTTGTATTGAATAGGGTTGTCCGTCATCGGCTGCGGGAAGGATCTGCACAGTGATGTCGTTGGCTTGCTCGTCGATCGCTTTCTGACGGCCTTCGACTCTGGCGATTCCGCTGACTTGTGTTCCGGCGATTGTCAGCTCGCCGCTCTGTTGCGGAAACAGAGCGTACAGCCATTCGTGCACCGTATAGGTATTGTCGTCGATTATGGTGTTGTAGATCGACTCGTCTTTGAGTACTTCGTTAAGCGTGTTGCCAAAGTTAATCGGGCGGATGTTGCCGGTTCCGGGCAGCAGTTTGCCGCGGTAATAGAAGCGCAGTTTATACAACAGCTGTTGCTGGACATATCCCGTTTGATGATCGATTTCCGCACGTAAAAAGAAATTCTTTTCTGCGCTGCTGTCGCTGTGCTGGCTTTTTTGCACGAAAAGTTTCAGAGGTTCGCTGTGGATCTTGCCGAGTTTCAGGGATGGTACCAGCAACTCGCCACTTTTTTTCGGCAACAGGCGCAGATGCCAGCGTGTTTTGGCATTCTGCTGGCCGTTTATGAATTCGTAAAAGTTACTTCTCTGCCGGGAGAGCACCTGAAAGTCCTGATCCAGAGCGGAGTAGTCCAGATTATTACCAAGGGTCTGAAAATCCGCTTCGACCCACAAGGAAATAATGTCGCCCTGTTCGATCTGTTGGCGCTCGGTTTTGACGCTAAGGGTATCGGCGTATGCAGCCAGAGTGAGTCCGGTCAGGAAAACGGCTATAAGAAAATTCAGTAAATGTCTGAAAGGGGAACTTACCATTTTTTCTCCATTTGCTTCTCTTCAGGCGGACGTTGCTGGTACTGATATTCGAATTTGCGTTTTAAAAACAGGCCGGGCTGATCCGGAATTTGTTGTAACCAGGCCTCGGTTGCTTGCTGTTCTTCCCAGTCCTGATTTTCGCTTGGCGTGCCTTTTGCGGGTTCGTCAATTAAACGGGACGATCCGGCTTTTTGCGGGGATTGTTGGTCTTCTGCTGATTCCTGCTCTGATGCTATTGTGTTGTGCGATTTTTGCTCTTCGCCTTCCCGTGCGTTTTCGCTTTGTCCATTGTTGCCATTGGCATCGGAAGATGCCTGATCGGCACTCTGTCCGGCAGAGTTGCTATTGTTTTCCTGCTGCGAAGATTTTTGATCTTGATCTTTTTCAGCTGTATCGGTTTCGTTCTGTTCCGATCTTGCTTGTTCTTGTTCTTTTTGGGTTTGTGTTCCCTGATTCTGATTGCTCTGCTTTTCGGACGGAGTTTCTTGTCCAGAAGCGTTTTGCGAGTTGGCGTTCTGTTGCTCTTGCTGATTCTGAGGTTGGTTTTGTTGCTGCTGTTCCTGTTCCTGCAACAGGCGATTGATCAGTTGCAGGTTTTCTTTGGCATCCTGTATATCGGGGTCTGTTTTCAAAGCTTGCTGATAGGCTTTTTGCGCGCCTTTCAGGTCGCCGCTCTTAGCCAGAGCGTTGCCCAGGTTATATTTGCCCCGGGCGCTGTTATCCTGTTCGAAAAACTTGGCCGCCTCCTTATAACGCCCTAAACGGTACAGGCTCGCCGCCCGCCACTGTTTATCCTCGAAAAGGGCTTCCGCAGACTCGAAATTATTGCGGTTGAAAGCTTTATAAGCCTGCTGGTTGTGTGACTGAAACATATTGGCCAGGTCGTCCAGTTGGCTTTCCGCATACGCTGGGTCGGGCACGCTGAGAGAAAAGGTCAACATTAGCGGAGTCAGGGCAAACAGCAGGCCGCGACGGAACAGAAAGGCGATCAGGGGAACGAGCAGCAGTAAAATAGCGGCACCTTCGTCCAAAGGGTGTACGACTTCCTTGTTATTTTCCTTATCTGCGGCCGCAGCCTGAAGACGGCCGGGCAAAAGCCAGTCGAGATCGTTCTGTTCTATCTTAAGTGATTGAATCGGGGCTTGCAGTTTTTGGCTCAAATTGGCAAAACGCTGCACCGGAACGGAGGCTAATACCACCTGTCCCTGGTCGTCTTTGAGCAGCCCGTAGTTAGGCAGGTTTATCGCCGCACCCTGAGCGGTTCCTACGGTTATGATGCGTAAAGAGTAAGGGTTTTGCGCGAACCATTTTTCGATCTCTATAGTCTGATCCGTTTCGATATCATCGGTGATCCAGATTAGATGTCCCTGAGTGATATGCGCTCCTTCGAGCAAGGCTTTGGCCTGCTCCAGACCACTTAACGGATCGGAGCCGTATTGCGGCATAATCAGTGGGTTTAATGGTGGAATCAGGCTAAGCAGTGTCTGGTTGTCTTCGGAAATCGGACTGATGGTATGGGCGCTGCCGGCATAGACAACCATGCCGACCGGCATTTCCGGGTGCTGGGTCAGCAGATCGGTGAGTTTGTATTTGACCCGGTTCAGACGAGACGGTGTCAAATCGTCGGCAAGCATCGACAGGGACAGGTCAAGCACAATCACTGTGCCCTGTTGCGATTTCTGCGCGGGAATCTCAACCGATTTCAGGCTTGGTCCTGCCAGAATTACGCTCATAAGCAGCCAAACAAGTCCCAGGGCGATGAGCCAGAGTTTGTGAAAAACACTGCTTTCGTTGTGCGGCTGAGAGAGCAGAAGCTGGCGGAATTTAGGGGCAATCACCTGATGCCAGGCTCCCTGTTTGGCTTTGACCTGCCAGGCGCGCCACAGCAGCCAGGCAACCGGCAGTAGCGTCAGAAACCACCATGGGCGCAGAAAATTAACCTCAAAACCGAGCATTTAGCCTCCCAACCTGCGCAGGTGCAGCCATGCCAGCAGCAGGCTTAACAGCATCGCCGCGCCGAGCGGCCAAAAATACAGCTCGCTGCGCAACCGGTAGCTGAAAACCTCATGTTGAACCGATTCAAGCTGGTTGATGTACTGATAGATCTGTTGCAACTGTTCGGTGTCGTTGGCGCGGAAAAACTGCCCGCCAGTCATGTCGGCGATTTTGCTCAGGGTGGTGACATCCATATCGGTTTTACTCGGGATCAGACCGTTGAAACCGCTACGCTCCTTGCCCACGCCGACAGTATAGATCTTAAGCTGCATTTTCTGTGCCTGTTCGGCGGCCTTGATGGGATCGATTCCGCTGGTGTTGGAGCCGTCGGTGAGCAGAATCAGCACGGCATCGGTTTGTTTGGTTTTACGCAGGTGTTTTAACGTCAGGCCAATGGCGTCTCCGATCGCGGTATTATTACCGGCCATTCCAATTTGACTTTCATCCAGTAGCGTTTTAACCGTGTTCAGATCATAGGTCAGGGGGCTTTGCAAAAAAGCCTGCGAACCAAAGACAACCAGCCCCATACGGTCGCCCTGTCGTTGGGCGATAAAGTTGGCAACCACCGATTTCACTGCAATTAGACGGTTGACGTTATCACCGCCGAGATACATATCCGCTTTCTGCATGGAACCGGATAGATCCACTGCCAGCATCATCTCTTTACCGCTCTGCTGGAAAGGCGTCGGGGTTAAAAACCAGACCGGGCGGGCGGTGGCGGTTACCAGCAGAAACCATAGTAAAGCGTAGGCGAAAGGGACGCGAAACTTGGGGTGTTGCGGTTCGATTAGATTTTCGCTCGGCAGGCTGTGACCGATTCGGGCGACGATTTCCGGCGCAAAGAGGGTGCTCTGGTTTTGTGCTACCGGTCTTAAAAGGATACGGATTATCCAGGGCAACGGCAGAATAGCGAACATCCACGGCCAGATAAATTCGAAGTTTGCCAGAAGGCTCGACCAATTCATTGATGGTGTCCCTTTATCCAGCGTGCGGCATAGTCATGCCATTGTGCGAGCAATTGGAGGCTGTTTTCGTTTTCAGGTGCGTAGGCCGCCTGCTGGATCTGTTTGATCTGCGGAGGTTGAGCAATATAACCGGCATTTTCCTTTAAGAAGTCAATCCATTGCTGCTGATGCAGTGCCGCGACTCTGCGCCGACCATAAGCGGTAATGGCGACCTGCTTGAGCAGAGCGTTGATGTGCATGATTTTCTGGTTGCTGCTCTGTTCGCTATGCATGATGGATTGCAGAGTTTCCTGTGCCTGACGTCGATAAACATTACGCCGTCTCAGATCGGTAAAGTACCAGATGACACCGATGATAATCGAGGTAATCGACAGGAGCAGAATCCACCAGGCAAAAGCCAGGGGCCACCAGCCGATCGGGTCGGGAAGATGAATGTCGTGCAGTTGCTGTAATACTTCGGGGTTCATCTTTGCCTCAGTGAATCAAATGCGTTTGCAGAGCGGCTTTGACCGGATGATCCTGATTGCTGATTTCAACCAGCGGGATGCGCAAGCCGTAAAAAGCATGCTGAACTCTATTCCATTGCTGCTGATACAGTTCGCGGTAATTTTCGCGTGTTTGCTTGCGGAAACTGTCCAGTCGCATGGTTTGTCCCTGAAAACCTTGAATATTCAGCCAGCCGAGTTCGGGAATTTCCCGGTCGAGCGGATCGAAGATATGTATTGCAATAATCTCGGCATGGCGGCGCAGCTGTTTCAATGGGGTTAGCAGGTTCTCGTCAAATTGCAGCATATCGCCTATCAAAAACACTTTTGAGCCTGGTTTCAGGTTTTTTTGCAGTAATTGCAGTGCCTGCTGCCAATAATGATGGCCGCTGACGCCTGGTTTTTGATTCTGCTGCTGTAACTGGATCGCTTGCTGCAGAAAATTGAGCAGGTTCTGCTGTGGCTTTTTCGGGGCGTTCCAGATCTGTTGCCGGTGGTTGAAACAGACGCCGCCGACCCGCTCATGCTGTTGCAGCGAGACCCAGCCGAGAATGGCGGCAATATTCAATACCTGATCGGTTTTGAGTCGAACCTGCGATCCGAAAAAAAGCGCTGGAGTCTGTTCGGCAAGAATCAATGTCGGCCGTTCGTGTTCTTCGACAAAGATTTTGGTATGAGTTTTTTGGGTTCTTGCCGTGACTCGCCAGTCGATATGACGAATATCGTCCCCCGGCTGGTACTGGCGAACTTCGCTAAAGGTCATGCCGCGTCCCTTGCGGACGGCATGGTGGTCTCCGTGGCTGCTGGCCAGCAGTTTTTGCTGCTGAACAAGCTTTTTCTGTTTCACGTGAAATCGCCAGGACAGCAGATCATCGAGTCGGGTGTAAATAGAGTCCTGAACTTCGTTCATGTATATGTACCTAAGCTACAGGAACCAGTTCGAGTATTTTATCGGTGATGTCGTCGGCATTCAGGTTTTGCGCCTGGGCTTCAAAGTTCAGCAGCAGGCGATGGCGAAAGACATCATGGATAACCGCTTGCACATTATCCGGGCTGACAAATTCCTGTCCGTTCAACCAGGCATGTGCCCGGGCACATCTGGAAAGAGCGATCGTGGCTCTGGGGCTGACCCCGACATCAATCCAATCGGCCAATTCCTGGCTGTACTGTTCGGCCTGACGTGTCGCGATAACCAGTTGCACCATATAGTCTTTAATACTGTCTGCGACATGCAGCTCGAGCACTTCACGGCGTGCCTGAAAAAGTTGTTCCTGAGTCATTACCGCACTCTCTGGCTTCTCATCCGTACGCGCTTCGCTTTCGACCAGCTCAAGGATTTTCAACTCTGAATCGGCATCCGGGTAGTCGACATTAAGGTGCAGCATAAAACGATCAAGCTGCGCTTCCGGCAGCGGGTAAGTTCCTTCCTGTTCCAGCGGATTCTGTGTTGCCATGACCATAAACAGCGCGGCCATAGGCAAGGAGCGCTTGCCGACGCTGACCTGCCCCTCTGCCATCGCCTCCAGAAGAGCAGCTTGAACTTTCGCTGGAGCGCGGTTGATTTCGTCGGCCAGAAGCAGATTGTGGAAAATCGGCCCGCTTTGGAATTCGAAAACGCCTGTTTCCGGACGGTAAATCTCGGTTCCGGTAATGTCGGACGGAAGAAGGTCCGGTGTGAATTGAATGCGATGGAAACTGCCTTCAATCAGCTCGGCCAGCGTTTTGATCGCTTTGGTTTTTGCCAGGCCCGGTGGTCCTTCAACCAGAATGTGCCCGTCGGCCAAAAGCGCGATCAGCATGCGCTCGGTCAGTTTCGGCTGACCGATAATCTGTTGGTTAATCTGCTTTTGCAGGTGTTGGAATCCGTTTAAGAGCTGTAAATCGATGCTAGACACAGGCCATCCGTTTATTAAATTTTTTTGGCTATTATACGCAATGGCTACCGGAGCTAAAGCCTTGTGAACTGTTAAAAAGCGTAATCGTCATTCTTTCGAATCGCTTTTGTCTCCGCGGCTAAACAGGGTATAAAAGTTATTTATAAGCCTAATTAATTTACCTTGATAATGTCTTTTAATTGGGTTAAAAATTCCAGCGCTTAATTCATAAAGGAGCCTTGTCATGAAAAAGCTATTAACCGCTCTGTTTACTGCAGCGGCAATTACAACTGCCTCATGGGCGCCAGCTGCATCGGCGGCCGAAGTTAAGGAAGTTACTCAGCAGCAACACGGACTGACGCTGAATGCCAATTTACTTATGGCTGACGGTAAAGGGTTCTCCGACGAGATGGTGTTATTGACCCATGGAACTCTAACGCATAAAGAGCGTTCGACTTATGCCGCACTTCAGAAAAATCTGGCTGCGCAGGGCGTTAGCTCCTTGTCTATCAATCTTTCTCTAGGCTTGGATAATCGTCATGGAGAATATGATTGTGCCGTTCCGCATACTCATAAACATACTGATGCGCTGCAAGAGATCGGTTACTGGATGGACTGGTTGAAGCAGCAGGGTACGGAAAAAGTGGTTCTAATGGGACATTCGCGCGGCGGTAATCAGACGGCCTGGTACGCGGCTGAGCACGACAGCGATATGATTGATAAGGTCATTCTGATCGCGCCGGCAACCGGTGCACAGCAATCGGCGGATGAGTACGCGCAGAAAGCCGGTACCTCTTTGCAGCCGATTCTGGACAAAGCGCAAAAGCTGGTTGCTGAAGGCAAGGGCGACCAAATGCTGGATAAGACCTATTTTATCTACTGTAAAGACGCTCAGGTGACGGCAGCCGCTTTTGCTGATTATTACACGGTGAAGCCGCAGTTCGATACGCCGACTCTGTTGCAAAACCCGCATAAACCGACTCTGGTTGTGATGGGGAGCGATGATGACGTGGTTCCGGACCTGCCGCAGGCAATTAAACCTTTGGTTGAGGCCGGTAAGGTTTCTTCGGTAACGGTTGAAGACGCCGGTCACTTCTTTATGGATTTCGCCAATGAAGACCTGGCGACCGCAGCCGCGGAATTCATTGCCGAATAATTTCTATAAAGCAAGATAGTCGGAAGAGTGCGGCGCCTGCTTCAGCGGTGCGTCGTAGTTTTCCGGCTCATCGCTGAACACTCTGACATTCCAATCTGCCGCCAGACCATCTTCGGCCAGGCAGTATTTCTCGAAAAAATTCACGATCTCTTTTCTCTGGCAATGCGCTTCAAAAGCCGCCATATCCTGCCATATCTCGTTAAAGACTATCGGAAAACCGTTGCCTTCGGCAAACGGGCTGATAATCTGACGGGTGACTCTGTATTGCAGGCAGCCGTCTTCTCTTAAGGTATTCGGTTCAAGCGACTGCAAGACTTTAAACAGCGCTTCAGATTGGCCGGGTTTCGGTTGAAATTCTGCGATGCAGTAGACTTTTTTAGACATGCAAAAACCCCTGATAGGTGGATGGTAATCAAGGTCAACAATCTATCATTTATGGGGAATAAAGTCCTTTTTAATTGCAGCCCGGTTGGACGCAATTAAAAAGGCAAACAAGGACGGGAAGAAATCAATTTGCTTTATTTTTTGGGGGAGAGTTATTTGATTTCGGTTTTAGGGTCGATTTCAATCAGGTCATTAAACGCGTGCCATGAGGCGTAACCTAAAAGCGGCATGACGATCAGCATGGCGATCCCGAAGGTGACAATACCTACCGTAATCAGAGAGCCGATAATCAGAGCCCACAGCGCCATAACGCCTTTATTTTCCATTACGACTTCAAAGCTTAGAATCATTGCCTGGATGACTCCGATATTGCTGTCGCGAAGCAGTAGCGGGATTGTGACGACACTAAGAGCAAAGACCAATGCTGCAACAAACACTCCTGCGACTAAAAAGTAGGTCATAAAGGTTTGCCCTGCATCGGAAGTCAGGAAGCCCATAACGCCTGCATCCGGATCGACAATCAATAGACTGTTCGATTTCACTACGGCAGCGATTAGGGGAACCACACGACTCCAGATCGCGATAATGACCCCTAATGCCAGAGCGAAAAGTGCGAACTCGGTTATGTTATGACGCCAGGCAAACATTGACGCCGCCAGATTAGGTTTTTCGCCATGCTGCAATTGTCTGGAGATAGCATAGAGACCGGTTGCAAGAAACGGCGATAACATCACGAAGAAGGTTGCGACCTGGAACATCATGATCGGCTGATCCCGGAAACTGGCGTAAACCAGCAACACGGACAGAGCCATGACAGCACCATAAAACAGCGAAGCAGCCGGAGCGTGTGCCATGTCCATCCAACCTTTTTTCAGCCAGTGGCCAACGTCACCGTAACGGCAATCTTTAGAAACGATATGTTCGCCTTTTTCCGTGATGTGCTCATGAATTCCATGATGGTGTATTGTTTGTGGCATAGTTCCCTCCATTTCGATCTCTATCGAAATTTATTAATTT
This sequence comes from Thiomicrorhabdus sp. 6S3-12, assembly GCF_017571475.1. Classification (GTDB taxonomy): domain Bacteria; phylum Pseudomonadota; class Gammaproteobacteria; order Thiomicrospirales; family Thiomicrospiraceae; genus Thiomicrorhabdus. The sequence goes on along the minus strand of NZ_JAGETW010000008.1, from coordinate 43,216 downwards.
GCATTTGAATGCAGACAGGCTCAACTTGATTTGCCGTTGAGTGCTGGTGTGCGGGATAGCCCGATTGGCTAGGGCGTTTGTGGTTTAGGGGTTCTCTGTAAAAGCTCGAAATAAATCCCGCTCGCGCCTTTTAAAGAAAGGCAATCTAAAATGAACCTTATCTTGCCTTAACTCTATTTAACACTTTTTAAACATTTTTAATAAAATCAAATATTTAAATTAAATCGTACGGTTTTTTTATATTAGAAATTAATGAATTGTACGTATAGCCCCTAAGGAGCGCGTACCGATGTGCTCTCGTAAATGCAGGCTTTGTCTTACAATAACCTTTTTTCAAATTCGCGAGCATCGCTCGATTTTTGTGACAGGATATCTTCCCTTGAGCCAGAGTAAAACCGCCTTAAAAGATAGAAACTTCGACAAGTTAGTCGATAAATTCGAGAAAAAAGTCTACGACACCGTAAAGGGTGAATGGCGCCTCAAGCTGTTAAAAGAGGATCTGGCGGACTTGCGCGCTAAGCCGTGCATGACGTTTTGGGATGCAGGCTGCGGTTTTGCGCAGATTAGCCAGTGGTTAGCGGAAGTGGGACATGAACCGGTTCTATGCGATCTTTCGCATCAGATGCTGCTGCGCGCGCAAAATAACTTTTCTGCGGCCGGTTTAAGCGCGGAGTTTATCGAAGGTCCGGCACAGGAGGTGGCGAAGCAGCTTGAAGCAAAAGATCTGGTGCTGTTTCATGCGGTTCTGGAGTGGTTGGCTGAACCCAAAACGACTTTGCAGAGCGTAGCGGACAAGGTTAAACCCGGCGGCTATTTGTCCCTGCTGTTTTATAACCGCAACTCGGTGGTGATTCGCAATACGCTGCGCGGCGGTTGGCGACTTCCTTATCTGATGAATGATGAATATATCGGCAAGGGTAAAAAACTGACACCGCCTAATCCGCAGATTCCCGAAGAGGTTTGTCGCTGGCTGGAAGAGTGGGGGTTTGAAATTGAAGTGCATACCGGAATTCGTGTTTTTCACGATTACATGACCCATGAAGTGCTTGCCGAAAGCGATCTCGATGATCTGCTGGCATTGGAGTACCGCTATTGCCGCGAACCGACCTACCGCAATATGGCGCGCTATATTCACCTGCTGGCAAAGCGGGTTGATTAGGCTTTACGGATTTTTGTGTTTGCGTCCATTGGATCATCGACGGTTGCATGGACAGGGCATGCAACTTCCAAACGTATTTTATGAGCCTTGTACGCATGATAATATGGAGTTTCTGGAAACCTAACTGGCTTGTCCCGGAGATTCCGAATGTCTAAGAAGATTGCAATTATTCAGGGTCATCCCGACCCCAGCGAGAGTCATCTGAACTATTCTCTGGCAGAGGCGTATAAGGCCGGCGCGGAAGCGGCCGGTCATGAGGTCAAGGTGATTACCGTCGCCAAATTGAGTTTCGCCCTGCTGACCAGTGAGGAAGAGTTCGACAAGCATCCTCCGGTAACCGATATTCAGGGGGCGCAGGACATCATCAAATGGGCCGAGCATATCGTAATCTTTTATCCGCTCTGGCTCGGAACCATGCCGGCGATTCTGAAAGGCTTCTGGGAGCAGGTTTTGCGTCCGGGCTATGCGCTTTCTACGGGCGACAGAAACCAGTGGCCGAAAAAACTCTTGTCTGGTCGGAGTGCACGGATTGTCGTTACGATGGGAATGCCCGCGTTTGTCTACCGCTGGTTTTATCGCGCACACAGCTTGAAGAACCTGGAACGTAATATTCTCAGCTTTTCCGGTTTTGCGCCCATTCGTTCGACTCTGATCGGTGCTGTGCAGAATTTAAGCGAACGGCAGAGAAAAGCCTGGTTGGATAAGGTGTACCAGCTCGGTCAGAAAGGTCAGTAACCGGATTGTTCTATACGGCATGCGAAAACCCTTGGTCGAGTCGCGGATTCTGGTCGGCGACGGGGAAAAACTCTTATAATATCCGCCAATTTCGTTGAATAGCTGTTTTAACCTCTTATGAAAACCTCCTCTCTGCTGCGCACTTTAATCCGTCCTCTGTTTCGCTTTTTGCTTCGCCGTCCGAAATTCCTGCTTCTGGTACCGGTCGCTTTTGGTGTCTGGTATGCCTATGAAACTCAGATCGCGCGCCCGAATATGGCTTATATGGGCGTACCGAAAGTCGAAATGGCTCTGCCGGGGAGCGGTTTTTCGCATATTCTGCGCTATGACGGTTTTATGCTCGAGTATTCGGAGGGGCTGAAAAACCCTTTATGGGTGACCTATAAGGTGACCGAACAAAAATATAAGTCGGGAAAACGCCCGAGCCGTTTCAGCAGCGAGTGGTTGACGCTTTCGCGTGTCACTCATGAAGATTACACCGGTTCGGGGTACGATCGTGGGCATATGGCACCGAATTATGTGATTGCCAGCCGTTACGGGCGTTCGGCACAGCAAGATACTTTTACCATGACCAATATTACGCCGCAGGCGCCGAAATTGAATCAGAAATCCTGGCAGCGTCTGGAAGAGGTGATTGCTAACGATTTTTCCGAAAAATACGGTGATTTCTGGGTAGTGACGGGACCGATCTTCGCAGATCAGCCTAAGCGGATACAAAAATCGAATGTCGCGATTCCGGACGCGTTTTACAAAATTCTGATTCGTCCTGGCACGAATGAACAGCCGGCCAATGCGTTGGCGTTCATCTTTCCGCAGAACGCCAAACCGAATGACAGTTTAATGCGTTTTGTCGTGTCGGTTGACGAAGTTGAAGACCGCACCGGCATTGATTTCTTTGCCGATTTGGACGACGGTTTTGAAAACCTGCTTGAATCGAGTAAAACCCCGGATGCCTGGAACTTGAAAGCGGTGGCGAACCGTCCGTCGCGTTATTAAGGCCCGAATTCGATAGGATATGAGATGAAACTACCCAGTCAGAAAGATACGATTTACAGTCAGCAGCACGAAGCGGTCGGCGCATTCCAGTTTGATGAGTCGGTGGTGGCAGTCTTTCCGGATATGATTCAACGGTCGGTTCCGGGTTATCAGACGATCCTGACCGGTATCGGCGAATTGACCAAAATCCATGCCCAGCCGAATACCCGTCTTTACGATCTCGGTTGTTCGCTCGGTGCGGCGACTCTAACGATGCGCCGTGCTCTGGATGAAAATTCCGGCTGTTCGATTGTCGCGTTGGATACCTCTACGGCGATGGTCGAGCGCGCTCAGGAGTATTTACTCGCTTTTCATTCAGAAGTGCCGGTCGAACTGCATTGCGCCGATATGTGTGATTTCGATATTCAGAATGCCTCGGTGGTGGTGATTAATTTCACCTTGCAGTTTATCGATCCGCAGGAGCGTTTGACCTTGCTCAAACGTATCTACCAGGGGTTGGTTCCGGGCGGGATTCTGATTCTGTCGGAGAAGATCCATTTTGATGATCCTGCTCTGCAAAAGAGCATCGAACACCTGCATCTGCAGTTCAAGCGTGCCAACGGTTATTCGGAATTGGAAATCAGCCAGAAACGTTCTTCGTTGGAAAACGTGCTGATTTCCGACAGCGAAGCGACACATTTGGATCGTTTACAGCAGGCGGGGTTCGACTCGGCAGGCATCTGGTTTCAGGCGTATAACTTCGCCTCATTTCTGGCGATCAAGGCAGAATAACCGCTGTTTGCACTCCTAGTGCTCGGCGATCACCTGATTTTTTCCGCTGTTTTTGGCGATATACAGTGCCTGATCCGCGCGGCGAATCAGATCGCCCAGAACGTCTCGGTGCTGTTCCAGCTGGGTGAGGCCGATACTGACGGTAAATTCGATCGTTTGATTGTCCCGAGTGATGACGTGTGATGCGGCCACTGCATGGCGCAGCTTTTCGCAGACCTCTTCGGCGTCTTCGAGCTGGCTTTGCGTTAAAACACCGGCGAATTCCTCGCCTCCGTAACGGCAGAAAAGGTCTGTTTCGCGCAAGAAACCGGCACAAAGGGTGGCGACCTTTTTAATGACTAAATCGCCGACATCGTGTCCATAGGTATCGTTAATTTTTTTGAAGTCGTCTATATCCATAATGAACAGGCTTAGCGGAATGGAATAACGTTGCGCACGGGCAATATCCTTGCTGGCCTCTTTCATAAAGTGACGGCGGTTGCCGATGCCGGTCAGATAGTCGGTGATAACGAGTTTATTGATTTTCTCCTGCAGGCGTTTTTCTCTGGTAACGTCGAAATTTACGCCAATCATGCGCTCGGCTTCCCCCTGCGCGTTATGGATGATTTTCCCATAAGCATGCAGGTGGCGGATTTCTCCATTTGGCCAGATGATACGAAACTCGCGATTATATTTTTTGCCGCTGGCGATTGATTCTTGAACCGCTTTGTCGGCCTTTTCCAAGTCGGTCGGATGAACGGTTTTGCTCCAGGATTCATAACCATTTGAAAAGGTTTCCGGATCGACTTTGTACAGCTGGAACATTCGCTCATCCCAGTGCAGTTCTTGAGTCTGAATATTAAGATCCCAGACACCGATCTGTGCCGAGTCGACCGCGACTTCGAAGCGTTGGCTCAGGCTACTCAGCTCTTCCAACGCCTGCATCTGTTGAGTGATATCGTGATGCACACCAAGCATGCGTGACGGGTGGTTATTTGCATCTCGAATCGCCATACCACGGCAGCGAACCCAGACAGTATGACCATCCGCATGCCGGTAGCGTAAAACCTGGTCATAGGGAATATCCGGGTTTTGCAGGTGTTCACTCAGGTGTTCTTCGGCACGTTTTAAGTCTTCGGGAAAAATAAGCGCTTGCCACTCTGAGATTGAATGCTGCTTTTCCCTCGGGTCATATCCCAGTGTCTGCCAGAATTGCGGGTTCATCCACTCGTTTTCAGGGTGCTCCATATCCCAGTACCACATGCCGTCGCTGGCACCTTTCTGAATAAACTCGAAAATGGTCGAGTCTGTCTGCACGAGCTTATAGAGCTCTTTTTTAAGGTAATTTTCTGACATCGGTTGCAGGCGTGATTGAAATTCATACTTAATTTCATCATACCTACAATTTTGTCGCGAGTGCACTCTTAGTTATACGTAAAAACCGAAAACTGAGAATTTTCTTAGCCGGAATTAATTAAATGCGAGAGGGCAGACGAAGCTTTATAATTGCCGCCATCAATTAGTTTCTTGGAGTTTTCACGTGAAGCAGCATTACGATACTTTCTGGACGCATCTGGGTGATTCGCGCCTTGAAATCTGGAAAGAGGAGTTACCGTCTTTAATCGAAGAAGCCTTGAATCCGGAAGGTAACGGCAATTTGCCGCGCTGGTTGGACGCTTTGCAAAAAATTAAGGGCTATCCTCAGGCGGACAATTATGATCTTGACGCCGATACGGTTGCCGTCAGCAATAAAACGCCATTAAGCAGTGATGAGAAAGTGGAACTTGAGCAGACACTGCGCGCTTTCCATCCGTGGCGAAAAGGCCCTTTTTCGATCCACGATATTTTTATCGACACCGAATGGCATTCGGATTGGAAATGGCAACGGGTGCGTCCGCACCTGGCACCGCTGGAAGGTCGTCGTGTACTCGATATCGGCTGCGGTAGCGGTTACCATCTTTGGCGTATGCTTGGCGAGAAGCCGAAGCTGGCGGTGGGGGTTGATCCGAGTCTGCTGTTTATGAATCAGTTTCTGGTATTGAAGCACTTTATTGGCGAACAGGAGCCCGGCTTTTTCCTGCCGTTGACCCTTGAACAACTGCCGGTGTCGCAGAAGGGTGGCGCTTTTGATACGGTTTTCTCAATGGGGGTGCTGTACCACCGCCGTTCACCGATCGACCATATTCTGGAGTTGAAAAACCAGATGCGGCCGGGCGGAGAGCTGGTTCTGGAAACGCTGGTGGTTCCGGAATCTTTCGGCCAGCTGCTGGTGCCGGAAGACCGCTATGCGCAGATGCGCAATGTCTGGTTCCTGCCATCGGTTCCCGAGCTGGAAATCTGGCTGCGCCGCTGCGGCTTCAAGAATGTCCGCTGCGTCGACCTGGATCAGACTTCAACAAAGGAACAGCGTACTACGGATTGGATGGAATGGAACTCGCTGGAGAGTTTCCTTGATCCGCAGGACCCGAATAAAACTATCGAAGGTTATCCGGCGCCTTTGCGTGCCGTAATGGTGTGCAATAAGCCGCAATGATAGCGGGTCCGCAGGCCTGGGTACGCTGTCGGTAAACCGGAAGCACTAGAAATGCAGTTGCGTACCGGCCTGGAAGACAAAAGCCCGTTGCGGGTAGCGGCTTAGAAAGCGCGCGATAACTTTCGGGCCGGTGCAATGCGAAAGACCGATATTAGGCACTTTCTGTAGAGTTTCTTCCGTGGCCAGCAATCGTTCTTCGGTCGCCTTTGCCAGATGTGTTCCACCCATTACCGCGTGAATCTTCTCGCCTGGGAACTGTCTCCTGATCAGGTTCAGAGTGTTGATTACGCCTGCATGACAGCATCCCAAAAGAACGATCAACCCAAGGTCGCTTTTCACTACCAGACTCATATCGTCTTTGATCGGATCCTTGATCAAGGTCTTGCCGTCCTCGGCATAAATTTTTAGACGCTCGTCGCCATGATCTTCCAGAGGCGTTTCTTTCGGGACTTCGCCGGTGGTGAAAATCCCTGGGGCAACTTCGACCGGTTTGTCTGTAAGCTGCCAAAAAGGCTCGTTGCGGTATTCGACAGGCGCGGAAACCGGTTTGAGTTTGCCGTCAGGCGTTTCGCTGAAGCGTTCGCGGAACATATCCGGATGAGCATGTACCGGACGCGTACCGATTTGATCAAACAGCATTTTCAGCCCTCCGGTATGATCATAGTGTCCATGGCTGAGCACAATCTGTTCGATTTTTTGCGGATCGATTTGCATCTCCTGCAGGTTGTGCAGAAGAACCGTTCCGGACTGCCCGGTATCGAAAAGCACCGTAGCCTGCGGCGTTTCAATCAGTATCGACATACCGTGCTCGCCCCATAACCGGGAGCTGAGTTTAACGGAGTTTTCGACCAGGCAGGTAATGGTAATCATAGGGCAATCCGTCGCTTTTCCAATGAAATAGAGCGTTATTGCAACCGATTGCTTATGTTTAAGCAAATACGAAAAATTGATTGATGCGAATATAGCCGAGTGATAAAGCCCGGCTTGCACTCATTTGTAGGGCATTAATTTCGCTTCGCCCGCCTGACGGATCATGTGTCGGGTGATCGCCGGTCCGATCAGTTCAAAGATTACCGTTACCCCGAGAATCACCGCCAGCAGATGTTTCTCGTGTTCCGGAAAGTGCTGCGCTGCCAGCAGCGTCATCCCGATCGGTACACCGGCATGCGGCAGCATGGCCAGTCCCATCCAGTGATAGTTAGGGTTTCTGCAACCCGCCCAGGTCGCGCCGATCCATGAGCCTGAAAGACGGCCGAAAATTCTCAGGATAAGGTAGGCGAATCCGATCAAGCCCGCCTGCCACAAGGATTGCAGATGAAGGGATGAGCCGGCCAAAAGGAAAAATAGAATGAGCAATGGCCATTGAATCGCCTCAAGTTCTTCAAATGGCCGCTCCTGATGATTCTGACTGAAATTCGCTACGATTGTGCCCATCACCATGGCCGAAAGAATATAGGAAACTTCAAGATAAAGTGCGGCGCCGGCACACAGTAGAACGATCCCCAGCGCTTCTGCCTGAGTCGCTTTTCCGGGATAGATGTGACTGCCGATAAAGGCCATCGGAAAGCCGAGAAGCAGACCGAGCAGAACGGCACCGAAGATTTCCCATAAACCGTCATGTAAGCTGCTATAAGCGTCGCCGTTGCCGGTCGAAATCGCCGCTACAACCAGAAGCAGACTAAACAGCAGCATGCCCCAGGCATCGTCAATGGCGACAATTCCCAGCAAAGTATCCGTATAACTGCCTTTAGCATTCAGTTCGCTGACGACATCCACCACAGGCGCCGGAGCGGTTGCCGGAGCGATTCCCGCCAGAATTAAGGCGATCTCAATCGGAACACCCAAAAGATACAGGCCGGCAAACATCAGTAGGGCGGTCATGAACATGACGGAGAGCGAGATGCCCAAAATTGGTCTGCCCATGGTTGTCAGTTTCTGTTTGGTCAGGTTTTTTCCAAGCTCAAAGCCGATAATCGACAGAGCGATATTGGTCAGAATCGGAAACCAGTCCTGAATAAAGGGCGGCAACCAGTTCAAAGCCGAAGGCCCAATTACAAACCCGGTCAGAATGAGTAGCGTCACCCTCGGTAAAGGCGTATGCCGTCCCAGAAGGTCGGCAATCAATCCGATAATAAACAGTCCGCCGAAAGTTAACAGAATCAGCGCGATTGAATCGTTTCCCTGATGCAATATTCTCTCCCCGCTCACCATCACAATTTTTGCCCAGTTTACTGCAAGCTCAAACGCCTGTGTGGACAAGTTGTGGGAAGCTTGGATAGCTTGCGTTGTTTGCGCATGGGATGAGTGACGAACATTCTAAAAAACAGCAAAAAAGTTATTTTTTGTTGGTAAATTTCAGTATTGTTGGTATAAAAATACCTATTTACATCAAAAATAGGTGTCAAATTACGGTATGAATAAGTCGGAGCGTTGTCAGGCGATTAAAGCTCAATTGCGAAACCGCAGGCGTCCGACGCCGCTCGACTGGCTGGCGATGCAGTATGAGTGTTCGGAAAAGACCATTCGACGGGATATTGAGTGCCTCAACGACCATCAACAGCTTCCCTGCTATATCCATCACAACCAAGTCTATCTTGACGAACATCGTATGCAGCAGCTGGAACTCGACGGTTATTGGCTTTCTGCGGACGAGTTGCAAGCGCTATTCGCTTTAAATATTACCATTGAACAACTGTCGCAAGGCGCACTTGCTCAACAACTTGAACCTATTAAAAACCGTCTTAAAAAGTTATTAAAAGATTCCGATTCGGCCAATGAACTGGCACGGAAAATAAAAATTATCGAAATTGGGCAAAGAAATATTTCCACCAAAATATTCAATCAAATCGTCGATGCGCTTGTTCAACAAGAGCAACTGGAAATTCAATATTGGAAACGCAATACAGATCAAACTGACCTGCGAACAATTTCTCCTCAGCAGCTAGTTAGATATAAAGATAACTGGTATCTGGACGCTTTTTGCCACCACAGCAAAGGGATTCGCAGTTTCTCAATAGATGCAATCGCCTACTGTCAAAATCTTTACCAAAAGGCGTGTTCCATCGATGCCGACACCTTGAAAAATCACTTTGCGGACAGTTATGGCATTTTTGGCGGCAATGCGAAGTGCTTGGCGGTTTTGCACTTCAATGAATACATCAGTCGTTGGGTTAAAAACGAACTCTGGCATCCCGAACAAGTCATTGAAAAACAAATAGACGGTAGCCTGATGATGCATTTGCCTTACCACCACGATATTGAATTGATCCAAGACATTCTTAAACACGGCGCTAACGTTAAGGTCATCGCGCCTCCAGAATTACGAGAAAAGGTTAGGCAGCAACTCCTACAGGCAAGTGAGCTTTATCTAGATGAATAGATAGATGAATTCCAGGGACAAGATTTGTCCCATAGATTTGATAAGCTGTCTATAAGCTACCAATCAAGAAGTAGCTAATGGAAACCATTTTGATTTTATTCGGCATGAGTGTGGGAGAGATGAATGAATAGACGAAAACTACTGAAATCTCTTATTGGATTCGCTTCAATTGGATGGGTGGCAAATCAAGCAAAAGCGGGTGCTATTCAAAAGCAGAAAAAATTTGAAGAAAAGGCAACAAAAAACTCCGCGTCCATTACTTCTGTGCTGTTACATACTTCGCCTGTTGCCGGGTTTCAATATTACGAAGGTAAAAATGTGTGGTCACGATTGAAAGTAGGTGCCACGCTGAAATTTAAAGCCGAACCAACCAATAAATATGATAAGGATGCGATCGAAATTTACTGGCAAGATCACTCCTCAGAAGCCAGCTATAAGTTGGGCTATTTGCCTAGAAAACAGAACTATTCGGTTAATCAATTATTACAAAATCGACAAAACCTGTATGGGGTGATTACTAAGCTGAAAGAGAGTGATGACCCTTGGCAGAAGGTTGAAATTAAGGTCTTTTTAGATGTATGACTGGGATTCAAATTTTGCTGTTGTTCTGTTTTTAAAGGGTGAATTCAAGGAGATGGTAAGTGAGTAACTATTTCGCACATTCTGGTAAGCAGAGTGATAAATCTGATTGGCAAACTTTAGACAATCATTTACACGTTGTTGCCGAGGCTGCAAAACACAATGCGAGATACTTTGGTGCTAAGGAGTTAGCCTATCTGGCTGGACTGTTACATGATTTGGGTAAATACACACCTGAATTTCAGGCTCGGCTTGCAGGCTCCTCAAATAAGGTAGATCACGCAACGGCGGGTGCAAAAATGGTTACGGATATTTTGCCTGAACCTTGGAATAATTTAATTTCCTATGCCATTGCCGGGCACCATGCCGGTTTAGCCAATGGTTCTGGTGAAGGGGATGGTCGACGAGCCCTTAAAGAACGCATGAAACTTCAATTTGGCAAAGAACTCTGTGTGTTGGATAAGGATGCTTGGAACAGCGAACTTGTTTTGCCTTTAGCTGAAAATCTATCACCTCGGATTTCGCCTAATCCTGATGATGAACTTCAAGGCTTTCAGTATGCGTTTTTGATTCGCATGATTTTTTCCTGTTTGGTCGATGCGGATTTTATTGATACCGATAAGTTTTATAAGGCGCTTGAGGGCAAACCTCTACTTCGTGGTGATTATCCTCAATTATCCGAACTTAAAGAGCGGTTGAATCAAGCCTTAAATGAGATGGCGAAGAACAGCGATCAGACAAAAAAGGTTAATCAACTTCGTAAAGAAATTCTCCATACTGCTCGACTCAAGGCCAAACTTCCGCCAGGCTTATTTACCTTAACTGTCCCGACTGGCGGCGGAAAAACATTGAGTTCTATGGCTTTTGCCTTGGATCACGCTCTGGCACATGATATGCGCCGAGTGATCTATGTCATCCCCTTTACCAGCATTATTGAACAGAACGCCAAAGTGTTTAGGGAGGCTTTTGGCGATTTGGGCGATTCCTCCGTTTTAGAACATCACAGTAATTTTGATGATCGCAAAATCGGTGATAAAGAGGGTGTAGAAGAAACCCGTGATAAGTTGAAATTGGCGATGGAAAACTGGGACATGCCGGTTGTCGTAACAACGGCGGTGCAGTTTTTCGAATCCCTGTTTGCGGATCGTCCATCGCGTTGTCGCAAACTCCACAACATTTCGGGTAGCGTCATTATTCTGGATGAAGCGCAAACATTACCGCTTAAATTTCTCCGCCCGGTCATGGCAGCTATTGACGAATTAGCGCGCAATTACGGTTGTTCGGTCGTGCTCTGTACTGCAACTCAACCTGCTCTGTGCGAACCGAATTTTGAAAGGGGCTTTAGCAACGTTCGTGAAATTGCTCCTAATCCAGAGAGACTGTTTGAAGAACTCAGCCTGGTTAATGTCTCTCACTTGGGGGAGTTGAGTGATGATGACCTTATCTCGCGTATGCAGCAAAATGAGCAAATTCTCACGATAGTGAATAACCGTCGTCATGCGCAATCGCTTTTCCAAACTCTTAAAGATCAGCAAGCCGAAGGGGCTTTTCATTTAACGACCTTAATGTGTGCCGCTCATAGAACCACAACTTTGGAAGTGATCCGAGAAAGGTTGCAACAAGGGTTGCCGTGTCGAGTGATTTCCACCTCGCTGATTGAAGCCGGTGTAGATGTGGATTTCCCTTGTGTGATGCGTGCCGAAGCAGGTTTGGATTCCATTGCTCAAGCGGCAGGGCGTTGTAACCGTGAGCGTTTACGAGCCAAAGAGGAAAGCCATGTTTGGATTTTTACATCTCCTGATTGGTCGGTTCCTCCGGAACTGAAAGGGCTTGCGGCAGATATGCGTTCGGTGTTTCGAAAAGGACATGGAAATTTATTGGATCAGGATGCGATTAAAGATTATTTCTCTAATGTGTATTGGCGCAAAGGGGATGAACTTGATCAGAAACAGTTGTTAAAGGCCTGTCGAGTCGGCGCATCAAAACTGGATTTCCCATTCCAGAAAATCGCGAAGGATTTTCGAATGATCGAGAGCTTTATGATGCCGGTTTTTATTCCTTTTGATAATGAAGCCAAAAGCTTGTTAAAAGAGCTGGAGACAACAGATAGCGTGAGTAGCATATTACGCAAGCTTCAGTCTTATATCGTGCAAATTCCGCAAACAGGATTGGAAAGTCTTCAGATGGGCGGTGCAATCCAAACAATTGCGCCGCATCGTTTTGAAGATCAGTTCTGGGAATTAATTAACTTAAGTATTTACGATGCAGAATTCGGGATTAGTTGGACGGATCCGACGTTTATGAAAGCTGAATGTTCTGTTTTGTAGTCGCCATAATTGGGCGTGGATGAAGAGAGGAGAAAATAATGGCTTACGGCATTAAATTGCATATTTGGGGTGATTATGCGTGTTTTACCCGACCTGAGATGAAGGTTGAGCGTGTTTCTTATGATGTGATCACTCCCTCGGCGGCTAGAGGTGTTTTGGAAGCGATTCATTGGAAACCGGCCATCCGTTGGGTGGTTGATCGCATCCATGTCTTAAAGCCGGTGCGTTTTGAATCCATTCGGCGTAATGAGTTGGGAAATTGCAAAATTTCCGCGTCCAAAGTCAGCGGGGCGATGAAGAAAAAATCTACAGAGGGACTGGGTTTTTTAATTGATAATCCAAATAAACAGGATAATCGTCAGCAAAGAGCAACCACTCTGCTTCGCAATGTTGGCTATGTAATAGAAGCGCATTTTGAACTGACCGACAAAGCTGGAGCCGATGATTCGGTTGGTAAGCATCTCGATATTTTTAACCGCCGGGCACGTAAAGGCCAGTTTTTCCACCAACCCTGTTTAGGCAATCGCGAATTCCCTGCCTATTTTTCTTTGATTGAATCCGATGAGGATTTCCCCGACTCCGAACTAAGCAAAGAATCTAAAGACTTAGGTTGGATACTGCATGACATTGATTTTGCCAATCGAGCGGAACCAAAGTTTTTTAGAGCAGAATTGAAAAACGGCGTGATAGAGGTTCCGCCTTTCCGATCATCAGAGGTGGTGCAATGATTTTATCTGCCTTAACGCAATATTACGATCGCCTTAATAATGGAAATAAAAGCAAGGTGCCAGCCTTTGGATTTAGTGAAGAAAAGATTGGCTATATTCTGGTGCTTTCTGAACAAGGCGAATTGGTTGATCTGGTTCCAAATCTGACAGATGAAAAAAAGCCGAAACCCAAATTAATGAACGTACCTCGTCCGGAAAAAAGAACTTCCGGAATTAAACCGAATTTTCTATGGGACAAAACGGCTTATGTATTAGGTATTGCTTTACCGAAGGATAAAAAAAGCGAGGCTATATTTGAGTTTACCTTGCCGACTTTTGAAGCCTTCCGTGATTTGCACTTATCCCTTTTTGAAAATGTCGAAGATACAGGACTGAAAGCTTTATTTTCATTTCTGAAAAATTGGCAACCTGAACATTTTGAGGAGTCCATACTTACGTCAGATGTCTTAGATGCCAATGTTGTTTTTCAATTAGATGGCGTTCGCCAATATATCCATGAATCTTCCGAAGCTAAAACGATTTGGGGTGATTTGCTTAAATCGGACAATGCCAAAGAAGCTGTGTGCTTAATTACTGGCAAGCAAGCATCTATCTCCAGATTACATCCGAAGATTAAAGGTGTTTCAGGCGGACAAAGTTCTGGGGTAGATATTGTTTCTTTTAATAAAGAATCCTTTGAATCCTTTGGAAAGGGGCAGGGGGACAATGCACCGGTTTCGGAACAAGCCGCTTTTGCTTATACCACAGCCTTAAATTATCTATTACGCCGAGAGAACGATCAGGTGATTAGTTTAGGTGATACCAGTGTGGTGTTTTGGGCCATAGCGAATAGTGAGCAAAAGGCAAAAAGTGCAGAAGCTTTTTTTATGAAGGGTTTTAATCCCCCTGCCCCAACCGATGAAAGTGAAGCCAAAGAGCTTGGCTCTGAATTGGAAAAGCTCGCAAAAGGACGACCTTTGTCGGAGATCTCGCCGAATCTTGATCCGAACACCCAATTCTTTATTTTAGGCTTGGCACCTAATGCTGCTCGGCTTTCCATCCGTTTCTGGTTACAAACCGATCTTGGACAGATTCAACAACGATTTTCTGAACATTTTCAGGATTTGGCTCTTAACCCATTGCCTTGGAAAACGCCTCCGTCGGTTTGGCGTTTATTACTGCAATTGGTTCCGCATCGAGAAGCTCAAAAACCAAAAATTGATGATGTTCCGGCGCATTTGGCTGGCGAACTGATGCGGTCTATTTTAACGGGCCAACGTTATCCAAGAGCGATATTGGCGCAATTACTATCAAGATTCAGAGCCGATGGCGATATTGGCGGTTTACGGGTCGCTATGGTGAAAGCAGTATTACAACGAGAACTCAGATTACTTGGCAAAGAGGAGATTTCCATGAGTTTAGATGAGTCCAATTCTAATCCGGCCTATTTGTTAGGCAGGCTATTTGCCGTGTTGGAAGACATTCAACGCAATGCGTTAGGCGATAAGGTTAATGCGACGATTGCCGACAAATATTATGCGTCTGCATCGACGGTTCCTTATTCGGTTTACCCGCGATTACTTTCAGGCAGTAAGCACCATCTATCCAAAATTCGCAAGGATAAACCGGGGCTTGCTTTTTCTATCGAAAAAGAACTTGGCGAAATTATGGCAATGTTGCCAACAGAGTTCCCGCGCCATTTTTCCATTGAAAATCAGGGACGTTTTTCGATTGGTTACTACCATCAGAAAAACGCACGCTTTGTGAAACCAGAATCAGACGAAACTAATGAATTGACTCCAGAAGGGAATGAATAATGACTATCCAAAACCGCTACGAATTTGTTTACTTTTTTGATGTAACGAACGGCAATCCGAATGGTGATCCGGATGCTGGCAATATGCCGCGTCTTGATCCTGAATCCAGCAAAGGCCTCGTAACGGATGTGAGCCTGAAGCGCAAGATTCGCAACTACATACAGTTGAGTGAAGACAGCACACCGGGATATGACATCTATGTTCAAGAAAAAAGCGTTCTGAATCAGCAAAACCAAAAAGCCTATGATGCGCTTGAGATTAAATCTGAGCCTAAGAAATTGCCAAAAGATCAGTCTAAGGCAAAAGAAGTGACCGACTGGATGTGTGCTAACTTCTTCGATGTTCGTGCGTTTGGTGCCGTAATGACCACCGAGGTGAACTCTGGTCAGGTGCGCGGTCCTTTACAGTTGGCATTTGCCAAATCCATTGATCCGATTATTCCGTTGGAAATTTCGATTACACGTATGGCAGTCACCAATGAAAAGGATTTAGAAAAAGAACGCACGATGGGGCGTAAACATATTGTTCCTTACGGTCTGTATCGAGTTCACGGTTTTGTTTCGGCTAAATTGGCGGAAAAAACCGGATTCTCGGATGAAGATTTAGAGAAAGTTTGGAAAGCCTTAGAAATGATGTTTGAACATGATCACTCTGCGGCACGAGGCGAAATGGCAGGGCGTAAATTGATTGTGTTTAAGCACGAGAATGCTTTGGGAAATGCGCCCGCACACAAACTGTTTGATCGCGTCACGGTTGAACGAGTGAAAGGCGAAGAGGGAACGCCAGCGGCAGAGTATTCAGATTATAAGATCGAATTGAATACCGAAGGTTTGGATGCACTAGGTGTAGAAGCCAAAGAAGTCTTCTAACCCATGGATGACACCCGCTTAATTCCCTTGTCGGCTTTACAGCATTATGCGTTTTGTCCTCGGCAGTGTGCACTGATTCACAATGAACAGGTTTGGTCGGAAAATTGGTTAACGGCGCAAGGTCAGCAATTGCATCAGCGGGTGGATCATGGTTTGCCGGAGTCTCGCAAAGGGATTCGTTATGAGCGAGGGGTAGAGGTTTCGGCTCCATCGCTTGGTTTAACTGGAAAATTGGATTTGGTGGAGGTGGAAATCTCTACTGGAGTCAGTTTTCCGGTTGAGTATAAACGCGGCAAGCCAAAAGAAGATCATATTGACCTCATTCAACTCTGTGCTCAAGCACTCTGTTTAGAAGAGATGCTGAGCATTGAGGTTTCACATGGAGCAATCTGGTATTGGCAAACGCGACATCGTCATCAAGTAGAAATTACTGTGGCACTTCGCGATGAGACGTATGGGATTATTGAAGCAACGCGTCAATTATTGATCTCTGGCATTACACCCAAGGCGAAGTATGAGAAAAAATGCGATGCTTGTTCGTTGTATGAGCTTTGCAATCCCAAGCTGACCTTTCGAGATAAAAGCAGGAGCTATGTGAAATCCATTTATCAGGAGACAGTGTTTGAAGAAGCTGAAAAATAGTCTTTATATCACTCGGCAGGGAGCCTATTTACATAAAGAGCGCGAAACCTTGGTGATCGAGGTTGAGCAAGAAAAGGCGATGCAGGTGCCGATTCATGCGATACAGGCGATCTATTGTTTTGGCAATGTAATGGTGTCGCCTTTTCTGATCGGTTTTTGTGGTGAAAACGGCGTTCATTTAGCCTTTTTCACGCAATATGGGCGTTTTCTTGGGCGAATGCAAGGTCAGCAGACAGGTAATGTTTTGCTTAGAAAAGTGCAGTATAAAGTGGCGGAAGGTTCGCCTGAAAGTATTGCTCGTAATATCATCGCCGCCAAAATCAGCAACTCCCGTTCGGTGCTTTATCGCCATTTACGTAATCACGGAGATAATGAACCTGTTCAGCAAGCAATTACTCAAATCTCCTCGGCACTTAATCGTTTAAAATCCGCCAACAATCTTGACTCTATTCGCGGAATAGAAGGAGAAGTGGCCTCGTTTTATTTCGGTGTTTTTAATGGATTGATTCTGCCTAAAATTGAGCCGGAATTTGCTTTTAGGAAAAGATCTCGTCGCCCTCCTTTGGATCGAACAAATGCGCTTTTATCCTTTTTGTATAGCATTATCGGCAATGATATTTCTGCGGCCTTGCAAGGAGTTGGGCTTGATCCCCAAGTTGGCTTCTTACATCAAGATCGCCCGGGCAGAGATAGTTTGGCGCAAGACATTCTGGAAGAGTTTCGCGCTTGGTATGTAGATAGACTGGTTTTGAGCCTGATTAATCGTAAGCAGATTAAAGCTAATGACTTTGTAATCGAAGCCAGTGGCGCAGTTAAGCTTAAAGATGATGCAAGAAAGTCGGTATTGGTTGCCTTACAAAATCGTAAACAGGAAACCGTCATTCACCCCTACCTAAATGAAGAAGTGCCGATCGGACTTTTGCCTCATGTTCAGGCTATGTTGCTTTCTAGGCATATACGTGGTGATTTGGCGGAATATCCTCCATTCGTGCCTCGATAGGAGGAGCAAAGTATGATGGTTTTAATTACCTATGATGTCTCTTTTGAAGATCCGGGTGGTCAAAGGCGTTTGAGGCATATTTCCAAAGCGTGTTTAGACCATGGTGTTCGGGTACAGTATTCCGTTTTTGAGTGTGAATTGGAGCCGGCGCAGTGGGTCGTTCTAAAAGCGAAGTTGTTGGAAATTTATAATGAAGAAACCGACAGCCTTCGGTTTTATCTGCTTGGCGCACGATGGCGCAGTAAGGTCGAACACTTCGGCGCTAAAAAGTCATTGGACATATTCAAAGACTGCTTAATTGTGTAAAGTTAGTGATACCTTTCTGTTTGGAACTATTCCAGTAATCGCTAACCCCAAGTGCTCTTTAAAAACTTAGAACCTTAGCGATATATCTCAAATACCTTTCTATTCTGGCTCTAAGCAATTCTCAATGTTTAAATTTGCTAAAATGATAAGGCTTATTTTCAAGGTTAGCGAAATCCCTTCTAAAACCGTTCGGTTTGCTGGGCTTGAACTATAAGCAGTCGCTCCCCACGCGGGAGCGTGGATTGAAACCTCTAAGCCAGCCGTATAATCTGAATCATTTTGCGTCGCTCCCCACGCGGGAGCGTGGATTGAAACCCTTGACGGATGAAATCGAAAAAGATCCTGAATTAAGTCGCTCCCCACGCGGGAGCGTGGATTGAAACACCAATACCGAGCCCAGCCTATGCTTTTGAGCAGGTCGCTCCCCACGCGGGAGCGTGGATTGAAACGTGAGAAGAAAGAGAGGGACGGTAACCTTGATCCGTCGCTCCCCACGCGGGAGCGTGGATTGAAACGATTGTCTATGCCGATACCAATTGCACGGCAGAGTCGCTCCCCACGCGGGAGCGTGGATTGAAACGCCTGATCGACTCTGGCGCCATCCCGGTGACTAGTCGCTCCCCACGCGGGAGCGTGGATTGAAACAAGTTTAGAGATCACACCATCAGCCAAACGCATGTCGCTCCCCACGCGGGAGCGTGGATTGAAACTGTCAAATCAGCATATAGAGGAGAGCCAGGGCCGGGTCGCTCCCCACGCGGGAGCGTGGATTGAAACAACGTCAATCAGTTTGGGTCAGGCCGGATTCTCTGTCGCTCCCCACGCGGGAGCGTGGATTGAAACCAGTTATCGTGATAAGCCCGCTTTTTAATCCCGAGTCGCTCCCCACGCGGGAGCGTGGATTGAAACCCGCACCGCGGCATCCATACGCGACTCAAACGCCGGTCGCTCCCCACGCGGGAGCGTGGATTGAAACCTAAGTAGTTTGTTACTTATCTCTATTGTTGCAGTCGCTCCCCACGCGGGAGCGTGGATTGAAACACGTTTTGAGTCAATGCGAAATCCAGATCTACCGTCGCTCCCCACGCGGGAGCGTGGATTGAAACGCCGTTGAATTCGAGCAGGTGGCTGGCCCCGATCTGGTCGCTCCCCACGCGGGAGCGTGGATTGAAACTAGAAATTCTGCAAATGCTTTTTGCGAGAGAGTTGTCGCTCCCCACGCGGGAGCGTGGATTGAAACAAAAACGCGTTCTACGCGACCGGCGGCGTGTACGAGTCGCTCCCCACGCGGGAGCGTGGATTGAAACCTCATTCTGTCCATTCATCAAGAGGTGTGTTTGGTCGCTCCCCACGCGGGAGCGTGGATTGAAACATAAACTTCCAACCTGCTTGGGTCGCCAGGTACAGTCGCTCCCCACGCGGGAGCGTGGATTGAAACTCAAACCGAAGAAATCAATCAGCAAACCAAAGAAAGTCGCTCCCCACGCGGGAGCGTGGATTGAAACCTATATGGGAACGGGGAATAAGTTAAGAGGTAGTGTCGCTCCCCACGCGGGAGCGTGGATTGAAACTCGTCTGTCCGGTGCGCGGTGTGCGATGTGGTACCGTCGCTCCCCACGCGGGAGCGTGGATTGAAACCCGCCATCTTTCGGGTGCTGCTTATAAAAGTAATGTCGCTCCCCACGCGGGAGCGTGGATTGAAACTTGCCGACACCATTCAGAACATGCGCGCTTTCGGGTCGCTCCCCACGCGGGAGCGTGGATTGAAACATTCTGTCTCTGGCAGCATTAAATGCGGCTAGAATGTCGCTCCCCACGCGGGAGCGTGGATTGAAACAAATCCAACAGGGTATGCAGCAACTATGCTAGTAAGTCGCTCCCCACGCGGGAGCGTGGATTGAAACAATATAACGAAACGACATGTGAAAGTCAGTGGATGTCGCTCCCCACGCGGGAGCGTGGATTGAAACTATTAATCCAAATCATCAAGGGGAAATAGCATGGGTCGCTCCCCACGCGGGAGCGTGGATTGAAACTTCACCAGCACCAAATTCTAAATTTGCTGCCGATGTCGCTCCCCACGCGGGAGCGTGGATTGAAACTTCCCCGCGTTTTGCGGCTTCTACCTTTGCCATGTCGCTCCCCACGCGGGAGCGTGGATTGAAACATTTCAGCAGCATAAGGGCTGCCAAGCTTCCCCAGTCGCTCCCCACGCGGGAGCGTGGATTGAAACTGAAAAACTAGTGCTTTTAAGCCTGGCTGATCGTGTCGCTCCCCACGCGGGAGCGTGGATTGAAACGAGCGTACCGACCGGGAAAGTGGCTGCATCCCAGTCGCTCCCCACGCGGGAGCGTGGATTGAAACCGAATAGCATCCTAGTGACGTGTGAAGATCTAACGTCGCTCCCCACGCGGGAGCGTGGATTGAAACAAGAGCATTAGAAGGTGAAAAAACCAAGGAGCGTGTCGCTCCCCACGCGGGAGCGTGGATTGAAACCCGCCAATGATGAAGCCCGTGTCCAGAATGTTAAGTCGCTCCCCACGCGGGAGCGTGGATTGAAACATGAAAAGCTGAAAATCACGCACATCGACACTAGGTCGCTCCCCACGCGGGAGCGTGGATTGAAACATCAACAAAAAACGGAATCAGATCACCAGCATTAAAGTCGCTCCCCACGCGGGAGCGTGGATTGAAACGTCGGCATGGTCGAAAACGGCGACGTATAGGAGGTCGCTCCCCACGCGGGAGCGTGGATTGAAACAGAAATGCCGAAACCAAATGAACTATGTGAGCACAGTCGCTCCCCACGCGGGAGCGTGGATTGGAATAGTTTGTTTTTCACTGTCTCGGTAGGCCTCTTAGGTCGCTCTTCCCGCAGCTGTTTGGATCAGCGTTTTCATGACGTTGTTCAGCTTGTCGAGATTCGGGCAGTCGCTGATTTGGTGTCTTTCGGCGAGATAGGTCAGGTCGTTGAAGCTTAACCAGACGGAGCCGTTTTCGTCTTCCCAGGCAAGGGCCTTCAAAGGGAGATCCAGGCCGATAACTTGTGTGCATTCCATTAAAGGGGTTCCACCTTGCGGGCTGCCGAAAATAAGCAGTTCCGTAGGACGCAGTTCGGAACCGATTTTTTGGGCTCCGGCCGAATGGTTGATGCGGGCAAAGATGTTCATCTGTTTTTTGTGAACTTCTCTTTCCAGATTATCTATGGATTCGGCGACTGAAAAGGCACTGGGAATGGTGATAACGCCGTTTGGTTGCTGTGTCTCAGTTATGGTGGTCATGTTTTTTCCTGATATTTATTGGTGCGGTTTAGGCTGTTTTTCGGTAGAGAATGAGCATGTTTCACGCCATGATAAAAATCATTTTTTAAAAGATTTGCTTAGCAGATCTCAGGAATTTTCTGCAATTTTCAGTGGTGTATTGGTGGTGAAGTTTGCACTGTTTATGTACGTCGCTTGTGTTTTTTGAGGGCGGAAGCGGTTTGCTCTTAGGCGGTGTTATATAGCGGTTTGTGGCGGTTTTCCGTTATGATTCTGGAATCATTTAAAAATGGAGACAGTCGATGATTCATCCGGACTCGCGCGCAAAGGCGCATCATATCTTATTGGAGAGCGAGGAGGCTGCCTTGGCGCTTATTCTGCAAATTCAGTCGTTGGAAGACTTCGAGCGTCTGGCGCGCGAATATTCAACTTGCCCGTCGGCTAAGATTGGCGGTGATATCGGTCTGGTCAAGCCGGAGGTAATCGTTGCGGAACTGGCTGAACAGATTTTTAGCGATTTGCCGTTGAATCAGGTTCTTGGCCCTTTTAAGACGGTACATGGTTATCATCTGGTCTGGATTAAACGACGCCATTTAGCCGGTTAGTTCGTTCCGGGGCGATCGGTTTTCCGGCTCGTCCAATATTTTCGAAAGATGGCTTTGCTTGCTTTGTAACGTATCAATGCCTTTCTAAAAGTAAAGTGCTATTATGGCCAGGCTCAGTAAAGAAAATAGACATCAGGTGGGTTAGATTATGAAAATTCTTCTAAAAATGTTTACCGTTGCTGCGGTTATGGGGCTGGCATCGCAAACCGCTTATGCTAAACCGGATCATGCCGAAAATTCCGGCAAACACGATAAAGTGCATAAGCAGGATAAAAAAGATAAGCGTGACAGCGATTACCACTATGATCGCGATGGTGACCGTTACGCGGATTCATCGCTTCCGCCTGGTTTGCAGAAACGCGCTCAGAACACAGGCAAGCCCCTTCCTCCGGGTTGGCAGAAGAAACTGCGCCGCGGAGATATCATGGATCGCGATATTTACCGTCACGGTAAAGTTATTGAACCGGTCGATGTTCGAGGTGTTGTTACCGTTAGCATTGACGGCAAGATGGTGCGTCTATACCAGGCAACGCGTGAAATTATCGATATTCTGAATTAGCGTGTTGCCCCTTTCCGCTTGGCGGTTTGGGTAGACTGCCGGTATTGAACGATCATCCGGGTCTTGTGTCGTTAAGCCGAGCGGCTGTTACGGACGATTGAGAGTTTCAAGAGGTGCGAGAGGATGGTACGCAGTAAAAACACCGCCAAAGGTGTGCTGATCGAGCATGACAAGATCCTGCTTATCCGCAAGGAGTATTCTGACGGGCGTCGGGTATATACTTTACCGGGCGGCACTCAGGAGCCGGGGGAAGCTTTGCAAGACACCGTCGTTCGAGAGGTATGGGAAGAGGCGGGTGCCAGAGTCCGAGTGAAGGGTTTGGCTAAAGTCTACGAACATCAGCGTCCATCGAAGTCCGACCCGGAAATGCTTAAACATAAGGTCGAATTCGCCTTTGTGTGCGAATTGACGGAATCTTATACGCCGCATAATGGTTCTCATCCCGACCCCAGTCAGGTTGCCGTTGAATGGCTGACTTTAGCTGAGTTGGCGGATAAAACGCTCGACCCTCGTCCTTTAGCCGATCTGTTGCAGGATATTTCCAAACATGCCGGAACTCTGTATCGGAGTTTTCTGGATTAGCCTTTACCGACGGCTGAGTTTTCACAATATGGATCAAAAGGAATAAACGATGACATTGAATTCGGCGAAAGTGTCGGTTTGGCTGCAATGGTCAAGTTTGCTGCTGTTTCTTGCGGTGGCTCTCGGCGCTTTTGGCGCGCACGGTCTGCAGGAACATTTTTCCGGCAAGCAGCTGGATGTTTGGCATAAAGCGGTTAACTATCAGGTTATTCACGCTTTTGCGCTGCTGGCGATAGCGGTTCTTGTGCATCTGTTTTCCGGGCAGAGCGCTTTCTGGACGAAAGCCGGTTGGAGTTTTCTGGCCGGTATTTTTCTATTCAGCGGCAGTCTGTATTTGTGGGCTTTGAGCGGTTTGAAGTTTTTGGTGTTTTTGACACCGATCGGCGGTACGGCTTTTTTGCTTGGATGGCTGTTGCTGTTTTTAGGCGCAAGAGATATGCGTCGCTCCACGTGAAACAATTGCCTCGAGATAAAAAAGTTTAAAAAAACGCCGTGAAAGCGATTCCGGATACTCTGCTATGAGCCGTTTAGAGGTAAACTAGATCAGTTTAGAGTCGTGTTTGCCAATACGCATTTTTGGGAGAATGCATGCCAGTTGACCATCCTGCCATAGAGAAAAGAGAACGCCTAAAAGGTTCTCTGTCTTACAGCTCCAAAAACAGTTCTTTCACTGACGAATTGCAGCGGTTGCACCAGTTTTTACTGGAAGATCATCCGTTTATCGAGCGCATTGGTATCATTGATTACGATGCGGATACCGATGAATTGATCACCTTCTTTGATAGCAATACCCGGGAAAGGCCGATCAATCATTATCGTTTTAAACTTTCTGAGTCGGAATCCCTGAAAGAGATTGCCGAGCAGAATTGCGGGCGTCTGATTCAGGATCTGGACGAACTGGCGATGATTCAGCGCACCCATACGCAAAAAATCCGCGAGGCGGGGTTTCGATCCAGTTATACCTTGCCGATGAAGTACCAGGAGACCCTGTACGGATTTATCTTTTTCAACTCCTATTCAAAGAATGTTTTCAGCGAAGAGGTGACTTACCGTCTCGAGTTTCTGGCGGATATGATTACCTTGATGGTGGCCAACGACCGGAATATGCATCAGCTGTTACTGGCGACCTTGAAATCGACGCTGGCCTTTTCGGGCTGTCACGATTCGGAAACGCGCGCGCATCAGGATCGGGTGGCGCACTATTCGCGATTAATCGGTATGCAGATTGCCGACGGCTATCAGTTGGATGACGAGTTTATCGAGCAGCTGTTTCTGTTTGCGCCATTGCACGATGTCGGAAAAATCAGTATTCCGGATGGTATTTTGATGAAGCCGGGGCGTTTGACCGATGAAGAATTCGAGATTATGAAAACCCATGCCGATAAAGGTGCCGACCTGATTCGCGAAATGATGAGTTATTTCGATATGCATGAGTTGCGTCAGGTGAAAATGCTGGAAAATATCGTCCGATTTCATCATGAATCCTTTGATGGCAACGGTTATCCGCTGGGACTAGCGGGACAGGATATTCCTATTGAGGCGCGGATCGTCGCAGTGGCTGATGTGTTTGATGCCTTGACTAGTCAGCGCCGCTATAAGGAAGCCTGGGATAATGAAACGGCTTTTGCGGAGTTGAATAAGTTGGCCGGACGCCATCTTGATCCGGATTGCGTCGTTGCGCTGCACGCCTGTAAAAGAGAAGTTCAGGAGTTGCAGCAAATCTTTAAATAGTTGCTTCAGGGACGGTCAGGCTCGCGCCTTTTGGATGATTTTAAGCATAGCCAAAGTCAATACTCCGATGACCAGTCCGACCAGCAATTCCCCCAGTAAAACCGGCAAGCTTTCCAGAAAGTGATGCAGGCCGGTAAGATTATGGACAAAGATTCCGCCTCCTACCAGCAGCATTGCCAAGGTTCCTGCAACCGCCAGAATTCGAATGATTTTCGGTAAGGCGGCGATCAATCCTTTACCGGTTTTCTGCATTAGCCCGCGCTTGATTCCATGCTCGTTTTCGGACCTTTCCAGTAGGTGCAGGCCGGCATCGTCCATGCGCACCATTAAGGCCACCAGACCGTACACTCCCACCGTTGCCAGTAGGGCGATAAACGTGACTGCACCGATCTGAGCAGGTAACGAGGCGTCGGCAACGGCGCTCAGAGCAATAATGATAATCTCGATCGAGAGAATGAAGTCGGTGGTAATTGCCGAGCGAATTTTCCGTTTTTCCAAGGCAAGGAGTTCGTTTTTATCGACGGCTGTCTGTGCCGCCGGTGTCTGCGGGGTTCGATGGAACAGGAACTCATAGATTTTTTCCGCACCTTCGTAACTTAGATAAATTCCTCCGAGCAGCAGAATCGGAACAATCAGTTGTGGTAGAAAAGCGCTCAGCAGAAAAGCTACAGGCAGGATCAACAGTTTATTGATAAAAGAGCCTTTGGTGATCGCCCACAAAACCGGTAACTCCCGACTGGCGTGGAAACCGGACGCACGCTGTGCTCCAACCGCCAGATCGTCACCCAAAACGCCAACGGTTTTCTTGGTGGCGACTTTCGACAAGGTGGCAACATCGTCAAATAAGGTGGCGATATCGTCTAAAATTAGCAAAATCCCACTGGCCATGCTGTGCCCCTCCCGGCAAAGTTGTTTTCCGCATTTTAACGCTTGTCGCTCAGGCTGCGCCAGATTAAAACAAGATGAATACAATACAAAAGCCCGTTCCGGTTTGTTGGGATGCGGCAAAAATAGAGAGAGTTATGAAACCGCATACATCCAGTAAACGATTAAGCCCAAAGCAGCGCCTCCGAATTCAAACACGGCACAGGGTTTCTATCGAGCGTTTCGGCTATCAGCCCCAGGCGCTGTATTGGAGTAGTCGGGAAATTCAACAGGTACGTTTCGACATTCTGGCTCGGGTGTTTGCACAGCAAGCGCCGCGCCGCGAAAAGGGCGCCTTTTCGGTACTCGATGTCGGCTGCGGTTTTGCAGACTTGCGCAATTATCTATGGGATAAGGGATTGGATATTGACTATGTCGGTATCGATTTGTCCGAGGACATGGTGCAGAGCGCCCGTTTTCAATATCCGGATATTCAGGTTCGGCAGGGGGATCTGTTTGATCAGGACTTTGCGGCTGAGCAGTTCGAATTTGTTTTGCTGTCCGGTGCGCTGAACGAAGTGGTGGAATCGGATCAGAAAGGGCAGAAAACCGGACAGGGCAGTTATGCCAAGGCCGTAATTGCCGAAATGTACCGAATCTGCAGCAAGGGCGTGGCGTTCAATCTTCTGGACGCGCGCAACGAATGGGTTGCAAGCCGTCCGGACCTGCAAAGTTTTGTACCGCAGGAAGTCGTCGATTATTGTCAAACCTTTGCTGAGCGGGTTGTGTGGGAAGACGGTTATCTTGATAACGACTTTACGGTTTTTTTGTACAAGAGCGCCGAAACCGTCGAGGCCTGAGGCGCCAAGGACGTCGATTTAAGGCATATGCCGTGAAGGATATGGTGCGGGTTGGCTTTTCATTCGATGTGGCCGCGAGTTCTCGGTTTTTCGGTGTGGCGTCAGAATTTTCTGAAGCAGAGACTTGGTTAACGAAAGTTGATCTGTCCGCCATTTTGATGGACACTGAAAGAAATGACTTTTCGAACAGTCAGGCAAAGCGGCGCTAAAAACGTCATTTTCCGCTTAAATAAATACAACAAACGCAGAGGGGGAGGCGTTTTGAAGTAACCGTCTGGAAGGGGGTAATCTCATGGAAGGTGCAACCGTCATCAATATCAAATGCCAGTTGAAAGTGAAGCAGCTACTGGAGTGTTTTGACCGGAATCTCAAGCGCTTGCAGGAGCAAGGTGTCGATGCGAGCGGGAATGAATCGGAGGCAGGCACGATTGATCTGCTTTCCGAATGGCTTGAAGAAGCGATCGAAAACGGTGCCAGAGTGGAGGATCTTCAGGATCGTGCTGTTCGTCTGGCTGAATTTGCTTTTTCACGTGGTTACAGCCGTCAGGAAGTAGAGGAACTTCTGACAATGCGCCCCAACCCTAAAGGTGACCGTCCTTGGTAGCCGTTTTGTCGGGCCGATATTTTCAGAATCGAATCCGAACCTTCATTGAGGTTTTCGTTATCGGCCATAGGAGTCTGTATGAAAGTAACTCTGGATCTCGATAAACTGCTCAGCGACGGAAAAATCTCCGAGCAGGAATTTACTCGGTTGAAAGCGCTGTCGGCCGAATCCACCTCTTTATTGGCATTTAACATTCTGATCGGTTTCGGAGTGATCGCCGTCAGTGGTGCGACCTTGGCACTGGTTCCCGCTGCAGCCACGGCGATCGGAATCGGCGCCTTTGTTCTGATTGCCGGTCTGGGACAGTTAAACAGCGGTCTGTCGCAATGGAATTTACTGGCCAATATCTGTGTTCTGACCGGTTCACTGATGATGGGCGGTGGCATTATTGCCGAGTACCAAGGGGCTTTGGAAGCGATTTTAGTCGTTAGCGCAATCTTTGCTGCCGCGGCGGTTTTAGCGAAAAGTTCTTTGTTGACGGTTTTGGCGGTTTTGATGCTGTCGGCAAGCATAGGCGCCAGAACCGGTTATTTTCATGCCAGCTATTTTCTACTGATCAAAGAGCCATTGATGACGATTGTGCTGTTCACTTCTTTGGCAGTGGGACTCTATTTTCTAGCGCAAAAGCTTTCCTCCGATTATCAGCGACTGGCGATCATCGGTTCCAGAACCTCCGTGTTTTTAG
The DNA here is from genome assembly GCF_017571475.1 of Thiomicrorhabdus sp. 6S3-12. Taxonomy (GTDB): domain Bacteria; phylum Pseudomonadota; class Gammaproteobacteria; order Thiomicrospirales; family Thiomicrospiraceae; genus Thiomicrorhabdus. The sequence goes on along the minus strand of NZ_JAGETW010000008.1, from coordinate 15,667 downwards.
TGAATTTCGGTTTCTGGATCGGCTCCTTGTGGGGCGAGCGCTCCGAGAACAGGGAAATTATATTGTCCGATACCGTTCTTGCAGTCGCCTGGGCGCTGGCGCTTCTAATCGCAGCCGTATGGGCCTGGAAAAACAATTCACGCTGGATGCTCAATACTACGGCGGTTTTCGCCGGAATTCATTTTTATACCCAGTGGTTTGAGCATCTGGACGTCACGCCGGGAAGTGTCTTGCTTGCCGGGTTGATTACCTTGGGCGCCGGATTGTGGCTGAGAAGTCTGAAGCAGGGTGCAGCCTCTTAAGCGCAACGGGTCTTACGAAGTTTCCAGTAATCGTTTGAGTTTCCGACCGCCGGTGATTTCAAAGCCTTCGCGCTGGTAAAAGGCCAGGGTTTTATCAAATTCGGGAAGGGAAGGCGTTGTCACTTCCAAACGTTTCCAGCCCTGTCCGCGCCCATAGTCCATAACGCTCTGTATGAGCATTTTTCCTACGCCTTTGCGGCGATATTGCGGTTTGACATAAAACTCGGCCAGTGTGCCGAAACAGCCTTCAGCATAGAGTGCGTAACTCGGGTAAAGGCTGGCAAAGCCGATTAACTGCCGGTCGATTCTGGCTGCAATGACGCGGTAGTGCCCTTCAGCGATAAACCCGCGTAAGCGTTTTACGACTTCTTGTTCGTCAAAGCAAAAAGCGGGTTGGCCGGTTGCCTGCATGATTTCCTGCAAGAGCTCACCGGTCAGCGCGGCGATTTCCTCCGCGTTTTCCTGACGCATTTCCAGAAGTTGAATTTGATCCATGTTGGCCGTCCTTGCTTTCATTTGATCTCGAGGTTGCTCCAAATTAGCGCCTGGTAAACCTTTGTCTGGTGCAATTTCAGTGGGTTCTTTCAACTGCAAAATAAACAGAAACATGCGCCGTTGCGGCTATTTGTATGACGGCAAAGCGCTTTTGCAAGGATTGGCACGTTTTCTGGTTAGGCTGTGCAAAACAATAATCAGAGGTTTTTGGCTCATCCTAGTTTGTGGCGGGATGGGCTTTTTTTGTATCCGAAATTACTGTATCTGCTCCCAGTCAGGATAGCCATCGGCCATTCTGCTGGCATCAAAATCATGCTGCCTGAGGTTTTCCACCGCTTCATACGACCATAGGCAATAAGGCCCGCGACAATACACGATGACCGGCTTGTCCCGGGAGAGGTCTTTGATCTGCTCGCTGAGTTCCTCGATGGGGATATTGATGGCGCCGTCTATATGTCCGGCCTGATACTCATCTTCCGGTCTTACATCGAGCAGGGTGATGCTCTCGGTCTGTAATGCTTTTTTGATTTCTTTAGGATTAAAGGGCGTCAAGGGAGCCCGAGGCTGAAGTTTTTCATTCAGAATGGTTGAGACTTCGGCCATTTGGTTCTCGGCGATGTGCCGCATTGTTTGTACCAGAGTCACTATACTTGGCTCGCTGAGCCGGTAGATACGCTGCTTTCCTTGAATTTCACAAACCACCAGCCCGCTCTGTTTAAGGTGTTGCAAATGTTTGGATACATTCGCCAGGCTTAAATTGAGTTTTTGACTCAAGGTTTCCACTTGAGTGGGAGCCTGCGCGAGAATGTCGAGTATAAGAAGACGATTGGCATGGCCCATGGATTTGCCGATCTGCGCCAATTGTTCAAATAAACATAGTTTTAGATTATCGGTTGTCATTCTGCTTTAAGGTCATTGGTCATGAAATAGTAAATCCCGGGGAAGCCGGGTTTCCTGTGAAAAGAAAGCAATAAGCGGCTCTTCACAATATAGCGACCGAAGCATGTCTTGTCGACCCTGCTTTTGCCTCAATCGGGAAAGGGGAATTTGACAATCCAGAAATCTGCCACTAACATTCAACCAATTAGTTGAATGAGGTCAGTTGAATGCAAGATTCTGCGTTATCCGGGCGTTTCTTTGAAAACGGAATTCGCTGTAATCTGCCGCAGTTTTTGCACCAGTTGTTACAGGTTTTTCTGGTTGGATCTATGATTGGTCTGACTCGAACGGTACTTCCGGGTCTGTCTTCTACAGAGTTCGGTTTGGCCGAGCAGCAGTTTATATTGCTTACCGCTTTTGTCGTGGTGTTCGGCTTTATTAAGGCTGTTATGAACTTGCTGGCTGGGCGGATGTCCGATCGTTTCGGGCGGAAAAATATACTGATTCTCGGGTGGATAGCGGCATTGCCGATTCCGATTTTGTTCTATTTCGCCGATAGCTGGTATTGGATTTTGGCGGCCACTCTGTTTTTGGGGTTAAATCAGGGGTTAAGTTGGTCGATGGCGCTGAACAGTAAACTTGATTTGGCAAAGCCTACTCAGAGAGGGCTGGTTAACGGTTTGAATGAGTTCTCCGGATATGCTGCCGTTGGATTGGCCGGATTGGCGGCCGCAGTGGCGGTGGAATCGCTGGGGGCACATTTGGCGTTGAGTATTTTATCGATGCTGACTCTGTGTGCCGGTTTATACCTGGCCGTTTTTCACATTGTCGAAACCAAGCCTTGGGCTGAAGACAATGGCGGCAGTCAATCGGCTTCCCGACCACAGGGCCGGCCGCTAAACACGTTGTTTGCTTATGCCTCACTGCAATACTCTCCGCTGGTTGCGCTGAACCAGGCGGGCATGGTTGAGAAGTTTGTCGATGCGTTGGTTTGGGTGCTTCTGCCGGTTTATTTGCTCAGTCGGGAGTTGTCGCTGATTCAAGCCAGCGCTATTATTTCAGTTTACGGCGTCGTTTGGGGAGCCTCCCAATTAGTCACAGGTCCTTTATCGGATAGAATAGGTCGCAAGCCTCTCATTGTGGCTGGAATGTGGATATGTGCGCTGGGTGTCTGGGCGATTGTTCACAGCCATGGCAGTGGGTGGTGGTCGCTGGAAGCGGCTCTGATTGGTCTTGGGATGGCGATGCTTTATCCAACTCTGGGCGCAGCGGTGGCCGATCATGCCGACGCTCAGGAAAGAGCGACGATTTTAGGCATTTACCGATTCTGGCGCGATTTCGGTTATGCAATCGGTGCCTTGGTTATGGGACTGGCAGCTCAGTTTACCGGACGCTTGGAAAGTGCGTTTGAACTGGTTGCGGTCGCCATGGTAATTTCGGGTCTTTGGGTTTGGCTTAAAGTCCCTCATAAAAAGATTCATTAAGTGGCAGGTAAACCTATGTCGAGTCAACTAGAATTTCAGGCATTGAAAGAACATTTGCAGACCGTGATTGTCGGGCAGGAAGCGCTTCTGGATAAAATGATGGTCGCGCTTCTGACCGGCGGACACGTTTTGCTGGAAGGGCCGCCGGGGCTGGCTAAAACGACTGCGGTTAAGGCGCTGGCGCAAGGCGTGCATGCCGCTTTTCAGCGCATCCAGTTTACCCCCGACCTGATGCCGGGCGATGTGATCGGCTCGGAAATTCTGGATAAAGAGAGTGGTGCTTTACGCTTTGTCCCGGGGCCGATTTTCCACGATATTATTCTGGCCGACGAGATTAACCGCGCGCCGCCGAAAGTGCAGTCAGCGCTGCTGGAAGCGATGGCGGAAAAACAGGTAACCGCCGGCGGCAAAACGCGCGCCTTGCCGGAGACGTTTTTGGTTCTGGCCACTCAGAACCCGCTTGAGCAGAACGGAACTTACCCTTTGCCGGAGGCGCAACTCGACCGTTTCATGCTGCACCTTTTATTGGATTACCCCGATCAGGAAGACGAGCTGGAAATACTGCGTCGCGACCGCAAGCGCCACTTTGGCGAAGATCGGGATAATTACCAAAGTGCCTTAACCCCGGAACAGGTGATGCAGGCGCGCCATCAGGTTTCGGAACAGTATGTTTCCGAACCCGTTGAAGCCTATATGGTGGCGTTGGTGACGGCTACCCGACGTCTTGGAGAGCTGGATCCCGAGATGGAAGAAGTCTTGCAGATCGGCGCCTCGCCGCGCGCGTCTCTGGCTCTGCTGCATGCCAGTTGTGCCTGGGCATGGCTGGATGGCCGGGATTTCGTTACCCCGGACGATGTACAGCAGATGCTGCCGGATGTTCTGCGACACCGAATTATCCTGAGTTTTGGTGCTTATGCCAGTGGCTGGAGCGCGGATAAAATCATCCAGCGTTTGATTGAATTGGTCGCCATCCCGGAAATGGATTGACTGTCTGCATGAAACCGTTGGATTCACAGTCGTTTAAGGCGTTGTTAAACCAGCTGGATGCATGGAATATGCAGCCGGACTGGGGTCAGCAGCTCTCGTCACAGTCCTTGCAGGGGCCGCAGAACAGCCGGATGCATGGCAGCGGCAGTGAATTCGCAGAAAGCCGTCCCTATTCGCATGGGGATGAAATCCGTCATCTCGATTGGCGTTTAATGGCGCGCAGCGGCGAAGCCTTCAGTCGCCGTTTTGAAGAGCAGCGTCAGGCGCAGTGGGTGATCGCTGTCGATATGCGCGAACCGATGTGGTTCGGAACCCGTCGCCAGTTTAAGGTTTCTCAGGCATTGAATCTGGTTGCAATGATCGCATGGCAGGCGCAAAGACATAATGTCAGTCTGCAGCTCTGGGCTTTCGGAGATCGTTTACTGCGCATTCCTCTGACGCAGTTAAGTGGTCAGAGTCTGGTGCTTTCCTGTCTGCAGTCTCTGAATCATTCGAAGTCCGAGTGGCTTGCCGCAGGCAAACGGCCGGTGAGTTTGGCCAAAGCGATGAATGAACTCTTTACGCATACCGATGCCGGAGCGAGTGTCTTTATTGTCAGCGATCTGCATGACTTTACCGAAGATGCCGAATTTGCCAAGCAGCTAATCGCCTGGCGACAGCGTTTGACGCTGAATTTTCTATGGTTGTATGATCCGGCGGAAATCGCTTTACCGGCCGCTCCCGGATTGCAGTTGCTCGGTTCTATGGGTAAGGCGCTTCGTCTCGATCGCTTGTTGGAACGCAAAGCTTATCAGCACTGGGCGCAGTCGCACTACGCTCAGATCGAGGAAGCCTTGATAAAAAACGGCGCCCGTTTTGCGGCGGCTTCCAGCGAAACGCCCCTGCAACAGTTGGCAAGGGTTTATCTGCAGTTAACCGCCCATAATCAAGGCGTTTTGGCGGCCCAGCAGTCGACACTTTCCGAACGAGGGACGACGAATGGCTGAACTTATCGATATCGAAGCGCCTTTTCTTCCCGTGCCGGCGCTTGCGGAAAGCGCATCGACATTTTGGTGGTGGGTACTGCCGGCATTAATGATGTTTGGCCTGATCTGGCTGCTGAGAAGTCGCAGTTTTCGACACTGGCGCCGTTTGCTTGCCTGGAGAAGCGAAGACGGTGTCTGGGTTCTGTTTTATCTGCTGCAACCTTTAAAACGAAATAGTTCCATGTTGAGCTCTTCCCTGCGGGATCGACTGCAAATGGTGCTGCAACAGCTGGGTACTTTGGCGAGCCAGTCGCAGGCCTTGACTCCGGCACAGGAAGCAGAGCTAGGCTATTTGTCAGCGGCGGCCAAACGTTTGTACTGGCGTTGGCTCTGGTCCGCGTATTTCGGGCGCCAGAAAATGCGTCTAAAACACGGGTTCCGACGTTTTTCGCTGAAAGCTCGCTCGGAGAGACAAGATGGCTGACTGGTTGGAGTTGACACAGAACTGGTGGCAGTCGTGGCATTTTGCTGCGCCTCAGCTGCTTTGGCTGGCCGCTTTTCTGCCTGTCTGGTGGTTATGGCGCGGTTTTGTGCGCAAGCGCGATCTGCAAGATGATCTGGGGGATTGGCGTGATTGGCACTTTTCGAGGATTATCAGCGCCAAACATAGCCTTTTAGCTCAGATGCAGGCAAATTCACTACCTACCGAAGCGACAAAAGAAAGCGACAAACAGTTGAAAACCTGGCAGGCGCTGCTTCTGTTTACACTGCGCTTTGCTTTATTGCTGAGTCTGTTGCTCGTTTTGGCTCAGCCGCAAAAAGCGTTGCCTCCTGAACCTTTGGTGCAGCAGAAAACAGTGCGCGATCTGTTGTTTGTGGTCGAGGCATCCGCTTCCTTTCTGTTGAACGACTATCAGCAAAATGGCCAGCCTCAGACGCGAATGCAGGCGGTTCAGCAAGTCTTGGATCAGTTTATTGAGCAACTCCCCGGTAACCGTTTCGCGATTACCGTTTATGCGCAAAGCGCGTTTAACCTTCTGCATCTGAGTGCGGATCAGCAAGCCGCGCGTCTTTATCTGCAACGTCTGAGACCTTATCTGGCCGGGCGAACTGATGAAGCCATGGCGGAAGCTTTAGGGTTGGCGCTGAAGCAGACTCAGTCAGCCAATCTGGCTTTGGAGCAGATGCCCGAGCGTAAACGGGTTCTGATTCTGATTAGCGATGGCGATAACCAGTCGAGCCGTCTGCCGGTCGAGCAGGCGCTCGATTACGCGCAGTTGTTGCAGGTTCCGATCTATACCATTGGCGTGGGTGCGACGGATGAACGGGCCGATAAACGCGAATTCAGCGGCCTGTTGTATCAACCTTTGAAGGCGGATCTGTTACGCACTATCGCTGCGGAGACCGGAGGACAGTTCTACCAGATCGGCAGCGGGCGGGATCTGCGGGAAGTTCTGCACAAAATTGATCAGGCGGAAGGGGTGCCGTGGCAGGCGCCTCCGCAGAAACGGGCTTTTATGCCGTTGTATCCGCAGTTTCTTTGGTTGAGTTTGCTGTTGTTTGTCGCCTACCTTTCGGCTCTGGTTCTGACGCGAGCGGCGTCGCATGATGAGGAGGCCGCAAGATGATCGGACTGGAGTGGTTAAGTTGGCGTCAGCCGGCATTTTTACTCGCGCTTTGTATGCCGTTGCTGCTTCTGCTTTGGCGTCGTTTCAAAGAGCAGAGTTCGCAGCAATCCTATGCGGATAAACACCTGTGGCCGAATCTTAAGGCCTCCGGCCCGTCGCGTCGAGGCTATAGGCGTTATGCCCTTTTTTCACCTTTGACGCTGTTGATTCTGGCGTGGAGCAGTCTGGTGATTGCCATGGCGGGTCCGAAAATCTATCAGCAAAGTACCGACAGTCAATCCTTGCAAGGGGTCGATATTATGCTGGTTCTGGATTTGTCGCGATCAATGCTGGCATCGGAACCGGGACAGCCGAGCCGCTTTGAAAATGCCCGTCGCCTGGCGCAGAGTTTCAGTAAGCAGCTGCAGCCGCAGGATCGCGTAGGGCTGATGGCGTTTTCCGGAAGCGCGCATCTGGTGAGTCCTTTGGCGTTTGACAAGTCATTGATTGTCGAGGATCTGGAATTGCTTTATCCCGGTTTGGTTCCGTTGGACGGGTCATGGCTGGAACCGGCGATTATCCGCGGACTGCAGCATTTAGAGCATAATCAGGTTGGCTCCTCGCTGAGCGAAAAAATTCAAAACCGTGCCCGGGCGCTGGTGGTTTTCAGTGACGGGGCCGAACCGTTCCTAAAACCGGTCGAACTGTCGCAGGATCTTAAAGCGCTGCCGCTGCAAGACTGGCTTCAGGATGATCTTAACCATTTGTGGCTGTTGGGGTTCGGCTCTTTGCAGCCGCAGGCCGTACCGGATGACGCACATCCTTCGGGCGTGCTGCATCATTTCGGTCTTCCGGTGAACTCGGCTTTGCAGGAAGGCAGTCTTCGTCAGTGGACGGAAAAAGCGAAGCATGCAGACTACTGGCGCAGTGACGGGAGTTTGACTCCTTTGCTTGAGCATCTGGGTGAATTGCGCGAATCCTCCCGAAAGCAATCTGTTCAGGCACAGCAGTGGTTATGGTTGGATATTGGTCCTTGGTTCGTCGGCGCGGCGCTTGTTTTGTTGGCGATGGTTTTTATGCCGCAAATTATCTGGATCGGTTTCTTCGTGATCGCGATTGCGCTGTTAAGTACAAAGGTATTTGCCTCCGCAGAGGAGCAGGAGGCTTTCCAGCTCTATCAGCAACAGGAGTTTGTACAATCCCAGCAGGCTTATGCGGTTTTGGCCGCGGAACGCGCGCAACAGCCGAATGAGTTTTCGGCCTGGTTCGGTGCCGGCGCTGCCGCCTATAAGGCACAGGATTATGCGGCTGCCGTGCGTTATTTTCGGCAGGCCGCCTGGTTGGCCGACAATGATGATCTGCGTGCCAAAGCACTGTTCAATCTCGGTAACAGTTACTATCTGGCCTCACTTCCGACGCCGGCCGTGGAAGCATTTGAACAAGCGTTGCTGTACCGTTCTCCCTATGCCGAAGCCGAGCACAATCTGGCGTTGGCCAAGCAGCGCTGTGAAGAGGAGCTGGCAATGCGCCGCAAAAAACAGGACGGAGACGATGCTGAAGGCGAGTCCAGTGGAAGAGGCGAGCAGCAGGATGGAGCCTTTTATGGCGGACAGAAGCCAAACAGTTCTCAGTCCGATGAAGAGGGATTCGGCGCGGATGGTGACGCAATGGGTGGTGAGCGCAATGGCGATAAGCCGCCACTTCCCGAACAGAGCGATTATGCCCTGTATCAGCTTGAAAGCGGCAGTAAGGATTTTGTCGCCGGTTCCGCCGGACGTGCAGAGTCGGCTGCTGTGCAGATACAACGTCAGGAGAGCCGTTTGAAAAACGCCCGCCAGTTTGCCGCGGAAGTCGCAGTATTGGAATCCCAGCAGCGTCGTCTGCTAAAACGGTTGTTTGAAGCAGAAGCCGGTTTTCATGCGGAACAGGATGAAACCCATGCCATTCCGGGGATACAGCCATGGTAAGAGTGTTTTTCTTTTTGCTTTCTGTATTCCTGACGCTTCCTTCTCAGGCGGTTTCAGTTGAACTTCAAAAGGCGCAGGTGCCTTTCGGTGAGGCGGTTGTCGTCAGAATAAAAACACAGGAAAGTGAGGTGTTGCAGCACTATTTACAGAATCTGCCTCGCGAAGCATGGGCCAGAGATTTTGTTATCGAGTTGCATACGAACAGTCAAAACCGCGCGGCATACTATCTGTATGCCTATGAGCCCGGGCCATACCGACTTGCGGAAGGCGGAATCTTTCAGGGGGCGGATGTGCAGGTACTGCCGAACTCTTTGATTGATGTCCAGTGGCTGCCGGTTGCATCCAAAGTGGCGTATCAGAAGCAGGCATGGCCGTGGGAGGTCAAGATCAGATTGAACGATCCTAGCTTACGGGTTCAGCTTCAGGGATTTATCGGCAATGATTTACAGTCCAATCCTGAGGCCTTAAAGGTTGATTGGCAGGAACAGAGTCTGCTTGCCGGTGATTTGCAGGGAACCTTACGCAGCTGGTATCAATATGAGCAGCCGCAGGAAGCCTCGTCTCAAGAGTCAACACGAGTCTATTCTCCTGCTTTGCAAGTGGATCACGGCAAGCGTCATCCATGGAAGTTTTTTGCGCGTCCGGTCGAGATGCAGTGGAAACCCTTGCCTGGGTTTTTACCTCCGCAGGTTATGATAGGGTCGATCAATTTTCGAACACAACCATTACCTCTATGGGCGAAACAGGGCGACCTGCTGTACTGGCAATGGACATTGGACGGCGTACAGATGGGACGACAGGCGTTAAATACCGCGTTGTTGCAGATGTTGGCTACGCAGCCGAGAAACAGACAGTTCGAGTGGTTTGCGCCGGAAATAATCTATCAGGATAAAGATCCCGGAAAGGTTATGATCAAAATTCCGCTCAGATTGATGGAGACAGGAAATATCGCTCTGCCTGAATGGACCTGGCGTTATTTCGATACCGCAAGCGGCAAACTGCAGGTGGTGACTCCGCAAAGCGGTTCGCTGTGGAGTTTTGCACCTTGGCAGATCTATCTTACGGCCGCCTTGGTTTTAGGTTTTGCAGTCGGTTTACTTGTGCTTGTTATGCTGATTATTCATTTCTACCGGGTGAAACGGGTGGTTTTGCAGAAAGTTGCCGCTCTTGAGTCTGCTGGACAGAGTCAGGGATTATGGCAGCAAACCGAGCGTTGGCTGGCCTGTGGTTCTATTCGTTCTTGGGGGCAATGGCAAGAAGTGACCGGAGTAGAGCTTGAAGTGGTTGCAGCGTTACAGCATGGGCTGTATGCAAACGCCGGCAAAGGCAAACAATCCTTGCCGCTTGATGCCCTCGGCAAAGAACTGCGTAAGCTGAACTGTAATCGCAGAATTCTCGGCGCCTATTTTAAAAATTCGCTACAGTCCCTGATCAGGCAGCTATACAGGCGCTAATGGTTTGGCAGTCTGGCTGCGTGCTTTAGCTAAAGTTTTTGATCAGCTTATGGTATTTACGCCAGGCGATAAATGCAGCATAAGCGACAAAACCGATAATCACCGCGTAGCCGCTGTAGGCCAGTCCGCTGGAAAAGGCATTTTCTCGGAAAATGCTGGGGATAATCAGCAAAATACCGATAAAAATGCCGATCGAGGCCGTTTTCCAGGCAACCTTAAGGATGCTTTTTAAAAGAAGTTGTTTATGTTGCTTGGAGCCCAGTTCCATGTCAGCCTCGCTAAATATGTTGGTTAACCCAGTTGGTGAAGTTGCCTAAATCCATCGCGCCGGAAATACGGGTAATCTCTTGACCGTTTCTGAAAATCGCCAGCGTCGGGATGGAGCGAATTCCGTACTGCATGGCAACCTGCTGTTCGGCTTCGGTATTAATCTTGATAAAGCGCGCTTTGGGTTCCAGATTAGCCGCGGCTTGAGCAAATACCGGAGCGAAGCCCTGGCATGGACCGCACCAAGGCGCCCAGAAGTCGACGATTAACGGCTGATCGGTTTTTTGCAGAGCGCGGGTAAATTGCGCCCCATTCATTTCAAGCGGTTTTCCGGTAAACAGTGCCTGTTTGCATTTTCCGCATTTTGCACTGTTTTGCAGTTTCTCGTCGGCGACACGGTTTAAGCCGCCGCAGTGAGGACACATAATAATCATATCGAGTCTCCAGAATACAATGTTTGCCCCCTTTATATAGGGTCACTGAGAATCTTTGCAAGTGGCTTTCGCAGGATATTGTACCCAGTCCGGTTTAGGACTTTCGTGTTTACTGGCCTCAAATCCCTTGTCGACAAAACCATGCAGGGTCAGATCATGGCTGTGAATTAGTTCGACAAGCTTGGGATCGTCACTGGTCAAAATAGCTTCAACACCATCCTTAATCATATGGTATTCCATATTGATCTGATCTTTGTATTCAAAAAGTGCCGCAAACAGAGGGTCCCAGGAACGAATTGCGCGGCCTTTGGAGAATCGTTTTTCCATACCGACAACATGCTTCTGTAAAACTTTGGCTAAATGCGGGTTTTCCGAAGTGGTCTGGGCCTTAATGCCGTTTTCCAGCTTGATCGTCTGGCGTTGCAGTTGTTGATGCTCTTCCAGAAGTTCTTTAAAAAGGGCCTGATCTTTTAGGTGTTCGGCATCGGTTCCACGACCGAACTGGTATTGATGCTGGGTTTCGCTCATAGGATCCTCTTGTTTTAGAGAATGATTAGTGATTTGGAGAGTATAGCGGTAAAAGGGGAATAAAAAAAAGCGCGGTATTTGGCCTTACCGCGCTTTTACTGAGGAGCAATCAAACCTACAAGTTAGGGGAGAGTAAGTTTGAAAAAGACTACAAAACTAGCCAACTTAAAGAGGAATCTCTGTTTAAGTTGAGATCAGTTTACTGGGATTTCCCAATGCAAGCAATCCACAAAACTTGAAGAAGTATTGAGGAAGTATTAAAACTTATAAGCACATAAGCAATTTCTATCAAACTATAAAAGTGCGCAGCAAATATGTAGTTTTCTGATTGCTTGTTTGCAGTACTACCGATAATTACACCTAATCCTTACCAATTAAGTCAAGTAAAGTTCTCTATCGTTTTATTGTGCTTGCGGCACTTAACGGACTCCTTTATCGAGTGTCTATAAAGGAGTAACCGAGTGGCCAGGTCAGTTTTGTCACGGATTAGATGTTAAAGGGATTCAAGTTGAACGTTTTTACTCACTGATCAGGTAATTACGTTTAGCGTACTTTTTCATCAACAGAAAATCGGCAGGAAATACGGTTGTAATTTTTTTTTGCGGTATTTACAGTGCATTAAGTTCTTTGTTTTTCAATTAAATAATTTATATTGCCTGTTATTTAAAAAATTTAATGCTGTATAAAAAATAAAAGCGTAAAAATCTATATTTAATTAAGTTATTGATATTTAAAGTTAAAAATGAAAAATACAGCCGGTTTTCAGGGGGTTTTGTAAATTTTTTTTACTTATTGTCCCTAAGGACAGTAGAGACAATTTACGTCAGTGAGTAAGATAGGTTCCAATCTCGAGAAGAAAGGCTTCAAACCTTCTAAATTATTGACTACGAAGCGAAAAATAAACAGCCACTTCTGAGTGAGTTTAAATAAAAAATAATTGGAGTTTTACTCATGGCAACAGAACTACTACTTAATAACCCGATTGGCCAAATGCTGTACGGCGATATTGGAAATTTCGACAATACAGATGATAGCCCACGCATGAATACAGCGCTTTTCGAAGGTGTCAACCTTCTGAACAACATCGCTGGTACAGGCTACACTGGTGCGACTGCAACAGATAACTCTACAAATGTAATGGACTTCTTCGAATTGATGCGAGGAATTCCTATGTTTGATATGGCGATGTATCTGAATAATCAGTTCATGCCGACAGCAGACGTTTTGATCAAACTGGAAGGGATTCTGAACTCTCTTCCTATCGTCAGTACGCATGTTCTTCCAATGCTTGCGCCTGAACGTACGCAAGATGAATTTGGTGGCGATGCGCTTGGCGCGACAATTGGTGTACTGAAGTCTTTCCCGACTTTGGAAGGTCCTGTTGACATGGTTCTGCAAAATCTTCAGGCAGACCCGCTATTGGCAGATCAGGTAGATGTACTGACTACCTTCCTGCATGACTTCTCATTTGCAGGTAACCTGATCGCTGGAACGGTACCTCCAGGAAGCCCACTGAGCTCACACGGTGAAAACGGTGGAGATACTTTTGGTCTAGTGGTTGATTTTGCTTCATCCGTTCCTGTTGTAGGCGATGTGGTGTCGATGGTTATTCCTGACGTCTTCCCGAATGCAATGGGCGGTGATGTACAAGCGCTTGCCGGTGTTCTTCACTCTTCAATTCCTGGATATATCGTTGTTGACGCGCTAATCGGTGAAGAAGGATTTGTTTCCGGCCTGCTTCACGGTGAAGTGAATACAGACGCTCTTCTTGGGTTGACTGACGTATTGGTTGATGCGGCTCCAGAACTAGGCGGTCTGCTTGGTGGTACCGGTTTGATCTCCGGTGGTGCTTCTGCGGATGCTTCTGGTGAAAGTTCTGCAGGTTTGAATCTTCTTGGTGCTCTGGATCTTTCTTCAAACTCTGCTTTGAACCTGGGTTCTTTGACGTCAATTCTTGACTTTGCTTAATTTTTGAGCAGCGCTCCCAGCCTCAATACCGGGGCTGGGACGTTTCAATCGCCTTAAACATTCTTTTTGCTATGGGTCTTGGTTCATCAAGCAGGGGCTATAGCAAAAACACAAAAATAATAACGATAAAATCATTGTTGGAGAACGAAATGGCTATTCAAATCGGGGTTGTTAAGTCTATTGCTGGGGTAGCGAAGGCAATCGATCCAAAAACCGGAACAGAAAGAATATTAACCGTCGGTAGCCCTGTTTATCAGGGAGAGGTCTTGCAAACCGCAGATGCGTCCCAGCTTATGGTCGATATGAAAAACGGCGAGTTAATCACTCTAGGCCGTTTGACTTCCCTGTCATTGGATTCCGACGTGACCAACGATTCCGGTTCCGATGCCGAAACCGAGATGGCCGCCAGACTTGAAGCGCTGGAAAATGCGATTGCAGACGGGAATCTTGAAGGTATTAATCTGGATGAGCTTGAAGAGGTTGCCGCCGGTGACGAACCGGGCAGCGCCAATGATGGTGGTGTTGTGATCGCGCGCCTGGGACTGGAAGGTAATGTTACATCCGGTTTTGATACCAATGGTTTGCCGACAGGGATTGCAAGCGCTGCGGAAAGAGCGGCTTTAGCTGACCAGCCAACCCCGACTGAGCCGCCAACAGAGCCGCCAACAGAGCCGCCAACAGAGCCGCCAACAGAGCCGCCTGGGACTGATCACGCACCTAAAGCGTTTATCGTTGACGATGGTGAGACCTTACTGGGTTTGATCGGTGCCAATTATCAGAGTGGAAATTCCGCGGAAACCGGCTTCTCTATCGGCGACATTCTGACTAATGAAACCGTTGTCAGCTCTTCGCTGTTCGGCGGTTCGGGAAATACGCCAATTGAGTTGGGCGCTCTGGATCTGATTAACTATCAGCCGGATAAGATTTTCTATGTTCAGGATGAAGATGATGATATCCAGAAGATGGAAATGACGATTGATAATGGCATTGGTGAAGACCTTCTAGGGCTTGGCTACGTCATTGGTCGCGAAGAGTTTGTTGCGCCGGATGAAAACGACCCCGAGTATCAGGACTATAACTATGAAGTCAGCGATGATGGTCAGAAAGTTACGGTAACCCGTAAAGATGGTCAGCCGATGTCCGATGAAGAGGCTAATCATGCCATGGGTGGCGTGCAGCGCGAAGATACCAGTACCCTGGGTCAGTTATTGAACTCGGGTGTTATTATCGGATCTCAATACACGCTATATGTTGAAGACAGCAAAGGTTTGAATGATACGGCCACTTCTTCGCAGTTCCTGGACATTAGTTTGCTGCAGAACGGTACTAATGATGGTATTTCCGAACTGTTGGATGTGCCTTTGTTGAATGTTCTGGATCCGATTACCAATAATCTGGATGATGCATTAGGCGATATCGATAACGGATTGTTGGATACCGTTCAGGACATCGTTTCTACTGTCGATAATGCAACCGATCCTTTGACTAATGTTTTGGCTCCGGTCGGAGATTTGCTGAATGGTGTTGGTGGCGTTGTCGTTGATTTGACGGATACGCTTGGTAATGAAACGCCTTTAGGTGATCCGACCTTGGGACAAGAGGTAGCAGGTCTACTTGATACAGTAACGTCTCCAATCGTTGATTTACAAGGGCCGGACTTAAGTCAGGGGAATATTGCGACTACTCTGTTAGGTCCAGAAGGAACGGTTGATCAAGTCGTTGCGGCACTGACAGATATTCTTGATGCTCTTCTGGGTACGCAGTTGAGCGCAATTGACTATGGCGAAGATAATTTAACAACAGATCTTCAAGAATTGTTGACCGGCGATGAAGACCTGTTCGGTACGCTTGTCGGTCTGCTTGGTGGCGCTCCTGAAGACGGAACTGCCGGTTCGGCCGATCAACTGATTGACGGTCTAACCGATGTTGTCGATCAGCTTTTAGGTACCAATACGGATCTAACAGATGATGCGATCAATCGAATTACAACCGATTTGCAGGAATTGTTGACCGGTGATGAAGACTTGATGGGCACGCTTGCCGGTCTGCTTGGCGGTTATCCGGATCAAGGAACCGCTGGTTCGGTCGATCATCTGGTCGATGGTGTAACAGATGTTGTCGATCAGCTTTTGGGAACCGACACCACTTCAACGGACGATGGCCTGAATCTGGTGACTACCGATGTTCAAGAGCTGTTGACCGGAGAAGACGATCTGACTCAGACGGTAACCGACTTGTTGGGTGGTACGCCGGAAGACGGTACAGCCGGATCGGTTGACCAGTTGGTTGGCGGTGTAACAGATGTTGTCGATCAGCTTTTGGGAACCGAC
>NZ_JAGETW010000007.1 GCF_017571475.1 Thiomicrorhabdus sp. 6S3-12 | reverse complement strand
ACTTATCCACATTTACACCTGTTTTGACCCTTAACTTCTCTCTTTCCAAACCCCAAAAACAAAAAAAGCCGCTTAACGATAAGCGGCTTCTTACTGTATATAAACAGACTTATATATTAGTTTAGTGTCACACGGGCAAACTTACGTTTACCAACCTGATAAACCGCTGTTGTACCGGTCGGCATCAGCTGACGCGAGTCTTCGACTTTTTCGCCGTTAATCTTAACTGCACCTTGCTTGGTCATACGATGTCCGTCTGAAGTCGAACCCACCAGACCGGCTTCTTTGAGAAGATTCGCCAATGGCATTTCACCTTCCAAAGTAAATTCAGGCATCTCATCCGGAATCGCATTTTTGGAGAACTTGGTCTCGAAATCTTTCAATGCCGATTCCGCCGCTTCCTTGGAATGGAAACGCTCAATAATCTCCAGTGCCAGCTTCACTTTTACATTACGCGGGTTTTCGCCGTTCTCGACCGCTTCTTTATATTGCGCAATGGTTTCAAGTGATTCGAAAGACAACAGTTCGTAATAACGCCACATCAATTCATCAGAGACCGACATGATTTTACCGAACATATCATTCGGTTCATCCTTGATCCCGATATAGTTACCCAGCGACTTGGACATTTTCTGCACGCCATCCAAACCTTCAAGAATCGGCATGGTCAAAGTACACTGCTGCGGCTTGCCAAAATGACCTTGAAGAGTACGCCCCATCAAAAGATTGAATTTCTGATCGGTTCCACCCAACTCAATATCGGCATCCAGAGCTACCGAATCGTATCCTTGAATCATTGGATACAGGAATTCATGGATAGCAATTGGCGTATTGGCTTTATAACGCTCATCGAAATCGTTACGTTCCAGCATACGGGCAACCGTTACAGTACTGGCCAACTTAATCATTTCTTCTGCCGTCATTTTCGACATCCACTCGGAGTTGAAGACAACTTTGGTTTTCGCCGGATCGAGAATTTTGAAAACCTGTTCCTGATAAGTTTCCGCATTCGCAATAACTTCTTCCTTGGTCAGTGGCGGACGCGTCTGACTCTTACCAGTCGGATCTCCGATCATTGCCGTAAAGTCACCGATCAGGAAAAGCACCTCATGCCCCAGATCTTGAAACTGCTTAAGTTTATTAATCAGAACCGTATGCCCCAAGTGCAAATCTGCGGCTGTCGGATCGAAACCGGCCTTAACGCGCAAAGGCTTACCGCTTTCCAGTTTTTCGATTAACTCTTTCTCTACCAGAATCTCTTCTGCGCCACGTTTAATAATGGCTAATTGTTCTTGTACTGTTTTCATTTCTTAATCAATCAAATTAGGTTTTAAAATTCTTTAATTTCGGACTTACTTAAAAGCCTCTTATCCACACAACACTGTATCGGTGTGCAACTGCAGCTTTCCTGTCAACTCTGAAACCGAGTTCAAGTTGTGCTGTTTAAGGTATTTAGCAATGCCTTTATTAACCTTTTTCACGATCAATGGATCTTTTGCGACCGCCGTTCCAATTGCAACCATTGAAGCACCAGCCAGGAAAAACTCGATCGCGTCCTCTGCCGAAGCAATTCCGCCAAGTCCGATAATCGGAATATCGTGCTGTTTCGCCACCTGATAAACCTGATGCACTTTCAGCAGCGCAACCGGTTTAATCGCCGGACCGGAAAGTCCGCCCTGATTATTGCCCAGAGTCGGCATCTGACTGTGAACATCAATCTGCATCCCCATCAGCGTATTAATTGCGGAAAGCGCATCCGCTCCGGCATCAATAACCCGACGCGCACCTTCGGCAATATCGGTCTGATTCGGTGATAACTTAACAATCAATGGTTTGGAAGTATTCGCACGGCATGCCTCGACCACTCTGGCCGCCATATCAGGGTCATTACCAAACGCCGCACCACCTTTTTTGACATTCGGACAGGAAATATTAATTTCCATTGCCGGCAAACCGGTCTGATCGAACAAGCGCACCACCTCGGCATACTCTTCAATTGAAGAACCGGAAACGTTAATGATATAACGCGTCTCGGACAGATCCAGTTTCGGCAGATAGCTTTCAATAACTGCCTTGGCGCCAGGATTCTGCAGACCCACGGAGTTCAGTAACCCGCTTGGCGACTCCATCACCCGCTCCGGTTTATTGCCAAGCTTAGGTTCCAGCGTCGTTCCCTTAAGGAAAACCGCGCCGACGTCTTTATTGGAAAAGCCACAGACAGATTGGTATTCTATGCCGTACCCAGCATTGCCAGAGGCCATCGCTACGGGGGATTGGCATTGAATGCCACAAATATTGACTGACAAATCCATAAAGACTTCCTAACTATGTTGCACATTATTCTGTATGAACCGGAAATTCCGCAAAATACCGGAGCACTGATTCGACTCAGCGCAAATATGGGTGCTCACCTGCACCTGATCCACCCGATCATGTTCGATCTAAGCGAAAAAAGGGTTCGCCGCGCCGGTCTTGACTATGCCGAGTTAGCTGAAGTTCATGAGCACGCCAATCTGCAAGCCTGCCTGGATAGTATCCAGCCCAATCGTGTCTATGCGCTGACCACCAAAACCACGCGCTATTATACCGAAGCAAAATTCGAAAACGGAGACGCGTTTCTGTTCGGCCCGGAAAGCCGTGGACTGCCAATGGAAGTGATCCAAAGCCTGCCAGAAGAGCAACGCCTGACAATTCCGATGATTCCGGGCGGGCGCAGTCTAAATCTGGCCAACGCCGTTTCCGTGGTCGCTTACGAAGCCTGGCGACAGCTCAATTTCAATATGGAACTCGGCTAGCCCAGCCCACAAACTCGAGAACGCAAAGCCTATTCGATTTCGGCTTTGCCGTCGCGAGCCAGCAGAGCCCTGGCCGCCTGTTCCGGAGTCTCTTTGCCTTCTACCAGCGCAAAAACCTCTTGCATAATCGGCAAGTCCAGATCCAGTTTCTCAGCAAGCTGGTGAACGGCCCTGACAGCCTTGACACCTTCCACAACCTGACCGATTTTCTCAATCACCTCATCCACTTTCGCGCCGGGCTTCGCCAACTGATAACCGAAACGACGGTTACGCGACAAGTCATCGGTACAAGTCAAAACCAAATCTCCCAAACCCGCAAGCCCCATCATGGTCTCGCCGCTTCCGCCGAGCGCCAGACTCAAACGCATCATTTCCGCCATACCTCGCGAGATAAGTGCGGCACGGGCATTCGCGCCAAGCCCCAAACCATCGGAGACTCCGGTAGCGATCGCCATAATATTCTTATAGGCGCCGCCGACTTCAACACCGACGATATCGTTCTGGGTATAGATGCGGAAGTTAGCGTGATGAAAAGCTTGTGCCCAGAAATCGGCTTCATCGGAATTTTGCGATGCGCTGACCATAGCCGTCGGCAGCCCCTTAGCCACCTCGGCAGCAAAGGTAGGCCCCGAAAGCACGGTCATATCCAACTCGGCTCCGAGCACCTGCTGAGCCACCTTATGGAGCAACAGCAGAGAATCCGGCTCAAACCCTTTCGTTGCCCAGGCAATATGCGGTCTTGCGCCGTCTAAAATTCCGGCCAACTGCCTAAGAACATCACGAAAGACATGACTTGGCACAACCACCAGAATTCCGTCAACCCCGGAAACGGATGCTTTCAGATCATCAGAGACCATCAAACCGTCCGGAAAACGACTGTCTTTCAGATAACGGCGGTTCTGACGCTCCGTACGCATCTCTTTGGCGGCTTTGGCATTATGCGTCCACAAGACAACTTCATGCCCGACTCTGGACAAATGAATTGCCAGTGCAGTCCCCCAGGCACCGGCACCGAGCACGGCTATTTTCTTGGACATATTGTTAACCGGCTGGCTCACCAGCAAATCTCCACTCGCGGTAAATTACTGCTGCGCCTGTTGCTGCTGGGCTTGCATATGCTCGTGATACATCGCTTCGAAGTTCACCGGCTCAAGCAGAAGCTGCGGGAAGCCGCCTCGCGTCACCAGATCAGAAACGGTTTCACGCGCATAAGGGAATAGGGCCACAGGACATTGAACACCCAAAAGATAACTGGTTTCCGACTCGTTAAAACCTTGCAGAGTGAAGATACCGGCCTGCTCAACTTCACACAGGAATGCGGTTTTGTCATCCACTTTTGTAGTCGCTGTTACACGCAAAATAACGTGATGAACATTTTCGGCAATGTTCTGGCTCTCGACATTCAGATCCACCGACAGTTTCGGCTGAAATTGTGTCGTGAACAGCTCTGGTGTATTCGGTGATTCGAAAGAAATGTCTTTAGTGTAGATTTTCTGAATAGAAAAAACCTGTTCTTGTTCAGACATGAAAAATCCTTTTTAGTTAATTTTTTGAATAAAAATATTAGGGATAGATAGCAGAAAGGCAGGTCTCAAGCCTGCCTTTTAGGGGATTCGTTATCCCTTCAACAATCGGTCCAGCTCACCGGACTTATCCGCCGCGGAAAGGTCGTCAAAACCGCCAACATGATGCTCACCAACATAGATTTGCGGCACAGTGTTACGGCCGGTCTTCTCTTCCAGAGCGGCCCACGCGTCTCGATCATTGCCAATATCAATACTTTCGTAACTGACCCCTTTTCCATCCAGCAGGCGCTTGGCCATATTACAGAACGGGCAGGTACGAGTTAAATAAATCACTACCTCAGGCATAACGTGCTCCTTTTTCGACTGCTGCGACTTTACTGATTTTGCTTTTTTTTGTTTTTTTTTGAACGTTCGCGGCCAACCGGAAGCCCGGCTGCTTTCCACGCGGTGATACCGCCGCGCAGATTATTCACCGAGGTATAACCGTTTTTAGCCAACGTCATCGCCACACGCGAAGAACGCGCACCGCTCAAACAATAAACCAGAATCGGAGCATCCTTGTCGGACGGCAGCTGGTTCAGCTTACCGGCAATCTCGTTACTGGAGATATTAAGCGCATTACCGATGTACCCGTCGCGGTATTCGCCCGCCGTACGAACATCCAAAACAAAGGCGTCATCGTTATACAGTCGCGTCGCTTCATCCGTACCGACGGTTTTAAAACCGGCCAATTTATCACCCGCATAGCTGTACGCCAGCATTATCACAACGACAAAAAGTGCAATAAACAGCAGCATCTGTTCTTGCATAAATTCAATAAACATTCATATTCCCTTGTTAGACTCTAATCAAACCTGATGATTTTAACAGCGTAAATCGCTACAATAAACGCAATTTTAGTAAATTTTCAAACGGTAAAGAGAAATTATGGGCCAAGAGTTAAAGCCAAAGATAAAAGTTAAATACCGTCCAACCGGGCTGATTATCCTGGATGGTTGGGGACATCGCGAAGAGACAGAATTCAACGCTATTGCACAAGCCAATACGCCTAACTTCGATAAGTTAATGGCGGAAAACCCTAACACCCTTATCAGCACATCCGGAATGGATGTTGGCTTGCCTCACGGTCAGATGGGGAACTCGGAAGTCGGCCATATGAACCTCGGCGCAGGCCGAGTGGTGTATCAGGAACTGACCCGCATCCAGAAAGACATCGATGACGGCCGCTTTTTCAGCAACAATGCGCTGAACAATGCGATCGACAAAGCGGTCGAGCGAGACCACGTTGTTCATATCATGGGTCTTTTATCCGACGGTGGCGTTCACTCGCACATCAACCACATCAAGGCAGCCCTGAAACTGGCTGACGATCGTGGTGCGAAAACGGTTCTGCACATTTTCTCCGACGGTCGCGACACAGCTCCGCAGAGCGCGTTGAAATACATCGACGACATCGAAAACGCCATCAGCGAACTGAAAGGCGATATCAGCATCGGTTCGATTACAGGCCGTTTCTATGCGCTGGATCGTGATAACCGCTGGGAACGTACCGAAGAAGCGTACAGCGTTATCTGCTGTGGTAAATCCGAGTTCAAAGCCGATTCGGCCAGAGAAGCGGTTGAAGCGGCCTATGAACGCGGTGAAACCGACGAATTCATTCAGCCAACCGTAATTCTTAACAAGAAAGGTAAGAAGAGCAAAATCAAAGACGGCGATTCGGTCATTTTCATGAACTTCCGTTCCGACCGCGCGCGCCAGCTGACACGCGCCTTCATTCTGAGCGACTTTGCTGAATTCCACCGTTGCAACACACCGCTGCTGGCGGCTTTCGTAACCCTGACCGAATACCATAAGAACTTCGAGAACTTCGGCGCAACCATTGCTTATCGTCCAAGCAACCTGAAAAACACTTTCGGCGAGGTTATCTCCAAATTAAAACTTCGTCAGTTACGTATTGCCGAAACGGAAAAATATGCTCACGTAACCTTCTTCCTGAACGGTGGTGTCGAAGCGCCTTACCTTGGCGAAGATCGTATTCTGGTCCCTTCACCTAAAGTGCGTACCTACGACCTGCAGCCGGAAATGAGCGTTGGCGAACTGACCGAAAAACTGGTCGAAGCGATTGAATCGGATAAATACGACACGTTCATCTGCAATATCGCCAACCCGGACATGGTAGGTCACACCGGAAACTTCCCGGCCTGCATTAAAGCCGTTGAAGCAGTTGATGAAGCGCTAGGTAAAATCCTTGACGCCATCGAAAAAGCCGGCGGCCAATGTATTGTCACGGCCGACCACGGAAACATGGAAATGCTGCAGGATCCGGAAACCGGCGAACCGTTCACTTCGCATACAACCTTCCCGGTACCTCTGGTCTACTTCGGCCCGAAAAAAGATGTGAAACTGCGCTCCGGCGCTCGTCTTCCGGACGTTATGCCGACTATGCTGGACATTATGGACATTCCGCAACCGGAAGAGATGGACGGCGTCAGCATTATCGTCAAATAACATACAATTTTTTTGGGTAAAAAAGACCTTTGTGAAAGACAATTTCACACTGGTCTTTTTGCGCTTTTACAGCTTTAGTTTTGGCTCGGATCAATTCCTGCCGGTTTTGATTGGAATTGCCATTTATCACCTATCTAAAGTATAATCTCGCGCCCAATTTTACTTTTAAACGCGTCTAGATAATAAACTGCTTACAAATCAACTTATTAGCGACTCACTAAGCTAATTTGTAGGCTTGATGACAAACAGGAAACTGATTATGAATCCATTACAATCGCAAGCAGGCCTGAATTTAAAGGGCCTCTACTCTCCAGAATTTGAAAAGGAGAACTGTGGTTTTGGTTTGATCGCCAATATGGACGACAAACCAAGTCACTGGGTGGTCCAAACGGCTATTGAATCCCTGGCCAATATGACACACCGCGGTGGTGTTGCCGCGGATTGTTGTACCGGTGACGGTTGTGGTCTTCTAATCAAAAAGCCGCAGGCTTTCCTTGAATCTGTAGCTCAAGAAGCTGGCTTCAAACTCGGCGCGATCTACGCTGCCGGTATGATCTTCCTGAATCAGGATGAAGCCAAAGCAGATCTGGCGCGTACAACACTTGAAAAATACCTGACCAACAAAGGTCTGGACGTTGCAGGCTGGCGCAAGGTACCGGTTCGCTCGGAAGTACTGGGTGAACAGGCCGCAGGCATGGAGCCGAAAATCGAACAGATTTTCGTCAATGCTCCGGAAGGCATGGCAGAAGCAGACTTCAACCGTTTGCTATTTACTGCACGCCGTAAAACTGAAATGGAAATCGAGCCACAAGACGCGACTTTTTACGTGGCTTCCCTAAACAGTCAGTTGTTGTCATACAAAGGTTTGGTTATGCCTCGTGAACTGCCTAAGTTCTACGCAGACCTTGAAAACGAAGCCTTTGCGTCATCTGTTATCTCTTATCACCAGCGTTTCTCGACCAACACCACGCCTCAGTGGCGTCTGGCACAGCCATTCCGCTTCCTGGCGCATAACGGTGAGCTAAACACGATCCGCGGTAACCGTAACTGGGCACTGGCACGCCAGAAGAAATTCGAAACCCCGTTGCTGCCGGACCTAGGTGAACTTAAACCTTTGGTGGCGCAAACCGGTTCCGACTCCAACTCACTGGACAACATGATCGAAGTATTGACCATGGGGGATATGCATATCTTCCAGGCAATGCGTCTGTTGGTTCCACCTGCGTGGCAGAACATGCCTTACATGGACCCGGATAAGAAAGCATTCCTGGAATATAACTCCATGCACATGGAACCTTGGGATGGTCCGGCCGGTATGGTTCTTAACACCGGTAAATACGCAATCTGCGGTGTCGACCGTAACGGTCTGCGTCCAACGCGTTATGTCATCACCAAAGACCGCCATGTCACTTTTGCATCCGAGATCGGTGTTTACAACTATGATCCGGCCGATGTTGTCGAGAAAGGCCGCCTTAAGCCTGGTCAGATGATCGCTGTGGATCTGGAAACCGGTACCCTATTGAAGCCGGAAGTTATCGACGACCAGCTAAAAAATCAAAAGCCATACCGCGAGTGGATGGATCAGGGATACATGCATCTTGAAGAAAAACTGGATGCAGAACAACCTCTGCAAGAGTGGGACGACAAAACGGCCGACACTTACCAGAAATACTTCCAGGTAACGTTTGAAGAGCGCGATGCGGTTATCCGTGTTCTGGCCGAAGACGGTCAGGAAGCGACTGTTTCTATGGGTGACGATGCGCCACTACCGGTCTTCTCGCACAAGGCTCGTTCGGTATATGACTACTTCCGTCAAATGTTTGCGCAGGTAACCAACCCGCCAATCGATCCGCTTCGTGAAAACATCGTTATGTCTTTGAACACTTGCTTCGGTCGCGAGCTGAACATGTTCGAGGAAGGTCCTGCACATGCCCGTCGCCTGGAAGCGAACTCTCCGGTTCTCAGCCCGTCAATGATGAAACAGTTGATGGAACTGAGCGATGCCGACTATCAGCACGAAATTATCTCTCTGCACTACAACCACGAAGAAAAAGGTCTGGAGCAGGCGGTTAAAGACGTTTGTAGCGCAGCCGAGAAAGCCGCAGCAAACGGTAAAACGCTGTTGGTACTGAGCGATAACCATATCGAGAACGGTCTAACCACGATCCCTGCGTTGATGGCGACCGGTGCGGTACACCATCACCTGATTGATACCGGCCTTCGTACCGAAGCGAACATTATTGTTGAAACCGGTTCGGCGCGTGACCCACACCACTTCGCGGTACTGTTCGGTTACGGAGCCACTGCGGTGTATCCATACCTTGCGTATGAATCAATCGCTGACATGATCCGCACTAAAGAACTTGATTCTGCGAACAGCATGAGCAAGTACATTGCGAACTTCCGTAAAGGGATCAATAAAGGTCTATTCAAAATCCTGTCTAAGATGGGGATTTCGACCATTACCTCTTACCGTGGTTCTCAGCTGTTCGAAGCCGTAGGTCTTAGCACCGACATAGTCGACCTTTGTTTCAAAGGCACGCCTTCACGAATTGAAGGGACTAAATTCGAACACCTTGAGCTGGATCAGCGTCGTCTGGCGTGGGAAGCATTCAACCCTCGCAAGACAATGCAGCAAGGTGGTATCTTCAAATATGTTCACGGTGGCGAATATCATGCCTTCAACCCGGATGTGGTTAACAGCATCCGTGAAGCGGTACAGAAGAACGATCAGAACGCGTACAACAAATTCCGCGAACTGGTTAATAACCGTCCGGCAATGACAATCCGCGACCTGTTCACTTTCAAAGACGACGTAAACAGCATCGATGTTTCCGAAGTTGAACCGGCTGAAGCAATCTTTAAGCGTTTCGACTCGGCCGGTATCTCTTTGGGTGCTTTGTCGCCTGAAGCGCACGAAGCACTGGCTACGGCAATGAACCGCCTTGGTGCGCGTTCAAACTCCGGTGAAGGTGCTGAAGATCCAAGCCGTTACGGTACCGAGCGTATGTCTAAGATCAAACAGATCGCTTCCGGCCGTTTCGGTGTTACCGCACACTACCTGCGTAACGCAGAAGTACTGCAGATCAAAGTGGCTCAGGGTGCAAAACCGGGTGAAGGCGGTCAGCTTCCAGGGCACAAAGTTGACCTGACAATCGCGAAACTGCGTCACTCGGTTCCGGGTGTAACCCTTATTTCGCCTCCTCCTCACCACGATATCTATTCGATTGAGGATTTGGCACAGTTGATTTTCGACCTTAAGCAGATCAACCCGAAAGCGCTGATCTCGGTCAAACTGGTTGCCGAGCCGGGTGTCGGTACGATCGCAGCGGGTGTTGCCAAAGCGTATGCGGATCTGATTACCATCTCCGGTTACGACGGTGGTACAGGGGCTTCACCAATGACCTCGGTTAAATATGCCGGTAACCCATTCGAAATGGGTATCGCCGAAGCGCACCAGGTTCTGCGTGCCAACGATCTGCGTGGTCAGGTTATCCTGCAAGCGGACGGCGGTCTGAAGACTGGTCTGGACGTTATTAAAGCTGCGATTCTGGGTGCCGAATCTTTTGGTTTCGGTACCGTTCCGATGATCGCACTAGGCTGTAAATACCTGCGTATCTGTCACTTGAATACTTGTGCGGTAGGTGTTGCAACTCAGGATGAGCGCCTGCGTAAAGAACACTTTATCGGTCTGCCTGAAATGGTTATGAATTACTTCCGTTTCGTTGCCGAAGAGACGCGTGAATGGATGGCGAAACTGGGTGTCAGCAAACTGGAAGACTTGGTTGGTCGTGTTGATCTTCTTAAGATGATCGACGAGCCGCTAACCGAGAAACAGAAGAACATCGATCTTTCTGCATTCATTACCGATGGCGGTGTACCGGCCGATAAGCCACACACAGTTCAGGTTGATCGTAACAACCCTTGGGATCACGGCCATATTGCAGAAGAGATGGTTCAGAAGACTCTGCCTGCAATCGAAGCGAAAGCGGGTGGAACTTTTGAATTCCATCTGGTCAACACCGGCCGTTCAATCGGTGCGCGTGTTGCCGGTGAGATCGCCGAGCGTTACGGCAACGACGGTATGAAAGATACTCCGATCACCTTGAAACTAACCGGTATCGCCGGTCAGTCATTCGGTGTGTTCAACGTCGACGGTCTAAACCTGCACCTTGAAGGTGACGCGAACGACTACGTCGGTAAAGGTATGGCCGGTGGTGAAATCGTCATCCGTCCGCCACAAGGTTCTTCATTCGATCCGAAGAACACGCCAATCGTTGGTAACACCTGTCTATACGGTGCGACCGGCGGTAAGCTGTTCGCAAACGGTACCGGTGGTGAGCGTTTCGGTGTTCGTAACTCGGGCGCCATCGCGGTTACCGAAGGTCTGGGCGACCACGGTTGTGAATACATGACCGGCGGTACAGTTGTCTCTCTAGGGCCTGTCGGCGTCAACTTCGGTGCCGGTATGTCAGGCGGTATGGCGTTTATCCTGGATCAGGAGCGCACCCTGCCGGACAACCTGAACTCGGAAATGGTTGAAGCGATCCGCATCGATACCGAACAGACCGAAGCCTATCGCTGTTACTTGCGCGACCTGCTTGAAGAGTATGTCGGCAAAACGCAAAGCCCATGGGGTCAGGAAGTGCTGGATAACTTCAGCGGTATGATCCGTGACTTCTGGCTGGTTAAATCACGTGCTATCGATATCGAGCACCTGTTTGACCTATTCGCGAAGCAAGCTGACTAAGGAACTGGAAGGAATTTAAAAATGCCAAATGTAAGACAATTTTTAGAGCTAAACCGCCAGCTTCCTGAAAAGAAGCCGGCTCAAGAGCGTAAGGTTGAATTTAAAGAGATCTACGCGCCGTTTGACATGAAAGACGCAATGGCGCAGGCAGACCGTTGTTTGCACTGCGGTAACCCATACTGCGAATTTGCCTGTCCGGTACACAACTACATCCCAAACTGGCTGAAGCTGGTTGCCGAAGGCAACATTATGGAAGCGGTTGAGATTTCTCATAAATCCAACTCGCTACCGGAAATGTGTGGTCGTATCTGTCCGCAAGACCGCCTGTGCGAGCAAGCTTGTACCCTAGAAGACACGAACTTCGGTGCGGTCACCATCGGCCAGGTTGAGAAATTCATCACCGATACCGCTTTCGCAATGGGTTGGAAGCCTGACCTGTCTGACGTTCCAATGACCGATAAGAAAGTGGCGATCGTTGGTGCCGGCCCTGCCGGTATCGCAGCAGCAGATATTCTGATCCGTAACGGTGTTAAGCCGGTGGTTTACGAGAAGCAGCCTGAGATCGGAGGTCTACTGACTTTCGGTATCCCTCAGTTCAAACTGGACAAAGAAGTGGTTCAGAAGCGTCGCGAAATTCTTGAACACATGGGAATCGAATTCCACTGCGGCGTAGAAGTCGGTAAAGACATTCAGTTCCAAGAGCTAATGGACAACTACGATGCAGTATTCCTGGGAATGGGAACTTACAAGCCAATGGCGGGTCGCTTCCCGGGTGAAGATATGCCTGGCGTATACAAAGCACTGGACTTCCTGATCGGTAACGTTAAAAACGTTCTTGGTTACGAAAACAAACCAGAGCCTTACGTTTCAATGGAAGGCAAACGCGTTGTGGTTCTTGGTGGTGGTGATACCACTATGGACTGTACCCGTACTTCTATCCGTCAAGGTGCCGACGAAGTTTACTGTGTATACCGCCGTGACGAAGAAAACATGCCTGGTTCTCGTGCGGAAGTGAAAAACGCTAAGGAAGAAGGCGTTCAATTCATGTTTAACCTGGCTCCGGTTGAAGTTATCGGTGACGGTAAAGTTGAAGGTCTAAAAGTGATCGAAACTCGCATGGGTGAGCCGGACGAAAACGGTCGTCGTCGTGCGGAAATGGTTGAAGGTTCTGAGCGCGTTATCCCTTGTGATGCGGTTATCGTTGCATTCGGCTTCCAACCAAACCCACCAGAGTGGTTCAAAGATTTCGATATCGAGCTGAACAACTGGAACGGCGTAGTCGCTTCCGAAGACACCCTGTACCAATTCCAGACCAGCAACCCGAAAGTGTTTGCCGGCGGTGATATGGTTCGCGGCTCTTCATTGGTGGTACACGCAATCGCCGAAGGTCGTAAAGCCGCAGAAGGAATGTTGGACTTCCTGGAAGTTTAATTCTCTCGCAGCTTTCACAAGCCATACTAAAAAGCCCAAGTCGCAGAAATGCACTTGGGCTTTTTTGTTATAAAATAATGAATATTAGAATTCTAAAAATTAGAACATCAATGGAAATAAAATGGCTAGAACCTGCACCATTCTTAAGGTATTCATCGCTTCTCCAAGCGATGTTCAACCAGAAAGAGAAGTTGTTTTAAACGCAATCAATGAGATAAATAGGACGTGGTCAACTCATCATAATGTAATGCTTGAGTTAATCAAATGGGAAACACATACAAGACCTGCTATTGGTAAATATCCTCAGGAAGTAATCAACAGCCAAATAGGCGATGATTTTGATATTTTTGTAGGTGTACTATGGGGCAGATATGGAACTCCCACGCCGAAAGCAAATTCAGGCACTGAAGAAGAATTTACAAGAGCGTTAGACAGATACAAAAAAGGGGAGAACATAGAAATCATGTTCTACTTCAAAGACGCAGGAATTGCTCCTAGTAAACTCGATACAGAACAAGTGGCAAAAATTCAGGATTTCAAGAATGAGTTATCAAATACTCACGGTGCCTTATATCAACAATTTGAAACCACTGATGATTTTGAAACCAATATCAGAATCCACTTAACTGATATTTTGAAAAAATGGCTTCAGGGCAATAATTCAATATCATTAAACTCAGACAAAAATAAATACGATTCATCAGATCCACTTTTAAACCTAAATTCTCTTGATGAACTTGATGCTGATTTAGAAGAAAATATCGAAGCCCTGGTAACAAAAAGCAATCTAGCAATGAATGAAGTTAGTGTTATCGTTCACAGACTAACCGACTTCACTTTGGAATTAAAATCAAAGTTTGAACTGAGAACACAAGAAATTTATCAAGCAACTGAAAAATCTAATTTTTTAGAAATTCTCGAAATTACATCTAAATCCGCTAAAGACATAGAGTTTTTTACAACAAATCTTTCCAAAGAAATTCCAAATTTACATACACAAAATTTGACGTTCGCAGAAGCCTTTACAAAAATCGCTATAATATTGGCTCCATACCTCAATAAAAGCGAAATTCCCGATTATTTAAGGGAATTAATAAATTATAAAAAATCAGTTTTAACAACATTAGAACAACTGATTACATTCCAGAATGTGATCAAGAACATGCCTAGTCTAACAAGTGAATTTACCAGATCGAAAAGACGCGCTGTAGCCGTACTAGAAGACCTATTAAATCAACTAAATAATTCTGCAAAACAAATTATCAAAATTGAAGAATTATTCAGTTCTATCTAAACACCAATATCGAAATCTTTTAAGAAAATTACTTTATCCTATGGAATACAATCTCTCCCCTTACTTTGTTGCTTGTCCAACAAACAACGAACTCGGCGAAGAGCCGAGAAAGTAGGCAAAAAAAGACACCCTGTTCCGTTTACCAAGACTGAATAGCGCTTAATTTTGCGCGGCTTTAACTCGCCCGCAAGCGGGCTCAGACAGCCACCGCCGCTATTGCAAAATTTTCGCTGACTCAGCCTAAGCGCACTCCAAAGAGGATTTGTGTTTTTAGGCTCTACATCGACATTCTTCTTTTAGACTTTTTTTAAGGCGATAAATTTTGTTTGGAGTTTTGGACTCTCACAACGCCAAATAAAGAGGATTCCCTCTTGGAATAAGTGGTGAGCATTCTTAGCGATGAGTTTGATCAGCGCGGAGATTGTTAGACCGAGCGTATCCGCGAGGGAGTTACGACGCGCCAAACTCAAGCGCTAGAAGGCTCCCGCGAATGGAACGGAGGGAGCCTTTCTTTGGTTCGTTTCTTGGGCAAGCAAGAAATGAACAAAAACCCGACTGGGCTTTTTGCATTTATTCGCGATGAATTTACCCTTAACGGGAAAATTCTGGTATTTTTTACTCTCATACGAAAATTCAACTTCCTGAACCACTTACCTGATTTACCCGAACCGGTGGAAGTTACTCTCAAAAAGGGCGCTTCAATGGGATTTACACTCCATAAGGATATTGAAAACAATCTGCTTCACGCTTTTTACGATAAAGAAACCTCCCACCAGGACAGAATTGATCTGCTGGATCAGTTAATCGAGATTCTGAAAATCCAGCCGCATATGAACGTACTGATCAATGTTTCCGAAGCTGAAACCCATATGTCTGATGAGGAGCAACTGGAATACGGAAAACGCCTTGCCAGAAATGCACATTACTTCCGGCGCAATAAGACGGCGATTGTAAAGAAACATCACAACCCACACCCTTTCATACTGGTCAGCGCTTATGCCGAGGGGCTCGATAATATGGTCGAATTCGCCAAAGTTACTGAAGCCCTGGCCTGGATTAACGGCGAAATAAATTAAACCTGCCGCAATGCCTGCGTTTCTGTATTGATAACGCTATCCGTCTTACCGAAAAGAATTAAGCGGATTGATTCTCGGGGGACCGAGTGTTAGATTAACCTCATCTTCATTAATGGATTATGTCGCATGATTCAGGTCACGGTTAATGGGCGTGTTGTTGAAGTCGACAGCGGAGCAACTTTGCTGGATGCCGCCAGAAAAGCGGAAGTTCATATCCCGACCCTCTGCTACTATCCCCGTCTGCCCTCCCATGCAGTATGTCGAATGTGTCTGGTGAAAGTTCGGGGCGCTCAAAAACCACAACCTGCCTGTAAAACTCTAGCCCAGCACGGCGACATTATCGAAACCGACAGCGATGAATTAATCGCTTTCCGTAAAGCGGATGCACAGTGGCTTCTGGCCCGACATCCGAACGACTGCATCCGCTGCGAAGTCAACGGCTCTTGCCAGTTTCAGAATCTGGTCAGCGAATATCAGCTGGAAGACAAATGGCCGAAACTTCCGCGAGGATCGGCTGAGCACCCCGAACACCGCCTGACCGACCATACCTCCCCCAGTATCTGGCGCGATCTTTCAAAATGCATTGAATGCGGACTCTGTGCCGAAGCCTGCGGTGAACCGGGTCAGCAGCAGAATATTATCGGTTTCGCCGAACACGGCGAGGGACGCATGCCGGTAACGGTTTTCGACAAGCCATTATCCGAAACCAAGTGCATCTCCTGCGGTCAATGCACGCTGGTGTGCCCGGTCGGCGCCCTGATCGAAACGCCACACTGGCATGAAGTTCTGCATACGCTTGATGCCCATAGAAGAATTTCGGCCGTACAGGTCGCTCCGGCAACCCGTGTTGCCATCAGCGAAGAATTCGGCATGAAACCTGGTACCGTCAGTACCGGTCGTATGATCAACGCCTTAAGAGCACTCGGTTTCGATTACGTCTTTGACACGAATTTTGCTGCCGATCTGACCATTATGGAAGAAGGAAGCGAATTTCTGGGTCGCCTGAAAAGCCAAAAGAATCTCCCCCTGTTTACCTCCTGCTGCCCCGGCTGGGTCAACTGGGTTGAGCTTAATCGTCCGGATCTGTTACCGCACCTGAGCACCGCAAAATCGCCGCAGCAGATGCATGGAGCTCTGACCAAACGCGGCGCTTTCACACAATCGCTCGGTGCCGACTTTGCCGACGGGAAAAACGAACCCTATGTAGTGAGTGTCATGCCGTGCACCGCCAAAAAGGATGAATCCGTCCGGCCCGGTGTTTCCGGCGACGTCGATCACGTCCTGACAACCCGCGAACTGGCCCGAATGATCAAAGCGCGAGGCATTCCCTTCAGCGCCCTGCCCGAAGATGGCGAATTCGACAACCCTTTAGGAGAAAGTACCGGAGCCGCGCAGATTTTCGGTGCCTCGGGTGGCGTCATGGAAGCGGTGGTTCGGACGGCCAGCCATTTTATCGGTCAGGAAGACAGCTTGCCGCTGGAATGGCAGCAGCTGCGTGGTGTTCGTCAGGGTATAAAGGAGGCACAGATTCCCGGTATCGGCAAAGTGGCCATCTGTAACGGCATTGCCGCATTACAGAAAATGCTGCAATCGGAGCAATGGCGCGAGGAGTATGTCGCCATTGAAGTGATGGCCTGCGTGGGCGGATGTCTTGGCGGCGGCGGGGAACCGAAATCGATGGATCCGGATATTCTGCACAAACGCATGCAGGCCATTTATCAGATCGATAGTCAGGCACCGCGCAGACGCTCTTATGAAAACCGGGACATTCAGAAACTTTATGCGACCGAGCTGGAAAAACCGAATTCCGAGCGCGCCCATGAACTTCTGCACACCGCCTACGCAGCACGAAATTCCAAACGCCTGCTGTTAATGCGCTTTCTCGATTGCGTTGACCGACGGGATGCTGAGGCCGCAGGCGAGCTTTTTCATCCGTATGCGATTTGGTCGACTGCTTCACCCTACGGTGACATTCGCGGCGTCGAGAATATCCGAGTTCTGATTCAGGACGTTCTGCCGCCAAGACAGTACGGACCAAAATATATCCGGCATACGATGGCTTCCCCTTCCCGGCAGGACGATCTTACAGTTATCACGCCAAACGGCGAGCGCTGTCGCTTCACAATTGAAACCGAAACGCTTAACGACGCTAGCGAATCCCGAACGGTGATCCGCAAACTGACAAGAACTCTTCTGTAATCACGCTATCTCAAGTATTTTTGTATTAATCCTCCCCCGAACCTGAGATAAATCTCTAAAATAGTGCTCTTAAAAATCAATACCGAATAACGGCTAAGAGGTTATCTATGAGTGCTGAACAAAGCGGGACGCAAAATTCGATTAAACTGACCGAATACAGTCACGGCGCTGGCTGCGGTTGCAAAATTTCTCCAAAAATTCTCGACAGCATTCTGCAGACCTCAATGGATATCGCTCCGCACCCGGCGCTTTTGGTCGGCAACAGTACCAAAGACGACGCCGCAGCCTACGATCTTGGTAACGGCACATCCGTTCTGAGTACCACCGACTTTTTTATGCCGATCGTCGATGACCCATTTACTTTCGGTCAGATTGCCGCGACCAATGCTATCAGCGACATCTACGCCATGGGCGGAAATCCGTTAATGGCGATTGCGATCTTCGGCTGGCCGATCGATAAGTTGCCACCTGATGTCGGTCAACAGGTTATCGAAGGCGGTCGTGCGACTTGTCAGGCCGCGGGCATTCCACTCGCAGGAGGCCACTCGATCGATGCACCGGAGCCGATCTTCGGTCTGGCGGTAACCGGCCTGGTAGACAACCGCCATCTGAAACGCAACGCCAGTGCCGAAGCCGACTGCCAACTGTTTCTGAGTAAGCCGATCGGTATCGGAATCCTGACGACGGCCCAGAAACAGAAAAAAATTCAGCCGGAACATATGCAAATGGCGGTTGACGCCATGACCACCCTGAACAAGGCTGGTAGCGAATTTGCCAAGCTCGAAGGCGTTACCGCTCTGACCGACGTAACCGGCTTCGGCGTACTAGGACACCTAATCGAAATCTGCGAAGGCAGTCATATTGCCGCGCAAATCGAGTTTGCCAAGGTTCCGGTTCTGCCTCATGTTCTGGATTATCTTGAACAAGGCTGCACGCCGGGCGGAACCGGACGCAACTTTGACAGTTACGGGCATAAGGTCAGCGGCGCGAACGGCGCAGCCCTGAGCGAAACACAGAAAATGGTGCTGTGCGACCCGCAGACCTCCGGAGGACTGCTGGCGGCGGTTAAGAACGAAGCCGTAGAGGAATTCAAAGCTGTTGCCGCGCAGCACGGACTGCAACTCGAACCGATCGGCCGTACCGTTGCGCTCGAAACACAGTCACACTGCATACAGGTAATTTAATGGCCGTCTCCATTACGCAATTTGAGCAAGACCTGCCGCAGACCGATGATTTCAAATCGATCGTATTGAACAATACGCCTCTGATCGACGTGCGCGCTCCGGTGGAGTTTACCCAGGGCGCTTTCCCCAATACGGTCAATCTGCCACTGATGAATGATGAGGAACGGCAGAAAGTCGGTATCTGTTACAAACACTACGGCAACGAGGCGGCGGTTAAACTCGGTCATAAACTGGTTAATGAACAAGTTCGCGAACCACGAGTACAATCCTGGAAGGCCTTTATGGACGCCCACCCGGATGCGCTTCTGTACTGCTTCCGTGGCGGCATGCGCTCGAAAATATCCCAACAATGGCTTAAGGATGCGGGGCGCGAAATCGTACGCTTAAAAGGCGGTTATAAGGCTTTTCGTCGCTACCTGATCGACTTTCTAGAATCCGTACCTACAACCTTTGCGCAATCCTCTATTCAACCTGTCGTTCTGGCCGGGCGCACCGGCTCCGGTAAAACGCTGCTGCTGCAACAACTGCAGAATACCGTTGATCTGGAGGGGTTGGCACATCACCGCGGTTCCGCTTTCGGCCGGCATGCCACGCCGCAGCCGACGCAAATCAATTTCGAAAACGCTCTGGCGATGGAGCTGATCCGTTTTCGGGAAACGCCGCACAGACGGCTGGTGATTGAAGATGAAGGGCGCAATATCGGCACCGTTTACATGTCCAAAGAGCTGTTTGAGTTTTTCAAAAGCGGCTCCCGGATCGTTCTGGAAACTCCGCTTGAAGAGCGCATTTCCATTACGCTCGACGAGTATGTCGTGCAGGCGCAAAAAGAATATCCGTCCATCGATGACTGGCAGGCTTTTATGCTCGCGGCATTTAACCGTATCCAGAAACGACTCGGCGGCGAACGCTATCAAAGAGTGCTGCAGCAATTCAGTCAGGCGCTGCAGACGCAGTTAAGCAGCGGATCAATCGACGAGCACCAAACATGGATCGAGACCCTGCTGGTCGAGTATTACGACCCTATGTACGACTATCAGATGCAGAAGCGGCAGCATAAAGTCGAATTCAGCGGCTCTATACAGGAGATCGTTGACTACCTGCAAAGTCCGCAGAATGCCTAATCTCTGCAAGCGGATAACCTTTCCATGGAATTGAGCTTCTTTCTTTTAATCATGGTGATTGTTGTCGTTGCGCTGTACGACTTCACCAACGGCTTCCACGATTCGGCTGACATGGTCGCAACTGCAATTGCTTCCGGTGCAATGAAAGCGTCGGTGGCCATTATTATTGCCGGCATCTTCACCTTTCTAGGCCCTCTGGTTATGGGCTTGGCCGTCGCCGATACCATCGGCACTTTTGTCGATATCAGTGACGCACAGGTTCAGAGCGCACAAAGCCTGGTGATAGGCGCACTGCTGGCAGCCATCTCTTATAATCTGGTTACCTGGAAACTCGGCTACCCGTCGTCATCGTCCAATTCTTTGGCCGGCGGGTTGGTCGGAGCGGGGCTGGCTTTACTTGGCAATCAACAGGTGAACTGGGGAATCGAAGCCTTGCTTAACGGGCAGCTTGATGGCGTGATGAAAGTCATTGCCGGACTTTTTGCCTCTCCGTTTCTGGGACTTCTGATCGGTTTTCTTTTAATGAAACTGATTCTAAACCTGTTCAAAAACTTCACCTACCGGATACGTAATCTGTTTATTGCGTCGCAGTATTTCAGTGTCGCCTGGCTCGGCTTTTCGCACGGCGCAAACGACGCCCAGAAAGGGATGGCGATTATCGGCATGATGCTTTTAGCCACCGGCCAGACGCAAAGTTTCGAAATCCCTTTATGGACAATTTTACTGTGCACTACGGCAATTACCCTGGGGACCTTCTTCGGCGGATGGAGTATTATCAAGACCCTGGGATTTGAAATTTATCGTGTCCGCGTCGTGCATTCAGTGGCTAATCAACTCAGCGCTTCACTGGTCAATACCATGGCTACCTTGATAGGCGCCCCGACTTCAACCACTCAGGTGGTGACAGCGACTTTGATAGGCAATGGCGCCGCTGAAAAACCCCGACACGTGAACTGGCTCAAAGCAAAAGGAATTGTCACCGGCTGGTTTTTGAATGTTCCGATTTCAATGCTCCTTGGCGCCTTATACGCCACGTTTATTTTCCACCTGTTCGGAGGTTCTCATGTTTAGATCCCTTCTCCAAAAATACGTCTTACCGAGAGAGGTCGATTTCCTCGGTGCCTTGAACCAGCATGCGCAGGCTATCAAGCGTATCACGCACGATCTGCAGTCGTGCTTTATCGAGGGCGACGAGATCTGCTGTCAGGCGGTAACCGAAGACGAACATCAGGCGAAAAGCATCAAAGAGAGCAATATGAATGAATTGCTCAACAGCTTTATCACCCCCATCGATCGCGAATCCATTTTTCGCATCATCAGCCAGTTAGATTGGCTGGCTGTCAGTATCCGTCACTTCATTATCGAAGCCAAAGCCTATGAAATCCGTGAATTGCACAATGGCTACAACACCATTTTTTCGCAAATCTGCCTGAGTGCGGAACACCTTGCCAAAGGGTTTGAAAAACTGATCGAGAAAGATCATCTTGCCGTCGCGGTTGAAGCGCAAAACGTTCGCGACAGCTATGATTATCTGGTGGATATTTATGTCGAAAAGATGGCCCTGCTTTCAAAAAGCAATAACCTTCAAGAGATGTTCATTCACCGCGAACTGCTTTTGCAGTTGAAAGAGATCGGTAAACGTTTTCAAATCTGTGCGAATTCGCTGGAAGATATCCTGGTGAAAATGAGCTGACCCCTTGCCAAAAAATCTTTCGATCTCTACCATCTGTAATACGCAATTAAACTCGGTTAAGATGGTATTTTGTATATGCTTTTGATAAATAAAGCGCTATTTAATCGATCGAGGAGAATAGAATGCAACCAACGTATGCGGGTTTCTGGATCAGAGTCGGGGCGACTTTTATCGACGCCATCCTGATGGTCATTGTTTTCACTATTCCCACCATGATGATTTACGGCTCCGAGGAGATGAGCAACGGTGCGATTATCCACGGCTTTTGGGACTTGCTGATCAATTGGATACTGCCGTTTATCGTCATTATCTGGCTTTGGGTGCGTTTTTATGGCACGCCCGGAAAAATGGCCACTAAACTGAAAATCGTTGATGCCAGAACCGGTTACAAGCTTTCCGTCTTTCAAGCTGTGATCCGCTACTTCGCTTATATTATCTCCGCCGTGCCATTGGGACTCGGGTTCATTTGGATCGGCTTTGACCCGAAAAAACAGGGGTGGCACGACAAAATCGCCGGAACAGTGGTGATCCGGGACAATAATCCGGATAAGGTGACATTCGAAGAAAACCGTTAAGGCCAAAGGATGGAACAAAGTCGTGAAAAAAAGCTCCTGGAGTGAATGAAGAACTCCAGGAAAGATAATGGGCTCTGTTGAAAAACAATGCCCATTGGAGGAAAAGTTCTTACGGTTAACGAAAACCGCAAAATGAATACGACAAATCCTGCGCTAAACTCATAAAACCAGTAAGGACATGTAAAAACACGATATTTCCACTACTTGCTTAAACGAAAACTCTTAGCACAGTCAAACAAGTATATATCATATACCCTTAAATACCAGATATATTTTCAATCAATCCGTCATGCTTACAGCGTGAAATTGAAATGAATTACGCCTAAGATAGAACCTTGCTATCCGCGAGGTGAATCATGTTCGCTATTTATAATATTCAAGGAAGACGCTTCCGCAGCAGCCTGGAACAACTGCACAAAGTGCATCAACCGAACGCCGGACAAGCCCCTGATTTGCACGAAGATGTCGCCCGAGAGCAAACCTTTTCCATTCAAGGAAGCGGCTCCGAGGATACTCCTGAAACGGCGGCCAATGCCCGTCACCGGGAAGCCTATCGTAAAATGCTGCAGCTGAACGACCGCAGCGTTCTAGTGCATGCCTACCAGATCATGTCTCAGCCTGTCGCCACTCTGGACAGCGGTACGACGCTAAAACAGGCTCTGGATATTTTTGAAAAGGGCAGCTTCCAGCAGATGCCGGTGATAAACGTGCAACAATCGCTGGTCGGATTGCTGACCTACCAGCAGCTGTTTAAAGTCAGTCTGCACGACCGGCTTCCGCCCAACACCCCGATTACGGAGTTTATGAATCCGGAAGTCATTACCGTAGATCCCGTTTCAGATGTCCGCCGTGTGGCGCAAGTACTGTACGAATACCAGCTCAGCGCTCTGCCAGTCGTTAACGAGCAGGATAATCTGGTCGGAATCATCAGCAAAACCGATTTGCTCAAAGCGCTGATGATGGATCCTCCTCTGAGCCTGTGGGTATAATCCCCTTTCAACCAGTATTTTCAATCGGAATATCAAGGAAGAATATGAGCCTGTCTGTATCTCAAGCGATAACCCAGCGTCATTCCGTACGCGCTTTTTTAGACCAGCCGGTGGACAATGCAATTGTTCAGAGGATTCTGGATGCCGCGCGTTATGCGCCCTCCGGAGTCAACACTCAGCCTTGGCAGGTAGCGGTTGTCAGTGGCGAGACAAAACTGCGCTTACAGAACGCCATGCTGGATAAATTTTCTGCCGGTGAACGCGGCAAAATGGACTACGCTTACTACCCGGACGAATGGAAAGGCGCTTATAAACTGCGCCGGGTACAAACCGGAAAGCAGTTATATGGCGCCTTAAAGATCGAACGCCATGACAAGGCCGGACAGATGGCACAATGGGCGGCAAACTACCGCAGTTTCGACGCTCCGGTCGCACTGTATTTCTTTATGGATAAAAATCTGCAGACCGGTTCGTTTTTCGACTATGGCATGTTTGTCCAGAATATTATGCTGCTGGCACTGGAAGAAGGGCTGGGCACCTGTCCGCAAGGCGCTTTGGGAGAATATCCCGATATTATCCGCGAACAACTCGGCTACGGTGACGATAAACTCTTGCTCGGAGGAATGGCACTTGGCTACGAAAACACCGATCATCCGGTCAACCAGTACCGCACCGAGCGGGAACCGGTGGAAGCCTTTACCCGCTATTTCGAATGATTGCCGAACCGCCGACTTATAAGGCGTCAACCAATAAAAAACCCGCCGAACATACGGCGGGCTTGCTATTTAACCCTACGACGGATAAGCCTGGAGCGGTTCAATCGTAAACCGGCACTAACTGATATCCCTGAGCCTGCCAGCCCATCACCGATAAAAAGCCTGAACGGACCGGCTTAATGCCCGGAAGCAAGGTATCATTATCGACATTAAAAGCCGCTGTCGCGGCGGAACAAACTTCCATTTTAACGCCCAGTTCAACCAGTCGCGCGATCTGAGCCGCTACTTTCTCGAGAACCGGCCCATACTGCATTTCCACCTCTTCCGAAGGTTGTGTGGTAATGAACTTTACCGAACGGGCAATAAAGACAATTCTCTGATGCGGTTCAACCCCTTCTTTAATCAAATTGCTTCGGTTGGATTCAATCCCTTTTAAATAAACCAACATCGCATTCGGAGTGGATTTACGGATATCGTAGATCACATGCATGCTTTTAAGACCTTGCATCGCTTCCCTATTGTTTAATTCCGTCGCAGAGCCGGGAACCGAAAAAGTCACTACAAATAACGCAAAGCACAACTTCAAAAATGCAAACCGGGAAAATTTCATACATCATTCCTAAAAGAGTTAAAAAAACCTACGTTTACAACACTAATAAACATAAATATTGAAAGCAAATCAGTTTAATTTATCCAGACCGCACTCAAGAAGCACGACTCGACAACACCTTCCATTTCTTAACCCGGTAATCTATTCGGATCAATTTTCGATCTTAAAACGACACGGCGCTTTCGCTAAATCGCTAGACTAAAAAGCACACGCCCCCTTTCCCTTTAAAATCAACAGGAAAGCGACTCATGAAATTACCGATACCTGATCGAGATACTGCCGGCCGCTGGCTGGCAGAGTGTTTACAGCAACAGACAACTCTCCGCAACCCGGTCATACTGGCTCTTCCCCGAGGCGGTGTCCCTGTCGCTTTCGAGATCGCCAAGGCCTTTAAGGCTCCATTGGATCTGCTGCTGGTACGCAAACTCGGTGCACCGCATTTTCCGGAACTGGCAATGGGCGCCATCGCGAGCGGCAATATCAAAGTGCTCAACCAATCCGTTATTCGCGCCTATAACATCGACGACAAAGAGATTGCCGTCATCGAAGCCAAAGAACGCCAAGAACTGGAAAGGCGCGAAAAAGCCTATAGAGGCGAACGCCCGCATCTGACACTGCAGAATCGCGATGTCGTACTGGTCGATGACGGACTGGCAACCGGCTCTACAATGCTGGCGGCAATTGACGCGGTTCGCTTGCAGAAGCCCGCATCCGTCACAGTCGCCGTGCCAGTCGCTCCGCCGCAAAGCGTCGAACTGATCGAATCCAAAGTCGATCAGGTTGTCTGCCCTTTCCAGCCGTACGATTTTTCCGCGATCGGGCAGTGGTATCTACAGTTTGACCAGGTAAGCGACGCCGAGGTCAAACAGCAGCTCCAAGAGGCATGGCAGGCGTAGCTTATGAACCCTGAAATTCCAGAAAGTAGCATGCAGATTCCTGCCGGTGACGTCACACTGGAGGGAAATCTGCGCCTGCCCGACGATGCTCGAGGCCTGGTTCTTTTTATTCACGGCAGTGGCAGCAGTCGTTTCAGTTCCCGTAACCGCCATGTCGCTCAACTGCTTAATCAGGCTGGCTTGGCGACTTTGCTGTTTGACTTGCTGACTGCTGAAGAGAACCAAATAGATATGCTGACGCGCGAATTCCGTTTCGATATTCCGCTGTTAAGTGACAGAAGCCGCTACGCCATAAAGTATGTCGCCCGACAGCCGAAACTGGCTGATTTACCGATCGGCCTGTTCGGAGCCAGCACCGGAGCCGCCGCTGCACTGTTTGCCGCCGAATCGCTTGCCGATAAGATTAAGACCGTGGTTTCGCGCGGAGGCAGGCCCGATCTGGCACAACCGGTATTGGCCAAGGTGCAAGCGCCGACACTGCTGATCGTCGGAGGTTTGGATTACGAAGTTCTGCAACTGAACAAACTGGCTCAGTCGCAAATGCACGCCGAATGCGAGTTAACCGTGATTCCCGGAGCGACCCATCTATTCGAAGAACCGGGTACGCTCGACCTAGCCGCAGATGCCGCCAGAAAATGGTTTCTGCAAAAACTCGGGGACGGGCGATCCAGCGCTTAGAAAACTCCCGCCCGCTGTACAGTACCGGTATACTTTCTTAAAATCTCTGCGCAGAAAGGCGCAAAAAGAAAGGACTATTTTATGAGAAAGGTCGTGATTACCGGCGGCAATAAAG
The DNA here is from genome assembly GCF_017571475.1 of Thiomicrorhabdus sp. 6S3-12. Classification (GTDB taxonomy): domain Bacteria; phylum Pseudomonadota; class Gammaproteobacteria; order Thiomicrospirales; family Thiomicrospiraceae; genus Thiomicrorhabdus. Next base: position 163,661 of record NZ_JAGETW010000007.1, on the reverse strand, counting down.
GAATCGGACTGGCGTTGACTGAAAAGTTCGTCACACAGGGCGATTTCGTTACCATTATCGCGCGTGATTTTTCCAATCGCGAAAGTTTTGACTACCAGAACCACCCGCAAGTGCGCTGCATTGCATTCGACCTGACGCAGATCGAACAGCTACCCGTTCTGGCCGGACAGATAGATGACATCGACGTACTGGTCAATAATGCAGGGCTTTTACAGCCGATCACCTATGACGATTACCCTGCCGATCAACGCGACTACGCCCTGAATCTGAACATTATCGCTCCGGTGCAGTTAACCACATTGCTGGAAAAGAAACTCAAAGCGCCAAGCGACTATAAGGCGCGAGTGGTGAACAACGCGTCCATTGCCGGCCAGATCGGACACCCCGACATCTGGTACGGGATCGCCAAAGCCGGTCTGATCAATGCCACCAAGGCGTTCTCCAAAGCTTTTCAAGGCGACATTATCGTCAATGCCGTCGCGCCGAGTCCGGTGGAAACCGATATGCTCGACAGTATTCCCGAACACCGTCAGAAAGCTTTTTTGCAGAATACCATCAGCGGTCGCTTCGCTACGGCACAAGAAGTGGCGGACACCATGTTCTGGCTGGCAACCGAAAGTCCGGAATATATAAACGGCGTCTGTATCGACATCAATAACGGTTCACTGCCGAGATAAAGGCAAGGGGTTAGGTTGCTTAGGCGTCAAACCCTTCAATCTGGTCGATGATTTTGAGGCTCACCTGCTTGAGCTGAGCGAACAGCGACCAGGCCTGTTCATAATCGCCGATTTCGGTGCATTTATAGATTTGTTTGGCCAGTTCATGCATTTCATGATGCTGTTCATACAGAGAACCGTAACCGGGCATTTTGCCGTAACGGGTTTTGCCGATACCTCGATACCAGCAGTAAAACTGGCACTTGCTCTCATCCAGTTCAGGCATCCCCGAATGATAAGTCGCGGGAACCTTCTCTCCCATGCAGCAGATTTTGAGATGCCGCTCGATCGCATTGACCCACCAGCGCTGACTGAAAACCGCCACCCCCAGGTCATAGCGTAGATGATCATCCTCGATTTCTGCTCGAAGATCCTGCCAAGGATTCGCATGTTCCCACTCCTCCAGCCAGCTTTTAACCCGATCCATCGGCATAGGACGGGCGATTCCATACCCCTGGGCAAACTGACTGCCGAGTTTCATCAGCATATAGCCGATCTCGATCGATTCGACACCTTCGGTGATCACAGGCCGCTGAATCGCCTCTGAGAGGCGCAAGACCCCTTCCACAATATCCAGATTATCGCTGCGATCAAGCATACGTTTGACAAAATTCTGGTCGATCTTAAGCAAATCAAACGGCAAATTATAAAAATGCGCCAGCGAGGCATAGCCGGTTCCGAAATCGTCCAGCAGAAAACGAATCCCCTGCTCTTTCAGAATCCGCATGTTTTCTAGCACAGCGTCGCTATCATCAAAATCGCTGTCTTCAAGCAGCTCTATCTCCAGCCATTGCGCCAGCCCCTCGGGAAATTTTTTCAAGGTGCACAGCACAAAATCGCTGAAGGTACTCTCCTGAATCTGCCGAGGACTGATATTGATGCTCAAGGATAACTTCAACCCTTCCCTGTGCCAGACCTGCAGTTTCTTCAAGGCTCTTTCGACCACCCACTCGCCGAGAACAATCTCTTCAACTGTTCCGTTGAGCTCGGGGAGGAACTTATCCGGCGTTAAAAGGCCTTTTTGCGGGTGTCGCCAGCGAATCAGACCTTCAAAACCGATGACTTGCAGATTTTGCAGATCAATCTTGGGCTGCAGAAATAAACAGAACTGCTCTTCGCGTAATGCAAAAGGGAACTCCTGAATCAGTGCCTGACGACTTTTGATCAGCGCCGATTCTTGCGGATTATAAATATAGAAGTTGAGGTATTCCTGAGATTTGGCTTCATACATACTCTGATAAGCATGATGCAACAGGGTACTGGCATCGCAGGCATCCAGAGGATAGAGCGTGGCTCCGATATTTGCCGTCAGGTGAACCCGCTCCCCCATAACATCAAACGGCATGATTATGCTCTGCAGCAATCTTCTTAAGGCTTGCTCGCAATGATAGGGGGAATCCACCTGATGCAGAATGAAGGCAAATTCGTCTCCGCCGAGTCGGGCAATACTATCATCCACTCTCAGCGCGTCCTGCAAACGCTTGGCAAGCGCCTGTAAAACGCTGTCGCCGAAATCGTGACCATACAGATTATTCACCCGTCTGAAACCGGTAATATCCATATAACAGACCGCGAAACTCTGTCCGTGCCGCGTCGCTTCCGCAATGCTCTGTTCAACCCGGTCCATCATTAACTGGCGGTTGGCCACACCGGTCAGTCCATCGTGGTAATAATCGAAACCAACCCGCTGCTCGGACTTTTGTCGCCGACGGTAGGCATCGATCATTTCGGTCACGCAAGACAGTAAATCGATATCGTTCTGATTATAGTCACTGACTTTGTTTGCAACGCCGACGACGGCAACGACTGCGTCTTTCTGCACCAGAGGAACGGTCAGAAAACGGCGTATTTCCGAATGCCACTCCGGCAGTCCTTTTTTATTCGGGTATTGCGAAAAATCATTACACAACACCGCCTCATGGGTAATGTAACTCTGCACCCACATACCGACTTGTTCAGATAAGTAATGCGGAAAGTCGCCATCCATAAGTTGTTTGGTGCGGCTGGAACAGACCTGCAAAGCTTCATCCTGCTCGTCGCTTTGCACAAAATAGAGAAAGGCGATTTCACTTTGCGTTAATTTTTCAGCCTGATCAAGGCCGTACTGCAACAGCTCAGTTTCATCGCTGTCATGAACCATGTCGGACAGTCGGCTTTGCAGAAGGCGGAGTTCGGATTGCAGGTAATCCCGGCTGACGTCGCGCGCAATCGCTATACAGAATTCAGATCCTTCAAGAGTCAGGTAATTGGTATTTATCTCAACCGGAGTTTCCACACCATCCGGTCGCAGATAACGACTGTTAACGGTAACCTCTTTCAACTCCTGCAGGCGAAAGAAAAACGCCTGCCATTTTGCAGGCGTCATATCGGGCTCAAAATCCATGACCTTTTTACCGAGCAAGGATTCGCGCTCATAGCCAAAAACCTTGCCGGCCGCCGGGTTTGCATACAGAATCCGACCTTGATCGTCGGTTAAATAGGCTGCATCCTGAATTCTTTCGAGTATTTGACAGAAGACTTCCTGACTCCCATGAAACTCTTTAATGCAGGCATGAATGGGCATAAACTAAAAACCCTATAAAAATAATCAGATTCTGTAAATTTATACCACGTATCTTTAGTAAACAAATCAAAGATTTAACTTTTAAGACCAATTTCTGACAAAAATTTGATCTCAAGCGAATCACTCAAATGAACTACCTGAAAAAGAGTGGAAATATGCAGACGAGCGAAAATAAGCAGGCGAGGTAAAGATCCCATCGCGATAACGAAACAGAGAATAGAACAGAGAAAACCGAAAAAGGTTTAAAACAATAATCCGGAACGGCAGTGCGCCGACCGCCGTCCCGAAATACTGCTTTAAGTTTAAGCGAAGATTGATTAACGGATCATCCTTCTAGACCGGGTCGCTAAAAAATTTTAGCAATCAGTTTCGAATGGACTATCCTAGTTTCTAAAATTAGAACAATTCAATCGCAGAGAATAATATAGCCAATTGCTCAAGATTGCTAATAAAACCTCTCAATCCATTCAATAGATTTTGACTTAACTCTAAGTAAAATCATGGGAATTTCATGAAAATACGCGCTTTTACCAAGAGGTTTTCCATACTCATATTAAGCTCTTTAAGCCTGACAGGCTGCCAAATAACACTTGAACAGCCACAATACGCAGAGACGGCCAAAACGGTATCGCCGCCATTAAGCAACGCCTACAGTTTTTCGATAATCGACAGCAAAACCCAAAAAATTCTCACTATCCCCGATCTGGCACAGGCGGTCCAAAAAAGCGATGTCGTCTTTATCGGCGAGTTTCACGGTAATCACGCCTCCCATCTTCTGGAAATGCAGTTACAGACGGCACTGTACACACTGCGCTCACAGCAAGTGCTGAGCATGGAGATGTTCAATCGCGACCAGCAGACGATCCTCAACCGTTATCTGGACAATGAGGTCGGCGAAAAATATCTGATCAACGAAGCGCCTGCCTGGCCCAACTATGTCGGCTCCTACCGGCCGATGATCGAATTTGCCAAACAGCACTTCATCCCGGTAATCGCAGCCAATGCGGCGGCAGATATTGTGCGCTGTATCGGAGAGCATGGCCAGACTTATGTCAATCTGCTGCACAAAGAGGAGCGCGAATGGGTTGCCCAGAAGGCATTTATGGATAATGCCGATTATCGACAGAAGTTTTACGACTTTATGGATTCCATGCGACCTATGCCGCAAGCGCGTAAGGCGCAAAGTTATTCCGCTCAACTTGCTCGGGATAACACTATGGCCGAATCGATCCTTAAAGCACTGCAAGACTTTCCGCAATATCAGGTGATTCACCTCAACGGCAGTTTCCACAGCGAAGCTTTTCTCGGAACCGTAGCACTGCTCAAACAACGTCGGCCGGAACTAAAGATTACCGTGATAACGCCGCTTGGCGTAGAAAATCCGCAGAACCCGAGCTGGACGAAAGAAGAGTTACAACTCGGCGATTACCTGTATCTGGTTACCCGACAGCCGAAAGAATTTCAAAGCAACGCTTATAAACGGCAAATACGTCAGGCGATGTTCAAAAATGCCCAGGAGAAAAGCGAACGGTGTCGTCGCCCTGAGTAAGTACAAACGCTGCTAACAGACCTCAATTTCGTTTTCCAGAGGCGCGCCTTCTATCAACGCCTGAATATTATCCCGGGTAGTTTCGGCAATATGGCGCAAGGCCTCCTCAGTAAAATACGCCTGATGACCGGTAATCAGCACATTGTGGAAAGTCAAAAGGCGCTCAAAGGCGTCATCCTGAATAATCTCGCACGAGTGGTCTTCAAAAAACAGCGCCCCTTCCTTTTCATATACATCCATTCCCAAATAACCGATCCGGCCGGATTTCAGACCTTCAATCAGCGCTTCGGTATCCATCAGAGCCCCGCGACCGGTATTAATCAGCATCACGCCCTTTTTCATTTTGGCGATCGACTCGGCATTGACCAAATGGTTGGTTTCTTCGGTCAACGGGCAGTGCAGACTAATGACATCACTGCGCTGATAAATCTCTTCCAGCGAGACCTGTTGCAATCCGAGATCCGGGCACTCTTTACAGAGATAAGGATCATAAACCAGAACCTCACAACCAAACGCCTTAAGCATCTTACCGACCAGACGACCGATTTTTCCGGCGCCGACAATCCCGATGGTCTTGCCATGAAAATCAAAACCCAGCATACCGTTCAGAGAGAAATTCCCTTCACGCACCCGGTTATAGGCGCGGTAAAGTTTGCGGTTCAGGGCCAACATCAGACCGACGGTGTGTTCGGCCACCGCATAAGGCGAGTAGGCCGGCACGCGAGCGACTTTGATCCCCAGATCATGGGCAGCAACCAGATCGACATTATTGAAACCGGCGCAACGCAAGGCGATCATTTTGACGCCGTATTCCGCCAGAATCTGCAAAATTTCCAGATCCAGACGATCATTGACGAATGCGGTAATAACATCCGCCCCGTCGGCATAAACCACCGTATGCTTATCCAGTGTCGGTTCGACGTATTCGGATTCCCACTCCGGCGGCAAGATTCGGCACAACTGCTGGCGATCGTAAATTTTGCAGCTAAAAGAAACAACTTTCATAACGCTATCCTCATCAGATTCTCATTTAGAGCCAGTGTAACCAAGATTCCCCACTTTAGATATTTCCCTTCGATTACGTTCAGCAAATCTTTTGAAAAATTAATCATAAACAACTCTTGATACCGCCAATTGAGTAATAAGCCGGAGTGAAATCTGATTACCTTTTAAAACAAGCATTTACGGGTTATGATCAAATTCAGGAACCTCTCCAGCATAATCAAAAAAAGGAGAAAGTCATGGGCTCTCGCAACACTCTTATGGCGCTCGCCTCTTCGGTCCTGATTTCACTCAGTCTGCTCTCTTCGCCCTCTTTCGCGGAGGAACTCAGACCCGGAATCGTCCTCTATAAACTCAACGAAAATGCTTCCGCCAAGGAATTAAAGAGTCTCAATGCGCTGTTGCACGGCCAAGGCTTACAGGAAGAAAGAGTCATTCCGGATGTGAATATCCATATGGCCAAATTCGCACACAGCGGACGGGAAAAAGCGATCGCCAAAATTCTGCAGACGAGCGGCTATGTTAAATTTGCCGAACCGGACTATCTAGTTACTCCGACACTGCAACCGAATGATACGGATTACGGCGTGCAGTGGCATCATCCGACTATAAACAGTCCACAAGCATGGGATGTAACTACCGGTAGCCATAACGTACTGGTAGCGGTGTGCGATACCGGTGTCGATACTGATCACCCGGATTTGGTCAACAACTTCACTTTTCCCGGATTCGATGCTCATGTCGGCTTTGATGCCAACGGCAATGTCATTTCGACCGATGTTGAAGATTTCCACGGCCACGGAACCGGAACCGCCGGTACGCTCGGCGCTGTCGGTAACAACATCACCGGCGTCGCCGGTGTGAACTGGGATACCAGTATTCTTCCGGTGCGAATTGCAATCAGCGAAACAAACTCATCCGCCTATATCAGCTCGATGGTCAACTGTATGGTGTATGCCGGTCAACGCGGTGCCAAGATCGTCAATATCAGTTACGGCGGTATATCCTCCGCTTCAATCAATGACGCCGCAACCAACCTGAGAAATCAGGGTGGACTGCTGTTTATGTCAGCCGGGAACGACTATAACGAACATCCGGAATATCCTGACTACACCAGTCTGGTAGGTGTCGGCGCAACCGATCAGAACAACGTTAAAGCCAGCTTTTCCAGCTACGGCGACTATGTCGATGTCGTCGCTCCGGGCGTCAGCATCCGCACCACTTTTCTGAATGCAGGCTATATCGACTACTCGGGCACCTCTTTCTCCTCACCCATGACGGCGGGCGTCGGTGCGCTTATGGTTGCGGCCAATCCGGCGATTACCCCCGATGAGATCGAAAACGGCCTCTTCTCGACCGCGACCGACTTGGGAGCCGCAGGCGATGACAATGTCTACGGACACGGGTTGATCAATGCGCAGGCCGCAGTCAATTACGCGCTGAATCTTGGCAATTACCAACCGCCTGTCGCCGATATCTGGGCAGATAATACGAGCGTATCGTTCGGCACGTTGATTTCTTTCAGCGCAGCCAACTCCTATGATGCCGACGGTTCGGTCGTCAGCTACCACTGGGATTTCGGCGACGGGACGACCGCGGACATTGTTGATCCAAGTCATAACTACCAGCAAAGCGGGGTATTTGAAGTCAGCTTGACCGTTACCGATAACGACAACCTGACCGATTCCGCCACCTTGTCGATTCAGGTCACCAATCAACTGCCGATTGCGGTCATTGAACCTATGGCGACCAGCTACAATCTCGGCGACACAGTCTCTTTCAACGGCTACAACTCATATGATCCGGATCCAAACGGTGCGGTCGTCAGCCATGAATGGGATTTCGGAAACGGTCAAACCGCCAGCGGCGAATCGGTCCAATACAGCTATCCGGTCGGCGGCCTTTATAACGCAACCCTGACGGTCACCGATAACGCCGGAGCCAGCAATGCTTCATCGATTCAGATTGAAGTAATCGACCCGAGCGTACTGCTTGCGCCAAGCGGGTTGAGTGCGACTGTCACTGGACAGGACGTCACTTTAAACTGGCAGGACAACAGTGCCAATGAAAACGGTTTTGCTGTGGAACGCGCCATGAAAATCCGCGGTAAATACACCTTTGAGACTATCGCAATACTGGGAGCCGACAGTACCAGCTTTACCGACTCGGTTGCCGAACTGGGCACCTATCAGTATCGTGTCTATGCGTTCAATGACAGCAATCAGGTTTATTCGGATGCGGTTTTAGTGAAAGTTGAAACCACCTCGACTGAACCCCCTCCACCTCCTCCTGAACCGGGCACACTGATTGCGCCGGATAATCTGAGCGCCACGCTAAACGGCAACACCGTCACACTGACATGGAACGACAACAGTACCGATGAAAGCGGGTTCTATATTGAACGCGGCGTAAAAGTGCGCGGCCAAACATCTTATAGCCGTGTCGCTACCGTCGGCACCGATACCGTGACCTACAGCGAAACACTGGCTAGCGGAACCTATGAATATCGCGTACAGGCCTTTAATGACAGTGGAACATCCGGCTATAGCAATAGCGTCAGCGTTCGCTTGAAGTAAAAGATGAAACCAAAGGATAGTCATCCATAAAAAAGCCCGCAAAAGCGGGCTTTTTATTGTCGACGGCGTATCTTACGAAACAGCAGGAGAAGTTCACTCTTAATTTACCGCGACTACCATCGCAAGATAGATCTGCCATAAACCCATCGCCATAACCGATAAACCGGCAATCGCTTTCACCCAGGCCTTACGCGCCAGCCGGGTAAAGTAGAAGGCAAAAGCGCCGATCAAAAGCAGATTAGGTAAAGTCCCCAAGCCGAACGCCAGCATGACCATCGCGCCTTCAAAAGCGCCACCGGAACTCAACGCCAGAATCAGCATACTGTACACCAGACCGCACGGCAGCCATCCCCATACCAGACCGTACAATCCAGCCTGCCGGATATTCTTAACCGTCCGCATCCGTTGCGCATAAGGCGCCAGTTTCTGCCACAGCCCCTGACCGAAACGTTCAACAACCACTATCCCTTGCCACCAACCGGCCAGATAGAGTCCTAGGGCAATCATGAAAAGCCCGGCAAAAATCTGTAGCAGCTGCTGAAACGGCAACAGTGTCGCCAAAGAGTTCAACAGCATGCCCAAGGAGCCGAAAAGCGCGCCTATCAAAAGATAACTGAGAATTCGGCCGCCATTATACGCAAGCTGGAACGGCAACATCCGCCACCAGCTGGCTTGGTTTTTAACCTCCAGACTAAAGGTCAAAGCACCGACCACTCCGCCGCACATACCCAGGCAGTGAACGCCACCGAACAATCCGGTCAGCAATGCCGAAATATAAATCCCTTCAACCATCATTAATCTTTTAGAAAAGCTCCGAAAGTTTTTGTGAAAGGCGGTAGCTCAAAGCTTCCGCAATATGTGCGCTCTCAACCGAGCCTGCTTCCTGTATATCAGCAATCGTCAGCGCCAGACGCACAATACGGTAATAACTGCGTGCAGACAACCCGAAACGCTTGATCGCCTGTTGCAACAGTTCTTGAGAGTGCGTATCCAGAGCGACCAGTTTATTCAATTGCCGATTACTCAAAACCGAATTGAGACAACCCTGACGTGCAATCTGCCGTTCCTGAACCCCTTCAACCCGCTTACGGACCTGTTCGCTGGTTTCTCCATCCGGACGAGTGCTCTGCAAGGCTTCGATCTCAACCGCCGGCACCTCAAGATGACAGTCGATACGATCCAGCAATGGGCCGGAGAGCTTCTTAAGGTAACGCGAAATCTGCGTCGGTGTATCTTTACAGCGTCCGAGAGGATCGTCCGGGAAATAACCGCTCGGCGTCGGATTTAAAGCGGCCACCAACTGAACCCGTGCCGGATAGGCCACATGCTGCTGAACTCGCGCAATATCCACTTTGCCGCTTTCCAGAGGTTCGCGCAAAGCTTCGAGCACATCGCGATTGAACTCGGGCAACTCATCAAGGAACAGAACCCCGTGATTAGCCAGGGAAATCGCTCCGGGCCTGGGCACTCTACCGCCACCGATAACCGCAGCGGCCGAAGCGGAGTGATGAGGACTGACAAAGGGACGGTGATAAAAGGTTTCCAACTCAACCTTCTGTCCCGCCAAGGAACGGATAGTCGCATTCTCCAGAGCCTGTTGCTCGCTTAAAGGCGGCAACAGCGTCACCAGTCGGGACGCGAGCATGCTTTTCCCCGCGCCCGGCTCGCCGACCATCAATAGCGAGTGACCGCCCGCTGCACAGATTTCCAACAATCTCTTGGCTTGCGCCTGCCCCTGAATATCGGATAAACAGAGCGGATAGCGTTGTACCAGCGGAGTAAATTGCGGTTCTTGACTTAAAGTCTCCGGCGTTTCACCGTTCAGATACACCCAGGCCTGACGCAGGTTTTCGAGCAGTCGGATCTTTCCGTTATGGCCGGTTTGCGCGCATAACTGTTTGTCCACCGCATTATGCCATGGAATGAAAGCTTGACCCGTTTCTTGAAGCTGTAACAGGCTTGGCAGCAGTCCGCTGATTTCGCGTAACTCGCCGGTTAACGCCAGCTCACCGTAAAGTTCGATTTCGCCGGTTAATTTCGGAACCAGCTGCTCGGTTGCGATCAAAATACCAATCGCAATCGCCAAATCATAGCATCCGCCGCTTTTCGGCAGATCCGCCGGCGCCAGATTAACGGTAACCCGCTTGGCGGGCATATCGAATCCGGAATTAAGCAGAGCGCTGCGAACGCGCTCCTTACTCTCCTTAACCGATGCTTCCGGCAAACCGACGATCGTCAGGCTCGGCAACCCCGAGCTGACGTGCACTTCGACAACCACTCTGGGGGATTCCATCCCCTGTATGGCGCGACTGAAAACTCTTGCCAGGCCCACGGAATTGCAACCGATCAGCGATTATACAGCTGTTCCAGATCCTCGAAACGCTTTTCCAGCGCTTCCAGTTTGGCTCGAGTTTTAGCCAAAACCGCTTTCTGCGTATCAAATTCTTCTCTGGAAACCAGGTCCATCTGCTCCAGTAAACGTTGCAGATTTAACTGCACCTGTTTCTTGCCTTCTTCGGGAAAATCACCAAAACCGGGAGGAATAATTTCCGCGACTTTTTTGGCAAACTCCTCTAATTGCACTGGATTAAACATAATTTATACCTCTTACTGCGAATTATCAGTCACTATAACGATTCGACCGAAATTAAGCCAGCAAACACTATTAAGTTTATTAATAATGCGGCCGTTAATTAACTTACAGCCGTTGTGGAAAAAACAATACAACAAAGCCAAATAAAACGGTATGAAAAATATACTCATTTGATATTTAGCCGATCAACTTTTTGCTAAAATCAATTTTAAAACAAGGGAAATAACAATGTATCGCATACAAGACAGCCCAGAGGTTGCATGGCGTTTATTTCAATATATAAAGGCCTCCTTCGAAGAGAAGGACATCAATCCTATTCCGCTGAACTATTATCTCTGGTATCAGTACTACAAAGGGGATAATCCTCAATTCCGCGAGGAATTGGATCAAGTACTCAAGGATGACATGGGGTATAACGACCGGATCGGTCGCCGTCTCTATAATGATTACTTTGCCGTAGACTCGACCACTTCGGAATTCGACAAGGCGTTCCGCCGTCTGGTCAACCTGATGGTCCAGAAGATCAATTCCTGGAATGACAAACTGGACAGCCACACCAAACAACTGGAATATTCGACTGAAGAATTAAAGAAGGATAATCTGGACGTTCATCAGGTCAAAGAGATTACCAGCAACGTCCTGAATACGGCCACGTCCATGCAGGAAACCAACCAGATGTTTCAGAAGCATATGTTGGAAAGCAGCGAAGAAATCAAAAAACTGCGTCAACAGCTTCTGGCCGTGCAAAGCCAGGTTCTTCAGGACGAACTGACCGAAGTCGGTAATCGTAAAGCCTATAATATGGCCATGGAACAGATGCTTCAGGATGTCGCCGAATTCGGTTCAGGCTGCTGCATGATTATTGCCGACATCGATCACTTTAAAAACTTTAACGACACCTACGGTCACCTTATCGGCGACAGTGTCCTGCGCTATTTTTCCAAGCTGATTAGACGCAACCAGAGCAAGAATGAAGACGTCTTCCGTTACGGCGGCGAAGAGTTTGTTATTCTACTGAGAAACTTCTCTCTGGATGAAGCGGTTAAACGCGCGCAAGAGATTCGCAAGCAGATTTCCTCTGCCCATCTGAAACTGAAAAACTCCGATCAGGAGATTAATACGATTACCGCATCATTCGGTGTCGCCCAGCTTCGCCCGAATCTTGACGATGCGGAAAGCTTCTTCAATCGCGCCGACAAATCGCTTTACAAGGCCAAGAAAGACGGGCGTAATCGCGTCGTCTGTGAAATCAGTCTATAAAAGTCGAAATTCGCGATCTAAGCCGGTTCCCTTGCCGGCTTTTTTACTACCGGCTTTCGGACTTGTATTCCAATTCCATAACACTTGCCCCCAGCTTACGCAGCTGATTCTTGCGCTTATTCAACTCAAGACGATCATAATAAGGCTCGGTATACAGAGCATAGATATGCTTTCCGTCTTTACGCACCGTTGAACGGATCTTCAACTTCTGCTCGTGCTGAGCAAGTCGGCTCTGCGCTCTTAAAGCGGCGGATTCGCTGAAAAAACTGCCGGCGAGAATATATTTCGGCTTTTCGAGCGCGACCGGTTCCGGAGTCGTATCGTCCGGAATCACCTCCAGATCTTTCAGTTCGCTGTAGAAGTTCTTTTTCGGCTCGCCGTAGATCTGTTCGTCGGAAGGCACTTCCAACGCCTGCGCACGGATCTCCTTAGGCGCTTCAGGGATTACTTCTGTTTCGCTCAATGCCACGGCTTCAGGCGCCTGCAAAGGCGTGTTTGCTTCAGGTAATTCGATTCGTTCTTCAAGCGCTTCCGGCTGTGGATCACTCAGAATTACGACCGACTCGCTCTCACCAGTCGAATCAACTTCGGCAACCGCCTGTTGTTGCATTTGCTGGCTGCCCGATTTCAAACCGGAATTGGCGAAATGGTTAATGACCCAGTAGCCGCCAACCATGGCACCAATCACCAGCAGCATAACCAACCAGGCATTACGGCTCGTTCGCTGTTCTTCCTGACGTTTATGTCGGGCCGAACTTGATTCCAGCATCGGTGGCGGCAGAGTTTCGGGGGAACGCCGCGGGCGATAATCTCGAGCCATTCAGAAAAATCCCTATGGGTAATTACATCGATTCGGGAGCAGAGACATCTAGCAGCGCCAAACCGTTACGCAGAACCTGACGAACCGCACTGATCAACGTCAGGCGGGCATGTCGCAAATTATCGTCGTCAACGATAAACTGGCTGGCGTTATAGTAGGTATGCAAACCGTTCGCCAGATCTTTCAGATAGTAAGCAATCTGATGCGGTTCGTAAACCACTGCCGAGCGGGCGATGATTTCCGGATATTTCGCAAGTTCCGTTGCCAGATAGGTTTCATGTTCTTCGGTCAGTAGCTCAAGATTCTGCATGCCTTGCTGCAGATCAAAGCTATAGCCTTTCTCGCGTGCCTGTTCAAGCACACGACAAATTCGCGCATGCGCGTATTGAATATAATAAACCGGGTTATCGTTGGACTGCGACTTAGCCAGATCCAGATCGAAATCCATATGTTGCTCGGATTTTCGCTGTACATAGAAGAAGCGCGCCGCATCCGAACCTACCTCTTCACGCAGTTCGCGCAGGGTAACAAATTGTCCGCTACGGGTCGACATGGCAACCTTTTCACCGCTTCTGTACAGAACGGCAAATTGCACCAGAAGCACTTCCAGCGCATCCGGATTGGTTTCCATCGCTTGCATTGCAGCGCGTACGCGCGGAATATAACCGTGATGGTCGGAACCCCAAATATCGATCAGCAGATCAAAACCACGTTCGAGTTTATTGAAATGGTAAGCGATATCGGAAGCAAAATAGGTCTTCAAACCGTTTTCACGCACGACAACACGGTCTTTCTCGTCACCGTATTCAGTAGAGCGGAACCACAAAGCGCCTCTTTGCTCGTAGATTTTTCCGGCTTTCTGCAATTTCTCCAACGCCGCATCAATTACGCCGGTATCCATAAGCGAACGCTCGGAGAACCAGTTATCGAAGCGAACCTTGAAACCTTCCAGGTCATCGCGGATATCACCTAGAATTGCATCGACGGCAATCTGAAAAACGTCATAATACTGACTGCCCAGCAAGTGTTTGGCTCGCTCGATAAGCGCATCGATGTGTTTTTCTTTATCGCCGTCTTCCATGCCTTCATCCGGCGTGACATTAGCGAAAACCTCAAATGCCGGCTTATGCAGACGATTGGCAAACTGGCTGCGAACTTCGGCGGCGACATCCAGAATATAATTGCCCTTGTAACCGTTGCTCGGGAAGGTCAGCTCTTCGCCCTGATCCTGCAGATAACGCAACCAGACCGAAGTAGCCAGAATATCCATCTGACGTCCGGCGTCGTTTACATAATACTCACGACAGACATCGAACCCGGCCGCATCCAACAGATTGGCAACACTTGCGCCATAAGCGGCACCACGGCCGTGGCCGACATGCAGAGGCCCGGTCGGATTGGCGGAAACAAATTCCACCAGTACCGATTTGCCCTGACCGACATTACAGCGCCCGAACGCATCCCCCTGCTCGAAAATCTGCGCGAGAACGTCAAACTTGGCCGTATCCTGGACAAAAAAGTTGATAAAACCAGGTCCGGCGATCTCGATCTTTTCAATAACCGGATGATCCGACAGCAAATCGACAATCTTCTGCGCCAGATCACGCGGCGGCATTCCCGCCATTTTGGTCATCATCATCGCCAGATTGGTCGCAAAGTCGCCATGCGTCTTGTCGCGTGTGTTTTCAACATGAATTCGCGGTGCGGCATCGCTCGGAATCACACCTTGATCTTTAAGTTGTTGCACCACATCGGTCAAAATTTGCGCAAGTTGCTGCTTCATTTGCTGCTCTCTTTCAAATATGGGTTGGTCTGAAAAATATGGGGGATCGGCGTGCTTAAAAGCCTTTTATCCGCGAGTCAAACGCGTAAAACGCCGGTGAAAAATCAAGCCAGTTATATTAACTGATTTTCAGGATAAAATTACGGGAAATTGCGTCGGCAAAAACAAATCGCTTCACCGACATTTTAAAGGAATGATACGTGATCGACCGGAGACGCCTCAAGAGACGCCCCCAACAGTCTATTTTTTAACGGTCGTCTTTTTGGCCGCGGTTTTCTTGGCTGGTGCCTTTTTCGCGGTGGTTTTCTTAGCCGTCGTTTTTTTGGCTGGTGCTTTTTTCGCGGCAGTCTTTTTGGCCGGTGCTTTTCTGCCGCGACGTTTCGGCTCGGGCGCTTCATCGAGACGTTTCACGCACTCTTCAAGCGTCAAGGCCAGAGCATCTTCGTCTTTGGCAATCTTGGCGTTTTTCTTGGTCGTCAAATCGGTAATATAAGGTCCCCAGCGACCTTTAAGGATCTTAACGTCCGGATTGTCCGGAAAGGTTTTGACGATTTTCTCCGCTTCGGCCTGTATCTTGGCCTCAACCAGCACTACCGCCTCATCCAGAGTGATACTTAAAGGATCGTAACCTTTAATCGGAGCATACATTTTACTACCGTATTCCAGATAAGGTCCGAAAGGCCCTTGCTTGGCAATCAGTTTCTGACCGGCTTCCACCGAGAAAACCGAACCGTCGACGGCGGTCGCGCTATAGCTTTCCGGCATCTCACCGACTTCGCGCGGCAGTTTGAACAGTTCCAGCGCTTCCTCAAGTTTCAAGGTATCCATCTTCTGGCCCGGCATCAGGCTGGCAAACTGCGGTTTCTCGTCGTTTTCGCCGTCACCGACCTGAACATAAGGGCCGAAACGGCCGATTTTGACAAACATCGGCTTGCCGCTTTCCGGGTGTTCACCCAACAGACGGGCCTGACCCGCCTCTTCACGTGAAACATCTTCTGCAGCTTCGACTTTAGGATGGAAACGCTTGTAGAAATCATCCAACATCGCCTGCCACTGCATTTCGCCGTGCGCGATGATATCGAACTTCTCCTCGACCTTGGCGGTAAACTGATAATCCAGAATTTCACCGAAATGCTTGGTCAGGAAATTGGTTACGATGCCCGCGATATCGGTCGGGAACAGCTTATTCTTTTCGGAACCGGCCATCTCATTCAGAGTTTCCGCCTGCAAACCTTCTGCGGTCAAGGTCAATTGACGGTAATCGCGCGGCGTCCCCTCACGATCTTCCTTGACCACATAACCGCGCTGCTGAATGGTATCAATCGTCGGCGCATAGGTCGAAGGACGGCCAATCCCCATCTCTTCCAGCGTTCGAACCAGACTGGCTTCGTTATAACGAGCCGGAGGTCGGGCAAAACTCTGACGGGCACCCAGGGTGCCTAACTGCAATGTCTGACCGATCGTCATCGGAGGCAAAAGCCCTTCATCGCCTTTGCCGCCAAAATCATAAACTTTCAGGAATCCGTCGAAAGTCACCACTTCGCCTTTGGCAACCAATTTTTCGGCGTCCAAATTACTGATGCCGATCTCGACCGTGGTGCGCTGCAGTTTAGCATCCGCCATCTGCGAAGCGATTGCACGACGCCAGATCAATTGATACAGGCGCTGTTCGTTGCGTTCGCCGGAAACTTCACTAACCGCAAAATCGGTCGGACGAATCGCCTCGTGCGCTTCCTGAGCGTCCGCTTGTTTGGTTTTATAGCGGCGGCTATGACTGTATTCGGAACCGTAATTGGCGGTAATCGTTTGCTTGGCCTGATCAATTGCGGTTTCAGACAGGTTCACCGAGTCGGTACGCATATAGGTAATTTTCCCGGACTCGTACAATCGCTGAGCGATCATCATGGTCTGCTTGACCGAAAAACCGAGTTTTGAAGACGCTTCCTGCTGCAGGGTTGACGTAGTAAAAGGTGCTTTCGGACTGCGTTTCGCCGGTTTCTCGTCAAGAGACATCACCGTCAGATTGGCTTGAGCCACGGCCAGAAGATACGCCTGAGCTTCCTCTTCGGTTTCGAATGCCGCGTTGCGTTTGACTTCAACGGTACCGCTTACCTGACCGTTCGCGTCCAGCAGTTGCAATTCACCCTGAACCTTAAAACTGAAACTGGCTTCAAAGGCTTCGATTTCCTGCTCGCGTTCGACAATCAGGCGCACGGCAACCGACTGAACCCGCCCGGCGGAAAGCCCGGTGCGAATTTTCTTCCAAAGAATCGGTGACAGTTCGAAACCAACGATACGATCCAGAATACGACGCGCCTGCTGCGCATCAACCAGATCCATATCCACTGTACGCGGGTGCGCCACAGCATGCTCAATCGCCGGCTTGGTGATTTCATGAAAAACAATACGCTTAGTCGTAGTAACATCCAGATTCAGAGCTTCCGCAAGGTGCCAGGCAATCGCCTCCCCCTCACGGTCCTCATCCGTTGCCAGCCAAACTGAATCTGACTGTTTGGCCAGTTTTTTCAGCTCGGTAACGTTTTTCTTTTTATCGGCGGAAATTTCGTAATTCGGCGTAAATCCGTTCGCCAAATCGATTCCCATCCCTTTTTTCTGAATATCCCGGATATGCCCGTAGCTTGAACGCACCACGAAATCTTTACCCAGATATTTTTCGATGGTCTTAGCCTTAGCAGGCGACTCCACGATCACCAAATTTGTCATATATTCCCAATTCTCTAAAAACAAACCCCGTATTCAATAAAACGCGGCTTTATTACAATTAACGGGGTTCAATAATTTAATCTTTTTTCTAGGGTGCAAAATTTTAGGTCGTTTTGCAATGAATTTAAAACGACATTTTATTTATATGGCTGAACAGATAAAATTTTGCCCGTTCCGGCAAGGCAGGAGTTTGAGTCACTGTGATTTCGGTTCCGGCTCAAGAAAAGGAAGGGCAACGCAAGAAAAGTTTCTTCAACGGATTCTCTGCCAGCGACCGGCCGAAAGTTTCTCGATTTTCCCTTGCAACTCCAAAGCCATCAACTCGCTTTGCAGGGATGAAAGGGGAATTTTGCTCAAAACCAACAGCTCGTCCAGCGAAATCGGTTCAAATTCAATCAACGACAGCAATTTGGAAGATTCAGGCGCTGAGCCTTCCCGGTTTTCAGGCTGCTCGGACAAGATTTCCGGTTGCAGAGCGAGTTGCAGAATGGCGCCGAGTTCGGCGAAGACATCCTCGCCCGATTCAACCAGTTTGGCACCTTGCTTGATTAACTGGTGACAGCCTTTTGCCTGCGGATTATGAATCGATCCGGGAATTGCAAAAACCTCCCGCCCCTGCTCCAATGCGGTACGGGCGGTAATCAAAGAGCCGCTTTTCAAACTCGCTTCAACCACCAGCGTTCCAACACTCAAACCACTGATGATGCGATTTCTTTTCGGAAAATTTTGCGCCAGCGGTTTGGTTCCGAGCGGAAACTCCGAAATCATTACGCCATCTGCGGCAATATCGCGGGCCAGCTGCTGATTGCTGGCCGGATAAACGCGATCCAGCCCGGTTCCAAGCACCGCAACCGTCTTACCCTGTCCCTGAAGACCGCCCTTATGCGCGGCCGTATCGATCCCGGCAGCCATTCCTGAAGTAATACACAAACCTTGTTGCGAAAGGAAGCGAGAGAAGTCATAGGCATTGTCCATACCCGTTTTAGAGGCGTTACGACTGCCGACCACCGCAATCTGCGGATCATTCAGCAGAGCGAGATTGCCGCGCACGGCAAGGATCGGCGGCGCATCGCTGATCTCTTTGAGAAGCTGCGGATAACCTTCGTCCCAATAACTGAGCCACTGCTGCGGATAAACGCTATTCGGACTCTGCTGCCAGTTAAGCGCTTCATCCACCCTGTCGCCGACTTCCTGTGCCGAAATCTGCTGCTGTTGCCAGGGCGTCAAGCCGGCAGTTTCCCGCAAACTTGTTTCGCCCGCCAGCAGTGCTTCGCTAAAGGAGCCGAAGCGATCCAGCAGCGCCTGCAACTGACTCAGCTTGGGCTGAGCCTGATGCAAGCGGAGCAGAGCGGGTAATTCAGACAACTTGGGCATAGTCAGTTATAATGCACGGATTATTTTTAAACCCATAAGTATATACCACTATATACAACTTACTATGACTTTAATGAGTGAGCGACGCTATGGAAGAACAGGTGGAACAGCAATTGGAAAAGCTTGATATTGTCCTCTACCCGGATGAAGGCCTGCGCGAGGTATGCAAACCGGTCAGCGAGATGACCGATCAGATCGACAAACTGATCGATGAAATGTTCTACACCATGTACGACGCACCGGGAATCGGCCTTGCGGCTCCGCAAATCGCGGTTCAGGAACGCATTATTGTGGTCGACGTTTCCGAAACCAAAGATCAGCCGATCGCTCTGATCAATCCGGAAATCGTTCAGGAAGCCGGCAGCATCACCTGGGAAGAAGGCTGTCTGTCGCTGCCTGGCGTCTATGCCAAAGTGACCCGCCCGAGCGACGTCATTGTCCGCGGCATGAACCGCGACGGCAAGACAGTGGAAATCGAAGCGAACGAACTGCTGGCGGTCTGCCTGCAACACGAAATCGATCATTTGAACGGCGTCATGTTTATCGACCATCTATCCAATCTTAAGCGCACCCGCGCTATGCAGAAATACCGCAAGCTGCAACATCAAGGAAGCTAAATGAGCCAGCCATTAAGAGTCATTTTTGCCGGTACGCCGGATTTTTCCGTTGCGCCGCTGCTGGCACTTCTGGACTCCGAACATCAGGTTATTGCCGTCTACACCCAGCCGGATCGTCCCGCCGGACGTGGCCGGAAATTAACCGCCAGCCCGGTCAAAGAACTCGCTCTACAACATGACATTCCGGTCTATCAGCCGTTAACGCTGAAAGACCCGGACGCTCAAGCGGAAGTCGCCGCACTGAACGCCGATATCATGATTGTCGTCGCCTATGGTCTGATTCTGCCTCAGGCGGTACTTGAAATGCCGAAATACGGCTGTCTCAACATTCACGCCTCGCTTCTGCCGCGCTGGCGCGGTGCCGCACCGATCCAACGCGCCATTCAGGCAGGCGACGAGAAAACCGGCGTAACGATTATGCAGATGGATGTCGGACTGGATACCGGTGACATGCTATATAAAACCGAAACCGCCATCCAACCTGAAGACAGTGCACAAAGTCTGCATGACCGTCTGATGACCATGGGTGCCGAAGCGCTTATCACCACGCTGAATGATCTGCACAACCTGCAAAACAAAGCACAAAAACAGGATGAGTCGCACGTTACCTATGCGGAGAAACTGTCCAAAGCCGAAGCACAGATTGACTGGTCGCAGGATGCGACTTCTCTGCAGCGTCTGATTCAGGCATTCAATCCCTGGCCGGTGGCTTTTTGCGACTTCGAAGGCAAGCCGTTACGTATCTGGCAAGCCAGGCTGGCGCAGGAACACGAGTTGAGCCATGAAACATTCGACAAGTCGGCATCGGCCGGAACCGTGCAACTGGTTAATAAAGAGGGTATCTGGATTCAAACTGGAAACGGAATTCTCTGTCTGCAAACCATTCAGGCCGCTGGAAAAAAAGCCATGCCCGCCTATGATTTCGCACAATCCAGACAACTCCAGGGACAGAAACTGCAATGAATCAGGCGATCGAAAACAGCGGCAGCCATACGCGCTTTGTCGCGCTGAAAATGTGTCTCAGCGTGATTGAACAAGGCCGCTCTCTAAGCCAGGTACTTCCCGAAGGGCTGGCGCAGTTTTCCGACCGCCGCGAACGTGCTTTTGTTCAAAATCTGGTATTGGGTACCTTGCGCTGGCAATTCCGTCTAATGGCGATTCGCTCGCAGCTCCTGAAAAAAAAGCTCAAAGCCAAAGATGAAGACGTCAATCAGCTGATTCTTCTCGGCCTGTTTCAAATTCTCTACACCGACACCGCTCAACATGCAGCGGTATCGGAGACGGTCAATGTTACGGCAAAACTCAAGAAACCTTGGGCAAAAGGCTTAGTAAACGGCGTTTTACGCAACTTTATGCGTGAACAGGAGTCGATCTGCGCCGAAGTCGATCTTAAACCGGCACAGAAATACGCCCACCCGCAATGGTTTTTTAAAGCGATACGCAAAGCCTACCCGGACAATTGGCAGCAAATTCTCGATGCCAACAATCAGATCGCGCCTCTGACTCTGCGCAACAACCGTAAATTTCAAAACCGTGCACAGCTTCAACAACTACTGACCGATGCCGGTTTTGCTACGGAACCGCATCCCGACTGCGAACAGGGACTGATCCTGCAACAGAGCACCGACATTACCCGCTTACCAACCTATGACGAAGGCGGATTCAGCGTACAGGATGCGGCTGCACAACAGGCCGCGCAACTTCTCCAGCCGCAGGTCGGAGAGCATATTCTCGACGCCTGCGCCGCTCCGGGCGGTAAAACCAGTCACCTGCTGGAGTACAGCGACGGCGACATCGATCTTTTCGCACTGGAAAAAGAACCCGAACGACTGGATCGTCTGGCAGAAAACCTGTACCGACTGGATCTGCAGTGCGACTATACCGTCGGCGATGCCGCCGAACCCGAAACCTGGTGGGACGGACGGACCTTCGACAAAATCCTGCTTGACGCCCCCTGCTCGGCAACCGGTATTATCCGCCGCCACCCGGATATAAAATGGCATCGCGTGCCGGAAGATATCGAAGAACTGGTTCAGATTCAGAGCCGCATTCTTGACGCCCTGTGGCCGACTTTAAAACCGGGCGGTCGCATGCTGTACGCGACCTGCTCGGTTTTACCGCAGGAAAACAGCCGGCAGATAGAAGCGTTTCTGGAGCGCACGACGGATGCAAAACCTGTTCCTTTAGAAGTAGAATGGGGCTGGAGCGGCAGTACAACCGGCCGACAGATTCTACCGGGCAACCACGGCATGGACGGTTTTTACTACTGCCTGCTGGAAAAGACCCAGAGTGCTTAAACCGCGCAATTCACGATCTCGGATGCTATGAAACCAATGCGGAAAACGACTCTCTCACGACTTATCTCTTTTTCCGTTGCATGGATACTTTTATCGGTTAGCAGTCTCAGCAACGCCGAGCTTCCGTCGAAACTGCGCCTTGAACCCTTCAACCTGCTGCTCAATGAGCAGACTGCGGAAAGTACCGATCTGGAGGAAGATCAACGGGACAAGGAAGTTCTGAGCATCGACCTCGATGAAATCCTGACCGAAAAAAGCGCCACCGACGGCGACAGCAGCCCCGGCATCACCATTCTGAAAGTCGTTGATTACCGCGAAAACAACCAGCTGAAAATCGATTCGCAAAGCCGATTCAGTATCGGAACCGAACAGATCTCGGCGATTAATCACGGCATTCCGATCAAGTTCAAAACCGAAATTCTGTTGACCGAAAGCAGCTCCTTTCTTGGCTTCCCCTACCAGCGTACCCGCAAACATGTCCGCTATCTGACCGAACTGACCAGTTATGGCATCAACCGCCAATATGTCCTGTTCAATAACCGTAACGACAAACTGCAGCGCTTTGCCACCATCGACCGCGCACTGGAAACCATGGGAACATTGGAAGCCTTTGAAATAGCGCATCTTAAAGAACTGCACCCGACACAGAAATATCGGCTGCGAATGCGTATTTTCCTCGATTACTGGACCCTGCCTGCACCGCTGCTCCTGGAAGCCCTCCTAGACCCAAGCTGGCGACTGGACAGCGGCTGGTTCGAGGTCAACCTGACCACCCCGCTAAGCTGGCAATAAGCGAAAGGACGATTCATGGGCTCTCTAGGAAGGTTTATCAAACAATTCGGCTGGGTCAGTCTGCTATTCAGCGTTCTGATGGTTATGCTGGCCGTAATGAGTCAGATTCTGCAAAATGCATCGCAGTTCGCCGAGGTTTATTCGGTTCTGCTGTTCATCACCTGGCTCGGTGTCGGCGTATTGCTGGTGCTCTTCTTCCGCACTCTATGGAAACTCTACAAACAGCTGAAACAGAAAATTCCCGGCATCAAAGTCACTATCCGCCTGACACTGCTGGCGACTCTGTTAATGGGCATTCCGGCCATCACCATCTTCGCTTTCTCGCTGAACTTCATCCAACAGGGGATCAGCCAGTGGTTTGACGTCACCACCGAAGACGCCTTGGAAAAGGCTTCCAGTCTGGCCAGCATCACCCTCGACAATAAAACCCGAGACAGCCTCAAGCTGACGCAGTCTGTCGTCTCGCAGCAACAGATTGCACTGGAATTCAATCCGATCGCGGCAGTGGACAGCATCCGCAATCTGATCAACGCTCAGGAAGTGGCTCTGTACCAAACCAACCAGCAACTGATCGCTTTCAGCTCGCAGGACAACACCCAGATTCTGCCGAATACGCCCGGCGACAACCTTTTCCAGCAGGTGCGCAAGGAAACCCCTTACGCGGCAATCGAAAGCCAACCGGGAGCTACGCAAAAAGAACAGTTCGTGCGTGTATTCATCCCGATCACCAACAGTCTGAATGCGCAATACGCCCTGCAGGCAATCTTCCCTCTGCCGACCAACATCACCGAACTGTCGGATTCGGTTGCACTGGCGACCGAGCAGTACCGCGAACTCTCCTACCTTAAAGGGCCTTTGACTTTCAGTTTCACGCTGATCCTGTCGATGGTGGTTCTGCTAACACTGGTCACGGCGGTACTTTTCACCATCCGTGCGGTACAGAACTTTACCAGCCCGATCCGGGTTCTGGCGCGCGGAACCAAGGCCGTATCGCGTGGAGATTACACCATCCGCATGCCGGTCAAACAACAGGATGAATTCGGCGACCTGATCAACTCTTTCAACGATATGATCGCGCGCATTGCCCAGGCCCGAAACGATATCAAACTCAGTCACCAGCAGGCCGAAGTCCAGAAACTCTATCTGCAGGCCATCATTCAGAACCTTTCCAGCGGCGTCATCACGCTCGATACCCAGAAACAGATCCGAACGCTTAACAGTGCCGCTGAACGCATACTCGGCATAAAAAGCGAACACCTTCTAGAACAGAGTCTGCCGTTTCTGGCTAAGGCAAAGAATCTGGAAACGCTGCAGGACGATGAAGCCATGCATCAGCAGAGCCTGCAACTGCTGTTCGACAAGATCGTGCAACACTTTGACGATCATCAAAACCAACCCAACCTGACCTGGGCATTGCAGTTCGAATTCCAGAGCAGCGAAGGACAGAAAATTCTCATGCTACACGGCTCGCCGTTACCTTCATTGGAGAAGCAAGTCGCGGGTTATATTATCGTTATCGATGACATCACCGATCTGGTACAGGCACAGCTGCATGCCGCCTGGAGCGATGTTGCCCGCCGTCTGGCGCATGAAATTAAAAACCCTCTGACACCGATCCAGCTCTCCGCAGAGCGCCTGAATTTCAAGCTCGGCCGTCGTCTGCAGGGCGAGGACCGCGAGCTTCTGGAGCGGCTGACGCAAACCATTATCGAGCAGGTCAGCACCATGCAAACCTTGGTTCAGGCTTTCAGCGACTATGCGAACACGCCGGAAGTCGAGCTGCAAAAAACCGAACTGTGCTCGCTGATTCAAGGCATCACCGAGATGTACCAGAACCCGAACGCAAAGTGGCAAGTGACCTCGCACCTGAACAACAACTGCCCGCTGGTAATGGCCGATAAAGCCCGCCTGCGCCAGCTGTTCCACAACCTGATCAAAAATGCTCTGGAAGCAACCGAAGACCTGCCGCAGCCGCGCGTCGAAATCTCCGCAGAACAGATTGACGAAGACTCGCTGCAGATCAAGGTTTGCGATAACGGTCCCGGTATTCCCAAAGAAGCCCAGAACTGGATTTTCGAACCCTATGCCACCGACAAACCGAAAGGAACCGGGCTGGGGCTGGCGATTGTCCGCAAGATAGTTGATGAACATCATGGGCAAATCCGCGTTAAGGCTTCACCCGCCGAGGGAACCTGCTTTATAATCACCCTACCTGTTTTAGCTAGCGAGAGAACATGAAACCTGGCAAACTGCTGATCGTTGATGATGAAAAAGATATCCGCAATTTAATGCAAGAAATCTTTGCCGAGGAAGGTTATCAAGTCGCCACGGCCGCCAATGGCATCCAAGCGAAACAGGCTTGGCGTCAGAGCCTTCCCGACATTATGTTCCTTGATGTCTGGATGCCGGATGTAGACGGTATTTCGTTGCTCAAGGAGATGCAGGAAGAAGCGCTTCTGGAACACACCAAAGTGATCATGATGTCTGGCCACGGCACCATTGAAACGGCGATCGAAGCGACCCGCCTTGGCGCTTACGACTTTCTGGAAAAGCCGCTCTCTCTTGCCAAACTGATCGTCACCGCGGAACGGGCGATGGAAAATATCCGCCTGAATCAGGAAAACCGTCAGCTCAAACAGAAGTTACCGGAACAGTTTCTGCCGATCGGTAAAAGCAAGGCGATGGTCAGTCTGCGCGAAACCATCGAACGCCTGTCCAAATTCACCATGCCGGTTCTGATCGAAGGCGAGTCAGGCAGCGGCAAACACCATCTGGCGCGCGCCCTGCACAAAACCAGCAACCGCAAAGACGCGGCCATTGTCGAGCTCTCGGCCTATGACTTTAACCGCTATCTGGAGCAGATGCAGGAATCCGCTCTGATCCAGCAGTTACGTCAGGCCGATCAGGGCACTCTGGTGGTGGCCAATATCGAACAACTGAGCATTGACGCGCAAAATATTCTCACCGACCTGATCAACCATAAACAGGTTCAGGTCGGCAATGAAACCATTGATCTTGATATCCGCGTGATTGCCCTGAGCCGCGGGGATTTGGAACTTGAAGTGGAACACAAAAACTTTCGCGATGACCTTTATCAGCGCTTAAAAGTCATGCCGATCGCCATTCCTGCGCTGCGCCAGCATACGGAAGACATCCCGGAGCTACTGGATTTTTTCATCAATCATTATGTGACTCACGATGCTTTGGAATACCGCCATTTCAGTGTTCCGGCGCAAAATATTCTGCGTCAGTACGCCTGGCCTGGGAATCTTAAAGAGCTACAGAATCTGGTGCAGCGTATACTGATTCTCGGCAACGGCGAAATTTCCGACGAGGAAGTCCGTAAGTACCTCAGCGAATCCCATAACGAAAGTGCCCAGACGGCAGCGATCGATACCAGCGTCAATTTGAAAGAGGCTAAAGACCGCCTTGAAGCCGCTTATCTGTCACAACTTTTACGCGAAACAGGCGGAAATGTATCCGAAACCGCCAAACGATCCGGTATCGACCGCACCAACCTGTACCGGAAACTGAAAAACCTCGGAATCGACCCGAAAAATCCGCTTTGAAGCAGTCCGAAGTGAATATTGAGACCATAGTTAAATGAATATTGTAATTTTAGGCGCCGGCCAGGTTGGTTCCTCGCTGGCCGAAGTCTTGGCAAATGAAAACAACGATGTGACTGTGGTGGATATCGATCGACTTCACCTGCAACGTCTGCAAGACCGTCTTGATATTCGTACCGTATTCGGACATGCCTCTCACCCGGACATTCTGATGCAGGCCGGACTGGAAGACGCCGATATGCTGATCGCCGCCACCCAGAACGATGAAACCAATATCGTCGCCTGTCATCTGGCCCAGCTCATGTTCCGAGTTCCGACTAAAATCGCCCGCGTCCGCGGGCGTTCCTATCTGGAGCACCCGGAACTCTTCAACCGCACTGAAAACGAAAAAGCGATTGATATAGATCTGCTTATCAGTCCGGAAAATCTGGTTACCAACTACATTCTCCAGCTTATCGCCTACCCCGGCTCTTTGCAGGTAATCGACTTTCACGACGGGAAGCTACGTCTGGTCGCCATGCCGGCGCATGAGGACGGGTTGCTGGTCAATAAGAAAATCAATACTCTGCGAAACCACCTGCCGAATCACATTAAGACCCGTATTGTTGCGATCTACCGCAAGGATGAAATCGTCATGCCGACCGGCGACACCGTGATTCGTACCGGGGACGAAGTCTTCTTCCTTGCCGAACCGCAGCATGTTCCGGCGATCATTACCGAACTGCGCCAGCGTAAAGAGAAGCCTTCGCGCAACATTATGATCGCCGGCGGAGGGAACGTCGGTTTCCATCTTGCGCAAGCGCTGGAAAAAACCCACCAGGTCAAACTGGTCGATCACAATATGAATCAGGCCAGAGAGGTCGCGGAAAAACTCAACAATACTGTTATTATCCACGGTGACATCTCCGATAAAGACCTGTTGCTGGAAGAGAATATTGATGAAATCGATCTGTTTGTCGCCGTCACCAACAGTGACGAAGCCAATATCATTTCCGGCATGCTGGCCAAAAAACTCGGTGTACGCCGGGTAATCGCTCTGGTAAACAATCAGTCGTATGTCGAGCTGATCCAGTTGAACGGGATTGATGTCGCCATCTCCGCCGACCGGATCACCACCAGTAATCTGTTGCACCACACCCGTCAGGGGGACACCGTCAAGGCTGTCACTCTGCGACGAGGTGCCGCCGAAGCCATGGAAGTGGTCGCTCACGGCAGCGAGAATACCTCGGAAATCATCGGTAAAACCATTGCCGAAATTCCTTGGCCGAGCGACATTACCGTCGGCGCCATTATCCGCAACGATCAGGTCATTATCGCCCACCGCGATCTCGAGATCGAAGCGGAGGATCACGTTGTACTCTTCCTGACCGACCCGAACAGCACCTCTGCGGTTGCCGAACTGTTCGCAACCAGCAAACCAAGCTGGTTCAGCTGGAGTTAACCTTAGATGCACTCCAAAATCATTCTCAAGGTCATCGGCCTGCTGCTGATGATTTTCAGCTTAACGCTGGTACCGCCGGTGATTATTGCCGCCATCTACAATGACGGCGCGCTGATCGAATTCGCCTCGGTCATGGGCGGCGTCCTGCTGCTCGGCCTGCTGCTCTGGCTTCCGGTACGCGACTACAAGCACGACCTGAAGATCCGCGACGGTTTTTTCGTCGTGGTAATGTTCTGGGTGGTATTAGGGGTCGTCGGAGCCCTGCCGCTGTATATCGAACAAGAGGTCTCTCTAAGTCTCACTGACGCGATTTTCGAATCCTTTTCCGGCCTGACTACGACTGGTGCCACCGTACTGACCGGCTTGGACAGCATGCCGCAATCGATACTCTGGTATCGACAGCAGCTGCAATGGCTGGGCGGCATGGGGATTATCGTACTGGCGGTTGCCGTTCTGCCGATGCTGGGTGTCGGTGGTATGCAGCTGTATCGTGCGGAAACTCCAGGGCCGGTCAAAGATTCAAAAATCGCGCCGCGTATTTCCGAAACTGCCAAAGCATTATGGTACATCTATCTCGGATTGACCTTGGCCTGTGCGATTGCTTACTGGATTGCCGGCATGAACTGGTTCGACGCTTTCAGCCATAGTTTCTCCACCGTTGCCATCGGCGGTTTTTCGACCCACGACGCCAGTATCGGCTACTTTGACAGCTTCGAAATCGAACTGGTCGCGATCTTCTTTATGTTCTTGGCGGGAATTAATTTCGCCCTGCATTTCAGCGCTTTCCGCAACCTGAATACCAATGTCTATCTCAGCGATCCGGAATTCAAAGTCTACGCCTCCATACTGATTCTGGTTACCATCGTAGTCAGCCTGTTCCTGTACCTGCATCAGGTCTATCCGAGCTGGGAAGAAGCCTTGCGTTTCGGCCTGTTCCAGAGCGTATCCCTGGCCACGACCACCGGATTCGCCAATGCCGATTTCCCGGCATGGCCCGGGTTTCTGCCGGTTCTGCTGATTTTTGTCAGCTTTATCGGCGGTAGTGCCGGCTCGACCGCCGGAGGTATGAAAGTCATCCGCTTCCTGCTGTTGAGCAAACAGGTGATCCGCGAAATTCAGGGGTTGCTGCACCCGAATGCGATTATGCCGGTCAAACTGGGCAATAAAACCATACCGGAAAAAGTCATGATGGCGGTCTGGGGCTTCCTTGCGGTTTATGTCTTTACCTTCACCATCATTATGCTGGCGGTCATGGCGCTCGGCGTCGATCAGGTCACCGCCTTCTCTTCGGTGGCGGCGATGATGAACAACCTCGGCCCGGGCCTCGGCGAAGTCTCGGCAAACTACCAGAACCTCAGCGATCCGGTTAAATGGGTGCTGACGTTCGCCATGTTGCTGGGCCGTCTGGAAATCTTCACTCTACTGGTACTCTTTACTGCCGCTTTCTGGCGTAAATAAAGGATAAACAATGAGCAGCGTGCAACAGAAGTGGGAGCAGCGTTATGCCGACGCCGACCTTAAGACTCCGGCCAATCCGTGCTATGTCCTGCAGCAGCACAGCAAACTGCTGCCCTTCTCCGGCAAAGCTCTTGAACTGGCCTGCGGTCTGGGCGGTAACGCCCGTTTTCTGGCGCGCTGCGGCTTGAAAACCGACGCTTGGGATATCTCCGATAACGCCCTGACAGTGCTCAATAATTACGCCAGCCTAAATCACCTGCCGATTACGCCGTTAATTACCGATCTGGAGCAGATGCTGCTGCCTTATCAAAAATACGACGCGATTGTCGTCAGTCGCTACCTCGAGCGCTCAATGGCCAAACAGATTGTGCAGGCCCTTAAACCCAATGGATTGCTTTTCTACCAGAGCTTTCTCGGCCCGAAACAGGAAAATGGCCCGGGCAATGCCGATTTCTATCTGCACAGCGGAGAACTGCCGAAACTTTTTTCCGGATTGCGCTGCGAAGTCTACGGCGAGGGCTGGCTTGCATCGGAAAATTCGCTCGACCTGAACTGCAAGCAGCGTTATAGTTGGTTCGTCGGCAAAAAGATTTCATAAAACTTTTGCCATCTTATGGAGGCGTTATTGATATGGATATTCAACTGACCGACAACGCATTGGTCATTATTCTTTTTGTCGCAGTACTGTTTATTCTGATGCGCGGAGTCAAGGTCGTTCCGCAGGCGGAAAACTGGGTTATCGAACGGCTCGGAAAATACAACTGCACGCTGGAAGGCGGACTGAACTTTATTATTCCCTTTATCGATGATGTCCGCGTCAAATACAACATGCAGGAACAGACCATCGATATCCCTTCGCAAAGGGTCATTACCAAAGACAACGTTTCCATTTTCATCGACGGTATCGTCTTTATCCGCATTACCGATGCCCAAGCGGCAACCTACTCCGCGCTGGACGTTAAACATATGATCAGCCAGCTGTGCCAGACCACCCTGCGTTCCGAGATCGGTTCGCTGGAACTGGACGAAACCCTAAGTTCGCGCGACGATCTGAACGCCTCCCTGATGCAGGCGCTGAACAATGCCAGCAACGAATGGGGTCTAAAAGTCACAAGGGTCGAGGTCAGCGACATTTCCGTACCGGAAGAGGTGCAGAAAGCGATGGAACTGCAGTTGCAGGCGACGCGTGAAAGACGCGCCATCGAAACCAAAGCGCAGGCGGAAAAAAATGCAGTGATTGCCGAAGCAGAAGCCTTGAAGCAGAAGGCGTTTCTTGAAGCCGAAGCGCTTGAAAGAACCGCCGATGCCGAACGTTACCAGCAGGAACAACTCGGTATCGGTCAGCAGCTGGCGATCGAAGCCGTCAATCAGGCGATGCAGGAAAATCCTCAGGCGGCGGAATATCTGCTGGCCAAGGATCGGGTTAAAGCCTTTTCCGGATTGGCCGAATCCGATTCCAGCAACAAAATCGTCATCCCGGTGGAAACCAGCGAGTTGCTTGGTTCCATGAGCCTGATCCAACACCTGCTCAAACAGGATAAATAGGAGAGCCGTGATGTTCGAATGGATGACCGACTCCTCTCTGACTCCGTCGCTACTGATTATCGTCGGTATTCTTATGATGCTCGGCGAAGTTCTGATCGTCGGGACTTTCGTGCTTTTCTGGATCGCGCTGGCGTTTATTCTGATGGGTATCTACAGCCTGTATCAACCGCTCGACTGGCGACTGCAGCTGGTAATTATCACCGCGCTCGGCGCGCTTTTCACCTGGCTACTGAACCCTTACCTGAAAAAAAGCCAGCACCCGAATGAGGCGGACAGTTTTGCACCAGAAAACGATCACGGCTATGGCCGATTACATCTGGATAAAAACGGCGACTATTCGGTTTTCTATCGAGGAACCTACTGGCTGATTGACCCGAAAACACCTCCGGTGGACCCGCAGAACGGTTCGGAAGTAATTATTCTTGAGGTGAAGGGGAATTACGTCAAAATCGGCTCGACAGAGCAACAAGACGCTTAAAAGAGCGGCAATCCGACGAGTTACCGCTTGCGATAGATATTCGGCGCGCCTTCCGGCTGGCCGCGAAAGCGGCGGTAGGTCCAAAGATATTGCTCCGGCGCCAGACGGATA
Organism: Thiomicrorhabdus sp. 6S3-12; assembly: GCF_017571475.1. Lineage (GTDB taxonomy): Bacteria > Pseudomonadota > Gammaproteobacteria > Thiomicrospirales > Thiomicrospiraceae > Thiomicrorhabdus. The sequence goes on along the minus strand of NZ_JAGETW010000007.1, from coordinate 132,396 downwards.
CAGGTTTCGATCCCCTGATTCAACGCACTGGCGGCGGCAAGCGGATCTTCGGCCGCCAACGCCTGACGATCCGCCGGCAAGATATGCAAAACAAAACCGCTCTGTGGATGACGCAGCGCGATCAGATACAGACACTCCGCCTCGCTTTTCTGCAGCAACTTGCTGACCAGCGTCATGGTACGTGCCGGCACCCCCATAAAAGGCGCATGCACGCCGTTCTTCCCGGCGTCCTGATCCGGCAAGATCGCCGACAGCTGATTCTCTTTCAAAGCCTTGATAATCTGACGAATACCGCGTAAATCGGTTGGCACCAGCGTCGCCCCGAAACGGGTTCTCGCTGCGCGCATACTTTTTTCCAGCCCTTGCAGATTCGGTGGGCGGTACATAATCGTAGAAGGATAGTTCATGGAAATATAACTTCCGGCAACCTCCCAATTACCGATGTGCGGACCAAGCAACAGAACGCCCTTGCCCTTTGCATAGGCAGCATCCAAAAGCTCCTGCCCCTTTACCTCTCTGACCGAGTTTTCAACTTTCTCTTTCGGCCAGCGCCACATGGCACCAAGTTCCAGTATCGACTGAGCGTTGTGCTGCAGAGTCGCTTTGAGAAGTTTCTTGTGTTCCTGTTCAGATAACTGCGGATAGACGGCGCGCAGATTACACTGCGCCAGAAAACGCGCATGACTCGGCAGCCAGTAGAAGAGCGTGCCCATTCCTTTCCCCAGCAGGCGGATTGCCGACAGCGGCAACAGCGACAGAATTTGGATCAACGCGACCACGATCCAACTGGCAACCCGGTGGACTGAGCGCTTTAAAAAAGAGCGTTTTTTCGGCTTAGAATTCATTACTGCCTCGATATTCGGCTATTTCAGCTGTGCTGCGCCTTCGTGGTTGTCGTCGGCGATCAGCGGTTGCATAGCGGTCCAGAGATTGGCATACAGATGTTTGTTCTTCTTTTCCTGCTCCAGCAGAAGCGCTTTGGTTTCGGCGCGCGCCTGCGGCTTGGCATAACAGGCCGGACAGTTATCCGGAATCACCGGCAGATTGGCGGACTCGGCGAAATCGCGCGTCTGATTCTCACGCACTCTGACCAGAGGACGAATAATGCGGATATCGCCTTCGTCGTTCAGATAGTGTGCTTTCATAGTACGCAGTTGACCGGCATTGAACGCCGACATGATAAAGCTCTCCGCCAGATCGTCGAGATGCTGCGCCAACGCCAATACGTTGTAGCCTTCGCGACGGCAAACGGTATACAGCTTGCCGCGTTTCTGACGCGCGCAGAAGCTGCAGAAAGAGTCGCCTTTCATGTGCGCATCGGCAAGAGCGACCAGATCTTCCGACTCGTAGAAATAGGGAACACCCAGCTTAGCGACCCACTCTTTCAGTGGCGAAGGATCGAAGCCGGGAATTTCCGGGTCTATGGTGCAGGCTGCAAGCTCGAATTTGACCGGAGCATGCCGCTGTAGATGCTTCAGAATAACCAACAGAGCCAGAGAATCCTTTCCTCCGGAGAGACCCAGAAGCACTCGGTCGCCGTCGCGCAGCATCTTGTACTGCGCCATGGCACGCCCGACCAGTTTCATTATCGATTTCGGCGGGATAATCCAATCCTTGGTTCGCTCTTTCTTGGTCAATTTAGGTTGAGTAGTCGATTCCGCTTCGCTCATGGCTCTGTAATTTGCTTGCTGTAAAAATTTAGCGCCTATTTTACAATAATCGACACTCGCCAAATCTAAATTCTTACCCGGGAATGCTTCATGCCAAAGACCTTATCGCTTTTTATCCACGCCGGCATCGTGCTTTTATTCAGCCTGTTCGCAGCGACAAGTCGCGCCGCCGCGCTTCCGCCGCTGCCGATCGACGCCGACAATCTGAGCGGAATGGTCGAATTCGACGACTATCTGGCGCTGGTCACCGACGAAGGCAGTCGTCTGGCGATATTGAAACGGCATGGCGCCAACTGGCAATTACAGCAAACGTCTTCTCTGGACAATGGTTCGGTCGAATTGGACCTGGAAGCACTCGCCTATCAAGCGCCATTTCTGTACGCGCTCGGATCGCACAGCGCCAAGCGCAAGAAATTAAAGACCGACAAAAACCAGAAACAAAACCTGAAACGGCTGGCACAAACCAGTCCTGAAATGGAACGGCAACGCTTGTTCCGACTTAAGCTAAACCAAAATGCAGACATAACGAAAATACAGAGTCTTTCGTTGCAGCAGATTATTGCCGAGCAGAAAATCGTCGCGCCTTTTATCTCGATTCCCAGTAAAGAGAACGGAATCGATCTTGAAGCGCTGGCCGTCGACGCCAAAGGCCGTCTGCTAGTCGGTTTTCGCGGCCCGGTATTACGCGGCAACTGGGTGCCGGTTCTAAGACTGAAACTGCGATCCGGAAACCACTTCGCCGTTAAAAAATCCAAATGGTTATGGCTGAATCTGGACGGTCGCGGCCTGCGAGGCATGAGCCCGATCAAACGCACAGATGGCGCTCATCAAGGACAACTTCTGCTGGCCGGAGCGGTTGGCGATCAGGCGCTCTCCTATGCCGTCTATTACTGGGATGAAAGCAATCAACTGAGTGGAAAGGATCGCAATGCACAAGGCTTGCGTCTGTTGTGCGAAATCGATAGCCCTCAAGGTAAACCGGAAGGCATTCAGTTCAAACGTCTTAACCAAGGAAGCGTTGAATTTCAGATTCTGGAAGACGGCGTCAAAGGCGGCAACCTGCATTCACAGACGTGCCGTTTTTAAAATCAGGACGCCGTCCACACCCAAAAACAACTTATTCGCTATAAATTTTTTTAAGCGCTAATGGCGACAAGAGTTGTTAGAATCATCAACCTAACAAACGTTAGTTAGATTTAATTTCGACTCAAAACCCACCAAGGAGCGCTTATGCTTTTTCGCCCTATTACCACCGCTATACTGGCAACCTTGACCTGCGGCATCAGCTTTCAGGTTCAGGCTTCTTCCGATGATCCTTTTGTACAGGGATTTGCCGCCTACGCCAAAGAAAACGGCGCTTTAAGCGGAAGTCTCGAAGCTTACATGAAAGATGTGCAGAGTGCGGAACGCAAAGCCGGTTATATCGGAAAGAAACTGACACTCCCTGCACCTCAGAAAGTGACCGATGGAGCCTATACCGTGGTCGGCAGTCTGATCTGGCACACACCGGAAAACTTCGGTTTGAACAACAACCTGTCATGGGTCGAGTTTGAAGACGGCGTTTTCGTTTTCAATGCCGGACCAAACCCCGCCGTTGCATACAGTTTCCACCAGCAGATCAAACAACACACCGATAAACCGGTGAAATGGATCGCGGTAGAAAACTCTCAGGGCCACGCCTATCTGGGTGCCAGCTACTGGGTGAACATCGGCGTCAAAAACCTTTATTCGCACAGCCGCGCCAATCAGGACTTCAACAACGGCTTTAAAGAGATCAAAGCCAGCTGGGCGCGACGCGTCGGCGAGGACATCACCCACTCGGCGCGCAATGTCAGTGACAAGTTCACCGAATTTGACGACAAGCTGGTAATCGATGTCGGCGGCGGCGAAACGGTCGAGCTTCTTAATTTCGGACCAGGACATACTCCGGGATCGACACTCGCCTATATCCCAAGCCGTAATCTGCTGTATACCGGTGACGTTGCCTATAACAAGCGTTCTCTGGCCCTGTTCTCCTACACCCATACCGGACACTGGGTTGACACTTTCAAAGCGATGAAAGCCGCTATGCCGGAAGATGTCATTGTCGTTCCGGGACACGGCGCTCCGACCGATATGGCGAAAATCAGCGAAGACACTCTGGGCTATCTTGAGTTTCTGCGCAATGCCGTCAAGCAGAAGATTGCCGCAGGTGGCAAGGAAGAAGATATGCCTTCAATCGACCAGTCTGCCTATAAAGACCGTCCGGTGTACCAGCAAACGCATCAGCACAATGCGGTTCACGTCTATAAAGAGCTCACCGGGGGCGACTTAGGACAAAGTTTCGAGTAAGATTTACCCATAAGAATAAATTCGAAACAAAGGGCTTTAATTGATGCAGACTTATGACCGTATACTGGCGCATTCCGCGGAACTTTTCTCTGAAAAAGGGTTCGAGGCCGTCTCGATGCGGGATATCGCCAAAGCCTGCGGAATTAAAGCCCCTTCGCTATACAACCATTTCAAAGATAAACAGAGTCTTTATCAGGCTACTTTGAAATCGGTTTTCGATCAGCACAACGAACAGCTGATTGCGGTATTGGTCGGCGAACAGAGCGCCGAAGAAAAGCTTGAAGAAGTGATTCGTCTGAGCGCCTGTAAAATGGCCGAAGACACCATTTTCCGCCAGCTAATTCTTCGCGAGCTATTACAAAACGACCCTCAGAAGCTGCAGTTTCTTGCGGAAACCGTGATGGCCGAAAGCTGTAAACAACTGGAAAAGATTCTCCGGCAAATCAACCCGGACAGCGATCTGCACTTTACCATCACCACCCTTCTCGGCATGACGCTGTTCCATTTCCAGATCGGCAATATGCGCGATTTCCTTCCCGGCTCTCAGTCCAAACACCATCAGACCGATTATCTGGCGGAACAGATTTTTAAAACCACTTTAAAAAGCTTGAAGGCTTAAACCCTCATTCGCCCATTCTACTGAATAGTTCCGTCTGCCAGCCGCAGTGGTCGCTTCAACGTCACCTCTCTTAATGAGAAGCTCTGCATCTTATTCTGCACGCTGGAAACCTGTTCGATGATTTCCGTTGAGGTCGAGGTCACCTGCTTCACCAGTTCGGCATTGGCAAAAGTGACATTTTCAATCTTCTGCAGTGCTTCATTAACTTCGACAATCGAATGATTCTGATCTTTGATCGATGATTTCATCTGCATGGCTTGCTCGGCGATCTTCTCGATATGATCGACATTATTACTGAATACCGAACGCGTCTGCTCGGACAGTTTCAAACCGCGTTCCACCCGTTGCAATGTCTGTTCGGTTACCTGGCGGATCTGTTGCGAAGCTTCCGCTGAACGCTGCGCCAGACTACGCACCTCCTGGGCAACCACGGCAAAACCGCGTCCCATTTCTCCGGCTCTGGCGGCTTCGACGGCGGCATTCAGCGCGAGCAGATTGGTCTGGAAAGAGATGCTGTCGATGGTATCGGTCATGCCGGCAATCTCCTGACTCGCCAGTTCGATCTGCTGCATGGCATCGACCATCTCTTCGACAGTATTAACTCCGGAAGAGGTCTGCTGTTTAACATTCGCTGTCGCTTCGGCCACCTCGGAAGACTGGACAAAACTGCCCTCCAGAAAGGTCACCATCGCCCCCATACGCTGGGATGTCTTCTGAATCAGATCGGACTGACTTTCGACCCGCTGATTCAATTCCTGATTACCGTCGCTGATTTCGCGCACGCCGACTTCGGCCAGATGCGACGACACTTTAATTTCATCCAGCATCTGGCTGACTTTTTCCGCCATGGAAACCATATGCTCTTTAAGTTCACGCAGTTTGCCCTGATACTGTCCCGGAATCTCGTAGGAGAAATCCCCCTCACTGAACGCCTGCAGTGCCGCAACCTTATTGAAAATCGCCTGTTCCAGATTATGCAGCGCATCGTTCAAATGACTTTTCAGATAGCCTAGATCGCCCGGCATCTGATGTTCGATGCGCAGAGAAAAGTCCCCCCGCTCCATCGCCAGGGAAATACGCCGCACTTCGTCAATCGCCTGCTTCTGTTCGAAAATCGCTTTCTGCAAGCCGCTCATAACCGACTGATACTGACCTTTGTAATCTTTCAACGCAATCTGATGGTTTAAGTTCCCGTTGGCCAGAGACTGACTGACCTCTTCGAGCCCGTTCAAGGTCTGCTTAACCTGCCCGATACTGGCATTGAAATGGTCGGCCATTTTTTTCAGATCTCCCTGATAGTTATCAGCGAGCGAAATATCCAGATCGCCGCGTGCAAGCGACTGGCTGCTGACAATCACCTCCTGCATGGCCCCGGAAAAGCTTTTTAACAGTGCCTCGATCGACTGCTCCATATCGGTCAGTTCATTACGGCCTTGCGCAGTCTGCCAGGCGTCAAAGTCCATTCGACGGGTAATATGGTTAACCTGTCGCTTCATGCGATTCAAAGGTCGGGTAATCGAACGGATAAACAGCATATTGACCAGCACCATAGTCAAGAGACCGCCAAGGGCAACCCAGACCATCTGCTCGATACGCTCGGCAGAAAGGATTTCAACTTCCTGCAAGGCATCAACCCGCTGCTGTTTGTAGAAATTCAACAGTCGGTCAAAATGTTCCTGCGCAGAATAGACCAGTTTTGAGATGGTTCGGTCATTCTCCCGAGCCGTTCGCAGACCGTCGCGGATATCCTGCATGCTTTCGATAAAGCCGTCGCGCGAATCATTCACGCCTTCGAATGTTTCCTGCACCAGGAAGTTACCGCTCAACGCCTCGTTAAGCGAGGCGAGATCCTGTTTCGCACTTTCACCCAATCCCTTCTCTTCGAACTGGTCAAGAAAGGCAAAATCGCCGGAGACCATCAGTTGCGCCGCCAGACGTTTGGAGATCCGCAACTTCTCCTGCAGACTTGAGATATTCTGCTGCAAGGCCGGTTCTTCAGTCACAGTGTCACTGCTCAGCAGAGTCTGCAACTTCTCTTCAATTGACTCCGAGCTGCTTTCGATACCGTATTGATAGGTGTTTTCAATATCTTTTTTCAGAAACAGGTAACTCTGCGTCGCTTTCTGCAGATTGATCAGAACGCGGTTGATCGCCAATAAATCTTCAGCCTGCTCTGCAACCTCGGGTGTTTGAACTCCGACCTGATCCGCAGCCATTTGCAAATAACCATTGCCGTTATCTTCGACCTCCACACCCAGCCTCGCAAAAAATTCAAGCAGCAGACTCTGCTGAGCATCCAAAGCCTGGGCAAATTTTATCTGCCCTTCGTCGGAGCGGGTCAGCAGAAGGCGCATCATTTCATCCACCAGCGCACGGAAACCGTCATGAAAATTTTCGATCGGCGCGATCTTCTGCGTTTCCTGCTGCAGAATGCTGCTGGAAGAAGCCTGCGCTTTCCACAAACCGCTTAAACCGCCCCAAGCGATCGCAAAAGTAATCACTACCGCAATCGACAAATTGAGCCACAGTCGTTTCACAATCGATAAATTTTTCACTTCGCATGCCCCCGAGAATAAACCCGTTAATCTGTAAGTATTTTTAATCGGGGGAATGGTAGCGGCCGTAACAGAAGCCAATATGAAACTTAAATGACAGTTTGTTAATGGCCCTATGCCCGGCTGAATAGAGGGAAATTAGACACTTTCCAGTATCGACGCCCTTTAAAAAAACCAACGCCGTCTTTAGATTATTGTTCGCAATGACACTTGCGTTTCAGCTCATTAACTCACAAAAATGATTTGGTGGTGTATATGCGAAAAAACTTGCCTTTAATGTTTGCCGCTCTGGCAGTCACAACCGGCTTAAACCTGCCGAGTCTGGCCTCGGCCTCTCAGGAAAGCGGTTCCTATAATGATCCGTATACAGCCGGATTCGAAAACTATGCCAAAGAAAACCCGGCGCTCGCAGCAGGTATTCGCGCCTATATTCAAGACCTTAAACAGGCGGAACAGCGCAAACCTGAATTGAAGGAAACGCCTAAAGAACTCGGGCACGGACAGCAGTAGGCGGTTAGTCAGCGTTGCACTGCGGACAATAAAAAACGGCGCTTAATAAGCGCCGTTTTTGTATATGAAAGAGAGCTGTTCAGCTTAGGCAAGTAGCGCCGGCAAGTTTTTATAAAGAATAAACAGCCCCATCAACAGCATAAAGATCGCGAAGCCTTTCTTGAGCGCATCTTGATCGATTCTGGAGCTGATCTTGTGCCCCAGCCAGCCGCCAACAATACCGATCGCCGAGAAGATACCGATAATAGACCAGTCCAGAGTCAGATCCAGCGCCTTGAGTACCGACAGATATTCGGCAAAGCCGGCAAACGACTTAACCGCAATAATTACCAGACTGGTTCCGACCGCCAGACGCATCGACAAACCACCCAGAAGCACCAGCGCAGGGATAATCAGGAATCCGCCGCCGACACCTACCAGCCCGGTCACACCGCCGACGATAAAACCGTCGATGGCAATCTTATAAAAAGCGCGCGGTTCATGCTCCCCGTCCTGAAGCTTCATCGGCTTGTACATAAAATAGGCGGCAATCAGTAAAAGAACGGTGAAGATCAGCATCTGAATTGCGTCCGAGACAAAATGCGCGCTCCAGGCACCGGCTACGGCACCGGCCATTCCCGGAACCCCGAAGAGAACCACAGTTTTCCACTGAACCAGCTTTTGGTGGGCATAGGGTATTGCTGAAAAGACACTGATAATACCGACAATCATCAATGATCCGGCTATCGCCACTTTCGTCTCCTGACCGACTACATAGGTCAGAACCGGAACGGTTAAGATCGATCCGCCGGAGCCTAGCAGCCCGAGCGTAATCCCGATAAACAGTGCGCCAATCCAGGCAAATACCATAGGATTCTCCTAAAAATTACTAATCGCTAATATACGAAAAAAACTGGCCCCATTTTACACAAGCCCAACCCGCAAAATATGACGAAAGTATGATCGTCAGCCAAAGCCAAAAGCTTGAACGGTGCGGGATCAGGAACGACGGGTCAGAAAAACGCCGCTTTCAATATGATGCGTGTAAGGAAACTGATCGAACAACGCTGTCTGCTGAATCTCGTGCGTCTGCGTCAGAACTTCCAAATCTCTGGCCAGAGTTTCCGGGTTGCAGGAAATATAGATAATCCGCTCGTAGTCGCAGACCATCTTGCGGGTCAGGTCATCCAGACCGGAGCGCGGCGGATCGACGAAGATCGTACTGAAATCATAGGATTGCAGGTCGATACCTTTGAGACGGTTGAATTCGCGCCCGCCGAAAGCCTCGGTGACCTCTTCGGCCGCCATCTTGATAATCTGCAGATTTTCGACCTGATTGGCCGCAATGTTCACCTGCGCCGAGGCGACCGAAGTTTTGGAAATCTCCGTCGCCAGCACCTTGCGGTAACAATCGGCCAAAGCGATCGAGAAGTTGCCGTTACCGCAGTACAGTTCGATCAGATCCCCGTCCGACTGGCCGGAAACGGAACGCGCCCAGTGCAGCATATGCTGCGCGACATAAGGGTTCGGCTGGGTAAAGCTGTTTTCGATCTGCTGGTAGTGATACGGCTTCCCGTCCACCTCCAGGGTTTCGGTGACAAAATCGGCATCGAGCAGAATTTTCTGCTTGCGGGCGCGCCCGATAATATGCGTGATCGGCAGCTGTTTGCGAAGACTGTCCGCCGCCTGCAACCAGGCCTCATCGCCTTCAATCTGACGGCGGTAGATCAAAGTGACCAGCATCTCGCCGCTCAGCGTTGCCAGAAAATCGACCTGAAACAGTTTTGTGCGCAATACCGGCTCGCTTTTGATCGCCTCCATCAGGGGCGCCATCAGATCGGCAATCGGCTCGATCGCCATCGGACATTGGTCTATGCGGACTTTCTGCTTGGTTTCCTGATCGAACATAATATAGAAAGTATCGTCATCTTCATGCCAGACACGAAATTCGGCGCGGGCGCGGTAATGCGCACTCGGCGATTCAAACACCTGCAGATTCGGGGTCTGCGGCAGTAAAGACTGCAAACGTTCTACCTTGTCAGCAAGCTGCTGTTGGTAGGTTTCAGGAAAAACTTGGCACAACATAGTCAATTCAATCTAATTACGCCCGGCACAGACGTCCCGGCTTGATGGCAAACAAAACCGTTATTATAGCAACTCCTGTAGGCCATACCCGAAGAGCGTAACAAAAAACCGCTTGCCCGCGACACCGCCCCCTCACTCTGAGCCGATGGGCAAATTCGCGCGAAGTGAATGATTACAGACGAAAATTTCAAAATCGGGTAAAATGACCGGCTTAATTTTATCTCTCTAACCGCATAATTTACGGGAAAGTTTCATGAGTTCACGCGCACAACGTTTATCCATTTTGAAATCCTTGCTGGCCGAGCGAGTCGTCATCCTTGACGGTGCCATGGGGACAATGATTCAGGGCTTAAACCTGAGCGAAGAGGATTTCCGTGGCGAGCGCTTTGCCGACTATCACATGGATATCAAAGGCAACAACGATATTCTGGCGATGACCAAACCGGACGTGATTCGCGATATTCATTTGGACTTTCTGCGCAAAGGTGTCGATATTGTCGAAACCAACTCCTTTAACGCCACCACCATTGCACAGGCTGACTACGACATGCAGGAATATGTCAGCGAGCTGAACCTTGCCTGTGCCAAGGTGGCCCGCGAAGCATGCGACATTGCCGAGTCAGAAGACGGCAAACCGCGCTTTGTCGCAGGTGTTTTGGGGCCAACAAACCGCACTGCGTCTATCTCGCCGGACGTCAACGACCCGGGTTTCCGTAACACCTCTTTCGACGAACTGGTTACCGCCTACAAACAAGCGACGCATGCTCTTCTGGAAGGTGGTGTGGACACCATTCTGATTGAAACGATTTTCGATACCCTAAACGCGAAAGCGGCAATCTTTGCGGTTAAAGAAGTGGAAAACGAAGTCGGTTATGAAGTTCCGATTATGCTTTCCGGTACTATCACCGACGCCTCCGGCCGTACCCTGTCCGGTCAGACCACCGAAGCCTTCTATAACGCCGTGGCACACGCCGAACCGCTTTCGGTCGGCCTGAACTGTGCCTTGGGACCGGAAGAGCTGCGCCCTTATGTACAGGAACTGAGCCGCGTCTGCGAAACCTATGTGTCGATTCATCCGAACGCCGGTCTGCCGAACGAATTCGGTGAATACGACGAAACCCCGGAACAGATGGCGGCGGAGATCGCACACTGGGCCGAGCACGGCTGGATCAATATTATCGGTGGTTGTTGCGGTACCACGCCGGATCACGTACAGGCCATGGCGGAAGCCGCGCAAAAACACCCGGCGCGCACCTTGCCGGAAATCCACCCGGCCTGCCGCCTGTCTGGTTTGGAACCGTTGAATATCGACGAAGACTCGCTATTTGTGAACGTCGGTGAACGTAATAACGTCACTGGTTCGGCCAAATTCAAACGCCTGATTATCGAAGAGAACTACGAAGAAGCGATCGAGATCGCCGTGAAGCAGGTGGAAGACGGCGCGCAGATTATCGACGTCAATATGGACGAAGGGATGTTGGACGCCAAGGCGTGCATGGTCAAATTCCTCAACCTGCTGGCCTCCGAGCCGGAAGCGTCGCGTGTTCCGATTATGATCGACTCCTCGAAATGGGAAGTCATCGAAGCCGGTCTGAAATGCATTCAGGGTAAAGGGGTTGTTAACTCCATCTCGCTCAAAGAGGGCGAAGAAGCCTTTATCGAACACGCACGCAAAGTAAAACAGTACGGTGCGGCAACCATCGTTATGGCCTTCGACGAAGACGGTCAGGCGGACACGCTTGAGCGCAAAATCGAGATCTGTAAACGCTCCTATGAAGTACTGACCGAAAAAGTCGGTTTCCTGCCGCAAGACATTATTTTCGACCCGAATATCTTCGCGGTCGCGACCGGTATCGAAGAGCACAACAACTACGGTCTGGACTTTATCAATGCGGTAACCTGGATTAAAGCCAACCTGCCGCACGCCAAGATTTCCGGCGGTGTCTCCAACGTCTCCTTCTCCTTCCGCGGCAACAATCCGGTGCGTGAAGCGATTCACTCGGTATTCCTGTACTACGCGATTAAAGAAGGCATGGACATGGGGATCGTTAACGCCGGGCAAATGGCGATTTACGATGACCTGCCGGAGAAACTGCGCCTAGCCGTAGAAGATGTCATTCTGAACAAAGACCCAGAAGCCGGTGAACGCCTGCTGGAAGTGGCCGAAGAGTTCCGTGGCGACGGTTCTGCCGCCAGTAAGGTCGCCGATACCGCTTGGCGCGAAGCCTCGGTCGAAAAACGTCTTGAGCATGCGCTGGTCAAAGGGATCACCGACTTTATCGAAGAAGATACCGAAGAAGCCTATCAAAAACTCGGCTCCGGTCTTTCGGTTATCGAAGGGCCGCTGATGGACGGCATGAACGTGGTCGGCGATCTGTTCGGTTCCGGGAAAATGTTCCTGCCGCAGGTGGTTAAATCGGCCCGTGTTATGAAGCGCGCGGTGGCCTATCTTGACCCTTATCTGCTGGCGGCGAAAACCGAAGGCCAGCAGCAAGGTAAGATCGTCATGGCGACCGTTAAGGGCGACGTACACGATATCGGTAAGAACATCGTCGGCGTGGTACTGCAATGTAATAACTTCGAGGTCATCGATCTGGGGGTTATGGTGCCTGCCGAGAAAATTCTCGACACTGCGGTGGCCGAAGGCGCGAATGTGATCGGACTTTCCGGTCTGATTACCCCGTCGTTGGAAGAGATGGTCAATGTCGCCAAACTGATGAAAGAGCGCAATATGGACTTGCCTCTGCTGATCGGTGGGGCGACCACTTCCAAAGCTCATACTGCTGTCAAAATCGAACCGCAATACGATCATCCGGTGGTGTACGTTAAGGATGCATCACGTGCGGTCGGTGTGGCGCAAAGTCTGATTTCTAACGACCTGAAAGCCGACTTTGCAACGAAGATTCGTGCCGAATACGAGCAGGTGCGTGAAGAGCGTAAAGCGCGCGCCAAGCAGGTCAAACGTGTGCCGATTAACAAGGCGCGTGAAAACCGTATCGAAATCGACTGGAACGGCTATGCACCGGTGAAACCAAGCTTCCTCGGTTCGCGCGTGATTGAAGATTACCCGCTGGAAAAACTGCTGGAACGTTTCGACTGGTCGCCGTTCTTCCAGTCGTGGGAACTGCACGGCTTGTTCCCGCGTATTCTCGACGATAAAGTCGTCGGTGAAGAAGCGCGTAAGGTGTATGCCGATGCGCAGGCCATGGTGGAGAAAATCATCTCTGAAAAATGGCTGACTGCCAAAGCCGTGTACGGTTTCTATCCGGCGAATGCGATTGGCGATGATATTGAAGTTTATACCGACGAATCGCGCACCGAAGTACTGACCGTTCTGCACAATCTGCGTCAACAGGCGGAGAAAAAACGCGGCGGTTATAACCAGTGTCTAAGCGATTATATTGCGCCGAAAGAAACCGGAATTGCCGACTATGTCGGTCTGTTCGCCGTTTCCGGCGGTATCGGCTGTGATGAAAAAGCGGCGGAATTTGAAGCCGAGCACAACGACTATGAAGCGATTATGCTGAAAGCACTGGCGGATCGTTTTGCCGAAGCCTTTGCCGAAACTTTGCATGAAATGGTGCGTAAAGAAGAATGGGGCTATGCGCCGGATGAAGATCTGGATAACGAAGCGCTTATTCGCGAGAAATACCAGGGCATCCGCCCTGCTCCAGGTTATCCGGCCTGTCCGGAACACACCGAAAAAGGCACCATTTGGGAACTGCTTAAACCGGATACCGAAATCGGTCTGGAACTGACGTCAAGCTACGCCATGACGCCAACAGCGGCGGTTTCCGGTGTCTACTTCTCGCATCCGGATTCCAAATACTTCGGTATCGGTTCAGTCGGTCGCGACCAAGTCGAAGACTACGCCCACCGTAAAGGCTGGAGCGTCGAAGAAGCCGAGAAATGGCTGGCGCCAAACCTTGGCTACGACCCTGAAGATTTTGCGCAGTAAGCAAATCATTAGCCATGTATAATAAAGGCGCTTTTTAGCACCTTTTTTGTTATCTAATTTATATACATCCTATAAAGAAGACAAAACAACATGGATATTACCGCTACTATTAGCACGGCTCTAGGAAGTATAAAAACAGCAACAGATATTGCTAAAGTTCTAAAGGAAAGTGATTCATCTTTAGAAAAAGCCGAATTAAAGCTAAAGCTTGCTGAAATCATATCTGCACTCGCTGATGTAAAAATGGAAATGTCTGATATTCAACAATTAGTTCATTCCAAAGATGACGAAATAAACGCCCTAAAAAAAGCCTTATCAACTGAAGAAAACTTAAGCTGGGAACATCCATACTACTGGCATATAGCAGACAATGGTAAAGAAGGTCCGTTTTGCCAGCAATGTTATGATAAAAATAAAGAATTAATCCGATTACAAGGCAACGGAGAAGGCTACTGGGAATGTAAGACTTGTAAGAATAGTTACACTGATGATAACTATTCTCCATATATAGGTACAGCTAGTTATCATAGTCCTTTTGATGAATTTTAATTACGAATAAACCAAGTAACATTTAATAGTTAGGCTCACCATATGGAATTATCGGAAACATTGCGTCAATTAAAAGCTGTGATCGACCAACAAAAAAAGCTAGAAAATGGGAGATGTAATATTTCTCACTTTGACTGCGATAGTGATTTAGGAAAAATAGCAGTTTATTTTACTGATAAAAATAATAAACCATTACTAGCCCCGCGCCGAATTAATATAAGCTGTAGTAGTGCTGACAATATCGATATGATTTATGAAAAATTCAAAAATAAATATCCTGAGTTATTCTTGTAAAAAAATACAATTCAGCTTATAACTGGTGAAATAATTGGGGTCAGAGCCAAATTAAATTTGGCAATTTTAATTGAGAAGCCTTTTAAATATTTCACTTTCCCTCAATTTTAACCTAACGACTTCCCCCAACTTTGTTGCTTGTCCAACAAACAACGAACTCGGCGAAGAGCCGAGAAAGTAAGCAAAAAAAGACACCCCGTTCCGCTTGCCAAGACTGAGTAGCGCTTAATTTTGCGCGGCTTTAACTCGCCCGCAAGCGGGCTCAAACAGCCACCGCCGCTCCTGCAAAAATTTTCGCTAACTCAGCCTAAGCGCACTCCAAAGTGGGATTTTAGTCTTTAGGCAATGCTTTCACGAAATACCCTTTCTACTATTTTCAGGCGATAGATTCTTATGGCTGTTTTGACTAAAAAAATGCCAAATAAAATGGGTTCCCTTTAGAGTTCAGATTTAGAGTGGCTTAGTGATAATTTTGCAATAGCGGCGGTGACTGCCTGACCGAGCAAAGCGAGGGAGTTAAAGCCGCGCAAAATTGAACGTTAGCCAATCTTAATCTAACGGTTAAGGGTGTATTCTT
The DNA here is from genome assembly GCF_017571475.1 of Thiomicrorhabdus sp. 6S3-12. Classification (GTDB taxonomy): domain Bacteria; phylum Pseudomonadota; class Gammaproteobacteria; order Thiomicrospirales; family Thiomicrospiraceae; genus Thiomicrorhabdus. Next base: position 117,269 of record NZ_JAGETW010000007.1, on the reverse strand, counting down.
TTGGTTCTTTTCTTGTACAAGCAAGAAAAGAACAGGCAAAGTAAAAAGCTAAATTAATTCGAATAACTCTCTAACTGAAATAGCAACTCAACCAGCTCAACTTGGTCATTAAGCAGTTGTTGATGCCATTGTTTTAGTTGTTCTTCACACGCTGGATCCACATCCGCTTGTTGCCATAGGTCTTCAATAAAGTGCGCTAGCGCACGTTTTTCAATGCGGAGCATGGCTTGAGCTTGTTCGGTGGTTAGGCAGTCCATATGCGACGCGGCACCGAAGTCGCCAAGCAGCAGATGCCCCTCTTCATCAATCAAGACATTATGCGCATAAAAGTCGCCATGCACTAAGCCTTGTTGATGCAGATGATTCAGCGCCAAAGTGGCTTGTTGCACTAGATGAATCAGCATGGTTTGCGTGAGTTGAAAGCCCTCGGTAAACTGGTCGCGAGTGCAGGATTCCAGACTCGGTGGCAATCCCAGGTTTTGATAGTGACTCGGAATCAGTTCCATCACCAAGCCAAGTTTTTCGGCATTAATTTTTGCTTCCACTTTAACCAGATTCGGATGCTGACCTGCGGTAATACAAGCGCGCATTTCATCTTCCGGATAACCGTCGCTGGTGACATCGCCCTTAAAGATTTTGACCGCTTTTTCTGTACCGCTTTCCAATTCTTCCGCAAGATAGATATGCCCGGACGCCCCCTGCCCTAATAATTCTTTAAGCTCAAACGCCTCGAGTTCGGAAACCAATAATTCATCTTGCGCAGTCGATTCGTTTTGGCAGAAAGGATTCCCCGCATAAGCGCACCACGCCAGGCTTGGCATTTTACCCAGCACATCGGGAAATTCTGTTAGCCGGTTGGCCGAGATACGGATCAACTCTAATCGCTTACAGCTCGCCAAAGTGGTCGGCAGAGCCACCAATTGATTACTGGCTAAGGCTAACTTTTGTAGTCGAGGCGTTTTATCAAAACAGTCCGGCAACTCAGAAATTTGGTTGTCGGTCAGAATCAGCCAGCGCAGTTTTGACGGCAGAGCTTGCGCCGATACGCGCTCAATCTGGCAGCTTTTAAAACCAATCATCTCCAGGTTTTCGCACTTGCCGAGCACTTCCGGCAGCTCTGTAAACGGATTCAGCGAACAGAAAAGTATCTTCAAATTCGTGAAACGGTATAAATCATCCGGCAGTTCCGAGAGATGATTATTGGACAGATCCAAGATCTCCAGGGTATCGACCTGTTGATAAAGTTCGACAGGAAATTCAGTAAGGTTGTCAGAAATTTGAATGCGGGGTGCGCAGTTTAAAGCGCCGGATCGCAGCTGTGCTAAGGTGCTCACAGAAAGGTTTCTCTTATTGGTTTTTGGATTTATTGCTTGGATTTGGCTTTGCGCTCACGAATGATTTCACGTTGCGTAAACAGATAAAGCTGTTCGATTTTATCGCGTGCCCAATCCGTTTTTCGTAAAAACGTCAGGCTCGATTTAATCGACGGGTTGCTTTCAAAACAGTTCATGCGCGTTTTTTGCGCCAAGCCCTCCCAGCCGTAATACGCCTGTAGCTCGGTGACAATGGTTTTTAAGGTAATGCCGTGCAGAGGGTTATTGCGCTGCGAAGAGGTCTGTTCTATACGCGGGCGCGGCGAGCCTGATGATTTTTTCGCAGCAGACTTAGCAGGCTTAGCTTTCGATTCGCGCTTTTTCTGCGGCGAACTCTCTTGGTTTGTCATTTATCCATCCTAAAAACAGCTTACACATAGACGAGTGAGTATACCGGAGTAAATACAATTCTACTCAAACTGGGGAGTTCACGTACAATAGCGCTTAATTCATTCCTTAGCCACAGGCGCCGCCATGATCGACTCTCACGCTTCCGATTCTTTTTCTGAACTTAATCTCCGCCCTGAACTTCTGAGAGCTTTACAGGCTTTGAATTTCACCCGGATGACACCAATTCAGGCGCAGAGCGTACCGGGCATTCTAGAGGGTAAAGACCTGATTGCCCAAGCCAAAACCGGTTCCGGTAAAACCGCAGCATTCGGTCTCGGCCTGTTGCAATCGCTTGATCCCAAATGGTTCAGCACTCAGGCACTGATTTTATGCCCGACCCGCGAACTGGCAGAGCAGGTCGCTTCGGAAGTCCGTAAACTGGCGAGTCAGATCGAGAACGTTAAGCTGCTCTCTTTATGCGGCGGTGCGCCTTTCAAACCGCAGGCGGCGTCACTGGAATACGGCGCGCATATTATTGTCGGTACACCGGGGCGCGTGGAAGATCATATTAACCGCGGCACGCTGCATTTAGACGATTTGAATATTCTGGTGCTGGACGAAGCCGACCGTATGCTGGAAATGGGCTTTCAGGAATCCTTGGACGCAATTATCGAGCAGACTCCGGAATCGCGCCAGACATTACTGTTCAGCGCGACCTTCCCGGAATCGATTCAGCAGCTTTCGGCGCATATTCTGAAAAATCCACAGCACGTCAAAGTCGAATCCGTGCACACTGAAAGTGCGATTCGCCAACATTTTTATGCGGTTGCCAATGATGCCGAACGCCAAAAGGCGGTCAGACTGGTCTTGCTGGCGCATCAGACCACTTCTGCGGTGGTATTCTGCAATACCAAACGCGAAGTACAGGAGCTTACCGACGATCTTAAAGCGCAAGGATTCAGCGCCGTCGCCCTGCACGGCGATCTGGAGCAGCGCGAACGCGATCAGACTTTAATTCAGTTCGCCAATCAGAGTGCGACCGTTCTGGTCGCTACCGATGTGGCGGCACGCGGTTTGGATATTGATTCGGTCGAAGTGGTGATCAACTACCATCTGGCGCACGATCCGGAAGTGCATATTCACCGTATCGGACGAACCGGTCGTGCCGGCAAAAGCGGTTTTGCCTGCTCGCTGATCAGCGACAAACAGAGTTATAAGGTCGCGCAACTCGAAGAAGCCCTTGGCATTAAGATTGAAACCGAAGACTTGCCGGATGATTCCGTCCTGATGCAGCGCCCGATCAAGGCACCGATGGTGACGCTTCTGATCGATGGCGGCAAGAAAAGTAAAATCCGTCCGGGCGACATTCTCGGCGCACTGACCGGCGAAGGCGGGATTGCTGGAGATCAGGTAGGTAAAATCAAAGTTACGGCGATGCGCTCTTATGTTGCGGTCAGCAAGAAAGTCAGCCAGCAGGCGCTGAACCAGCTGAACCACGGCAAACTGAAAGGACGAAAAGTCCGCGCGCGTTTTTTGAACTGAAGACACTCCATATACACGGGTCTTGCGCCCTTTCCTGAAACAGGCTCCGATTTGCTTGCCCTTGCCTCCGTGTCGGCGGCAAGTTCATCGGACCTCTTCCAGTGAGATCCGACTAGATCAGCATATACTTATACACCATACCCGTCGTACAGACCCGAAACCGTCATGGTTTCCTCTCATAACTGGGAGTCGCTTTTTAAAATGGCAAGATTTGTCACAACAAATTCCAGTAAAGCCGGTTTTTTGTGCTATTTTTCTCCTATAACCTCAATGCATACTCTAGTGCAAAGACAGCTAACGAAACTTGTCTTTGCGCCGATATAGAGAAAAGTACCTTTTTGGAGACCCTATCCCATGAGCTCAGGCAACGAATATTTTTTGGCGGACGATTTAGTCATTTTGTCGACGTCGGATCTGGTAGGTAATATCGTCGATTACAACGAAGGTTTCAGAGAGGCGTCCGGTTACAGCGACGTTGAAATCGCCGGCAAACCGCACAATATTCTGCGCCATCCGGATATGCCTAAAGAGGCATTTGTCGATTTCTGGAAAACGTTGCAAGCCGGAAGACCCTGGCAGGGGCTGGTTAAGAACAAACGCAAAAACGGCGACTATTACTGGGTCATGGCGAACGCGACCCCTATTATTGAAGGCGGCAAGATCACCGGCTATCTATCGGTAAGATACCCGGCCACCGATCAGCAGAAACAATACGCCAGCAAACTGTATGCGGATATCAAAGCGGGCAAAGCCAGCTTCCCATGGACCAAGCAGGAACCTAAAGCAAAACAGTTCACCGTGCCATTTATCAGTTTGTCTGTCGCGCTTATCGCAATTATCGGCTTAGCGCTGCAAGCGCAAGCTTCTTCCATGACTTGGGGTCTGGCCGGACTGGGCGCGGTTGCCTTGATTGCCACCGTTTGGTCGATTTTACAAAGCAGCAGCCTTTCCAAAGGGATAACAAGCGGCATTGAACAGATCGCCAACGGCAATCTTCAGGAAGCCGTGGCCGATAAAAGCGAGCTGGGCTTTCTGATCAATATGCTGCGCACCCGGGTCGCCGAATCGGAAGCGAAAAGCTACGATTCGGCCAAAAATGCCGCCGTCCTGACCACTGCGATGAACAGTGCCAGCACGAATTTAATGGTCGCCGATGCGGAATTTAATATTAAGAGCATCAACCAATCGCTGGCGGAGATGTTCAAACGCAACGAGAAGAGTTTGCAAAAAGCCTTGCCTAATTTCAGAGCAGATAAGGTCGTCGGCTCGAATATGGACGTATTCCACAAAGACCCTGCGCATCAGCGCAAAATGGTGCAGGCCCTGATGGAGCCGTGGAGCGGTAACCTGACCGTTTCGGACCTGATTCTGGAACTGACCGTGGTTCCGATTATCCGTCAGAATCAGAAAGTCGGTTATGTGGTCGAATGGCTGGATAAAACCAACCAGATCAAAAACATCAACGACATTACCCGCGTTCTGCGCCACATTGAAGAAGGCGATTTCAACTACCGGGTCGATGTTTTCCCGGGCGATTTGGAAGAACTGGGCAATACCATCAACAGCACCATGACCACCCTTGGCGGCGTGATGAGTTCGATCAGCGATGTCATGACGGCTCAGGCACAGGGCGATTTAACCAAAGAGTTGCCGGCCGGCGTATTTAAAGGCCAGGTTCACGATCTGAAAAATGCCATCAACTTCTCTTCGCATAAAATCAAAGAGGTAGTCGGCATGACTTCCGAGGTGTCCATCTCCGTGGATACCGCCGCGCGCGAGGTCGCACAGGGATCACTGGCTCTGAGCGGAAGAGTGCAGCAGCAGGCCTCCGCTCTGGAAGAAACTTCCGCCACCATGGAGCAAATGAACTCGCAAGTACAGAGCAGTAGCAGCAACGCGCAGGAAGCCAACAGAGTCTCCATCGACGTTCAGGGCAAAGTCGAACAGGGTGTCGGCGTTATGCAGCAGACGATTCAGGCGATGACGGCCATTGAAGAATCCAGCCATAAGATTGCCGATATTGTGACCCTGATCGACAGCATCGCTTTCCAGACCAACCTTCTGGCCTTGAACGCCGCGGTTGAAGCCGCCAGAGCCGGCGAGCACGGACGCGGTTTTGCGGTTGTTGCTTCGGAAGTCCGCAATTTGGCGCAGAAATCCGCCGAAGCCGCCAAAGAGATCAAAACCCTGATTGACGAAACCGTGGAACGCGTCAGTCAAGGCTCGACACTGGCTTCCGAATCGGGCGAAATGCTGAACGATATCAACCTGTCGATTGAACAGGTGGCCAATATGGTTTCGCAAATCGCGCAGGCCGCTCAAGAGCAGGCGGAAGGCGTGCAACAGGTTCATCAGGCGATCAGTCAGATCGACAGCGCAACCCAACAGAATGCTGCCCTGGTCGAAGAGACCAGCGCATCTGCAGAAAATTTAAGACATCAGGCCGAAACCCTGCGCAGTGAAATGGCTTATTTTGATTTAGGGGAAACCCAGATACTGGATGCGTCGAAATATTCATTAACCAAGAAAGAAAATTCCTAAATTGCGATCTTTAAAAATTTTATTGGTTGAAGACAACGAAATCTTCCAACAAATTCAGGCACACATGCTCACCAGACTTGGTCATGAAGTCGTTACCGCATCCAGCGGTCAAAAGGCTCTGGCCACGTTAAAACTCTTTTCGTTTGACGTCATCCTGATGGATTTGGTCATGCCGGAAATGGACGGTTTCGAGTGCGCCAGACAAATTCGGGAAATCAACATTCAGACCCCCATCGTTGCACTGAGCGGCAACGATTCTCAAGAGACCAAGGACGCCTGCTTTGATGCGGGAATGAGCGGTTATTTAAAAAAACCGACCGATAAAGACACCTTTGAATTCATGATGCAGCAGGTTCTTGCTCAATAGCATCCTGCAAGCCCTTGGCGGCTTTGGAATTCGCGCCTTATTCCTGCTCTTGTAAGGTTTCCCAATGCACTTCGCACTCCCCTTTCGCCGCCGCGATATAAGCGGAGTTACCGCTAATGGTGACAGAAAAGTCCATGGTGCGTTCCAACATGGCGGCAAAGGCCTGGATTTCATTCCAGTTAAAGCGGTAAACATCGACATCGAGATGGCTGAACTGTGCCTGCCCCTGCTCCCACCAGACATCGGATTTGCTGTTGAAGCTATAGACTCTGACCTTCTGCGCTTTGCGACTGGCTTTTTTGATCCTATCGACCGCCGGTTCGCCGACATCGATCCATAATGCCAGCTGGTCATCCAAAGTGGTCAGAGAAATCGCCGGATCATCGACTTCGCTCAAACCGGCACCGAAATCCAAGCCTTCCTGTGCATTCAGACAGTACGCCAGTAAACGCGTCATCATGCGCTCGTCATTCTCCGAAGGGTGTTTGGCCACGGTCAGACTGATGGCATCATAATGCGAACGGTTCAGATCGGACAGCGAGATTTTGAATTTATAAACGGTCGGTTTCAGCGCCACGGAATACCCTTTGAAATATCAGCTTTAAAAACAGGCGCACATCATAAACCCAAACGCGACCGACAACGGCAGAATATTGCAGCATTGACGCCAACAGCGATTCGCTCCGTAAACAGCCGACCGGTAACCGGCGCATCGCTGCAAATTCCTGATATTATTTACAAAGTTCCGTTTAATTACATAAAGTTTGCACTTTTTTCTTGCATACTATCGAGCAGACACATTTGCCCCGGAACCGTGAAAAACCGGGCATTCGGTCATTACACTGTTCTTATTCGACTGGGAGGATTCCGCTTTGAAACCAATTAAAATTGCTTTTGCATTGATATTCCTGTCATTGAGCGGACTCTGGCTACTCGCAGATACTCTTCTGCCCGAACCGATGAACTATTTCGCTTTTCGCGGCGTATTCGTGCAATACTCCGGCGTGATCGCCATCGGCGTCATGAGTGTGGCGATGATCCTGGCACTGCGTCCGGTCTGGCTTGAAGCTCGTCTGAACGGTTTGGACAAGATGTACCGTCTGCACAAGTGGTTGGGTATTACCGCTCTGGTTTTCTCAGTTCTACACTGGTGGTGGGCTCTGGGCACCAAATGGATGGTCGGCTGGGGCTGGCTGGAGCGGCCGCAGCGTGGTCCAGGAAGTCAGGAACAACTGCCTGTCATAGAACAGTGGTTCCGCGACCAGCGCGGACTCGCCGAAAGCCTGGGAGAATGGGCATTTTATATTGCCGCTGCCCTGATGATTCTGGCGCTGGTTAAATGGTTTCCGTATCAGTTATTCAAAAAAACGCACAAATGGCTGGCTGCCGTCTATCTGGTACTCGCCTTCCACAGTGTCATCCTGATGGACTTCGACTATTGGCGTCAGCCGGTCGGCTGGGTGATGGCCGCGCTGTTGCAGGCGGGAACCCTGTCCGCCATACTGGTTCTGCTCGGTCGCATCGGTCGCGGCAGACAAGTTCGCGGAACGATCCAGTCGATCTCGTCCTACCCGGGCGTACACGCAATCGAAGGAAGCATCCGGTTAGACCAGAGCTGGCCTGGCCACGAGCCCGGACAATTCGCATTTGTCACGTCAAATCGTTCGGAGGGCGCGCATCCCTATACCATCGCTTCCGCCTGGGATCCAAAGAAACCCTGTCTGACCTTTATCGTCAAAGAGCTGGGAGACTGGACTGAAAAACTGCACTCGCGCCTGCACGTGGGCATGCCGGTCACGGTTGAAGGGCCATACGGCTGCTTTCACTTCAAGGACCATCAGCCTCGGCAGATCTGGATCGGCGCCGGAATCGGAATCACGCCTTTTATCGCCAGAATGAAGCATTTAGCCAAGCATCCCGGAAACCAGAAAATCGATCTGTTTCATGTCACCGCTGATTACGATCAACAGGTCATTGACAAATTGTGCGCCGATGCCGAAGCCGCCAACATCCGTTTACACCTGATCGTGACACCGAAAGACGGACGTCTGACGCCTGAACAAATTCGCGAAACCGTACCGGAATGGCTGTTGAGCAGTATCTGGTTCTGCGGTCCGAGCGGTTTCGGCGAGCACCTGCATCGGGATTTCATCGACCACGGTCTGCCAGGCGAGGACTTCCATCAGGAGTTGTTCGCCATGCGTTAAAGTTCGCCTTAAAGGACTTTAAGCGACGCGTCATCGATTGGACTGCCCGATCCGGAATGCCTTTCGCGCCGGGTTCCAGTATGATGACGCCAGATAGAGAGAATCGATTCATGTCATTTCTTAACGCTATTTTCCGTCTGTTCGGTTACGAGTGGGTTAAAGACGAAACGCCGTACCAGCGCGACGACGACCCGCGAACCGATGAAGGTTGGGACGATCTGTATGAACACTCGCCCCGTTACAAACTGCGTAAAATCAAACCGGATCGCAAATAGCTCAGGGCATAATGGCGCTTTTCAATATCGACTTGAACAAATCTTCAACAGAGAACAATCATCCCTAATGGCTTTACTTGATTTCGCAACGCGCAAATTACGCTACCGGCAACTCAAACATACGATCGACAGTCGACTGGATTACAGTACCCGCGGCAAAACCTGCCTGAATGTCGGCGGCGGTTACGGTGACGCCCATAAGCTGCTCAGCAGTCTGGGATTCGAAGTCACAACCTGCGATGTGGACGGCAGCTGTACTTACTGCGATCTGAACGCCCACCTGCCGTATGCCGACAACAGTTTTGACCTTGTGGTCTGTCTCGCGGTTCTGGAGCATTTGGACGACTGGCAGAACGGTCTTCGGGAACTTAAACGGGTTGCCAAACAATTGGTCATCGCAACAACCCCGTCGGTCTACGGAAAACCGGTTCTGGATACGCTGGCGGCCGTGCGGATGGTTAATAAAGCGCATATTGACGACCACAAATATTACCTGACCCGCAAAGATCTTCTCGACCACGGATACGAACACCGCTATTTCACGTTTTTTCTGAATCAGCTTGCGTTGCTTGAAAAAAAGGCGTAACACTCGCCCCAAAAGCCCCGATAGACGGCACGCAAGTACCGATTCAAATGTAATCAGCGGAAATTAGACTTTATTAATCCCGGCAACAAAGCTAATCTAGAAACACATCAACATTTAAAGTCTTTGCTACCATGAAACAAATCCTGCGCAAACTTGCCGCCCCCATTCTGCGTCCGCTGGAAAATTCCGGCGGAGAATACGAATACAGCCCATCTCACCGCACCGTGCTGAAAATTATGGGCGTGCTGTTTTTCGGAATTTCCGGCATTTCCCTGTATTTCTCTCTGATGATCAACGAACTGGGAGGCCTGCTTCCCGTCGTTCTCTTCGGCGGTATCGGCCTGATCTGTCTGCTTGTCTCCTATGTCGGCACCGATAAAGAAGTCGCCAAGCTGTGGCGAAACCGTAACGAGAAATTCTCCAAATAAACTCCGGAGCGTTCCGCCGGGAAAAGCGTTCTAACGGAAAGGGAGTCGTGCACTATGTCAGAAATCCTTATTGTTTATTCCACTGTGGACGGCCATACCAAAAAGATCTGCGAGCGCCTGCGGAAAACACTGGAACACGACGACAATCAAGTAAGCACTGTCTCTCTTGAGCAGGCGATACAAATGGATCTGGAGCCTTTCGACAAACTGGTTCTCGGAGCGAGCATTCGCTATGGAAAATACCGCCCCGCCGTCTTGCATTTTATCGAGCAGAATCTGGAACTTTTGAATCGTAAAGCGAGCGCGTTTTTCTCGGTCAATGTTGTCGCGCGAAAAACGGAAAAAAACCGCCCCGAAACCAATCCTTATTTCAAAAAACTCTTTAAGCAGACCGACTGGAAGCCCGCGAAAGCGGATGTTTTCGCTGGAAGAATCGACTACCCAAACTACACCTTCCTTGACCGGCAGATGATCCGCCTGATTATGAAACTCACACACGGCCCGACCGACACCGCAGCCTCTTTCGAATTTACCGACTGGGATCGTGTCGAGCACTTCGGAAAAGCGATCGACCGTCTGCAGACAGACTGACACCTTCGGAATCCCATGGTGCATGCTTAAGGATCAGCTTCCGCTCTCCGGCAGAATCGCGTAAGTCCCCGTCGCATAGGCCACCAACTGCTCGCCGTCGAGTAGCTCAATGGTCACAAAAGAGACTTTCTGACCTTTGCGTTTGACCGTGGCACTGGCCACCAAATGCTTGCCGGAAGCCGGTTTCAGATAATTGACCTTAATTTCCATCGTCACCGCCGTGAACCCTTCGTCGAGATTGGAAACCGCCGCATACCAGCCGGTATTATCCATCAAGGTGGAAATCACCCCGCCGTGAACGAATCCCATATGCTGCAAATGATAGGGTTTAACATGTAATTCGACTTCGGCGCTGCCGGACTCAAACGCCGTCAATTCCGCGCCGATATGTTCCAGAAAAGGGAACTTAATATTTCGCATCTTAACCTCAATACCTTGTAACGGCTCTTCGTGGTTTTTGCACACTCTCTCAAGGGATGAAAAAAGCAAACGCTTGAATCCGCTGTGCAAATCGTCCAGAATAAAAAAGTGTAGTGATCACTACTCTTGTGAATTTTAACAAAGAACCGATTGAATTAAACAGCCGTTTCAGAATTACCACGGAGCATTTATGTTTCACCCCAAATACCAGCACATTGTTTTCGGCTTTTTTATGGCCCTGTTGATGTCGTTTCTGATGTCCGCCGTTGTCAGCATCATCAATATAGGTATTCCGGAAAACTTTCTAGGCATCTGGTTTCACGCTTGGTGGACCGCCTTTATCGTGGCTTTCCCGACGGTTTTATTGGTTTCCCCGCTCGTTAAACGAATTACCGGCCTTCTGATCCGCACCTGAATCGTGGGCTATCAGCCATTCAGATTTTCTCAAGCCCCCTATTAAATCCGCTAAAATACCCCAAGCTTTTTTTATGAGAAGAATGGTATGAAACGGGTAGAAACTTTTTTCGAAGGCTTACTGTTTGCCAGTCGCTGGCTGATGGCGCCGGTTTATCTCGGTCTGGTGATGGCCATGATCATTCTGCTTTTCAAATTCGGCAAAGAACTGCTGGATCTTGCTTTGAGTCTCGGCAGCGCCTCCAGCGGCAACATCATTATCGGCGTACTGACACTGGTCGATGTCGCCTTGATCATGAACCTGCTGATCATCATTATTTTCAGCGGCTACGAGAATTTCGTTTCCAAAATGGATCTGGAAAACCATGAGGACCGTCCGGAGTGGATGGGGCATATCGGGTTTTCGGATCTGAAAATCAAAGTCATCGCATCGATTGTCGCCATCTCGGGGATCGAGCTGCTGAAAGCGTTCATGAACGTCGAAGAATTTAGCGATAAACATCTGGCATGGATGATCGGTCTGCACGTTACCTTTGTCGTTTCCGGCGTTATGTACGCCTTAATGGACAGATTGGGGCACAATAACCACAGTGCATCCAAAGCGGATAACGAGCACTGAATTTTTTAAAACAGCCGGACCTTGTACAACCCATGCGTAAACACCCGAATTCCGAATCCCTGCTGCAAAGCGTAAAATCCATCCTGCCGACGGTTCGTCAGGCAGCGCTCGAATCGGAACGGCAGGGGCATTTAACGGACGATCTGCTGACGATCTTATTTGAGCAGCGCCTGTTCCGTCTGTTTATCGCCGACAAGTACAATGGCGAAACAAGCGATCTACCGACCGCATTGCGCGTATTTGAACTGATCGCATCGGCAGACGGCGCTACCGGCTGGTTGGTTATGATCGGTGCCGGCGGCGGGCTGTTTTCCGGCTTCCTCGAAGAAGACGCTGCAAGAGAAATTTTTCTACCGGAGCGGGCCGTGATTGCCGGATCAGGCATGCCCGTCGGCCAGGCAAGAACAACGGCAAACGGTTTCGATGTCAGCGGACGCTGGCCCTATGCCAGCGGCGCCTACCATGCCACCTGGTTTACAGCCAACTGCAAAATCGATGGCGGGGACAAGGAGATTATTTCGATTGCCGTACCGGCGGAACAGGTTGTAATTCACGACACCTGGCAGGTGTTCGGAATGCAGGCGACCGGCAGCAACGATTTCAGTATCCACTCTGCCGCAGTTCCGGACGCTTTTACTTTCTCGCTGGAGAATCCGCCGATTGCGGATGAAGCGATTTTTCGCTGCCCGCTGGAAACCTTGGCCAGTCTGTCTTTTGCCAGCGTTGCAGTAGGAATTGCGCAACATGCCTGCGAAGCATTTGAGGAGCTGATCAGCCACAAGACAATTCCCGGTTCGACAACGCCGTTAAGCGAAGACAGCGATATTCAAAACAGAATTGGAAACGCACAACGGCTGATTGCCCCAAACCGCGATCGCCTTTATCAACTGGCCGAAAGCCTCTGGGCATATCTTGAACAGGGGATTTCGCCGCCGGAAGAACTCCTCCGTCAGGTACAGCAAAATTGCCGGGAAATTGTACAGGCCAGTGTCCGTTGCGCAGATCTGTTAAAAGCGCGCGCCGGTATGGCCGCGGTTTTTATCGATTCGCCTTTCGGCCGTGCCTGGCGAGATCTTCAAACACTAAGCCAGCATGCCATTGTCGCCCCTTCGGCTCAGGCGAAAGACGATAAAACACCATGATGCAACCCTACCGCCGCGTCGATTTCCATGCCGCTTTAAGACTTGAGTACAAACAATTATTCGCACCTGCACAGCTTGACGAAAACGGCCCCGTCATTTAACTTTAATTCAATCCTCTTAGATTCCAAATCGAGCTCGCCATGTCTTCCATTCCAAAAACATTCCGTCACTTTTTCTGGCTGTTTTTTATCCTGTTTCCCATTAGCTATTCGCTTCAGGCGCACAGCGCCAAAACCAACGATAACTTCAATGAGATTATCGCCACGCCTCAACTGCTTAAAAAGCTGCAAAATGGCGGTTATGTTCTGTATATGCGTCACGGCAACACGGACAACAGTCGCCCGGATCGTGTACCTGCGGTGGATTTGAACGACTGCAACACCCAGCGAGTTTTGAATCAGAAAGGCATTGAGGTCACGACTCAGGTCGGTAACTATGTTCGCCAGGCCCAGATTCCGGTCGGCGACGTCTTTGCCAGCCCGATGTGCCGAGCTAAAAACTCGGCGAAAAACGCATTCCAGAATGTCATATTGGAACCGGGACTGATGTATACCGGAAGTATGACCAGTGAGGAGAAAAAACCGGTTATCGCCAAAACCCGCAGCCTGATCTCGACACCGGTCAAACCGGGAAAAAACCGTATTCTGGTCGCTCACGCGCCTAACATGATGGATCTGATAGGCTATTTCCCTGAAGAAGCGACCCTGGTCATCTTTCTGCCGAAAGGCGATAACCAGTTCGAATATCTTGGCAGTATCCGTCCCGGAGACTGGCCGAAACTTCTTGGCGAATAAGGGGCGTCTGAAAACAGATGGTTCGCCTGCGCTTTTCGGCCCTGCTGATGTTTCTGTTACCGGCACTTATCGTGCTGGCGGTCGTGGCGTTTCTGAACATCTACATTCTGAATGAGTTCACTCAGGCGCAATCGGAGAACAGTACTGTTGCCAAGCAGACGGTCGAAGAGTTCAGTGAAACCATCGGATTTATCGACAGTGTCGGAGTCCAATACAAGCGACTCAACGAACTGCTGCTGGCAACCAATCAGGACAAACTGACGCATGCCGCAGCCTACCGGATTCACTCTAAAATGGTCGATCAGCTCGATGCCACAGAGAAACAGCTGGCACGGGTTAAAACACGCCTGAACGAACTCTTGACCGATAAATCGCTTCTGGATCCGTGGCAGGCAAACTTCGTCAACTTCAAAAACTTCTCGCTGATGGCATCCGATATTGTCGTCATTGACCCGGAAACCTCCAGCCGATATATCAATGCCGCACAGGTCGAGTATTTCAAATTCGTCGATAAATCCAATAAACTCGCCAAGCAGCTATCCAATTACACCAACCAAACATTCGAAGAGACGCAAGAGCGTATCGAAAACTCCTTACACTCGATCTATTACGTCGGTCTGATCGGTTTTCTGGTCGCATTTCTGATTGCGGTGGTTTCCGCTTCCCGCCTGTCCAACTACCTGCAGATCATTATGGCTTCGCTTCGCGATCTGGCCGCCTACAAACGGGAAATCCCGAAGCTTGATCAGGTCAACCGAATGGTTAAACAGACCAAGGGCGAACTGCGCCTTTTGGGGCATGCAGTATTGAAATTCAAACACACTCTGGAGCTGAGCCAGAAGGAAGAGGCGCAGATCTTTCAACTGGCTTACTTTGATACGCTAACCGAACTTCCGAACATGCAGATGTTGCTGAAAGACCTCGACAGTCAATTGAAGGATGCCTATAAAGAGCATTTGAAAGGGGTTCTGGTCAAACTCGATATCAACCGTTTCCAGGTTTTCAACAACGCTTTGGGATACGACTTCGGCGATAAGATTCTGGTCGAGTTTGCCAAGCGCTTGAGTGTGTTGTCCGAAGGCGGCAAACAACTCTACCGTAGTAGCGCCGACGAATTCTTCATCCTGATTGCTCCGACGCATATTGAGACGGGCAAGGAACTCCATTTTCAACAAGCGATTGCCGATAAGGTGAAAAATCTGCTGAGCGCGCCCTTCAAGATCGACAACGAAATTGTCTCGATCACCTGTAATCAGGGCATTGTTTCCTTCCCGACCGGCCGAAAGACTCATGATCAGGCTCATGATCTGATTCGCAACGCCATGATCGCTTTGCGTAACTCTAAAGACTTGGGCAATAATCAGAGCGTGATTTATCGTTCGGAGTTCTATCAACAGATAACCGATGCCTTTGAACTGCAAAAGGATCTGGAAGTCGCGATTGAAAACAACGACCTGGAACTCTACCTGCAATCGCAAATTCACCCACATGAACCCCTGCCGAGAGCCGAAGCGCTGATTCGCTGGCAACACCCCAAGCGCGGCTGGATTTCACCGGAAATATTCATCGCTTTGGCCGAAGAGAGCAATTTAATTATCGAAGTCGACAAGTGGATGTTGACCGAAGCCTGCAAACTGTTGGTGCAACAACGGAAGATCGGCAGACAGCTGCATATTTCAGTGAACATTTCGGGACAGCACTTTTCGCACCCGAATTTCCTGGAGCACATGCTCACCATCTTTGCCTCCACCGGAGTAGATCCGCGACAGGTCACCCTTGAACTGACCGAAAATATTTTCCTCGACGACTTCGATACTATTATCGACAAAATGCAGGAACTGAAAACGCGCGGCGTCCGCTTCTCGATCGATGACTTCGGTACTGGCTACTCCTCTTTGAGCTACCTGAAACGTCTGCCGGTGGACGAAGTTAAGGTCGACCGCTCATTTGTGCAGAAGCTCACCGATAACGAAGAAGATCAGTCTCTGGTCAAATCGGTTTTCGAAATCGCGCAGAGTTTTAATCTCGAAGTGGTGGTCGAAGGAGTCGAAACCTCCGAACAGGAGGTGATTCTTAATCAACTTGGCGAACCGATCATTCAGGGCTATCTTTACGCAAGACCGGTTCCTTACCGAAAATGGCTTGATACTTTGCCGAATTAGAGCGCTTAAGCGATTTTTTCCATGCCGCATTCTCCAGACTCCATAACCCCATGCGAACAGCTGCAAAATCCGGCAGATCGCTGCATTTGGCAATACTGCGACAACGCCTCCGATCGCTGCATCCGCTTTACCGAATCCGGCGATACGCTTCCCGCTATTGAATACCGCACCGTTTTGCTCGATCTGCAAAGCTGGGATCGCTACTGGCGACAGGACCGTTGTAACTATGTTCCGCAGGATCTTGCGGATTTTCCGCGCGACTGCTGTCAACAACATGCTGACCATGCCGCAGAAATAGAAATGCATCGGCAAAAAATCGAACGCTGGCATCGACAGCTGCAAACCGGAGACAAAGTGCCGGCTGTCTGCTTTGAAAACGCGCTTGTCGACGGTTATTTGCGCATTCGTCAGGGCCGTCATCGCATCGCGTACTTGCGCCAATTAAACTTTGCGGTCTTCGCCGCCGCAATCCCTTTGCAACGTCTTGATGACTTCAGACGGCAAAATTTAATTGTTGCGGAACCTGAATAGACCAGCACGATCTGCAACTTGCAGCGTTATAAGCTTTCAACACACAATAATCGGCTCTTTTGGCCCCGATTCATCCGGGGCAACCCGCGCCAATCCCAAGTTTTTCTTATACTGAATAAACCGCCCTTATCTGCCCAGTAAATTTGCTGTTTTGACTGGTTCCATACAATCTCTAAAATTACCCTTTAAGCAATACGTAACGATTTTAGAGGTCACTGCAATGGAAGTAACGGTATGGTCCGGTTGGGTCGCCGGTTTGGCTATCGGCTTGTTTGTCGTTTTACACTTCTGGTTAATCGGCAAGCCGGCCGGCTGCTCGACCGGATACGGCAACGTCTGCGGCCTGCTGTGCAAAAAGGTTCGCTACTATCACGAAGGCGAGTACGAAACCAAAAGCAACATTAAGCTGTGGTTTCTGATCGGGATCCCGATCGGCGGTTTGATCGCCGCCCTTACGTCCGATACACCTTGGCACATCAGTTTTGATATGGGTATGTATGAAGCGATTTTGCCGCAATCGGATGCAGCCAAAGCAATCTGGCTGATATTCGGGGGAATGCTGCTTGGCTTCGGCGCCCGCCTGGCCGGCGCATGCACCACCGGACACGCCCTGGTTGGCGGCGCCATGCTGAATCCGCCAAGCCTTCTGGCCGGCGCGGTTTTCTTTATGAGTGCCTTTCTGACCACCCGTCTGCTCTTCGGCACCTGAGCCGGCAGCCATTAAGCGAATAATTAGCGAGGAAATTCCGTTATGAAACGAGGACAGCACCACCTGCCGCTTCTTCAGGGAGGCAGCCTGACGTTTATGAACTTTGTTCACGCCTACCGGATTAATATTCTCGGTTTATTGATGGGCGTGCTTTTCGGCTTCCTGATGAGCCGCGCCGGAGCAACGACTTTCGATTTTCACGCCAAAATGTTTCTGTTTGAAGATTTCCAATTGATGGAAGTGATCGGTACGGCGGTAATTATCGCGATTATCGGCGTATTCATTATGAAGAAGCTGCACGTCAATGCCATTGCCACCGGAACGGAAGTCGACTTTGTTAAAAAACCTTATCAACAGGGACTGATCGCCGGTGCATTTTTGTTCGGCGTCGGCTGGGCCATGACGGCAGCCTGCCCCGGCACGATTCCGGCGATGATTGCCGAGGGCAAGATCGGTGCGGTTTTCAGTCTGATCGGACTGTTACTGGGTACACTTGCGTATGGAATCCTGCAATCTTTCATTGCCAACAACGGCAGTTACTCAGCCGCGCTTAAATAAAACAATCCTTTTTCTCGCCTTGTCTGCTCCGGACAAGGCCTTTTTTCCGGCATTTGACGCCGTTTTTCCGTTCAAAACCCTTATGATGCAATAAAAAAACTGCCAAGTTTCTTTTATGGGAGTCGCTAATTGACGGCAAATTCCCTATAATACCTTGTTTTTCAAATTCTTAGCCCTGACCCATCGAACAAACCGTCATTCCGGTTGGCGCTAAATCATTACAAAGTGAAGAGAACCTTTTAGATGACAACGCAAAATATCCGCAATATCGCCATTATTGCCCACGTTGACCACGGTAAAACCACTCTGGTTGACCAACTTTTAAGACAGTCCGGAACACTGGACGAACGCAAAGACATGGGCGAGCGTGTCATGGACTCCAACGACTTGGAAAAAGAGCGCGGAATCACGATCCTTTCCAAAAACACTGCGATCAACTGGAACGACTACCGTATCAACATCGTGGACACTCCGGGCCACGCCGACTTCGGTGGTGAGGTTGAGCGAATCCTGTCGATGGTTGACTCGGTATTGCTTTTGGTTGACTCGGTTGAAGGGCCTATGCCGCAAACCCGTTTCGTAACCGAAAAAGCACTTCAGCAAGGCCTGAAACCAATCGTTGTCATCAACAAAATCGACCGTCCGGGCGCACGTCCTGACTGGGTACTGGATCAGACATTCGACCTGTTCGACCGCCTTGGCGCAACCGACGAACAGATGGACTTCGAAGTACTGTACGCTTCAGGTCTGAACGGTTTCGCAGGTTATGACGAAGACGTTCGCGACGGCGATATGACTGCCGTATTCGAAACCATTGTTGAAAAAGTACCGGCTCCGGAAGTTGACCTTGACGGTCCTTTCCAGTTGCAGTGTATCTCTCTGGATTACGATACCTATAAAGGGGTTATCGGTACCGGCCGTATCAAACGCGGAACCGCTAAAGTCGGGATGCAGGTTACGATCATTGACGCTAAAGGCGGAACCCGTAAAGGTAAATTCAGCGAAATCTTCGGTTACCACGGACTTGAGCGAATCAATGTCGAACAGGCTCATGCCGGTGACATCATCGCCTTCTCCGGTTTCGATCCACTAAATATCTCCGATACCCTGTGCGATCCGGACAACGTTGAAGCGCTACCGGCTTTGACTGTTGATGAACCGACAGTCAGTATGACTTTCCAGGTTAACGATTCTCCTTTCGTAGGTCAGGAAGGTAAGCTACTGACTTCTCGTCAAATCCGTGAGCGTCTGGACAAAGAACTACTAACTAACGTAGCTCTACGTGTTGAAGACACTGAAGATGCGAACAAGTTCCGTGTTTCCGGTCGTGGTGAGCTTCACCTTTCGGTACTTATCGAAACCATGCGTCGCGAAGGCTTCGAAATGGGGATCTCTCGTCCGGAAGTAATCTTCCGCGAAGTAGACGGCGAAATTCAAGAGCCTTACGAAAACCTAACCGTTGACGTACCTGAAGAATCACAAGGTACGATCATGGAAAAACTGGGTCTGCGTAAAGCGGAAATGCAAGACATGGTTCCAGACGGACACGGTCGTGTACGTGTTGATTTCATCATCCCTTCACGTGGTCTGATCGGTTTCCGTACCGAGTTCATGACAGCGACTCAGGGGAACGGTCTGATCTTCTCAAGTTTCTCACACTACGGGCCGAAGTTTGCCGGTAACGTTGGTGAGCGTAACAACGGTGTGCTTATCTCGAACGATAAAGGTAAGGCGCTTTCTTACGCACTATACAACCTTCAGGATCGTGGTCGTCTATACATCGGTCACGGTGAAGAAGTTTACGAAGGGATGATCATCGGTCTGCACAGCCGTGCGAACGACCTGACAGTTAACGCACTGAAAGGTAAGCAGCTGACCAACGTTCGTGCTTCTGGTACGGATGAAGCGCTAACCTTGGTTCCGCCTATTCGCTTCTCTCTTGAACAAGCGTTGGAATTCATCGATGACGACGAGCTAGTGGAAGTTACTCCGGAAAGCATTCGTATTCGCAAGAAATTCCTAACCGAAAACGAGCGTAAGCGCGCTTCGCGTGCCTCTAAAGACTAATTAAGCCAAAAGCTTAATCCAGATCTTTTGTGAAAACCGCGCCGGGAACTTTCCCGGTGCGGTTTTTTATTGCCTGCAACTCTTCTCCTTGGCTTATTCTTTTGGGTAAACTAAAAAGCCTAACAAGGAGAAGATACCGTGAACTACAGCCACCTCTACCCCCCGATAGAACCTTATGTGCAACACAGTCTGCAGGTCGACAGCACGCATTCCCTGCATATCGAGGAGTGCGGCAATCCTGAAGGCATTCCGGTTCTCTTCGTTCACGGCGGTCCTGGTGGAGGCTACAGTCCTGTTCACCGACAATTCTTCGATCCGAACGCCTATCGCATCGTACTGTTCGACCAGCGCGGTTGCGGGCAGTCCCGCCCTCACGCCTGTCTGACCAACAACACCACCGCGCACCTGATCGAGGATATCGAAAAAATCCGCCGTCATCTCAAAATCGACCAGTGGCTTTTATTCGGCGGCTCATGGGGCTCGACCTTATCGCTGCTGTATGCTCAGAGTTATCCGGAGCGTACTCTCGGCCTGATTCTGCGCGGAATTTTTCTGTGCCGCGATGAAGACGTCAACTGGTTCTATCAGCAGGGCGCCGATCGTTTCTATCCGGAATACTGGAAAGACTTTATCGCCCCGATAGATAAAGAGAAACGCGACAATATGATCGAATCCTATTACGAACTGTTGACCAGCGAAAACGAGATTGCCCGAATGCGCGCCGCCGAAGCCTGGTCGGTCTGGGAAGGGCGAACCAGCAACCTGCAAACCGATCCCGATGTCGTCAACCACTTTGGCGACCCTTTCCATGCACTGGCAATGGCCCGTATCGAATGCCACTATTTCCGTCATCAAGCCTTTATCGAAGACAACCAGATTCTCAAGCACGCCGAACGCATCGCCCATCTGCCGGTTACCATCGTGCATGGTCGCTACGACATGGTCTGCCCGGTCAACCAGGCATTCGAGCTTGCCGAACAGCTTCCCGACGCCGATTTAATTATCTGCAGCCACTCCGGACACAGTGCCATGGAAGAGGAAATAAGCCTCAGTCTGGTCAAGGCAACAGACGCTTTTGCCGAACAGCTGGAGGCTTCATGATCTGCCTGATTCAGCGTGTCACCTACGGTCGGGTCGAAGTTGGCGGCGATGAGATCGGTGCTATCGATTCGGGACTGGTGGTATTGACCGGGTTCGAACCGGACGACAACAGCGAAAAAATTAATAAAATGCTGCACAAACTGCTGCACTATCGTCTGTTTGCCGATGAAAACGACAAAATGAACCTGAACGTTCAACAGGTCGGAGGCGGTCTGTTACTGGTTCCTCAGTTCACGCTGGCCGCCGATACCCGAAGCGGTCTGCGACCGAGCTTTTCCAGCAGCGCACCTCCGGCACAGGCCACCTTGTGGTTTGACGAATTTGTCGCTAAAGCTCGACAGAAATACAATCCGGTGCAAACCGGCGAATTCGGCGCGGATATGCAAGTTTCTCTATGCAACGACGGCCCGGTCACTTTCTGGTTACAGGTTTAATCACCGCCACCGAGAGTGGCAACGAGAAAGGTCTGCCGGGAAAAATCGGATTAAAGAATTCTAAAAAGATGACCTGAATCACCCGGGCATTTAAATAGTGACTGAGAAGCCTTGCGAACGCTTGCATTTAAAAGCCCAGACTATACACTGAAATCAAGCACTAGATACGGTATCTCCGGCGTACGAACAGCAAGTTGGCCGAAGCTTTCCGTACAGATTCCCACTCTGCCCGCAAGGCATGGACTCAGGTAATTTTAATGTCTGAAGCGTCGCTTGCTACGATTCTGATCGTCGAAGATGATCAAGTCACGAGAATGACCCTTTCCAAGGTTCTTTCCCGTTCCGGCTACCGCATTATCGAAACGAAAAATGGCCGTGAAGGTTTAAGCGCCTACATGGAACACCACCCGGATCTGGTTCTGATGGATGTCATGATGCCGCGCTTGGATGGTTTTGCCGCTACGCGTGCTATCCGTGAATATGAGCAGGAGCGGGCCATTCCGATCTTGATGCTGACGTCTTTGGACGATATCGAATCAATTGACGGCGCGTTCGATGCCGGTGCAACGGACTTCATCACCAAACCGATCAACTGGGGGATATTTGTCCAGCGAGTCAAATACGCTCTGCGAACGGCAACCATCGAAGCGAAACTGCGCAATCAGCAAGCTCAACTTAATTTCGCCCAGAAACTGGCCAAACTCGGCTATTGGGAATGGGATGCGCTTCAGGATCGGGTAACCGGTTCAGACTCTGCCTTCGCGCTGTTTGACGTTCCGGCCAAAGGAAAAATTACTCTGGAGCAGTTTCTCGGCCATGTTAAACCGCAGGATAAGTCACTGATCAATCAGGCCTTAAGCGATTTGACGCTTGGACACAGTGCCATTCAGGTCAGTTTCCGGATTATCTCGCACGACGGATCGATCCGGCATGTCGAGTTCCTCGGCCAAGGCGAGTTTTCCGCCGACGGGCATCTGATCAGAATCAATGGTTCCGCTCAGGATATCAGTCGCCTGCACCGCGCCGAAACCCAGATCGAATATCAGAATAACCACGACAGTTTGACCGGGCTGCCCAATCGACATCACGCGACCCGGACACTGAAATGCTATCTTGACGAGAGCGGGCAAAAAAAATGCGCCGTCATACTTTTCGATATCGACCGTTTCAAACACTTAAACGGTCATCTTGGTCAAGAGTACGGTGACCAGCTACTCATTTCTCTGGCGCAGCGTCTCAAACGCATTATCCGCGAAGAGGACTATGTCGCACGCCTCGGCAATGACGAGTTCTGCATCCTGATTTCTAATCTGCACAGCCTCAATGAACTCAATCATCTGATCAATCGTCTGGAGAAGAATCTTAATAGCCCGTTTGTCATCGACACTCAGGAAGTCTTCTTAAGCTTCAGTACCGGAATCGCCTCCTATCCGGACGACGGGCAAAGTGCGGAAGAGTTGCTGAACAACGCCAACATCGCCCGTGCGAATGCCAAAAATCTGGGCGGAAACCAGTATCTCTTCTATCAGAACCACATGAACGAATCGGTCAAAGAGTCGATTCAACTGGAAAACGATTTGCGTAATGCGCTGAAGAACCGCGAAATCGAAGTCTATTACCAACCGCAGGTTGACGCCCAGACCCTGAAACCCTGCGGCTCCGAAGCTCTGGTTCGTTGGCATCACCCGAAAATGGGGTTAATCTCGCCGGCGGTTTTTGTCCCTCTGGCGGAAACCATCGGTCTGATCAACGAGATTGGCGATTATGTCATGCGTCAGGCCATTATGCAGACTTGCGAATGGTATCAGCAGGGCTATCCGTTGCGCGTCGGGATCAATCTTTCCAGCCGGCAGTTTACACATAACGATCTGATGCGTACGATGCAAAGTATTCTCAGCGAGACAAAACTGCCGAGCCATTTAATCGACCTGGAAATCACCGAAAGTCTGGCGATGAATGATGCCAATCACACTAAACACCAGCTCAACGGGCTCAAAGCGATGGGCGTCTCGATCTCAATCGACGACTTCGGTACCGGCTACTCGTCGCTGGCCTACCTGCAGAGCTTCCCGATCGACACCATCAAAATCGATCGCTCGTTCGTCATGAACCTGGATAGCAACGCGGGCCGGGCAATTGCCAAAGCCATTATCGCCATGGGGCATGCACTGGACCTGGAAGTGATTGCGGAAGGCATAGAAAACGACGAGCAAGTCACGCAACTCCGCTCCAAGGGTTGCCACATATTTCAGGGATTCAAATTCGGAAAGCCGATGCCGGCCGACGATTTTTTCAAATGGCTGCAATCGCACCACTAGCCGTTACTTATTCGTTTTAGGGGAAACGTTATGTCTGTAGATGAAGCGAATTTACACATGTTAAAAGAGGTTATCGGCGATGACCTCAAAGAGATTATCGACGCCTTTCTGACCACCAGCCCGGAAATTCTCGGGCAGGTTAAACTGTCGATTGAAATCAAGGACGCCGCCGGCGTGCAGCTGCACAGCCATACGCTCAAAGGCAGTTCGGCCAATATCGGCGCGACCAAGCTGCCGGGGCTGTGTGCCGAACTCGAAACCAAGGCCAAGGAAGGTGTCGTCACGGATGATTTCAATCGGATGTATCAGCAGATTGAGACGGAGATGCAAAACGTATTCCGGCATTTGAAGCAATTTTTGCAGAGTTTTTAAGTCATTTGCGGCACAATACCTCTCTACAATTTTCGAACTGCAATATGAGAAGTGAAGCATGCACTATCAAGTAACCGATCAAGAAAAACATTCCGCAAAGATTCCGCATCACATCTTTAATATCAACGTGATTATTACTCACCTGGCAATCTCGCAGGTGGCTCTGGAGATCGGCGGCGGCAGTCCGCTTCCGTTTCTGCTGGTGCCGATTATTTCCGGACTGGTGATTTTTTACTTGTTTAAACGCAGCCAACAAGCGCTCGCACAGGGCGACAGCTGGTTTGTCGCCGCCAACTGGACTCTGGCCTGGCGTCGCGGTCGCAACCTGCTGATCTCTTATGCCGTCGCCACGCTGGTTATCGGAATCGGCGTTGTGCTCGGCAAGCTTGTCGGTGGCGGTCTGATGATGAACGATTTCTCGGCAGAAGGCAGCTCAACCTCGATCGTCGAAAAGATCAGTCTGTTCTTCGGTGCTATCGTGGTCTTCTTTACCGTGTTGTATAACTTCCTGCAGACGGGTATCTCCGTGTATGACGCCGGCAAGGGCATTATTGATCCGAAGATCGAGAAGTTTGCACCACGCGGCGAGAATGCCAATGAAGAGCTGGGCGAAGGATCGGATGAAATCCATCATCTGGGCGCCAAGCAGATGAACGAAAACAACGCCGAAGAGAAACAGTGATGAGCGACATGAAACAGAAACGTCCTCTACCGATGTTCTGGCTGGTCTTCGGGGCTTCGATCATTATTTTCGCGTTAATGCTGTTACTCCAGCCGGAACGGGAAGCCATCGACGATCAACGCCTGCCGTGGAATGCACACTTCGATTCTCAGGGACAACTGCATACGCTTGGGCTTATCGTCGGAGAATCGAATATTAACGATGCCATCGCACTCTATGGCAAAGATGTCGAAATCAAACTGTTTTCCGAAATCGACGAAAGCAGTAAATCGGTCGAAGCCTATTTTCCGGTCATCTATATCGGTTCAATCAAAGCTGCGCTAGCCCTCAAAATCGATGCGCCCAAAGAAGTCATGCAACAGGCTTTCGATAACGGCAAAAAAATCATCATGAGCAGTTCCGGCGGGCGTGAAGTTGAACTGTATAACGCCGACAAATTGAAATTCATGACGTTGCCGGTTTCCAGCATCACTTTGCTGCCGCGTAAAAACCTGACCGAAAGAGCGATCCAGATGCGCTTCGGTGACCCAGATCGTCGCGAAATCCAGTCGGACGGACTGGAACATCTTTTCTTCGACAAACACGGTTTGGAGATGATTCTCGATCCGGAAGGCCCTGAAGCTTTGCAATATACGGACACCGCCGCCCGCTAGAGCTTCCAACCCTCTTCGACATCCCCTACAATCGCCTCCATAGCAAGTAACTTATTAATAGGATGAAACTATGGAGACCTGCCCTTTCTGCCAAATTGACGGCTATCTGCAAAACGCCAGCTGCTATGCCCGATTCGATATCTATCCGGTAACCGAAGGCCATACTCTGATTATGCCCAAACGTCATGCCGAAACCTGGTTCGACATGACGCGCAGTGAGCAGATTGATGCCATGGAACTGGTTGAACAGGCCAAAACCTTCCTGCTTGAGCGCTACCAGCCGGACGGCTTCAATATCGGTGTCAACTGCGGCGAAGTCGCCGGGCAAAGCGTTCCGCACGCCCATATTCATCTTATCCCGCGCTATAAAGGGGATACAGACGACCCTAAAGGCGGTGTGCGCGGCGTGATCCCAGACAAAAGAAAATACTAAGCCTGCCGGCTGATTCGGCCTTAAAGGTGCTTAAAAGCCTCCCAGAAAGGAAAATGCATGCACACCAACAACAAAGACATTCATTTAATTCTCGGTTCTGGCGGAGCCAGAGGACTAGCCCATATCGGCGTCATCCACTACCTGCAGGATCAGGGATTTAATATCACCCAGATTACCGGTTGTTCAATGGGCGCCTTGATCGGCGGAATCTATGCGGCCGGTAAGCTGGACGAATATGAAAAATGGGTGACCCGCATCAACCGCCTGGATGTACTGCGTTTTCTCGATCTGACTCTGGAGAGCCGCAAGGGCTTTGTTAAGGGCGACAAAATTATGGAAAAGTTGCGTGACTGGGTCGGCGAGCTGAAAATCGAGTCGATGCCGATCCCATTCAGTGCCGTTTCGACCGACATCCTCGGCCAGAAAGAGGTGTGGATCAACCGCGGCGATCTGGTTGACGCTATTCGCGCGTCCATCTCGGTTCCTGGCGTTTTCACACCGTTGATCAAGAATAATATGGTGCTGGTGGACGGCGGTATTCTCAATCCTCTGCCGATACCGCCACAATCCGTGGAAAACAATCAGATTACCGTTGCCGTCAGTCTGTCAGGGCGTGCCATTAAGGAACCTTTCGGTAAAGCGCCGAAACCGGATAAAGAAGAAAAACAAGAGCCCCCGTCGAATTCCGCTATCAGCCAGTTTCTGCAAAATCTGCAGGAACTGTTTCATCTGGAGAAGGAAACGACTAATGACAAAAGAGATCCGACGGACCTGTCGTTGACCGATATTATGATGGGGATGTTCAATACCATGCAGGATACCCTGACACGCTATCAAATTGCCGGTACCCCACCGGACATCCTGATCGAAATCCCGGTAAACATCTGCGAGTCGCACGACTTTCATCGAGGCAAAGAACTGATACCTGCCGGGAAATACTGGGCTGAAAAGGCGATCAAGGAACAGATCGACTTTATTTAGGCACTAAGGGAACGGGACTTACTTGTCTGCAGCCGTATCCTTAGTCTGTTCCACTTCTGAGCCCTGCTCTGAAGAAGCCTCACCCTTATTATCCTGTTCCTGCTTAGCAGACGGTTGAAAGTCGTCGTCATCCATCAGGATACGGTTCGCCTGACCGTCCATATCGTCAAAATAGCCTTTTTTTGCCATCCAGATAAAGACCACCACAACCAGAAAACCGAAGAACAGCATCATCGGAATTAAGCCGTAAATTACATCCACTTTAAGCTCCTATCACTTCGACCTTTTTTGTGGCCGTTTTCTGTCTCTGACGCATCGCTTTGTCACCGAAAAAGCTGCGGATTCTGGCTGCGTTACCGATGACCACCAAACTGCTCAAAGGCATCGTAATTGCCGCAATCAGCGGGGTTAAGGCTCCACTCATTGCCAAAGGCACCATAATCAGGTTATAGGTGATGGAACTGGCAATGTTCTGTTTAATGGTTTTCAGCGTGCGATCGGAAAGCGCAACCGCGGTTTCGACGGCCAGCAAATGATTGTTCATCAACACGATATCGGCGCTTTCCATCGATACATCGGTACCGGAGCCGAGAGCAATCCCGACGTCGGCGCGGACCAGTGCCGGCGCATCATTAATGCCGTCCCCGACCATTGCGACCCTCTGTCCCTGCCGTTGCAGTTTTTGAATCTGCGCATTTTTATCTTCGGGCAAAACTTCGGCAATTACATTCAGGCCTCCTAGCTGCGCAGCAACACGTTCGGCAACCACGGTCAAATCTCCGCTCAGCAGAGTCACTTCCTTACCACGCGCTTTCAGTAACTGAATCAGCTCAGCGGCATCTTCGCGAATTTCATCTTCAAGATAGAATACCGCCTGCACTGCATCGTTACACGCAATCCACACAGCCGTCTGTGCCATCTCGGCATGCTTTCTGGTTCTATCCAGCAAGGTTAACGGCAGTTCAATTGACAGCTCTTCAAGCCATCTGGCCGTCCCCATATGCCATTTAACGCCGTCGATGCAGCCATAGACCCCTTTTCCAGAAATCGTCTTAAATTCGTCCACCTGCGGCAATTCCCGGGCGAGCAGATTCTGTTGCACGCAGATCGACTCAAACAGCGCCTTACCAAGACTGTGTTCGGAGCGGTTCTCAATTGCCGCAACAGCATCATAGACCGATTTTTGCTTAATCGAATCATCGAGCCACTCGGTGGCGGTCAGCTTCATCTTGCCTTTGGTCAGAGTTCCGGTTTTGTCGAACACAAAATGATCCATGTCTCGTAAAGTCTCAAGCACGGTTCCGTTTTTAATCAGAATGCCGTGTCGTGCTGAGACGCCTGAAGCGACCGCAATCGCCATAGGTGTCGCCAGCCCGAAGGCGCATGGACAGGTAATAATCAGTACCGCCGTCGCGGTCATGATCGCAAACTCGATATCGGCGTTGAACAGCCAATAGACAAAACTGAACACCGCCAGACTCAAAGTAACCGTGACGAACCACGGCATTATCTTGTCCGCAGTGCATTGAATTGGAGCTTTGGAACCTTGCGCTTCTTCAACCATATGCACGATTCGTCCAAGCTGGGTATTCTGTAATATCGACTCCACTTCCACCGTTAAGGTGCCATCAATATTCAGCGTCCCCGCCGCCACTTTACTGCCTTGTCGCTTGCTGATTTCGCGCGATTCGCCACTGAGCATAGACTCATTGACCAGACTTTCGCCGCTAACCACCAGACCGTCGGCCGGAAACTGCTCTCCCGGCTTGACCAGTATCTGCATACCACGCGTCAAAGTACGCACCGGGACGATCTGCTCTTCTCCGGCATCGACCTTGCGGGCCACTTTCGGCTGCAGTTCCATTAAACGCCTTGAAGCGTCGACCGCTTTGTTTTTCGAAATCGCCTCAAGATAGCGGCCGATCAGCAGCAGGAACATAAAATCAATCAACGTATCGAAATAGACTTCGCCGACATTTTCCGGATGCATGGTCACCCAGCAGGAGTACAGATAGG
Organism: Thiomicrorhabdus sp. 6S3-12; assembly: GCF_017571475.1. Lineage (GTDB taxonomy): Bacteria > Pseudomonadota > Gammaproteobacteria > Thiomicrospirales > Thiomicrospiraceae > Thiomicrorhabdus. The sequence goes on along the minus strand of NZ_JAGETW010000007.1, from coordinate 88,623 downwards.
TGGTCATCATCCCAAGGCTGATGGAGACGTCCATTCCGACCGTGCGTCCTTTAAGAGCGGTATAAGCGCCTTTGAAGAACGGCTGACCGGAATAGGCTAGAGTTACAGTCGCAATCACCAGTTCGAGCCAATGGAAATAATTACGGTATTCCAGATCTTCGCTGGCGCCGGTATAAAGCGCGACCGAGAACCACATCACATTCATCATGGCAAAACCGGCAAACCCCAGACGGTACAGAAGATCGCGGTTAGCTTTACGGTAAGCCGCTTCGCTGGCCGAAGCGTCATAAGGCGTGGCGTCATAGCCAATACTGTTCAGCTTTTTGATAATGTCGGAAAGTTTGATCTGAGAGTTGTCCCAACGCAGCTTAATCTGCTTGTTGGTAAAGTTGACGCGGGCCATCATAATCCCGTCCACATTGGCCAGAGTATGCTCAATCAGCCAGACGCAGGCGGCGCAATGAATTGCTTCGGACATCAGGGTGATTTCCCGACGCTCGCCAAGATTATCGACATACTGTTCCTGTACTTCGTCGTAATCGTAGAAGTCGATATCTTTGTTAGGCGCCGGCGGCGGGGACAAAAGCTCACCGTCCGGAGTGCGTTGGTAAAAACTCTGCATACCGGATTCGTAAATCACTTCGCACACCGAAGCACATCCGTGACAGCAGAATTCCCGCTCTTCGTTTTCGATCGGTTTGAGAATCAGGTCACCTTCCGGAATCGCCTGTCCGCAGTGAAAGCAGCTTTGCGCCATAGATACTTACTCTTTATTCCGGATCCTGAACCATAATGGAGCGCCCGACATTAAAGGTATTTTCACCCTTTTTGACCTCCATAATCACATCCCACTTTCCTTTAAGAGGAAGACTGAACTCAACCTGATAAACGCCGGTCTCTGTGGTCGCCGACAAAGGCGCTTCGCCATCCAGATTTCTGTCGGAAGGACGGTAGTAGTAGAGAATCGCACTGTCGACATCCATCGGCTTATTCTCGTTATCAAGCACGTTCAGAGTCACCGTTTGCGATTTGGCTTCGGAAAGGATCGGCAGATCAATATTCAATTGCCAACCCAACTTTTCCATACGCTTCTGTTCGGCAAGGATTTTATCCATATTCTTGCCCTGCTCGTAAAAGTCGTCCACAACCAGACCTGGATTGGTCACAATCGCCATACTGACCATAAAGAAGTTAACCGCTAATACAATCGTCAGAATCACCAACCAGGCAATGACGAACGGATTCTTCCATACATTGCTCCAGTCACGCTGGTCTTTTTTGGCTTCTGGCATGGTCATCTCCTAAATTTCAATCAAATAAGCCCCAAAGAAAAAAGCCCTCTACCTTAAAAAGGTAAAGGGCTTATTATAACGGTGTTTCTCAAAGCAATCCTGACAAAAAGCCTTGAAAGCTATTGAAACTTAACGGGGTTTTGGACCGATGAAAACACTGTTGTAAGTGGTTTTGATCTGCGGGTTATTAACGTCTTCGACCATGATATCGATCGGCGTATTCGCCTCGGTCAAATCACGGCGCGGAATACGTACCAGCAGCGTCGCCGAACCAACTGTTCCCGGCTGCACGCTCAATACTGCAGGACTGACGTCATATTCCATATTCTGGAATTCGGAGCCGATGGTAATTTTGGCCTGCATCACTTCGGCGCCTTTATTGACGACTTTAAGCGTCCACTTGTTCTGAATCGACCCGTTACTCATCTGAACAAACAGAGGCGAGCGTTCGTGCAACGCTTTGACGTCAATCGGCGACATAGTGGCCAAACCGTACAGGATCGCACCAGCGGCAAACGTCATAATCGCGGAATAGACGATTACACGCGGACGTTTCCAGATAGCCGGCAACTTCTTGCCGGTAAACTCTTGCAAGGATGCATAGCGAATCAGCCCACGCGGCTTTTTGATCTTATCCATGACCGAATCACAGGCGTCGATACACAGACCGCAGGTAATACAGCCGAACTGCTGCCCCAAACGAATATCAACACCGGTCGGGCAGACCGCAACACACAGGTTACAATCGATACAGTCACCTAAATCAGGGGCTTCTTCACCCGGTTTGACACGGCGCATACGCCCACGAGGCTCACCACGATCCTGATCATAGGTCGGCACAACGGTTTGCGTGTCGATCATCGCACCCTGAATACGAGCATAAGGACAAAAACCGATACAGGTTTGTTCACGCAGGAAGCCGGCAAAGAAGTAGGTCGACAGTCCAAGAACGACGACGATGGTCGTCTCGACACTACCCCATTCAAAAGCAAACAGACGTGCCCAAAGGTCAATCGCATCGGTAAAATAAGCAACAAAACTGAAAGAAGTTGCGAAACCGATCAATAGCCAGATAAGGTGCTTCGGAATCTTAACCTTGAGCTTTTCCAGGCTCATCGGCGCTTGATCCAGCTTTTGACGCTTGTTTGGCTGGCCTTCAAATTTCTCTTCCAGCCAGGTAAAGACATCCGTCCAAACCGTATGGAAACAGAAATACCCGCACCAGAGACGCCCGGCAACAGCCGTTGAGGCCGCTAGCAGTAACGCAAAAAAGAGCAGAATCATGGCCAGAATCCAAATATCCTGAGGCAGAATGGTCAGGCCGAAAAAGTGAAACTGGCGATTCGCCAGATCCCACAGAATAGCCTGATGTCCATCCCAGCGCAGGTAAGGACCAACAAACAGAATCAACCAGAATGAGGCCAGAATCCATTTTATCTTACGGAAAGTTCCCGGAATGCGTTTCGCGTGCACAGTCCCTCCCGTATGTACCGGCAGCAATTCCACACCGATATTTTCCAGATTTTTATTACTGGTTTCGACGCCACCCAGTACCGAGTGATCGGTACCGCTTTTAGAGGCCGTCTCTGACTGCTTTTCTGACATAGCTTTTCCTTGCTAATACTGCTAAATATTCAAGTAGATCATGATTTTAACGAATAAAAATTATCTCAAAACTGATTATCTTTATCTTGGAATATAAGCATTTTTTGATTTGAGATAGGAATAAAAAAGCCGGGTTCCCCCGGCTTTTAAGGATGTATAGATCAAGAATCAAGATTGATTAATCTTTATCTTCATCCTTTTCCATGCCTTCCATACCGCGAGCGGCTTTCCAGGCAAAACCAATTAATGCAACAATTGAAAGTACCAAGGCGCCGATAGAACCCCAAAGTACCCAGTCATTATTTAAATCACCCATGATGAACTCCTTTGTCACTAAAGTAGAGCTTAAGAAAGCAAAAAGGAGAGCCAGAACTCTCCTTTCTTACAGATCGCCTTATTGACCACCACCTAGCTGGTGGATATAAACCGCAAGACGTTTAACGTTAACATCCGCGTTTGGAAGACGCTCTTTGAAAGCCGGCATAATCGCTTGACGAGTACCTTCGATGTATTCGCCGTTTTTCTTAACATTTACACCGTTAGCGATCACGTTACGGATCGCATCGCGATCAGAGCTGAAACGCCATACCTGGTCAGTCAGGTTAGCTGCACCGGCTGGAGCCAAAGGCTTACCAGCAGGACCGTGACACGCAAGACACATACCTTTCGCATATACCGCTTTACCGGCTGCAAATTGAGGGTCGCTACCCTTACCTTCGGAAAGCGCGATAACATAATCGGTTACGTTATCGATCTCTTCGTCAGACAGGTTACCCATCATGCCGCGAGCAGGCATGTTACCGATACGACCGTTTTTAATCGACGCTTCGATTTGCGCTACCTGACCACCCCATAGCCAATCATCATCAGCCAAAACAGGGAAGTTAGGGTTACCCGCACCACCGGCACCGTGACAAGCCGCACAGTAATCACCGAAAAGTACTTTTGAAGTTGCTACCGCGTACTGACGCAGTTCATCATCTTTAAGGATATCGGCAACAGACATCGCAGCCAGCTGCTCTTCCTTATCGGCGAATTTAGCAACACGCCAGTCTTTCAGTACTTTGAAGTCTTCGTTGTACTCTTCGATGGCAGTCCATCCTGCCATACCTTTAGTGAACTCACCTGTTTTATCGGTCAAAGGAATAACCGGATAATACAAGGTGTAGAAGATAATCATGATGAAACCGGCATAGAAAGACAGCATCCACCACAGCGGCGGTGGGTTATCTAACTCACGCAGGTCCTCATCCCAAATGTGACCAGTATTGCCTTCGTCTGGCCAAGGGTTATGATTTGCCATTTTTTATTCTCCTCAGAATGATTCAATCATCTTCAAGGATTTTGTGTTTTTGCTCCTCCAGCTCTTTACGCTTGGATGGGCGCAGAGCCAGAGCAAAGGTAATCAACATACCGATAAACACTAAAACCGTGATGATCAGTCCAGCCCAGTCTTGGGTAGTCAATGCTGACCAGTCTGTGCTGAAGTAATGTTCCATACGACTCATTATTGACGGTAAACTTTACTATCGTCCAGCTTAACCATCGTTCCCAACACCTGCAGGTACGCAACCATCGCATCCATCTCGGTATAACCTTCGATCGCTTTGTTCGCGTTTTCAATTTCCCAGTCAGTGTACGGAACCCCTAGAGTACGCATAACTTCCAGACGTTTCTTCATATCACGTTCCGTGCCGAAGAAATCTTCAGAAACCATACGATCCGCAAGCCATGGATAGGCAGGCATAACTGATTCAGGAACAAGATCCTGTGGACGCAACAAGTGCATTACGTGCCATTCATCAGAGTATTTACCACCTAGACGGGCCAGATCAGGACCAGTACGTTTTGAACCCCATTGCATAGGGTGGTCGTACATAGATTCTGTCGCCAGAGAGAAGTGACCGTAACGCTCGCGCTCATCACGGAACGGACGAATCATTTGAGAGTGACAAATATAGCAACCTTCACGAAGATAAAGATCGCGACCGGCTAGCTCTAGCGGAGTGTAAGGACGTACACCGTCGCCCGCTTTCCAGTCTGCCAACATCGGCTTACCGTTCTTATCGAACTTGTATAGCGCTTTATCAGCAACGATATTACCGCTTTCGTCTTCGGTAAAGGTACGTTCCCAAACTAGTTCAGGGAACTTTTCGTTTTTCGCGTTACCGTATTTATCGGTCTGTTCTGTGTAATCTACAGCAGATTTAAGATAGAACAGAGGTACGATTTCAACAATACCCGCAATTGATACTGCCAGTGCAGTCGCCAGGAATAGGGCGAAAATATTACGCTCTAGACCATCCTGGATATTTTTTGGTTTGTCGTCATGATTTGACATGAGTTTGTGCTCCTCAACTCATTGATTCCAATCAGGGCGCCGGCCGAACCGACGCACAGGATGCCTATTAATTATGCAGTTGCTTCAACTGGCTTAGACGCTCGAGCGTTAGCCATACGGATAGTCATTACTACGTTATAAAGCATGACCGCCGCACCGGTGAAGAACAATAGACCACCGAAAGCACGCATTGCATAGTATGGGTGCATAGCTGCAACCGATTCCGCAAAGGTGTAAGCCAAAGTACCGTACTCGTCATAAGCACGCCACATTAGACCCTGCATGATACCGGATACCCACATCGCAACGATGTAGAACACCGTACCGATTGTTGCCAACCAGAAGTGGAAGTTAATCAGCTGCATAGAGTACATCTCTGTATTCCATAGCTTCATAACCATGTGGTATAGAGCACCGATCGATACCATCGCAACCCAACCTAGAGCACCAGAGTGAACGTGGCCAACCGTCCAGTCAGTGTAGTGAGATAGCGCGTTAACCGTCTTAGCCGCCATTACCGGACCTTCAAAGGTCGACATTGCGTAGAACGCCAAAGAGATAATCAGGAAGCGCAGGATATAGTCTGTACGCAGACGGTCCCAAGCACCGGATAGAGTCAACATACCGTTAAGGGCACCACCCCATGAAGGAATGATCATCGCTAGCGAAATTACCGCACCAAGAGAACCCGTCCAGTCTGGAAGAGCTGTGTATTGCAAGTGGTGAGCACCCAGCCATACATAACCGAACATCAGAGCCCAGAAGTGGATAACTGACAGACGGTACGAGTAGATAGGACGCTGCGCCTGCTTAGGCACGAAGTAATACATGATCGCAAGGAAACCGGCAGTCAGGAAGAAACCTACCGCATTGTGACCCCACCACCACTGAATCATCGCATCTTGAACACCGGCAAACAGTGAATAAGAACGGAACAATGAAACAGGAATTGCCAGACCGTTAACAACGTAAAGGTAAGTGATCGCAATCATCATACCCAGGAAGAACCAGTTCGAAACGTATACGTGAGAGTGAGTCTCTTTGTTACGTGACGCGATAGTCATTACGAAGTTGAAAGTGTACATGGTCCAGACAACAGCGATCGCAATTGCCAGCGGCCACTCTTGCTCGTGGTACTCTTTACCGGTTGTCATCCCTAGCGAGATGGTAACAACCGTCGCCAGAAGACCGATTGTGAAAAGAATTGCAGTCCACCAGGCCATAGAGTTACTCCATAGCTTGACACCGTTGGTGCGCTGAACTGTATAGAATGCGGTAGCCATCAAGGTCATACCACCGAATGCAAAGATAACCGTGTTCGTATGCATTACACGCAAACGAGCAAAAGTGATTTCCGCGATGTCAAAGTTTAACGCTGGCCACGCAAGCTGTGATGCTGCAAATGTACCCAAGAAAGTACCTAGCACCAAAAAGACTATTGCGCCAACCGTTAAATACTTGACTACGCCATTATCGTATTGTGGCTTAGCTGTAGTATCCATTAGTCGGATTCCCCTAAAATTAGTCAAAGTTTTGCCTAAATCAAACTACCTGTACCTTAAAAAAGGCACAGACTCCCCGTAGCTCGGAATTATAACGTTCAAAGAGCGCCTGTTACCAGTTTAAGACTATTGAAAATTAACCCGTATCAATTGCGGCCCAAGCAACACAAGCAAAATCAACGATATTTCAATAACTTATAGAAAATTTGATTTAGACACCTCCAAAAAACCTCCGAATTATCCCAAACCCCGCCCTTTATTGCCCATTCAAAATATTTTATAAGTGCATATTAAAAAATTCTAATAAGCCCTGTCCACGCGGAAAAAACGAATTCCATCAGGCGCTCAAAAAACGATTTGATCACACCTGACAAAGGTTCAACCCAGCAAATTTATCGGAAATCCGATCCGCCCGAATAACACCCGAAAAATATCATTACAAAACAAAGGGAAATACCCCTCTTAACCACCGCATCCATAAAAAATCACCTTATCAACAGCGTATTTATTAAATTTCAAGGTTTTGCGGTATCATATGGTGTTTTGATATTTTCAGGAAAGAAGCGCATGCGAACGGCAACCATAAAGCGAGATACTTTAGAAACCCAAATCGAAATCAGCGTAAATCTGGACGGTCAGGGTGAAGCCAAATTAAATACCGGTGTCCCTTTTTTCGAGCATATGCTTGATCAGATCGCCCGCCACGGCATGATCGACATCGACATCAAAGCGAACGGCGATTTGCATATCGATGACCACCACACGGTAGAAGACGTAGGCATCACTCTTGGTCAGGCCATCGCCAAAGCCGTGGGCGACAAAAAAGGCATCACCCGCTACGGTCACGCTTATGTCCCGCTGGATGAAGCGCTCTCCCGCGTGGTAATCGACCTTTCCGGCCGCCCAGGTCTTGAGTTCCACTGCGACTTTACCCGTGAACAGATCGGTACCTTTGAAACTCAGTTGGTCATGGAATTCTTTCAGGGCTTTGTCAATCACGCTCAGGCTTCGTTGCATATCGACAATATCCGCGGCGTTAACGCGCACCACCAGACAGAAACTATTTTCAAAGCCTTCGGTCGCGCACTGCGCATGGCTCTAAGCGCGGATGAGCGCATGGCCGGGAAAATGCCGTCAACTAAAGGAAGTCTTTAATGGATCAAAAGCTAGTTGCCGTCGTCGATTACGGCATGGGGAACCTGCGCTCGGTTTCTAAAGCCGCCGAGCATATGGCCAACGCTCGAACTAAAATTATTGTCACTCAGGATCCTCAAGTTATTGCAGACGCCGACTCGGTAATTTTCCCCGGCCAAGGTGCAGCCAAGGCTTGTATGCAGGCCTTGACCGATACAGGCATGGTCGAACCGGTTAAACAAGCCGCTCAGGAGAAGCCTTTCCTGGGGATCTGCATGGGCTTGCAGGTTTTAATGTCGCACAGCGCTGAAAACAACGGCGTCGATTGCCTGAACATTATTAAAGGCAATGTCACGCAATTTGATTTAAGCGCTCATCCTGAATTGAAAATGCCGCACATGGGCTGGAACCAGATTCACCAGACGCAAGATCACCCTCTGTGGCACGCGATCCCTCAGGACAGCCGCTTCTATTTCGTGCATAGCTTCTATGTTTCACCTGAAGACAAAAACACTATTATCGGTGAAACAACTCATGGCCAGACCTTTCCGTCGGTATTAAGCGCACACAATATCTTTGCCATTCAGGCGCACCCGGAAAAAAGCGCCGAGCACGGCCTGCAACTGTTTAAAAATTTCCTTGAGTGGGACGGACACTAACAGCACCGTCACCACCGAACGACATAGAATTAAGGTAAAAGCATGTTATTAATTCCTGCAATTGATTTAAAAGACGGCCAGTGCGTACGTTTGCGCCAAGGCATTATGGAAGACGCAACCGTATTCTCGGGCGACATAGTCGCCATGGCCGAACGTTGGGTTTCGCAAGGCGCGCGCCGCCTGCATATGGTCGATTTGAATGGCGCTTTTGACGGCAAGCCGGTCAACGATTCGGCGGTCTACCAGGTTCGCGAAGCCTATCCGGATCTACCGATTCAGATCGGCGGCGGTATCCGCGACCTTGAAACCATTGAAGCCTATCTCAAGGCGGGTGTCAGCTACTGCATTATCGGAACCAAAGCGGTACACAACCCGGAATTTGTTGCCGAAGCGTGTCAAGCATTCCCGGGGCACATTATGGTCGGTCTGGACGCCAAAGACGGCATGGTCGCCATCAACGGTTGGGCCGAGGTAACCGATCACGAAGTGAAAACCCTGGCCAAGCAGTTTGAGAACGACGGCGTGGAAGCGATTATTTATACCGACATCGGCCGCGACGGCATGATGCAGGGCGTCAATATCGAAGCCACTCAGGCTCTGGCGCAGGCAGTCAATATTCCGATCATCGCTTCAGGTGGAATTACCAATCTGGACGATATCCGTAATCTTGCGACCATCGAGGCGGACGGAGTGACAGGCGCAATTACCGGACGCGCCATCTACGAAGGCTCCTTGAATTTTCAGGAAGGCCAGTCTCTATCAGATGAACTGGCGCCAAAGTAGGACGAATCGATATGAGTCTAGCAAAACGCATTATTCCCTGTTTGGATGTGGATGACGGCCGAGTCGTAAAAGGCGTGCAATTTGTCGATATTCGCGACGCCGGGGATCCGGTTGAGGTTGCCAAGCGTTATGACGAACAAGGCGCCGACGAAATCACCTTCCTCGACATTACCGCAACGGCCCACGGCCGGGAAACCACGGTACATATGGTCGAAGAAGTCGCCAGCCAGGTTTTCATTCCGCTTACGGTCGGCGGAGGCATTCGCAAAATCGAAGACATCCGCACCATGCTGAATGCCGGAGCCGACAAGGTTGCGATCAATTCCGCAGCCATCTACAACCCCGAATTTGTCAAAGAAGCTTGCGACGCTTTCGGGTCTCAATGCATCGTACTGGCGATCGACGCTAAAAAAGTCAGCTCGCAAGGAGAAGCAAACCGTTGGGAGATCTTCACCCACGGCGGCCGCAAAGAGACTGGCATTGACGCACTGGAATGGGCCGAGCGCATGGAAGCTTACGGCGCCGGTGAACTGCTGGTAACGTCTATGGATAAAGACGGCACCAAAAGCGGCTTTGACCTGGAACTGATGCAGGAAATCACTTCACGAGTCAGGATTCCGGTTATCGCATCCGGCGGTGTCGGCAATCTGCAGCACTTGGTTGACGGCGTTAAACTGGGCGGAGCCGAAGCGGTATTGGCCGCCAGTATTTTCCACTTCGGCGAATTCACCGTACAGGAAGCCAAAGAAGCGATGCAGGCGCAAGGCATTGAAGTTCGCTTGTAAAAACAGTCTAACCGCAGGGATGAAAGCTTCCGAATAACCAACCCCGGAACTTTCACCTCCCGAACCGGAATGCCTCAATCAAAATGGAACAGCCATGAGTCAGAAAACCATATTACAGCAACTGGATGAAGTGCTTGAAGCGCGCAAGGACGAAGCGGCAGACAAATCTTACGTCGCCAGCCTGTACGCCAAAGGGACCGAAAAAATCCTCAAGAAGATCGCTGAAGAGTCGCTTGAAGTCGCCATGGCCGCGAAAGACCACGACAACAGTCATAGCGATCAAGATAAAGAACACCTCATTTACGAGGTAACCGATTTATGGTTTCATAGCCTAGTTCTCTTAGCACATAAAAATATCTCTTCGGATGCTATTACGAACGAATTACAACGTCGCTTCGGCTTATCCGGCCACGACGAAAAAGCGAGCCGAGACGCCTAACAGGTAGTTTCCGGCACTGTTTAGATTTACAGGAAGGATCCCTCCATGAATCAGGAAAAATCGATTTTCAGCAAAATCATCGACCGAGAAATCCCCGCCGATATCGTCTACGAAGACGACAAATGTATCGTGATCCACGATATTAACCCTAAAGCACGGGTTCATCTGCTGATCATCCCCAAAAAACCGATCGATACCTTATTCGACCTCAAGCCGGAAGACCGGGATCTTATGGGCCACATGATGCTGCTTCTACCGCAGCTTGCCAATGCTCAAGGCCTGGACGGATTCAAAACACAAATCAATACCGGCGCTTCCGGCGGACAGGAAGTGTTCCATATCCATATACACTTAATGGGTAACTAAGCGCACAATCGGTTACACACTAAGAAAAAGCACTTAAAAACAGTTTCTTAGCCGTAAGCATTCAATTGCCACCAATAAATTATTTTTGTGCAATTAAATTGGTGAATTTGATATTATTAGCGGCTACTGATATTTTGGGCTTGTGCTTAATTCGAACAAAGCACAGCAGAGCAGATAACAACCGGAGTTAATACCATGGGAATCAGCATTTGGCAGCTACTTATTATCCTTGCCATCGTTTTAGTTTTATTCGGTGCTAAGCGTCTTCGCAACGTCGGCAGCGACCTTGGCGGTGCGATCAAAGGCTTCAAGTCCGCTATGAAAGACGAAGAAGCTAAAAAAGACGAAAAGGCTGACGCTGATAAGCTGGAAAAGAAAGACGACGAAAACGTCTTTACCGTATCAGCCGAAGAAAAGAAAGCTGAAGACAAAAAAGACAAAGCTTAAACTGTCGTTGCCAACCCAGTCGTTGGCCGCAGTTTGCAACAGGTGGAATAGGCTAGGTGTAACCAACCATGTTTGATATTGGCTTTCTTGAACTTCTCATGATTATGATCATCGCTCTGATCGTCATCGGTCCAGAGCGTATGCCTGAAGTTGCCCGAAAACTGGGAAGTTTTATGGGCAAGACCCGTCGTTTCATCGAATCGGTCAAACAGGAAAATCATGTTCAGGAAACCATTAACGACTTTAAACAGTCGGTCAACCTGGAAGCGGAAAAAGAGAAACTCGATAATCTGCATAACGACCTTCAGGAAAGCCTGAATGTCGGTATCGAACAATCCAAAGTGGATGACTTCAATCTGGATGAGTTCGAACGCCCTTTCGGTGGCAGTAACGACAGCGGAAGCTCTTTCAACCGCGCACCGTCACAGCCAAAAGTTCCGGGTGCAACAAGCGAAGATAATAATGTGGCCGCGCAGTCAAGCAGCGACGCACAGAATACCGAAAGCCGCCCTCAGGCTGCGGAAGAAGCAACAAAGCCGACTTCCAGCACACCGGCATCTTCGTCACCGGCATCCTCAACCGCCAGCAGTGAAAATTCGACCACGCCAGTGGCTTCTGACTCTAGCAAAAGTTAAACACATCTATGAGCGAATCGGCGCTACCACCTAATGATAAAGAGATGACACTGGTTCAGCATCTGCTGGATCTGAAGAGCAGTCTGACTCGCGGCATTCTTGCGATTCTGGTCTTTTTCCTGTGTCTGTTTCCTTTTGCGAATGAGATTTATACCTACATCGCAGATCCGCTGACGCGCTATCTACCGCAAGATACCAGCATGATCGCAACGGCGGTTGCCTCGCCTTTCCTGACACCGTTCAAGTTAAGCTTCGTTCTGGCGATCTATCTGGCGATGCCCTTCCTGCTTTATCAGCTATGGCGTTTTATTGCGCCGGCTCTATACAGTCATGAAAAACAGCTGGTCGCTCCGATCCTGTTTTTCAGCTCTTTCCTGTTCTATGCCGGCGGCGCCTTCGCGTTCTATGTTGTCTTCCCGCTGGTATTCGGCTTCTTATCGACCACAGCACCTGAAGGGGTAACGGTCGCAACGGATATCGCCGCCTACCTGGATTTCGTCATTAAGATGTTCTTCGCCTTCGGTATGGCCTTTGAAGTTCCGGTGGTAACGGTCCTGCTGATACTGACCGGAATGGTCAGAGCGGAAAAACTCAGTCACGCCAGACCTTATATTATTGTCGGCGCATTCGTTATCGGTATGCTTCTTACACCGCCGGACATTATTTCGCAAACGTTGCTGGCCGTCCCTATGTGGCTTCTGTTCGAGCTCGGCTTGCTGGTCGGCGCCTATGTCGTTAAGAAACGCGTGCAAAACAGCGAGGAAGAGGACGACGAAGAGATCTACCATAACGAAGACGACTACAATGCCGCTCAGGCGAAAAAGTCAGCAGCGGAACAGAATTCCAACACCAAGGATAGCGCAACGGCTAAAAAAGCATCTGACGAGCCGGAGATTGAATTCGATGATCGCTATGCCGACCAGGTTGACGATGATCTGGACTGGGATGACGAGTTCGACCGCATCGATTCTGAAATGCAGAAGCTGGAACGCGAGTATGACGAGCGTACCAAGAAAAAACAGGATTCAGATAAACCGGAAAGCACAAACTCGCCGAAACCAGATGCTCAGGACAAAGAGCCGCAGGAGTCAGCAAGTGAGACAGGCGATCAGTCGAAAAACGAACCGTCAGATACAACGGATAGCAAAAAGCCTTAAGTCGCCATTTCAAAACGCCCGCTACATCTCTGCGGGCGTTTTTGCATTTAGCGCTCTGCTGTTTTTGTCACCTTGCAAGGCTCAACCAACCGCTTCTCCTCTTGCACAGCACCCCAGTCTGTATCTGGCCATGCATGCCAAAGACCCGGTAAACTGGATGCTCTGGCACAAAAACGCCCTGCAACTTGCTCAGCGAAAAAACCAACTCATCCTGCTCTCCAGCGGTTATTTCTCCTGCCACTGGTGTCATGTCATGCAACAAGAGGTTTATCAAAACCCAATAACCGCCCAGTTACTCAACGATAGATTCATCAGCATTAAAGTGGACCGGGAACTGAACCCGCAACTCGATAGCCAGATGCTTGAATTTGCCCGAAAATACCACGGTTCGGCCGGCTGGCCGCAGCACCTGATTCTAACACCCGACGGTTTGCCCTTTGCCGCCTTCACCTATCTGCCGAATGCAAAACTGCAAAAGTTACTCACGACTGTGGATAACTTGTGGAAAGAATATCCGGACAAAATTCGTAAACTGGCGAATTCCGCCATTCCCGATACAAATCAAACTGTTACAGAGTGGAATCCGCCCCGATTCCGTGAGGCACTTTATCAACAGCTTAGCGGCCGTATAGACGAGTTCAGCGGCGGTTTGAGCGGCAGTAACAAATTCCCGGAAAGTCCGTTACTGCTGGCGCTCATCTGTGAGGAATCACTTCCCGGAGTGATCGAAGATTGGTTGATTCTGAGCTTGCAGAAAATGGCCGACGAACACCTTTTCGACCACCTTTACGGCGGATTTTTCCGTTATACCATCGACCCAGAGTGGCAAATACCGCATTTTGAAAAGATGCTGTACGACAATGCCCAACTGCTGCAGCTCTACCTGCTTGCAGATTTACGCTGGCCGAATCACGGATTTGCCGCTGTTGCCGAAGCCACCCTGCGCTATCTGCGCGAAACGCTGTATGCACCGCAACTCAAACTCTATCTTGGCAGCCAATCGGCTATCGATTCCGAAGGACGTGAAGGAGGAGGCTACCTGTTCAGCAAAACGCAACTTGTCGGAATTCTTCCTGAAAACGCTTTGCGACAGGTGCAAACGGAATGGTTTGCGTTTCCGGAAACCTTTGAATCCGGCTATTTGATTAAGCCGACCTCAAAGAACTGGAAAGCCATCAAAAACAGATTGCTCCAGAAGCGCCCGAAAGCCGACATGCCAATTGACAGTAAAGCCATAACCGGCTGGAATGCCTTGCTGTTACAAGCGCTGGTGACGGCCGAAATATGGCGTTCGCAACAAACAAGTCTTGCCGCCACGCCACATCTGGCAAAATCGTCCGAATACGCGCAGGAACTGGCAACCGAGTTATTGGTTTTAAGCCGACGACAGCAGATACCACGCGCTTTAACCGCCCCTGAGACGACTCAGGCGCTTGAGGGCGAAGCAACTCTGTCCGATCTCAGTTTTCTATGGGATGCGCTTAAGGCTTGGAAAAAACGGCAGCGGATCGATCTCGATCTCTCCGCTCTGAAACAGCAAGTGAAGGAATTTAAAACCCGTAGCGGCTGGGAAGCTTCTCGCCAGCTCCGCCTCTATCCACAATCACATTACGTCTTTAAGGATGACGCGGTGCCCGGCGCCAGCGTCAAACTGGGCTGCGACTTTGCGAAAATAAAAATCGACCGTGAGGATTTTTATCAGGATCCCATGCACTACGCCTCATATCTGCTTGTGGATAAATGCCGCTAAGGGTTTTGTTTTCTTTTACAATGGGCCTGAATTAATGCAAGAGAACGCTGTTAGAGGAAGCAATGGGCTTTTTGATTATCGCTTTTATTCTGCTGTTTACCATCACCACTCTGCCGAATATCTGGACCAAATACATTCTCAACAAACATCGTACACCGCACCCGGATATCCCCGGCACGGGTCTGCAATTTGCCGAACATTTGCGGGATAAGTTTCATCTGGATATTCAGATTGAAGAAACCGATCAGGGGGATCACTATGACCCGATCGCTAAAGCGGTACGCATCTCTTCCGCCAACGCACACTCCAACTCCTTGACCGCGATTACCACCGTCGCGCATGAAATCGGTCACGCCCTGCAAGACAGAGATGATTACCAACCACTCAAACAGAGAACCGCGCTGGTGGAAAGAGCCGCGATCATGCAGAAATTTGCCGGTTTTGCACTGATGGCAACACCGGTTCTGATTCCGTTAATGCACACACCGATGGTCGGGCTGATCACTTTCGGAGCCGGCTTTATCGCCATGGGGGTTCCAGTCATTATCCATCTGAGTACTTTACCGGTGGAGTTTGACGCAAGTTTTGCCCGCGCCCTGCCGTTGTTGAAAGAGGGGCAATACTTGGATAAGAAAGACCAGAGAAGCGCCAAGAAAATTCTTTTTGCCTGCGCCATGACCTATGTCGCCGCCTCGCTTTCCAGCCTTTTCAACTTATGGAAGTGGCTCAAAGCGCTGAAACGTTAATCCTTCGCTTCGGCAGAAACACCGTTTTCCAACTGTACCGTCACATGATGAATTTTATGCTCGTGGTGCAGGTAATCTTTAATTTCGGCCAACGTCTGTTCATTGATATGCGTCGTATCGGTTCGGGCGTGCAGGGTCATCATGACCTGATCTTCGGCAATCGCCCAGATATGAATGTGATACACCTCTCTGAGGTAATCGAAACGCGCTTCGAGGTCTTGCTTGATCGCGGAGATTTCATAGCCGGCCGGAACGCCCTCGAGCAGAATATGCGCAGACTCGCGCGTCAGACGGTAGGCGCCGATGCCGATAATCGTCGCCATTAAAATGGAGAGAATCGGATCGATCGGCGTCCAGCCGGTGTAGTAGATCAGGATCGCCCCCAGAATGACCGCTACCGATCCCAGAGTATCGCCCAAAAAGTGTAGCGTCGCACCGCGCATATTCATATTATGCTGATCCCCGGAATGCAGAATCCAGAACACCACTAGATTATTCAGCAACCCGATTACCGCGATCACGAACATCTCTTTGCCCATAATCTCCTGCGGTTGAATAAAACGTTCAATCGCCATAAAAATGATTCCGCCGACAATCAACAGTAATGTAAAACCATTGACGAAAGCGGTCAGAATCTGAAAGCGCTGATAACCGAAAGTCATGCACTCGTTGGCTGGGCGTCGCGCAATATGAAAGCCCCACCAGGCAATGGCCAGAGCCATGGCATCGGTGAGCATATGCACTCCGTCGGCGACCAGAGCAATGGAATTAACCCATAAACCACCGATAATCTCCACCAACATATAACTGGCGGTGATGATCGCTGCAATCATGATCTTTTTCTGGCTGCGGCCGCTGTGCTCGGCGATATGGTTGTGTTGCCCGCCAAAAGACTCGCTACCGACGGAATGATGGTGACTGTGCATTGACTACTCCCAGCCTGAAATTATGATGATTCGGTTTTTGCAATGACCCAAGCCGCAATAAACTCGGCGTCACTCTGCTGTTTAAGCTGTTTGGCCAGAGATTGAATCGTTGCTCCTGTGGTCATCACATCGTCCATTATGGCCAAGCGTTTAAGGCCGTTTAATTTCTGTGCATCAACCTCAAACGCCCGGCGCAGATTACGCTTGCGTTCAGTGACATCCAGATGCGTCTGTGACGGCGTATTTTTGACTCTGCGCACCGCATTGCGAACAACCGGCAAGCCCAAGCGTCCGGCCACGATACGAGCCAAAAGCTCCGCCTGATTATAGCCTCTTTCACGACGTCGCAAAGGGTGAACCGGTACCGGAACAATCGCTTCGATACGCGAACTCGATAATTGCGCCACCATCTCTTCAAGGTACAGTTCAGCAAGCAGACGGGCATTTGCCGTCTGCCGATGATATTTCAAATCATGGATCAATTCGACGATAGGAGGACGATAAAAGAAGGCAACTTGCGTTGAATCAAATGCCGGAGGGGACTTCAGGCAATGCCCGCAAATTCGGCCGTCAGGAGAAACACCGGCACAAACGGGACAGATCGAATGTACTCTGGGAAGCCGGCTGCGTTCCTCTGCGGACAAATCCAAACCGTCTCCCACGACGTTGCTCAAAACCGATTTCGGCGGGATCAGCCAGGCTTCTAACCAGTGCATATCTGTATCAAGACTCAATACTGCTTACATATTATTAAGCTATAATACTCCCACTATCGAATATTTAAACAGTTATAAGCACGGAATTTGGATTATGTTAGACGCCGCTCTGGAACAAAAAATCGGTCAGGTTCGTCACGATTGGACGCTGGAAGAGATTCGAGCCATTATGGATCAGCCTTTCAATGATCTGATGTTTCAGGCTCAAACCGTTCATCGCGCCAACTTCAACGCCAACGAAGTTCAGACCAGCACACTGGTCAACATTAAATCCGGCGGCTGTGCCGAAGACTGTTCTTACTGCTCGCAAAGCTCCCGTTACGATACCGGTCTGGAAAAAGAGAAAATGATGGCCGTTCAGGAAGTCGTCGATAAAGCGCTGGCCGCCAAGGAAAAAGGCGCGACCCGTCTGTGCATGGGTGCCGCCTGGCGTAATCCGAACAAGAAAGACTTCCCGATCGTTCTCGACATGGTCAAAATGGTTAAAGGGCTAGGCATGGAAACCTGCCTGACGCTGGGAATGCTCGACGAAGATCAGGTTCAGCAGCTTAAGGACGCCGGACTGGATTACTATAACCACAATCTTGATACCTCCGAAGCCTACTATCCGAAAGTCATTACCACCCGTACTTTCCAAGATCGTCTGGACACTATCGACAAGGTGCAAAAAGCGGGTATCAATGTATGTTCCGGCGGTATTATCGGCATGGGTGAGGCGCATAAAGACCGCGCCGAACTGTTGAGAACCTTTGCCAATATGCACCACCACCCGAGTTCGGTACCGATCAACCTGCTGGTTCCGGTTGAAGGCACGCCTCTGGAGCATATGCGCGGCAAAACCGATTCTTTCGAATTTATCCGCGTTATCGCAACGGCGCGTATTCTGATGCCGCATTCTTACGTGCGCCTGTCTGCAGGACGAATGGAACTGACCGACGAAGCCCAGGCTCTGTGCTTCCTTGGCGGCGCCAACTCGATTTTCTACGGCGACAAACTGCTGACTACCGACAACCCGGAATCGGATCACGACGCTGAACTGTTTGCCAAACTCGGCATCAATATGCAGGCCGATCGATCAGCAATCAAATCCGACGAAAAATCCGCCTGATTCCAATATGGCGATAGAGACAATTCAACAGCGTTTTTCCGACAGACTGAAAACACGCCGTAGCGAACACCTCTATCGCCAAAGACCTCTCGCTTTCGGTCCTCAGCAACCGCAGATGCAAATCAACGGCCTCCGTTGCATCAATTTCTGTTCCAACGACTATCTGGGACTGGCCAATCACCCACAAATCAAACAACGCCTGATCGCCGCTCTGCAGAGCGACGATATCAGCTATGGTTCCGGTGCCGCCCACTTGGTCACAGGACACCACCTTGAACACCATCTTCTGGAAGATGAACTGGCCGACTGGCTTGGTGTCGAACGCGTGCTGCTGTTTTCGACCGGTTTTATGGCCAATCTGGCCGTGCTGCAGACTTTCGCGCAAAAAGGCGATCTGATTCTTGGCGACAAACTCAATCACGCCTCATTGGTTGACGGCGCTCTGCACTCGGAAGCCGAATTCAAGCGTTACCCGCATGGCGACATGGCAGCACTGGAAAAGCGCCTGCAACAAGCACAAGCTAAAGAACAGCAAACACTGATTGTCACCGACGGGGTTTTCAGCATGGATGGCGATCTGGCTCCTCTGCCGAAGATTCAGGAACTGGCTCGAAAATATCACGCCTGGCTGATTATCGACGATGCCCACGGTTTTGGCGTTCTTGGCCAAGAAGGCAAAGGAACGCTTAATCACTTCAATCTCGAGACCGACGCCGACACTTTACAGATCGGCACGCTGGGTAAAGCATTCGGCTGCAGCGGCGCCTTTGTCGCCGGCAGCGAAACCGCCATTGAAACCCTTATTCAGTTTGCCCGCCCGTACATCTACACAACGGCCAGTCCGCAGCTGAACGCGGTTGCGGTACGCCAGGCATTACGACTGGTTAAGAGCGGCGACAAAGAGCGCCATCATCTGCAAAATCTGATTCAACAATTCCGTCGAGGCGCGCAGCGAATCGGCCTGAAACTGTGGCAGTCGCCGACGGCGATTCAACCGGTCATGCTCGGTGCCAGTGAAACAGCTCTGAGATGGTCGGAGGCATTAAAGCAAAAAGGCTTCTGGGTCGCCGCCATTCGGCCGCCGACCGTCCCGCAAAATCAGGCCCGTCTGCGAATCACCTTCAGTGCCGCACATACAGCCGAAGAGGTCGACGCTCTGCTCCAAGCATTGGCTGAAATCCATCGTCAAGAGTCCTCCCACGACGCTTAATTCCCTTAATAGCTGTAGGCTAAATGGTTATTTTTATATAAAATCAATTCTAAAACAGCCAGACAGGTGCAGCATGCGTTCCCAAACAGTCACCACCCTGATACTGCTTATCAGCAGTTTACTCGTCAGTTCCTGCAGTAATAACCCCAGCCGCCAAGCGCAGCTTGACGATTTCCTAAGTGATTCGGACCACCTGATTGTCTACTATGCACAGCCGATCAGTCTTGATACCCAATTATCCGACTTTAAAATGGATGCGGTCACATTAAAGCTTCGTCAGGCGTACCACGCCGAAGAAGAAAACCTGCGCACTATCGAAGCAATTAATCAGGAAATTCCGGCATTCGAAGATGGAACCGTGATCCGCAAAAAAGACTGGCCGATATTAAGAGAAAAAGAGTTTGCTCCGGAAACGCTGGTTTGGTTTGTTGACCTGCGGGCGCAGGCGAACTATTCGCGCTTCCCGCTTAAGCTGGACCATTTTCGCATTACCTACACCCTATCGGCCAAAGTTCTGCCTCTCAGCCAGTTTCTGGCCGGCAATGCCACTCTATCGATGAGCACGACCTTGTGGCAGAACGTCTGTCAGTTCAAGGCGGAAAACGGTCAATTCTACTCGGTACAGGACTGGACTAAAAACCGCGCCGAACGCCTGCAGAACAGCCTGCAGAAGATGCGTCAGACCTGCATTCAAAAACTGCAAGAGGCTCTGTAACACTCCGCTGCAGAAAAATGCACCAAGCCAACCACAAAACAGCACCTTTTCAGGGCGTGCGCACCTATGAAGCGGCAAGACACTTGTAAAAAACCGCTCAAATTAACCATAAACGACTGTTTTACAAGTGTTTTTTGTTATTTGCACATCTATTGGTTTAAATCTGTGTAAAAACCCTAGATGAGGCTCTGATTATGCTCGAATACCTCAAAGACTACCCGGCCGACGATTACTTTGATGAAGCCGTGGCTGAAAACAACACTCCCCGTACTGCAGCCAAACCGCTACTCAAACAATTCGAAAATACGCCTTTCAACTCGCTTCAAGAGATGCAGAGCAGTGCTGAAGTCGCTATCGCCAATATGGGAATCTCCTTTACCGTCTACAGTGACAAAGGCAATATCGACCGCCTGTGGCCTTTCGACGTGTTTCCAAGAACCTTATGCAGTCAGGAATGGAAACAGATCAGCGATGGCCTCAAACAACGCCTGAAAGCGCTGAACCGTTTTATCGAAGACGTCTATAACGAACGTCAGATATTCCAGGCCGGAATTATGCCCGAAGCGATCATCACCTCCTCGAAGGACTTTCGACCTGAATGTTGTGGAATGAAACTAAAACACAATTCCTGGGCATCTATCTGCGGCTCGGATCTGGTACGAGATGTGACGGGCAAAATCTATGTTCTGGAAGATAATCTGCGCGTTCCGTCCGGAGTCTCTTACATGCTCGAGAACCGGGCGGTTATGAAACAGGTCATGCCTGAGGTTTTCAACGACATGAACATTCTTCCGGTCGACCAATACCCGATGCAATTGCTGTCGATGCTGCGCTCTCTATGTCCTTACAAAACCGATAACCCGGAAGTGGTCGTGCTTACGCCGGGAATATTTAATTCGGCCTACTACGAACACGCCTATCTGGCACATGAAATGGGGGCTGAACTGGTCGAAGGCTCTGATCTGGTGGTTCTTGAAGATAATTGCGTGTATATGCGCAATATCGAAGGGCTTAAGCGTGTCGATGTCATTTACCGCCGTATCGATGACGCCTTTCTGGATCCGGAAGTCTTCCGCGAAGATTCCACTCTGGGCGTTCCTGGCCTGATGCGCGCATGGAAAGCAGGCAAGGTCGCCATTGCCAACGCACCAGGCTGCGGCGTCGCCGACGATAAGGTTGTCTATGCGTATGTGCCGGACATGATCCGCTTTTACCTCGACGAAGAACCTTTGATTGAAAATGTTCCTACCTACCTGTGCAGCCGAGAAGAGGAACGTAACTATGTTCTTGAACACTTGCAGGAATTGGTTGTCAAACCGGCCAACGAATCTGGCGGCTACGGCCTTTTAATTGGCCCAAAAGCCAGCGCGGAAGAGATTGAGACTTTCCGGCAGCTGATTCAGGAAAACCCGAGAAACTATATTGCCCAACCGACTTTGAATATCTCCACCGTGCCGACCGTATGCGACCAGAGCCTGGAGCCGCGACATGTCGATCTGCGCCCGTTTATTCTACTGGGCGAAAAATCTTATGTGACTGCCGGCGGTCTGACGCGAGTCGCGTTGAAAAAAGGCTCTCTGGTGGTCAATTCATCTCAGGGAGGCGGTTCCAAAGACACTTGGATCGTCGTGACAGAGGAGGAAAACTAATGCTTTCAAAAGTCGCCGAACGCGTATACTGGCTGGCCCGATATATCGAACGTGTCGAAAACACGGCCCGTCTGGCCAAAGTCCACTCGCAACTGATGCTGGATCTGCCTAAATCCGTCAAACTCAGCTGGTATGGTCTGGTTCAGATCACCAGCAACGAAGATTATTTTGCTCTGCATTACGACAGCCGAAGCGAACAGAACTGCATGAAGATGCTTCTGAGTGACCGTAACAATCCGGCATCGCTGATCTCTTCTCTCTGGTGGGCCAGAGAAAATATTCGTACCACCCGCGATATTCTGCCGCGCGAAGCCTGGATTCACATCAATGAGCTGTATGTTATGGTCAAAAACCATCAGGAGGACTTCGCCACCCGCACCAAACGCAACGAACTGCTGTCGAAAATCATCCGCTCCTGCCAGGCATATACCGGCATGCTTGAAGGAACTATGAGTCATAACGAAACCTATCGTTTCCTGAAGCTCGGAATGCTCATCGAACGCGCCGACATGACCACACGCTTAATTGACGAAGGCGGTCTTTTCGTGGCGCAGGAAGTGTTTGAAAATGATGATGAGTCCTATTTTGACGCCATACTGTGGGCGAATCTTTTGCGTTCGATCAATGCCTACTTTATGTACCGCCAGCAGTATCAAACCGAAATATCCGGTCAGGAAGTATTACAATTCCTGACTCAGGACGAAGAGTTTGCCCGCTCCATTAGTTACTGTCTTAACGAAATGTGCTGGTTTATGCGCAAACTTCCAAACCCAGAACCGATGCAGAATGCGCTAAAATCTCTGCAACAGAAAATCAGCGCCGAACAGAAATTAATCATAGGAAGCAATGAACTCCATAATCACCTTGACTGGATACAGAAAGAACTGTCGCAAATCAACCGGCTTCTGTACAGCACCTGGTTCAATCCCAAACAGGTCGCCTGACCCCGTATGAAACGATTCTATTGCATATGCGGAGAGGAAGTTTTCTTTTACGATCACGTCTGCAAAAACTGCGGGCGCGATCTTGCCTATGATCCTCAGATAGGAACCATGTGGAGCGGTGAGCTTGTGCAAAACCGCTTTATCGCTCATAGCGGCAATAAAAAGCAATCGCTTGACTTCACAGTCTGCGAGCATCGCTCCGCCGATGTCGGCTGCAACTGGCTGCTGTCCAATACCGACAGTAACTGTCAATGCATTGCCTGCCGAACAACCCGCACGATTCCGGATCAGAGCTATGAGAAAAACCTCAACCGCTGGTTTCATCTGGAACGTTGCAAACGTCAGCTGTTTCAGACGCTTATCGCCCTTAGGCTTATTGACGCGCGCCGTCCGGAACAGATCGCCAATTTACAGTTCGATTTCCTTGAAGATAAGCGCAGTAATCCGAATATCGACATCGAGCATGTTCTGACCGGGCATTCGGACGGGCTGATCACTCTCAATGCTGCCGAGGCTGACGAAGGCTTTCTGCACACCATGAAAGAACAGATGCAGGAACGCTATCGAACGCTGCTGGGCCACTTCCGTCATGAAATAGGCCACTACTTCTGGGGCACGCTGTTTGCAACCGACGATCAGAAAATGAAATTTCGCGAAGTTTTCGGCGACGAGCGAGAAGATTACAACGAAGCGCTGGAACGCTATTACCAGCAAGGCAAACAAAACCATTGGCGAGGCCGCTACATCACCCCCTATGCAAGCAGTCATCCGCATGAGGACTGGGCTGAAACCTGGTCACACTATCTGCATATAGTCGACACCTTGCAAACAGCACAGAGTTACGGACTGAGCGCTTACGACCCTCAAGAACACAACTTCGATCACTGGTTCTCGGAATGGCATAGAGTCACGCAGGTAATGAATGCACTTAATCGAAGCATGGGGGTCTCCGACCCCTATCCGTTTAAGGTATCGGATATCGTACAAGGCAAACTGCGCTTTATAGACGAAACCATTGCCGCCTATGTGGCATCGATCAAAACATCTCCAGAATAAACTGGACAAGTAAAAGCTTTGTCGCTACGGTGACCGAAAGCAAATTTTATAACGACTCTCTAATTCGCGGAGCATATCTATGCAGACGATAAACCAACTGCTCGCCACCGCCAGCGGATGGGCCTGGGGCCCGGTCATGCTGACCCTGCTTTTAGGCACAGGAATTTACCTCTCATTCAGACTCGGTTTTTTGCCTTTACGCAATCTCGGCAAGGCATTCAAGATGCTGTGGCGCGGGCGTCATTCGGATAAAGCCGGAGATATCCCGCCGATGAGTGCTCTCTTTACCGCGTTGGCCGCTACAGTCGGCACGGGAAATATCGCCGGCGTCGCAGCAGCACTGTTTATCGGCGGCCCGGGTGCGATTTTCTGGATGTGGATTACCGCTCTGATCGGAATGGCGACGAAGTATTCCGAAGCGGTTCTCGCCGTTCATTACCGTGAAACCGACGAAGACGGGCGTTACGTCGGCGGGCCGATGTATTACATTAAAAACGGCATGGGCGACAAGTGGAAACCTCTGGCTTTCGCTTTTGCACTTTTCGGCACCATCGCCGCCTTCGGCATCGGTAACATGGTTCAGGCAAACGCCGTCGCCGGCGCCATGCAAAGTGCCTTTTCAATCGACAATCAATACACCGGCCTGGCTCTAATGGCGTTAATCGGTCTGGTTATCTTCGGCGGCGTCAAGCGAATCGCACACGTCGCTACGGCACTGGTTCCTTTAATGGCCGCTCTGTATGTCGGCGTTTCACTATGGATTCTGGCGCTGCATTTGGACGCTCTGCCGACGGCTGTCAGCACCATTGTCGGCAATGCCTTCACTGGAACGGCTGCAGCCGGCGGCTTTGCCGGGGCCAGCATCATTCTGGCAATCCAGTTCGGTATTGCCCGCGGAGTATTCTCCAATGAAGCGGGCCTCGGCTCCGCACCGATCGCACACGCCGCTGCTCAGACGGACAATCCGGTACGACAGGGGCATATCGCCATGCTTGGAACCTTCATCGACACTATTATCATCTGCACCATGACCGCGCTGGTAATTATGGTCACTGGCGTCTGGACCAGCGGTGAAACCGGTTCCGTCCTAACCTCCATGGCTTACAGTCAGGGTATCGGATCCGATTTAGGCGCGATGCTGGTCGCCGTCAGCTTGGCAGTTTTTGCTTTCACAACATTGCTCGGCTGGAGCTACTATGGCGAACGTTGTGCCGAGTATCTGAGCAATACGCGAATTATTACGCCCTACCGCATACTGTGGATTATCGCCATCTTTGCCGGTGCCGCACTGTCGGATTACTTCAATACCGTGCTGATTTTGGCAGATCTTCTTAACGCTCTGATGGCTATTCCGAACCTGATCGCCCTGCTGGTGTTGTCTCCGATCGTTGTACAGCTGACAAAAGCACACTTCCACACAGAAAAACCACAGCGCCGGTAAACGCCTTCTCTCCCAGTGCGTCTCTGCGAGGCGCACTCTTTGTCGATTTAGCCGCTGACGGCGCTTGACCTTTATGGCAGAAAGCCAGAAGATAAAGGTTTCTCAGGTATCGTCTCAAAGCTTTTTTATGCGCGAACTCTTTGCTGTTTTTAAAACCCATCCCTGGATAAGCGGGCTGATCATTTTTCTGGCTCTGTTTATTCCCATCCTGCCCATCGCTGTGCAATACGGGGCGATCTACGCCTTGGAAAAACAGACAAGCCAAAAAGTCTCTATCGGCAATGTCGACATCAATCTTTTTAACGGAAAAATTGCTGTTTATAACATTAAGCTGCAAAACGAAACTGAAACAACAAAAATCAAAGCTTTTGAGGCCGACTTACGCCTAAGCAAACTGCTTGAAAAACGCCTGCAGTTTGCCGAAATCAAATTGATCGGAACTCAGTTGCCGGTTGAAATTATTCAGGACGGCGATCAACAGAGTTATCGAATCGCCGGCATTCCTTTACCGCAAAGCAACTCGGACGATCAGCAAGATACAGCAGCGGCCGTCGATTTCGGCGTCGATCGTTTGACCGTCAGCAATTTCCAGTTAAACCTGATTCAGCAAGAGAAAAAACAGCTCTATCAGATCCGCTCTTTGACGCTTGATGAACTCTACTCATGGGATAAAGACTTCGCTCGCCTGAAACTCAATAGCGCCCTGAATCAGCATAAAATCAACGCCAACCTGCAGCTCCACCTGTTCAGCGAAATTCCCAAACTGGTCGGAACACTCAAAGTACAAGAATTAAACTTGGCCGACATTCAAAACTGGCTGCCTTTTACCGCCTCCGGCCAATTGGACGGCGAACTGACTTTCACTCTGGAACAGCGTCAAAATGGATTGACCTTATATCAGTACAGCGAAATCAACATGCAGCAGGCCGAACTGCAAATTGAAGAGCAGAATATCGCCGGCGAGAACCTGCATTGGAAAGGTGATGTCCACTATTTCCACGGAGACATTCAAGGCGTCAAGATAGACGGTAAAATCGAGGGGAATGCACTCAGCTTCAAACAGGAATCTGTCGATGGAAGTCTGCAAGTGGACAGCAATTTTACCGCGGACATCCATCTTGCAGGCCAGTTAAACCACGACACCAAAATTCGTCAGTCGGGTCAAGTGACGCTTACCGATCTGACAATCAAACAGACTGCAAAGGCAGAGCAGCAAACAACCGCAACTGACATCAATTACCCGAAACTCGCCTATAACGGCGATATCGAATGGTTTATGGACAGCATGAAACTGCGACTGGACGGTCATCTCAAAGGCGAAAAACTGAAACTCGGCCAAGATCATGAATTTGCCGACAAAAGCGCTCAGAAGCTGACTGTATCACTACCGCTTTTCGACTTCAAAGGCCAGCAAGAGGTACATATTGCCGACAACCTGAAACTGTCTACGACCGGATCTCTTAATCTGGACAACCTCGCCATCCAGCAGAGCGAGTTCAATGTTTCACGTGAAAAGGTAAACGAACTAAAGGTGCGCAATCAGCTCCAGGCGACGCTTAACCTTAACGCAGAGCTGGATGATGCAGGCCAGACATTGCAACAAAACGGCAGTATCAAACTTCGCCAGCTGAATCTTGAACAAAACAACAACCGCGTGCAAACTCCGCAAATCAATTGGAATGGAAAAATTGCGCTAAGTGCTACAGATAGCCAGCAGAAATTGGAAATCAAAGGAAAGCTCAAGGCTCAGAGTTTAGCCGTTAACTCCGAACAGGCGCAGATAAACAACAGCGTGAATGCGGACTTGAATCTCAAGCTGAACAATTCCCAAGAAGCTTTGCAGCTTCAGCAGCAGGGAAGCATTCAAATCTCCGACCTGTCTCTTAAACAGACTGGCCTGATTCAACAGGCCGCCGAGGCAATCTATCAAGGCAATGTCGACTATCAATTAAGCAAAAGCAACGCAGCGGAACAGGCGGCACTGCAGCATTTAATGCTGAACGGAAAGTTTAAACTCACCGACTCCCAGACACAGATCCCGCAATCTGAAACATCGGACGCGATGGAGATTGCGCACAATCTGGATAGCGACTTTACTCTTAACCTTGAAATGAACGCCCAAAACACGCTCGTTGATTATCAGGGAAAAGGTACCATCCAAGCCCTGAAACTGAATCAAGGAAAGCAAATCAGCACGATAGAACGTCTCAACTGGCAAGGGAACACTCTGCTTGACCAGACGGTGAGTGAAGCAAATCCAGCCGTGCAGTTAAGCGGAAAGCTCAAACTTAACGCCGAACGAATTCGCCTGGGAGACTCCCGCCTAATGCCGCGCAAACCGGCAATCAGCATTCAGAATCTGGACTTAAAACAATTAACACTTACTTCTCTTGAACAGTTTTCGCTGCGAAATCTGGATATCCGCAATATCCAATTGCAAGGCTACCAAAACGCGCAAAAGGTGCCGTTGAACCGAATTGGCCGCCTGACTCTGGATCAGGCCAAAATCCAGACAACCCCTTCGATTGAGGCCAAACTGGGCAATATCGTTATTAAGGACACTTTGACACAATTAACTCTGGATAAAGAGAAGCAGATTGTGCAGATTTCAGCTCTTAAGAAGGCCTTGGGAATAGAAGCAGCGCAATCCGTTGAATCAACGCAACCGGCAACAGAAAAAACGTCACAACAATCAAGCACACAACTTGCATTCAACTCTCTGCAATTGACAGGTGATAATGCAATTAAGGTCGAACTGCAAAGCGAGCAGAAACCAATCCATAAAGACATTCACCTCGAAGTGTTTGAGATCAGCGCATTTGACAGTCAAAAACCGCAGGATCTTAGTAATTTCCGACTGATCGCAGCAATAGATGAATTCAGCCGCATAGAATCCTCCGGCAAAATCAGCCCTTCAACCTCTCAAATCAGTCTTGACGCGCAAACAAAAATCGACGGTCTGTCGCTGAATGACTTTTCGCCGTTAATCGAAGAAGCCATCGGCTACAAAATCGATAGCGGGCAGCTGTCCGCAACCATCGACAGCCTGATCAAACAGAACAAACTCGACATCAACAACAAAATCAAACTCTACAAATTCAAACTCAGTAGTGCAGATCAAGCCAAGACTGACGAGTTCAATAAAAATTTCAATGTTCCTCTGGAAATAGGACTGGACCTGTTACAGGATAAAAGCGGCAATATCAAATTGGACCTGCCTATCAATGGCGATCTGGAGAACCCGAATTTCAGTATCAGCAGCATTGTTTCCAAAGCGCTGAACGGTGCTCTGGGCAAAGCGACCCGAACCTATCTTCTGCTCGCACTACAGCCATTCGGAGCCATCGCTCTGGTCGGAGAGCTCGCGCTTGACCAGGTCTCCGCTGTCAGACTGCAGCCGGTTACATTCCTTGAAACCAAAGCCAGCCTGAGCGCAGAAATGCAGCAATACCTGCAAAAAGTCGCAACTTTGCTAAAATCCCGCACCAATGTGCAAATCAAACTGTGCGGTGGCGCCAGTGAAAGCGACCGCGCGGCATTGATTGAAATGACTCGCGCCAGTCAAGCCGAACGTCAGAAACAGCAGGACGGCGAGATTATTATCCGTGACGAGCGTCTGCTGGCGTTGGCCAAGCTGAGACAGTCGGTCATTAAACGCTACCTGATCAAACAAGGCGTCAGCACCAATCAGCTGGTTCTATGCCAGCCGAAAATTGATGCCGAAAAGGCCGCGCCGAAAGTCGATCTGGGCATTTAACAACCAAGCGCGGCGCGCTGTCGTCGCGTTCACACCCATAAAACTCAAACAGGAAAAGTCGAAAAATGCTACAGGTTACATCGTTCGGGCAGGGAGAGAACCTGAGTCTGATTCATGGATGGGGTGCTCAAAATGCGATCTGGCAGGAGTGGGCTGAAACCTATCTGGCTTCGAATTTTCGGGTACATTTAATCGAGCTTCCGGGCTTTGGCAACAGCTCTAAAGTGGCCGATCAAGCAAACGACCAACAACTGGCGGCTTCCTGGACAAACGAAATTCTGCAGGCGCTTCCGGAAAAAACGCATCTTCTTGGCTGGTCGCTTGGCGGCCTTCTCGCCCAGCAGATTGCCATTCAGGAACCACAACGCATTGAAAAGCTGATCTGCCTTGCTTCGACTCCGCGTTTTACTCAGAGCGATGACTGGCGATGGGCGGTCTCACCGAAACTGATGGCAGACTTCATGCATTCCATACACGCCGACTCCCTGGCAACACTCAAGAGTTTCTGGGCCTTGCAGATGCAGGGAAGCGATGTTCCGCGCCAACAGATCCGTCAATTCGTCAAACGCATGAACGACTATAAAATGCCTTCACTCGGCGGGCTGACCCAAGGACTTCGCTTGCTTAAATACTTCGATTTTCGGCCACAGGCCGGAGAGATAAAACAACCTATGCTCTGGTTGCTCGGAGAGCATGATCCGTTGATTCCGCAGGAATTTATCAGCGAATTCAGTACAATACAGCCTCAGGCACAGGTACGCATTCTGAGCGGCGCGGCACATACGCCGTTTGTTTCGCATCCGCAAGATACTGCGCAAGCCATCATCTCATTTTTGACTTTAGAATAATTCATGAACAACAACCCCGAACACAACGAACATCTGCTTAAGGTAAACCGCCAGCATCTCAAGCAGCATTTCAGCCACGCTGCGCCCAGCTACGATGATGCCGCCATCCTGCAAAAAACCGTCGCCGAACGCATTGACGAACGTCTGGAACTGACAACCGTGCAAGCACAGAGGATCGCCGATATCGGGGCCGGCACCGGATTGCTGACTGTAAAACTGATGCAACGCTACCCGGAAGCTGAACTGTTCGCCGTAGACCTCTCCGAAGCAATGCTCCATCAGGCAAGATCTCGCCTGATCAAGCCCAAAATGCCAAAGCTAGGCGCAGTTAATCGACTTTTACCGCAAAACCTCGCAAATAAGTGCGGCGCAGTCATGCTCAACGCCGATGCGTTTGCCCTGCCTTTTGCCGATAACAGTCTGGACATGCTGACCAGCAACCTTATGCTTCAATGGTGCGACGACCTTGATGCGGTCTTTGCTGAATTCCGTCGCGTCCTGCGGCCGGATGGATTACTGATGTTCACGACTTTCGGCCCGGACACTCTGAAGGAGTTGCGTCAGGCCTGGAACATGGCGGATACGGAACGCGAACACGTCAATCACTTCATTGATATGCATGATATCGGCGACGCTTTAATCCGCGCCGGATTCGGCCAGCCGGTGATGGATGTCGAGCATTTCACCTTGACCTATGACAAACCGATCGGCGTGATGAAAGATCTCAAGGCGATCGGTGCAACCAATGCCAGCCTTAACCGCAACCGCGGCTTAATGGGCAAGGAACGCTTTCAGGCAATGCTGAATGCCTATGAAACCTTGCGCCGCAATGGCAAAATTCCGGCAACCTACGAGGTCGTTCACGGTCATGCCTGGGCGGCACAGGAACGTTTCAAAGGTCCGGACCGTGATCGCAGCGGTCTGGTCGAGATCAGTCTGGACGAGTTCTCGCGTCAAACACGTAAAGCGCCCTAGCCCTCAATACATATCCTGAGGATCAATATCCAGATTCCAGCGCACTTTACGTGCCAGAGGGCTCTGATAGATGTGCGGCAACATCAGAGTTAACAGCTGATGCAATTTCGGTCGCGAATCGCTGGCCAGCATAAGCTGGTAACGATACCTCCCCTGTCGCCGCATCATAGGCGCACTGACCGGCCCCCAGAATTCGAGCACCGTATCAGCCGACTCCTGCTGTAAGGTCTGCCACTGCAGCTCCAATCCAGCCTTAAGCGAATGCAGAAAGTCCAGTGCATCCTGCGCATTGTGCGCCTCGCAACGAACCAGACACTGAAAACGCCATGGCGGAAGATTCGCTTCTTTACGCTCGCGCAGCGCAGCTTCTGCAAAAGCCCCGTAACCTTCATTAATCAGCTTGAGCAATAACGGATGCTGAGGGTGATGCGTCTGCACCAACACTTCGCCTTCGTCATCGGCCCGCCCCGCACGACCAGCCACCTGCAATAACAACTGCGCCATTCGCTCCGTTGCCCGGTAATCGCAACTGAACAACCCCTGATCGATATCCAAAAGACCGACCAGTGTCACCTTCGGGAAGTGGTGGCCTTTGGCCAGCATCTGGGTGCCGATCAGAATATCTGCCTCGCCTTTTTGCGCCTGCTGAGTCAACTCCTCCATCTTTCCTTTCAGACGGGTGCTGTCCCGATCGATGCGCAACACCGTCTTTTCGGGGAACCATTCGACAATAGTCTCTTCCAGCCTCTCGGTTCCCTGGCCGACGGTATGCAACTCTTCACTACCGCACTGCGGACAGGATTCGGGAATCCCCATCTGCTCTCCGCAATGGTGGCAGAGCAGGTATTGATGATAGCTCCCCTGATGCAGAGTCATATTGGCATCGCAACTCGGACACTGCGCCTGCCAGCCGCATTCATGACACATTAGAACCGGAGCAAATCCTCGGCGATTCAAAAAAAGCAGCACCTGTTGTCCCGCCTGCAGATGCTTCTGCATAGCCGCCTTCAGCTTCGCGCCGACCCCTTCTTGAATTTTCTCTCCTCGAATATCGATCAAGCGGATTTGCGGCGGCTTGGCGGCTCCGGCCCGCCGGCTCAAGGTCAGCAGACGATATCTTTGCTGATCGACATTGAACAGACTTTCCAATGAGGGGGTCGCTGAGCCTAATACAATCGGCACCTGCAACTGATAGGCGCGACGCACCAGAATATCCCGCGCTGAATAGCGCACACCGTCCTGCTGCTTATAAGAAGTGTCATGTTCTTCATCGATAATGCACAGACCCAAGTCTTTGAAGGGCGCAAACACCGCGGATCGCGTCCCCATCAGAACAGAGACTTCGCCACTGCGTACCGAATGCCAGGCGCAATGTCTCTGAGTATCGTTCATTGCCGAATGCATCAATGCGATCGGACGTTGAAGATGGGCCGAAAAACGCTGAATCATCTGCGGCGTCAGGCCGATTTCCGGAACCAGAATCAATACCTGCCTCCCCATCTCAAGTACATGCTCAACCATAGCCAGATAAACTTCGGTTTTACCGCTGCCGGTAATTCCCTGCAGCAGAAAGCTGGCAAAGCCCTCTTCGGAACGGACATGGTTAACCACCTGGTCCACCGCCGACTGCTGTTCGTTATTGAGCGCATGCTGCGGCCCCGAAACCGTCACCGCTTCTTGCCAGCATGCCCCGCTGGTCTGATTTAACCAGCCGCGGTCAAGCCATTCGTTAACAAACTTTCGCCAACTTGAGGTTTGAGCTTTACAGACTTCCCGGTTGAGAGGGGTTTCGGAGGTTAGAAATTGCCCGGCCAAAGCTCGTTGCGCCTTGGCTTTAGCAGGTAGGTTTTGCAGGTGTTCGCGCCCGAGTGCAGTAAGCATCCAGACATCCTGTCCTTGGAGACATGCGTTTTCACCGGCACGAATACGCTTTGGCAAGGCGGTATTGATCACTTCGCCCATAGGCGCGTGATAATAATCGCTGACCCACTGCAGGAAGGTCAGATCCTGTGAAAGCAGTACCGGTTCTTCATCGATCCATCGGAGAATGGTTTTGATTTTTTCAAGCGCATAATCCGCCGGCGCAACGGCAACCACAATGGCGACCAGAGAACGGTTACGAAAAGGAATTTCCACCCGCCGGCCGATTAACTTCGGCCACATTTCAGGTGTTTCGGTTAAGTTATCGCAATCAAGGTAGTCAAGCGGGGTTAGAAATGGCCCCGATACGGCGACTTTTAAAACCGCCTTAGTAACAGAAGTACCGGCTCCATCCTGCCCTGAAGTATTAGACTGCAAATTTCCTCCCAAACACCGTCAATAAAATTATGCCCGTGAACGGGACTATTGTAATGC
Organism: Thiomicrorhabdus sp. 6S3-12; assembly: GCF_017571475.1. GTDB lineage: Bacteria > Pseudomonadota > Gammaproteobacteria > Thiomicrospirales > Thiomicrospiraceae > Thiomicrorhabdus. The sequence goes on along the minus strand of NZ_JAGETW010000007.1, from coordinate 55,282 downwards.
GTTTTCGGCCCAAGAAGACAGCCAAGAAAAACTGGGAATTCAATCCTTGTGAAGAATCCGCTTCACGGCTTATTAAAGATTTAGGAAGCCTTTTGTCAATTTCTGAGCAATAAAAGGTGATTAACTGTTAAATACATATCGGCAACTCCACTTTTAAGAATGGAAGATCCGAACACGAACCATTCAGAATACGATAATACGATCTACAAGCGCCGCTACATAAACGCCCATATCAATCTCAGGAGACGTCGTATGCCGAGCTCAATTCCACAAACCACGCCATTTTTAAGCGGTAAATCGTTTTTTCGCTTTGTATCGGTCATGGCAATGACCGCCGTACTTCTGCTAAGCGGCTGCACCGTGGTTCACCACCCATCCGCGCAAACGCAGGTCGAATATGTACCTTATTACTACTCCCCACAACCGGTTAACTACTATTATTCACATCCGTATTACTCTTCTTACCCGCCAAGCTATTCAAAAGAGTATCGCCACAAACATCATCCGCATGAGAAAAAACGTACGGAAACGGCTGGAAAGCACCATTCACAATGGAATCAAACGCAACCGATTCGTGCGCCCAAAGTAGTGATTCCATCACCGCCCAAGATGAAAAAAACACAATCCCAAAATCAGGGAAAACCTTTCCGTTCTTTCAACCAGAAAGTGAAAGAGGACAAACAGCATGCCTCGCAAAGCCGCCGGGAAGCCTATGTCAAAACGCCCAAAATACCCGCCCATCGGACGCCGGAAGTGAAAAAGACCGACGATTCAAACGATAAATATACAAAAAAAACTGCAACCGACCGCAATAGAAGTGATAAATTTAAGGGAAAAAGCTTTGGTTATCGCTCGGCCCCTTAAGCCTGTCTCGACTTGTGAGGTTTAATGGCCTTTTCCGTTAGAGGAGTACCCATGACTACGACAAAGCAGAAAAAGAGTTTTCGCCCATTAGTACTGGCGACCTTCGGTGCCGCGTTACTGCTTAACGGCTGTGTGGTTCAACATAGAGCCGTGATCGAATCCCCTCCGCAGGCATACCCGCACTATAAGAAATATCATGATCGGCAGTATTACGACTACAACTACCGCTTCAGCAGTCGCGAACGGGATGAGTTTTATCGTTACTACCACCCGAATCAACGCAATAAAAAGCGCCAGAAACCGATTCCTCCCGGACATTACAAGCGCCCTTACAATCTGCATAAGCCGCTTCCGCATAATGTTCGCTATCAGCGTTTGCCTCGAGATTTAGAGCGCCACCTTCCTCCTCCGCCAAACGATATGATCCGAATTCGCATCGGTAGCGACATCCTTTTAATGCATCGCAAAACACGGGTTATCTACGACATTATTTTTAACCTGTAACCCGTAAAAATCCTTCATAAAGGTCTACTCCGGCACACTGGGTAGACCGCAACGCCACCGACTCGCACAGCATTTTTAAGACAAACCCCCAGAGATGCATAAAAATCGCTAAAATAGGCAGCAATGACTGCTCAATTCTAATGAATTTTTATGGATAAACTCGTACAGACCTACCTGCGTTTCCACTATCCGTTTCAGGATATTATCGGACGTATTTTCGCTTGGGGTGTTTTAAGCCTCGTAATTATTACTTCTCTGGTTGTTATTCTCCGCTACGGTTTCGAAACCGGCTCCATCGCTTTGCAGGAAACCATCACTTATAACCATGCCATCCTTTTTATGCTCGGCATCAGTTATACCTACCTGCATGACGAACATGTCCGGGTAGACGTGTTCTACAGCCGTTACACTCCGCAACGTAAACAGTGGGTCAATCTTCTTGGCTCTATACTCTTTACCTTGCCGGTTACAGTGTATATCCTCTGGAGCAGCTGGGATTATGTCTCCGCCAGCTGGGCAATCTCGGAAACCTCTCCGGAAGCCGGCGGACTCGGCTATGTCTACCTGCTTAAAACCCTGATTCTGCTTATGGCCACCCTGCTGCTTTTACAGGCTATAGCAGTGATCGGGAACAGTTGGTTACAACTCAAAAACGCAGCCCCTAACGACAGCGAAGAGCAAAAACCGCAAGGAGGGAAACTTTAATGGAATGGCTTTCCCTGTTACTGTTCGCGGTGATTTTCATCGCTCTTCTACTCGGCTTTCCGGTAGCCTTGACCCTGGCCGGCGCTTCCTTGCTTTTCGCACTGGCGGCCAACGCTTTCGGCGCTTTCGACATGGCATTCCTGCAAAGCATTCCAAACCGAATCTTTGCCATTATGAACAACCAGACTCTGATCGCCGTACCCTTATTCGTCTTTATGGGAATTATGCTGGAAAAATCCAAGCTTGCCGAAGACCTGCTGCATACAATGGATGAAGTCATGCGCGGTATTAAAGGCGGGCTTGGTCTGGCGGTCATACTGGTCGGCATGCTGCTGGCCGCCAGCACCGGCATTGTCGGCGCAACTGTCGTCACCATGGGGCTTCTGGCCCTGCCGACCATGCTTAAGCAAGGCTATTGCCCGAAACTGGCCAGCGGCACCATCTGTGCCTCAGGAACTCTCGGGCAGATTATTCCGCCGTCAATCGTTTTGATTCTGCTCGGCGATGTGCTTTCCTCCTCCTACCAGCAGGCCCAACTTAACCAGGGCATATTCTCGCCGGAAACCTTGTCGGTAGGCGACCTGTTTATCGGAGCGCTTCTGCCGGGCATGCTACTGGTCGTACTCTATATGGCTTATCTTTTCTTCCAGGCCGTACGTCACCCGGCTAAGGTTCCGAACCATATCGGCACCCCGGTCACTCCGGGTCTGGGAAAACGTGTACTGAAAAGCCTTTTACCGCCCCTGCTGCTGATCCTGTTGGTTCTGGGCTCCATTCTCGGCGGATTCGCTACTCCGACTGAAGCTGCATCACTTGGTGCTCTTGGCGCTATGCTGCTGGCCTTGTTCAACCGCCAGCTCGGTTTCAAGGTTTTACAGAACGTCATGCAAGATACTCTAAAAGTGACCAGTATGATCTTCCTGATCTTTATTGGAGCGGCCTTCTTCTCGCTGGTCTTCCGCGGTCTGGGAGGCGACGATCTGATGCATGATCTGCTTTCGGATCTTCCGGGTGGCATCTTTACCGCCATGTTAATCGTTATGGCACTGATGTTTGTTCTGGGCTTCTTCCTCGACTTTATTGAGATCACCTACGTCGTGGTTCCAGTAGTCGCTCCGATTCTGCTGATGATGGGGGTGGATCCGATCTGGCTGGGTATTATGATCGCCATAAACCTGCAAACGGCGTTTCTAACGCCGCCTTTCGGTTTCGCACTGTTTTATCTGCGCGGAGTCGCGCCTCCGGAATTGAAAACCGCTGACCTCTACAGAGGCTCTATCCCGTTTATCGGCATACAACTCAGCGTTCTGGTTGTCATTGCCATCTGGCCGGAAATCGTCACCTGGCTGCCAAGCGTAGTCTATAGCGAATAACCTTCACGGCCATTTAAATGTAAAAAAACCAGCTTTATGCTGGTTTTTTATTGCCCCAAAAACTACCTGAGTCAAAATTGCTCAACTCAAATTTTCCGGCGTTTATCACGTATCTATTACCAATTTCGCGCGGGCTGATGACCGAGTAGCAACCGTGCAGGTTTCTACAGATGCCGATGGCGTCTTAGGCACTCGACAGGTCACTCTCGGTTCAGCAAGCGGCAGCTACCCGACAAACCGGTTATTCAAGATCCAAGTTGATCGAGATAGCCGGACTGGCAGGCTTACCGCCCGAATTCTGAACTAGAGGGAGCAGACCAGCTCTAATCAAGAATCTGGTCGAAGCTGTTCAATATGCGCTGCTGATCGCGGGAACGCGTCAAATCATAAAGCTCATATCTGCGGTTCAGCATCTGTCCGCCATCCCGTGTCAGGAAGCGCCAGTTCAGTTCTGCAACTTCATTGGTTGACTTGAAGCTAAACATATTCAAAGGCAGCTGGAAGTAGAACCCTTTATCAAAACTCCCTTCGCCGAATTCTTCGGCTGAAACGTCGGTTTTAGTTGCCCAGACACCGATACTGGCGCCATTTTTGAACTGTCGGCTCAAATCAATCGTGACGCCGCGGTCTCCCGCCAGATATTGTCCGGCACTGACTTTCGCCTGTACCCCTGCCTGACTCTGATAGTACGCGGTTAAGTGACCGGTAGTGACCTCATAATCACGGAAACCAAGTCCCTGATCAAAATCTCGCTGCTTAACACGGTTGGCGTCCAGTCCGAGCGCCCAAGTTTTACCTAAAGGCCGGTAAAGAAGCTCGCCACCGATTCCACCGTACATCCATTCAAGATAACCGCCATACAAGCTGGCATACCAGTTCGGGGCCAAGCGCTCGAAATGAGACAGTTGCATATTATCCATGCGCAAAACGGAGGTCTTAAGATAATCTCGAATACTGGTTCGCACGCGCGGTAGAAGCGAATCTGCCTGATACTCAAAATTATCATAATTGTCCAATAACCCCAGTTTCAAAGATCCGCTCCACAACAAGCCTTCGGTCAGCCGATAATCGGCATTTGCCTTAAGCCCCAACTGGTACAGCAGAAAAGCGTCCGGCCCGCCGAAACTTCCGGAGAAATATGGACTGACATCATAATTAAACTGCCCGATGGAACTACTTTGATAAACCCGCTGCTCGTCATTGACGGCTTTCGGATTACTGAATGACGTTGTCTCGGTAATCACGCTTTCTTCCGCTTCCAAATTCGCTGCTGCATGGAAACTTTCGCGTTGAAGATTTAGTTGAGAGACCGGCAGGCCGAATTGCAGATCGACAAAATGAAACTGCTCTATCTCATCCGGTGCCTGATTATCCAGCAGACGAGCTGCTCGCCCGACCCCTTTGGCCAGAGGGTACTGTTTTTGATTGCCGTAGATATAAAGTTCCTGATCCTGTTGTTCGATCCGCTCGACATCGATACCTGCATTCGCTCTGAGCTGCTGGTCAATTGTCGGCCAATCCGCTTCGTCGGGGCGAGCCGCTTCCTGCACTGGAACCGGTTTCGGGTCAAGAAGTTTAGGGTTGTCTGCTGTTTTAAGGTTGGTGCGGAAAGTTACCCCTGCGTAGACTTCATTCCCTCGAACCATACCGAGTTGGAGGTCGATTCCTTTTAGCGGAGAATACACGACCCCCAGATTGATCGGCGATTTCTGTTCCAGCACGTTTCCTAAGGGTTCATTCTGGTAATCATTTGCGTCATATTCGATTTTCAAGCGCAGAGGCATGGATTCGAAATAGTATTCGGCACCGGCAAACAGCGCGACCTTTTCACCGGAAAAGAAATTGGAATAAGAGATATTACCGCCTTGATCACCTGCATCCCGACCATCACGGTAATCAAACGAATCCCCAAGAAGGCTTAATGGATTATCCAGGTGCCCTTGCTGGCCGAGATAGCCCCACCCCATACCAAAACTAAGATCAAGATTTTTGATCTGCTTGCTCAAAACGACATATTCACCGGAAAACAACCCCGTCCCGCCGACATCACGAATCCCGACCGCCACTTCAGGCAAATAATAGCTTTCTTCGAACAGACGTACTTTAATATCGGTCGATTTATCTTTAAGACTCTGCGATCCCGCTATCTCTTCTCCGTAAAGACGGTTGGAGATGTCCGTATACTTAAACAGGAACTGGAACCACGGTAACGGTTGAGCAATTACCGCCACCCTTGAATAGGGATCCGCATAGGAAAGATGTACGCCGAAAGCGCCTTCCGGATACATTCTTGAAGTCGGCATTTCAACCAGACCAACTTCGCCGGAGTTTGTCTGCGAGTAAGATAAAGGCTCCGCCTGAGCAGACGGTAAAGCTGCGAATCCCAGTAAAATTGAAGCCACTAATGGATGCTTACGAAACACTTCTTTTGCTCCTAACGTATCGTTTGTGTAGCCAACCATCGGGCTAATTGCTGGTTAAAATCCTGTGCCGAATCCGGCAGATAGGCATCTTTGACCGGAGCCAAAATCCAGGCGCCGGGAGCGGCATAAAATTGCTCATGCGTCCAAAGCCCCACTTTACGGCGTTCGATTGCACCGGCGGGCTGAACAACGATCACCCAGCCGTTTTCAGTAAACGCCAGAGGCGGATTTTTCTCGACATAGCGGTTCAGATCCCAATCGGGGGCATAGGGTATCGAAGGGTATTTAAAACCGATGAAAAGCAGCGATTGTGGTTGCTTTGGAAAATGGAAATATGCACGGCTCATAACTTTTCTGTTGGCCCGCGCAGCCGTATCGACCTCAAGCGGAGTCAAACTCGCAAAAATACGCCCTGTAACCTTCTGGGAATCGATTAACTGGCGCAGTGCTTGCAAATAACTCTGCAAAGCTTGATCTTGGTTGGCATTCAACACTAGGTCAATCTTTGCCAATAGCGCCTGCTTTTGCTTAAGCTGGGCTTCCTTAGCCAATTCGCTGCGCCAGGAAGCGCCGGCAAAATAAGCGCACTCCTGAATAGCGGCCACTTGCAGCACTTGAGACAATCTTGGCGGTTGTTCAAAGCGCATGGTGCCTTCTTTAGACACACAACCCGAAAAGGAGATATCAACCTCCTGAGCCCAAACTGTATTTATTGAAAGGCCAAGGAACAACGGCAACATAAAGCGAAAGATCATTTTAATACTCATGGATAAAATACCTCCATCCACGGCTTCAAGACCTGAAATTTAACATTGGGTCCGGCTCCCCAATACTGTTCCGACTCCCAGATAAAACCTGTTCTGGGATCACGCCAGTAAATATTGACCCAACTTTTATTCAACACCTTAATCGAAAGCGTCTCTTCCAACCGCTGTAATCGGGCTGGCTCGCCCCACAGCGTGCGAACCTCTTCACCGGCAATACGTAACTCACCTTCGGCAAGCAGACCGTAGCGATTCTGTTCCGGGAAATTAACTTTATAAATAACCGGCATGCTACGTTCAGCGCTGACGTCCTTAAAAGGTTCACCCGCATAGAATTTGACTGCTTTGGCTTCGACCTGAACGCCTTTTGGCGTATAAATCTTCTGGATCTGATCGCCATTGAACGCCAATGCATAATGATCCGCACTATGCCACTTGCGCACAGGCTCCTGATAAAAGCCGAGCACCATCACCCCATAGGCACCACCGCCAAATGAAGCGTAAATCGAAGCATAAGGCAGTTTATTTGCCTGCGCTTTAGTCACGACCGGCGTCGATATCAGATTAGTTAAGAGTTTTGCCGAGGAAGAAAAAAATGAAGAGGAATTCTTATCGGAAGTTGAACTGCAACCGGAAACAAAAACGCCTAAGAGGATCAGTAAATAAATTCTTTTCATAAAATATCAGAAGTGCGGATTGATTGTCCGTTTTAACGTATTTCAGCAATTATAACGTCAGTCAAAGATCCGAGGTTACCAACAACACAAAATCTCTGGTCGGTTCAATGCATAAAAAAAGCCGCATTAAGCGGCTTTTCAAAAGAAACGGTTACATTAAAAACCGCTACTTTTAGTTAGTACCCGTGGTACCAGTAGCATTGTCATCAGTAGCAGCAAAAGCAACCGCACCAACTGCAACCGCAGTGACAACCATACCGGCAGTAATCCCTACACCACCGGCTGCAGCAACGGCAGCCCCACCACCAGCAGCCGCGCCGCCAGAAGCCGCCGCGCCGCCAGAAGCAGCTGCGCCAGCAGGCGCCGCGTTAGAAACCGCAGGAAGCATTAGAGCTGCGGAAAAAACCGATGCCAAAGTCATTTTAGCTAGTTTAGTCATTACAAAATCCCCTTACAAAATCAAAACTCAACCTAATGGTTTTGTGCCTTATCGCATTAACTGCAAAAACACCCAACCCTTAAGTAAAAATAAATTCAGCTTTAGTCTATAGCATTATATTTTGCATTGCTACTAAAAAATCAGTATCAAAGCTAAGCAAAATCATAAAGATTTCATACACTTTCACTTTAAATGATTTCCATGAATAGAAATTTAATACGCACAGCTTTTGACTTTTACTCCTGCAACCCGACAAAATCCGCTCCGTTAAGGGGTGTGAACGGGATCTTCGGACAGCCATCTTGCTTAACAAGGCAAAAACGCCTTTTAAACAGATCGTAAGAAACTGTATTCCAGTTTTTTCAGCTGAAAACGCCGACTTTTCACCGACTCCCCACTGCAACGAAATCTAAAATTTGCAATTATCACAAGGATTTAGTAGAATTCGCCCCCCGCATTAATACGGCTATTAAAATCTTTAAGCCTGAAATCCCCGACCCGTTTTGATTTATTGGTCGACTACTGAAAATTAATGCCTACCAAGAGCCGTTTGCCACGCCACTGGCCTCGTTATGATGCGATGCTGTTTTGATGCAAAGGTGCTCGTTTTAATGAACACAGATTTGCCCCAGAATAGTACCTCATTCAGCGTTGCCGACAAGCCTGCAACCCTACTGAGTCTTTGCGCTGTCCATTGTTTGACCGCCATCCTTGTATATTCCGGGCAAAGTCATATCCATAGAGATAAGGACCCCCGATGAGTGAAATCACTTTTAAAGACCTCGGTCTAAAACCAGAAATTCTTTCCGCAATCAGCGAGATCGGCTACGAAACACCAAGCCCGATTCAGGCTCAGGCGATCCCTGCGTTACTGCAAGGCGGCGATATTCTGGGAATGGCACAGACCGGTACTGGTAAAACTGCAGCCTTTGCTCTGCCTGCACTAAGCAACTCCGATATTAAACAGAAGAACCCACAGGTTCTGGTTCTAGCGCCAACCCGCGAACTGGCGATTCAGGTTTCCGAAGCCTTTCAGAGCTTCGCCCACCACATGAAAGGCTTTCACGTATTGCCGATCTACGGCGGTTCCGACTACGGTTCACAGATCCGCGCATTGAAACGCGGTGTGCATGTTGTGGTCGGTACGCCTGGCCGTGTTATGGACCATATGCGTAAAGGCACCCTTAAACTGGACGAGCTGAAACTTCTGGTTCTCGACGAAGCCGACGAAATGCTGCGCATGGGCTTTATCGACGATGTTGAATGGGTACTTGAACACACGCCAAACAGCCGTCAGATTGCACTTTTCTCGGCAACCATGCCGAAAGAAATTCACCGTATCGCAAGCAACTACCTGAATAATCCGACCGAAGTGATTATCAAGCAGAAAACTGCGACTGCAACCACCATTACCCAGAAATACCTGATGGTCAGCGGCGGTCATAAACTGGATGCCTTAACCCGAATTCTGGAAGCCGATTCCGCCGACATCGACGGCCTGATCATCTTCGTCCGCACCAAAAACGCGACTGTTGAACTGGCCGAAAAACTGGAAGCACGCGGTTATGCCGCGGCGGCTCTAAACGGTGACATCGCACAGAATCAACGTGAGCGTATCGTTGACCAGCTAAAAGACGGCAAGCTGGACATCCTGGTTGCGACCGACGTTGTTGCCCGTGGTCTTGACGTACCGCGTATCAGTCACGTTGTTAACTACGATATTCCGCAAGACAACGAATCTTACGTACACCGTATCGGTCGTACCGGCCGTGCCGGTCGTTCCGGAACGGCCATTCTGTTCGTTACTCCGCGCGAGCGCCGTCTACTGGCGTCGATCGAACGCACCACCAAACAGAAAGTTGCCGAAATGCACCTGCCTTCGGCGCAGATGATTAACGACAGCCGTATCGAACGTTTCAAAAACCGTATTGTCGAAGCGCTGCAAATGGATGAATTAGGCTTCTATCAAGACCTGATCGAACAGGTAGAAAACGAACAGAATGTTCCGGCTGTCGAAGTGGCCGCGGCACTGGCTCGTCTAATGCAGGGAGACGTTCCTTTCTTTATCGAAGACAAGCCGGTGCGTGAAGTATCCAAACGCGACCGTGATCGTGACTTTGATCGCGATAACCGTCGCGGCCGCGGAGATCGTGATCGTGACGGTGGAGAACGTCGCCAGCGTCGTCGTCAATCCTCTTCGCCGGATGAAGGAATGGCGCGCTACCGTCTGGAAGTCGGTCGTACCCACGGTGTCCGCCCGGGTAACATTGTCGGCTGTATCGCCAATGAAGCCGGTCTGGACAGTGAGTTTATCCGTCAGCTGACCATTGAAGACAGTTACTCTATGGTTGATTTGCCGGAAAAAATGCCGCGTGAAGCTTTAAACGACCTGAAAAAAGCCTGGGTATGCGGTCAGCAGTTACAAATTTCCGAAGTCAAAACACAAGGTGCCGGACGTAAGCGTCTAAGCCGAAGAGCACCGGACAACGGCAGAAGCCACAAGAAACCACGCAATTAAGTTTGCCTGCCATTTCTTGATGGCAATCGCCTGAACGGCCCAAGCCGGATTTATTTCCGACCTGGGCCGTTTCTTTTCAATCGGCTATCGTCTCCATTTTATTGCAGATGAAATAATGACTCTCCGAACGCTTCTGTAAATAAAAACGGTATTGATCGCCCGCTTTAATTTTTCGTTTTAAAAACGGCTTCCCAACCTGCTTATCCGGATATTGTTCGGTGTAGACAACATCGATGATTTGATTGGCTTGCACACGGTTACTGGTTTTCAAAACCGTTTCCACCCTGACTTGCATGGTCACATTAAAAACTTTTTTCAGTTGTTTACTGACCTCTTTCTCGCTCGATGTCAGCACATAACCCGTAATCACATCCCGCCCCGGAACTTCGACCGCCTCCTGTGCATAACAGAAACCGGAAAATACGCTGAAATACACGACCGTTATCTGCATAAAGCGTAAAAAAACACTCATAATTCCAACTCCATTCTTTGCTTGAACTGATGAAATATACCGGACATCCGAAGGGAAACAGTACCGCGTTCAAGAAGCCTTTCCGATCCCAGGCCATGCCTCAAATGATCGCTAACAATCGGACAATATAAACACAATCTTATATTAAAGCCTTAACCTGAAGCTCTTTCTCGGCTGATTCACCAAGAGTTATCCCATCGTAAGAGCAGGTATTTTTTAGGCAACTTAGTTTATTTCAGTACGAAAACTAAGGTAGAATCTGGACTGTTTTGAAATCCATTTTACGAGTAAATCTGGCCTATTCGTGATACAGCTTAGCCCCCTATTCCAGTTTATTAGCGCAATTTTTCTCGCAACTTTATGCGCTGGCGCTTATGCTTCCTCGCATATCAGCTTTGCCGTATTCCCCTATGCCAACCCCAGCTATATTGCAAAAGTGCATCAGCCGATTAAACGCTATTTCGAGCAAGCTCTGAAAGAGCCGGTCTACCTGATCAGCGCCAAAGACTTCAAATCGTACAACCAAGGCATTTTGCAACAGAAATACGACATCATCATGGGCGCTCCGCATATGGGACGTCTGGCTGAACTGGCCAGCGGTTACTACTGGCTCGGCTTTACCGCCAACTCGTCCTATGCCGTAATCACAACACGTGAAGAAAACGCTGGAAAGCAGTTAAAAGACTTTAAAGGGCAACAAATTATCATGCCGCCGAAAAGCGCCATAGTGAACTATTTGAGCCGTCAAGCATTGCAAAATGCCGGCTTGACACCGGGAAAAGACATCACGGTCATAGAAACCAATTCGCACCATAACGCCATGCTTGCCGTGATTAATAAAATTCAGCCTCTTGGCGCTTTTGGCAAACCGGCTTGGGAGGACTTCAACCCGAAAGGCAAAGAGTCGCTGCGTCTGCTGTTCAAATCCGAACTGATTCCGGGATTTGCCGTCATGGTCAATCCCAAACTCGGGCAGGAACGCATTCGGCGCTTAAGGGAAGCTTTTCTGAACTTTCCGAATACCGAAGCAGGCAAAACCTATTTTGCCAACACCGGACTGACAGGCACTCGACGGGAAACTCCTCAGGATATGCCGCAACTGGACGGTTTTCTCAAAGGTGTCGGTCTGCTTGAGGTAACCCCATGAAATGGTTCGTCTCCCTCGCCAACCGCATCAATATCAGCATCGCCGCGGTTTTGAGCCTGTTGCTGTTTCTGCTGATTTTAAATATCAACGATTCAATCACCAGTTTCTCGAATAAAGAGCAGAAAAACGTTAGAGAGCAGTTCAGCGAATTTCTTAACTCGGCTTTAGCCCCCTTGCTGTTCAATCAGGATTATGCCAGTCTGGTTGAACGCATGAACCAACTGATAAAAGACCATCCCGGTCTGGATCATATTGAAGTACTCAATATCGACAATCGCCGTATTGCCCACGTAGACAACCTGGGAAAAGACACTCAGGAACCGCACAATGGTACTCAATTTGCACAAATCGAGTTACGCCTTGCAGACGAATTGGTCGGCCATTTGGTCTACAGCTTAAGTTTGCAGCAGTACGGAAAACTTAAACAGGAGCTTCGTCAGGAGATGGTTTTTCTGACGACGCTGGCCATTCTTCTGACCATCATTCTGACAACCCTATTAATGGGCTTTTTAACCAAAGGATTGCGCAAGCTGACCCACGCCAGTCAGAAAATGTTAAACGGCGATTATCAAAGCCCGATTCCCTTTCTGGGGCACGATGAAATCGGCCGACTGGGGCAAAGTTTTGACGAATTACGCGAGTCCATCCAGCGTCGAACACACCTTCTTGAACTTGAACAGAGCCGAATGGAGTCCCTGCTCAACACCATGAATGTCGGAATTCTGTTCGAAAACTCCGACGGACTGATCGAATACCACAACCAGACCTTCTTTGACATCTGGCGACTGAATCCTTCCATCTCCATCTACCACCAGCCACTGGAAAATGTTCTCAAACGCTCACCTCTGAAGGTGTTATCCGAGCAGAAAATTGATGCCCGCCAGGTCGGCGAACGGCGTTACGAATGCCAGCTTTCCGATGGCCGCATCATTCTGCAGACGCAGATGGATGTTGAAGAAAAGCAAACCGGTGGTGGCAACCTCTGGGTGTTCGAAGACATTACCCAGCAGAAAGAACTGGAAGAGGAGCTGACTACTCTGGCCACTTACGATCCTCTTACCGGCCTGAATAATCGACACGGTTTTAAACAGCAGATTTTTCGCATGTCCTCTTTTGCCAAACGCCGCAACCAGTTTCTGGCCTTACTGTTTTTCGATCTGGATGAATTCAAACTGATTAATGACACCTTTGGTCATGCGCGAGGCGATGAAACCCTGATCCTGGTCGCCAATACCATGCGTACCCATATCCGCAAGGAGGAGTGGTTATTCCGCCTCGGCGGAGATGAATTTGCCTTGCTATCAATTGTCTCCGACCAGCGGCAGGCCGAATTTCTTGCTGAACGCATTATTGATGCGCTGGCGAATACCCCGCACCAGTTTGGCTCCCAGCAGTTAAGGATTACCACCAGTATCGGTATCTCCTTCTACCCGCATCCGAGCGCCGATCCGGAAATGCTGCCGTCACATGCCGATATCGCGATGTATGAAGCCAAAGAGAGAGGCAAAAACACCTATACAATCTACAATCCGCGCAGTAGCCGACTTGACCGTGAAATGGCCCGACTGTCGTGGGCGGAATCGATTAACAAAGCCTTGAATCAGAACAAGATCGAACTGCACTTTCAAGGTGTCTACCACATCCAGGATCAGAAGCTGCGCCACTTGGAAGCGCTGGTCAGAATCCGTGACGAAGAAAACAAACTTGTCCATCCGAACGAGTTCATCCCGATTGCGGAAAAAAATGGCCAGATCGTCGAAATCGACCGTTATGTTATTCATCGCAGTATCGAAATGCTGGCGCAAAATCCGAATATTCCGGATATTGCCATCAACCTTTCCGGACGCTCGTTCGATGATGTCTCACTTCCCGACTATATCGCCAAAATGATTGCCTTTTATCAGGTCAAGCCGCAGCGGCTGCTGTTTGAACTCACCGAAACGGAAACCGTCGCCGATATCCAGGATGCCAGCCAGTTTATCGACGCGCTGCACGACATCGGCTGTACCGTCTGTCTGGACGATTTCGGAACCGGTTTCGCCTCATTTGCCTACCTGAAGCACTTAAAAGTGGATGTTTTGAAGATAGACGGCACCTTTATCCAGAATCTGGATACTTCGATGGAAAACCGTCTGTTTGTTGAAAGCATGGTGACCGTAGCCAAAGGGCTAGGTAAACGCACTATTGCCGAATTCATCGAAAGCGAGGCAATTCTCGAAACCTGCCGCGAACTGGGCGTGGATATGGGACAAGGATATTACCTCGACAAACCGCAGAAAACGCACCCGTCGTTAGGCAATATCCATTCCGAACTGCACTGGGAAGAGAACTGATTCAGGCTCCGCTGCGCACCCAGTGACCGGATTTACCGCCTTTCTTCTCCAGCAACTGAACCTGATCGATAACCATGCCTTTATCGACCGCTTTGCACATGTCATACAGGGTTAAAGCCGCTGCCGAAGCCGCCGTAAGAGCTTCCATTTCGACGCCGGTCTGCCCGACCAGCTTACAGATGGCAACGATCTCGACCGAACTGTTTTCGAAGTTCGGCGTTAATTCCACCTTAACGGACGTTAACAGCAGAGGATGACACATGGGAATGATATCCGGAGTGCGTTTTGCCGCCATGATCCCCGCAATGCGCGCCGTTGCCAGTACATCGCCTTTCTTATGCTTTCCTTCGGCAATCATCTGCAAAGTCTCCGGCAACATATTAATGACGGCCATAGCGCGCGCTTCCCGCTCGGTATGCGCCTTGGCACTGACATCTACCATTCTTGCCTGACCCTTTTCATCCAGATGGGTCAATTCGCCGCTTACTGCATTCGACATAGTCTTTCCTTTAGATAACAGAATTTCGATCCGGCTATTCTAAACCATCGCCCTGATCTTAAAAAATCCAACCTCCTTAAAAGTTTCATTCCTCGTCTTTTTACACAAAATTTAAACTTAATGCGAATTATTATTATTTTCTTGAATATTGATCAAATGTAAATATAATGCGAATTATTATCAATTAACTTACAGGTTTTCATTCCCCAATCAATGCCGGCTAAAAGCCCGAATTTATCGGGCACGATTGGGTTTTGCAAAAGGAAGCGCACGCCTTTCATATTCGTGCGCAACGGTAGAATGAGGAGTAAAACATGTCTACAAAACTTTCCAACCGTCTCAACCAGTCTCTGGAAGGGACGAAACTAAAAGCGAACCAGAGCTTAAATCGACTGCAAAAAAAACCTTTAAGCCGTGCGACCACTCAAGCCATTACCCTCGGAATGGCTGTCAGTCTCTCTGCTGCACCCGTCTGGGCGGAAGGTGAAGGAGGTTCAACCCTGGAAACCGTCGAAGTCGAAGGACTCAAAGTCGACGATAACCCGTATGCCGAAAAAGGCGCCCCATACAAAGTCAATGAATCCGGCGATCGTCGTCGTGTTAAACCACTGGCAGAAACGCCGCAAACCATCCAGGTTATCACCCAGACTCAACTCAAAGAATCCGGTAAAACCGACCTTAAAGAAATTCTGCAAACCCAGCCTGGAATCACCGTCGGAACCGGTGAAGGCGGCAACATGTTCGGCGACCGCTACATTATTCGTGGTCACGAAGCGCGCTCCGATGTCTTTGTCGACGGTATGCGCGATCCGGGCATGACTACCCGCGAAAGCTTTGCCACCGAACAGATCGAGATTACCAAAGGCCCGAGCTCCACTTTTGCCGGTCGCGGTTCGACCGGTGGTGCCGTCAACTCTATAACCAAACAGGCCAATCTGGGACGAAGCTTCAACAAGCTCTCTGGAGGCTTTGGTACCGACGAATATCACCGCTATACGCTGGATTCCAATATCGTACTGACCGACGATATGGCGCTGCGTTTAAACATTCTTGACGCCTACGAAGAAGTACCGGATCGCGCGCCTGCCGACCGAGACCGAAAAGGGATCGCCGGTTCGGTTTTCTGGGCTCCGACCGACAAACTGGACGTTACCCTTGACCACTACCACTTGAATGCCAAAGACAAACCGGACCTTGGTTCCTATATCAACCGCACCACCGGAGAAGTCGATGATGAATTTCCAGCCATCACCCAGGATAACGACTACTTCGAGTCGGTCATTGATACGACAACTTTAAAATTGGGCTATCAGGCGACGGATAACGTTCGCATCGAAAACTCGACCCGTGTCGGAACCACCACGAATTCTTATGTCGTAACCGGTGCCCAGTACGGTACAGCGATCGCTAATGAAGGCCAGGCGGATGAATACACCTACGATACAGTAACCGCCAAACCCAAAGCGGCCAGCCAGGATGTTGATTACTTCGCCAATGCGCTGAATACCTACATCGACACCGAGCTGGGCGGAAAGAAACATCAATTTGTGGTCAGTTTCGAATACTCGGATCACGAAGTTCAGCGTAATGACATTAACGTCAATAACGCGGGATCAACTAACTGCCGTGTTGACGGCCGCAGCGGCCTTACCGACGGTTATTGCTTCAAGGACGAAAACGGGCAAATGGTCGACAACTACAACAGTCTGCTGGCGAAACAGATCGGCGATGAAAGCTTCTACTCTCTGTGGCGCATGAAAACCACCTCGGTAGGATTAATGGACACCGTCGATGTGACAGACAAACTGGCATTGCACGGCGGACTTCGCTACGACAAGTTCGACTTGGACTTGACCACAACAACCGAGCGCTATGACTATTCGGACGGACTCTGGAACGGTCATGTCGGCTTTGTCTATAAAGTCGCCGATAACGGGAATGTGTATGCTTCATACAGTACGGCGGCAAATGTTAACGGCGGTGAGTCGGATGTGGCGACCAACGGCGGCTACGGCGGCTTCATCAATGCCGACAGCATTGAACCGGAAACCGTGAAAAGCTATGAGCTGGGAACCAAATGGGAGCTTAACAACAAGAAACTACTGGCAACCGCCGCCTTGTTCCAGATTACCAAAAGCAATGTTATGGAACCGGAACGCGGAGCGGATTACAGCAATGCGGGAACGCCGAATACCGGTGAGAACCGGGTACGCGGAATCGAACTGGGGCTGGCAGGTAACCTGACCGACAAGCTGAGCGGGCAGATTTCCTTAACCGCCATGGAATCGGAAATCACCGAATCCATGTATGCGGATAATATCGGCAAGCCGTTAAGCAACTTCGCAGACAACCAGGCAAATGTTCTGTTGCGCTACCAGCTAACGCAGAAATTAGCCCTGGGTGGCTCGATGACTTACTCAAGCGAAATGTATGCTGGCCAACCGGATGCCGCCGCTTCGGAAAGCATAGAAATCCCAAGCTATACGGTCTTCGATACCTTTGCCAGCTATCGCGTCAATAAGGATTTGGATATGCAGCTAAATATCAATAACCTGTTTGACGAAGACTATTATCTTGCGGCCTACCGCAGCGGTGCCTTTGCCTATAAAGGCGATGGGCGCAGTATTCAGTTGACGCTCAACTATGAGTTTTAAACAACTTTAAAACCCGTAACCGTAAGCAGGCTGAAAATTTTCAGCCTGTATTTATCCTCTCTCGGCAAACACGCTACGATGTTTGCTGAGATTTTCTTCATTGGAGAGCAACTTGTTTGAAGATTACGCACAACTACAAAGTCACGTTCTGTGTGCGCAAGATTTTGAAATGCTTGCGCAGACAAAAATTGACCATGCGCTTTTCGCCTATCTCAGTGGCGGAAGCGGACAGGAGCTCAGTCTTAAACGCAACCTGGACACCTTTGCCGGAATGACGTTAACGCCCAACAGTCTTGAAAATGTTACCGACGGAAACAGTCATTGGCACTACCGGGAACAGCGCTTCTCCGCGCCGATTTTATTAGCGCCGGTGGCCCATCAGACGCTGCTGCATGCAGATGGCGAACGCGCCTGCGCCCAAGCGGCAGAAGCGCTTGAGCAAGGCATGGTATTAAGCACACTTTCCGGCTACTCGCTGGAAGACGTTGCCGATGCGGCGAACGGTTGGAAAGCCTTTCAACTCTATGCTCAGCCACGCCAGCAAGACTCGTTCGACCTGATTCATCGTGCGCATCAGGCCGGTTATCAGGCCGTGGTGATTACCGTCGATGCACCGGTGCAACAAGTTTCGTTACAAGCCCGCCATTTGGGATTCAAATTGCCACCGGAAAAACCGATCAATCTGCGCCCGTACGAAGATCCACCTTCTGCGCACATCAAGCCTGATGAAAGTTATATTTTTAAGGGCATTATGGCTCAGGCGCTTAATTGGCAATCCCTGCAAAGCCTGATGGATTACAGCCGCCAACTTGGCCTGAAAGTATGGGTTAAAGGGGTATTAGACCCGAAACAGGCACAAAAGCTGCAAACAATGGGGGCTGACGCTCTGATTGTCTCCAATCACGGCGGCCGCGCCTTGGATAGCGCCATCTCGAGCCTGGAAGCCTTACCGACGATACGCCAATCGGTCGGCCCTGAAATGACACTGTTATTGGACAGCGGAATTCGCTGCGGCCAGGATATCTTCAAAGCCTTAGCCTCAGGTGCGGATGCGGTTTTAGTCGGTCGATTACAGGCTTATGCACTCGGTGTCGCCGGTGCGCTCGGTGTCGCGCATCTGCTTAAGCTTCTGACCGAGGAATTACAGTTAACCATGGCGCTCTGCGGCTGTTCTAATTTACAGGACATTCGAATGATTAATTTAGGAGACAACAACGATGTTTAAAATTATTCACTCCGTTTTCAGTGAACAAGAGTGCCTGCAAATCCGCCGCCAGCTGGAACAGGGCGAATGGACTGACGGAGCGGCGACGGCCGGCTCTCTGGCACGGCAGGTTAAGCAGAATCTGCAACTTGACGATGCTTCAGAACTAGCCCGAGCACTGAGTCGACAGGTAGAAAAACGTCTCCTGAAAACCGAGTCATTTGTCAGTGCCGCCCTGCCCAATTACTTCTACCCACCGAAATTCAACCTGTATCAGAATGGCGGTTTTTACGGCGCTCATGTCGACAATGCCATTCTGAATCATCCATACAGCGGAGAAAAGTTACGTGCAGATCTTTCCGCCACTCTGTTTCTAAACGATCCCGACAGTTATGTGGGCGGCGAACTGCAGATCGATACCGGTATGGGTGTGCAGGAAATCAAACTCAAAGCCGGCGACATGGTGCTGTACGACTCCGGGGCGCTGCATCAGGTACTTCCGGTCACCGAGGGACAGCGGATCGCCAGTTTCATGTGGATACAGAGCCTGATTCAGGACAGCAAAGCTCGTAGCATGCTCTATCAACTGGATCAGAGCATTCAAAGTCTGCGCCGCCAGCTGAACGATTCACAGCAATACGATGACGTTCTGCAATTGACCGAGTTGTATCACAACCTTCTCAGATACTGGACACAATAAACAGGAGGGCATTAGTTTATTTCTATCGTTAAATTAAAAACATTAAATTAGATTTATTAAAATCACTTCGCTAAACTTATTCACGCATTCGATAAATAGATAAATAAAACTTATACAGGACATTGATATGGAAAACACAACTTTTGGATTACCACGTTTGAATGAAGCCGCACCTGCATTTGATGCCGTAACGACTCACGGCCGCAAAACGCTTGAAGACTATAAAGGGAAATGGCTGGTTCTTTTCTCGCATCCGGCGGATTTCACTCCGGTTTGTACGACGGAATTCATGGCCTTCCAGGAACGTAAAGATCAGTTTGATGCATTGAACTGTGAACTTCTTGGCCTTTCAATCGACTCGCATCACTCGCATAACGCTTGGGTTCTGAACATCAAAGAGAAATTCGGCATCGATATCCAGTTCCCGATTATCGCCGATCTGGACATGAAAGTTGCCCAGGCTTACGGAATGGTTCACCCTGGTGCAGCGGATACCTCAGCGGTACGTGCTACTTTCATTATCGACCCTGAAGGGGTTCTGCGCGCAATGGTTTACTACCCAATGAGCAACGGCCGTCAGATCGACGAATTCGTTCGTCTTCTTGAAGCGATGCAGACTTCTGACGCGAACGCTTGTGCAACGCCGGAAAACTGGCGCAAGGGCGAAAAAGTAATCGTTCCACCAGCGGCGACGGTTGAAGAAGCAAAAGCCCGTATGGAATCTGGCGAGTACGAGTGTGTAGATTTCTACTTCTGTAAAAAATCTCTGTAATCTAATGACTTAAATCAGCATTTAAGCCTGATTTAAACAGATTGGATAAAAAAGCCGCCGTGACGACGCCATCACTGCGGCTTTTTTTATACCTGAAGACAAGCGGTAAACAACGATATCTACTGCTTTCGGGAAGCGTCAGACAAAGGCGCTAAACGGATAGAAGGCCACCGTGTCGCCTTTCTTGATCGTGCTGTCTTCCGGAATAACGACAAAGCCTTCCGCCCAGGAAGTGGACATCAAAACTCCGGAGCCTTGATGCGGGTAGATTTCAGCGACCGTTTGCTGACGTTTATTGGTCATTCGCGCACGTAAGAAATCTCGACGGAAATTGGCTTTCGGCCAGTCAAAATCGGCCTGCAACCAGATCGGATTGGTTTTGATCTGCTCTGCACCCTGCATTTTCATCAGATAAGGACGGGCAAACAACTTAAAAGTTGCAAAGGCGGAAACCGGATTCCCCGGCAAACCGATAAACGGTACTTGACCTTTATCGACACCGATCTTACCGTAAGCGATCGGTTTACCCGGCTTCATCTTCACCTTCCACATATTCAATTCACCCAGGCTCTCGAGTGCCGGTTTGATGTGATCTTCTTCACCAACCGATACTCCGCCGGTGGTCATCACAACATCCGCAATATCCGCCGCTTTCTTCATCGCCTCTATGGTGCCTTCCAGCGTATCCGCGACATGCCCAAGATCAATCAGTTCAAAGCCCAACTGTGGAATCAACCCCTGCAAGGTATAGCGGTTGGCATTGTAAATTTTGCCTTCCTGCGGCTCACTGCCCGGTTCCAGCAGTTCGTTACCGGTAGTAAAGGTCGCAACTTTAAGCGGTTTAAACACCTTGATCTCGCCGATACCGATCGAGCTGATCAGTCCCAGTTCCTGCGGTCGAAGACGGGTTCCTGCCTGTAAAATCACCTGCCCTTGCTGAATGTCTTCGCCTTTCTTGCGTACATTGGCGCCAGGCTGCGCCTTGATATTAATCTGAATCTGGCCGTCAACCTCTTCAGTATCTTCCTGCATCACAACCATATTGGCGCCTGACGGAATCGGCGCACCGGTAAAGATTCGTGCCACGGTTCCGTGCTGTAACTCGGCGCCAACCTCTCCGGCTGCTATGCGCTGACTGACAGGGAAAAGGTTTCCATGCTCCAGATCAAAACTGTGAAGCGCATAACCATCCATCTGACTGTTGTCATGCGGCGGCACATTAACGCTGGAGACAATATCTTCGGCAAGAATGCGCTGCAGACCTTCGCCGACATTAATAGTTTCGGATTCAGTGGTCACCTGCACATCGGATAGCAGGGCATATAAGGCTTCATCAAAGGTTTTCATGGTTTTCTCTTAAAGCAATTCGGTTCAAAATCAAAAGTGATTAAAAATACATTTCAAATAATGTGGAGGGATGGTTTACAGTCGAGGCGTAAGACTGGCGAGCAATTCAAGCATTCATTCAACATAAAGCCAAAAAAATTTGCGGGCGTTATGAGAAGACTTAAATCGAGACACAAGTCGGTGTACTCACGCTACAAAGAGTAAATAAGCACTTTAAGCAGGCTTGCAACAAAGCGTTAAGTTTTCGCAGTAGCGTGCACAGCCTTTTTATTTAGCCCAACGGGATTCCGCTTCTTTATCGGAAACCCGTGCATCGACCCAGCGCTCGGCTCCGTCCGGGAGCGTTTCTTTTTTCCAGAAAGGCGCATTGGTTTTCAGGTAGTCCATAATAAAATGCGCCGCGTGAAACGCGTTTTCCCTGTGACGACTGGCAACGGCGACCATAACAATCTGGTCGCAAGGGTACATCTTGCCAATGCGGTGGATAATATGACTCGCTTCTAGATGCCATCGATCATGCGCTTCCAGACGGATTTTCTCCAAAGCCTTTTCAGTCATGCCCGGATAGTGTTCCAGCTCTAAAATCGAGACTTCGTCGCCTTCGTTAATATCGCGAACGGTTCCGACAAAAGTCACTACCGCGCCAATATCCTTATGGCCTTCACGCAGCTTCGCCGCTTCGGTGCTCAGGTCGAAATCCTCTTCCTGAATGCAGATATGCGGAAACATCGGTTCAGGGTTGTGCGTCACGGATCAGCCTCCCGTTACCGGCGGGAAAAAAGCTACTTCATCACCCGCCTTGATTGCGGTCTGACGGTTGGCAACATCGTGATTAACGGCGATTTGCAAATTCTGATTATGCAATAAAGCCTGCTGCCAGGTTTCACCGCGCGCAGCCAGATCCTTTAACAGGCAATCAACCGTCTGATAATCGGCCGGCAACTGTTCCTGAGCCTGACCTAGAATTTCGCGGAAACTGGCAAAATATAGAACATTCAACATGCTTTGATCCTCTACTCAATCAAATCGGGCCTTAACCGCCCAATTGCACCATTTGTCTGAATTCAATGTTGTGAACGTTTTCATTGAAGAAATGACGTTCCGGTTTTTTGGCAATCGCCTTAATAATTAGCTGCTCAAGCTCTGCGTCACTGATTCCTTCGCGCAAAGGAGTACGCAGGTCAACAGAATCTTCCTGACCGAGACACAAAGCAAGCACGCCGCGGGCCGTCAAGCGAACCCGGTTGCAGCTCTCGCAGAAATGCTGCGAAACCGCTGAGATCACGCCGATTCGTGCGTTGGTTCCGGCAATTTTGAAATTTCTGGCCGGGCCGGCATCGGAACGATCGGTTGACGGAATCAGATCGGCACCGACATGCGCTTTGACACGTTTAAGAATTTTCTCGGCTGCATAGTGCTGATCCATCATACTGACGCCGGCCGGTCCGATCGGCATGGTTTCGATAAAGCGGATTTCAACCCCTTTTTCGATCCCGTAATCGACCATCGCTTCAATTTCGTCGTCATTGGTTCCTTTCATAACGACCATATTGAATTTAACCGGCTTCATGCCAACTTCCAATGCCTTGTCGACTCCGGCAAGAACTTTCTCCAGATCGCCGCCGCGGGTAATTTTATTAAACCGCTGCGGGCGCAGAGAGTCGATCGAGATATTACAGCGATTGACCCCGGCTTTAACCAGTGCTTCGGCTTCACGGCCCAGATGGTGCGCATTTGTCGACAGCGCAATGTCTTCCAGGCCGTCGTATGGCTGAATCATCTCCACCAGCTCATACAGGCGTTTTCGAACCAAAGGCTCACCGCCCGTCAGACGAACTTTACTGACGCCCAAATTAACAAAAGCTTTGATTATCCGAGCCAATTCTTCGTATGAAAGATACTCTTTATGATGCCCATCAGGGTGCACGCCCTGCTCCGGCATACAGTAGCCGCAGCGATAGTTACACAGATCGGTCACAGAGACGCGTACATACTCGATTGTACGGTTAAATGGATCGATTAATGATTTACCCATAATAGTATTATTAGCTCTTATTCACCCGCTGAAACAAACAGCAACGTTATTGCTGTCTGGGAATAACGCATTCTACACCAAATTCTTTTTATGAAAAATGCAGTTTATTAGAAAAAACTTATATTGTGATAAATTATTCTCAAAGCGTTATTCCCCAAAAGAAATAGCGAAAGATGGAAAGATCACCGGAGATTGTGCTGAATAAATAAGAAAAAACGGCTTGCACAGCCAGAAAAGAAAGCCGTGCGCAGGGGTTGGTAAGCACACGGGTTGCTAAGTACAAAAAAAGCCCGCATAAAGCGGGCTTTTCAAGCTAGGTATTTAAAACACGAGGTTTTAAATTACATACCTGCGTGACCGACACCTGGCGGATCTTCATGCATACGTTGTGGAACGTTATACTGAGGAGTTCCGTCTGGTAGACGACGCGCTTGACGATAGTTGTGAATATCACCTTTACCATCACCAACTTGCTCATCCGCACAGTTTTCCATACAACGAGTGTTATGGATTACAGGACGGTGGTCACAGAAGAAGTTACCCTGGTTTTTCATGAACTTGTTCTGTTTCATCAGGATTTCTGAGTTGTAGAAAGTATCATCTTCTAGCTCAGTACCTTCCGCATCAACCGGAATGTAGTTCGCTTGCATGATGTAACCAGTAATACCCATGTAACCCGCATCACCGATGAACGGAGCGTTTGGAGTCCAGAAAGGCATTGTACGACGGATGTAATCGAAGAACGTTACAGCGTACGGCCAGTAGTTACCAACAGTTTTCATTGGTGCTGGATCGAAGAAAGATGAAGTAACTAGGTTCTCTTCTACCGCTAGAGGTAGGTAACCTTTAGCACCTTCACCGAATTCACCGTGACACATACCGCAGTACTGAACGTAAACTTTCGCACCTTCTTCAACAGTCATACCAACTGAAGGATCAGGAAGACCTTTACCGTCACCGTCAACAACGATGTTCCACTTTTCTAGCGCTGATTCAGCGATAGGCGTACCGAAACCACGAGCTTCGAAACCAGAATCGTTGTAGTAGTTAGCTTTCGCGCTGTCGTGAACTTCTACGAATGCCGCAGGGATCTTACATTGCGCGTTACCGTGGTTACCACCATCGATGCTGTCATCTACTTCGAAAGAGTAAGGGTTAGCTGGATCTAGTTTAGATTCAAGACCGTCACGACCGTAAGTAGCGTCTTTACCCAGGATAGCTTCGATAACTTTAGCATCCAGGTATTTACCGTCTGCATCACGAATGATCTGTTCGTAGTTTGCAGCATATTTACCGTCGATTTTTTCACCAGAAGCAGAGTTGCTGTCTGAGTTACCAGACATCGCCATTGCAGAACCGGCAAATAGGGTTGCAACTGATGCTGCAACTAGAGTTTTCTTAGTACTGAACATTTTCAATCATGCCTCCGTTTTTGCCGTTTTCCCAAGCGTGTACGCGCCAAGTAACCATCGCAGTACGGTGGTAAACGTTGTTCGTACCTTCAAGTGCACGCATTTGCGGCATAGGCGGTTGAACGTAGCCGGTTTCGTCAGTTACACGGCTCATTAGGAATGCTTCTGAACCATCCCAATCCCATTCAACTTCGAAACGAGTCCAAGCTTTATCTAGAACCGGTGAAGTAAAGTGTGCTTCTTTCCAGTTTTTACCACCGTCGAAAGAAACATCAACGTGAGCAACTTTACCACGACCAGACCAAGCCAGACCACGTACGTAGTACTTACCAGGACCTTGCATTTTGAAGTCTGGAGATGGGTAAGTGATAACAGAGTTAGGCTCCATGTACCAAGAGAAACGCTGTGCAGTACCATCAGGCATAAGCTCAGTGTACTTAGAAGTTTCTTCACGGTGCTGTGCAGGTACATCGTGAACCTGGATACGACGTAGGTATTTAACCCACATGTTCGCTTCACAACCTGGAACAACTAGACGGATTGGGTAACCTTGCTCACGACGTAGCGCTTCACCGTTCTGAGCGTAAGCTACGAAACAGTCATCCATCGCTAGATCGATAGGAATAGAACGAGTTAGACCCGCTGCATCCGCACCTTCAGGAATAATCCACTTACCTTCTGGCTTGATACCCGCTTCTTTCAATAGGTCAGATAGACGTACACCAGTGTATTCAACACAAGACATCATACCGTGAGTCCACTGAACAGAGTTCAACTGAACACCTTTCCATTCCATTGCACCGTTAGCAGGACACTCAACGAAGTGGATACGTGAAACTGATGGGAAGCGTTTTAGATCATCCATAGTGAAGATCAATGGACGCTCAACAAGACCGTGGATTACCAGACGGTGCTCATCAGGGTTGATTGTAGGAACACCACCGTGGAAACGTTCGAAGTGTAGACCGTTTGGAGTGATGATACCGTGCAGGCTTTGCAGCGGAGTCATTGTGATAGACGCCATAGAGTCAGGAGTCAACCACTCAAGAGTACGACGCTGAACTTCTTTCTCGAAAGGAGAAGGCATACCGTAAGGATACTTACGAACACCGAAACCTAGAGATTTACGTGCCGCACCATCTTGTAGTACTTCAGTAATTTCTTCTTTACCCGCGTAAGGTGCTACAGCTTTTTTAGGATCGAATCCTGCACCGTCTGCTGCGCTAGCTGCTTTAGTGAACATCACACCACCAGCTACGGCCGCCGAACCTTTTAGAAAGGCACGACGTCCTTGATTACGGCTCTCTTCTGTTTGAACCGCAACCTTTTCTACGATTTTATCTGTCATTTATTGCTCCTTGAAGGTTTTACTGCTTGCGTACAGTACTACCCCAGATTCAAGAGTTAAATATTATTTTTTAGCCTAAACGAGCGACCATTTTGGCTATACAGTTATTGCTGGTCGCTAATCATAAAATTTATCCACAGCGACTGCAAGTGCAAACACCGAGAAAAATTAGGACTCTCTTATATAATTTTTTTATGGCAGCGATGGATCAAATCTATGTCATGAAATCTATCTGACAAAAACACATCATATTGTGGGTAGATCAGATCGAGAACAGATTGGCCCGGTTTTTGGATTTTCAATGTCTTCAGCCACTTGCGCTAAAAACTGCTGTAATTCATCAATCGACAAAACCGATAGAATCTTATTCATGATTTCCGGATGAATCGCGACGGTCGTATACAGACCGGACTGCAATTTGACTTGCACACCACAGGCATCGGCCAAAGCGCCCATACCATCGTTTCCTTCAACTTCAGCTGCCTGATCCCCGAAAAACAGTTCGTCGTAGTGCGCTTCAAGCACTTCCATAAGACTTTCATCATCCGTACTGGCGGTCACATTGAAAACCGCATCGTCTCCGGACGGCGAAGTTTCCTCTTCCATTTCCGCCTGCACATTGTTCTGCTGACAGAAATCCATATAGCGCTGGGCCAGAGTCCGACTAAAGAAAGTAAACTGCATCGGTTCCATTTTTCACTTATCTCCATACAAAAATACACATGAACGGTCGATTATAAAGCTGATAATCCCTAAAAAATAATGAATTTACTCTTGCGGTCGATTCTGACGCTTTAAATTTAAAAATGAGCCGAGTATTATTCCTAAACTAATTCGACAAAGCTTCGAAAACTATTCCTGTCGAAGCCAGCAAACCCTATAAACCGATTCTGAGAGGCCCTATGCTTAACCGCCAATTCCCGATCACCCGTATGCGCCGCATGCGTAAGGATGATTTTTCGCGTCGCCTGATGCGAGAAAATGTCTTAACCCCTAACGATCTGATCTATCCGATGTTCGTTATCGAGGGACATAATAGCCGCGAGCCGGTTAAATCCATGCCGGGCATTGAACGTTTAAGCATTGACCTGCTGGTCGAGGAAGCCAAAGAAATCCACGCCCTGGGAATTCCGATGATCGCCATTTTCCCGGTAACGCCAGCCGAAGCAAAATCGCTGGATGCAGCTGAGGCTTACAATCCTGAAGGCTTGGCACAGCGAGCGGTTCGCGCGATTAAGGAAGCGGTTCCGGAACTGGGCGTTATGACCGATGTCGCTCTGGATCCTTTTACCACCCACGGACAGGACGGCATTATCGATGACGATGGTTATGTTCTGAATGACGACACCATTGATGTTCTGATGCAACAAGCGCTTTCACACGCCGAAGCCGGTGCCGACGTCGTTGCTCCATCGGACATGATGGATGGACGCATTGTCGAAATCCGCGAACTACTGGAAGACCACGGTTACATCAATACCCGTATTATGGCCTACTCGGCTAAATATGCGTCCAGCTACTACGGACCTTTCCGCGACGCGGTCGGTTCCGCGGGTAACCTTGGCAAAGGCAATAAATATACCTACCAGATGGATCCCGCCAACCGCAACGAAGCCTTGCATGAAGTCGCTCTGGACCTGAACGAAGGTGCCGACATGGTAATGGTTAAGCCGGGCATCCCCTATCTGGACATCGTTCGCGACGTGAAGGAAAACTTTAAGGCGCCGACCTACGTCTATCACGTCAGCGGTGAATATGCGATGCTTAAAGCGGCTGCCGAAAAAGGCTGGATCGAAGAACAACCGGTAGTTCTGGAGACGTTGCTTAGTTGTAAACGCGCCGGTGCCGACGGCATTCTGACCTATTACGCCAAACTGGCTGCAATGTGGCTTCAGGATCAATAATCGAGCGCAACAAAAAGGCCTTAAAACGTAAGGCCTTTTTTTATTTTTCGACCTAACAAACTTTTCTTTTCCCTATCTTTTTTCTACATGGAATAATAAGCACTTTGATAAGTAAATTTTCAATACCCTTATATCCATGCCTTATCTGCACAGCCTTATTATCCTCTTCGGTCTCCTGCTACTGAACATCCACAAATGCCAGGCAAATGAGCAACTCGATGCCATTTTCGGGTATGCACCAAGCGAAACACCGCTTAATGTCGGAATCGGATTTGGCGTTCTTGAAGGCATGACATTCGAAGGCAGTATTGAAATCAACCCGCACATTAATCTCCGACTGGCGCATGCCCAGGGCGTCAAATACAAAAAATATGACCGTTATCTGGATTACGACTACCGCTACTACACCAATGGCGGCATGACATCGCTGATGCTGGATTATTTTCCCTTCAAAAGGGGATTTTTTCTCTCTTTCGGCTATGTCAGAAATAATTTCAAGATTCAGGGCGATTCGCAAATTCCGGAGGGAAGCTCTTACTCTTTCGGCGGCATGGAGCTTCTGGGAATCAACCTGATCAGTTTAAGCGCCACGGCAACCCAAGACATCACGCTTGACGGAAAAATTCGTTGGAAAGAGAGTGGCCCGCGCTTTTCGCTCGGATGGTTTTTCGATCTGACCAAGAATCTGAATCTGAAAATGGAGTTTGGTGCGCTCTTTTTCGGCGAACCGGAGCTCTACTTAGTCACCAGCGGCGAAGTCAACGGTGAAAATGTCAACAACATCGTGGAGGTCAACGAAGAAAAAGAACAACAGATCAAGAGTTTCGATAAAGACGCGTCCAAATACGATATTCTTCCTGTGGTTCACGTCGGGCTTAATTATCGCTTTTAAATATTTGCCATAGTTCCCTGCCCACGTAAAATAACCCGCAACATCAACTCAAACAGAAAGACGCCATGACAGATAAATATGCCGTAGTCGGCTACCCTATCGCCCACTCCAAATCGCCGCTGATTCACCGCCTGTTTGCCGAACAAACCGATCAGGACATCAGCTATGAAGCCATTCTAATCGACAATGAAGAGACCACTTTTGAGTGGAGCATGGCCGATTTGAAACAGCGCGGTTATAAAGGCATCAATATTACCGTCCCGTTCAAACTGGACGCTTTCGAGTATGCCGACACCCTGTCCAGCCGTGCGCAGAGCGCGCATGCCGTCAATACATTTCTGTTTGACGACGAAGGCAAGACTCATGGCGACAATACCGACGGCATCGGCTTGGTAAATGATATTGAACAAAACGGGCAACGCCCTTTTTCGGGCCAAAAGGTGCTGATTCTGGGCGCCGGCGGTGCGGTTCAGGGCATTATGGAACCGCTGTTGGCTAAAAATCCCGCCAGCGTTCATATCGCCAATCGCACGGCCAAACGCGCGGAAGTGCTCGGCAATCGCTTTACGACCGAAATCCCTATCAGTGCCAGCGGCTGGGAAGATATTCCATGCAGCGAAGGCTATGACATTATCATCAACGGAACCTCGGCCAGCCTGGACAATAAACTGCCTCCGGTTTCCGAAAAAGTCTTAACGCCGGACAGCCTGGTATATGACATGATGTATGGCGCGGAGCCGACCATCTTTATGCAATGGGCTAAAAAGCATCAGCCGGCGTGCGAAGTTATGGATGGGCTTGGCATGCTGGTCGGTCAGGCGGCCGAAGCGTTTTATCTGTGGCGCGGCGTCCGACCGGAAACGGCTCCAGTCATTGCCTCCGTTCGCGAAATGATGGCAAACTCGTAAACGCCAACTTCTTAAATCGGGCCTGAAAAAGACTTTTCTCAGGCTCTCGGCCATTTCAGTTGGTGTTTCAAGCAACTTTTGGCAGGGAGTTTGCGACTAAAAGCACGATTAATCTTCATCCTGCTGATAATCATTTTTCAGCTTCACATAATGCTCCGCCGAATACTTGAAGAAAGCGAGCTCTTTTTCTGTCAGCGGACGCGCCTGCTTGACCGGTGAACCGACATACAGATAACCGCTCTCAAGCACCTTCCCCGGAGGCACCAGTGCATTGGCGGCAACCAGAACGTGTTTTTGCACGACCGCATTGTCCAACACCACCGCACCCATACCGATCAGGCATTCGTCTTCAATAATGCAACCGTGCAAAACGGCATTATGACCGATAGTCACATCCTGACCGACAATACATTTCGAGCCTTTTGAAATATCACTTTCATGAGTGGTATGCACCACAACCCCATCCTGGATATTAGAACGCGGACCGATCTCGATATCGTTAACGTCACCTCGCAGGGTGGCATTCGGCCAGATGCTGACATCTTCCGCCAGAATGCATTTACCGATCACAACCGCACTTTCATCGACCCAGGCACTGGATTCGATTTTCGGGGCAATTCCTTTATATTTTCGAATGCTCATCACATTTCCCATAATCAATTTACTCTCAGGTAGGATTGTAATGATTAATCTCAAAATTAACAGTGGCGGCGATGTAAAGAGCCATAGACCCCACCTCCTGAAGCCCGGCGGCCAATAGCAAACTGTGCGCTTTCAATCTACGCCGGAGGATGAAAGGAATCCTTTCAAAAAGTATAAATTTCTTTGACTCTTTCCTTGATTTTGAAATAACCTTATTATCAAGTCATTAGTCAAAACTCTTGATATTTCAACTCCTTAAAACCAAGGAGGTCCAAAATGAACAGCCAAACAGCACAAAGCAAACTCGAAGAAGCCGTTTTGAATCGACGGATCGCGGAGCGGACCGAAGCGTGCATTCCGACCGTTGTGGTAGATAAAAATACGATGAGTTACAGCATAATTACCGACTTTTCCGATACGGGGTTACGCCTGAATATTCCTTATCCGCTGGCACCGGACGATGAAGTCGAATTAATCATTAAGCCTAAGAACGACCCTCTGGCGAAACCGGTGCACGTCAAATTAACGGTTAAACACTGCCGTGAAGAGAACCCGCAGAGCTTTTCCATCGGCGGGCAGCTCAAATACTGCTTTGACGGCCTTAAAATGCTGTTGCAAACCTACTCCCAGAAACAAACCGGCAATTCACTTAAAGACCGTCTCGGTTTTATTCTCGCTTAAGCCAAACTTAGCGAATAATTTCCCCGTAAACAAAAAAGCCGCTGAGAAACTCAGCGGCTTTTTTGTTTTCAAAGGCGGCAGATGGATTAACGCATCGTGACCAATTCTTCCGAACTGGACGGATGAATAGCGATGGTTGCATCCAGATCAGCTTTAGTGGCATTCATCTGAACCGCCACGGCAAACCCTTGCAACATCTCATCCGCACCGTCGCCGACAATATGGATTCCAACAACACGCTCTTCTTCACCGACAACCACCAGTTTCAAAGCCGTTTTGATCTGATGTTCGGTAAAGGCATAACGCATCGGAGTAAAGATTGAAGTGTACACCTTCACATTGTCATGCCCGTATTCGCGACGCGCATCATGTTCGGCCAGACCAACCGTTCCGACCGGTGGATGCGAGAAAATCACCGTTGGCACCGCGTGCAGATCAAGGATCATTTCCGGCTTGTTGTTGTACAGACGCTCCGCAAGGTAACGTCCGGCACGAATAGCGACTGGCGTCAGTTGCGGCTGCCCGGTAACATCACCGATCGCATAGATATTATCAACAGAAGTCTTATGACGCTCGTCAACCTCGATAAACCCTCTACCGTTTGCAGACAGACCGGCATTCTGCAGCTGAAGCGGTTCGATCAGCGTTTCGCGCCCTACCGCCCAGACAACCTGGTCGAAACCGCCGATCTGCTGACCGTCAGTACTGAATACCGTCAGGGTGCCGTCGGCTTCTTTGTGCAGCTTTTTAACCGCAAAGTGATACTCTTTTTTAATGCCGCTGGTAATCATCGCATCGGTCAGGGTTTCACGAATCATATCGTCAAATCCGCGTAAAACCAGATCCTTACGGCTGACAAGAGTCGTTTCGGTTCCCAGTGCCTGGAAAACGCCCGCCAATTCAACGGCAATATAGCCGCTACCGATGACTGCTACTTTTTTCGGCTGCTCTTTCAATGCAAAGAAACCGTCGGAAGTAATACCCAGATCACCGTTTTCAGTCTCCTGAGGAATCGTCGGTTGCCCGCCCGGAGCGATCACAATCGTTTCCGCGGTATAGGTTTTACCGTCAACTTCAACCGTATGCTCATCGACAAAGGAACCCCAGCCATGCAGAACATCCACACCCTTGTCGGCCATATAGCCTCCATACCAGGTATTGATGTTCGTAATATACTGCTCGCGCTGCTCAACCAGTTTGCCCCAGTCGAAACCATCCTGTTTCACGTGAAAACCATAATCCGGAGCATCGCGTAAAGCTTCGGCGATGTGCGCACCAAACCACATTACCTTTTTAGGAACGCAGCCGATATTAACGCAGGTTCCACCAAGCTTTTTCGCTTCAACCACTGCACACTTTTTTCCGTACTCGGCAGCACGCTCCACAACGGATAGACCGCCGCTTCCGGCACCAATCGCAATTAAGTCGTAATCATATGCCATTAAAATTCATCCTTGCCTCTGATCTTCAACAGAGGTTTTACTACGCAGTAAAAGAAAGGGCGCCGGTCATGCCGATATCATGCAGCATGACCATTGCGCCCTCAACGGTTGTGTTTCAACAGGAGTTGAAGCTTATTTCTTCGCTAGATAAGCTTCCAACTCTTCGGAACCACCGACGTATTCCCCGTCGATAAAGATTTGTGGAACCGTTCCTGCATTGGCTACCGCACGCAAAGTACGAGAAGTCACACCTGAGTGAGAAACCTTGATCTCTTCATAGTGGATATTGGCATCTTCAAGCATTGATTTCGCTTTCGCGCAGAAAGGACAACCGTCTTTACTGAAGACTGTTGCAACACTTGGGTGCTTCGCATTCGGGTTGATGTAGCTCAACATAGTGTCTGCATCAGAAACTTCGAATGGGTCACCTGGAACTTCCGGCTCAATGAACATTTTCTCGATAACGCCATCTTTAACCAGCATTGAATAACGCCATGAACGCATACCGAAACCTAGGTCTTCTTTATTGACCAGCATTCCCATGCCTTCAGAAAACTCGCCGTTTCCGTCTGGAATCAGACGAACGTTATCCGCTTCCTGATCCGCAGCCCATTCGTTCATAACAAACGTATCGTTAACCGACATACAGACGATTTCATCTACACCGTTTTCAAAGAAAACCGGAGCCAACTCGTTATAACGTGGCAGGTGAGTAGATGAACAGGTTGGTGTAAACGCGCCTGGAAGCGAGAAAACCACAACTGTTTTACCTTTAAAGATTTCGTCAGTCGTAACATTGACCCACTGGTT
The DNA here is from genome assembly GCF_017571475.1 of Thiomicrorhabdus sp. 6S3-12. Classification (GTDB taxonomy): domain Bacteria; phylum Pseudomonadota; class Gammaproteobacteria; order Thiomicrospirales; family Thiomicrospiraceae; genus Thiomicrorhabdus. The sequence continues at coordinate 21,813 of NZ_JAGETW010000007.1, read as the reverse complement.
GTTCTGACGGGTCGGGAAAGTGACATTAGGTACGCTTTGACCTTCACGATTTGGTAGAGCCATTTAGGAATTCTCCTCATTACTTGGTTGAGCTTAGAAAAATATAAGTCATTAGATTTTTTTGTGACTTGTGGCTAGTCTATAGAAAATCCATATATTAGTAAAATTGAATCTTTCTTATAAATAGATAGTTTTTACCTATTAGGAACCGGTCACAAAATACTGTGACCAATACATTAGCACGGCTACGCAAATATGTTTAGCCCCGAACGCATTCGGATGATAAAAAAGCGTCCCAATCCGCGATTTTTTTTCAGATCACTGCAAGGTGGAACCCTGCAGTTTGCGCATAAACGGCTCCAGAAGATCCTTTTCCTGAGCATATTTCATCAGCAAGCCCAATACCGCCTGATCTTCGTGCTGCGAGGCTATACGAGCGGCCAACTGAAAATCTTTTTCGGTGACATCCCCTTTAAAGCCGCCCAACTCCAACAGAGCGGCGGCGACACCGACATTCTGCAATAGGCAGGCTGCCTGCAAGGCCTTAACCGGCTCGCCGGTCGCATCCTTACCGACCTCCAACTGCGGAGAAACAAAGTACTCCTGAACCAGAACCTTGGTCATCCAATAGTTCATCTCCGGTTCCGCTTCGCTTTCCAATGCATGCATAAACATCTCTTTCGGATCGGTCTGGTGACGATTCACCAGTGTCTTGACGATATTCGAAAAAGAGTCGCGATTTTTTTCATCAAACCCTAATAAATTCATTATGACATCCAAATTTTCATTCAATCTTTTCGCGAGTGGCTTTCGGCCAAAGCCACCCCACAAGCCACAGCAGATGCCCAGGCCCATTGGAAGTTAAAACCACCCAACTGCCCGGTCACATCCAGTACTTCACCAATAAAATACAATCCCGGCCGTTTTTTCGCCTCGAACGTTTTCGACGATATCTCATCCGTGTCGACGCCGCCCAGAGTGACCTCGGCCTTCTCGTATCCGCCGGTTTGCGACGGATACAGTTCCCAATGCGTCACAAGGCGGGCATAAGCCTCCAATTGCGCATCGCTGCAATTTGCCGGTTCGATCTGCAAAGGGGACAGCGCTAACCAAAAGTTAACAAAACGTTTTGGCCAGAATTCGTGTAGCCATTTGGCAAGACTGCCGGCACCTTGTCGGAGCTTTTTCAGTTCGGCCACAACGTCCACCATCGGCAACAGATCGACCACGATCGCCTCCCCTTCCCGCCAATAGTTCGAAGCCTGCAAAACTGCCGGTCCGCTTACACCCTGATGGGTAAACAGCATCGCTTCTGCAAAACGCATCGAACCGGCTGTAATCGCCACATCCAGCGAAAGCCCCGACAACTCTGCACAGCGTTGCTGCCATTTTCCGGAAAAATTCAACGGCACCAATCCGGGTCTTTGCGGCAAGACCCGTAAACCGAACTGTTCCGCCAATTCATAACCGAAGCCGCTGGCTTTAAGCTTTGGAAAAGAACGTGCGCCAGTCGCGACAACCAGTTGCTTTGCCAAAAACCGCCCCTGAGATGTCAGTACTTGATAGTGCTGATCACTATAAGTCACCTTTTCGACGGCATTTTTCAGCGAAAACTGCACCCCCGCCCAATCGCACTCTGTACGCAGAATCTGAATCAGATCCGAAGCGCGATTGGTGCAGAACAACTTGCCCAGCTCACGCTCTTCGTACTCCAGTCCGTGACGATCGACCAACTCGATGAAAGCGCTACTCGGATAACGAGACAGAGCGCTTTTAACAAAATGCGGATTTTGGCAGATGTAATTCTTGGGCGTGACATCCAGATTAGTGAAATTACACTTGCCCCCTCCGGAAATGCGGATTTTCGCCGCTGCTTTGGGCGCATGATCGATCACCAATACCGACAACCCCTGATAACCCGCTGTCGCGGAGCACATCAGCCCTGCCGCACCGGCGCCGAGAATAATAACATCCCAATCTTGTTGCAGGCTCATCAGTACAGCGGCTCCCACAGCATATTACGGCGCTCGATCTCCGCTTTAATCTCAGTCATGCCACGTTCGGCTTGATCTTCCTTTCCTTCTACGCCCAACTCAATAAACCGCCGCCCATCTTCGTTAATCTTCGGCAAGCTGAACAGACGCAAAGTCGGAAATCGCAGCTCAAATTGCTCCATAAATTCGATCCATTCGGACTCCTGACCGTCCGTAATCAGCACCGCGTGTTCCACATTGCTCTCTCTGAACAGCGCTTGATAATGGTTATCCAAAACCCACTCCATCATCGGTTTGGCCATCATCGGAAACCCGGGCATAAAGTGATGCTGTCTGATGGAAAATCCCGGCACACGGTTATAGGCATTCGGAATAATCTCCGCCCCCGCAGGGTATTCAGCCATACGAATTCTCTGCGGATAGGCTTCTGCGCCGAACTGCGCTTCAATTTCGGCCACCGCCTGCGGGTGACGCTCCAACGGCAGCGCCAAAGCCGCCGCGGAGCATTGCCGAGTGCGGTCGTCCGGCGTCGCACCGATGCCACCGAAACAGAACACGATATCCCCGCTGGCGAAACTGCGACTCAGCGTCTGTTGCAGACGCTCAGGTTCGTCGCCGAGGATCTGCACCCAACTCAGCGCCAGACCACGCGGACGAAGCAGTTCGTTCGCCTGCGCCAGATGCCGGTCCTGACGTTTTCCGGAAAGCACCTCATCCCCAATTATGATCAAGCCTATTGTCGGCACGCGAACTTACCTCCCATCGCAGAATGCCAGCTATGGCATAATAAGCGCCCGTTAGCTGTGCATTAATCCCGAGTTTCGTTGCTCGAGTTTTGTTCGAACAAAGTCCTCAAACCCCGGTGCTAAATGCGCCTTATTATAAAGTGATTAAGATCCTATGTCTTTGCCAACCGTATTAACCATTGCCGGCTCGGATCCCAGCGGAGGCGCGGGTATTCAGGCTGACTGCAAAAGCATTCATGCACTGGGCGGTTATGCCTTATCGGTCGCCACCGCTCTGACGGCGCAAAATTCGCAAGGTGTGCAAGGCGTCTATCCGGTATCCGCAGACGCCTTCAAGGCGCAGCTCGACAGCCTGCTTGCGGATTATCAGATTGACGCGGTTAAAATCGGCATGCTGGCGGAGGCGAGCAAAATTGAAACCGTCTCCGAGCTGCTTGAAAACCTGTCGGTTCCGGTCGTGCTTGATCCGGTTCTAGTCAGTTCCAGCGGCACTGTTTTACTGCAACAGAAAGCCATTCAAAACCTGACAGAAAAGCTTCTGCCGCAAGTGACTTTAGTCACACCGAATCTTCCGGAAGCGCAACTACTCTTGAAACAGGCGGGTTTCAACGACTCTCTGCAAAAAGCTTTACAGGATAACGAAACCATTCCGGCTCGGGCCTTTGCCGAGATGGGAATACAGAATCTTCTGCTGAAGGGTGGGCATCAGACCGGGAGTATGGCGTGCGACGCACTCTTTGAAAAGTTGCAGTCGGAGCCTCAAATTCATTCTTTCTGCAAGCCCCGCCTGCAGGTGCAGCACAGCCACGGGACCGGCTGCACTCTCTCGTCGGCCATCGCAACCTTTCTGGCCCGCGGCGAAACGCTGCCTAACGCGGTTCAAAAAAGCAAACAGTATCTGCATCAGACACTCGCTTATGCCGGACAGGCTCAACCGCATTACCGCTCATCGTTGCAAGAGAGTGAACGCAAAGGCGGGCTGAATCATTTTCTGATGGGCATGAATCAGGACGGAACCGAATAAAACCTTATTCGGTCGCCTTATGGACGTCCTCTTTGACGTCTTTGGCTTCATCGGAAACCGAGTCGATCACCGACATGGTGGAATCTCCGGTTTTTTCCAAATACTCGATGACCTCTTCAGCCCCCTGTACGGCGCTCTTAGCCAGATCGCGGCTACCGAACCAGTCAAACATGATTGCCAATGCGATAAAAATCAACAGCCAGACAATAATACTGATAAAGCCAAAAATTCTCATTCTACGCTTCCTTTGCTCATGAACCGAAAAGCCCGAACCTGCCCGGGATTTTCCAGAAATCTATCATAACAGCCAATGATCCCGATAGGAATTATCTACTTTTGCCGCTTTCCGGAACGCCATTCGCGAATCTGAAAACGCGCCGGATGCGAAGCCTGATACAGCGACTGCGCCAGAGGCAAGGCCTGCCCGAAAATTTCGGCGCAAATCATCTCGGCCGCCAAAAAAACCGAAATCATGCCGCGGGCACCATGCCCGTTGGAAATATACAGATGCGGCAAATACGCTTGCCGCGGATACTGAAATAGCGCTTTAGTATGCGACTGCGCCAAATACGCCTGCTGCATAAAATCCCAATCGGCCACAGGCCCGACGATCGGCAAATGATCCGGTGTTGTCGGCCGAAAAGCAATCCGGCCGTTCTCTGTGTGTGCAAACTCAGCAGCGGCAACCAGTAACCAATCCGGCAAAGCCTCTTCAGCCGCCTGCAAATTATGCCGATGTCCGGCAAGTGAAAGTTCCGTTCCCATATCGGGCGCTTCAAAGGTCGCACCGCTGACCCACTGTCCGCTCGCCGTCGGAGAAGAGTAGCCGCCATGAGTGACCGCCATTTGCAGCGGTTTCTGAGTATCACTGTCCTGAAGATGGGTAACCTGCCCCTTTACCGGACGCAAAGGCGCTTGAAGGACTGAATTCAGCGTTTGATCCAGACTGGCGGTGGCAAACACCAGCGCATCGGCCTGATACAATTCAGCCCCGACAGAAACTTGCCATAGCCCTTGCTGATAATCCCACTCGTCAACCTGCTTATTTAACTCAAGAGTGATATTCGGGTGCGCCAGACAGGTTTCAACAACGGATTTCGGATAGATCCAGCCGCTGTCGGCATATAAGATTCCCGGACTGGCCCGATTCATTCCGACAAGTTCCGCAGCCTCCCGCTCGTCGACCCATCTGGCGACCTCCTCAGGCACCCCGACTCGTTCCTTAGACTGCAACCAGTGCGCATGCAGCTTATCGTCTGTCGCCAGCTGAATAAGCCCTTTCAAATCCCCCTGAACCTTGCCCTGAAGCAACCAGGGCTTCAGCCAACGCATGGCACTTTGATATCCGGCCCAATACCAGCGTGAACGCAGATTCCAGTCTGCAGTAATCAGCGGATGCAAAGTACCGGCCAGATTGCCCGATGCCTGAGTCGCAACCGCGCACGCTTTCTCCAGAACCGTCACTTTAACGCCCTTTTCAGCCAAGGCGTAAGCGGTCGTAGCGCCGGCCAGCCCGGCACCGACCACAATCGCCGTCTTCACTTGCGGCAGATTCTGTTGCTCCGGTCGCTCAAACCATGGGGCTTTGCTGCTGACCGGTCGCTTATGCGCCATTTTCCCGTAACACATTTCGCGTTTGCGGCCGAAGCCCTTGTCTTTGCTAACCTCAAAGCCGACTTCCTGCAAACCGCGACGCACGATACCGGCGGCGGTAAAGGTGGCAAACGTTGTCCCGGCATGACTTAAACGCGCCATATTCTGAAACAGCGAAGCCTGCCACATCTGCGGGTTTTTCGACGGCGCAAATCCGTCCAAAAACCAGGCATCGACCGCACCCATCGGGCTCGAATCACACTCTTTAAACCCTTCCTGAATATCGCCGAACCACAGACTTAAACGGATATTCAATTCGGGGAGGTAAAGATCATGCCAGCCGGGCAACAACGGCGGATAAATCGCCTGCAGCAGGGCCGATTGCTCGGCAATTTCCGGAAACGTCTGATGCACCCGACACAGGTCCTGCAGGCGCATCGGATACTTTTCAAAGGAGATAAAATGTAACTCGCCCACCGGCGCCTTCCCCTGCCAAATCTGCTGCCAGAGCTGCACCGCTGCGAGAAAATTCAATCCGGAGCCAAAACCGCTTTCGGCAATGCGAAAAACCTTATTCGGCAGACCGCGATTCAAGTCTGCAAAACGCTGCGCCAGAAAGTTGTGTTGCAGAAAGTTGTAACGGGTTTCATTCAGCCCGTCCTGCTGGGAAAAATAGCTGTCATCAAATTCGCTGGCAAAGGGAACCTTATCCTGCCAAAACAATTCTGCCGGCTGCAAAGCAATTTTTTTCATGGTTGTATTTTCTTAATCAAAACTGTGACCATTATAATGGATAGAGTGAACAGCCTAAGCAACAGGAGTGGCGATATGAACAAACAGCCTGAAGATTTATCTTCCGAAGAGTGGCAAAGAAAGCTGACGCCCGAGCAGTATGAGGTCTGCCGCTGTGGCGGAACCGAGCGCGCTTTTACCGGAAAATACTGGCAGCATAAGGAAAAAGGCACCTATGTCTGCGCCTGTTGTGGCACGCCGCTGTTTTCATCGGAACACAAATACGACTCCGGTTCGGGTTGGCCCAGCTATTGGCAACCGATTTCCACAGGCGCTATCAAAGAAGTGAGTGATAGCTCCCACGGCATGCTGCGAACCGAAGTACGCTGTGCCAAGTGCGACAGCCATTTAGGACATGTCTTTACCGACGGCCCTGAACCAACCGGATTGCGCTACTGCATCAATTCCGCCTCGCTGGATTTCATTGCCGAAGCATGATGCATCTCGATCAGCCTTTATCTTACCTTCGGCAGCAGCAACAGACTCTGCAACAGAGAGGCCACCGTGCACTGTGCATACTGCAAGGCGATACGAATTGGGCTCAGGCGCTTATTGATGCACTCTGCAGCGATGCCAGGACTCTGGCGATCGGTGATTTTTCGGCGCGGGAAAACCTGCAAGAAGTCGCACAAAACCAGCTCAAGCACTGGTTGGGACAAGAATTCTCCCACGTTCTCGTATCGGTAGCACAAGGACTGCGGGCCGATACCCTCGGTATCGTCTCCGGGATGATCCGCGCCGGTGGATTTTTGATTCTCGTTACCCCTCCCGATTGGCCGGAAATACCCAATCCGGAAAATAAACGCTTTTTAAATTCGCCACTCTGTTACCGGGAACAGGAACCTTGGTTTTACCGCCAGTTAGTCGCCAGCTGGCAAAACGACGTTATCTGGATCCGACAACAGGATGACAAAGCGTTTCTGGTTACGGAGCTGGAATCCGCTCGCAGACTTATTCCAACCTTGCGGGAAAACCATGCCGATGGCGCCGCTACCCAGGAACAGCATCAGGCGATTCAAATGATATTGAAAGTCGCTTTCGGGCATCGCAAGCGCCCGCTGGTTCTCAGTGCCGACCGCGGTCGCGGGAAAAGCGCCGCACTCGGGTTGGCTGCCGTACAGGCGTTAATCAAGGGCAAACAACGGATTGCCATCAGCGCCGCCGCACCTGAACAAACACAAACCGCATTCGCCCATGCACAGCAGTGGCTGGAACGGCAGACGGGTCCTGAATTCAACAAGCTGAAAATTCACAAAGACCGGATCGAATTCGAGTACGGCAATCAATCTAAACAGCTCAAGTTTTATGCGCCCGATTATTTGCATCTCAATCAGGTGGAATGCGATCTGCTGCTGATCGATGAAGCCGCTCAGATTCCAACCCCGCTTCTCGCCGAGCTGTTACAGAAGTACCATCGAACAGTATTTTCCACGACGCTACACGGCTACGAAGGCTCCGGCCGCGGTTTCGAACTGCGCTTCACCAAAACACTGCACAAACTGACTCCCGATTGGACACGCCTGCATCTACTTGAACCTTTACGCTGGAACAGTAACGATCCTCTGGAAAAAGCGATCAACCAGGCCTTGCTTTTACAGAGTGCGGATCAACTGTCGTTCCCGCCGCACACTCAAACCAAGCAGCAACTGATACAGCAGATCGTTATCAAACCGATCTGCAAAAGCGAACTCATCGAACGGTTGCCACAGATCTTCGGCCTACTGGTTAAAGCCCATTACCAGACCAGCCCGAACGATCTGCAGCAACTATTGGATGCCCCGAACCATCTTTGGGCAGCGTACTACCATGACCAGACCGTAGGCATTCTTCTCAGCCAGCAGGAAGGCGACCTGGAAAACGCGCAAAGCCTGCATGGTCATCTGGTTCCGCAACTTCTGAACCGCCAGTATGCTTTTGGCGAAGCTCTGCAAATGCGCTCCTGGAGGCTGATGCGCATCGCCGTCGAACCGCAGTGGCAGAATTTCGGCGTCGGTTCGCTACTGGTTCAGGCATGGCAAGATGCTGCCAGATTACAGCAAATCGATTTCCTAAGCAGCAGTTTCGGCGCCGATTCCGACCTGATCCGCTTCTGGCTTAAACAAAAAATGCGACCTTTGCACCTCGGCTGTAAGCGCGACAAAGCCAGCGGCAGTTACAATCTCGTGGTGTACCAGCCGCTCAAGGATACAGTGCTAGCGCTGGAAAACGTCCGCCGAGAATTCTATCGGCAACTGCCTTTCCTGCTGTCCGATGAGCTCAAAGAGTTGGAATTTACCCAGCTGCGACTGCTTCTTGAAGCCTCGCCAGACGAGCAGCACCAAGATTTTACGCGCTCTCGCACTATCGTCTCACTGTATCTTCAGGGCAAGCGACCTTTCACGACCTGTAGCGCTTTCATTCATCAATTCATCCTGCAGCAAGCAGACTTGCTGACGAAAATAGACGCGGCGCAAGGTGAAATTCTGAACGACAAATTATTGAAACGACTAGACTGGACGCAACTGGCTGAAAAACATCATTTGAATGGGAAAAAGCAGGCAGAACAGGCGTTCAAAAAGGCTTTAACGAAGACGATGGAACAGGAAACGGACAAATAGATCTCAGGCGCTTTGCCGCGCCTGAGCCAAGGAAAATTCCTCAGTTATCGAAAACCACGGTTTTATTGCCGTGAATCAGAACGCGGTCTTCAAGGTGGTAACGCAAACCACGAGCCAGAACGGTCTTCTCGACATCACGCCCCAGACGTTTCATATCGTCGATACTATGCGCATGACTGATGCGTATTACGTCCTGCTCGATAATCGGGCCAGCATCCAACACTTCGGTTACGTAATGACAGGTTGCGCCAATCAGTTTTACGCCACGCTCACTTGCCTGATGATAAGGTCTGGCACCGACAAAAGAAGGCAGGAAAGAGTGGTGAATGTTAATCACCTGCCCCGTGTAGTCCTTACACATCTTAGGCGGTAGGATCTGCATGTAGCGAGCCAGCACAATCACTTCTGCGCCATATTCATCAACCAGACGTTCGGTTTCGGCAAACGCCTTCGGTTTAGTATCCGGCGTCACCGCAACGTGATGGAAAGGCACCTGATACCACTCGGCCATGGAACGCAGATCATCGTGATTGGCGATAACGCAAACCACTTCGCCCGGCAGTTCTTTTTCATGCCAGCGGTGCAGCAGGTCGGCCAGACAGTGCGATTCCTTAGAAGCAAAAAGGGCAATCTTTTTCGGACGATTTGAATCGGAAATAAACCATTCCATCTCAAATTGCTCGGCAACTTGTCTAAAGCCCTCTTCAAAAGCTTCCAACCCACTTTTCAGAGACGATGCCAAAATCTCGTGGCGCATAAAAAACCAGTTATTGGCGGCGTCCGTATGATGGTTGGCCTCCACGATAGTCCCACCCTGATCGGCGATATACTGGGCAACGGAAGCAACAATCCCGATCTGGTCGGGGCAAGAAATCACCAGGCGATAGACATGGCTCATAGTTTTAATTCTCTCTTAAATAAATGAAATGACGACAAATTTTTATCTTATCAGAAAGCAACCGTTTTGCATCCCAAAGGCCCCCATAGCAAAAAGCCCCCGAACGCGCAGACGCAAGCAGGGGCTTGAACGGTGCAGCTTCCTGCGCGGTTAGATGCAAGGCTCTTTAAGAATGACCGTCGAATTTTCCCCTGACGGAATTTCTGTATCGCCGCCGGATTCCGTCCAGGCATCCATGCCACCGATCATATTAACGACATTACCGAAACCCATCTCTTGCAGAGTTTGAGTGGCTAATGCCGCACGACCACCGGATTTACAAACAATCAACCAGTCGGCGTCGCGAGCATCGCGCAAAGCCGGATTGGCACCTGGGTAATTCAAGTCGGCAGCCGGTTCCAGAACACCGCGAGGAATATTGATCGCTCCCGGAATTGCGGAGGTCAGGTATTCACCCGGCTCACGTACATCCAATACTTTATAACCTGCGGCAATCAATTCTTTCGCTTCAGCCACATCTGCGGTTTTGATGTTGGCCATTGCCGATTGAACATAGTCCATTAACCCTTTACTCATCACGGTTTCCTCTTGATATACATGAATTCAATTGTGCATTAATCATACTCAATTTATCCGAAAATTACATAAATGCCTGACAGGTTTTTACGGATTTTTACTCACAACAGGCGGACTGAATCGAGTTTCCCCAAAGTAACGGGAATTATCCGTTATAATCTTGAACTAAATTTTATACCCTGATTAATCAGCTAAATCATTGGAAAATTTATGAAAATTGTCTCTTTCAATACCAATAGTGTACGCCTGCGTTTACACCAGCTCGAAGCCTTAAACCAAGAAATTGCGCCGGATATTATCGGTCTACAAGAGACGAAGGTTCAGGATCATGAATTCCCGCTTGCAGAAATCGAAGCCATGGGCTTTAACGCCGAATTTATGGGCCAGAAAACCCACTACGGCGTCGCCCTTCTGTACCGCAAAGGCATTGAATTAAAAGCGCTTCAGAAAGGTTGGAAAACCGATGGCGAAGACGCCCAGAAACGCATGATCATTGGTGATTTCGTTATGCCGGACGGCAACGAAGTCCGCGTCATCAACGGTTATTTCCCTCAGGGAGAAAATCGTGAACATCCGGTAAAATTTCCGGCAAAACAGAAATTCTATGCCGATCTGATGGCATACTTGAACTCGGAGTGCCGCCCGGATCAGAATATCTCCGTCATCGGTGACTTCAATATCTCGCCGACCGATCTGGATATCGGTATCGGAGAGCAGAACCGCAAACGCTGGCTACGCGACGGAAAAACCAGTTTCCTTCCGGAAGAGCGTGAAATGTGGGCCGAATTGACCAACTGGGGGCTAATCGACACCTTCCGTACCCTTCACCCGGAAGTCAGCGACCGTTTCAGCTGGTTCGACTATCGCTCCAAAGGCTTTGACCGCGAACCGAAACGCGGCCTGCGGATTGACACGGTTCTGGCCACGGCACCCTTGAATGCCAAAGCGGTTTCCAGTGATATAGGCTACGACATCCGCGGAATGGAAAAACCGTCCGATCACGCTCCGGTGTGGACTGAATTCAAATTTTAATTACGCCCGAAGCTGTTAAAACCCATAATCCTAGAGAATTTAAATGTCAGACAAACTCGTTACTTTGGTTCATAAAGAAACCCTGGCTCCAACCATCGTAAGCCTTCTTCTGAAGCCGCAGCAGCCGATTCAATATCATGCTGGTCAGTACATTATGCTTGGCTTTGATTCAGCGGATCTCAAACCTTTCTCCATCGCCGCTGCACCGCGTGAAGACGGTTTGATTGAATGCCATATCCGTGACCATGACAACGGCGAGTGGATGCAACGTCTCTTCGCGCTGCAAACCGGTGACCAGCTTTTAATGCAGGGTCCGAAAGAACAGATGCAGGTGGCGGACAATCATAAGCCGGTGATCTTTGTTGCCGGAGGCACCGGGTTTGCTCCGATGAAGGCGCTGTTGGAAGAGTTGATCAGACAGCAGGCCGGCATGCCGATCGATTTCTACTGGGGTGCTCGCTGCAAGGAAGACCTGTATATGCATCAGCAGATGATCGACCTGAGCCAGAAACACCCGAACATCGAGTACATTCCGGTCATTTCCGACGAGGTCGAGAACTGGAACGGTGCTACAGGCCTGGTACATCAGCAGGTTCTCAAGGATCATCCTCACCTCGAGAAATATCAAGTTTATCTTTGCGGCCCATGGGCAATGCAGCAAACCGCTAAAGCGGACTTTATCGAAGCAGGTCTCTCACCTGATAACTTTGTCGCCTGAACGCGGAGCACAACTGCTGCAGAATCCAAAAATCGGGAAATAAATCGAGAAATAGTGCTATGCGAGTTTTCAATCTCAACCTGAAACCCCGATCCGCTCAGAGCCGGGGCTGGGCAACACGCATGTTACCTCTGGGACAGCTGTGCCTCGCTCTTAACAGCTATGCACAAGAGCCGATTCAGGACAGTGTGTCTTATCTCGACTATACCAGCTGCCTGCAGAAAGCCCTGCTTAGCGAAGACGATACGACCACACTGGGCGACATCCGCAACCGTTGCCGTCAGGTTGATCAACCCAAACCGCTCTCCAGCCGAAAATTGAACGAAGAGGTCACGGAACAGAACCCATTCGTTCTAACGCCGCACAGGCTGAACTACGCCCTGCTGTCTCACTATGCCAACGGTGTAAATGAAACTCCGTTTGAAGAACAGGCCGGCAAAACACTGGCCTACCACGATGAAGAAGTCCAGTTTCAGCTCAGCTTCAAGTTTCCTTTATATAAGGATCTTGTACTGTTCGACAAATCGTTCGATTTTTATGCCGCCTATACCAACCGTTCTTTCTGGCAGTTTTTCGATGATCAGGATTCAATCCCCTTCCGCGAGACCAATCATGAGCCGGAAGTCTGGGTCGAGTGGGATGCCGACTTCGATTTCCCGTTCGAATTCAATCTGCATAAGCTGATGCTCGGCGTCAACCACCAGTCAAACGGCCAGACCAGTATTTTGTCGCGCGGCTGGAACCGGATTTTTCTGCAGGGCTTCCTGCAACACAAAAACAGTTTCCTGAGCTTTAAAACCTGGCGCCGTTTTGATGAGAAAGACGAATTCGACAACAGCTTCAACTATCAGAAGTATCTCGGCGATTACGAGCTCGAAGCCGCCTACAAGTGGAACAAGAACACTTTCGCGATGACTTTGCGAAATCGCTATGACGCCAATCGTTACGGCTCGGTTCAACTGGAATACACTTATCCGATCAATCGTCGCTTAAAAGGCTACGTTCAATACTTTAACGGCTATGGCGACAGCCTGATCGATATGCAGTATTTCTCGAGAAAACTGGGCATAGGCATTGTTCTGGCAGACCGTATTTAAGCGCTTATCGATGAAAAATACCGGCTTCGGTGTAACGCGCTTCTACAGATCAAGGCAGAATTCGACTTTACAAAAGACAAAAAGCATTGAAAATAGAGCATTAATATTAATGAATATGTTTTATTTTGCATGCGAGAAAGAAGGAACTGTCAAAGATATCCGGTCTGCATACCGTGCAAGCTGATATTGGACGGCAAACAACTTGACGGAACCATTGTCGATATCAGTGCTGCGGGCGTAGCCTTTATCTGTCACGTTCCGCCCCTGAGCGCAATCCATCAGGTTGAGCTAGTCGTGGATGACTGGAGTCCTCATTGGGAGCGCCAGCTGAGACTGAAACTGAGTGCCAAAAACCGCTGTAACCGCTTGCGCATAGACCGGGTAGGCTGCCATCTGGACAAGACGCCGGAGGCATTCAGCGAATTTTTCGAAAGCGTCGTGCATGATTCCACTTCGCACAAAGCAAAACGCTTAAGACGAGCTTAAACCCCTAATAACGGCACATTTCTGTCTTATAACCTCAAGTTTCGGAAATTTCTTTATAGGTCAGAACCTGATTTTTTTCCTGTAACTGCTCGATCGCTTCCTTGTACACCAAAGCCGCTTGCGACTCCTGTCCTTCCGCCTCATAACAGCGAGCCAAGGCGTGAAATGTCTCGAGCTGCGGTTCAATTTTAAGACTCTGTTTCAGATAACTTTTTCCCATCGCCCACATCTGACCGCAGCACGCCAAACGCCCCAAAGTTAATAAAAGAATCGCATTGTCGGGCTGACTCTTGAGCCACTTTTCCGCTTTTTTAAGACGATCGAATGCCGGCCCCAGCGAGATTCTCCCGTACTGATAGACCAGACGGTTATCCCACTGTTTGGAAAGCGCCTTTTCGATCAGTTTTTCCAATCCGACTTCTTCGGAAAATCCGATTCGCTGTTCGATATACTCGGACAAGATTTCCGGCTCCAATTGCTCTTTCGAGCTTAGCTCATGCCACAGCGCATCCAACTCGTCGATGTCTTTAGTCACACTGAGTTTTCCGGCCCAAAGTTTGCGTTGCAGAGACCAGAGTTCTTCCCGAACATAAGCCTTGCTGCGCTTGATCTCCGGCATCAGGGATTCCAGCTCACCCCACTGATGCAATTGAATCAACACTTGCGCATATTCCTGCAATACCGTCTGGTGTTTCGGTTCCTGCTCATGCAATGCCTGAAGCAGAGCGAGTGCTTCCCACGGTGCCTTTTCAAGCAACAGACGCGCCTCAACCAGACCGATCAGCATATATTCTTCCGGATAAGCATCCCGCGCCTGTTGCAGATAGCGGTCGCGACGCTTTTCGGCGCCCTGATTCTGGGCCATCTTCGCTGCACTGAGATAATTCACCAGTCCCGTTTCGCTCTGCCGGGCACTCCGAATCAAAGCCTTTTCCGCCTTGTGCCACTCACCGTACTCCAACGCGATCATCCCTTCGGTCATAGCGTCCTGCGCTTTACTGATACGGCGGATCTGACGGTGATTTCGCCAGAACTTAGGCAGATTCCAAAGTATAAAAAGCAAACGAATCAAGACATAAGCGGAAATAAAAAACACCACCACTGCCGCAACGAAAAAGCTCAGGCTGGTTTCGATAATCCATTCGCCCCATGCCATGGACACGATACCGTTGTCATACAGCATGAGCGTCGCTACCGCAGAGGCCAGTAACAGCGCCAGAATCCAGGTCACAACCAGTTTCATACCGCCTCCTATTGATTCACAGCAGCGATTTGGGTAATCAACAACGGCTGACGCTGCCACCCTCGCAACGATTTGAAAGGCACCAGTGCCGCTTTGAACTCGTCGGCAATCTGCGGAGCTTGTCCTGCAACAACCGTCTGCAAACGCTCTATAGAACGTTTAAGCATTGGCTCGGAACCGATCTGCAATGCATAATCCAGACGGTCAATCTCTATCAACAGGCGCTGCTGAATAACTTCGTGCAACATCAAAGCCTCAACATGGCTCACCTGCTCGCTTTGCCGCTTCTGGATTTTGATCAACCCTGAAAACTTCTCCAATAAAGCGCCCCAGGCACTTTGCTCGGCAGGCGATTGCTCGGACTCTCCCTGAAAATCCGTCTTCGGAGCAGACATCTGTTCAATCAACCGCCGTAGAGGAGCAACCGACGGTTTCTGCTGCTGTGTTGCAATCTGCTGCTCTTTAAGCTGCGTCAAATCCTGCTCCAGCAGCAAAGACAAAGAGTTGCCGGTTGCCGCAGGCATCACTTGCAAAGCTTGCTTGAAAGCCAATAACTGCTGCTCGACCTGTTCCTGAGGAACCTGCAACAACCATTGAGTATTAATTTTGATCGCCCAAGTCTTAAGTTCGTCAAGCGACAGTGGCTCAACATTTTTATTTGTGGTCGTCGGTTGATCCTGTTTACCCTCGAGCGCAGCCTGTGCGCTCTGCAACGCCGCCAGTTTAAGTTCCAGCGCCTCGACCCGACTTTCTGCAACCGCAGCCGGCTGATCCGCCGAATCGGACGAAACCTCTGGCACAGGAAGCGAAGAAAGTTTTTGCTCGAATTGTGTTTCCAGTTGCTGTTTCAGCTTAGCCAGACTGTCCGGAGTAACTGCGGTATTCTCCTCAAGGGAAGCTTTGATCTGTGCTACCTGCTTACTGAGCGTTTCAATGTTCTGCAGCTGCTCCTGGCGCGCTTTTTCAGCGTCGGCCGCGATCGCCTGCGCCTGTCTGATTTTCTGATCCAAAGTCTGTAAATCACCGTCTACAGTGGCAAAACGGCTTGATAACCAGCTCTGCTCGCTATAAAGGAAAATTAACGCCAGAATCACCGCGATGGCGAACGCAAAATGCAACAGGACATGCTTAATTCGGCTGATCAGCCCTTCAGCTGGTTTTGCAGCATGTTTTGTCGAGCGATACTGACCCGTACCCTTCTCTTTGCGCTCGGCATTCCGGTCAGCGTCGGATTCAGAAATGACTTCCGCCTCGATAATTTCACTGTCGGATTTATTATTCTGTGTATCTGACATAACTTATAAGCTCCAGATCATGCCCGTAGGGCGAAAAAGTTGAGTGCGCAAGGGGCTTGACCGAGAAACACATAAAGATCTCGTCAAGACCGTTCGGCCTTTACTTTCAGGTTGCTATCAACCTAAAAGTATCACAAAGCCGACTTTTCAATATAGCTCTGTAAAGCGTCCAGAACACCATGGTTGCTCTGTGTCTGCAAAACTTCAATCGGACGTTTCCAGCCGTTTTGACGTAAATGGTCGGCAATCCTTTGACTGAAAACCACCGCCAGCTCCAGAAAATCCCATGCAGAGCTATCGAAAGCACCATATTGCGGGGACACGACAGCCGCTTCCTGCACCAGATTGCGGAAACTTTCATAACTGCTGATCAATAATACAGGATGGGGGCTTTCCTTGAAACGCAACCATTGTTGCAGACAGAACGGAAGTGCTGTGCGACGGTAAACGGGTAGACTGAATACCTGCGCCTGACGCGCGGCCAGTGCAGTCGGCAGAAGGTCGCGACCGCCTTCGCCTTTGACAAGCAGAACCTTGAGCCCCTGAAGCTGTTGCATACTTGGGTGCGCCAGCAGACTTTCGCTGTCAAAGCGATCCTCGGACAGAGTCTGAATCGGCAAACCCAGTTTTTTCCCAGCCTCGGCGGTTGCCCGACCTATGGCCAGCACTCTGGCCGGAGCGTCAGCCTGTTGTGAGAGACTCTTGCTGACGGCTTGACGCCATCCCTGTATCGCATTGACACTGGTAAATATCACCAGATCGTAATCCGCCAGATCCGCCGATACGGAAAAGTCCTGCAACCACTCGATCGCCATGGTTGGACAAGGGATCACCGCGACCTCATGCCCTTGCAGCAGACTCTCAAGTTCCGTCGCCTGATGCGACGGACGGGTATTCAACAGCGTCAGATCCGCAAGCCGGAGCATCACGATCAACCCTTATGCAGATCCGATGCATATACCTCTTGCAGAATTTCTTTCGCCCCCTGGTCCAGAAGCATCTCACCCAACTGAGTACCCAGAGCGTGTGCATCGGATTGCGCTCCTTCCACCTGATTCTGAATAACGGTGGAACCGTCCAGACTCGCCACCAGACCGCGAATTCGAATGCGATCGCCGTCAAGCAGCTCGGCGAAAACGCCGATCGGAACCTGACAGCCGCCTTCAAGACGATGGTTCATCGCACGTTCGGCAATGGTTCGAATTTCAGTCGGCTCATGGTTAAGCACCGAAATAATCTCTTTAACATCTTTATCCTTGGCGAAATACTCGATCCCCAGCGTTCCCTGAGTAACCGCCGGCAAACAGACTTCCGGCACGATTTCATGGCGGATACGCTCGTCCAGTTCCAAACGCTGCAGTCCTGACGTCGCTAAAACGATGGCATCGTATTCACCGGCATCCAGTTTGCCAAGACGCGTTCCGACGTTACCGCGCAGATCGCGAACATCCAGATCCGGACGGATTGCCATCAATTGCGCCTTACGGCGCAGGCTGGAAGTCCCGAGCACCGCACCTTGCGGCAGTTCTTCGAAAGCGACGTAATTATTGGAAACAAAGGCGTCCGTCGGGCTGTGTCGTTCAAGAATCGCTCCCAAAGCAAATCCTTCCGGTAATTCCATTGGAACGTCTTTCATCGAGTGCACGGCGATATCCGCATCGCCGTCCATCATGCGATCTTCAAGCTCTTTGGTGAAAAGCCCTTTGCCGCCGATTTTAGCCAGAGGCACATTCAGGATCTTGTCGCCCTTGGTGGTCATTGGAAGCAGTTCGACTTTCAGTTCTGGGTACGCTTTTTCCAGTTCCGCCTTAACAAATTCGGCCTGCCACATTGCCAGTGGGCTTTTACGTGTTGCGATCCGCAGTGTATCTCTCATTTCTCTTCCAATCTAACCAGTAAAAATATCATCTATGCCGGATACCTCAGCTATGCAAGGCTTCCGGCAGGTGCCATCTTTTTAAAAAAGACCGCTTAAAGTTTTGCCATTTTACTGAAAAACCCTTAAGCGTTTTCGCTAAAATAAAGGGTTACATAGTACAACAATTACACAGACTTGAAAAACGCTTGGGCTAGGCATTTACAAAACCATAAGGCAGACAAACGCTATGTTTTCCATTGTTTCCAAACGCTTACTGTTATTTGTTGCCGGCTTCGCGCTCAGCCTCGGCAGCAAGCCTGTTTTTGCCCAGACAGACGGACTGCCGGAACTGCAGAACCTGCAAACTCTCGGGCAGCAGGCGCAAACCCAACAATTGCCGATTCTGCTGCTGTTTAGCGCCGAATGGTGTGAATACTGTCAGGTTCTAAAGGAAAAAGTCCTGAACCCGATGATTTTCAACGGCATGTATCAAGGAAAAGTGGTTTATCTGCGCCATGTCGGTATTGATGAAAAAGACCCGATACCCGACTGGAACGGCAAACCGATTATTAAAAGCAAGTGGGCCTATCAACTGAACGCCGACCTGACGCCGACGATCGTATTTTTCGATGGCAAAGGCAAGGAGGTCGCGGAGCGCATTGTCGGCATTTCGGAAATCACGCTGTTTGCCAGCCTGATCCATAGCCGGATTAATCAAGCCTATAAAAATATGGGGCTCGACAAGCGCATACCGGCGACTCCGGAGCTTCTGGAAAAACAGAAGGGTTCAAGGTAGCCGCATCCACTCGCCGCAAAGAGCGATCAATTTCATTTTAAAAACTTTGAGCACATTTATGAGCAATCAACACAATCAAGAAAAACTCTCCAGCGCACGCTTCAGCGAATCCACCGACGCCTTTGTTGAAGCTTTTACCGCTTCAATCATGTTCGATAAACGCATGTATAAGCAGGATATTCAGGGCTCAATGGCACATGCCAGAATGCTCAATAAAGTCGGAATCCTGAATGACAAGGAACTGCAAGATATTATCGACGGTCTGGGTCAGGTACAGCAGGAGATCGAAGCCGGTGACTTCAACTGGTCGATCAAGCAGGAAGATATTCATATGAATATCGAAGCCCGTTTGACCGATATTATCGGTATTACCGGTAAGAAACTGCATACCGGACGCTCGCGTAACGATCAGGTGGCAACCGATATCCGCCTTTATCTGCGTGACGAAATCGATCAGATCCTGCCGGAACTGAAGCGTCTGCAGCAAGGATTGATTACGTTGGCGGAACGGGAAGCTCAGACCATTATGCCCGGCTTTACCCATCTGCAAACCGCCCAGCCGGTCACCTTCGGACATCATATGTTGGCTTGGTTTGAAATGATTAAACGTGATATCGAACGCCTTCAGGATTGCCGCAAACGCGTTAACACCATGCCTCTAGGTTCAGCGGCACTTGCCGGAACAACCTACCCGATCGATCGCCATTATACGGCGGAACTGCTTGGCTTCGAACGTATCAGCGAAAACTCGCTGGACGGCGTTTCCGATCGTGATTTTGCCATTGAGTTCACCCATTTTGCCGCGACACTGCTGATGCACATGTCACGCTTCTCGGAAGAACTGGTGCTTTGGTCTTCGGCACAATTCCAGTTTATCGATCTTCCGGATCGTTTCTGTACCGGTTCTTCAATTATGCCTCAGAAGAAAAACCCGGATGTACCGGAACTGGTTCGCGGAAAAACCGGTCGCGTTTATGGTCATTTGATCAGCCTGCTGACACTGATGAAATCTCAACCTCTGGCTTATAACAAAGACAATCAGGAAGACAAGGAACCTTTGTTCGATACGGTCGATACAGTGAAAGGCAGTCTGCGTGCTTTTGCCGATATGGTCCCGGCAATGATCGTTAAAAAAGAGATGACCTACGAAGCGGCGAAACGCGGCTTCTCAACCGCTACCGATCTGGCAGATTATCTGGTTGGCAAAGGACTGGCGTTCCGCGACTCACATGAAGTCGTTGGGCTTGCTGTCGCTCACGGGATAAAAACCGGCCAGGATCTGTCCGAAATGTCCCTGGAGACCCTGCAAGGCTTCTGCGAAAAAATCGGTGAGGATGTGTATGACGTTCTGACGCTGGAAGGCTCTGTCGCCGCGCGCGATCACTTTGGCGGGACTGCACCGAAACAGGTTCTGGAAGCAGTCGGACGCGCGAAAGCTTATCTGGAAACGATTTAAAACCGTCTTTGCTGTAAAAAAACAAAACCCGGAGAATAAAATCTCCGGGTTTTTACTAAGGACGGAAACAAACTACGATCGTTTAATCGTCAAACTGCATAACCGAACGTACTTTCATCTCTTTATAAACAAAACTGTTTAGCGCTTTTAAATCAATCAAACAGGCCAATCCGACAACTTTATAACCCACCTTTTCGCATAGTTCGGCCGCCGCGCCCATAGAGCCGCCTGTCGCAATCAAATCATCCAGTAGAATCAGATTACTGCCGTCGCCTTTCTGCATCTCCAATTTATCCTTACCGTACTCCAGATCGTACTCTACGGAAGCATGGACGTTCGGAAGCTTGCCCGGTTTACGAACTTTGATAAATCCCTTGTTATGTTTGTAGGCAAGAGCGGAAGCAAAAATAAAGCCTCGCGATTCAATACCGGCAATGCAATCGATCTTCGCCCACTCTTCTTCGGAAAAAAGGTCACTTATGGCATCAATGGTTTCATTGAAGTGCGTTTTCAATAAAGGCGATATATCGCTGAAGAGAATTCCCGGCTTTGGAAAATCAGGAACCTGGGCAAGATATTGAGCTAGTGGATGCAGTGACATAAAAGACTCTTTCACAAAAATAAATTAAGTTGTAAGCGATAACAGAAACCTGATATGCTCGAAATTATCCTTATTCTACTCGCTTTGCTCAATTCTGAGAATCGATAGAGAACGTAAATGAGTCTATACAACGAAAACTACGAGTTCAGTTTAAGAAATGCCCTGCCGGCAAACTCCAGAGATCTGGTTGACCATCTGTTCACCACTTACTCTTTGGCAGAGATGCTTGAGCTATGGGAAAGCCGCCAAAGCGACACCGAACTGTTAAAAAGCTTCAAGGTCCAGGAAAAGGAATGGCCTTTGGCGCTGCAAGCCGCCATTATCGCGAAATTCAGCTATATCAACATACAGAAAAACTTTTCTTCCGAAGAGCTCTACTACCTCGTTAAAAGCGCCTGCGCAGTCTTAGGCCAACCACTGAGTGAATATTCGCTCAACGAAGTCATCAGCGCTCAACAGACCCGCATGCCTCTCTTCAGCGCCTGGCTATACAAAGCTGCGCAAATGATCCAGATCCGCCACGCCTAAAAAAGTAACACTCGAAAACAAAAAAACCCGCTTCAGTAAACTAAAGCGGGCAACAAGGGATCTTTTGTAAACGACTAAACCTTAGCCGTTGTTAAAATCATTGTCATTAATGCTCAATAAATTCAGGCTTAATAAACCGCCATCTCCGGAAGTAGACGCACCTGCGTCAGCATCAAGCGAAATATTTCCGCCCAATAGATCACTGACCAGAGTGGTAACCTCGTTCAACAGATCATCAACCTGCTCCGTATCTGTACCAAGCAACTGATCGACTGCATCTGTAACACCATCAACCAGCTGATCGACTGAACCAGCAGTATCGTCAGCTGCATGACCGCCAAGCAGATCATTAACCGAAGAAATCAGATCGTCTTCGCCGGTCAACAGTTGCTGAACATCGGTGGTAACCAAGTTCAGACCGTCGTCCGTTGAAGTGGTGTCGGTTCCCAAAAGCTGATCGACAACATCTGTTACACCGCCAAC
>NZ_JAGETW010000006.1 GCF_017571475.1 Thiomicrorhabdus sp. 6S3-12 | reverse complement strand
TCACCCGAGGCCAGATCACCACCGGTCATCACAATGCTGTAAGACGCAGCATTCCCTTCGGCCACACTGGCATCCCCACTGAGCGTGAAGGTCAGTGGATCATTTGCAAGAATAGTCCCTGTTGCAGCAACACCACCTACGCTGATGTCATAAAACTCATCAAGTTCATAAGTGGCATCATCAACAGCATAGGTAGTAACATCAAACTCAGTCACTCCCGCAGGAACCGTAATTTCTCCGGCGACTGAATCATAAGTCACTCCATTGGTGAACTGAAGATTATCCCAATCGCCTGGTTCAGTAGTGTTATCGATAATGCTAAAGCTGTAGGTTTCATCATTAACGCTCTCACCGCTCATGGTAACGGTATGCGTTAAGGTATTACCTTCCGGCTGAGTATCCGAAGTTACGTCTGCAACCGTAATGACAGTGGTATCTGTAATGACCGTGTTAGCCGTATCATTAACGCCGATAGCAACCTCTTCAAGGCTGCTGTTGTGACTAACAGACACGATCTGAGCAACCAAAGGCTCATCGCCTTCATAATTACTATCCGTAAGCGCTTCAATAGGGAAGGTAGTGCTTGAACCACCGGTGATCACTACAGAGTTAGGCAGTGTACTGGTATCAGCTCCTCCGGAAGCTTCACCCGACCATTCCAAATTAACGGTGACAGTCTCACCTACTGGAACGACAACCGGATTACCTTCATTATCAACAAGGTGAACGGTATAGTTAACAATTTCACCTTCAGGCACAGACTCGCTGTCGACCACGATTTGCGCATAAACGGTATCCACAACCGGAGTAACGATAATATTCCCCGTTGCAGTGTCATAACCGCCATTGCCATCCGTGATTTGATAAGTAAAAGAGTCATTCCCGTTGTAGTCAGGATTTGGTGTATAGGTATAGGTTCCATCACCATTATCAATAAGCGAACCATTATCAGGCTGAGTAACTGAAACGATGGTCAGACTGTCACCATCCGCATCGGAGTCATTGGACAGAAGGTCTTCGGAGGTAATTACGATACTGGTGTCTTCAGGCGTTGTGAAAGCATCATCAACGGCGACAGGTGGAACCTGTAGCAGATCTTCACCTTCAGGAGAGATCAGAGCATCTTGAGCGGCAAACTCGTCGGACTCAAATGCAAGAGGATCCGTTGTTTCAACAACACGAGCGACCTGAGGAACACCGCCTTCAGCTTCATATTGCGCATCGGCAGCATCAGCAATACTGTAAATTTCCAGCGTCATAGCACCACCGGCATCAGCGGCACCACCACCGGCTGCAGTCGCATCCAAGGCCTCTAACAGATCACCACCTTCAGGGTTATCAATTGCCGCCAATGTCTCTTCCAGAGAGTCAACTTCAATCGCATTATCCTCTACGGCATTCACTTGCTCCGCCAAAAGGTTACTGCTCAACGTTAAAACCTGATTCGGGCCAAGGCTCACCTTTTGACCGCCTGTAAGCATCAAGGTGGCAGATCCGTCTTCACCGGTCTGAATGATATCTCCCAGATGTAATACATCTGCGACTTCTACGAGTTTACTGTTTCCGTCCTGGTCAGTAACGATAACGGAATTCTCTGCTTGAATAATGGTTGCGACTTGAGTTGACATAATGGCTCTCCTAACTCTGTCTGAGATTTATGCATGTATTTTTATTGTTATTTGATTGTAAATAACGAAAATCCGCATTTCATCGTACTAAAGTATTAATCAGACCCTATTCACACCATTTCTTGATCGTAATTTACTTTTGAAACAAAACTTCATTAAATCTTTATCGCACAGATGTTTGTACTTTTTTATTGGATATAATCCATAACTATATTAATAATATTTCTTATCGACTAATTAAAGTTGCACAATAGATTTGTACATTAACTTTCACTAAAGAAAGTATATAAAACATACTCAAGAAGGATACTCATATGACTACTCAGCTCGATCGCTCTTTTATTCGTAGAGGTTTAAAGTTTCTCGCCTTATCCGGAATGATTGTATCGATGCCATCACTGGCTGTTTCTCCAGCACCGATGTCGCCTAATAATCTTAACGACACGATTCAGTATGCCATCGATAAAAACCCTGAAGTTCAGGCTCAATGGCATAACTTTCTAGCGTCACAACAAGATACCAACAGTGCTGCATCTGAGTATCGTCCAAATCTGGACTTCTTTGCCGATTACGCTTTCATGTACAAAAGCTACACTCAAAACGAGCGCTATGACGGAGCCAGCGCCAAACTATCGCTTACACAAATGTTGTATGACGGCAACCGCACCGAGAAAAACACTGAAAGCTTCAAAAATACTGAACTGGTTCGCTATTTTGAACTTCTAAGCTCAGTCGAAAACACGGCTCTGGATACCTATACCGCCTATCAAGATGTCTTGAGATACCGCAAACTGACAGAAATCGCTCAGCAGAACTACCAAAACCATCTAGACGTTTATAAAAAGATCGCTGCCGGTGTTGAGACGGGCGCGACCCGTCGAGCAGACCTGGAGCAAATCAGCGGTCGTTTGGCATTAGCAGAATCAAACCTGCTTACTGAAAAAGCAAACCTGCATGACGTCAGCGCGCGTTTTTTGCGAATTGTCGGCAGCATCCCTTCGAAAGATCTGGCGAACGTCGATTTTGACGAAAACACGCTTCCAACGACATTTGACGATGTCATGAATAATGCCTATCAGCACAATGCTGCATTCCATGCAGCAATTCGCAATATTGATGCCAAACGCAGCAGTGTTGAGCGCGAAAGAGCCGGTTTCAAACCTCGCCTTGACTTGGTCGGCGAATACGGAGCCCAAACTTACGACTTAGAAGGTAATGATGACGCAACCCAGAACGGAAGACTGGCTTTGGAGTTCCGTTATAACATTTATAACGGTAAACGTACCGATTCCCAAGTTCAACGAGCTTTGGAAGAAGTCAGTCGAGCAACTTATTTGCGCGAAAAAGCCTGTGTCGATATGCGTCAAAACCTGCAAATTTCTTTTAATGATGTACGCAAGTTGAATGACCAGATGCCAATCCTGAACCAACACTTGGATGCATCCGATAAAGTTCGCGTAGCCTTCAAGGATCAATTCTCGATCGGCCAAAGAACCCTGCTGGATTTATTGGATACCGAAATTGAATATTTCCAGGCTGGACGCGCTTATGCCAATGCGGTTTACGATCGAAACATTTCCACCGCTAAAACTTTGGCGGAAATGGGTCTTCTGCTCAGTACACTGAACATTGTCAAAGGCGAAATGCCAAGTCTTACCGACCTTGGAGCCGAGGAAATCCCAGTCGATCCTGAAACGACTTGCCCGATTGCGCAAATTCCTGACTTGTACGGCGAAGTCGAGCACCCAGGCCCACTTGCAATGCCTAAGGCAACAAAATTCGAAGTTCCAGCAGCTGACGATGCAGATGGCAACACTTATCGTCTGACAGTAAACTTCAAATACAACTCTTCTATCATTGATCAGAGTTATGCTAATGATATTGCCGAATTAGCCCAGTTCATGAAAGACCATCCTGATACCAAAGTTGAAATTCAGGGGCATGCTTCACTGGAAGGACCGGAAGTGTATAACCAATGGCTATCTGAAAGACGCGCGGAAGCGGTTGCAAAAGAACTGGTAAAAACTCACCAGATTGAAACTTCTCGTGTCAGCAGTGTCGGCTTTGGTGAATCGCAACCTATTATCAATGCGATGACACCTGAAGCCCATAAAGCCAACCGACGTGTTGAATCTAAAATCACTTTAATCGTAAAAGAGTAAAGGGTTTTTAAAATCGACTTAAAGCCACTAAAACATTCGTTTTAGTGGCTTTTCCTTTTTTATACCGACTATTTTTTGCCAAAAATAGCTTTTAACAAGCAAATATCTATAAAATAGAGCGATAAAAAATGGAAGATAAATACTGTAGCTTTATATGAGTACTGATCTGCAACAACACGACCCTCTGGCAAACTGCCTGCTACACCTATGCCAGCTTCACGACAGACCAATCTCCAGAGAATCTTTGTTAAACGGCTTGCCTCTGGAACAAGGCTTCCTGACTCCTTCTACTTTTGAAAGAGCTGCCAAAAGAGCCGGTCTAAGCAGCAAAGTACAATCGCGCAAACTTCAGCAGATTAACCCTCATCTACTCCCTTGCATATTACTGTGTAGAAACCCGACTACAGGTGATAATGACGCCTGTATCCTGTATGGGTTCGACAATCACAACGCGCTGGTCGCCTTTTCCGAATTACCTGACAGCACCGATTCGATTCCTCTCGAAGAATTGGAAGAGCAATATATCGGTCAGGTCATTTATGTTCGTCCTGAGTTTCTCTACCAGAACCAATCACTGAAAATCGAAAAACCATCATTACATTGGTTTTGGGGCGTAATTCAGGAAAGCCGAGGACTGTACAAGGACATTATCCTTGCCTCGGTGATGATCAATTTATTCGCAATCGCCATGCCCCTTTTCGTCATGAACATTTATGACCGGGTAGTGCCGAACCATACAACGGAAACACTCTGGATTCTGGCCGCGGGAATTTTTATCGTCATCGTAACCGAATTGGTATTAAGGCTGATGCGAAGTTGGTTTATAGACCTGGCAGCAACGCGTACCGACGTAAAACTCTCCTCAACGATCATGGAGAGAATCCTGAATATGCAGCTGGCTAACCGCCCTTATTCTTCAGGTTCTTTTATCTCCAATGTGCAATCGTTTGAGGCCATACGCAGCTTTATCGGCTCACTGACGGTTACTACACTGGTCGACCTGCCGTTCGTCCTTCTCTTTACCTTAATTATCGCTTTGATTAATCCGATATTGATCATTCCGATCGTTATCTCGATTATTATCGTTTTAAGCTACGCTTTAAGCGCACAACAGAAGATGCATGAACTCTCGATCGATTCGATGGAAGCCAGTGCAACCCGTAACGATACCCTTTACGAAGGTATCTCCAACATCGAAACGCTCAAAAGTTTCAATGCGCAAAGCCGTGTGCAATCACGCTGGGAAAAAGCCACTCTTTTTATTACCCGCAATACTGCAAAAATGCGTTTTCTTTCCGCTTCGATCACCAGTGGAGCGCAATGGATACAGCACCTTGCCGGTGTCAGCGTTATTATTCTGGGGGTCTACCTGATTATCGAGGGTGAAATCTCCCAGGGTGGATTGATCGCTGCCTACCTTTTGACTTCCCGTGCGATGGCGCCGGTCAGTCAGACGGCAGCCCTTCTATCTCAATATCATTTCGCGTCCACCTCTTATCAGGCACTTGAAGAAATTATGAAGCGTAAAGTCGAACGTCCGGCCGGTAAATCCTGGATCAGCCAGGGTAAACTGAGAGGTGAAATCGACTTTCAACAGATTGACTTCAAATATCCGAATGATGAACGCCATGTCTTGAAAGGCGTTAATTTCAAAATCAAGGAAGGTGAACACGTCGCCATTCTCGGTCGCAACGGTTCCGGTAAAACGACTGTCGAGAAACTTCTGCTTGGTTTGTATCAACCGGAAAACGGCAGCATACTCATTGACGGTATTGACCTGCGCCAAATCGACCCGGCAGAATTGCGACGCAATATCGGTTATATTCCTCAAGACATTGTTTTGTTTAATGGAACCCTTAAAGACAACCTAACCTTTGCCGCTCCTTTAGCCAGCGACGAACAGATTCTGAATGTCAGTAAAATCACCGGTCTTGAAAGTTTAATCCGCTCTCACCCGGAAGGGTTTAATATGCAAGTTGGTGAACGGGGCCAACAATTATCCGGCGGCCAGAAACAGATGGTGGCGCTAGCCCGTGCACTGATCAACGATCCGCCGATACTGTTATTTGACGAACCAACCGCATCTCTGGATTTCTCTGCCGAGAATCAATTCAGCCGCAATCTGAAACAGATTATTCAGGGAAAAACACTGATCACCATTACACACAGAACAAGTTTACTTAATTTGGTTGAACGCATTATCGTCTTTGATAAAGGCAGATTGGTTGCCGACGGTCCAAAAGACCAGGTACTTGAGGCGTTGCGACACGGACAAGTTGGAAAAAATGCCTCATGAGAATGGATAACTCCAAAACAGCCGAAGAAGCAGCATTCAACGAAGTCGGCACTCTAAGCGATAAAATTGGCGGGAAAGGAAAGCCGCTAATGGACCTGGCTATTCCGAGAACGAACAAAATCAATGCCAGCGACTGGGTCGTCGATGCTGAATGGGCGCGGATCCAACAGCAACCGATTCGTGCCAAACGTGTTCTGTATATGGTCTTAATTACGATTATCCTGCTCATCGTCTGGGCTGCCAATGCCAGCCTGGATGAAATTACACGCGGCATAGGTAAAGTCATCCCATCGCAAAAACTGCAAATGGTGCAATCGCTGGATGGCGGCGTTATCAAGGAGATCTTGGTTGCCGAAGGCCAACAGGTTAAAAAAGGCGATCTGCTTCTGAAAATAGACGCAACACGCTCGCAGTCGAATTTCTTTGAAAATGAAGCGCAAAGCCTTGCACTACAGGCTGAAATCATTCGTCTTCAAGCACTGACGGAAAATACTCCTCTGGAATTTCCAGAATCACTGGCACAGGCTGCGCCGGATATCATCGAACGGGAAAAACGCCTGTACCAGTCAAACCAATCCGAGTTCAATGAACAAAATAAAATCTTGCGCTCTCAACTCTATCAACGTCAGCAAGCCCTGCGCGAAGCTGCCGCGGCTGAAGCACAGCACGAACAAAGCATCGCTCTGCTCTCAAGAGAATTGGCCGCAACCCGTCCACTGCTTAAATCCGGTGCCGTTTCCCAAGTTGAGCTGTTACGCCTTGAAAGAGAACTCAACAGAATGCGCGGAGATTTAGCCAAGACACAGGCGATTATTTCCCGTAACCGTGGCGCCATTAACGAGGCGCGAAATAAAATCGCCGAACTTAAGATAACGACCGACAAACGTTGGCGTGAGCAACTTACCGAAGCTTCGACCAAACTCTCAAGTCTGGAACAGGTGGCAAAAGGACTTAGAGACGTGGTCGCACAGACTGAAATCAGAGCGCCAATCAATGGAACGGTTCAGCGTCTTTTGGCCAATACCATCGGAGGGGTTCTCAGCCCTGGACAAACCGCTTTAGAAATCATTCCGACGGACGATAACTTAATTATCGAAGCGAAAATTTCTCCTAAGGATATCGCCTTTATCCGAGTCGGTCAGGATGCGACCATTAAATTCAGCGCTTACGATTTTGCAATTTACGGAGGTATGGATGCGATCGTCATGCAGATCAGTCCCGACTCCATTACCGATGAAAAGAATGAGACTTACTACATGGTAAAATTGCGTAATAATAGTACGGATTTATCTGATAAACTAGAGATTATTCCAGGTATGACTGCACAAGTGGATATCATTACCGGCAAAAAAACTGTCCTTGAATATCTTTTCAAACCCATTTTACGCGCTTCTTCCGAAGCAATGAGAGAGAGATAAGATGCAACTTTTCACCGAAAAAGGCTTTACTACCGATCATTGGAAATCCGTTTTCCCTGAGATCCAGGTTGAATTTGTTGAAGAGATGAATATTGATTCCGATAAAACAGCAACACCTAACGAGCTGACTTGGATCGTAACGCAAACACCCGGTTGGCAGAACCGGATTACTCACTTTGTGAAGCAGGGAAATAAAGTCATTGCACTGACCCGGAAGGCCGATCTGAATGAATTTAAGGATGCATTTTCCTCAGGAGCAACCGGCTACCTTGATGCATTATCCAATGCAGAAATGCTAAAACTTGCCAAACAAACCGTTGAAAAAGGTGCGGTCTGGCTTCCCTCCCCAATCGTGAACGACCTTATTAAAAGAACCTCTCAGAAGATTGAATCCAAATACCAGCCAAATCTCGATGAATTAACCCAGAAAGAAAAAGAAGTCGCTGAAAAAGTCGCGCAGGGTGAATCAAATCATGAGATCGCTGAAGAGATGAAGATTAGTGAAAGAACCGTCAAATCCCATCTGACGCAAATTTATAACAAACTGAATCTTCGAGACCGACTGCATCTTATGCTTTATATCAGAGGCGCGGTCAATTAACAGGGCAAACCGCTTTATGATGCTTTTCGCTGAGTTCAACGAAAAGCGAATACACAGCTGTTCACAATACAAATGCGAGTAATCAGGTAATAAAAACAATGTTGAGCCAAGGCGAACTACCCTCCCTGACCATGAATGCATGGCAAACTTTACTCAACCTGATGCCCAATCCGGTCGCCATACTTCAACGAGTTCCCGGCGTGAATAAAGATAATGACGCCTTAATTCTGGTTAACAAATCTTATCTGGAAACCATTGGCTATCCACTCGAGGAAACCCCTGATCTGCATACGTGGTTTGAAAAGACCTGCCCAGACGATGACTATCGCAACTTGATCATCAACCAATGGAATGCTCAGCTCTCGGCAAACAACGATAAAACGCATAACACCCTTTCGGTTCCCTGTCATTTAAGTTGTCAGGACGGTGAAAAAAGATGGCTGCAGATATCCACTCATCGTCACTACCCCATCACCGATAATCTCCGACTGATGGTCATGCTGGAAACCTCAGAACCGGAAGAGATCATCCAATCGTTGCAAGACACGACAAAAGCCCTGCAAGCCAGTAACCATGAACTCCTTAAGCAAAAATCGCTACTAAAACAGACACAAGAGCTGGCCAAAGTTGGAAGTTGGGAGCTGGACCTAAAAACCGGTCTGATCAACTGGTCTGATGAGATTTATCATATGCACGGCACTGAACCCGGCAGCTTTCAACCGGATTTAGCTTACCTTCTTAATGTTTCCACTGAGGCCGAAGATGCGAAGAAACTCAAAAACGCATTGGAGACGGCTATCCTTACCGGAGAAAAGCAACACCTTACCCACAAAGTCAAACGCCGGGACGGTAAAACGGGAATCATAGAACTGACCGGTTTTATTGAATACGATGAACACAATAGACCGCTCAAAGCGGTAGGCTCTTCGACCGATATCACGCATGCCTTGGAACTGCAGACACAGAACAATGAACTTGCTGAGATTATGGAGCGGGCCTATCAGGAAATCTTCATCTACAGCACACACAACTCGCGCTACCTGTACGCCAATAAAGATGCTCTAGAAAGCCTGGGGTACACTCTGGAAGAGCTTCAGAAAATGAGTATTGATCAGGTCTACCCGCATTTGACCAACGGTGAACTCGAACAATACAGCATCCAGGCCGAGAAAAATCCCAATCAACAGAAATTACTGTCACAGGTTCGTAAAAACGGCACCGCTTACCCGGTAAAGGCCAATATTCAGAAAGTTCAATTCAAGGGCGAAGAAGCCATCGCCCTGTTCAATAGAGACATCAGCGAATTAAAGGAAGTCGAGGAAACTCTGCGCGAACAGAACCAACTGTTTGAAAATATTTTGCAGACCGTACCAACACGCATTTTCTGGAAAGACAAAAACGGCGACTATCTTGGCGCGAACCAGCATTTTCTGAATGATCTGAAAATAAGCAGTCAGGATGAACTTCGAGGCAAAAACGACCTTGAAATCGAATGGCCTTCCGGACAGGGAAATACCTACTTCAAGCAGGATATGTTCGTGCTCAATGAAGGTCGCTCTCTGCTGCAGCTCGAAGACGCTTTCATTGACGAGGATGGCAGCATTCAAATCTGGATGATGTCCAAACTGCCTCTCAGAGATGAAACCGGTAAAGTGACCGGCCTGCTGGGAACCTATCAGGATATCAGCAGCCACCGCCAACTGGAAATCAAGCTCCGAGAGCAGACTCAAACATTACAGCACCAGGCTTATCATGATGCGCTGACACAGCTCCCGAACCGAGCTTTGCTGTATCAACGAATCGAGCAGGCGATCCACCGAGCCGAACGCAATAACAGCCAGTTTGCCGTTCTTTTTATCGACCTTGACCATTTCAAGCAGATCAACGATTCTTTAGGCCACGACACCGGCGACCAGGTACTGCAAGCGATGGCCAGACGCCTCAGCGACAGTCTACGCAAAGACGATACCATTTCCCGTTTGGGCGGTGATGAATTCACGATTCTGCAGGAACCGCTGAACGATTATCAGGATGCTTCGGCACTGGCTCAGAAATTGATCAACGCCACCAGCCAGCCGCTGACGATTCGAGATCATACCTTTTACCTGTCAAACAGCGTCGGTATCAGCATCTACCCGAAAGACGCGATCACTCCAGACGCTCTGCTCAAAGCGGCAGATGCCGCAATGTATCGCGCCAAGGATCAGGGGCGCAATAACTTCCAGTTCTACACCAATGACTTAACCGAACAGGCATTCGAACATCTGTCAATGCAGACTAAAATCCGCCAGGCACTGGATAACGAGGAATTCATCCCCTACTTCCAACCGCAGATCAATGCACAAAACGGCAAACTGGTCGGACTGGAAGTCCTCGTCAGATGGAAAAACAAAGACGGCGATATCATTCCGCCGAGCGATTTTATCCCGATCGCGGAAAAAACCGGCCTAATCGTGCAACTGGACCGACAGGTAATGCGAAAAGCCATTGAGCACTATACGCAATGGAAAAAACTCGGCGTTATCGAAGGCCGCCTCTCTTTGAACCTTGCCGTCAAACAAGTTCAACAGAAAGACTTTTTCACCTTTATCTACAACCTGCTAAGCAAGATGCAATGTGAAGGTTCATGGCTCGAACTCGAACTGACCGAGAGCGATATCATGACGAATCTTGAAGAGATGTCGCAAAAAATGAATCAGCTTCGCGAACTGGGCATCAAAATTTCCATTGACGACTTCGGTACTGGTTACTCCTCGCTTTCATACCTTAAAAAACTCCCGGTCAGAAAACTTAAAATCGACCGCTCCTTTATCCGTGACTTGCCAGACGATGAAGATGATGCCGTTATTACCAAAACCATCATCTCCATGGCGGAAAACCTCGGGCTGGAGGTTATTGCCGAAGGCGTCGAAACCGTTGAACAGCGCGAGTTTCTGTTGCAAAACGGTTGTTATCAATTGCAGGGCTTTCTGTACAGCAAACCCCTCAATGCGACTGAAACTTTAGCCTACCTTCGGAAACTGTAAACCGAAAAAGCCCCTCTTTCTTTTCCACAGAAACTGTGGATAACTATTTAAAAGACGGGGCAAAAATCAGGCTAAGTTATTCTTTAGCCAACAATTTCTCCAGCCATGCTTAAACTTTAAGCAATCAGTCAAAATTCGCCCTTTCCAGAACATGGATTTCGTTGTATTCTGGTGAGTTCAGATTATGCTTCAGCGCATCAAAATTCATACGTCTCACCGCAAATAGAAGGAATCTTTATGCGCATCTATGCCGAGACCGAAAATACTTCCTCCGTTGATCTATCCAACAGCCCATACAGTTGGCAACGCATCTTCGATCTGGTTATCCGACATAAAAGTGCTCTTATCAAAGCGCATATCATCGCGCTACTGGCCATGCTGGCAACCGTACCGCTGCCGCTGTTGCTGCCGATTCTGGTTGACGAAGTCCTTCTGGACAAACCAGGCTATATCATCAACACCTTGAATACATGGGTGCCAAGCGACTGGCACGGACCAATTTACTATATTGTCGCAATTACTGTCATTACAGTCTTTCTTCGTCTTCTTGGACTATTATTCGGCGTCTGGCAGATGCAGCAGTTTACCGTCATTGCCAAAGAGGTCACTTTTCAAATCCGTCGAGACCTGTTATCCAGAGTGCAGAAAGTGGCGATGTCTCGCTACGAAACCATGGGCAGCGGCAGTATTTCCGCAACCATGGTCAACGATGTCAACACCATCGATAACTTTCTGGGCACCACGGTCGGCAAGCTGATTATT
Organism: Thiomicrorhabdus sp. 6S3-12; assembly: GCF_017571475.1. Taxonomy (GTDB): domain Bacteria; phylum Pseudomonadota; class Gammaproteobacteria; order Thiomicrospirales; family Thiomicrospiraceae; genus Thiomicrorhabdus. Next base: position 193,984 of record NZ_JAGETW010000006.1, on the reverse strand, counting down.
GCGGTGTTTTCCCTCATAGGTGTCACCGTGATTCTACTCTGGCTGCACTGGCAACTGGCACTGTTCATCCTGCTGATGAATCCTCTGGTCATTCATCTGACAATGCGCCTCGGCCGAATGGTCAAAACGCTCAAACGTGAAGAAAACAGCGCGCTGGATATTTTTCAGCAAGCTTTGACGGAAACACTGGATGCTCTGCAGCAGATCCGCGCTTCCAACAAAGACCATTCTTTCTTTGACCGCATTCGCGGCCAGGCTCAAAATATTCGTACCCACTCCGAAGCCTATACCTGGAAGAGCGATGCCGCCAGCCGTTTTTCATTCATGGTTTTTCTGGTCGGATTCGATATCTTCCGCGGCGTCAGTATGCTAATGGTCGTCTTTTCCGACCTTTCTATCGGTGAAATGATGGCGGTATTCGGTTATCTGTGGTTTATGATGGGACCGGTTCAGGAAATACTCGCAATCCAATACAGCTACAGTGCCGCCAGTGGTGCTTTACAGCGAATCAATAACGTTCTCGATCTGGAGCAGGAACCCAGCTATCCGCTGAAACACAATCCGTTTCTCGGTTCGGATCCGGTGGAGTTGAAAGTGGAAAACTTACACTTCCACTACCCCAGCCGTGATGAGCCGGTGTTGAACAATCTTAATTTCACCATCCATCCGGGCGAAAAGCTGGCACTGGTCGGCGCCAGTGGTGGCGGAAAAACCACCTTGGTACAACTGCTGCTTGGCTTCTATCAGGCCGATCAGGGCGCCATCTCGTACAACGGCATCCCCGTCGAGGAAATCGGCCAGGATACGATCCGGGAGAATGTTGCCACGGTTCTGCAACACCCGGCTCTGTTCAACCAAAGCATCCGCTTCAACCTGACCTTAGGATCGGAGATAAACGATGAACAGCTATGGCAAGCTCTGGAACAGGCTCAGTTGGCAGAAAAAATCCGTGAACTGGATAAAGGCCTGGAAACCGTCGTCGGACGCAACGGCATAAAACTCTCCGGGGGGCAGAGACAGCGGCTCGCGATTGCACGTATGATCCTGCAGGATCCGAAGGTGGTTATCATGGACGAAGCGACCTCGGCGCTGGATATGCAGACCGAGCGGCAGCTTTATCAGGATCTGGCGCCTTTCCTCAAAGGACGCACGACACTGATTGTCGCTCACCGTCTGAGCTCTATCCGACAAGCCGATCGAATCATGGTCTTCGAAGACGGTCAGATTATCGAAAGCGGCAGTCACGACGAATTGATGGCGAATCAGGGAACCTACCACACCCTGTATCGATAAAAAGCGTCTTCAAGACTCTTTACAACACAAAAGCCCCGGTTAAATCCTTTAACCGGGGCTTTCTCTTGAATGACTGACCTGTAAGCGCTTAAGCTTACTTAGACTTGCAGTCCAGTTTGTAAGCGGCCTTCATGGTATTTTCCAGCAAAGTCGCGATGGTCATTGGCCCGACACCACCTGGAACCGGAGTAATCCAGCTGGCGCGCTCTTTAGCCACTTCGAACTCAACATCGCCAACCAGACGACCGTCTTCAAGACGGTTAATGCCAACATCAATCACAATCGCTCCCGGCTTGATCCATTCACCTTTGACCATTTCAGGAATTCCGACACCGACAACGACCAGATCAGCTTGCGCGACTTTTTCCGGCAGATTTTTCGTCGCACTATGGCAGATCGTTACCGTTGCACGCTCATTAAGCAATTCCAGCAACTGTGGAACCCCAACGATATTTGAAGCACCGACCACAACAGCGTCCAATCCTCGCAACCCGATTCCGGTTTTGGACAACATGGTCATTACGCCGTGCGGAGTACAAGGTGCCATAATCGGCATACGCGTCGCCATACGGCCGACATTGTATGGATGGAAGCCATCGACGTCTTTACACGGATCAATACGTTCAATAATCTCTTCCGGATCGATATGATCCGGAACCGGTAGCTGAACAATAATCCCGTGAACTTCCGGATCCGCATTCAGCTTATCAATCAAAGCCAAAACTTCTTCCTGTGTGGTCTCTGCCGGCAGAACTTCAGAAACGTCATTGAAACCGGCTTTTTCACAAGCGATTTTTTTATTGCGGACATAAACCTGAGAAGCAGGGTCTTCCCCCACGAGAATAACCGCCAGTCCTGGACGACTGTTTCCTGCTGCAACCTGACGATCAACTTCCTGACGAATGGACTCCCGCAACTCTGCGGCAATCGCTTTACCATCCAAAATTTGTGCTGACATAAGAGGCACCCACTCCTTAATATGATAGGAAAAATTGCCTTGTATGATACCGTAAAATGCGACAGAAATTTCACCGCAAACATAGCTTCTGTTTATAAGAAAGGTAAAAAAACACTTAAAGCTTAATTCTCTCGACTTCATCGGCTGTTTTTACCATTCGTTCAGACCGGTTTGATCACATAACATTCTCGAAAAACCGGCATTTCAAGCACGACCTGCAGCCTTATGATGCTTTGCTCCCGTCACATATTAAAATCCACGATAAAAAAGTATACCCTTGATTTATAAAGTTTTTATTACCCCCATCAGTATTATTCCTCTTGTATTCCCCTACAAAAAAGGGGAAAATTACCTTACAAACAGATGGGAAATAAAATAAGAAGATGCATATGGGAAATCAACACGAAAGACGCAGTAGTCAGCGCTATTCAGTACGGATACCATGCCGTGTTATTTGTAACGGCGTACAAGTCAAGGCGACTCTGGTTGACATTAGCGAAGAAGGATTGGGTTTCGTGACCTCGATGCCTTTTCTGTATGAAGGACGAAATGTCGAAGTGGTTTTCGAGGCTGGACAACTGCACACGGATGATAAAGATGGCGCTTTGCATCTGACACTGGAGATCCGCAACCAATTCAGCGATTCTTTTGCCAAACGCTTCGGCGCGAAACTTCGAGAAATTCCACAGGATTATCTGCGCTATATTAAAAACATTCTCAATAAAAGCCGCTGTAACCTGCTGTGCGATGTGATGGCTAGAACCGCTGTTTAAAAAATCTACAAAATAGTCGCGATTACCTACCGATAGGTCTTTAGCTCATTATGCTAAAGGCCTATTTTTTCTTCAGCCGTTCCTGTAGAACCGGAAAACTGATGACCGCAGCCACGCCCCACACAAAAATATAAACCCAGAGTGGGAAATCATCCAACGCGAACAAGACCACCGACGCCATCACCCCTAGAACAAAAGCACCCAGAGCACTCCTTTCGGCAACACCCAAAGTTTGCCAGAAAGATAGGATACCGGACATCCAGTTATTTTCAAAATCGTCCTTTTTCGGCTCCTGCAAGCTTTCCAGAATGGAACTTTCGCTCTCAAGCGCAGCTAATATTTCACTGTCATTAACAAACTGAACCCTCTCCCCCAAGGCGCGCTTAATAACGACCAGTTTTTGATCATTATTCAACCCCTCGTTTTCCAAAGCCTCAACCGCAAGACCAAGATAGACCTTTGCCAAACGGTGCAGATGACGCATATACATCTGATTGGGAGCCGCATAAGTCGGTATCAAGTCCGGACTGAGATTCGGCAAAATCTGTTCAATCATTTGTGCCTTGGTAGGTAAAACCGTCAGTTCAAACTGTTCACTTAACGCCCCCAGCTCATCCTTGCTTAACAGTTGTAATGAAAGCTCGCGAACTTGTCTTGTTTTTGGCAACGGATCAAGAAACCCGTTTTGCAACAACCACTTATCCCGCCCCGTTAACACAAAAAACGGTGTTGGATAATCCTGATAAAGCTCCAAAATCTGCGGATGACAGGGAATCTGCACCTTCTGCCAAAATCGACTGTTTTCAACGACCTCTGCAAACGACGTTAAAACCGGAAAAGCGCCGATTTCGGAAGATTCCGAAACCTGAACAGGGAAAGAACGAACTCCAAGTGAATTTTCTTCCTTTTGCACATCACCGGGGGTTAAGTCTTCGACAGTATTGTTGGTTTCGGGCATTCAAGCCTCCTCATCAAGAAAGCGTAAACACGATTTCCGTGTCACAGAAACGTTTTGAGAATCATTCCATTAAAACCCATTAATCCCTGAAAGAGTGAACAAATATCATCTGCGAAACAAACTAAGTGTCTATTAAATGATTAAAATCATTCTATAGGTATACAGGCAATTGAAAATAAGGGTATATCCTGCCAACCTATCTGAAGCCATTAGTAAAGCAGCCATGAAAGCTCAAACGACGATTGTGCGCGGCAAGCATCTCTTAACAAAATTATCGTTTGATTAATTAGCTGTGCTCTGACGAAAACCAGCATAACACCATAAAAACAAAAAGTTTTTCGCGCTCTGTTTTCGAACCTGTTCAATCGCCATGAGGATTCATTCCAATGAGCAAAACCACGGATTTCTACTCAACACAGCCACCCGAGACCTCTCTCGAGCAACTGCAGTCCAAGCGTAAAATCGGATTAACCGAAAAACAAGCTCAGGAACGGCTTGAGGAATACGGATTGAATGAAGTCCAGGCCAGCGAAGAAAGCGTTTTTAAAAGATTGCTGAAACGCTTCTGGGGACCGATTCCCTGGATGATTGAGGCGGCTGCTCTACTTTCGGCCAGCGCACAGAAGTGGGAAGACTTCAGCATTATTATCGTAATGCTGCTTGTTAATGCCGTGCTCGACTTCCTGCAGGAACATCGGGCACTCAATGCGCTAAAAGTCCTGAAACAAAATCTGGAAACGGAGACTCACGTTCTAAGGGATGGAAAATTCCAAACCATACCCAGTAAATATCTTGTTCCCGGCGATATTATCGAACTGAAGATAGGAGACCGGGTTCCGGCCGATGTTCAACTGATCGGCGGAGACTATCTACTCCTTGACGAATCGGCTCTAACCGGTGAATCACTCCCTGTCAGCAAAGAGACAGGTCTGGTTGCTTACACCAATACACTGGTCAAACAGGGACAAATGCAGGCGGTCGTAGTTAATACCGCCAAAAACACCCGCTTCCATTCCGTGGTCGCACTGATTACACAAACGCAACAGAAAGAAACCAGCCACTTCCAGAAAATGGTTCTCAAAATCGGGCATTTTCTAATCGGTTTTACACTTCTACTGGCGATGATTATTGTCCTGGTTGCGCTGCGGAATGGAGATCCGTTCAGTGAAATACTACAGTTTGTTCTGGTCCTGACCGTTGCTTCGATCCCGGTTGCTCTGCCGGCAGTTTTGTCCGTCACCATGGCGGTAGGCGCAATGAACTTGGCCAAAAAACAAGCGATTGTTTCCAAGCTCACTGCCATTGAAGAGATGGCGGGCATTGATATTTTCTGTTCCGATAAAACCGGGACCCTGACTCAAAATAAAATGCAGATCTCCGATCCCATACTGCTTCCCGGATATGAGTTGGACGCACTTTTTTTGAATGCCATTATGGCCTCAAAAGAGGCTAACCGTGACCCGATCGAAATCCCGATTTTTGACTATGCACAGAAAAACTTCCCCGAATTGCTGTCTTCTTTGCCCGAACAGTCGAGCTTTACCCCCTTTAACCCGCACGATAAATACACAAAAGGCCGTTACCAGAAAAACGGTGCCCACTATATCGCCTTGAAAGGCGCTCCCCAGGTAATCTTCAAACTCTGCAACCTTTCTCCTGAAGGCCTTGAGCAGATGTTTAAACAAGTTGATGAACTGGCCGCTCACGGCTACCGAACGCTGGCCATTGCCCGGCAATCCGAAATGCAAATCGAGTTGATCGGACTGCTGCCGCTTTATGATCCTCCGCGGGAAGATTCCAAAGAAACAATAGATCGTATGGAGTCGCATGGCATCCAAGTCAAAATGATTACCGGCGACAACCTCGCGATCGCCCGTGAGATAGGTCAGCTTCTGGGACTCAAAGGAACAGGCATTCAAGCATCAAAGCTCAGTGGAGGAGGCGGGCAGACCCTTCTGGAACTGGCGCAAGTCTTAACTCAGTCCATCTATCAGAACTTAAAGCAGGATGTCACACATACTGAAGCGGGACAGTTTGCCGACAAAGTTATTCAACAGCTCAAAGAGATGTACGACACCCGACTACTGGATCGTGAATTCATCTACCAGCACGAATCGGCCATTGTCGAATTGATCGAGAGCACCGAAATCTTTGCCGAAGTCATACCGGAAGACAAATTCAGAATTGTCGACACATTGCAAAAAGGCGGACATATCGTCGGCATGACCGGAGACGGTGTCAACGATGCACCGGCCTTGAAAAAAGCCGACTGCGGAATTGCAGTTTCGGGTGCCACCGATGTCGCACGTGCATCCGCGGACATTATCCTGACTCAACCGGGACTGTCTGTCATTAACGATGCGATTATCCAAGCCAGAGAGACCTTCCAACGCATGCAGACCTATGCGACTTTCCGCATTGCCGAGACCATTCGTTTAATTCTGTTTATCACCCTCGCGATCAGCGTCTTTAACTTCTATCCCATCACGGCGATTATGGTAATTCTTCTGGCCCTGTTGAACGACATTCCGATACTTGCTCTGGCGTACGATCACGTCAAAAGCAACGGCACACCCGTCCGCTGGCAAATGAAAAGACTCTTAACCCTATCCACCGTTCTCGGCATTTCCGGCGTCATTTCCTCGTTTCTACTGTTTCTGATTCTGGAGGCGGAAGGTTTTGAGCAGGATATCATTCAAACAATGATCTTTCTCAAGCTGGTCGTCGCCGGCCATATGACTTTGTGGATATTGAGAAACAACGGTTGGTTCTGGGAAAAACCCTACCCCTCCCCGCTTCTGCTCGGCGCTATCTTAACGACCGAAATAATCGGAACGCTTTTCGCGGTCTACGGTCTGTTCGTAACGGCGATCGGCTGGGAAATGGCCCTGCTGGTCTGGTGCTACGCCATTGCATGGATGTTAATCAATAATTCGGTCAAAATAGTCACAGTCAAATTGCTTAACCGCTACCAGAAAGAAGAGAGCGAAAAACCCTCTGCGGTTTTTTCATAATCAACAAATACACGTCAGGACGGTTTCAAAAGGATCACAAGGCTTTCAAATTGAGGCAGACTTTTTTCAGATCAAGGAAAAAGACGATCCGGGAAAAACATTAAGCAGGTCAACTTGTTAAGTAAAGTGCAATAGGTTTATAGTAATAATCATTATGGAGAAAAATCTGCATATATTTCTTTTTTTCGTTTCTGATAACGGAAATCTTCTCTGCACACAAACGCGACCCGGGCAATGAACAGATGATACCTGCGCCCGACATAGACATTTTCGATTCAAACAACAAACCGGAAGACTATGAAACCAACAAGCGATGCATCCAGCGACGCACTGCATATTGCTTTAATCAGTATTCACGGATTAATCAGAGGTCATGACTTAGAGTTAGGCCGCGATGCCGATACCGGAGGTCAGACACTCTATGTCCTCGAACTTGCTCAAGCACTGGCCAGACGCCCCGGCGTAGCGGAGGTTGAGCTTTTCACCCGTCGTGTTGAAGATCCCGCTGTGTCCGACGACTATGCGCAGGCGATTGAACAACTCAACGGCAAATTAAAGATCGTGCGTATTGACGCAGGCCCTAAAGCCTATATTCCCAAAGAACAGCTTTGGGATCATCTCGATGTGTTTGCCGATAATATGGCTAATTACTTCCGCCACAAAGCGAGGCTGCCGGATATAGTGCACAGCCACTACGCCGACGCCGGCTACGTCGGCTCCCTGCTAGCTAACCAGTTTTCGATCCCGCTGATTCATACCGGCCATTCCTTGGGACGCGTAAAACGCGCACGACTGATCGCCAGCGGCCTGAATACCGATCAGATCGAAAAACTCTATAACATGTCGAGACGAATCGACGCCGAAGAACACACTCTCGCAACCGCCGAAAGGGTCATTACCAGCACCCATCAGGAAATCGAAGAGCAGTATGAAATCTATGATTTCTACCAACCGGAACAGATGCGGGTCATCCCTCCCGGCACCAATCTGCAACACTTCAAACCTCCGCAGGGAAATGAACTTTCCGGCGAACTATACCAACGCCTGAGCAAACACCTGACCGAACCCGACAAACCGATTATTCTCGCCCTGTCGCGCCCCGATCAACGCAAGAATATTTCCGCTCTGGTCGAATCCTATGGAGAATCTCCACTACTGCAGGAAAAAGCCAATCTGGTGATCGTTGCCGGAAATCGTGACGATGTGGACGATCTCGAGAGCGGTGCACAGGAAGTTTTCCATAAACTGTGGACAACTATTGACCGCTACGACCTGTACGGAAAAGTAGCGCTGCCCAAGCACCACTGCCGCAGCGAAGTTCCCGAAATCTACCGTATCGCCGCCGCCTCAGGCGGAGTCTTTGTCAATCCGGCTTTGACCGAACCCTTCGGTCTAACCTTGATTGAAGCCGCGGCATCCGGACTGCCTATTGTCGCGACCGAAGACGGCGGGCCACGAGATATTCTTGCTAACTGCCACAACGGCATTCTGATTGACCCGCTCGAACCTAAAACCGTGACCAACGCACTGGAACAGATTCTGGCGCACCCTGCCGAAACAAAAAAAATGGTCCGGAAAGGTTTGCAGGGCGTTCAGACGCATTACTCCTGGGAAGCGCACACACAAAGTTATCTACAAGTGATCTGCCCGATCATCAAAAAGGCCGAACGCCTCGAACGCAAACCGCTTACCCGACGTCAGGGACTATACAAGGATCGCGCCTTTGTCAGTACTTTGGATCAGAACCTGATGGAATACCCGCAGGCACTGCAGCAAATGCTGAGTAAATTGAAAGAGAACCGTAAAACGACGCTGTTTATCATTGCGACCGGCCGCCGTCTGGATTCAGCCCTTCGGCTTTTGAAACAACACCGGATTCCGGAACCGGATGTCCTGATTACCAGCGGCGGAACCGAGATTAACTACGCCCCGAAACTGACTACCGACAAAGCCTGGGAACACCATCTGGACTATCATTGGATGCCGCACAGAGTCCGCGCCATACTAAAAGATTATCCCGGTCTCAAATTGCAGCCGAAATCGGAACAGACTCACTTCAAAGTCAGTTATTTCATTGATACCGAGATTGCCAATCTAGAAGAGATTAAATGCCTGTTGCATCAGGAAGAGCAATCCGTCAATGCACTACTGTCATTTGGACAATACCTCGACATCCTGCCGATACGTGCTTCGAAAGGAATGGCTTTGCGCTATGTTGCCGACCGCTGGCAAATTCCTCTGGAAAAAATTCTCGTTGCCGGCGGTTCCGGTGCCGATGAGGACATGATGCGAGGTAATGCCTTGGCGGTCGTAGTCGCCAACCGACACGACGAAGAACTCTCGCAGCTGACGGATATGAAGCACATCTACTTTGCCAAAAACAGTTACGAGAAAGGCATCTTGGAGGCTTTTGAGTACTACGATTTTTTCGGTACCTGCCGGTCGCCGCTTAGCGCACCTAAGGAGGCGTAATGACCTCGATCTTATTATGCACCGACCTTGATCGAACCCTTATCCCGAACGGAACCCAACCGGAACATCCTATGGCGCGCCCCCTGTTCCGGGAACTGTGCGAACTGCCGGAGATAACCCTGGTGTATGTCACCGGACGCCACCTGGATCTGATGCAAAGCGCTATTAAAAACTTCCAGTTGCCGCAACCCAACTACGCCATTACCGATGTCGGAACCAAAATCTATCACCGAGATTATCAGGACTGGCACCCGATGCGGGTATGGGAGAACGAAATCGATCAGGGCTGGTCACAACAAAATCTCGATCAGGTTCAAATATCACTGCGAAAAATTTCCGGACTGAGGCTTCAGGAGCCGTCCAAACAGAATACGCACAAAATCAGTTTCTATGCAGACTTGCAGCGGTTGGATTCAAGCGATTATCTGTCACAGACCAAAGAATGTCTTGACCAGTACGGACTGGCGCACAGTCTGATCTGGAGCGTAGATGAAACCATTGATCTGGGCCTGCTGGACATACTGCCGCCTAACGCCACAAAACTGCATGCGATCGAATTTCTGCGGGATTATCTGAACTTTCCTCAACAGGCCACGGTGTTCTCGGGCGACAGTGGCAACGACCTGCCGGTACTGACCAGTTCGATCCAATCGATTCTGGTCGCCAATGCCACCGACGAGCTGAAATTTCAGGCGCAAAACGAAGCACAGCAAAACGGAAATCGGCTGCAGTTTTTCCAGGCGGAAAATACCCACCATGCCAACGGCAACTATGCTGCCGGTATTTTGCAGGGCGTCGAACATTACTTTCCGCATATCAAAGAACGATTACACGATTGGGATACTCTTATATGACTGATTTCAACTCCGTCACGATTTTCGGCGAAGTTCTGTTTGATTGCTTTCCAAACGGAGAAAAAGTGCTCGGCGGCGCCCCCTTTAATATCTGCTGGCATTTGCAGGCCTTTGGCGACAGCCCGGTTTTTGTTTCACGCATCGGACAAGATGCGCTCGGTGTGCAAATTCTGAAAAATGCCAGAGACTGGGGGATTGAAACGCAATTTATCCAACAGGACCCGCAGCATCCGACCGGTCAGGTACAGATCGAGCTGATCGACAATGAACCGCATTACGATATTACAGCGCACAGTGCCTATGACTTTATCCGTTTTGACGAAATGAATTTAAACCATCACGGCGGCATTCTTTATCACGGTTCACTGGCTCTGCGTTCGGCCGATTCTAAACAACAGTTTGTGCGTTTACAAAAAGCCGGAGACTGGTCTGTTTTTCTCGATGTAAACCTGCGCGCACCCTGGTGGGACAAAACCTCTCTTTTCAAGTGGCTTCATGCCGCCAGATGGGTCAAACTCAATATCGACGAGCTGCATGAACTCGGATTTAACGACTCAGACCTGCAAAAAGCCATGCATGCTTTTCGTTCCAAGTTTGCCTGCCAGCAGTTGATTGTGACTCAAGGAGCCGAAGGCTCATCGGTGCTGTGCGAAGAGGGATTTTTCCGACAGACGCCACCGAAAATCGAACACTTTGTCGATACTGTCGGGGCTGGTGACGCTTTCACCTCCGTCTACATTCACGGCCTGCTTCACAACTGGCCGATACAACATACGCTACAACAAGCACAGACTTTCGCCGCAAAAATCATCGGTTTGCGCGGCGCCCTGAGCACAGACCCGGATTTTTACCGCAACGCTTTCAGGCAATAAAGCTGCTAAGATGAAAATTCATTCGAATTTTTAGACGAGAAATAGACAAACATCTGACAACCCCCGACGAGAGCCCTATGTACGAGCAAATTTCCCACTCGCTGCTGAACGACATCCTTAACCAGATCAAACCTGAAATATCCGAACAGGATCTGCGTCATTTCTATACCCGCCTTGGCGCCAACTTTTACGCCATTCACGGTTTGTTTGAACGCCTGTACGGAGATCGGCCCGATTTCAATGAACAGGCATTGAAACTGGTCGAGACCATGGCCCGTAAATACATTAAACGGTCGGAGAAGCTAAAACAGATCGATATCGACCGGGAAAAAGACTACAACTGGTTTCTGAGTCAAAAATGGGTTGGGATGGCGCTCTACGCCAACGGATTTGCCGGCGATCTCAAAGGAATGAAAAGCCACCTGAATTATTTTCAGGAACTGGGCATTAATATGGTTCATATTATGCCGATCATGGAATGCCCGGACGGCCGAAGTGACGGCGGTTATGCCGTCAGCGACTTCCGCGCCGTCGATGACCGTGTCGGAACGCTCGAAGACTTGCAAGCGCTCTCGAAAGAGATGCACTCTCGGGATATTTTGCTGGCCCTGGACGTGGTACTCAACCATACTTCCGATGAGCATGAATGGGCGCAGAAAGCCCGCGCCGGTGACGAAACTTATCAGGATTACTACTACACCTTCAAAACCCGCAATATCCCGGACATGTTCGAAGAGAGCATGCTCGAAGTCTTCCCCGAAACCGCGCCGGGTAACTTCACCTGGGATGAGGAGATGCAACGCTGGGTAATGACCGTTTTCAACGATTACCAATGGGATCTGAACTACAGCAATCCTTCGGTCTTTATCGAAATGCTCGACATCATTCTCTACTGGGCCAATCAGGGAGCCGATATTCTCCGACTCGACGCTGTCGCGTTCCTGTGGAAAAAAATCGGCAGCACCTGTCAGAACGAACACGAAGCGCACCTGATTCTACAGTTACTCAAAGACTGCTGTCAGGTGACGGCTCCGGGCGTACTATTTATTGCCGAAGCGATCGTCGCGCCGGTTGAAGTCACAAAATATTTCGGTGAAGACGCCGTCATCGCTAAAGAGTGCGAAATCGCCTATAACGCAACCTTTATGGCTCTGCTGTGGGACGCCGTTGCGACGAAAAATGCCAATCTTCTGACGCAGGGAATCAAAAGTTTGCCGGTTAAACTGGAACGTGCGACCTGGCTCAATTATATTCGCTGCCATGATGATATCGGACTGGGATTCGACGATCAGGACATCATTCAGGCTGGCTACGATCCGAACTCACACCGACGATTCCTGATCGATTTTCTGACCGGAAGATATGAAAATTCTCATTCGCATGGCCTGCCGTTCGCCGAAAACTCAAAAACCGGAGACGCCCGTATTTCTGGCTCTTTGGCATCACTGGTCGGACTCGAATATGCCCTGAAGAACAACGATATACAGGCACAACAGGATGCCGTCCAGATTATTACCCTGCTGCACAGCATGATCCTTTCGTTCGGTGGAATCCCTCTGCTTTATTACGGTGATGAAATCGGCACCTTAAACGACGACTCCTATCTCGAGGATCCGAACAAAATGGACGATAATCGCTGGGTACACCGCCCGTTTATTGACTGGGATAAAGCCGAAAGACGCAACACGCCGGGAACCATTGAATATGAAATTTTCAGCGCGATTAAAAAGATGATCAGCGTCCGCAAAGAGATCGAAGTGTTTTCCGACTTCAATAACCGCGAACTGATTGACGTCGGCAACCCGAACCTGTTCGTATTCAACCGCTACAGCAGTCAGCGATATAACGAGCAGGTACTGGTCGTCGCCAACTTCAACAACCAGCCGCAAAAACTGGATATGCAGGATGTTGCCGGCTGCATGAAAGAACGCGAATGCCAGTTTATAGATCTTTATACGCGCCAGAAACCGGAGATATTTAATAACACTCTGGTTATTCCCCGTTTCGGCTTTTACTGGCTAAGCACGATCTAGGAGCACTCAAAACCGCTATGCGCAGCTTTATTGCTCTTCCTGTTGATGATAAAACCTCGGAATCGCTGTCGGCAATCAGCAAACGTCTGCAAACGTTGTCCTGGGCGAATCAGGTTCGCTGGTTTCCTGAAGAAAATTACCATCTGACTTTGCAGTTTCTCGGATCGAAAATTCCGCAAGAAAAAATCCAGCAGGTAATGGATTCGATGGAAGAGTGGTTTTCCGAGGGAATGAGTTTCTTTGAGGCCGAAGTCCGCCAGATTCAGCTGTTTCCGACACCGAAAAAACCGCATACCGTCATAGCATCACTGGATGCAACCCTTCCGATGCAATATCTTGTCAGGGAAATCGAACAACATCTAAAGCCGATCGGTCTGGAAGCGCGAAAACAGACCTTCCGCCCGCATATCAGTCTGGGCAGAATCAAAACCCACAGCGATCCGAGCGCAATCCACATTCCGTCCGATATCAGCCGACTCGACGATATCTGGCTAAAAGTCGAACGAATTACGCTCTATGAGAGCCAATTAACGCACACTTCCCCTATCTATACGCCTTTGAAAAGCATACGGCTGGAAAGCTACGATTAATCAGTTGATGGCGTCTGACGCCTTATTGAATACCGAGCGAATCTCATGCGAAGCAAGCTCTCCGTCCGAATAAAGGGCGGGCACATAATCCTTTAAAAATGCGCTGCTTTGCTTGCCTTCATAAGCGGCAAAACCGCCAAAGATTAATAGCGATACGCCAATAATCGTCAGAATTTGATATTTGGTTTTATTAGAGATATAGAAAAGAATCAGAGCGTAAATTACAGAAATGGCACCCATCGCCAAGATCAGATCACCGTTTTCAAACATAGATTATCCAGTTATTGGTTAAACAGAATCACACTAACGATTGCATTATCCTATCGTTAAATGCACCTTTATCGGTTTTATGCCGACTAATGAAAACATTATCTTGTGTTACGCAGCAACACAACAATTTTTTCAAATCAGCAACATATCTCGGAACGTGAAGTTAGTAAGGAAATTTTTTGATAACAATCCAAATGAAAACACTCTGATGGCAAGACCCATTTAGGAATGGCCCAGAAGTACTTAAGCAGCCGCTTCAGTATCAGGTAAGAACGGGGAAAACGATTCTATTTTCGCAGAGAAAACAATACGCCAAGAAAAGCAATAACGATATTAATCAGAAAGACAAAGAAATCGAAAAGAATAAATGGTCGGAGTAGAGGGATTTGAACCCCCGACCACCTGTACCCAAAACAGGTGCGCTACCAGGCTGCGCTATACTCCGAAACAGAAAGTTAAGTCCTAGATGAAACTTAACTTTTGTTGAAAACCCGAAAAGAATCGAATCTTCAGAATGTGGGGCGAATGACGGGGATCGAACCCGCGACAACAGGAATCACAATCCTGGGCTCTACCAACTGAGCTACATCCGCCGTAGGATGTTGATTGACACGCCGTAAATGGCACGCCCATCAGGATTCGAACCTGAAACCCTCGCCTTAGAAGGGCGATGCACTATCCAGTTGTGCTATGGGCGCATAATATCGAACCACATAATACCTTGAACCAAATTGAATGGTCGGAGTAGAGGGATTTGAACCCCCGACCACCTGTACCCAAAACAGGTGCGCTACCAGGCTGCGCTATACTCCGAAATCAAGATGTGGCGTATTGTATAGAGCGCAGCCTAGGGTGTCAACTGGCAAATTACAAAATAATTTATTTTTTTCCTAGAAATGCCAAAGCTCGTCAAAACGCCCTTTTCAAGCCCTCAAAAAGAAAAAACCGCACTCTGCGATAACCATGTGCGGGCTTCAATAATAAGGCTTGATTGAAGTGCGATTAAAGCGGTAAGAAAAGCTTCCACTAAAGTGGTTTCCCACAATATTTTCTTGAAAGGAACTTTATCTCAACAGACTTTCTCTGGATTCTTGCAGTTCCTTGAGCATGCATTCGACATCCGTTGATCCTGCCATACACTCGTCGTCTGCTCGATGATTCAACTTATCCTGGCTCGAACCAGCACCGGTTGCCTCCAAAGAATCAAAATCAATACCTAAATCTTCATCCGCAGCAGAAGCTTGCGCAATGTTATGCGATGAAAGCTTATCTCCGTCAACACCGTAATCCGTAACCCAGGAAAGCATGATTAACGAAGCCAGCATACCACCATATATAGAGAAAAATGAGGAGTATACAAACCTCCCCATTATTTTAGTGAAAACGACCCATAAACCTAAAAACAGGAGTATAAGAAATAAAATGGAATCCATAACACACACCCAAACGGCAAACTTAAACCGAATAAAAACAAACATTTATGTAGTCATAGTACATAAATAACAGCCAAAGGTAAAAATATTTTACCTTAAATTGATAAATTTCCGATGCAAGTTAAGGCTGATAAAGAATAGAAAACGCATCTATAAAAGATAAAAAAGAAACTTAGATCAAAATTGAAATCAGCAAAATTTCAGGATCACAGGTCAGTACAGCGATTTGGCATCCTGCCGGAAAGCCGCGCCTGAAAACATTAGATTTCACCTCCGCGACAAGTTTAAGGCACAAAAACAGATAGCCAAAATAGACTGGACACGGATACGAGCCTAAAAGACACTAACTGCCCGTTTGGTATAAAAAGCTTCACTGAATCAATTTGTCAAAACCCACGCAGAACCATTCACATCAAAAAATCTGTAGCGCAGAAACCAAAAAAGCCGAACATCCCTGTTCGGCTCTTTGAAATAATGACGACAGGGGGTTCGAATCCCAGGTAGGCTACTCACCTTGAACGCTTTTCAAGATCGCGGCCTTCAAGCACTCAGCCAGACCACCTTGTCTAAAAACAACAGAGAAGTGTTTAAATTCGATCTAAGGGATCATTGGCCAACAACAATGCAACAGCCACTGAAATCATCGCCGCTTTCTGTTTTTGCTCTACAGACTTCCTGACGCTAACCGTTCCATCACCACTTCGATCAATCAATGCAATGGTTTCATTCTTCAACTTAACATCGTAACTAACCGTATTTGGGGCATGACCGATATTGGAGGACCGACTACCCACAACTCGATATTCGATTCCATCAACTATCAGAACGCCCTGAAGCGGTTCAGGCTTACTATTACTTAGCTTCATTTGCCACTTGGGCCAGTAATCTTGTTCATTGCCTGTTTGACAATTTAGAGTTGAAGAATATTTCTTTAAGTCTGACATTGAAAAAGCATTATTCCCTTTTGAATCCGTAACACTCGTCTTGTCATACTCAATTTCCAGTTTTTGTCTACATCGAATATCCGTTGAAAGCCCTTCTAAACCGACCAAATGAATTTCAAGTTCAGCGTCTTTGTTTGTTTCCATTGAACCACTGCGTAACTCATGGCCTTTTTCCGCTGTCCCTGTATTGATTATCACATCAGTACTAGACATGGTGCTGGTAGATAAAGATCCCCACGGAGATTGAGTTCTAACCTTTGCAGTATAAGATCCGACTTTAACCGGTTTATTTCGCAGCCGATCAAAATCTCCTGCCCCCGTTACAGGATATTCATCAACAGACTGACCTACCCAATCCATTGGTTGTAGTGCTTTCTGACTTGTAACAGCACACCCATTAATCACTACAAAAACCAGGGTTAAAAGAAGAACCGCTACACCTTTCAATACACCTTGCCGACTTGTTACCATCACTATGTACTCACAAATAAAATTATAAAATTTGAATTTTGCATGGTTGTACTAAAACTTCAAGAAAAAACAAACGCTTAAAGACCTTTATGAACATAGGGAAAATAACTAAAACCTTCAAAATTGTTGCAAGTCCAGGAAATAGTTTCTGCAGTATCGGAGTACATGTGAACCTTGTTCAGAGCGTTTCTCGCCTGACTTTACTGTCCAAATGCTTATGAAGTTTTTGGTAAGGGTATCGCCAGCTCTTTAAGCTTTTGAGAAAGAGGCTTCGAGGTAAAGACCATCTGCATCAAACATGACGTAGAAGTTTACTGGTGGATTTGAAACGTTTGATTCAAATTGTGCTTTGCACAATGCGCTTACTCACTGATAGCAGTAGACCTTTCTAAAACGGATTACTGAGATAAATTGGTAATGATCTATGCAATCCCGTAAACACGGTGCTTAAAAACGAAAAAAGCCGAACATTTCTGTTCAGCTTTTTGAAATAATGGCGGTGGACTAGGGATTCGAACCCCAGGTAGGCTTAAACATAAAATTCTTTACACCCCTCTCATCATAACACCTTACCCCCTAAAAACCCTTTTATACAAAGGATTTAAGAAATTAAACCTCAATCACCATTGGTCACTAAAGGTAATCAAAAGTTATCTTTGGTAACCAGATTGGAGATACCTATACAGATACCTTTTGTATCCATCCCGATATTTTTACAATATAATATCCCCGTAGACATTGAGGTAACTAGAGATGAACTTCACTAACTCAGAAATTGGCAAACTTGAAGCTAAGGACAGAGACTATGAAGTCACTGACCCTAAGACTACAGGTCTAAAAATAAAGGTCACAAAGTCTGGCACCAAAACCTTCTACTTCAAATGGAGACAAACTGGCAAACTGCGTAAATATCAAATTGGTAAGTTTGGTGATATCTCTGTACCTACAGCGAGAAAAGTAGCTGAGCAACTTAAGGCTGAAATCGCCCTTGGCAATGATCCACAAGCACAGAAAGTAGAAGATAGAAAACAAGCCGCTTTAACCACCAAGCTCATACTCAGAAACTACCTCGATAATGAATACTACCCTTTCATAAAAACGAATCAAAAACGTCCTGAAACAACTATCAGATTAATAGAGCTTCGCTTCAAAGATTTCATGCACCTAGCTCTAACAGACATAACACCGCAAAAGCTAGACAAATGGGTTTCAGGCCAGCTTTCTAATGACATCAAACCAGCGACAGTCAACAGAGCAATCAATGCAATAAAAGCACTTCTTAACCAAGCTGTTAAATGGCACTTAATCAATTCGAATCCCATTGAGGGATTCAAACGCCTAAAAACTGATAAGAAAGGTGTTGTGAGGTTTTTAAGTGAAATCGAAGAGGAAAGGTTATGGCAAGCAATTCACTCACGCGGGATAGATGACCATATTAAACCTCTGTTTACAGTCCTTCTTAATACAGGGGCAAGACCGCAAGAAGCATTCAATCTTAGATGGGATGATATTAACTTTACTAACAAGCTTCTAACAGTTCAGGCTTCGTTTTCAAAAACAGGCCAAACAAGGCACATTCCTATCAATGAAAAGCTACTTTCTGGATTGACCGAGTGGAAGTTAATATGCCCTTCAAATGAACTTGTATTCCCGTCCAACATGAATGCTGACAAGCCGATTGTCAGTGTGAATAAAGCATGGTACAAATTAAGAAGGAATGCGGAATTAATTGATTTTAGACTATACGATCTTAGACATACCTTCGCTTCAAAACTTGTTATGAAAGGCATTGATATCTATACAGTGAGCGAGCTTCTCGGACACAGTTCTATTGAGATGACTAAGATATATGCCCACCTTTCTCCAGACCACTTAAAAAGCGCTGTAGACAAGCTATAAGAACAATGTAAGATATTCTACTTAATAAGCACAATTTTTATGCCCTATTTTTGTTTACAATACCCACCCAATGCAGGGGTAAAATGCCCTCATAATATATGTCACAACGAGGAAAAAACGTGAACAAAAAATTATTCGGTTATGGGATATGGGAATCAATAATTTCAGTTATTTTTTTAGTTTTAATTGCATATTTAGATTATTTGTTAGCGCGAGACCTTATTGAAGGTAAAAAATTATCAGAACAAATAATTTTTACGGCCGTTTTTATTAACCTATTGAGTGCTGTAGTAATTTCTCTACCATTCATAAGTAAGAAAGCTGAATCGATTTCAAATGAAACAATCAAAGACTTTTTGGAATTACCTGACAAGAAATCAAAACTAACTTTCCCTGTTTTTTCAAATTTTCTTGGTGAGCAAGCATTGGCTGCATTTTTGGCTACTGTATTAATTTACACAGGAAAACAGGCTCTTCAAGAATATGGCGGTTTTATTTCTGCAATTTATATGTTTTCTTTATATTTTGTTGCCCTAGTCTTAGCATCAATTTCTCTTGTCCGATTGTTAGCATTTCTAACTAAATACCACTGGGTTTTATATGCTATTGGCGCCACTTTATCTACAGGTATTATGTTTGCATTTTTTAATATAGGGCTAAAGTTAGCACCTTGAACCTTTGTAAAATACTCTCAACCCGACCAGACCACGCTAACGCGTGACCTGTTAGCTTAAACGTTATACATAGGAAACAATATGGCATTTAATGTATTTATTAGCTATTCAACCAAAGATTTAGATACAGTGAATCATATTAAAGGGATGCTTGAAAACCCTCATATCGAAACTTTTTTTGCTGAAAATTCAGTAGAACCAGGGGAGTCTTTAACCGGAAAAATTTACCCTGCTATTAAAAGTGCAGACTTATTTTTATTAATGTGGTCTTCAAACTCTCAAGATTCAAAATGGGTCGCACAAGAAATTGAACTAGCTAAGTCTGAAAACAAAACAATCGTACCAATCAAACTTGATAGTGAATCCAAAATGCCTATCGCTCTTGGTGATATTAAATATATACCGTTCCATGAAAGCCCTGAAAAAGTCTTAAGTTGGATTCAAACAACTGTTTTTAGTACTGCAAAATCTAAAAGCTGGGAACCGATTGTTTGGTTGGTATTAGGTGCTGCATTGATTTGGCTATTAAGTCAAAAAAAAGCATAACAACTCACTCAATCATGCCGTAATAACGCGTAGCTAGAACACTAGAGAAACGAGCTGATTATGACAAAAGCAATTGAATTCTTTGGTGCATTAGCCAATATAGAGCATGGCCCAGAAAAAAATACTGTGTTACAAGTATTGTCTCAAGAGATTGATGATTTTCATCTATTCAAACAAGTTTTTGAGCCAGGTGTCATTTATGCCTCAATTAACTGGATAGGCGTACTTGGTAGAAGTGCAGAAGTAGCAGCGATTGCTAGCTTGCTCTGGCAGATTTATATCGATAAAGTTGAACCCAAACTCAATCAAGTTGAACGAACAAAACCAGCTTTAGTTATTTCAATGAAAGACAATCAAGGCAATATAGAAAACATTGTCGTTAATGGTTCATATGAAAACAAAGAAGTCTTTATTAATGAGTTTACAGAAAAAATAGAACGACTTAGATATTCTAGTCATGAAGATGAAACTGTTCTTGAAAGAATTGAAAGGTCTGAAAAATGGATAAGAGTAGATTAATGCTCTAACAAAACACTCAACCTGACCGCGCTTACGCGCGGCCGGTTAGCTTAAACGTTAGGTTGAAATGAATATACCAACAGAATCATATTCAGATAAATTTGAACAATATTCTGAAGCCTTAGCTTGGTTAAATAAAATAGGCGTCAAGTTTAGTGCTAGCAGAATAAAACACTACCATAAAACCATTGAATACTGGAAAGACAATTATAGGGATGCTGATGATTTGGAAGTCAAGAATGAGTTCCCAAATTTTTTTAGTTCATTATTTGAAATCTATGATTTTATTGAAAT
Source organism: Thiomicrorhabdus sp. 6S3-12 (assembly GCF_017571475.1). Lineage (GTDB taxonomy): Bacteria > Pseudomonadota > Gammaproteobacteria > Thiomicrospirales > Thiomicrospiraceae > Thiomicrorhabdus. Next base: position 173,117 of record NZ_JAGETW010000006.1, on the reverse strand, counting down.
CTATAAAGCGTTTGGAAATGAACCTACAGATAACCTTCATCACATAATTGAAAAACTCCAAAAAGGTGTGAACGGCCCAATTCATTCTCACGATGAATCAGCCACTTCAACAGAAGCTCGAAACTTCCTCTTTGAAGCATTAGTAGCTGCTAAATCACATAACCCTGAAAAAGGTATCGAAGCAATATTAGATGCGTTTACCGACACAGGAGTTTCTATAGAAAAAACAAAGATATGGATTGAGTGTAAAAGAATCTTTTCAAAGAAAAAGCTTCAGGCCAATATAAAAAAAGCTTCAAAACAATTAATAAGTCATATTGGTAGAAATATTGGAACAAGACATAAAGGTGTGGTCGCTATTGAAGTAACCAAGTTAATTAATCCAGCAAACGATATTCTTGTAGCCGAAAATGATTCAAAACTAAAGTCTTACATTGATCAAACTATGGACTCTTTCATCCAAGAAAACTCTGAAGTTTGGGAAACTATTTATAAAACTAAAAACAAAAAAATCATCGGAACAATAATTAAATTTTCATTCATGGCTAGCTCTGAATCCAGAAACCTTCTTGTTCACTCATCTCAATGGGGAGTAAATCCACGTCCAGGGATTTCTGATGACGATAAAAATTTGTTAATAAAACTAACCAATAAAATGAATGAACGTTAATAAATTTCAACCTAACATTACGCTTAACTTGACCTCGCTAACGAGCAGCCAGTTAGCTTAAACTTTAGATTTCAAATAAAATATGCAGTTACCATCAAATTACGTTCTCGACAGGGAGGCAATTAAATTAAATGCCTATCGACTTATTTGCCATTTTTATGCAAATAAAGAAATTGCCCGGCATTGCGATCCTGATACAAGAGATGATGCCATCGCAAAACTAGAAGATAACTATTTCTTTCGTGAAATCAGTAGACTCTTACTTGAGGTGGCAATATCTATTCGTGTGCTTGACGATCAAATGAAATGCCTTCCAAATGGTTCTGAGCTCCGATCTTCTTATGAGTCAGCTATGAAAGCTGTCAACAAACACTACCAGTGCATGATGTTTGATGAAATGAAACTCAGAGAAGTGTGCAATAAAATTATCCATGCAGATGTTGTCGAGCCTCATATCCAAGAAGCGAAAAATGGTGGTCATGAAATAGACCACCACAATTGGTTAGGGTGGTCGTATGCTACAGAAGAATCAGGAAACAAGGATATTCCAGAGCCAGAACCTATTAAGTGGAATCATCTTACAAACAATATTCGGCTTGGTGGAAGACATCACAATGAACAATGGTGGCACCTGCTTGAGGTTCCAACCTTTGTAGGAGCTATTGGTGAGCTATTGGCATAAAAAGCTAACATTAAAAACAGATTGTTAATTAAAAATATGGAAATAATTTAGGGCAGTACGCACTGCGGAGCAGAATCCGGGCGGCACTAACTTTAAAAGGGAGGTGCCTATGGAAAAACAACTGTTAACAAAAGCCGGTTTTGAAACCGCCCTGGTCATCACTGGATGGCTTGCATTTTTTAGTTCTTATTTGTTCCCTGAGTCTTTACCCACAGCAATAGCTCTTCAAACTGCCGCCAGGGTTCTGCCCTAAGTTATTTTCACTCAATGTTTAAAATTAACATAACAATACACTTAATGACCGAGCTAAAGCGTGGCCGGTTAGCTTAAATTTATTCAGACCGTCGCAAAACTGACCTAACCAAAGCCTTCTCAAAGTAGCTAATTCGAACCTTAATAAGGTTTGTATCCACGCCAACCAAAACCATTGAATAAAGGCTTTTGAAGAGTATGAAAGAATGAGGTATCCATCTAGATATCCCATTGTGATTCAATCGGATACCCTCCCCCACTTATATTAAACTCAAGCCTAAGCAATTGGCTTCTATATGACCCTATTCCCCAAATTCAGGGTAGAGCGCCATCAACCCTATATATACCTATCTCGTCCACTTAATAACACATCATCAAGGTCAACGGTTTAACCTCAACTGCTTTAAATTTGTTCGAAGGCTATATCACTAACGCAGATTAATTTTTTCTAGCTTTAAATTTGTAGCGATCATGTACTCTTGAGATACAGCAAGCCTATTCGTATTAATAAATTCTGCATGCGCATTCAAACTGTCCGATGTAGTTAAGGCCTTTTGACTCGAATACTTCATCGGATCAGACACTAGAGTTTTTTTATCGAGCCTATCTCTTAATTCCCCCAAGTCCGGCACTAACATTGAATCAAGGTCTTTGTGACCAATCGCGCTCAATCCAACAGGGTCAAAGTCAAACAAGCCAACCCTTTCACCTTTAAATAGCCCTATCAAGCTCACAGAACCTTTTAACGAGTAACATCCTGCCATCCCCCTAAATATCAGCATGGAATGATTAGAGAGCATTGATAACAGGTTTGAATAGTGAATAGCGTTTAAGAATACAGCTAAATTTTCAACAACAATCACTTCTTTCACATTGAGAGATAATGCCTCTTGCACAGTCAAATCTAAAGCTCTTCCTCGCGGCAAATTTTGATGATTTAGACTGTAATTCCGTTTCGGGAATAAGGCTAAAACATGTTCATGGGTGACAGCATTACTCGTTATCTTTTCGTTACCAACATACTTAGATGCTTCTATCCTATCGTCAAAATCGGATGAAAGACTTTCTATTGGAAAACCATTAGCTATAAGGTAACTCTCTAGGTATTCAATATCCTTTATGCCAAATGAGGCGATATTGCTTTTTACTGAGCCAATTCCGGTATCTTCACAAAAGCCTATCAACCACTTAGCCTTACTCTGATAGGACATCCTTTTTGCGATAATACTTTGAAGGGTTTTTAGCTGTTGTTGATTAAACATGTTGAACAGGCTTATTAGAAAATTGAGTCTTTACGTCTGAAACAATAAACACATCGGTTTTTTCACAAACAGGTTCTTTGATTAGCAATAACTTAAATTCATAGCTATCCATATCCTGTTCCAACTCCCCAAGCCAGTTAACCATTTCATACAACCATGAACGTACATCAACCAATGTAGAAAGAGAGCTCGTGGACTCCCAGTAATCTCTTAAAGAAATCTCAGAACCTCCACAATTAAACAGATATGCGACAAAAACTTGTTTTTCTTGCTCGAATTGAACTTCAAACAAATCCTCTGCTTGCTCTATCGGTTCATCTTCTTGATACGCAACATAGTCTTTATTCTGTTCTCTATTTTTAACCTGCTCTCTATTCAGCTTTAACTTAGAAGCAATATCTCTGAACCTGCTTTCTTCATATACCGATGGGGATATGGCATTAAAGTGCGCTACTGGAATAATACCGTTCAATTCAACCTTATGAAAAATCTGTGGCAAGCTGTTCACATCGACAAATTCCACATCTAATTCAATTGCCTTGTTCTGAATAGCTGTTAACAGGCGATTAAGCTTTTTGGTTCGGGCTTCGATTTTTCTGAATGATATATTGAGTTTTTGGATTTTTAGGATGACCGTTCGCAAATACCCACGCAAACGATTAAGCTTTTTATCCAATTCAACCATAACCACATCCATATCCGAATTAGGGTACGGCAGCAATCCGGTAAGGTTACTGAACTGAATCCGGCTTAAACGACCTAATATCGATTCTGTAATGGATAAATAATGCTGTGATAACCGTGTTTTGGCTTCAATGGTTTTGACGTTGCCAAATTCATTGCTTACCTGATAATCCGCCTCTCTGATTGCTACATTTAGTTTCGATTCTAGCTGTCGGATATGGCGGTAAATTTGGCGCTTATGATTCGTTACTGCATCATCATCATTACTCAATGAATCAAAGAAATTGGCGACGTAAAAAGAAAGCCTTTCCAGCCATTCAGCAATGTCGGGTGTTGTATCGGCTTCATATCGACTTGAACCAATCGCTTTTTTCAGAAGTTCATAGTTTTCACCCGGGTAAAAATAACCATCTTCAACCTCATCAACAACGCGGGCGTTTTTTAGCAACCCAATATTTCTAGGCAAGTCGGTTCTTTCTAGCGGATCTAATTCAACATAATCTAAGTCGGATAAAAACTGTGCATTTTGAGCTATCGCTTCCCCAAGCAACTTAATTTCGGATGGATTCATTAAGCCAACTCCAATGAACCTTGCTCATCTTCAACATCATCTAGCAATTCAGGCACTTGAATCTCTAGCACACGTTCTACTAGAGCTATATGGTACGCAAGCTTACCTGTATAGGTGTAGTGGCTACCAGAATCATCAGAAATAATAATCCCCTCGGACTCCATAAGATCAACAACCGTTCTCAATCGTTCACTATGCGTACTTCGGTTACTGGCCTTTTTGAAAAAAGCCTTGCTGGTTAGCTTTACAAGATCATTGGCAAGAGTATCATTGTTTTCGATGGTCGATAAAACACTCCCAAAATAGAAGTCATGCTCAATATCGGGATACTGGTCTTCACCACTAGCCTCCATAACCAGCTTCATAAACGACAAAAATGGTTCTGTCGTATTGAAAACGTGCTGTAGTTCCCTTCTTATAGCGGAGGCATCCGGCTTAAAGTTTAGGTCGTTATAAACGGCATACCAGTAGTCTTGGTATTCAGAATGCGCCAAAGTCATACCTTGATAATGCAGCGCATCATCTACACTTTCGCGCCCTATCTCAGTTTTCAAGTAAGCCACGGCATCGGGAGCTGTAACGGAACATAATACTTGCCCGTTGGTTAGCTGACGAATCATCAACGTATCATCACGCATAGTTTTATCCCTCCCGTACCGATTGAATATGGCTCAAGATAGCTTCTTGGGCTGAAATACGGCTCTTATCGCTAAACTTGTGAATTCCACCTTTTGTTTTAATCTCATAAAAGTGATTAAAAATTTCGACCACTTTAGGGTCTGCCTTTGGAGTAGCTCCGAAAAGCTGGACTTTTTCCTTCTCAAGAATCTTCATTAATTCATGGGTGTTATCAGGATGTATTCGGCTTAACTCGTCAACCGACCAAAGCAGTACAGCACTGTGATTTTTTTGGATTACGTTCTTAATCGCCACATAAAGTGAAATAAGGATTAAGAAACTCAATCCTTCACTTGAAATACCCTCAAGCTCTCGGTCATTTACCGCTTCTCGCCAACGGTCGGCATTGGAGTTTTTGACTCGTACCGATACTTCAATAAATTGCGATACGTCCAACCCTGATTTTTGTTCGGCAATATCCCTGACAGCATTGGCAATCACATCAAAATAGACATCTGATGGTGACTCATGCTCTGCTAATAACTTCGCTTCATTAAAGGCGCTGGCAGCTTTTGCCAATGACTTCCTAAACGGCAATCTTGATAAACTAGAGTGAATTTTAACTTCCAATTCATCAATGTTTTCAAATTTGGTTCCAGATTGATTGAATTGTCGGCTGATTTCACGGCCTTTTAAGGTGATTCTGCTTTCTGTTTCAGTTAGTTTTTCATCCAGACTCACCAACTCTTGTGACTTGGCGTTAAACACCTGCTTGATGGTGTCAATCTGCTCAACAAGTGTTCCGCTCATAAGGTGACTAAGAGAAATGGTTAAAACTTTCCAGTTCTTATCAGTATCTAGTTCGTCAAACCCCTCCTGAAGTAACAAGTCCTTACAAAGAGTAAATAACTCTGGATACTGCCTAAATCCGGTCATAACTCGTCTAAACAAATGCTTACCGTTATTATCGTGTTCACCAATATCGTGAAAAATAGATTTAACCTGTTTTTGAAGCCTGTCCGCGGGTGGGGGCGTGTCGTTATTTTCCTTGGCAGGAATGCTAGACAAATACCCGTCCAGTAGTTGGCGTAGTGTAATCACTTCATGGCTGGCAAGTTGTAGCGTCTTATTCAATTCTGTAAGCTTGGTGTTGTGTTCTTCAGACGCCTTTCTAAATTCTTCTGTAAGTTTTTGGTGTTCACCTACTGTTTTACTCAGATCAGATTGGGCTTTATTGAGCTTTGTTTCCCATTTTGACAAATAGATATACTCACCATCAATCCATGCAGAATAACGGTCATACTCTGCTTTTGCGTCTGTTGCTTCTTTTAACTTGTTCGATTGTTCCGCTATAGACTTTCTACAAGCGTCAATTTCTTCAACTCGTGCCCCTTGTTCAGTTAGGTCGTTACGTTTTTTTGTTTCCAGTTCTGCTATTCTCTGTTCTAGTTCTTGGCGTTGTTCAGATTCGTACTGGAGCAAGGATTCCTCTTTCAGTCTAATTCGCTCGAATGACTCATCTAACTTGCTTGTAGAATCCTGCTTGACCTTTTTCTTGGCTGATTCGTAATCACTTAATAGAGTGTCCTCTTTCTCTTGGCATTGTTTCAACAACACCTCTTGGTCACGTTTGCGTTGTTTGGCTTGTTCTTGTTGCTTACGGGTTTCGGTTTTAATATCGATTTCAGATTGGTTGAATCGTGTCTCTAGCTGTTCTATTTCTAGGTTAATCTGACCCAATTCAACCTCGGCAGCACTGAACTGGCGATAAAGGGTACTGGCTTCCTTATCCAACTCGGTGCGTTCTTGAGCAAACTGGGTAAGTTTGTCATGTGTTTGCTGCTTGTCTTGCTCTAGTTTGGATTGTTCACGCTCCAACTCTTCTCTATCTAAAACCTGTTGCGGAGGTAAGTGACTGGTATCAATATCAAAGCCAAGCAATCCGTTATCGTCACCATTGATTACTAGCTCTTCTTTAACAGGAGTCTTAAGAAGTTCCAACGTCAAGGCTCTTGATGCGACGCTGGCTTTTTCAGGGCTTAGATTCGCAATTTTGAAGAACAACATGGAATCTACATGACGAAGCGACTTCTTACAGTCTTCGATTGATGTACCAAGAGTACCCAAGTGTTCTTTCAGACGTTCTTGACTAGCTTTGTTTCTGTCTATTTTTACGGTATTGCTGTGGCGCTCATCCCGAATAGCTGAAAGCAACTCTAGGCGCTCGGATTTAGCAGCTTGTTTCTCAGCCAGATCGCTACTTATTTGCTTGTTATGAGTAATCAGGCGATCCAATTCAGAAGAGGATGGATAGGAAATTTGGTGCTCCAGCTTCCCAATCTCCACTTGAATATCGACCTTGGATCTGTTGTTCTGCAGTTGATTCTCTTGGAAACTGGTGCCCAAAACTTCAAGATCTCCCTGCTGTTTAGACTGAATGTCCAGCCGAACGGATTCCTCTTTGGACTTTTCGTCGGATAATCGCTCTTTCTCCGAATTAATACGCTCGTTAAACGACTCTTTTAATGCTTCTATCTGGCTTTGATACAGCCGGTCTATCTTATCGAACGCACCTTGTAGGCTATCTAATAGCTGATTTAGGGATTGGATCTCTGTAGTTAGCTCACCAACCTTCTCACCCTGTCTACGCTTATCTTCGATCCCTTGCTCTTGATAGGCCTGAAAATCAGTTATTAACTTGGTTACACGACTTTGAGCATCTAAAACATCACCTCTTAACTGGCTAAGAGTCTCGTTATATTGGCGATTGCGCTCATTGTATTTACTTTCGTAACTTGAGAAGTCTGTGATGCGAGTTTCTATTTCGCCCTTGATGCGAGATAGCAAAGATTCTTCTTCATTAAACCGACTTAAAGCCTGATGCTTTAATTGGCCCAAATCTCTTTCGAGGTTACTAATGGCACGACTAAGTACGGACAACTCCCTGACCTTCTCCTGATGGGTCAAAAAGCCTTTTGTTTGGCGAATAATTGTAGCTTGCTGTTGAAGTTCTTTAACACTAGTTTCTTTAGATAATTGCTCTTGCACACCACCGTCAAACACTTCAATTTCCTGTGCAATAAGTTCTTTGATTGATTGAAAACTAGGGCTACTACTGATAATGGATACCGCTACTTTTTCCGAGCCGGCAATTGACTCATTTTTTTCACATAATGAGAAACGTTGTTTTGCTTCATTAATGGTTCGTGCGTCATTTTGGCTTAACGGCAAACGTTTAGCCGACTGGATGATTTCGCGGTACTGGGCGGTGCTGAATCGTTTTTTATAAACCGAAACGCCATTATTGATTTGCAGATGGTTCCGAAGATTATCTACTTTCACAAAGCGGTTACGCTCATCTAGAAAAAGTTTGTCGCTAAATGCAGACTCACAAAACAGGTAATAAAGATTTTCACCATCGGGGGAGTGAGCCACAACCAACTTGCTTTGATTATTTTTCACATATTCAAAAACAATGTAGCTACTGTCAGTAGGAAGGTAGCGACCGATAAAGTTATCACTATGCTTCTTTGAAGCCTTCATAACATCTTTAGGACGCGCTCCAAAAAAAAGTAATGGGAGAATTAATGTGCTGGTTTTACCCGCGCCGTTGCCGCCTTGCAGGATTGCTCCACCGTCAACATCAAAGATGCGAATCTTACCGTTACCATTAGGCCAAGAGTTAACCAATATTACTTTTTTTAAGAAATTCACTTATTTGCTTCCTTTAAAAATAGCCACTCATCTTTAGACTCTTTCTAGAGCTCAAATCAGGTACTCGCCCCTCCCCAGAAGTTTAAGTCAAACTTTATCCTATATATTGATTAGACAATTTCACCAATTTTTTAAAGTATGCTTTTCAAACACATTTAAAGATGCGGTTATCAAAACATCATCAACTTTTACAAGCTTATAAGCTCCCGCTCTCTCTTCAACTTCCTGAAAGAGTGAACTCATACACATAATGTAAATATTCCTAGCTGAAGTACTATCTTTCTCTAGTTCAAGACCATTAGCCAAAGCAAACAGTAATATAGATATTGTATTAGGGCGTTCTCCGAATTCTTTTCCAGAGAATATGTTTGGTCTAGCGTTCCAAACATTTTCAATAAGATTGCTGGCAACTTTATCTTGCTCTCCATTAAACTGACTAAACGGATCATGAGCCACTAAAACTTTTGAAAGCAATTCTTCAGCTTGAGATTTTTTATACGCAGACTTAATAGAACCAAACATACCCTACCCCATCAGCATTATTTCTCATTTAGTATAACTTTAAAATTGAAAAAATAAGCAATTATGATTATTCTAAATAAATTAAAAAGAATTTGGATTGACTACTTCTACCCCGTCCGGACGATAATTTAACTATCTTTCGTATAAAGATTTATAGCGAAAATAACCGCCCCTACCGCCTTATTCTTTCGTTTTAAAGAGTTTTTAAAACCGCTTTCCTCTTCCTAAGAACGCGGGATAAATCTAGCTATTTACTAATAGATCTTTAAAGATTAGAATAGTCTATAACTTACTTAGTTTTTAATTAAGTACAGTAAAATCAACACGTTTGGCCGACGTAAGCAATAGGCATACCTCGCAGAGGCAACACTCAAGGCACTTAAAAGCCATGTAGCAAGAAGGGCAGCATTTCCATAGAATTAAAAGCTGTCTCCCAGTTATGCAATCCAAAGCTGGTGATTCTTGAATAAATTATTCAGGTATCACTATGTCTAAAAATACCCATCAAAATTTAAAAACAAGCTCAACAAACAACGACCTCCCAGACATTGTTGAGTCTGAGATTGAATTCCTGTTACCAAAGGAAGTCTCAGCCATTCTTCGTGTTACAGAAGATACTCTTAAAAACTCACGCTCTACAGGAACGCTCTTTGGCTTCCCTGCCCCTAAATTCATCCAAGCGGGAAAAAGAAAAATCCTATACAGAAAAGAAACTGTTATGGATTGGGCTCATGAACACTTAAAAGAAATAAAGATGGTTGGTGCAACCCCTGTTGACTCTGAGCTAAAGACGGGAGGTGATGCATGAAATTACAAATCCCAATTGGCAAAGGTGCAAAGAATCCAAACTTTGAAATTCAAAATCTCAGCTTTGAAGAATTTGCAGGTGCTTTCCAGAAAGAAAACTTGATTGAAGGTGTTGAAAAGAATAATCAACCTTGGTTTATGTGTACCCCTGACTGGACTGAAAAAATCAGACAGAAGCAATACATAAGCCCTGATGCTCAATACCATATGATCATCATTGATGCTGATAGCCCGCTGGAAGACGGAGGGAAAATGCCAAGCGTGTTAGAAGTCTATAAAGCATTACAGAAGCATGATATTAAAGGATTTGTATATAACTCCTATACAACTGATAAGGATAAATTCAGAATTGTAGTTCACTGCAAGCCTGTTCATCATTCACAGCTAGAATCGGCTACTAGAGGTTTATATGAACAGCTCAACCTTCCCTTAAAATGGGCGTATGAAAATAGTACATTGGCTAGAATTTGGTACTTTGGTGGTAGTAACAAACCAGATTCATATCAATTTGAATATCATGATGGTGAGATATGGGAGCCAACCTATATCAATGATCCCGCTGTGCAATCAATAGCCCCAAACCTAACTTCATCCAACGAACCCGCGAGGAGTGGTCAGGGAGAATTAAGCCCTGCCAACCAAATTCTAGCAGGCTCAGATTTGCATAATTCCATTAATAAGTTAGGGATGAAGTTAGCAAGAGAAGGATATAGTGAATCAGCGGCTCAAGCAATGATTGAAGGCTTGATGAACCAAAGCTCAAGACGTGGGGAGGATTCATGGCGGGAACGGTTTGATGATATTCAACGATCAGTATCAAGCGGGTTTGAGAAGATTAAGAAGCCTTTACCACTGCCTCGATATGAGATTCAAGCAAGTAATTTCCCTACTACACTCCTACCGACCAATATTGTTAAAGCAGCAGAGGCATTACACAAATTTACTTTTATGCCAATGTCTTATTGTGTCAGAGGAATGTTTCCCGTCATTGCTAGCGGTCATGGAAATAGTGTTTGGGTACAAGAAGACCATGGATTAATAATACCAGTTAATTCTATTGAGGTAATGACTGGAAGAACGGGATCCTACAAATCATCATTTTTCGATAATTTAGTTAAACCTTTAGTTGAGCGTGAACGAGACTTAAAGAAAAACTTTAGAGATGGCGTCCATGCTGCTGAATCAATGAAAAAAGCAACTAACAACAAAATCAAAGCTCTTGAAAATAACTTAGGGGAGGAAATCAGCAAAGGACACAATGATAAAGCTATTGAAAAAATTGCTTTAGAGATTGCTCGATTAAAAAATATGACATCTAAGGATATGCACGAACCTGTCTTATATATCCAAGAATCTACAGACCAAGGCATGGCCGAAGAGTGCCATAGGCAAGGGGGAAGCATCATGATTGCAACGGATGAAGGGGATGAAGTATTCAGCAATTTATTAGGTAGATTTGAAGCAAATCAAGCAAACATCAGTGATAGTTTTCTAATCAAGGCTTCTCAAGGCGGTACATATAGCAGAACAAGAAGCAAAGGTAATGCTGGGGGTAGTTTTAAAATTGATAGTGCTGTTGCTAATGGAATAATCCTTGTCCAGCCGGAAAAGTTAGCACCTTTTTATACTGATGAAAGAGTAAGGAGTAAAGGATTACTAGCACGTTTCAACATCACAAATGAACCAGATATGATTGGCCAAAGATTTATTGATGTTGAACGAGGTAATGGCCTCAACGTCGCTTCCATGACTGGCTATTACGATGTTGTTAATGACCTTCTTGATAGAAGACTTCAAGGAAAGGCTAGCCCGCTGGGTTGGTTGAGTGGTGATAAGGAAAGGATGGTTATGGAATTAGACAGTTCTGCTCAAAAACTGCGGAATGAAATATATAACCAGAATGAAAAGCTGCTTGCAGACAAAACAATTAATGAAGAGAGAAATAAAGCAACCAGTAGAATAGTTAAGGAAGCTGTAATTCTTCAGGCAATGGATGGCAACTATAGCAAGACTTTAAAGCCTCAATACCTTGAATCAGCTTATGAACTCGATAAATATTCACAAGAGATGAATGCAAGGACGACAAAAGCATATCAATCACATTCAGCGATAGAAAAAGCCAGAGATTTCTTACGATTGATAATATCAACTGACCAAAAACTTTCTTATTATCAACAAAATGGCATCAATTTAGGAGCGCTTAAGAAAACCCTCAAGGACAACAGCAAGTTACGAGGTCATGAAGATGAATTTATGCTCGTTCTAACTGAATATCAATGGGTGACATACACAAGCACCAAGAATGGTAGAGGAGTAAAGTTCCTTATCAACTTTAACCGCCGTGATGTGGTGATTGAGCTAAATAGTGATTTGAGAAATTGATTCTGTTTTGATTGTGTAGGAGAAATAGACCCGTTTAATCGGGGGGCTAAAATAAGGTTTTTAGAGAGAAAAAGTATATATCTATAAAATAGACTATCTTATATATACCTTATCCCCCCGATTAAATTTAAACCTCGAGTTATACACTAAAAAAACAATATCCCTCCAGAAAAAACGCGGGTATTTACCCCCCCCTCTTAACCCAACATAATCACACAACCTATTGATTTTATTACCTTTTATTAAAATTAAAGTTTTACTTATACTATAGAATTTAGTATAATTATCTTATAAATCAATAACTTACATTATTTTCAAGGTAAGTATTATGAATACCGGAAACACGTTAGCTAATGAAGTAAAAACATTAAATACTGCTGATGAAGTTCGTGCAGTAATGATTCAAGGTCTTTCTACCTTTGTTCATGATTACATATTGGTTCTTAAAGGAGAGAAGCAAGACTTTGCATGCCGCAATGCATTCGCGATTAATAATGCAATGGATTTAATCCAGCACTTATCCCGATCAGCCAGCGACCTTAAAAAACTGGAAGCAGAAAATACACAAGAAGTATTAAAAGCACTCAAAAGTGGAAAAATATCACTTCATGATGCCAAGTGGTTAATGGACATCCTTAAAACAGAATCTGACATTACCGATCTGAAAGAATTGGTAAATGCTTTGAATGCCGCAAACCCATCAATAAGTTGATAAAGAAAGATGAACAGAGCAGCAGCAATCAGCAAGGCAAGAAGCATCCTAAGTCAGAAGGCATCCAATCAGGCTATCAGCCTGTTAGTTGATAAGAATACCAAGACAGTCACATTTACTTTTTAAAGCCCACCTCTTACGCGGGCTTCACATTGCAATTAACTAATATCCACCGAATGAGTCCAGTGACCAATGTATAAAGGATAAACAACGATGACACAAACAATCAGAATTCCTGACTTCATCAGAGTTCCCCATATGCAAAAAGGGATATATGACATCCACCCTTTACTTAGAGGCTTCTCAGAAGAACAAGGATGGGTAATCCAGTACAACGCCCACATACACACCCCCAAGATGATTTGCTTCTTACTATATTGTGCGGGAATGCCATCTCTAACCAAAGAGCAGATTAATCAACTTAATGTATATCTGCCTATTGCACGAAAAATTTGGGTAGTAGAATTCAGGGAGGAACTGATGAAGGCTGGAATAGCTATTCCTAAAAGGCTAGACAAAGCACTTAATGATATGACTAATTATCCCGTAAGACTAGGTGATGGTTTAATGAAAGAAGAATTATTTCAAAAGTTTTGCTTGGATAATAATGATTAATCAGGGATACCTAGAAGAATACCTAAGCAGAAATAAAAAACGCCCGACTTAAAGGAAAACCCTTTAAAATCAGGCGCTTAGAATAATGGCGGTGGACTAGGGATTCGAACCCCAGGTAGGCTACTAACCTACAACGGTTTTCAAGACCGCCGCCTTCAACCACTCAGCCAGTCCACCTTGTCTTGATGGGTGCGTATTATAGAGTGCTTACGAAGATTTGCAAGGCAATTTTGTCATTTTTTACTAAAATATTTGGATATTTTTTTAAGTGCCGTCCGCCATGAAAAAAGACCTTAATAAAAACAGCCACTTAAGCTTTTCGGAACAGGTTTATCAATTACTGCTGGATGTTCCCAAAGGCAAGGTTACAACCTATGCCGCTCTGGCTCGTGCTCTTGATAGCCGTGCCTATCGGACTGTCGGCAGCGCCATGGCTAAGAACCGCCTGCCGTTGATTATTCCCTGCCATAGAGTGATCAAAAACAACGGAGAAATCGGCAATTATGCCTTGGGTAAAAAGACTAAAGAAAAGCTGCTTAAGCTGGAAGGAATCGATATTAAAGAGGGTAAAGTACAGGATCTGGAACAGGTACTGTTTGTTTTCGGCAAATAAAAAGCCCGACTGATTCTCAGCCGGGCTAATCATTTCATTCAAAAACCGCTACGGATTACAGTGTTTCAATTCCGCCCAAATAAGGACGAAGCGCCGCCGGCACTGTAATCGAACCGTCGGCATTCTGGTAGTTTTCCAGAATAGCAACCAACGTACGACCCACAGCCAGACCGGAACCGTTTAAGGTATGCACCAGTTGCGGCTTGCCTTTAGCACCACGGAAACGCGCTTTCAAACGACGCGCCTGGAAATCTTCGAAATTCGAGCAGGACGAGATTTCACGATAAGCTTCCTGCCCGGGCAACCAGACTTCCAGGTCGTAAGTTTTTGCCGACGAGAATCCGATATCACCGGTACACAGAGTGACGACACGGTATGGAAGCTCGAGCTTCTGCAAAATGCTTTCCGCCTGAGCGGTCAGTTCTTCCAGTGCTTCGTGCGATTTCTCCGGATGTACCAGTTGCACCAACTCGACCTTTTCGAACTGGTGCTGACGGATCAGACCGCGCGTATCGCGACCGTAGGATCCCGCTTCGGAACGGAAACACGGAGTGTGCGCGACACATTTACGCGGCAATTGATCCTCTTCGATAATTTCATCGCGGAACAGATTGGTTACCGGCACTTCGGCGGTCGGAATCAGATAAAGATCACGGTCGTTGGTATCATGCTCTTCGTTTTTGCTGATCTTATAAAGATCCGCTTCGAACTTCGGTAGCTGACCGGTTCCACGCAAACTGTCCTGATTGACCATAAACGGCACATAAACTTCTTCATAACCGGCATTGGCATGCTGATCGATCATAAATTGAATCAAAGCGCGTTGCAGGCGAGCCATAGAACCTTTCAGCACCGAGAAACGGGAAGAGGTGATTTTAACCGCCGCATCATTGTCGAACCAACCGCGTGCCTCGGCCAGATCGACATGGTCTTTGACATCGAAATCAAATTGACGCGGTTCACCCCATTTACGAATTTCGACATTATCGTCTTCAGAATTACCGACCGGAACCGATTCATGCGGAGTATTCGGAACACCCGCCAGAATATCATCCAGCTGCAGCTGAACTTCATCCGCCTTCTGTTCGGCTTGCTCAAGCTGGGTTTTAAGATCTTCAATTTCCGCCAAAAGCGGCGCAATATCCTGTCCTTGCGACTTTGCTTTACCGATCTCTTTGGAACGACTGTTTCGAAGTGCCTGTAGATCCTGGGCTTTAACCTGCCACTCTTTACGCTGCGCTTCCAGCGCTTCAATCTGCGCGACATCCAACTCATAGCCGCGGGTTTTCAGCTGTGCGGCGACATTCGCCAAATCACTTCTTAAACGTTTCGGATCTAACATTTATCTATCCTAAGTAAAATTTCAAACAAATCATTTTCAAACCGAATGCTTCCCAAAGCTTTCGCCGCTAGGAAGCCAAAAACTGTCTACCGCCGATTATGCCAAGCCAGACTGCGCTCAAGGTCAAAATCAGACTGAGCGCCATATTCGCCACTGCCTTGGTCATTTCGCCGACCTGAATATACTGCATCGTTTCATAAGAAAACGTCGAGAAGGTGGTAAAGGCACCCAAAAAACCAACCAGAATAAACGAACGCCATTCATTCGACAGCGACCATTTATCAATCAATAAGACGGCCAGCAAGCCCATGGCAAAGGATCCGGCAACATTTACGGCCAAGGTTCCCCAAGCGAAGTCCCGCCCGAACCAGAGATACACCTGATGCGAAACGGCAAAGCGTGCCACTGCACCGAGAGCACCGCCTGCGGCAATCGCCCACCAACTCCAAATACTCATAAGATCCCCTTTGCCGTTGATTCAGTTCAGTCTCGAAACCGGTTACCCTTCTCTATTTACGGCGTTTATAAATCGCTTGCTGATTGAGGTTTTGCAGATGCCTCATTTTAGCGGAAATTTTTATCTCCAAGCCTCTTTCTACAGGCTGGTAATAGCCTCGCTCTTCCATCTCTTCCGGGAAGTAACATTCGCCGGCGGCAAAGGCTTCCGGTTCATCGTGTGCATAACGATATTCCTTGCCGTAATCCAGTTCGGCCATTAACTTGGTCGGCGCATTGCGCAAATGCAACGGCACCTCGTAAGATCCGTGCTGTTTAATGTCTTTCAATGCCGCCTTATAAGCCATATAGACAGCGTTCGACTTCGGCGCTACCGCGAGATAGGTTGCCGCTTGCGCCAATGCCAGATCGCCTTCCGGTGAGCCGAGACGCTCATAAGCTTCGGCGGCATTAACTGCTACCTGGAGCGCCTTCGGATCGGCATTAGCAATCTCTTCGGAGGCCATGCGAATCAACCTGCGGGCCAGGTAACGCGGATCAACGCCGCCGTCCAACATACGGGTCAACCAATAAAGTGCCGCATTCGGATCGGAACCGCGCACCGACTTATGCAGGGCAGAAATCTGATCATAGAAAGCTTCGCCGCCTTTATCAAAACGTCTTAAGCCGCCTTGAATGACTTCTTTGGCATGAGCCATCTGAATATTAGCCTGCAGCCCATTATCTTTCGGTTGCCAGTCGACAAAATCAATTACCTGCTCGAGAAAGTTCAGCAGACGACGCGCATCGCCATCGCTGGCACCAATCATCATTTCCGCCGCTTTCGGCTCGATACTCAGTGAGACCTCTCTACTCTCCCCTTCGGCGGACATTTCTTCACTAAAGTCCTCCTGCAATCGGTACAGCCCCTTTTGCAGAACTTCCTGTAACTCCTCTTCATCCAGAGAACGCAAGACCAAAACCTTAGCGCGCGAGAGCAAAGCGTTATTCAATTCAAACGAAGGATTTTCCGTCGTCGCGCCGATAAACACAAAGGTTCCGTCTTCGACAAAAGGGAGAAAGGCATCCTGTTGCGCTTTATTGAAACGGTGCACTTCATCCACGAACAACAGAGTTCCCTGATTGAATTGCTCACGCTGCATCTTGGCCTGCTCAACTGCGGCACGAACCTCTTTAACGCCGTCAAGAACAGCCGAAAGATTGATAAACTGCAGATCGGACTGTTTAGCTAAAAGACGTGCCAAAGAAGTTTTACCGACTCCAGGTGGTCCCCAGAAAATCAGCGAATAGAGTTTTCCCGATTGCAGCATTCGCGTCAGCACGCGGTTTTTACCGAGCAGATGACTCTGACCGATATAATCATCCAGCGTCTGTGGTCGCAGACGATCGGATAAGGGTTGATACAAGGATTTACTGTTCACGCGGGTCACGATAGTTGACTTCAAAGTCCGTTCTGAACCGGCTCGCCGATCAGATCCGCGCCTTTCGGCAGAGTAAAGCGAAAGTTATCTTCGGCCAGCGGCTGATTGATCTGAATATTGCTGAAAACGATTTTGGTCACTTTGTCCGGCCCTTCATATAGCCAAGCTTCCGTCATTACGCCATCCTTCAGACCGATCTCGATGCTCTGGAAATAGGTCCCCTTTTTCGGCTCAAGGTTATACCAGTTCATCCCCAGACGCTCTCCGGCATCGATAATTTCAAATTTCTCTTCGATTCGTTCATCGTACAGCAACCAACTGAGTGGAATATCCGCTTGCACCTCGGCAATAGGACGTACGGTGACCTGCATCAGATCCTTATCCCAAACCCAAAGATTAGCCCCATCGACGACAATTTTCTGTCCGTCCTTCGGGGCATACTCCCAAACCAGCTTGCTCGGACGGGACAACTTAAAATGCCCTTTCTCGCTTTTCTGGTTGAACTGCAGATAATCCTCTTCCTGCAGCGTCTGAGAGAAATCCGCCTCAAAAGTTTTCAACTGATTGACAAAATCCTGCAACGGATGAGCATACGCCGGTACGGCAAGAAACGCCGCTCCGAATGCCAGGGTTTTCAGCAAGTGTTTTAACATCTAATCTTCCTAGAAATCTCGTTATTCGCGCAGATGGTCACCTCCGACCAATACTTCACGCTGGCCACTGGAGGTTTTCGAAGTTGAAATCAATCCGGAACGCTCCATCGCCTCGACAATTCGTGCCGAGCGATTATAACCAATCGAGAATTGGCGTTGAATCAGCGATACCGATACTTTGCGGTTTTCGATCGCAAAATTCACGATTTGGTCATACAGTGGGTCGTCTTCGGCGCTTTTCGGGCCGCCACTTTTGTCTGTTTCTTCCGGTTCCGCCGACTGAGTAATGGCCTGCAGATACTGCGGCTCGCCCTGAGATTTGACAAACTCGGCGACACGGATGACCTCTTCGTCACTCATAAAGGCACCGTGCACACGTTTCGGCGATCCCGATCCCGGCGCAAGATAAAGCATATCCCCCATCCCAAGAAGCTGCTCGGCGCCCCCCTGATCAAGAATGGTACGGGAATCGATTTTGGTATTGACCATAAAGGAGATACGCGTCGGAATATTCGCTTTAATCAGACCGGTAATAACATTCACAGACGGTCTCTGTGTTGCCAGAATCAAATGAATCCCGGCGGCACGCGCTTTCTGGGCAATACGGGCGATCAACTGCTCGACCTCTTTACCGACCACCATAATCATATCGGCAAATTCGTCGACCACCACCACTATATAAGGTAAAGGCGATAAGGTCGGCGGCGCTTCCGCTTTATCATGCCCGAAAGAGGCGGCCTGCTGATGCAGCGGATCGATAATCGGATTACCTTCATCGATCGCTTTCTGCACTTTCATATTGAAGCCGGCAATATTACGCACACCCATCTTAGCCATTAACTGATAACGGCGATCCATTTCAAAAACACACCAACGCAGCGCATTCGCCGCATCGTTCATATCGGTTACCACCGGTGTCAGCAGGTGCGGAATATCGTCATATACCGAAAGTTCAAGCATTTTCGGATCGATCATAATCAGACGGACTTCCTGAGGCGTGCTCTTATACAACATACTCAGGATCATACTGTTAACCCCGACCGACTTACCGGCACCCGTCGTCCCTGCGACCAGAAGGTGCGGCATGCGGGCAATATCCGCCACCACCGGTTTACCGGAAATATCTTTACCGATCGCGATACTCAACGGCGACTTCGACTTCAGGAATTCGCCCGAAGAGAGAACATCACGGAAACTGACGATCTCGCGCTTCTCGTTGGGAATTTCGATCCCGACTACCGATTTCCCGGGAATAACATCGACGACACGCACCGATTTAACGGAAAGAACGCGCGCCAGATCCTTGGCCAGGTTATTGATCTGAGAGACTTTGACCCCAGGAGCCGGCAGTATCTCGAAACGGGTCACAACCGGCCCCGGTTGCACCGACTCGACCGTTACCTTAACTCCGAACTCCGCCAGGCGCTGTTCCAGAAGTAAAGACAGATCGGTCAACTCTTCTTCACTGAAACCGTCTTCATCCGGTTCGTACGGATCCAGCAATTCCAAGGAAGGCAACTGCATATTATGTTGCTGATGATAAGCGCTCGGATCGCGATTATAGGACTTCACTTCTGGAGCTGAACCGTCTTCACGCCCAGGCTTGGTCGCATCCGCAGTCTGTTGTGCAGTATCCGCTGCGGAATGAGCCGCATTTGGCACGCTGGCATCGCTACCCTCTCCCTCTTCAATATAAGGGGTCAGTTCAAAATCGTCTGGAGACTGCGTCTCTGCTTGAGCAACTGCGGCACTGTCAGGCACAACCGGCATATCCCGCGACGGCACGGCCTGCTCAGAGGCACTTGCCTTCGGTGAAGAAACCGCAGAAACTTCGGCCGCTTTGGATTCGGGTCTGGGTTCAGGTCCGGATTTTGGCTTAAATTCGTTCTGCATATCAGGCTTCCGATCCGCTTGCGGTAGAGGATCATCCGGATTGATCGGCGGCATAACCTTATCTTCGACAATCGGATGCGCTGCCGGTTTCCCTCTGTTCTTCAGACCGCTCAAGGTATTAAACAATGCCGATTTGATGTTTTGCAGACGACCATTACTTGAGTCCGGTTTTTCCTGAGAGATTGCTGAGGTCGAAGCACTCGACTCGTTTCGCAGAATTTTAACGTTCTTAACCGACGAAGCATCCTCAGAACCGGAAACATCTGCGGCCATAGCGGCTTTTTCACGGGCAAAAGGCAACAACGCATCGCGTAAACGACAAATTAATTTCTGGCATTTTTCAGATTCATTGACTCGGTTCTGCCACTGCTGTTTGCTCCACTCGATAAGATTCAGTGTCAGGCGTCCCGTGACCTCAAGAATGGTCAGCCACGACTGACTCAATAGCAAACTAATGGAAATGGCGAAGGTTCCGAGCAAAATCAAAGTCGTTGCCAAAAGATCCAGAGACTCGACCAATTGGTTACTTAACACCTTGCCCCAGATGCCGCCCGGAGAGAACGGCAGTTCATTGGAAAAAACCTCCGGATGCAGAAAAAGGTTCGCCATCCCTGCTCCGGCACTGACCATCAGCAGAACCCCAAGCAGACTGAAAAAGAATCGATAAAAATCGATCTCGCCTTCATCCTCCCGTAACGGTAGGCGCAGAGTGAACCAGCCAGCGAGCAGAATTCCGACCGGGATGAGATAAGCAAATACACCGAATACCGCCAACAGGAAAGAAGAGATCCAGGCACCGGTTTTGCCCCCGTAATTCTGGATTTCACTGCTCATTGAGGAAGAATTGAATCCCGGATCGTCCTGATGGTAACCGACCAGAACAATGGTAAGAAAAACTGCAAACAGGATGCAGAAAATCAGAACAACATCTTTAAATACCCAGGAGTAAGACATGCCGACACCCGAAGGTTTGGCGTACTTCTCGGCCTCGCGTAGCGTATCGCTGAGTTCAGCCGTCATTCGATCCTGATCGGCAATACCATCCTGCATGCCTTCCTCCGTATCCCCGAGCGGCTTGTCTTTAACTTTCGCTTTCATGGCCGCACTCTTACGACGTGCGGCAGACATTTTAATCGCAGTACGACTGGTTTGATCTAATGGCACAGTATCTACTTTTACTTTCTCATCAAATGAACAATTTTTCGGGCAGATAACGCCCTGTCCGTTTTCCTGCAGAGTGAAACCAATAAATGGCAAACAACCGGTAAGACTCCTGTTGTGCTTCTTTTAGCATATCCGCACGAGGGCTTTTTTGATTGCGAAAAAGCGCACATCAGGGCCTTCATTTAATATGCGAAAAATTGCGCCGCAATTTTACAAATCGAATATCCAAAAAGCGGTTGTAAAAGCCGTCAGAAAACAGCAATAGGCCCCGGAAAACTGCTAAAATTCTAGCACATTAACCTTGGAAACCTGCGAATAACTCCTAATGTTTTCAGCTTCCGATGCTGGAAGCCCCGTACTCTTCGGAAATTTTAAGGCTGTGCGCAGTTTTCCTAAAGAGAAAAGTACCGAGATCACATGTAAAATGGCAATCCATACCATTTCATGATACAAATCACAGTTATCTTGGAATCGTTCAACAACCAAACGCATAAAATCTAAAGGAATTTCTATGTCAGCAAAACACTGTAAGCTTCTTATTTTAGGTTCAGGTCCTGCAGGCTATACCGCAGCGGTTTACGCTGCCCGCGCGAATCTTGAACCGGTGATGATTACCGGTATGCAGCAAGGCGGCCAGCTGACGACAACGACGGAAGTCGATAACTGGCCGGGTGACCCGGAAGGCCTTACCGGCCCGGATTTGATGGTACGCATGCAGAAGCATGCGGAACGTTTCGGCACGGAAATTCTTTTCGATCATATCCATACCGCTGAATTGACCCAGAAACCGTTTAAATTAATCGGTGACAGCGGAGAATACACTTGCGACGCACTGATTATCGCCACCGGCGCCACGGCAAAATACCTGGGCCTTGAATCCGAAGAAGCCTTTAAAGGTAAAGGGGTTTCCGCGTGCGCAACCTGCGACGGCTTCTTCTATCGCAATAAAAAAGTCGCTGTCGTCGGTGGCGGTAACACCGCTGTTGAAGAAGCGCTGTATCTTTCGAATATCGCTTCTGAAGTCACCGTCATTCACCGACGTGACCAGTTCTCGTCCGAAAAAATTCTTGCCAAACACCTGATGGAAAAAGCGGAAAATGGCAATGTCAAAATCGAATTCCATTCCGAACTGGAAGAAGTACTGGGCGACAATATGGGCGTCACCGGTCTACGCATTAAAAATAACCAAAGCGGTGAGAGCAAGGAACTTGATGTTGCCGGCGTCTTTATCGCCATCGGTCACACGCCGAACACCGGCATCTTCGAAGACCAGCTGGCAATGGAAAACGGCTACCTGAAAGTACAGAGCGGATTGCAGGGCAACGCGACCCAGACATCAATCGAAGGCGTCTTTGCCGCCGGTGACGTTATGGACCAGCATTATAAACAGGCGATCACCTCAGCGGGGGCCGGTTGTATGGCGGCACTGGACGCGGAAAAATATCTGGATAACCAGGAATAATTTCGAACCTGTTACAAGCCACCTTAAACGGTGGTTTTTTATTGTCTTCATTAAATTCGACACTCAAAAAAGGAATCGACATGCGTTTAACGATGACGGTTTTTGCCGCTTTCAGTTTCATTACTATGCCTTCTCTGGGCCAGGCCGACGAGCATACTCAGACTTCCACACCAGCGATTCAAGCGGAGTTGACCACCTTAGAACAGAAGGCGAGCTACACACTCGGCGTCGATCTCGCCAAAAACCTGGCCAAACAAGGTCTTAAAATCGACGCCCGAGCCCTGGCCATGGGTCTGGATGACGCTTTGCAGCAACGGCCGCTTGCTTTAACTCCGGAGGAGATGAATACAGCGGTCATGGAAGCCAAAAAAATAATGCAGGCCGAACAGGCTGCGCAAAGAAAAATCCAGGCGGAAAAGAATGCCTTGGCAGGAAATGAGTTCCGTCAGAAATACGCGGAGCAGGAAGGTGTATTGGTGACCGAAAGCGGTATCTTATACAAAGTTCTGCAACAGGGAGAAGGTCAGTCTCCAACACCTGAAGACAACATCTTCACGCACTACGAAGGAAAATTCATCAACGGAAAAGTCTTTGACAGCTCCTATAAGCGCGGACGAGCATTAAGAATCCGGGCATCCGACGTGATTAAGGGTTGGGGAGAAATTCTGCAGCGAATGAAACCGGGAGATAAATGGGAAGTGGTTATTCCGCCGGAACTGGCTTACGGCGAAAAAGGCGCCGGTGACATGATCGGCCCGAACGAAACACTGATTTTCACTATCGAACTGATCTCTTTCGGAAAATAGTAACCAGCACTCCGTCGGCAAAACCAACAGACCTCTTTAAGTCTTAGGATTTAAGGAGGTATTTTATGCATGAAAAACACACAAACAGCGATAGGCAATCTGTAGAGGAAATCAATTCGGTAAAGTTGAGAGTAAGAGCCGTGCGAAGAAAAAAAAGCCCCAAACAACTTACAAGAATTTATTTGGGGGGTTCCATATAAAGGGAACAATCTTAGCTCTTTTAGAGGAGTGTTGTAATGAAACAACGGTTGTCATAGTAATCGAATCCGAACCAGATATCAACATCCTCTAATATTAAAAAGTATGAATAAATTCTTAATGACTCAACAGATTATACATACTTAACTACATACATTTATCCCCACCTACACAACATCAATAAGTTATTTTTATAATAGATCAAGATTTCCTGACAATTCGCATCAATTCAGACAGTCTCTTGCATCCATGCTTTCGATGAGATAATAGGCCGGTTCTTCATACGGGTGACTGGCAAAAAAGGCCTGCAAAACCGCTTTAATCTTCTCCTGCACAACATAGACTTCAACCTTATATTCCGGCACGACTTCAAGACGTCCTTGACTGCCGATAAACGGCTGACTGCCTTGCAACGGTTCAAACTGCCCCTGTCCTCGAACCTGCCAAGCACAGTGGCGATAATCTCCCTGCACACCCGCGCCCGCATCAAAAATCGCCTGCTTAACCTCCTGAAGGTGCGATTCAGGAACATAAAAAGCAAAGTGGTAAAAAGCCATTTTATCTTCTCCCCTGTTTTCCAGAATTTGCCCAAACGCGGACTTTATTCACTACAATAGTGCCACCCAAAAGACAATGGAGACATTAAACACTATGCGAACCTTATTAGCGACTTATGCCGGTATTCTGATGTTAGGCATCGCCTCACTGCTGACCCAAAACCACTATTTCGCCAATATCGCCGGTTTTATCTCCGCGATCGGTTTTATGATTATCTTCTTTAAAGACCGGCCGGAAAATGAAAGCGATGCAGCCCAAAAAATGCGTCGTTACTGGTATATCGTATTTGCCACCGGCATCTTTTTCAGCCTGATTTTCGGCAGCTTCTGGAACACCCATATGGGGAATATGGAAGTCCGTTAAGGCCGGTAAAACAAAAAGCCCCGTATAAACGGGGCTTAAGGGGCTTAAGTTGAATCACTATAAAGTTTTCTTATTTTTAAAAGAGTTCAATCTCACCTTCATCCATCGACTCGGTATTCACTCGACTCATACGAGATTCCTCAATCATCTGACGTTTAGCATGAATTTTCTCGCGGAACTGATCAATACGCGCACGGTATTCTTCTTCGCTTTGCGCCGGTTGCAGTTGATTCTGTTCCAGGAATTCACCGATCTCTCTAGAGAATTGATTCAACTGTTCCAGATGATTCATCGTCTGCTCAACCAACTGTCGGACAATATCTTCAAATTGAAGGGAACGGACCGCATTGGAGACACTGGTTTCGATTTCGGTAATCATTCCGGAAACATCGCCCAGTTTTGACGAGATACCGTCGTTCATCGCCGACAGGTCGCCCAGCATACTACTGACTTTATGTTGCGAAGAAACGGCATGTTCCATATCTTTACTGGCGGTTTCGCTGACGATATTACGTACCTGATCAACCGTTGTTCGCGCTTTTTCCGCCTGTTTGCGGATCTGCTCGTTAAGGATATTGGAATTCAGCGACAGCTTGCGAACCTCGTCGGCGACCACGGCAAAACCGCGCCCTGCTTCACCGGCGCGTGCCGCTTCGATCGCCGCATTAAGCGCTAGAAGATTGGTCTGATCGGCAATCCCTTTGACATCTTCAAGCAGGTTAAAAATCGCCTCAATCTGTCCAACCATGTCATCGATTTTATCGACGGTCTCTTTACTACGCTCGGAAGCATTGGTCAGAAGGTCGATCAGGTACTGCAGTACCGATTTAATTTCTGAAGAGAACTTCTGAATCGACATCTGATTACTGCCCTCGCCGCCGAGATTGTCCAGCAGCGAAAGTACCAGTTCGTATTCCGCACGCGTCTGTTGATGCAAACCGGAAAAACTGCTGTTCAGCGTTTCAATCGCTTCGGCGACCAGATCCTTCACCTGAACCAGTTCGCCGCGCACCACTTCCACTTCGCGCTCGATTACCGCATCCACATCTTTCATCACCACCTGCAGAGTCTCATCCGCAGTAGTCGCTTTCAACACAGCCTCGGCAAC
Source organism: Thiomicrorhabdus sp. 6S3-12 (assembly GCF_017571475.1). GTDB lineage: Bacteria > Pseudomonadota > Gammaproteobacteria > Thiomicrospirales > Thiomicrospiraceae > Thiomicrorhabdus. Next base: position 147,589 of record NZ_JAGETW010000006.1, on the reverse strand, counting down.
CTGAGAAGAAGCGGACACCGATGTGCCTGCCGCTTCCTGCAACGCCTGGCGTCGACGTAGCGTTTTTAACTGCCGCTCCTCTTGCTTGGCAAGATTTGCCGCTACCAAAAACCAGCTTGCAGAGAGCGCAACAATCATCAGTACATTGACAACCGTGTTCTCAAACAAGCTTAAAACAATGGCCAATACGGTTACCGTCAAGGGTATCCAATAGGCTCTGGCTAAATCGAGCATGACATTTTTCCTTTTGTATCCGGCTTTAATAAGCGCCTTTTGTCAACGATCAAGATAAAGCACGGATTATGCCATTTAAAATTAAATGTTTTTTCTTAATAAGATCTCTGTGTATCGGCAAAAAGCACTGCATTGCAGACTTGCACTCTTGCATGCAGCGGCAACCCTAAGACAAATAACCGTCAATGAACCGTACCGCTTTAGCGTATGGCATTGCCGGTAAAGAGCGGCTAACGGCTTCCAAGCTCAAGAATTTTCTGCGCAATCTGCTCTAATGGCAAAACAAAATCGACCGCGCCGATTTTGACCGATTCGCCCGGCATTCCCCACACGACACTGGTTTTCTCATCCTGAGCGACCGTTTTAACGCCTAGTTCATGCAGGTCTTTAAGACCTTGAGCTCCGTCCGCGCCCATTCCGGTCAGAATCACTCCGACCGTCCCGGTTCCCACCGCCTGTTCAACGGAACGGAACATCACATCCACAGAGGGCTTATGACGGTTAACCGGCGGCCCGTCATTCAAGCGGCAAACCAGACGACTTCCCTCGCGCATAACCAAAAGATGCTTATCACCCGGCGCAATATACACATGGCCTTTTTCAATAGGCATTCCGTCTTCGGCATGATGTACCGTCATGGCCGCAATGCTGTCCATACGATTTGCGAAAGGTGCACTGAATGCAGCCGGAATATGCTGAGTAATCACGATAGGCGGCGAATCAGCTGGCAGGCGCAATAAAATTTCCTTAATCGCCTCGGTTCCACCGGTTGAAGAACCTAAAGCGATTAACTTAAAGCCTGTCGTGGTTCTGGAAACGGACGGAGTCTTTTTCGGCAAGACGGCGTCGGCGGTATATTTTTCCGGAGAGGAAACAGTTGCCACCGCCGGCTGACGCTGTTGATTAGAGACATAGCGCGCATACTGGCGTTCCAGCATGTAACGACTTACTTTAGATGCCGTCTTGACTTTGCGTCTGATCTCGAAAGCATAGTCCTCGAAAGTATGATGAAGATCGATTTTCGGCTTGGTAACAAAATCAACCGCTCCGAGATCCATCGCTTCAAAAGTTACGTCAGCACCCTTTTCGGTCAGTGTCGAAATCATGACAACCGGCAAGGGATGCAAACGCATCAGGTTTTTTAAAAAAGTCACACCGTCCATTTTCGGCATTTCCACGTCCAGCGTCAGCACATCCGGATGCAGCAGTTTGATTTTTTCGCGCGCGTCATACGGATCGGAAGCCGTTCCGACCACTTCGATTTCCGGGTCGGAACCGAGCATCTCGGTCAGCATTTTTCTGACCAGTTCGGAGTCATCGACAATCAATACTTTTACCGACATATGAAATTCCTTTTCAATTTTCTATCACGCCAAAAACCACTTAAATCCGTAAGTTATCAGCGGATTTTGCGATAAATCGTTTTTCCCAGCAATTCAAATCGATCACAGACGTTATACAGTGATTCCGAATGACCGACAAATAAGTAGCCGCCGTTCGGCAGACGATCTGCATAGCGGTCGAACAGACGCGCCTGAGTCGGTTTATCGAAATAGATAACCACATTACGGCAAAAGATCACATCGATTGCGTCGCGAATCGGCCAATCCGCCATCAGGTTCAGCTGGGAAAACTCGATAATGTCCTGCAGTTCTTTTTTCACCTTGGCAAACCCTTCTCGCGCACCGGTTCCCTTCATAAACCAACGCTTTTTACGATCCAGATCCATCCCTTTCAAACGATCGACATTATAGATACCATTGACCGCCGTCTGTACCACATTCGAATCCAGATCGGTCGCAATCACTTTGGCATCCCAACCGGCCGGCACCGTTTCCTTCAGAACAATGGCAATGGAATAAGGCTCTTCTCCGGTCGAGCAGCCCGCCGACCAGACCCGTATCTTACGTTTGTCGGCATTTTTCTCCAACAACTCGGGAATAACCGATTGCGCCAAATGTTCGAAATGATGGTTCTCGCGGAAAAAGAAGGTCAGATTGGTCGTAATCGCGTTGATCAGATGAACGAATTCTTCCTCACCCTGCTTCTCAACAAAGTCCAGATACTCTTTGAAGCTTTGTTTTTCCAAAAATCGAATTCGTTTCGCCAGCCGGTTATACACCAGATTCTTTTTGGATTCATTCAGATCGATCCCCGCAAAGTCGTAGACGATCTTTTTAATCTTATCGAATTCTTTATCGGTAAATACAAACTCGCGCTCATCCATGATATTTACCCGCCCTCTCAATTCCTGATTAACGGATTTTGCTCCGTTAACGTTGAATGGTATGCTTGCGAAAGGTTATTGGAGATCGCTTTTCGACAAGCTCTACATATCCAGCCGACCGCAAATGGCCGCTTAACGGGATAATTTTGACAAAAACCTTAAAATCCGGGGTTAATAATGCTCACAATCACCCACAATCTTAACTCAAGTCAACTTGCTCCGGACCTTCAGAAATCCCTGCTCGCCTCCCTTAAAACCGGGCAGATACTTAACGCTTCGATTGAAAAAATCAGCGGTCAGGAAGTGACCTTACGCGTAGGACAGAATGTATTCACTGCCAGCACAACAGTAGGCGGACTGCAGACAGGCGAGGTGCAACTCAGCGTCAAACAAACTCAACCTTCTCTGGTTCTGGCTATCGCCCAACGCCCACAATCAACAGTCTCTCCACAGGAAGTGATTCAGACGGCAATCCGTCAACATCTAGCTAATCAGCAACCTCTCGGCCAGATTAGCCAGCAACTGACACAACTCCTGAACCAGCTGCCCAGTCAGCTTCAGCCTCCGCTAGCCGCTTTACTCGAACTGCTACGCAAACCGCTTAGCGCGAATTCAGGCAACGATCTCAGAAACCAGCTCAATAACAGCGGGCTTTTCCTGGAGTCCAAACTGTTACAGGGAAAACCCGACAACAATGCCCTCAAGCAAGACCTCAAAGCACAACTGCTGCAATTCAAACAGCTGACCCAGCAAAGTAGCGGCGTACAGAACGCAGCAACCCAACTGGCCAGCAAATTAAGCGATCAGGCAATCAGCAAAATAACCCTCAATCAGCTGCAACTGTACCAGAACCCAGAGGTGATCGGTTTTGAATTCACGCCCCCGAACCCGCAAACCATCGACGATCAGCTGGAGTTCAGAAAAAAGCGTACGGACAAAGGCAATCGTTGGGAGGTTTTTGTCAATCTGCAGACCGCAGACGGTGAACTGAAAAGCAAAATCAGTTTTGATGCCGAAGAAAATTTATACTGCGGCATCTGGTGCCAAAACGATACGCTTGGCAAGAGAATCGAAAGCAAGATCCCGCAACTGCATGACTTATTAAAGACGTTGGATCTGCAAAGCGTCCATCTGCGACTCCTGCCCTCACCGCCGGAACAAAGTAAACAGGGGCAAAGAGTCGCCCTGATCGATATTCATATCTGAGTACGGTCAGCCTCCGGCGTAATTTGTGGCAAATCAAGTCGTCTGATAAATTTTCATTCAGTTCCGTTATACCCCTAGACCTTTAGTGGGTAATCGGTTAATTTACCCTAAATCCCATTACTAAAAGAGTTTTGCGCATGGAAAACGCGGAAAAAAACCTGGACGATATTCAGGAACAGATTGATCAAAGCCATTCCGATGATGATCAGGTTTTAAGTTTTGTTCTGGGGAATGAAGAATATGGCGTCGATATCCTGAGAGTACAGGAAATCAAAGGCTGGGAAAAAACCACCGACATTCCGAACACACCCGACTATGTCATGGGTGTCATCAACCTTCGTGGCGCAGTTGTGCCGATCGTCGATCTCCGAGTCCGCTTCGGGCTGGACAACATCACCTATAACGACTCGACCGTCGTGGTGATTGTTCGCGCCGAAGACACCAACGGCAGTCACAAGATTATCGGAATGGTGGTTGACGGCGTCTCGGATGTACACTCGGTCAGCCAGCAGACGCTGCAGGCGGCCCCGTCGATGTCAGGCACGATCAATACGGAATACGTCAAAGGATTGGCGACAGTGGGGGATAAGATGGTCATTATCCTGCATATCGACCAGTTGATTAACGACGGCATTCTATCGGCGATAAAAAAATCGCTTAATATTGAATAGGCCTTGTTTTAAGGCCCGTATCATACGACAATAAAAATCATTTGATTGAAAGCAAAAAGAGAGATTAGGATGTCAAAAATCTTAGCAGTGGATGATTCAAAATCAATGAGACAGATGGTTAGCATGTCCCTGAAATCGGCCGGACACGACGTCACGGAAGCGGAAGACGGTTTAGCAGCACTGGATATTGCCAAACAGAACCAATTCGATCTCGTAGTCACTGATATCAATATGCCGAATATGAATGGCATTGAATTAATCACCGCCTTGCGCGCAATGCCGAACTACAAGTTCACACCAATTCTGTGTCTGACAACGGAATCCTCCGGCGACATGAAAACCAAAGGTAAGGAAGCGGGTGCAACCGGCTGGATCGTTAAACCTTTCAGCCCTGAAAAACTGCTTTCGGTTATCGGACGCGTCCTTTAACCCCCTACCGGTTGCGAAACTGCCATTTAATTGACCTGACAAAGGATTTAATGATGAGTTCTACCATTACTTTGAACGACAGTCTGATCATTAACCAGATTGAAGAACAGTTTGCGCAACTGAACGCCCAGTTCAATGAGGCGGAAAACGATATTATTATCGATGCTGCGGCTGTCGATACGATTGACACTGCCGGACTGCAATCCTTGCTGATGCTGATTCAAACCGCTGAAACCAACGGGAAAAGCATTCGCTGGGAATCGCCATCAGAAACCCTGGTTACTTCCGCCGATAAATTAGGCTTAAGTGCGATCCTGCGCTTGAACGCCTAAACACCACTACTTTTCCTCAGCCGTACCGGCTCAGCAATGCCCTCCTCCCAAAATACGCCACCGCAAACCCAGGCGGTTTCTCTGCAATACGACGGAGACGGCGCGCCGAAAGTGACTGCCAAAGGCCAAGGCTATATTGCCGAAGAGATTATTCAGACCGCAAAAGAACACCATATTCCGATCCAGCAGGACAGCGAACTGGTCGCTCTGCTCGGTCAGGTTCAGTTGGATCAGGAAATTCCGGAAAAGCTCTATGCGGCAGTAGCACAGGTTCTTCTGTTTGCATATGAAGTCAGCGGCAAAGAACTGCCGCATAAGCCGGAAGATTTATAGCGAAGTCGTGACGAATTTATTCGTGATTGGCAAAAATGGTATCGACATCAACCAGAATAATGACACTATCCTGATAATGGGCAATCCCTTGAATATGACGTGAAGCATTATCTTTTGTCGATGACAGCGCTTCGAACTTCTTCTCGGGAATATCTTTGACTTCCATCACAAAGTCCACCAGCATCCCAACCGTCCGCTCATCATCCAGTTCGACAATAATAATCCGCGACAGATCATCAATCTCTTTCGGCATCATATCGAACATAATCCGCGTATCGACTACGGTAACAATCACCCCGCGTACGTTGATTACGCCTAAAACCTGACGGTTTGCCCCAGGAACGGATCTGATCTGTCCTACGCGCAAGACTTCACGAATCTTGCTCACTTGTATTCCGTAAGTCTCATTTTCAAGAGCAAACATCACACAACGGACGCTCGGCCCCATAAAGTCTTCTTCATCCATATCGTTCATGATCGAGACATTATTAACGAGTCCTCTACTACCGCTAACTTGCATAAATCACCTCAAATTATTTATGACTAATACTGGAAGCGCTGAATCACACCGGGGAGATCCAGAATCAATGCAATATTACCGTTACCGGTAATGGTCGCTCCGGCATAACCGGAAAGTTTCTTCAACATAACCCCTAAAGGTTTGATCACGACCTCTTCCTGCCCGTTTACCTGATCGACGACCAGTCCCGCTCTCTGATTTCCGATGGAAACAATTACGACTTTATCGTCGTCATAACTTTCTTTGCTGCTTCCCGGCGACAACCATTCATCCAAGAAAAACAACGGAATACTTTTATCGCGCAACCGCACCATTCTCTGACCGTCGATTTTATTGGTCTTTGAAGCGTCGTAATCGAAAATTTCCTGCACGCTGGTTAACGGAATGGCATAGCTGTCTTCGCCGAATGCAACCATTAGCGTCGGCAGAATGGCCAAGGTCAAAGGTACTCTGATACTGATTTGCGTTCCCTGACCAAGAACCGAGTGAATATCGATACTGCCGTTGAGCTTGGTGATCATATTCTTGACCACATCCATACCGACTCCGCGGCCGGAAATATCGCTGATCTGCTCGGCCGTCGAGAAACCGGCGGAAAGAATCAGTTCAAATGCAGATTTATCATCCAGCTGATTCGCTGCCACTTCATCCATCAATCCTTTTTCGACCGCTTTACGGCGCAATACATCCGGATCCATCCCCTTTCCGTCGTCGGTAATCGACAGCAGAATATGATCGCCTTCCTGTTCCGCAGCCAGAATCACCTGCCCGGTTTCCGGCTTGCCGGCAGCAATGCGATCCTGAGGCATTTCAACGCCATGATCCACCGAGTTACGAACCAAGTGAACCAAAGGATCGGCCAGAGCTTCGACCAGATTCTTATCCAGATCGGTTTCCTCACCCTTGAGCTCGAGATCGATCTTTTTGCCGAGCTTTCGTGCCAGGTCGCGAACAACACGCGGAAAACGGCCAAATACTTTTTTAACCGGCTGCATTCGGGTTTTCATCACCGAAGCCTGCAAGTCAGTAGTGACATGATCCAGATTCCCCACCGCGTTCGAAATCTCTTCCGAACTGCCGCTGCTGCCGCGCAAAGTCAGAAGACGATTACGCACCAGAACCAGTTCCCCGACAAGATTCATGATCTCATCCAGTCGACGAGTATCGACGCGAACGGTAGATTCGGGATTACTCTTGGCCGGAGGTTTCGGAGCCGAAGCGCTGTTACTCTTCGGTGCCGCGGCTTGTGTTGCTCGGGCTGCGGGAGCGGCCGGAGCAGAAGCCGGTTGCGCGCTTTTCACCGGAGGAACCTCAAACGCATCATCTTCATGCAACATCAGATCGCGCTGATTCAGCAGGGCTTCAAATTCGTCGTCGGTAATTTCTCCGTCAGGATCCACTCCTTCGGGCAATTTCAGTTCGACAGTTGATGAAGCGGCTTGCGCCGCTGGGGATTGCTGGAGCTGGTCACGCTGATTTAACAGAGCTTCAAACTCATCATCGGTAATATCGCCGTCGGGATCCACACCTTCTGGCAATACAAGACTGACATCTGCAGATTGCGATGACGCGTTCGACTGGTCCCCATCACTGAGCAGGAAATCACGCTGGTTTAACAGCGCTTCAAATTCATCGTCGGTAATTTCGCCGTCCGGATCTACCCCTTCAGGAAGCTGCAAAGAGACATCTTTAACCGGCTCAGCGGCCTGCGGAACAGGCTGTTCAAGTACCGGCTCGGCAGCCGTACCTTTAGTCAACTGATCAAGCTCGGCCAATAACTGCGGATCGTTTTCCGGAAGATCACGCTCACCGGCATTCAAAGCTTCAATGGAATCGGAAATGACGTCAAACGCCCGTAGAATAACATCTGCCGCAACGGCATCGTAGGAAACATCGCCATTGCGGATCTTATCAAAGACGTTCTCCGCTCTGTGGCAAACTTCGACCAGCGGCGTAATTCCGAGGAAACCAGCACCGCCTTTGACCGTATGAAAACCGCGAAAAACGGCATTAAGCAAATCCGCATCGGTCGGAGACTGTTCAAGCTCCACCAGCTGTTCGTTCAACTGGTCAACCAACTCAGATGCTTCGACCAAAAAGTCGCTTAAAATTTCTTCATCCACGATCATACCCTCTGTTAAAACTTGAGAAGCGCGGCAAACCGGTTACGCTGTTCGCGCTGCGCTCTTCCATTGCCTGAAAACCGGCAATAATTTCTTATTAGGAATGAAACAGCAATCAATATGCCAAACAGAGTTTTTAAGACTAAATACCAAGATCACTCAGTAGATCGTCCACGTCGTCCTGTGAAGCAAGCGCGTCCTTTTTGGATTCACGTGTGACATTCGGACCGATCCCCTTCTCAAGTTCCTGCTCCGATTTCGGTTTATCAGGAATCGCATTATAGTCGTGACCGGCGTCCTGAATCAGAGCGATCAAGCTCTGTTCAAGCGAAGAGATAATCAAAATCACCCGGTTCAGAACCTGTCCGGTCAGATCCTGAAAAGATTGCGCCAGCATAATGTTATTCAATTCGTCTTGCAGCTTCTGCAGCGCGACCGCAATGTCGCTCGACGGATTTTGTCCCATAATCTGTTCGATCAGAGCCAGACTGTTTTCGGCACTGGTCAATGTCTTGTTACTGGCCTCCTCGACCGTATCGAGAACATACTGCAAACGCTCGGCGGCATCCGGAATATCGTGCTTGGTCTGCATCAGAAGCGGTAAATGATCCAGCTCGTCCAGAGTCTGGTGCAGGTCACGGGTAAGAGAGGAAACTTCCTCATACATGGATTTGTCATCTTGAGCGGCGAGTTGTTGGGTCAATACACGGGCAGTCGCCTGATCACCCGATTCCAGCGCTTTAACCAGGTCTTTGGCCAAAACGAGTTGGGGATTATTCTGGGAGGCTTGAGTCATCAATTAAATTCCTGAGGGTTATGGAAAGAACAGCAAACAACCCGCATTGAGCCTGGAAAGGACAGGCTCGATCTGTATATTTATTATAAGAATTATTAAGCTTGCTGACGCTGAGCAACGCGCTCGAAGATTTTCTGGATTTTTTCGTTAAGAGTCGCTGCCGTAAAAGGCTTGACAATATAACCGTCAACACCGGCCTGAGCCGCTTCCAGAATCTGTGAGCGCTTGGCTTCGGCGGTAATCAGAAGAAAAGGGGTATCTTTTAACTGCGCATCGGCACGAACTCGGCGTAGCAGCTCGATTCCAGTCATCTCCGGCATATTCCAGTCACTGACAATAAAATCGTACTTACCGGACTGGATCATCGGCCATGCGGTCGCGCCGTCATCCGCTTCGTCAAACTTGCTAAAACCAAGCTCTTTAAGCAAATTCTTGACGATTCGACGCATTGTCGAAAAATCGTCAACAACCAAAATATTCATATCTCGATTAATTTGCATCTGCTTTCCTTACTTTCGTTTATATTCCATAAAAATTTTGCTGATTCTATCACAGCCAGGCATCCATACGTGCACGGATCCGTTTTATCGCCTGCGAATGAATCTGACTGACCCGAGATTCGCTGACATCCAAAACCTGCCCGATCTCTTTGAGGTTCAACTCCTCGTCGTAATACAGAGCCATTACCAGCTTCTCTTTTTCCGGGAGATTCTCAATCTCTTCGGCCAGTGCCTGCTGGAAATTGTCATTAGCCAGCTCCTGAAGCGGCGTCTGGCCGTTGCCGACCATGCGGTCTTCCGCAAGCTCGTCATGATCTGGCTGATCTATCGACAGCAACTGAGCCGAATTGGTGTCGTACAAAGCCTTGTGATACTCTTCAAGACTCATCTCCAGCTCTTCAGCCACTTCATGATCATGTGCTTCGCGACCAAGACGCGATTCAACCACATTAATCGCTTCGCTGATCTCACGCGATTTACGGTGCACCGAACGCGGCGTCCAGTCCCCCTTACGGATTTCATCGAGCATAGCACCGCGAATACGGATGCCGGCATAGGTTTCGAAACTGGCGCCGTGATTATCGCTGAACTTCTGCAACGCCTCAATCAGCCCGATAATTCCCGACTGAATCAAGTCATCGACCTGGACACTGTCAGGCAAACGACCCTTGAGATGGTAAGCAATGCGTTTCACCAGAGGAAGATAATCCTCAAGGTTTTTCACCTTCGGTTGAGCTTGCTTCTGTACCTGTTCGTAGATGTGCGCCCCGGTCATGATCGGTTAACTTCCCTGAAATAGGTTCTCGACAAAAAACTGTAAATAACCGCTGGCATCTTTGGAAATCGGCCAGCGCTCAACACTGCGCGCCATAGATTCAAAAGATTTCGCGGCCAGACTGTTCGGACGGTATAACGTCACCGGAATCTGCTTCTGAACGGCATCTTTTAACGAGTAATCAAAAGGCACCGCGCCGAAGTAATCCAGCGATACATCTAAAAACTGTTCCGTCACTCGGGTTAATTTATCAAACAATTGCTTACCGTGTTCCGGTGTTCGAGCCATATTCGCCAACAGACGGAAACGCGACACCTTGTAATCGCGGTTAAGCACCTTAATTAAAGCATAGGCATCGGTAATCGAAGCCGGTTCGTCGGTAACCACAACAATCACTTCTTGCGCAGCGCGGCAGAAGCTGACAACACTGTCGGCAATCCCGGCGGCCGTATCGATCAGCAAGATATCCAAATCATCGGCCAACTCGCTGAAAGCGTTGATAATCCCGGCATTTTCCATCGCATTCAACTGCGCCATCCGTTTGACACCGGAAGCAGCCGGAATAATTTTAAGGCCGCCAGGACCTTCCTGAATGACTTCACGCAGCGTTTTCTGGCCATCAAGCACATGCGACAGGTTATATTCGGTATGCAGTCCGAGCATGATATCAACATTCGCCAAGCCCATATCCGCATCCATCAGCAACACCCGGTTGCCCATTTTGCTCAGAGAAATTCCCAGATTAACGGATACATTCGTTTTACCGACACCACCCTTTCCACTGGCGACGGCAATCACTCGAATCGGTTTTTGTGTGCCTGCTGCTCTCTGCATAGTCGATTGATTCGGCTGCTGTGCCTCTTTCTCCTGCGTTTGATTTGCCTTGTGCTGTGTGTGCAGATTTCTTAAACCTGCCGCCTGATCATTGAGCATTCGAGATCTCCTTAGCCATTCCCAAACGGAAGCTTTGCTCATCAATATTCTGTTTATTCTGTTGTCCGAGAACGATCGCACGATCGATCAAATCCCGCGGACGGATCATTTCCAAGTCTTCCGGGACTCTCTGCCCGGTACTCAAATAACCGATCGGCAGATTGGATTCCAATAATACCGTCAACACATTCCCCAATTGCGTCGCCTCGTCGAGTTTCGTCAGGATACATCCTTTGAGTACGACCTCTCCGAACGAGCGGACAATGTCGCGCATAACACTTAGCTGTGTCGCAGCCGACATCACTAAATAATTTCTTACCATATTGACGCCGTGATGTCCGGACGTCAGTTGACGGGAAAGCTGCAGATCTTTCTGACTCATCCCGGCGGTATCGATCAGCACCAGCTTTTTATTAGCCAGAGAAGTCAGCAAGCTGTATAACTCACCCTGAGTATTCGCCAAATGCACCGGAACCTGAATCAGGTCGGCAAACAGTTTCAACTGCGCCTGAGCACCGATCTTATAACTATCGGTTGTCACCAAAGCGATATCGGCCGGACTGTGGCGCATGACAAATCGGCTCGCCAGCTTGGCAATCGTGGTCGTTTTACCGACCCCGGTAGGTCCGACCAGCGCGACAATCCCGCCGCGGTCCAGAAGATCCCGTTCGTCCGAAGTGATCTTCTGTTCCAGTAAACCCAGAATGGATGACCATTCCAAAGAATTCTGCTCACTCGCTTTCGCAATCAGATTCTGGCTCAACTCCCAACCGAAGCCGAGTTCCATCAGGCGCTTCAATAAGGCGATTTTTTCAGGGTTGGCCAGCTCTTCCTGCCCCCAGGCCAGACTGGAAACCTGATTTTCCAGAAGACTGCGAACTTGTTTGAGTTCCTCTGCCATCTTCTGCAGCTCAGGCGCTTGCATCGCAGAGGGATTATGTCCGTCGAAGGCGACCTGCGATCGCTCACTCGAAGAATTACGCGAACTTTCCGTATAGTATCCGGAAGATTCAGGGCGTTCTTTTTCCGCCTGCTGATAAGCCATCGCTTCCGGATCAAGGGCTGCCACTATTTCGACACCCTCAGCGGTCTCTTTTGTCGACAAAATGACAGCGTCGTCCCCATGTGCGGCACGGACTGCATTCATCGCCTGACGCATGCTAGGCGCAAAATAGCGTTTTATATGCATCTATCCTCCCTGTCCCACATTCGCGACCACACTGATCTGTCGATTTTCCGGCACTTCTGAATATGCCAGAATCACCAGACTCGGCAAGCTATAACGGAAAAGGCGCGCCAACTGGGCGCGAATCTGCGGCGCAACCAGTAGAACCGGCGTCTGTCCTTTCACTTCAATTTTCTGCGATTCCTCTTTGAGGGTGCCGTGCAGACGTTCCGCAAGACCCGGCTCAACCGCTAACTGCCCCTCAGGAGCACCTTGAGTCGCTTGCAGCAATATCTGTTCCAGACTTGGATCTAATGTAATCACTTTAAGCTCGCCTTCGTTCCCCACCAGCTGCTGAATGATCGATCTGCCGAGTGCAGTACGCACCGCCATGGTTAATTCCGCAGCATCTTTACTGATGTCCGACTTACTGGTCAAAGTTTCCAGAATCGTACGCATATCGCGGATAGGAACCTTCTCCTGCAAAAGGTTCTGCAATACTTTCACCAGCGTCGCCAGAGAAAGTTTATCTGGAATCAATTCGGACACCAGTTTCGGCGATGACTGTTTCAGCTTGTCCAAAAGCTGCTGGACTTCATCATGGCCAAGCAACTCATACGAATAGTCCTGAATCAACTGACTGACATGGGTTGCAACTACCGTACTGGCATCCACGACAGTATACCCCAATGCCTGAGCCTGATCCTGATTCTCCGGCACAACCCAAACTGCGTCCAGTCCGAAAGCGGGATCTTTCGTCTTGATACCGTCAATCTCGCCAAAAACCTGACCCGGATTAATCGCCAGCTCCTTGTCCGGAAAAATCTCCCCCTCTCCGGATTCTACGCCCATCAGCATAATCCGATACTGATTCGGCTTCAGGTCGAGATTATCCCGGATATGTACCGGCGGGACCAGAAAGCCGAGTTCTTGAGAGACTTTACGGCGCACCCCTTTAATACGGTCCAGCAACTGGCCGTTCTGACTCTGATCGACCATCGGGATCAAGCGATAACCGACTTCCAACCCGAGCACATCGACGGCCTGTACGTCATCCCAACTGAGGTCTTTGGGTTTTTCCGTTTCTTCGTTCTGCGGAGCCGCGCCTTCGACCGGCTTGGCCGCCTCTTCCTCCTGTTTCTTATGAATCAGATAGGCTCCGGCACCGGCAACACCGGCAAAGGTCAGGAAGGCTGCATTCGGCATTCCCGGAATCAAGCCCATAAAACCGATTACACCGGCAGTCGTTCCCAAGGCTTTCGGGTTGGAAAACATCTGCATTTGCATCTGTTCGCCCATATCTTTTTTATCGCCGCCGGTAACGCGGGTAACGATAATAGCGGTCGCCGTCGACAACAACAGCGCCGGAATTTGCGCCACCAGACCGTCACCCAATGTCAGAATAGTATAGATTTCGGCCGCTTCACCGAAGCTCAGCTGATGCTGCCCGACCCCGATGGCAAAACCGCCGATCAGGTTGATAAACAGAATAACCAGACCGGCAACCGCGTCGCCGCGCACAAATTTACTGGCACCATCCATGGAGCCGTAGAATTCCGCTTCGGTGGCAATTTCGGCACGGCGCAGTTGCGCTTCTTCCTGAGTGATCAACCCGGCGTTCAGATCCGCATCAATCGCCATCTGTTTACCCGGCATGGAATCCAATGTAAAACGTGCGCTAACCTCGGCGACACGCCCGGCACCCTTGGTAATAACCACAAAGTTAATGACAACCAGAATGGCAAAAACGACCAGACCTACCGCATAGTTCCCACCGATAACGAATTCCCCGAAGGCCTCGATGACATTACCGGCTGCGTTACCGCCCTGATGACCTTCCAGCAGAATGACGCGGGTAGAGGCTATATTCAACGAAAGTCGGAAAAGGGTCGCGACCAAAATGATGGTCGGGAAAATGGCAAAATCCAGCGGGCGCTTTGCATACAGGGTTACGATCAGAACTACCAGCGACAGCGCGATATTGAATGTGAAAAAGATATCCAGCATAAAAGGCGGCAACGGAATCGTAACCATCCCCAGCAAAGCCAGCACGGCAAAAGGCACGGCGATGCTTTTGCTCCACCCCTGCTTGATACTGTTCAATATCTGACTGAAATCCATTTATTTAATCCAAACACCTATGTCGCTTGAGCGCAGCAACCTCTACGCCAATATTTATTCGGTGCGCACGTTTTCCGGAATCGGCAGATTCTGAAAATCAACATCCTGTGCGCTACCGTGTTCTTTCAGCTGGAATACATACGCCAGCACCGCCGCAACCGCCTTAAAGAGATCATAAGGAATCGGTTGATCGACTTCGGCATTATAGTACAAAGCCCTTGCCAGTGGTTGGGCCTCTACCACCATAATATTATGCTCCTGAGCGATCGTTCTGATCTGGGCGGCCATAAAGTCACTGCCGATGGCAACCACCACTGGTTCACTCATATTTTCAGGGTCATATTTCAATGCAACGGCAAAGTGCGTCGGGTTGGTAATGACAACGTCCGCTTCCGGCACCTTCTGCATCATACGCCGTTGAGACATCTCTCTCTGTACCTGACGAATCCGCCCTTTGACTTCCGGATTCCCTTCCTGCTGCTTGAACTCTTCCTTGACTTCCTGCTTGGTCATTTTCAATTGGCGATTATGATTCCAGAGCTGGAAAGGAACATCAATCAGTGCAACCAGCAGAAGCGAGAGACTGACAAAAATAAACGCCTCAACAATGATCTTTCCGGAGTGCGCCAGCGCGAAATCTTTCGGCTCGACGCCCAGCCCCAGCACTTCCGAAAAAATCATATACAGAAAAGCCGTCGCCATACTGATCACGAGCAAAAACTTAGCCAAAGCCTTGAAAAGCTCCATCAGAGCTTGTGCGGAGAATATCCGCTTAATGCCTTTGATCGGATTGAGCTTGGAAAACGACGGCGCCATAGCCTTGGTACTGAACGCCCAACCGCCGAGCAGCATCGGAGAGACAATAGCAATGAACAGCATCAGCAGCAGGAAAGGCAGGATCATCAAAATGCCTTCGATCATAATGGCGATAATCAGATCGGCCAGCTTTTTCTGATCGAAAGCGACATCACGCGAAAAACTCAAACCTCGCGTGAGAAGCGTTTCAAAATCGTTCATCATCTGAGCGCCATACAGATACAGAAAGACAGCGGCGCTCAACGTCATCAACAGCGTCGTTAACTCTTTAGAACGCGGAATCTGCCCCTTCTCCCGCGCTTCGCGGAGTTTTTTCTCGGAGGGTTCTTCAGATTTTTCCGTTCCGTCTTCGTTTTCCGCCATGTCTCAGCTCGCCCCTAAGGAGAAGTCAATTGCAAATGGGTCAGCGTCTCGATCGCCCGGTGTACCAGCTCCTGCAAGTGCGGGAGTATGACCGGAGTTGTCAAAGTCAACATCACTAGACCGGCCAACAAGGTGACTGGGAAGCCCACTGCAAAAATATTCAACGCCGGCGCCGCTCGAGTCACTACGCCGAAAGCGACATTCACCAGCAACAGCGCCGTAATAGCAGGTAAAGCAATCAATACGCCAGCAGAAAACATATAACTGCCGAACTCAAAAATCAAGCGCAGGCTTTCCTGATTGAGAAACTCCACACCTATCGGCAGATATTCAAAACTGTCCACAACTACGTGCAACACCAGAATATGACCATTTAACGCCAGAAACAGCAAAGTGACGATAATAACGAAATACTGCGAGACCACCGGCGTGCTGACGCCGCTGGTCGGATCCGTCATCTGCGCAAACGCTAAACCCATCCCCATGGCAATTAAATGACCGGCGACAACAAACGCCTGAAAAATAACCAGAAAAATCACGCCCATCGCCAGTCCGATCAGGACCTGTTGCAGGATGAACAGAACCCCTTTCCAGGTAAATGGATCCACCGGCGGCGGAACGGCAATGGAAGGTGCCGCGGCAATGGTAATAAACAGTGCAAGAATCACTTTCGTGCGTGTGGTAACGGCACGATTCCCGTACAGCGGAATAAGCGACAACATTGCCCCTATGCGCACAAAAGGATAGAAATAGAGCCCTACCCACTGCAGGAATTCGGTATAAGAGAAACTCATGCGCCGTGACTCGACATAGGCAAGCGGCCTAACCGATATAGGCCGGAATATTGAGAATCAATTCGCGGGTGAAAGAGACAATCGTTGTCAACATCCAAGGCCCGATAATAACCAAAGCCAAAGCGACAACCGCCAGTTTCGGAATGAAACTCAAGGTCATTTCGTTGATCTGAGTGGCTGCCTGAAACATCCCCACCAGAAGACCGATAATCAATGCCGGAACCAGAAGCGGAGCAGCCAGCATTGCTGTCACTTCCAGCATCCGCTGGCCCAGAGTCAAAACGAATTCCTGTTCCATCAAATACCTCCCGGCACGACAAAGCTATTGGCCAGCGTTCCGACGACCAGCGCCCAGCCGTCAATCAGCACAAACAGCATCAATTTAAAGGGAAGAGAAATAATCATCGGCGACAGCATCATCATCCCCATAGACATCAGCAAGCTCGAAACCACCAGATCAATAATCAGAAACGGGATAAACAGCATGAAACCGATCTGGAAAGCGGTTTTCAATTCCGAAGTCATAAACGCTGGAATCAAGACTTTAAACGGCACCGACTGCGGATCGGTCAATGTGACTCCGGCCATCTCGGCAAACATTCCCAAATCGTCTTCACGTGTCTGCTGCAGCATAAATTCATGCATCGGTTTGGAGCCGATTTCCACCGCTTCCTTAAACTGAATCTGCTCATCCAGATACGGCGACACGGCGGTGTCGTAAATTTTATCGAAGACCGGCGCCATAATAAACAGGGTCAGAAACAGCGCCAGACCGATCAGAACCTGATTGGAAGGCGTCTGCATGGTGCCAAGCGCCTGACGCAAAAGCGCCAAAACAATGACTATGCGCATAAACGAAGTGGTCGCAATCAATGCCGCCGGCAAGAGTGTCAGACCGGTCATCAACAACAGAATCTGCAGCGTCAGGGTATAGTCCTGATTGCCGGCGGCATCGGTTTCAACGGTAAATGCAGGTATACCCGGCTCGGCCCAACTGATAGCCGGAACAAAAAGTAACAGCAGCGGTAAAAATCGAATCACGAACGCCCCTCCTGCTTATCCGACTGCGGCGTCGAAGGCGTATTTACATCCGCGTTCGGCGTTTTCGACTTTGGCTGCATTGCTTCCTGCAAGCGCTGCGAGAAAGCACCGCCGGCAAAATTAGACAACGGCTTATGCTCGACTTCAACCGGCTCAGAAAGCTGATGTAACTTACTGATTTTACTGGTGGTCACCCCGACAACAATCTGCTCTTTTCCGGCTTGTAATAACAGAATGCGCTCGCGTGGCCCGACGGAAAGTGCGCCCAGAACACGTAGATTCCCTTCGGCAACGCCAGGAAAACGCCCGTAACGGCGTAGAAGCCAGGCGGCAGCAAAAATAATCAACAGAATAAAAATCAGCGACAGAAGAATCTGAGAAAAATAATCACCCGGCTGGGGAACGGCTTCGCCTAAGGTGACTTGGGCAGATGCTTTATCGGCGTTCTCAGCCAAAGCAAAAGAGGAAAAGAGCATTAAGAGAGCGGCCGCTCTCTGAAGAAAACGCCCAGCAGCAGAATGAGTTGTTGCCTGAAACATGAACAAGCCCTTGTATTTAGCTTTCAAAGTCTACGGTACGAAGCATATCATCATACCGTTCTTCGGACTACTTGAGCTTGCGAATTCTTTCTTGTGGGCTGACAACGTCGGTCAAACGAACCCCGAATTTATCGTTGATCACCACGACTTCACCATGCGCGATCAAAGTGCCGTTCACCAGCAGATCAAGCGGTTCACCGGCAAGACGATCCATTTCGATCACCGATCCCTGAGTATAAGACAACAGGTTGCGGATCGACACTTTGGCACGACCGATTTCCAGCTGCAAAGTAACCGGGACATCCAGAAGAACATCCAGATCAACTTTATTTTTCCCTGAAGCGGAACTATCGGCAATATCCTCAAAATCGGCTTTGCTGGCATTCGCCTGCTCGTTGAGAGCATCTCCCCAAGCGCTCATATCGTCGGCAGCGGAATCCCCATCGGCACTACCTTCCGCTTCGGCCTGTTCCGATAAAGCTTCATCCCATGCGCTTAGATCATCTTGTTCACTCACCGTACCACTCCTTCACATTCTCAATAGTTCGATCCTGATAAGCTGGATGATGCAATATCTGTTCCACCTTGACCGCTTTTTTATCTTTACTACGCCCAAGTTTTCCACGCATGATCGCGATATCCTCGGCTTTAATGGAAACCTGTTCCGGCATCTCGATCGGAATAATATCGCCAGTCTTCATCTTCATCAGGTCGTCAAAACTCATGACCACATCCAACAGGTTGACACTCAAATCGACTTCGATATTTTTCGCCTCTTCCTTGAGCGTACGCGACCAGCGATTATCGCTTTCACCCTGCAGGTTCTGCATCCCTTCTTCAAGTTTATCGCGAACCGGTTCCAGCATGGCATAAGGCATCACGATATCAACCCGTCCCTCAACACCTTCAAAACGGATATTGATCGGACTGACGACAATCATATCGGTCGGATCGACAATACCGGCAAATTTCGGATTCATCTCCGAGTGCATATACTCGATTTCGATATCCATTACCGGCCCCCAGGCCTTGCGCAGATTGTCCGAGATAATATCCAGAATACTGCGCACCATACTCATCTCAACCGGAGTATATTCGCGCCCCTCGATTTTGAAAGGCAACAGACCGGTTCCGCCGAAATAGATATCCACAGCAGTGAATACCAGTTTCGAATCGAGTGTAAACAGGGAGACGCCATTCAAAGGATTGACGCGATAAATATTGAGGCTGGTCGGGACAAACAGATTGCGCAGATAATCGATCATTTTAATGATCTTCACTTCCGACGCCGTCACCTCGACACTGGCCATAATCATTTCATTGAAGTGGCGCTGAAAACCGCGCGCAAAACGCTCATTGATAATATCCAATGCCGGCAGACGGCCGCGCACAATGCGCTCCTGGTTGGTAAAGTCGTAAACTTTGGCACCAACCGCTTCCGAGCCATCGTCGCTTTCGGTTTCGATATCGCCGCCGCCCATCCCTTTTAACAGGGCATCGACTTCATCTTGGCTTAAAATATCATCCATGAGACTGTTCCATAGTGTTTGCCGTCATCAACACATTCAGTTACTGCATAACAAAACGTGTCATATAGACATCTTCAACCAGATCCGGATAGATATTACTCTTTTCCAGAACCTGACGCGCCACGTCCAGAAGTTCCGCACGTAACTTATCCGGGCCTTCCGCTTGAATCAGATCGTTATAATGCTGATTACGCAACAGGCGTTGAATATCGTTCTTCAGAATTGGTCGCAGATGCTCCATATCCTCAACCACCTGAGGGTAATAGGTCATAAACTGTAAATCGACCGCCAGATATTTGGCCTTGCCGTCACCGTTGAAATTAACGACGAACTTATCCATCACAAAATAGACCGGCGGCGCTTCAGGAGCCGGTGGATCATACTGCTTGTACTTTGGCGAATAGGTCTTTGCGTGCCCTTTCGGCTCTTCCCCGTGCTCCGCCGAAGCGTGCATCTCTTCGGTTGCACCATTCGCACCGGTATTCCCCTGAGAATTCAGCAATAAATAAGCCATGACGCCAATTCCGACCAGCAACAGGATAACGATAACCAGCAGGATAATAATCAATCCTTTGCCACCGCCTTTTTTCTCTTCTTTTACTTCCTCTTCGGCCATGCTCTATCCCCTTTAAGTCAAACTTTTGTCAATCAATTCGGTCAATCAAGGCTGTTGAAATATCATCTGATCCTGAAGATCTTCGACCTGCGGTGCCTCACTCAGGCTACGCAACTTCTCTTCCGCCTCTTTATTGAGAACTATAATACTGATCCGGCGATTACGCGGATTATACGGATTCTCCTTATCAAAAGGCACCGTATCCGACATACCGACAACCTGAGCAATATGTGCGGCGTCGACCCCACCCTCGATCAGTAATCTGCGAGCGGCATTGGCCCGGTCGGCGGAAAGTTCCCAGTTGGTATATTCCGAACTCGAATGATAGCCCGATGAATCGGTATGTCCGGCAATACTGATTTTCTTATCGGTATTCGACAGAACCGATCCGACCTCTTTCAATAATTTAGCGGCATAATCTTTCGGCAGATCGACCCCGGTTCCGAACATCGGACGTTTGCGATCATCGAGAATCTGTACTTGCAAACCGTTCGGCGTGATCTCGATCTTAAGCTGTTCTTTAAGCTGATTGAGCACATCGTTTTCAGTGATTTTATTTTCAAGTTCCAGCTTCATCGCTTCCATCTGAGCCAACTCTTCCGCTTTACCCGAACCGTCTTCCTCACCCTCTTTCCCCTTAGGCGCATCCTTGAAGCCACCCATATCGATCATGGCGTCGGACGTCTGTCCTGCTTCTTTGGATTCAACCAGCGTAGAAGGCGAAGCTTCGATCACGGTCGGATCACGGAAAAATTCCGCCATCGCTTTCATCTCTTCGTCATTGGTTCCGCCAAGCACCCACAGCATCAGAAAGAATGCCATAGCGGCAGTCATAAAATCGGCAAACGCAATTTTCCATGCCCCGCCATGAGCCACATGCGGACATTTGTTTAAGCGTTTGATAATAATGGATTGTTCGTCACTCATGCTCTGTTCCTAACAATCTGCCGATCGAGTTTATTTCTGACTCTGCAGATATTCATCCAGTTCCTGGAAACTTGGACGATCATGTCCCGGTGCTGCCTTACGCCCGAATTCGACAGCAACCTGTGGTGCATAGCCGTTCAAATTCGCCATAAGACAGGTTTTGATCACGTGAAAGAAAGCCCCCTCGGCATCGGCACGGTTTGCCAGCTCAGAAGAAATCGGAGCAACAAAGCCGTAAGCAACCAGAATCCCCAGAAAGGTCCCGACCAGAGCAACCGACATATGATGGGCAATTTCCATCGGACCGGCATCAAGATAGGTCATGGTCACCACAATCCCCAAAACCGCAGCAACGATACCGAATGCCGGCAAAGCCTCGGCGACTTTGCCGATAGCACCACTGGGCATCATCGCTTCATGATGATGCGCATCCAGTTCCAATATCATCAGGTCTTCAAGCTGATATGGATTACTGGCGCCACTGACCATCAATCGTAAATAATCACAGATAAAATCAACCGCATGGTGATTTTTAACCACATTCGGCGCACTGTTGAACAGCTCGCTGGAATGAGGCTCTTCAATATCCGCCTCAATCGCCATTAACCCTTCGCGGCGCGCTTTATTGAAAATTTTAAACATCAGTCCAAGCAGTTCAAGAAACAGCTCCTTATTGTAAGGAGACGGTTTTGCCAACCCCAAAGCACCGGAAAAACCTGCTTTGATTACCCATCCGGGGTTGGCGATGATATAGGCACCCAGTGCACCACCACAAATAATCAAGACTTCCAGCGGTTGTACCAGGATGCCGAAACTGCCGTGCGGGAGATATCCCCCCAACAGCGTCCCTACGACCACTAAAGTACCAGCAATTGCTTTCATTATTAATTCTTCCTGTCTCTTAACTCTTTACAGCAAACCGCTGTCCAGAATTTGACACCTTGAACGGCTATTTTCTCTCGTTTCAATCACTCTGCAAGACTCGGGCCAACTCACTCTGTGCGCCTTTCAGCTGCTCAAGATTCTGGTCGATTTCCGACAGAATTCGACTGACCTGACTGGCCTCGTTCTGAGTTGCTCCCACGCGTCCCTGGCCACTTTCCATAACCTGAACCGCATTACGGGCCCGCTGTTGCAGCTCTTCGATAATACTTTGAATTTCGGTCGTCGCCTGCTGCGTTTTCCCGGCCAATATGCGTACTTCATCGGCTACCACGGCGAAACCGCGTCCATGTTCACCGGCACGCGCCGCTTCAATTGCCGCATTCAATGCCAGAAGATTGGTCTGTTCCGCGATATCACGGATCAGAACCAA
Organism: Thiomicrorhabdus sp. 6S3-12; assembly: GCF_017571475.1. GTDB lineage: Bacteria > Pseudomonadota > Gammaproteobacteria > Thiomicrospirales > Thiomicrospiraceae > Thiomicrorhabdus. Next base: position 125,284 of record NZ_JAGETW010000006.1, on the reverse strand, counting down.
CACCGTACCGATATTACTGGAATCCTCTTCCAGCTGCTTAATTACCGTTGAAGCATGCTCGACTTCGTCCGTCAAACCGGAAACTTCGGAAATAACCTGCTGCGCCGAACCCATTCCCTGCTGAGAGCCCTCGGACAATTCAGCGACCAGCGCGGAAAGTCTCTGCGACAATCCAGCCAGTTCGGCACGGTCATACGGTTCCGGCTGCTGAACGGCAGGAACGGAACTCATCTCCTGTTGCTGAGCATAACAGGCCGCGAGCGTTTCATTTAACTCTTCCATCTGCTGTTCGAGCTCCTGCGCTCTGGACTGCGCACTCGAAGCCTCAATCATCTGTTTGGTAACCGCATCCGAAGCAGACTGCAGCAAATTATTCAACGCAGTGACCAATCGAGGATCACTGCTTTCGGATTTGATTTCCACCGTAAAATCTTCTCCACGACTGATTTTACGAACCTGCTCGACCAGTTCTTCCTGGTCACAGCTTCCGGGCTTATTACACCAGAAGAGGTAAACCAAAGCGCCGACAATCACGGCGCTGACCAGAGCTACCAGAGCGACAAAACCGATCGTCGGTATACCGGCAATCTCTGACCCAGCCTGAGCGGAACCGGCGAGCATCAACAAACCACTAAAAGTCACAAAGCGCATTTTCATATTCTGCTCCTAGGCATAAAAGTCGACAAGACTGTCGGAAGACAGTACCTCTGCGAGCGGCTCATCATTCTCCGATACAACGCCGCCTGCAGACTGTTTAAAATTTCCTGACGATTGCGTCAGCTCTTCTTGATCGGCCTGTTGGTCGGCAAAAGAGTCGCCGCTGTTCACATCCACCGAAGCCAGGTTCACTCCGGCTTGCTCCATCATTTCGCGTAAACGCGGGATGGATGCATCGATCGCTTCGCGAGTTGCTCCGTTTTGCGCGACAACACTCAGCTGAACCTGCTGATCACGATCAAAATGCAATTTAATCTGAATCGGTCCGAGTTTTTCCGGGTTCAGCGTAATCTGCGCCTGCTGAACCTGAGCATTAAGCATATAACTCACTCTCTGACCGAAAGCCTGTCCCCATTGAGGGTGCTTCACAGGCAGCGGAATTGTCTGCATAGAAGGCGGCAAAGTGGCACGTCGCTCCCCACTCAATCCTTCGGCGCTATTACCGCCATCCATAAGAACGGAGGCTCTTTGCAAGGCTTCATCCGCCGCCCGGGTCTGCGCCTGCTGACGTGCACCGACATCCTGATCCATTCGTTGCTGGCTCATCTGTGCAGACAGATTTTGTCCGAATTGACTGGACTGCTGCCCCTGTTGTTGAGACGTCTGACCGCCTGCCGCTCCACCCTGACTTCCGGACGCGCCCTGTTCACCACCTGCAGAAACCTGAGTCGACCAGTTCGCGGTTTGCGCACTGGCCGAGGTTGAACCACCGGCAGCCGAAGACGCCGCCGCTGTTTGCGTCACGCCAGCCGCGGAAGCCGACATAGTTGACTGCGCACTATGGCTGGTTTCAACCGCATTCTGAGCGCTTTGCATTGACTGCACAACGACATCGTCAATATCATCGGCACGCTTGTGTTCTGAGGTTAATCCGTCCGCAGAATCCGTCGCAGCGTCAACAGAAGCCTGAACGCCCGTTTTAACGGCTGACGACGAATTTTCATCCATCCCCGTAATTACCGCTTCTGGGTGCAACTGCTCGCTCAAGTCCGCTTCACTCTGTTCATTAGAGTCACTAGAGTCTAAGGATGCCAAATTCACTGGCGCATCGCCGTTGAGAACGGCGTCCGAAGTCTCATCCGCTTGTTCGTCAATTGGCCCGAGATTCAACTCGGCAAGGTCTTGCTGCGGCTCGGCTCGCCCATTATCCTTGTTTGCCGTCGGGCGTACAGTATTTGAGTCAACTTTTTCGTCACTTAAACGATTTTTCTGCTGGATATTCGACGAAACGTCAATCAGAGGCTTGTTCGTCTCGGCATTTTGTTCATTTAACGATGTTCCAAGCGAAACATCAGAATCCGTTTTCAAAGTGTCAGCAGAAGCTTTAAATCCTATAACAATCTCGGTTTCAATACCGGCTTCCACAGTCAGAGAATCGATATTCTTCTGTAGCTGAGCAACAATCTCTTCCTCGCTCATATTCGAAAAAATATCCGTTCCCAAATCGGCATTAATCCGCTCTTTCGGCAAGTCCGCCAACGCAGGGTAAGCCTTCTGCAGGCGGTTCGACAACGCATGCACTACCTGGCTCGGTTGGTTTCCTGACTGCTGCAGACTTCGCAACCACCCTTGAGGCAATTGTCCGAATGATTCTGCATCCGAAGGAGCGTCAGCTTCAGCACTCATAAGCTCAGGTGTTCGTTCAGCAGAAGATTCTGCTTCACCTGTCAGGGAGTCCACGGTCAGGCTCGCAGTAGAGACAGGAGAAACTGCATCTTGCATTCCACGCTCAAAACTCTCAGCTACCTCATCGCCTTTATCCAACAAGCGACGAATTGCCATGGAAACCGAATCAACCGGGTCCCCCTCTTCAGTAGCCGACAAAGCGTTAGCAACCCCCTGAAATGCTTCTGGACTTTCAGCATTCAATGACTTTTCGGACTGTTTTTCCGTCCATCCGGAAATTGATCCGATCTGCTCTTTCAAGCTTTCGAAAAGTTCGGGAAAGGCGGTTTTATCCTGCGAATGTGGCAATTCTTGCCCTTCGGCGGCAGACCCTTTCAAAGCGGCAACCGCACTGATAGCGGCACTTCTCTCTTGCGTGTGTTCAAGCACTAACATTGTTATATCTCTCTGCTTGTCAGTTTTACCAAGTGCTCAGCAACTACCATGCCTATTTTTAGATTACTTTGAAATTACTTCAGTGATGAGAGTGCGCGTTTTGAAAGGCTTGCTGGGAAGCAAGTTCATCAAGCATTTTCTGTTCTTGACGACTAAGACGGGAATCCATCTGTTTAAGTTTTTTGTCATACAATGATTGCAGAGCCTTCATTCGAGCTCTTTTTTCGCGCCAGGCATCCAGCGCTTTTTCAACCATTTCCTGTTTTTCAGTTACCTGCTGAGTCTGTACAGCAATGGCCTGATGCAACTTTTCACCGAAAGCCTGATGCGTGCGTAACTCGATCACCCCCATCGCCGCTCTAGCCGTCGGTGCCTGAGCATACTCATCGGTGTACGCTTTTAGCGACTCAAGCTGCTGCTGGGCATTCTGGAACTGTTCCTGCATATACGCAACGGTTTTACCGGCGTTGTCCATCTCGATTTCCGCCAACTCAACCAGTTTATGCCATCTCTGCAAGTTACTCACCATTCAGCCTCCAAACCCGTCAACCCAAAGCGCGCTTAAGCGCATTCAATGAGTGCTCAAACGGAAACTGCTCTTTAATCGCCTGCGCCAGGAATCCGTTCAAAGCCTCCTGCTTATCGATCGACTCGTCAATCAGCGTATCGGATCCCCGTCTATAGGCCCCGACATGAATCAGATCCTGATTCTGCTGGTAAGCGGAATACAGCTGTTTGAATCTTCTTGCCAAGGCGATCTGTTCATCCGAAACAATTTCAACCATAACACGACTGACGGAAGATTCGATATCAATGGCCGGATAACGGCCGCTATCGGCAACCTCCCGCGATAGAACGATATGTCCGTCAAGCACGCCTCGAGCCGAATCGACAACCGGATCGGATTGATCATCCCCTTCCGCCAATACCGTATAGATTGCGGTAATAGACCCTCCGCCATCACTGCCATTACCGGCTCTTTCGACCAGTTGCGGCAGCTTGGCAAATACCGATGGCGGATACCCCTTGCTAGCAGGCGGTTCCCCTACTGCCAACGCAATTTCCCTCTGAGCCTGGGCAAATCGGGTAAGCGAATCCATCAGCAACAAGACGTTTTTTCCCTGATCCCGGAAATACTCGGCAATCGAAGTCGCCAGCATGGCGCCATGCAGACGCATCAACGGCGGATCATCGGCCGGAGTGGCGACTACGACAGATCGTTTAAGACCTTCTTCACCCAGGTTGTTACGGACGAAATCGTTAACTTCTCGCCCCCTTTCGCCGACCAGACCGACTACGACCACATCCGCATTGGTAAAACGCGTCATCATACCGAGCAGAACACTTTTACCGACACCGGTACCAGCCATCAGACCGACCCTTTGCCCCTGCCCAAGAGTTAAAAGCGCGTTAATCGCTTTAATACCGACATCCAGCGGTTCGGAGATAGGACGCCGGCTCAAAGGATTGATCTTCTTACCGCTCAACGAGACGTAACGCTCGACTTCGATAGGGCCTTTACCGTCCAAAGGCTTGGCAGAACCGTCCACAACCCGACCGAGAAGCGCCGGCCCGACTCCGACTTTAATACCGCCCTCGACCGGCACAACCTTGGCATTCGGCGCGAGGCCGTGAATACTGCCGATCGCCATTAAATACAGACGGTCGTTATGAAAGCCGACGACTTCGGCCTCGACCGGAGGTTCGTTACCGTTAAAAATCTGACAGCGGGATCCGATAGCCGCATAGGTGCCAATGACTTCCAGCGTCATTCCGACCATACGGACCAGGCGTCCTGCGACCTGCAAGGAAGGTTTTTGCCAGTGCATCTGGCGGAGTGTTTGCAGCTTATCTTCCAGCCCTGAATTCAGAGTTTCACCAAACTGGTCGATCTCTTTGGCACTAGGTGACGTTTGCGGATTGTCCTGACGATCTTGCGGCATCCTCATCCTCCCAGTTCTGAACCTCCGAATCCGCCGCTTGTGCGGAAGGCTCCGAGTTCCCCTCGTTGCTTCCCTTACTTTCAGACTCGATTTCTTCGGTCGGCAAGGCTTCAGCTTCACCATCCCACGGCATACTATCAAGAGAATCTTCACCGGTTTCCGCGGAAATTTCCTGATCATTCAGCATTTTGGCATTGGCGGCCAGCTGCTCCTGCAGACTGACAAAACGCTTCTGCCAACAGTTATGCACGGAACTGTCGTTCTGTTTGACCAGACAACTTCCCGGCCGGATCTTGGGATCCGCACTGAGTCGCCATTGCTGCCCCCACTGCGGTTGAATCTCTTCAAGAAACGCCAAATCGTCCGGGTTCAAAAAAACCTCGATCGCTTCATCCGACTCCGGAAGCGCCTGAATAGACTCTTGAACGACTTGATTCAGCCATTCGGAATTTTTCGGTAAGTGTTCGTTAAGCAGTTGTTCGGCGAGAAATGAGGAAAAAGCAACAATTTCATCAAACAGCTTCTGTCGCATCTGTTGTTGAGGCGCCTGCAGACTTTGCAAAAGACGGTTCGCCGTTTCGATTTTAGGGAACAGAAATTCCCGCGTTTCCGAATAGGCCTGCGATTTGCCGGTCGCCAGCCCTTCCTCCTGACCGACTTTAAATCCGGCTTCATACCCTTCCTGGTAAGCCGAATCGTAAACCTCTTTTTGCAAAATCTCACTGCGCTTCTGCAATTCCGGCTGAATCTTGCGTTCAACCTCCTGCATGATCGTTTGCTGTTTGAGCGCTTCCTGCTCCTGTTCAACTTCTTCAAAGTCGCTCAGAGACCAAGGGGTTATTGCCTCTCTCGGAACCTTGGCAGACAACTCCTCTTCGGAGATCAACTGTCCCTGTATCAGAGGTTGCACAAGTTGCTTGGCATTCTGGGCGTCATCATGAGAACCGGACATTTACACGAACTCCTCCCCGGCGCCCGGCATCATAATCTTCTCTTCTTCCGCCAGACGTCGGACAATCTGGATAATCGTTCTCTGTGCATCTTCTACCGCGCTGAGCTTGACTGGTGCGCCGGTTTCCAGGTCATCACGAATAATTTCTGCCTGACGTTTAGAGACATTGGACAGGAATTTCTCGCGCAACTTATTGTCCGCACCTTTAAGCGCAACAATCAGTACATCGCTTGGAATTTCGCCAACCAGAGTCTGAATACCACGGTCGTCGATACCGTTAATATCGTCGAAGACGAACATTTTGTCCTGAATCGCACGACTGACATCTTCATGCTCGACCGAAATATCATCCAGAATACGCGTATCCACACCGCCGCCGACCAGGTTAAGAATTTCCGCAGCACGCTTCTCACCGCCGATAGCCGCCAGCTTACCGCCTTCTCCATCACCTGAGGCCGCTTCAAGGACTCTATTCAAATCAAACAATGCGCGTGGCTGAATTGTAGACAGGGTTGCAATACGGTAGATAACTTCTGCCTGAAAACGTTCAGGTATTCCGCGCAGCACTTCGGCAGCCTGATCGGAGTCGAAATACGACAATACGATCGCCACCACCTGAGGGTGTTCGTTACGCAACATATTGGCGATGGTTGAAGGATGCATCCATTTCAATGCCTCCAGTCCTTTCACCTGATCGCCCAGCATCGTGGCGTCAAGCATGCTGCCGGCCCCCTCACCCAATGCATCCGCCATAAGTGACTGCGCATATTCGCTCGGATCCACACCCAGTGCATCTTCACCCAACTCGTTAAGGAAAGAGCGCATGACATAATGAATGTCACTGTGGCTGACGCTTTCGACGGAGGTCATCGCAGACCCCAACTGCTGAACTTCCCGCGGATTCAGGTGCCCCAATACTTTGGCTGCAGTCTCCTTGCCCAAAGCAAGCAGAAATATGGAGGCCATTTCAATACTGGGGATATCTCTTTGAGGTACTTTTTCCTCAATCTGAGCGTTATCATCTGCCATCTCTAGTACCTGTATTTATCCATTGACGCAGCACATGAGCCGCCACTTTCGGGTCGTTTTCGACAATCGAGCGAACCTTCTCGAGAAGTTCGTGTTCAGCCTGCGATTCCGCTTCTACCGAAGCCGCCGTCTTCTCGACTTCCTCATTCATCTGCTCAAGCGCTTTGGAAATCTCGTCCGCATTTTCAAGCTCTTCGGCATCTTCTGCCACTTCTTCCGGATACTCCAAAATCTGCTCTTCGCGTTTCGACAGATCTCTCAGAAGAGGTCGGATAACACCGAGAATAATGATCAATACTGCCAGACCTGCAAGGAACTGTTTAACAAAATCCCAGAACCAGGCTTCCTGCCAGATCGGCGTGGTTTCGACCGGCTCTTCCGGCGTCACCGCAAATGACGCGTTAACCACCGTCAGAGTGTCGCCACGAGCTTCGTCTAAAGCCACGGTATCACTTACCAGCTGACGATAACGGAGAAGTTCATCGTCGGTCATGGCAACACGCTCTACCAGACCTTCATCATTTAAAGCCGTCTTGTCATCCAGCACCACGGCGACGGAAAGACGACGAATGCTGCCGACCGAATTCTTGATATGGCTGATGGTACGATCCAGCTCATAGTTACGGGTTTTCTTTTCACTGGAGCTTTTGAGATTCGGATCACCTTCCGGCGAATACCCCTCTTCCGGTGCCAGACCGGCGCGCGGAGGCTGATTGGTCAAAGCGCCGGGGATACCGGTCGGGCCGTTGTCACGGTTAATTTCGCGAATTTCCTGCTCCGAACGGATCGCATCCGGATCGGGCTGGTAGTTCTCACGCGTCTGCTCTTCCTGAGTAAAATCCAATTCGGCTGTTACCTGAGCACGAACCTTATGAACCCCACCAACGATCGGCGCCAAAAGATCGACAATTCGGTTGGAAAGCGTCTGTTCAACCTGACGGGTATAGTCCAGCTGCTTCATGCTCATATGCAGCATGCTGTTACTGCTTCGGGTTTCGTCAGTGAGAAGATTTCCGTTCTGATCGACGACCGTTACATCGGTCGGTTCCATATTCGGAATACTGGATGAGACCAGGTAGACAATGGAGCTGACCTGCTCTTCATTCAGAGAGCGGCCGGGATAGAGCTTGACTGCAACCGATGCCGACGGCTTCTGTTGCTTACGAACAAACACCGAACGTTTCGGCAAACCGAGCATAACCCGGGCCGATTTAACGGCATTAATACTGGCTACCGATTTGGCCAGCTCGCCTTCAAGCGCACGATGGTATTGAGTTGTTTCCTTGAACTGGGAGATCCCGAACCCCTGTTCGACATCCAGCAGCTGATAGCCGCTGGCGGCCTGCTTGGGAAATCCGGCCGCGGCCAGTTTCAAGCGCAGTGAATGCACCTGATCCGACGGCACCAGAATGCCACCGCTATTGGTATCGATTTTGTACTGAACGGCATCCTGCTCCAGCGACTGAACGATCTCGTTCATATCCTGAGGATCGATACTGCCGAAGAGCAATGTATAAGGTTTGGCCTGAGACCACATAACGATCCCGACGACCAGCGCCAGAACCGCAGCCAAGGCAACCACCAATCCCACTTGTTTGGCAATCGGAAGGGAAGTCAGATTATTAATAAACGTCGACCCCGCCGAAGGCGGCGTGTCCAGAGGATTATTAATGGTTGCTTGAGGTTCTGCCATAGGACAATCTTTTCTTTAATGACGGGCTATCGGAATTTACAGAGCATAATTAAATCGGCATCTGAGTAATTTCTTTATAAGCGTCGACCAGTTTATTACGAACCTGAGTCATCGCTTGAAACGACAGACTGGCTTTCTGCGCCTGTAACATGACTTCCGAAAGTTCGACACCCGGGTCGCCACGTTCGAAAGATTCTTTCATCTCTTTGGATAGATTCTGCTGCTCGTTGACCGCTTCGATCGAGCTATTGAGTAATTGGGCAAAATTTTCCGGTTTACCGGCAGCCTCAACAGACTGAATCCCCTGCAAAGGATCAACCGGCTTCGATTGTGCCTGCGCCGCCAAAGAGCGCATCTGCAACATTAAACTTTGCGTATCCACTGTACTCATTTTTCGCTCGTCTCCGTAATAGCCCGTTTCGATCAAAATATTCTTTTGCAGAAAACGAGCAAAGCTTGTGCCACTTGCCGAGTTTTATTCAGAATCCTGGCTGGCATTATAGCCTTTTCACCCAATTCAACCTTAATTTAATCAAGGGAAACGCAAGGGCTTAGCCATTTTTATGGTTCTACCGCGTTTATAGCCCGATATTCAAGGAACTTCAACCCCCTGCTCCTTAAGTTTGGCTATTTTATAACGCAGGGTTCGCGGACTGATATTGAGGGCTTCGGCAGTTTTTTGACGGTGCCCGGAAAACTGCTTTAGGGTTTGCAATATCAGTTGCATTTCACGCGCTTTAAGGTCAACGGGCAAGGCTTCTTCGAAAAAGCTGGTTTCGGTAAATTCCGCTTCATCATTACGCACAGCCTCCTCCTGCAGAGGCGTCGCAGTCTCATTATTTTCGGCTTCTCGAAGCTGTTCCGAAGAGGCTCCATACGCACTCTCCGGTGAAACCGTTTCACTTTCGCCTTTCAGACTTAAGGTTATATCCATTCCGTCATCCAACAGAATGTCGCTCTCTTTAATGGTATCTCCGGACATCATCAACAGAGCGCGCTGAATGACATTATCCAGCTCACGAATATTACCCGGCCAGCCGTATTGCAGTAGACGCTTCATGGCCGGCGCGGAAATCATCGGTTGCACACGACTCAAACCGCAGTGACGCTGTATAAGACGCTCGGCAATCGCGGCAATATCTTTCGGACGCTCTTTAAGCGTCGGAAGACGCATCGGAAAGACGTTCAAGCGGTAATACAAGTCTTCGCGGAAACCGCCCTCACGAATGGCGTTTTTCATATCGATATTGGAGGCACTCAACACACGAACATCCAACTGCAGCGGCTTAGTGCTACCGATACGCTCCACTTCTCTTTCCTGTAGCACACGCAGCAATTTAGCCTGCAGATCGGCTTTCATCTCGCCGATTTCATCAAGAAACAAAGTTCCGCCCTGCGCCTGCTCAAACTTCCCCGGCATGGCTTTATAAGCGCCGGTAAAAGCGCCTTTCTCATAACCGAACAGCGTGGCTTCGAGCATATTTTCCGGGATGGCGGCACAGTTTATGGCGACAAACGGCTGTCGCGCACGTCCCGACTGAGCATGAATATAGCGCGCCAACACTTCCTTACCGGTACCGCTGGCCCCGCTGATATAAACACTGGCATCACTCTGAGCCACTTTTTTTGCCATCATTTTCAGCTGAATCGTCGCCGGATCTGCAGCCACAAAATCGTCTGCGCTTGAAGCATCGCGGTTGAAATACGCCTGAGCCTTTTCAACCAGCACCTTGGCCTCAAACGGTTTTTCAATGTAATCGACTGCGCCGTATTTCATCGCTTCAACCGCCTGCTCTACAGTACCGTAGGCGGTCATCAGCACAATCGGCAAATAAGGTTTGAAAGCACGGATCCGCTTCATCAGGGTATAGCCATCCATGCCATCCATTCGGATATCGCTGAAAACCATGCCGATTTCATCATCCAAAGCCTTCAACGCTTCTTCGGCACTGCTGACCGCCAGGACGTCGAAGTGATTGATGGTCAGAATATCAACCAATGCCTCCTGCAATTCGGCATCGTCTTCAACCACCAGAATTTTCGCAATACTCATAGTCACTCCTATTCCGCCTCCAAAGGCAAACGGATTCCGAATTGAGAACCGTATCCGACAATGGATTTCACCCAGGCTTCGCCATGATGCGCTTCCGCGACGGCTCTGACGACCGCCAGACCCAATCCGGTTCCCTTGGCACGACTGGTATAAAAAGGTTCAAAGACCTTGTGCAGATTTTCCGCCTCAATTCCGGGACCGTTATCGCTGACGATGATATCAATATACTCTTCGCTGCGCTTTACACTGATTCGAATCAGCGCCTGGTCCGGAATATGATCAAGCGCATTATTGACCAGGTTCTGCAAGGCCGTCGAAAGGCCGTCCATATCCCCGTTGATCTGGAGTTCACCGGCACTGTGATCATAACTCAGATGAGCATGGCTATTATTGACCCGCTCTTCCAGATTTCGTATGGTTAAAGCGATCAGTTCTTCAACAGAAAGGGGTTTCCGCGAACTTTTACCGCCCTTGGCGTACTGCAGCATATCCTGAACCAGAGATTCAAGATGATGCAGACTGTTTTGGACTTTCAAGGCGAATTTCTCACGCTGTTCTTGCGTCAGTTCGGCTGCATTCAATTGAGAAACATAAAGAAGGGCTGAAGATAAAGGCGTACGAATCTGATGGGCCAGAGACGCCGCCATTTCGCCCATGGAAGTAAGTCTCTGATGACGGCTGACATGCTCCTGAAGCCGTCGTGCATCGGTCACATCCTGCAACAGAAGGATTCTGCCGACTTCCTGATCCAAGGCGGTATTGGCCAATTGAAACACTTGACCCTGATGGGTCACCAATTCACCGGCACTGTTTTTTTCCAGAAACACATTGCGCTGAACAACCGGCCAGGTACGCCCTGTCGCATCTTCTCCGAGGAGTTTTTCGGCACTGGGGTTCATTTCGGTAATCCGATTATCTCGGTCAAGCACAACAACGGAAGCGGGAAGGAGCTGTAACAACCGACTCAAACGATCCGCCATACGCTTTTTTTCGAGATCGCTCTGCGCCAGCTGATCCTGGAGATCCGCCGTCCGTTTCTGGAGCGCGTTATAGCTTTCCGTCAATCGCTCGGAGGTCTGATTAAAGAGCGCAAACGCCTCTTCCAGCTCTTTGATTCGTTCTTGTTGCTCGGCTGACTGCAAAGCTTATCCTCTAGTTGAGTTCATATTTACGAATCTTCTCGACCAGAGTCGTACGGTTGGTTTTCAAGAGTTTGGCGGCCTGAGAAACATTGCCTTCTGTTTGCGACAGCGCTTTCTGAATAAGTTTGACTTCCATCTCGACCAGATAGGATTTCAGATCCAGCCCGTTCTCCAGATCCATCACGCTCTCTGGCACCGCTGAATTATCAAGCGCCTCTTCCTGTTTAGGCTCTTGAGGCACCTCGCCTGCCGATTGCGCATCCGTTATCTCGTCCGTTTGCGTTGCGACGACAGCACTCTGTTCGACACTTGCCTCGACAACCGGCTCTTCGACAAAGATCGCGTCGCTCACTTCGACCTGATAACGCTCCGGCAAATCCTCATAAGCGACCGTCTGACCCTCAAAAAGAATAGTCAAACGCTCGGCCAGATTCCCCAGTTCACGAACATTCCCCGGCCACTGATAAGCTTGTAAAGCACGCAACGCCTGTTCAGAAAGTTGCGGCGTCTGGCGTTCCGCCTGCTGAATCTGCGAAAACATGAAATCCAATAACTCCGGAATATCCTCAGGCCGTTCACGCAGGGACGGCATCTCGATCGGAAAGACATTCAAGCGATAGAATAGATCTTCACGGAAGTTTCCTTCGGTAATATGTTCCTCAAGATTTCTATGGGTCGCAGCCACCACGCGAACATCGCACTCAAAGGTCTTGTTTCCGCCGACTCTTTCGTAGTTTCTTTCCTGCAGCACTCGCAACAGCTTAACCTGCATGGGCAGTGGCATATCGCCGATTTCGTCCAGAAAAATCGTGCCTTTCTCCGCCATTTCAAAACGGCCCTTGCGAGCGGTAATCGCACCGGTAAAAGCCCCTTTTTCATGTCCGAACAACTCGCTTTCCAGCAACTCCCCCGGAATCGCTCCGCAGTTGATCGGAACAAAAGCGCGTTCCGCTCTTTTGGAAGCGTTGTGAAGTGTTTGCGCCACGACCTCTTTACCGGTTCCGGATTCACCCAGAATCAGAACCGTCGCATCGGTTTTTGCGACCTGTTGAATCAATTTTTTGACTTTTTGCATGGCCGGGCCGGAGCCGACAAGAGAGGAAAACGGATCAAAAGACATTAACTGGACTCACCCTTCAAAGATTAGCTTCTATTTAAAAGGCAACAAGAGGAATTGTCAAAAAATTGACGTGCTTTTTACTAATTAGTACGTAAAGATAATTTACTTTCAGATTTAATTTTCTCTGGAAAGAAAGAATAAAGCTAAGCACTTGAATTAAAAAGATTATTTAACAATCTAATTCATAAGAAAAAAACCAACACATTGGTTATCGCCAAGACAAGCGAATTGGAATGGATAATTTTCTTCTATTTAGTTAATTCAACGCAACTTTTTTAAAGATTGACATACTTGCGAACGGATTTATTGGCGTTCAAATCTTTGGAAAATGCCTGGACTAGATGAGCCTGTTTCTTTTCCAAAAGGGTTTGCAGCTGATCGGCGTCTTTTTGCAGAATAGGACGAATTGCTTCAAGCTCTGCACCGTGTTTGGCCACCATCTCCTCCAATAACATTTGCCACTGAATTTGTTGAACCTGCAATTCCGAAAACCGGTCCTGCTCAGCCAAAAGCAGGAGGTTTTTTGACGAGCTGAGCAGCTTCAGTTTGTCTTTACGAAGCTGCTCGGAAGAAGTAAGTGATTGTGAATTCGCCATGAATAATTACTGCAACTGATCTTTTGAAGCACGCTTGATCTCTTCCGGCATCTGCTGCCAAGCTTCTTGAAGGCCGGAAATATGCTCGATTACCTCGTCAATCTTAGCAATATCGTTTTTGGCGGTCGCTTCAAAAACCGTTCTGTGGCAGTAGTCATACAGAGAAAACAGATTCTCGGCAACATCGCCACCTCTTTCCAAATCCACGCCATCTTTCAGGCTGCTGATGATCGCCAGAGCCTTATTGGAGAATTCCGCTTTTTTGGCAAACTGTTTCTGTTCAATAAAAAGTTTGGCCAGCTTTAGGTTTTTAATCGCGCCAGAATACAGCATATCGACCAGCTTATGCGGGGTCGCTTCCGAAACGGCTGTTTCAACAAAGTTCTTCGCGTATTGTTGCGCCATTTTATTTTGTGCTGCATAACTCATCTTAAACTCCCTCATGTTTTTCTTATCTGTTGAGCATTCTTATTCAATTAATTATCGTTGCCACTGTTAAAAGTCGCCGTCAGATAATTTCTTGTTTGCTCTGCACTGGAAAGTATCGACTGCAAGGCAGAAAACTGAAGCTGGTATTTCATTAAAAGTCGCTCATAACGCGCATCAATCTTTTCTTGTTTCTCGTCGTACTGCGTATTTTTATCGTTCAAGCTGTCAATTCGCTGAGATACCAGTCCGTTTTCATCTTCAAAAAGATTATTGATCACCTCTTCCATGCGACTTGCAAAGCCCTGGGTGAAGTTAATCGAACCGCGAGCGCCGATTGCACCGCCCAGTACTTCAAATTGCAAACCACGCACTTCTGCCGGCTCGGTTCCGATAACCGCATAATCGGAAATATTGATCCGACGACCATCTTCAGAAGAGGCATAGGCCCCGATATTCAGCGTACCGGTCGCGGTGGTAATGGTACCGTCAACATTCTGACCCACATCGGCAATTGCGCTTCCATCGGCAAAACCAGCATTCGCCAGACCGGAGAAGTTGCTTAAATCAATATTGGAAAACGCTCCGAAACGACTGGAACTGATATTGAGAATTCCACCTTCGGTCGAAACGGACACGGATGCGCCAACCGCTTGGACTTCAGCATTATTATTGATTCCCGTTTGAATGCGCCCCGCAAGTTCGGAAAGCGTATAATCCCCGGCAGCAATCGTTAAAGTAGAACTATTGGCGTCATCGATCACAAAATCAAAACTGCCGTCGGTTGCCAGATTAATCAAATTTTCACCGGTGTAATCAGTCTGAGTGAATCCTTGATTGGAGAGACCGGTAACATTCGATAGCGTAACCGATCCCTGACCCGCTACGGCATTGAATTCAAAGCGCGATTGAGTCGAGTCGTACGCCAGATTAACCACACTGGCACCGAACGCAGTATCGACCACGCCTTGCATTGCCGCCACCAAATCGTCTTTGGTTGCATAATCACCGGCAATACTGCTGAAATCAATGATCTGACTACCCGAAGCGCCTGTGGTCATGGTAAATCCGGCATTCGCATCCAAGGTTAAAACCGCCTGCTGATCATACACTTGACCGGATGCAACCTGCTGATCCGTCCCGGTGGTAACCGCTCCGGAAGTCACCATTGCACGCTCGGCCAGCTGGGTAATGTCCAAGGTATAAGAACCGGCTTGTGTACGGTCATTCCCGCTTAGAACATTAACCAGAGGGTCGTCCGAAGACCCGCCTTTGGAAAACAGCGATTTCAGTGCATCCAGATTCGAAGCGGCAACTTCCTCAAAGCGAGCCTGGTCAAAACTCATCTGACCTTCAATGTCGATGCTGAGACCGATTACCGACAGACTGTTATAAGGCGAAGTGATTTGATCCAGAGTACCACGCAAAGAACTTTGCAGTTCACTGCGCACTTGGCGCAGCAAGGATGATCCGGCCAAATCCCCCCAGTATGCATACTCTTCGGAATCCTGCTGATCCGAAGTCAATGATTCGTAGGAACCCAGCTCGTCAAGAATGGTATCCAGCTGATTGTAGACATCTACAAACGACTGTATCGACTCGACCACCGAATTCGTATCCTGATTAACGGACAAGGTATTGACCGTTCCGGGTTGTGCCGATTTAATGTCAATCTGCATTCCGGGAATCACTTCATCGAACTGGTTGGTTGAACTGGTTACCGCTAGGCCGTTCACCACCATAATCGCATCCTGAGCAACAGAGGTCGTCGTTAAACCATTGGTATCGAAATCGGTCAGACCGGAAATCTGCATCTCATTGGCGGCACCGGTATTCTGCGAAGTAAACATCAACTGATAACCGTTACCGGTATTGATAATCGAAGCATTGACGCCGTAATCACCGCTGTTAATGGTTTTCTGCAAACCTTCCAGAGTGTTATTCGTCGCATCAACGGTAATATTATGCGTGCTGCCGGCAATCGAAATGCTCAGAGTTCCGGATGAAATGGTATCCGAAGCGGAGCTGTACACTTTATTAGCCACCTGAGTATTTGCTTGGGCAAGCTGTCTCGCTTCAATCTGATAACTCCCGCTGACAACAGATCCGGTAACGGTACCGGAGACAACCGCATCGTTCGAAGATGAAACAGCCGACTGCATAAAGGTTTCCGGATTCGAAAGATCCTGCAAATAGGTTTTAAACGCGGAAATATTCGACTGTAAATAGGTCAAAGCGTTTAATTCGGTATTGGTTTTCTCCCGATTACTCTCCAGAATCGCTTTCGGGCCAGCCACTTCCGCTTCGGCCAGAACTTTTGACATATTGCCAATGTCAAAGGTGCTGTTAGTCAGGGAGTTTAAGAGCGTAGTACCAATTTCATTTGCCATTTCAGGACTCCTTAGGCTTTCTTTCGATCAGTCAGCCCAATCAAAACAATATTCTTACTTATATTTGTATTATCGGCAGGAAAAGTCAAAACTTTAAATAAAAAAAGCGGCCATAAAGACCGCTAAACACACAAGGGAACTGGTTAATCAAGCCTGCTCATTTGTCAGCAAACCTGTTGGAAATTGAGATGTTTCAGAATTCTGCTTTTGTAACGCCAGATAATCTGAAATATTCTTGGAGATGCTTAAGAACGCTTCGGACGGAATCTGTCTGATCACTTCGTCGGTTTCGTTGTTCTTAATTATAATCACCATTTTCTGTGATGATTCATCTTTTTCAAAACGCAGATAATTCTGCAGTTTTTCCAGCTGCTGATTGATTCTTTGCAGATTCGCATCGACGTTCTGGGAACCACCATCAACAACTTGTAAATTCTTGGCTGCAACGTCCGATTGTGTTGGCACATCGTCAGTCACTTGAGCCGGTTGTCCCCCGACAAGCTGTTCCGGGGATTGTGAAACAGACGAACTCCGTGAATTGTTATTCGCCTGCTCACTCAAGGTTTTAGAGACATAGACAGACTCAGAACGCAGTGGTGAAATACCGTAACCTTCTGCCATCGGATGCCTCCTGTAAAAAAACCTTATTGTTTATATGATTTCATTGATTAAGCTACCTGTCAAACCTTCAGACGGAGCTCCCGCTTGGTTAACCCCTTCTAAGTATGCTTGAAGCTTGTGAAGCATTCTTAAAGCATCTTCGGAAGGAATTTGTCTAATCAACTCATCCGTTGCCTTATCCACTACTTGAACCACTGTTGAATCAGAACCCTGATCGACACTGAAAGTAACGGATTGTTGAAGCTTGCTCATCAACCGGTTTAGGCTTTCCGCTTGAGCAACTAACTCTTCCTGAGAGACTTCTTTTACCTCAGAGACTGAGGCGGCTGAATTAACAACTGGGTCAGGTGTATTAGACTTCTCCTGCCCTGTCAGTTTATTCACTGACTGAGCGGGAGATGAGGTCATTGATGCAATATCCATGATCACCTCCTACTCAATCATGCCCTGATATTATCGGAGCAGTGACAGAACGTTTTGCGAGTTAGAGTTAGCCTGGCTCAACATGCTCATACCGGCCTGCTGTAGAACCTGAGTACGAGCTAGGTTTGCAGATTCCTTAGCGAAGTCAGCGTCTTGAATACGTGAGCGCGCTGCGTTCATGTTTTCGTTAACGTTAGCCAAGTTAGAAACCGTACTTTCCAGACGGTTCTGTACCGCACCCCATTTTGCACGGAACTCATTGATCGAACCTAGACGACCGTCAATTGAAGCAACAACCTGCGATGCACCACCAGCGGTAGAAATAGTCAAGGCTGCTAGATCGGCACCCAGAGTACTGGCATTGAAAGTAGACAGTTTAACCTGGTTGTCAGCACCTACTTGCCAACCAACGTGAACACTGAAAGTTGCTGCCGAACCATTCAACAGATTCTTGTCATTAAATGACGTAGTCAGTGCAACACGCGTAATTTCAGCCGATAGCTGAGCATACTCGGTATTCATCTGTGAACGGTTTTCATCAGAGTATGTTCCGTTCATTGCCTGAACGCCCAGCTCACGCATACGCTGCATCATATTGACGACTTCATCCATGGCTCCGTCCATGGTTTGTGCCAGACTGATACCGTCGTTAGCATTTGCGATTGCCTGATCGGTACCCATGATCTGTGAAGTCATTTTGGTAGCGATCGCCAGACCTGCCGCGTTATCTTTTGCGCCGTTAATTTCCAAACCGGAAGTCAAACGTTCCATCGAAGTAGACTGTTCAACCGAAGTTTTGTCCAAAATACGAGTCGCATTGATGGCGGCCATATTTGTATTGATTACCATTGCCATGATATATCTCCTTTTTCAACTTTGTTAGTCGTGCCCTAGTCGGCTTGCTAACTTTTTTGTTATCCGCCAACTAGGTGGCAGATTCTTTTTGGGTTACCCCAAACTCAGTTCTGTAAAGTGGATCCACCTGGCCGCTTTACCGATTATTGCAGTAACTGCAGTACATTTTGTGACTGCTGATTTGCCTGGCTTAGCATGCTCATACCGGCTTGCTGTAGCACCTGTGTTCTTGCAAGGTTTGCAGATTCCGCTGCGAAGTCCGCATCCAGCGTTCTTGAACGCGCCGCGTTCATGTTTTCGTTGACGTTTGCCAAGTTGGAAACCGTACTTTCAAGTCGGTTCTGAACCGCACCCCATTTCGCTCGGAACTCGTTAATTGAGCCCAGTTTTCCGTCAATTGACCCGATCGCCTGAGAAGCATTCGCTGCCGTACTCAGGTTAAGAAGCGCCAAATCCGCACCCAAAGCACTCAGGTTATAGGTTGAGATCTTAATCTGATTATCCGTACCAACTTGCCAACCGACATGAACACTGAAGGTCGCATTTGAACCGTTCATCAATTTTTTGTCGTTAAATGCGGTTGTTAAACCAACTCGAGTAATCTCTGCTGAAAGCTGTTGATACTCGGTATCCATCTGAAAGCGGTTTTCATCGGAATAGGTTCCGTTCAGAGCCTGAACACCTAACTCACGCATACGCTGCATCATATTGACTACTTCTTCCATGGCACCATCCATGGTCTGTGACAAACTGATACCGTCATTCGCATTACGGATCGCCTGATCTGTACCACGAATCTGCGTAGTCATTTTGGTGGTTACCGCCAAGTTCGCCGCATCATCTGCCGCTTTGTTGATGCGCAACCCTGAAGTCAAACGTTCCATAGAAGTTGACTGATCTTTTGCAGTTGTATCCAAAATACGAACCGCGTTCAGGGATGCCATATTTGTGTTGATTACCATTGCCATGATATTTCTCCTTGTGTGAGATTCTGTGTGTGTTTGTAACTATTATTTTTATTTGTTTGCTTTTTTAAGCTGAGGCATTTCTTGCCTTCAATAGGGTTAACGACTCAAACAGAAAAACTTTAGATTTTTTTAAAAAAAAATAAAAAAAGCGGCCTAAAGCCGCTTTTGAACACAAAGGAATCAACTGGTTTAAGGCAACTGCGCCGCCAGACCCGCCAGGGTTTTTTGATATGCAGTTGATGTCTCTTCTTGACTGAAAGACTCAAGGCGTTGCCGTGCCTGATCGAAACGTTGCAAATCAATCAGATGCTGGATCTGCTTCAACTGTGTCTGTGCATCTTCGGGATGCTTTTGCAGATACATCTCAAGCACACCGCTTGCGGCTTCCTTGCTGCCCATTAAATCCAACATATCCGCATAAGGCACCATATACTCTAAAGAAAAATGGCACAGTTGCTCCAATATATCCAGAGTCGCATTATGATCCCCGGCTTTCGTAGTGACGCCCAATGCATATTTTAAAGCGTCGTGTCTCAGCACAGGAGATCGAACCTGTAGATATGCGGTGAGCGCCTCTGCCGGCTGCTCTTGCAACTCGAAGATCATCGCTTCAGCCAAAGATTCCAGTTCGGATTTAAGTACCGTTTCCACGTCAGTCCAACTGTTACTCCGCAAAAACTGCAAAGAATCGGATAAATCATCAAAATCTCTTTCGCTGAATGCTTTCTTCAATCGTTTGTACAATGACTGCAGGTTACTGCTGCGTTTTTTCAATTCGGCAACCTGCTTGGTTTCGGTGACCTGAAGAGCATCATTAAAAAGACCAACCGACTCTTCAATCAAGACGCGGTCATCTTCACTCTCTGGAATACCGTGCCATTTCTGCCAGCACAACGCTCGTCCATATTGTTCAAGTCGAGTCCATTCTTCAAATAACTGTTTCAGACTTCCATCAGTTAACTCTTTTTCCCTGAGTTTCAGAATCAACTCGGAACGTCTTAGCTGATCAAGAAAACTTTCTGCTGCATTCTGCACGCCACTAAAGAAAGAGTGCAACTGCTCGGATACCTGTTCCTGAGACATATTCTCTTCATCTGATACATGCTTGAAGCTACCGGTAAAAGAGCTGTAGTCGTAATGGAACAACATATCCCCATCGTCATCTATCAACTTATTGACTTTGTTTTTAGTTTTAAGCACTTTCTTGACAACTTTACTGTCTTCATGACCGTCCTTGTACAGTTTAGGAAGTAGTTTGACAGCCCCCTTTGCTTCATTTACCAACTCAAGAAAACGTCGTTTCTGCTTTTCCAGGAGTTTTTTTGTTTCGAGAAGATTTCTTGTGATTTCCTGTGGAGATAGATCTAGTTTCTGGCGCAACTGATCTATCAAAAACAGTGTTTCCTGATTATCGGTAAAAGAGATGCTCTCCTGGGGAATGTAATTAATCCCTTCAACGCGAGCTGCGTCCAGACTTAAATGAATAAAGTTGAGCTCGGGGTTTTCTTTTGAATAACGCGCAACCTGTTTTTCCATCATATCCCGGCTCAAGGCAAACCTTGGCTGGGTATTCACCCAATCACCGGCGTTATTCACAACTTTTTGAACTTGGGCAAACATAAAGCTACCGCCAATCTGAGCCTCATCGCTTCCTGATTCATAAGCCTGCCCTTTTGGAAAACATAAATCGACACCGGAAAAGATAAAATTCTCACAACCCAGTTCATACGCAAGATGCAGGGCGGTATTAATTACATTCGGACCGGGCCCATTAATATTTTCGTCCTTTTTTTCTATCCAGGGGAACTTAGGACCGGTGTATGCCTTTAGCCCGGACCACTGAGAGAGGATATTAGAGTTGATGTGGTAGGCATTGAGAAGAATGGACTCTTCTGAAAAACGAAATATCCCTTTGGAATTATCGAAACTGACGTCATGAGGGTCAACCGAGACAAAAAAGTCAGGACAAATTCCTTCCTTAACCAAACGACGAGCAATCCTGGCTGCAGAGAAAATTATGACACCCTCGCGGTTCTGCTTGATCCACTCGATGGATTGATCCAGTGTCGGTCCCCCACCTAAAATTAAAGCCGTCGTTCCTTGCAAACTGCCTTTCATTGAAATAAAGGGGGTTGTATTATCTGCTAAATTGTTTAATTGCGCATCGACAAAGGGCTTTGAATTAAGCGCAATCATTTCCTGCGAAATGAATTTGTTAAAGTCGGCTTCGATTTTCGTCCATAAACCGCGCATATAACTTTCTGGTGCTGCATCTAACACACCGATTGAACGAACCAAACGAACTCTTTGCTGAATCACATACTTCATCTGTGATACTGCGAGCAGCGCTAAATCAAAGTCTACAGGCACAACAAAAATGGATTTATCTTCGATGTCCTTTAACTGTCTTTGTTCAATGACTTCCGGCAATTCCACAAAGACATACGCAGAACTTTCAGGCAGATCGCCTTTATGCTTGAGGTATTCATACAGCAGACCCGAATCTGTACCGACAAAAATATTCAATACCTCTTCCTGCTGCGCCAAGGAGGCAAACTCTTTTTCGAACACCATTTCCGAAGATTTTTTGGAAAACGAAAGGCCATTCAATGACTCGTAATAAAAGTCACCGTATTTATTTTGGCTCAATGGCCCCAGACTAAAATCCATAATATCCTCTGCAGTTTTTGTGTTTTTTGTTCTTTTAATTTAATGATTCAGCGGCGTAAAGTGCACTTCGTAATCTACTTGCGCCTGTTCAAAATCCGGGAGATGGCCAATATCTTTCCAATATTCGGTAATGGGAAATGCGCCAACCTTCGCATCAGGATCAAGCGTCAGCTCATCCAATAAAGTCGGCATATCATAAAACTCGTTATAAGGGATAGCGGAAATCTGTTTCGGTGATAACACATAAATACCGGCATTGACAAAATAGCGGTAGATAGGCTTTTCGACGATCTGCTGAACCGTTTCATTCTCAATTTCAACAACACCGTAAGGAACCTGTTGAGCATATTCACGCACACAGACGGTGATGTCGCTTTCGTTGCTGCGATGGGAATCAAGTAGAGCGGTAAAATCGACTTTGGTCAGAAGATCGCCATTCATGACAATCAGATCGTCAGTCACTTCTTTATCGATCAGACTTAAAGCTCCCGCCGTTCCAAGACGCTGCTCTTCCTCTATATAATCAATCTCAACACCCCATTTCTCACCATACCCGAAGTAATCCTGAATCTGGTGTCCGAGGTAATTGATGCAGAAATAGAAATGACTAAATCCCTGCTCGATAAAACGTTCCAGAATCGTCTCCAGAATCGGCTTGCCGCCGATTTTCAATAAAGGCTTAGGAGTATCTTCCGTCAAGGGTCGTAAGCGCATCCCCTGCCCCCCAAGCATCAGAACCACAGAATTCGGCTGGTTACTGTACGGCATCGCCTTATCGTAAACCAGCTGTACCAGCTTACCTTTCGTATCGACAATCGGCAGGTGTCGGCAACGGGCCCGCTTCATAATCTGAATCCAGCCCATCATATTCAACTGATCCGACCCGGTTGCAGGATGACGATTAATCGCTTCTTCTACCGGTGAGTCCAGGGTACTGCCCGACAATAAAGCTCTGCGGATGTCGCCATCGGTCATCACCCCTTGCAGAACACAATTTTGATCCGTCACGAGGACAATCTGCATAGCGTACCGATCCAGCAAAGCCATTGCTTCGCGAATACTCGCTCCCACACATAGGGTGATCTGCTTAAAATCAGAATAAAGCTTCATGATCTACAATCCTATCTCATCAACCTATTTAGGCTATCGACATCCGTTTCGACTTGTTGAATTAAATGTTCAAACTTTTGCCATTCACTTTGCAGCCAGTGCCCTGAAGCCACATAGCGCTCGATTAAAACACACTGAGAACGAACACAACAGGCGATCATCGCCTCAGCTAGACTCATCGTGCTGTCAGGTTTTCCGTATGCCTGAAAAAAAGCGGCTACAGACGAGTCCCAGCCTTTTGTTCCCTTTTCTCTCAACGGCAGAAAAACGCGGTGAATCAGCATACCCACATCCATTATTCTAGGCAGGTAACTGTAATGACTGTTTTCAAAGTCAATCAGCAACGGGGATCTGTTTTCACCTGCCAAAAGTACATTTCCGGGATTTAAATCGCCGTGTACAACCTGCGCCTGAGCCAGATCAAAATGCAGAAGTTGCAACCTTTGCTCAAATTCGGCTACAAACTTAGACGGCTCGGCCCCATAATCCGCCCGACAATTAATCAAACCCCACATTTCAGAGAGACTTTGATCGCTGAATTCACGCCAGCACTCTTCAAAAGAAATTAAACGCTCTTGCCACTGCTGGCGCACAGTTTCACGTTCACTTCTGCTCAGCTGCTCTTCCAGGCAGTTATGCACCCTCGCAAGATGTTGACCTAACGCCTTGGCTGTCTGGACATTCAATTCCAACGGTAGCAGATCAAGGTAAGGCAAGTGACAGATGCAGTAATCCTGTTGCCGATAGACCGACATTTGTCGAGAGCACAGTCCTGCTTGCGATAATACCTCTTCAAAATTGGCTGAATGTTTTTCCAACTCAAACGCTGCCGCCGGTAATACTTTATAAAAATCACGCCAGTTCTTTTGTTCTACCGGTTTTGCTCTGAAAAAACCCATTGGAAACGCATAACTACTCGGCAGAACCTCTAACTCAACCTCTCCTAAATTCAACAAACGCTGTAAAAAACGTATGTGATCGGCAGATAACGGCTGAAAACCTTCCGCACTATGTCGATGGTCTAAAAAAGCCGGAAGCTTATGCATATCCCCTAAATCCCGCACGATGAATCTTTTTTAAACGCACAGCAAAACCTAATCCAGCATATGCCATTCGATTGGTTGACCCATCTTAACTTCCTGACGCAATTTTCTGCCGACAACCAACTCCCAATGCTCGACCGGAATGCCCAAAGCCGGCCAGGCGAATTGGGCTTTATCCAGCGTCAATTCCTCACCCGGCTGCAAATCATATTTTGCGGCGACCCCCATACGGGCAGCATGCGTTGCTTTTGGAGCCGGACGCATTCCGTATTTTGTTGCTTCAGAGATCGCTTCAATCTGTTTGAGGACTTGCGGAACCTCTTCAATCGTCATCGCGTGTGCCGAATCCTGTTCTCCCTGCATTGAGTCGAACATAACCCCTTTTTCCAAAATAGAGGCGCCCAGAGGCACTGCCGCTAACAACATTTCATTTCCCTCATAATGGTCTGACAACCCCACCGGACAATTAAATGTCTTCTGCAAGATTGGAAGCATAGATAAATACTGTTCACTCGGCGGCGCTGGTGGCGCTAGCGGGCTATGCTCCAATAGCAGGTCCCTCCCTCCTGCGCTACGAAACCAGTCTACCGCCCGGGCAATTTCAAAAAATTGAGCTTTTCCGGTGTCAATAATTGTTGGAACGCCAGACTGCGCAAGATACTGTATCAAGGGTTGATGAACGAGATTAGACGAAGCCACTTTGAGCGCTTTCGCCCCAATAGAACGGGCAAAATCAGCCCCTTCAATGTCATACACGGAAAAAACCAGCTTCAACCCCTGCTCTCTCGGAAATGCAAAAATAGTTTCATATTCTTCGAAAGTCAGAACCTTGCGCTCTATTAACTGACGGTAATTTTCCGTTTTAAATTTTTTAGTCTGTTTATCGTAATAGGCCGTCTCAAATTCGACGTCCAAGGCCATTTCAGCAGAATGCAGGATCTCTCCTTTTAAAGCCTGAATGCCCATATTGACCAGACTGGATACCAACTTCTGAGCCAGAAACTTATCCTGATTAAAAAAAGTTCCAACCTCCGGAAGAAATATGGGGCTTGCTCGTCGCAAATCCTGATAATCTCGAAATTCAAACATCTCTATTCACCGATTTTCTCAACTTTTGTTACATTTCTACCCATCTTCTTAGACCTGATAACCTTTCGCGATCAGTCCTCCTCGGGCTTCAAAAAACGTTCATAAATCGCGTGTGCATAGATAAGGTCTTCTTCGATATCTATATCTACAGAGCGGAACTCGGGCATTGGCAGAATTTTGAAGTGCTGGCTGTAAAAACTGTATTCATGCAAAAACGATCTCGTCCACGCCAAATAAATGGCACCATTCGGATAAAACATGTCAGGATAATCCTGACTTCGCGTCTGCCCATGGAGAACTCTGGAGTTTTTCACCAAGGGTTCCGCTTTCAGGTTCTGATCTACTTTAAAGATAAAATCCGGAACCGTTGGACTGGTTTTCATCGAGATTACAGCATTGTCGTCAGGTTCAAGCAGCTTCTGGGCATCGCGGATATCCTGAGCCGAGCGGAAAGGACAGGTCGGAAGCAGCAGACAGCATTGATCGAAAACCTCTCCTTGCTCTTCAAGCTCCTCCAGCAGCGCTCCAAGAACCTTGGCAGCGGTTACCTTATCTCCAGAAAGTTTTCTAGACCGTTGATGCAATACGATTTTTCCTTGCCCGAACTTCTCGGCAAGCTGAAGAGTTTCTTCATCATCACTGGAAACTACGATTTTGGAGAATATCTCCGAATCAATTGCAGATTCAATCGTCCAAGCCAATAACGGCTTACCGTTTAATGGCGCGATATTTTTTTTGGGAAATCTTTTTGAACCGCCTCTGGCAGGAATAAAAGCAATCGATTTCATTATTTTCTCTAACTGTGACCATAATATTTATTGTTACCAAACCGGCTAAGCAATACATAAGCCATCTCAAGTTTACCTGCTAAATTCAGAATACAGACAATCAATACCCGATTAACTCAGGTCCATTTTTAGAAAACAATCGGCAGGGAAGTCCAGGAAGCTTTTTTTCAACAACACCTGTTTATCTTCGAAACTTACTTCACTCAACCGAGCTACAATTTTTTTCGCGGTCTCACCCTCTCCATAAGGGTTTACCAAAGAACTTATTGACGCCTTAAAGTCTTTAGACAGCGCTTTTGCCACAGCCTCTTTTATCTGTTCAAACTGGCATTCAACCTGAATCACGTTCCCCGGCTGAATTCTGCCAGCCTGCCGGTCTCCGATATTGACGACCGGCAAACGAAAACTGGCTGCTTCCAATATGCCACTGGATGAATTCCCAACCATTGCAGAAGAATAACGCATCGCAGAGATATAGCCCTCCATTCCCAGACTGGAAACCACCGTGAAGCGCTGAGGATGCAACTTATGAGCCACCTGCAATCGCTGTATAATCTGCTGGCTGCCGGCATCCGCATTCGGCAGCGTCGCCAACACCTGGTAAGGCAGATTCTCCAGCGCCGAAACCAACTCGTCCGCCTGAGCCTCTGCGTCCTGATACGAGTCTAAGGTCACAGGATGAAAAGTCACCAGTAAAACCGGCTGACTGAAATCAAGCCCTGTCTTTTGCTCCAGTTCGTTCTGAGTCCATCCGTTCACTTGCCGAAAATTATCCAATCCAATAGCTCCGACATTCCATACCCTATCCGGAGATTCTCCCATCTGAATGACTCTTCGCCGATAAACCTCATGAGAGACGAAATGCAAAGTGGCCATTTTGGTTACGCTATGACGGATGGCTTCATCCAAAGCGCCAAAAGTCGCTTCCCCGCCGTGCAAATGAGCAATGGGGATTTTATGTATCAAGGCCGCATTGCATGCTGCAATCAGTTCATAGCGATCCCCTAAAACTATAAGCAGATCAAACTTCAACGAACTGTACAGTTCGGAAAATTTTTCAATACCGACTGCAACTGCCCGACATACATCCATTTCGGAGTCGCCTGCCAGCATCAAATCAACGCTTTCCAATGGAGTGACATCATCCGCCTTAATCGTGGACAATGTTTTTCCATGCGCTTCCATCAGATGAGAGCCTGTTGCGATCATTGTCGTCTTAAACTCCGTCTCCTGAAGTTCAGACCAAAGCGGTTTAAGTAAACCGTAGTCCGCGCGGCTCGTTGTAACAATTCCAAAGTGGGCGCGTTTAAGATTCAAGGCTTTCACAAAACAATCCCTTCACCTTTTCGATAATCCCGAGAAGCGGACTGGCCAATCACGCTATCCCACTCCGATGCATAAAGGCCTGTGGAAGCTCGTTTAACGTCGCAATTATCTGTGGAAAACGGCTCCCCTACAGAGATCGGTCGCTTGGCGACGATACGCTTACGGACAATGGCGATATTTGCCTGTTCGGATGCAGAAGGTTCCTTCTGTCCGGAACCTAAAGCCTGTTCAATATTTCGAATGGCGGTAACCATGGCCTTCAATTCATCCGGCTCCAAGCTGGCCTTATGATCCGGTCCAGGCAAGTTTTTATCCAGCGTAAAGTGCTTTTCGATCACGCAAGCGCCCAGCGCGACTGCAGCAATCGGCACTTCAATGCCCAAAGAGTGGTCAGACAGACCGACCGGCAGATGCAATGCCTGCTGCAAAGTCTGCATGGCCCGCAAATTAACGTCTGGGAAAGGCGTTGGATAGGCGGTATTGGCGTGCAAAACCGTCAATTTATCTGCGGTCAGCCCCGCTTCAAGCAAGGTTTTAACAGCAAAAGCAACTTCATCCAAGTCACTCATGCCGGTCGAAAGAATCGTCGGCTGGTTGAATTTGGCGATTTGCCGTAAATAAGGCACGGAAAGCACTTCGCCTGATGGGATTTTCCAGCGTTGCATCCCCAGATGATTTAATAATTCAACGCTTTCGGCATCGAAAGGCGTCGACATAAACTCGATATTTTTTTCAGCACAGTAAGCGAATAATGCGCGGTGAGCACTTTCGTCAAGTTCCAAACGTTGCAGCATTGAGAACTGGCTCTCTTTAACGCCGGTATTTTCAGTTTGATAAGCGGCCTGTTCGGCCGATTCGGTTACCAGATTCTGAGCTTTAAAGGTCTGGAACTTGACTGCATCCGCACCGGCCTCTACGGCGGCGTCGACAAGCGCTTTGGCCGTCCCGAGAGAGCCGTTATGATTGACACCGGCCTCGGCAATAATAAACACGCTCATTTAATCATTCCTGTATAAATACCGGGCTCGGTAACATCTCTCAAAACCGTACTGTTGGCACCGATGACCACTTTATCGGCCAGAACAATTCCCTGCTTTAATACCGCTCCGCTGCCGATAAAACAGCCGTTTCCGAGTACCACCCCGCCATTTACTTTGGCTCCCGTGGCGATATGACAATGGTCACCGATAATGACATCATGCTCGATCAATGCCTGAGAATTGATAATGCCGTTCACCCCGACCTTTGCACAGGCATTGACCAGCGCCTGATGCATCACTATGGTTCCAATGCCTAGTTCGGCGGAACTGGAAACGTAGGCCGTTGAAGAGATAATTTCAGGCAGTGTCGCGCCCAGTCTTTGCAGCTTTTCGAAAAGGTTCTGTCTTATTTTGGCGGATTTGATCTGACCTACGGTAATCAGACAATGCGGAAATTTTTCGATCAATGCCGGCAGTTCCGAATCGAAACCGATAAGCGGATAAGGCGTTTTACGGTCTGCTGTTGCACCATCCGCTTCAACGATTCCCTGAACCTTATAAGTTCCGCCGGTTTCAATCACATCAATGCAACTGCGGCAGTGCCCCCCGCCGCCGATCAATACAAGAGGCGTTCTATCACTCACGGCAAAGAACCCCACTCGGTAAATTCACCACTCTGGAAGCCAAACTATCGGTATTTATCATCTCCGTTTTTAAGCAGTGCCGGTAAATATCCAACTGATGCATCGGCGTCCACAATGGTCGCGTCTGAATATCCTGCGCATTGGAATCCGTCAAAAACGCCTGCGCTGACTCTGCTTGATCGAATTTGACTGCATTCAGCCAGTAATTGGCTTGCGTATTGTCCGATTCGACAAGAAAACTGAATCCCTGACTATTAGAAAATGCTTCTTGATAAAAGTCGGCCAGCTTGCGCTTTTCCCTCAGGAAATCCGGCAACTGTTGCAACTGAGCGACTCCCAAAGCGGCATTCAAGTTCGGCATACGCAGGTTATAGGCGATTTCATCGTGTTCAAACAACCAGGCATGCGGTTTTTTGGCCGTAGTACTGAGGTGCCTGGCCTCTCTAGCCAGACGCTCGTTGTCCGTTACCAGAATTCCCCCGCCGCCAGTGGTCAGAATTTTATTGCCGTTAAAACTGAAAACGCCGATTTCCCCAAAAGTCCCGGTATGCTTGCCTTTGTAAAATGACCCGAGACTCTCTGCCGCATCTTCAATCAGGGCAATGCCATATTTCTGACAGAGCGCGGCGATGGAATCAATCTCGCACGGAAACCCCAAGGTATGCATAGGCACACAACCTCGGATAGGTTTTCCGGAAGCTTTATGAATTAAATGGCCGTTTTTATGTTCGGTTTGCGTCGCCAGAAAGTCTTCCAAATCGTCTGCGCTCATCCCCAAAGAAGCACTGTCGACGTCAAGAAACAGCGGTTCGGCGCCGAGCATTGAAATGGCGTTGGCGGTAGCGACAAAACTCAGAGACTGGGTCAAAACCAGATCCCCGGACTGAATACCGGCAACCCGCATCGCCAGCATCAACCCGAGCGTGCCGTTGACCACAGCCACCGCATATTTAGCACCGGTAAATTGCGCAATCTGCTGCTCAAACTCATCGACATAGCGCCCGACCGAAGAAACAAAGGTCGAGTCAACGCAGTCAATCAGCTTGGCTTTTTCCTCGCCCCGAAAACATGGCGCATGCAGAGGCACAAAACCATCGCCATAGTGGCTGCGCACGGTCTCGAGGATCGAGGAAAACTCAGACATTATAAATATCCGCTTTATACTGTTTTAGGTTGTCAGGTTGTGTAAACCAATCGATGGTTTTTTGCAGACCGGAACGGATATCCTGTTGCGGGGTAAAACCGGTCAACTCTTTGATTAAAGCGTTATCGCACCAGAGGCGGAAAACTTCGGAATCCTTCGGCCTCAAGCGCTGTGCATCGGTAACAAACTCGACGTCACTGCCCATCAACTCCTTGATTAACAGCAGAGTATCCTGCACGGAAATTTCAAAATTGGAACCGATATTGACCGTCTGCCCAACCGTTTTGTCGGAAGCGGCAATCGCCATCATGCCCTGGCAGGTATCCGTCACATAATTAAAATCGCGTGTCGGAGAGGTATCGCCAAGCTGAATCTGTTTTTTGCCATTGGCAATCTGGGTAATAATCGTCGGGATAACCGCTCGTGCGGATTGTCTCGGGCCATAGGTATTGAACGGACGCGCAATACAGACCGGCAGCTCGAAGGCGTTGTAGTAGGACATTGCCATCGAATCGGCACCGATCTTACTGGCGCTGTAGGGAGACTGCGGCTGCAGAGGATGTTTCTCATCAATCGGCACATATTGCGCAGTCCCATAGACTTCCGATGTCGAGGTATGCATTAAGCGCTCGACACCATTTTCGAGACACGCCTGCGCAATATTCAAAGTCCCGTTGATATTGGTTTCGACATAGGAATTCGGTGCGACATAGGAATATGGAATCGCGATCAAAGCCGCCAGATGAAACACAGTATGACAATCTTTGGTAACCTGCTTACAGAAAAACGGATCGCGCACATCACCGCTTACAACCTCAATCTGATCCTTGTAAGGCGAATGGTCCAGCCAGCCCCAGCTGTTAAAAGAGTTATAGATGGCCAGAGCTCTCACCTTGGCCCCCGCTTCCACCAGCTGCTCGGTCAAGTGGGAGCCGATAAACCCGTCCGCACCTGTAATTAAAACCTGCTTCCCTTGCCAGTCGCTCACACCTCTGTCCTTCTATACTTGATTGTTTTTCTGTCGTGCCGATAACACCTTGTCCAGATACTGCCGTGCTTCTTCCGAAGTATGCTGATAGCGCAAAGTTTGATACAGCTGTTGTGGCGAAAGATGATTGATCTCCTCCATCGCCCGCTGCGGGTTATTGGCAAACAGTTTAAGCACCGTATTTAATCCAGCATTATAAGCAGATATCACTAGGAGTTCACGATTCTTGGGGTCTTTCACTTCTTTAAAATACAAATCATGCAAAAGCCCCAGATAAGCGGTACCGATACGAATATTATTCTGCTCGTCAAACAACTCGGACTCGGTTGGCAACTGCATTTTGCCGTCAATTAACTCGTACACATCCCTGCCGGCCGAGCCGGCTTTGATCTGCATTAATCCGATGGCATTGGAGCGGCTTCTCGCCTTGGGGTTGAAAGCGCTCTCGACCCGCATAATAGCCATAACCAGATCATAAGGCACCTTATATCGCAAAGCATAATACTGCGCCCAGTTCCGGTAACGGTCAAGTCTGGCCATCTCATCCCGAGAGTTAAATTCTTCGGTAATTTTCGCCATTGGCGTGTCGCTCAATGGAATCTGCACATGCAGATACTTCTGCCCCTGATCGTTGACCCAGTAGGCGTGTTCGGCCAACAGTATCTTAGCGAACTCGTAGGCTTGCGCCGGATAGCGGATCGAGTGCTGCGACTTATCCAGAATACGGTTGTAGTAATAGGGCTTAACGGATAGATCGAATTTTTGAATATTCTGCAGGTCACTTTCCCCTGCCGGATTTCCCGATAAAAGCAAATGGCTGATCGCCTTTTTCATTCTGGTCGTCGTTGCCAGCGCTTCAGGAAATTCAATAATAATTTCGTCGTCATATTCAACCGCTTCAATCCGATCTTCTTTAACGATCTCAGAATGGACCTGACTGGCGGTTTGTGCGGTATCGACGGTTGAAGACGAGCTTTTTGCCGATGCCGAGGCAATAGCGGAATGGGTAGACGCCGGTTTTTCCACTGTCAATCCCGAAGCATTCTGCATCAAAGATAGAGACAGCCAGGGCCACAACGCCTGAGAAAAGCCCGTCTTCTCGGATAAGGCGACAGCACTCTGTGTGGACAGTTCGTCGACTTCATCGCTTTGAGAAAACGTCTCGTCATTCAGCGACGGAGAAGACGAATTAGAGCGATACCGCTCTTGAGGGAGCACATTTGGCGTAACAATATCTGCTTTCTGTGAGGAAACACTATTGGCAACGGAGTCGGCGGAAAAAGCGCCGGCGATCGGAGAGCTTGAAAAACCGGAGGAGACTGTCTGCTGTTGCAGCCAAGAGTGCATGGAAGAAGCGTAGGAAGCCGTCAGCAGCAAAAAACCACCGACAGACAATAACCAGAAATTTGACGCTTTTGCTGAATTCATAACCCCTCCACAGAATGATTATGAATTCAGCAAAAGCTGTACCAATTATCTCAGATAATCGAATAACGACATGCCATTGACTTTAGTAAACACCTGTTGCGCCATTTGCAGCGCATTCTGACTTTTCGTCAGATCCGTTATTCCTTGAACAACATCGGTTTCTTCCAACTCCATTCGACGCTCTTCCAAAGAGAGCTTGAAGCTTTCGCCCGCATTATATTGCGTCTCGATACGGTTCTGACGGCCACCGATCTCCGCTCTGACCGTATTCAGCTGATCCAGTGAAGAATCGATATCGTTCACAACCGCCTCCGGAGGAGGATCTCCGGCAAGCAGACTGTCTCTCAAGACAATCAGACTATTGAGAATATTCGCATCAACTCCGGCAGGCGTGGAATTTCCGTCTACCTGAAAAACTTTGCCGCCGTTATCGGTAATTCGAACTCGCGAAGCATCTCCCTGATCGTCCGCTCCCAGGCGGTTATCATCATCAAAGCCAATTTGAACGAAACGGGCTCCGTAATTAGCCAAATTATATTCGGCAGCCTGTTCCGGAGTCGCTGCCGCGGCAACCCCTTGCGGACTGCCGATATAAGCATAATATCCAGGGTTGTTCGGATCTTCGATAAATGCCGCTTGCTGGTTGACGCTGTTACCGGCAAAAAGCAATTCACCGTCCGAGTTTCGGTAATTCATCATGCTCAACTGCTGTTTGATAATCTGATCAATCTCTTCTGCAGTCTGCTGACGGTTTTCCGCCGAATAGGTTCCGTTCAGCATCTGAATCGAAAGCTCGCGAACGCGCTGCAAAGATTCAATACTGTCGGTGATCGCTGTCTCTTCCTGAGCCAACTGGCTTTTCGCATAGGCGCCATTTTCCGCGTACTGATCAATGGTATTCATCGTACGGTTCAGGGCATGCACCTGACTCAAGCCGACCGGATCGTCACTTGGCGCATTGATTTTTTTCCCTGTGCTCAACTGTAACTGCGCATCCAGAACATTTTGCTGATGATTCTGAATCGAATTAAGCCCTTGACTATGAAACAGGTTCGTTGAGATACGCATGATACTATCCTCTTACTACACTCAGCAGCGTTTGAAAAATCGACTGGGATGTGGAAATAATCTGTGCCGACGCTTCATAAGCCTGCTGGAAACGGATTAGGTTCGCCGCTTCTTCATCCAGACTAACTCCCGAAAGCGACTCGCGTTGATTCATAATCTGGTTATAAACATTCTGCTGTGCGGTCAACTGAATGTCCGTACCGCGGACATACATCCCGACCTTGGACGCCATATTGGAATAGCCGCCAAGAATATTCAGCGTAGCCTCGCCGTTTTCGTCGGAAAGCAGAATTTTCTGCGAAGCGAAGCTGGCCATGTTCGCCATATTGACATTATCGCCGTAAGCGGCAGGAGCCGGCGTCTGATCATCCAGACCCGCAACCCCGGTATCAACAGGAGACTGTCCTCGAGCGGCGATATCATTCGGATTCTGCAAAATCGTAGTGAACTGCTCCAGCATATCCTGATGAGGTTTGACTAAAAACTTGTCACCGTCGTTATTGGTTTGCCCGCTGAAATCGAACTCCAGTCCATCAACTTTGTAAACATCGCCATTTACGGCATCCGGCGTAATCTGCTCACCGGTTTTATAGTCAAAAAACTCATAACCGGCTCCGTTGGCGCGAATTTCATACTCGCGCGCCTGCATCTGGCCGATTTCGCTTAAAGCCTGCTGTAGATAAGCTTCTTTTTCGCCATAAGTATCGGGCTGAGTGGCCGCCGTATATGGAGGCGTACCGTTCAGCCCCGTCAGAGCAGTGGTTTCCGGATTAAACGTCACCGTTATACCACTACCGTCTTCAATATTTCCCTTGGCAGACATGGCTGTCGCCGACAAGGTCTGGAAGAAATCCCCACCGGCATCGCCTTCCAGGTCATACCCCTGATAATGCTGCCAGTTCATGGCGGCAACGAAACCGTTGAGCGTCAAGCCCAGTTCATTCTGCGCCTGGTCCAATAGGTTATCGCGTACATCCAGAACCGCGCCCAACTGACCACCGGAAATCCGGTCGCTGATCATTTGCTTCTGACCACCGATCGACATATAGATTTCCATACGTCTGTCATCTTGGTAAGGGCTAAGATCGGCCATAATATAGGTTTTATGGTTATCGGCCAAAAGCGGAAGATTGCCGGGAGCCGTGAATATATCCAGGCCGCCGTCTTCCTGTGGAAAAGTCTTAATATCGATATAACCGCTGAGTTCAAGGATTGCCTGATCACGCTGGTCAAGCAGATCATTCGGCGGCTGAGTGCCGGTATTCAACGCACGTTCAACTTCCTCGTTGATCTGCTGAATGGTATCCAGGCGGTCGTTAATTTCCGTCATTAAACCACTGATTTGGCTGTTGATCTGCTCCTCGGTATCATCCAGCACCGAGGCCAGATTTCCGATATGCGTTTCCAGGTTTCCCGCTTGATCCAGCAGCATCTGACGACTGGTTTGCGACGTCGGATTATTGGCGACATTCTGCAGGCTGTCAAAAAACCGCTGCATGAACTCCTGAACACCCTCATCGTTACTGGCGATGACACCTTCAACCTGAGTAGCCAGAGAAAGCTGTTGCGTGTAACGCTCGACAGAGGAATTACTGGAATTGAGTTGTGTCTGGATATAATCGGATTGAATGCGCAAAATCGAATCCACGGTCGAACCGCCGCCATTAAAGGAAGCGCCGATCAGCGATGGCGTATTACTGCTGATTTCCGCTCTCTGGCGCGAATAACCTTCGGTCGACACATTGGCAACGTTATGACTGGTGACGTCCAGAGCTTGTTTATAGGTATTGGCCGCCTGGGAACCTATCGTTAACATATCTGCCATAATTCTTCTCCAATACCTGCTTCAGTGGAAAAACTCATTCAAAATCAATGTCGATTAAATCAATAAAATCAGCGACTTACAAATTTCTCAATGCCAAAGCATTTTGCGTTGTAGGGGCTGCTGCCTGAACTTTTTGCTCGCTTTTCTGCTCTTGCATCTGGTAATACGCTTCCGGCGTATAAACATTATCCATCTTCGGTGCCAGTTGCTCGACAATAGTATCGGCCAGTCCGAGAGAACCTTTAGCCGATAGCGACTGTGCCAACTGACTGTCATGCCAGTCTTTGAAAAAACCGCCCTGACCGCCATCAAGCCAACCGTCGTCAAAAGAAACCTTTCTCGCTTCTTTCATAATCTGTTGCAAAAACAACGCTTCAAACTGCTCGGCAACCGGACGCAAAGCCTCTTTTGGATCTTCCTGCGCCTGAGCTTTCAACGCATTTAACGATTTGGCATCCGCGACATTCTGAGCCTGCTTTGCTGCCGCCTGCGAAGCGGATAGTGAATTTAAGTCCAATCCTTCCATCATCTTCCCCTAGGCAATCAGATAATCATCAGTTCCGCTTTCAAAGCACCCGACTGTTTCAGCGCTTCGAGAATCGCGACCAGATCACCTGGCGCCGCGCCGACTTTATTTACCGCCTGCACAATGTCATTCAGTGAAACCCCTTTCGGAAACTGGAACATGCGTCCTTCGCCCTGCTGAACATCCACTCCGGAATTCGGCGTCAACGCAGTGGCTCCGCCGGCAAAGGCATTCGGCTGGGAAACATCAATATCTTCACTGATTTTAACCGTCAGGCCACCATGAGTAACCGCTGCCGGACTCACTGTCACGTGCTGGCCGATAACCACTGTACCGGTACGCGAGTTAACAATAAT
Organism: Thiomicrorhabdus sp. 6S3-12; assembly: GCF_017571475.1. Taxonomy (GTDB): domain Bacteria; phylum Pseudomonadota; class Gammaproteobacteria; order Thiomicrospirales; family Thiomicrospiraceae; genus Thiomicrorhabdus. The sequence continues at coordinate 89,310 of NZ_JAGETW010000006.1, read as the reverse complement.
CCGCGCCGGCGCTTCACCGAGAACCACTTCCATATTCTCCAGCATGGAGAGGAAAGCCACACGCTGATTAGGATTACGAGGAGCCATCACTTCAACCGTCTCGGCATCCAACGCCTTGGCGGTTCCGCCACCCAACTGTTCATTAATGGTATTGACCAGATTAGTCGCTGTCGTAAAGTCGGCGTTTTTCAGATTCAGCTTAATCGTATTTCCGAGGTCGAACCCGGTATTGACGGTTCTTTCAACCGTCGCGCCATTCGGAATACGTCCGACGCTAGGCACATTAATGGTAATCCGAGAGCCGTCGGCACCGCTGGCATCCAGACCGCCCACAACAAGATTCCCCTGCCCCAGAGCATAGACATTACCATCCACCCCTTTCAACGGAGTCAATAAAAGCGTTCCGCCGCGCAGACTTTTCGCATTCCCTAAAGATGACACGGTAATGTCGATTTTTTGACCCGACTTAGAAAACGCCGGCAATTCGGCATGTACCGCTACTGCGGCAATGTTTTTGGCATTGGTTTTAACACCATTCGGAACCTTGATACCGAACTTATTCAGCATACTCAGCAGACTCTGCTCGGCGAACGGCGTTTTATCGCCGGAACCGTTCAGACCGACAACCAGACCATAACCTACCAGCTGGTTGGAGCGTACTCCGGCAACATTAGCGATATCCTTCACCCTTTCCGCATAGCTTAAGGTGCTCCACAACATCAACATTGTCAGCAAAATGACTGTAATACGTGCCATATGCCCCTCCTTTCATACCTTTCCGGGCGTTTTAACGTAACGCAGAGAAAGGGTTATTATTAAAAATCACAAGCTAATCTGAATATAGCACTGTTTATGCCAAAATTATTGCCATGCAACGAAGGAAGCGAAGAAAGAGATAAGCTGCTGTACGGGAGAGAGAGACAAAAAGAAAAATGCTGATCCGCAAAAAGGAGATGGAAAAACGGATCAGCGCAAAAGGAAAGCTTTTGCCAAAATTAGATTATAAAACCCTTTCGGCGCAAAGCCCAGAGGATTTAACAATTAAATCCCTTAAATTTCATAAATTTAAACCTACTCTTTGAAAGAACTTTCTCCTTACCAAGAGTGCTCAGACGATTCAATTAAAACGGCCAGTATTTGCTTAACCACTCTGTTGCAGCGCCGGCTCTAGCCGTACTGCCTGCCATGCCGACGTCTTTGTATACCAAGCGTACATCGGCTACCTTAGTCGAAGAAATCGTATTATCCGGCTGAATGTCTTCAGGACGGATAATTCCGGCAAACTGAACCACTTCGTCTCCATCATGAATCGTTAACCATTTTTCGCCACGGATCACCAGATTCCCGTTCGGAATGACTTCAACAACCGTCACGGCGATCGATCCGCTTAAACTGGAGTTCTGTTTGACATCACTTTTACCCGAAAAAGCCCCTTTGGAACCATAACCGATCCCCAGACCAACGACAGGTGACGTCACCGCATCCACCACATCACCGGCAAACCCTTTAGGGCGCGTCACACTGATCGGAGAGTTAATGCCAAAATCCTGACTATTGGATTTATTGTATTTGGCCTCATCTTTCTTATTCGCGGAAATACTCTCATCCAGAGAGATCGTAATGATATCGCCGACGCGGTGTGCTCGCGAATCGTCAAACAGCGTCATAGCGCCAGTCTGATACAGAGAACCGTTATTCGGCTGTTTCTGCTGCGGAATATTCAACGGATAAGCCGGCTCGTAATTCAGCGTTTGATGACGCTCCGGCGTGGTACTGCCACAACCGGTCAGCTGCACTGCCGCCAACAGGCTGACCACCATTAATGAAATTCGTTTGTTCAAGTTCATAATCCCTCCTCGCAAACCTGCTCAGTTATTATCGAGATTAGGTGTTATTGTTCAGATACTGCATCATGCCATTGGCCGCAGAAATCGCTTTCGAGTTCATCTCGTAGGTACGCTGCGCTTCAATCATCCCGATCAGCTCTTCGACTGTATTAACATTCGACGCTTCCAGAGCGCCCTGCAACACCGAGCCCGCTTCTGCAGTTCCAGGGTTATTAATGTTCGGCGCGCCGCTGGCTGTGGTTTCGCCGTAGAAGTTTTTACCTAAAGATTCCAAACCGGCCGGATTGATAAAGGTTGCCAGTTCAATCTGACCAACCTGCACCTGCTGAGTATTTCCCGGCTGGCTAACGTAAACCGCACCATCACTGGTAATGGAAATATCGGTCGCGTCCTGTGGAATATTGATATTCGGTTCCAGAAGGTAGCCGGATGAAGTAACAATATCGCCGTTCTGATTCACTTCAAACGAACCGTCACGCGTATACATCAAGTTTCCATCCTGATCCAAAGCCTGAAAAAAGCCTTTTCCTTCAACGGCAATATCCAGTTGATTATCCGTCACCATCAGGTTCCCCTGGGTATGGATTTTCTGAACACCAATCGCCTTAACCCCTGTACCCAACTGAAGACCGGACGGCAAGGTATTCGCCTCATCCTGCGTTGCCTGAGCGCCAGGCTGACGGACATTCTGATAAATCAGATCATTAAACTCGGCACGCCCCGTTTTATAACCGTAAGTATTGGCATTGGCCAGGTTATTGGAGATCGCCGCCAGGCGGAATTGCTGAGCTTCCAAACCGGTTTTAGCTACATAAAGTGCATTATTCATAACAAAATCCCCTTAAATTCCTTAACGTACCGACAATAATGAGTCGGATTTTTGAGAGTGGGTTTTACTGGTTGCCATCATCTTGACTTGCAGTTCGTATTTACGGGACAGAGAAATCATTTCCACCAGCGCTTCCGCAGTATTGACATTACTGGTTTCCAAGGCACCGCTGACAACCGAAATATTCGCCTGATCCAGTTCACCTGCATCCTCGCGAAGACGGCTAAACCCATCCAATCCCTTATAAAGCTGTTTCTGATCCGGCGCAACCAGACGCAGACGATCAAGCACAATCAACTGATTACCCTGACCGTCGGCCGGAACGAACGAAATCGTTCCATCGTCACCGACAGCAATGCTTTTATACGGCGGCACATTAATCGGCACCCCCGCTTCATTCAAAATCGGGTTTCCCTGCACATCGACCAGGTCACCGTTTTCTTTGACCTGCATACTGGCCGTGCGGACAAAAGCCTCATCGCCTTTGGGCGTCTGGATGGCCATAAAACCATCGGATTTTGTCACCACATCCAGATCCCGTCCGGTCACCTTTATCGCCCCGGCAGAGTAATCGGTTGCCGGTCTTTCATCCAGTGCATAGGTGCGCGTATGTTGACCCGGCCCTTCCATATGCTGGGCACGGAAAATATTGAAGTCTTTTTTGAATCCATCTGTTGATGCATTCGCAAGATTATTGGAATTATTGGCTTGTGCGAGCATTACCTCTTTGGCACCGCTCATAGCGACATATAACATCCGATCCATCTTTCGACTCCAATATGAAATTTTAAAAATTGAGGCGCGGTTTCCCGACGCCTCGAAACGATTTGCCTACTTCAAACCACTGTAATGTGATTTACATAGGTCATTTATAAATTCCCTTGTGTGTTAGCGTTTTGACTAACTTTTTGTTTCATGGAGTATTTAGCAGACACCGTGCCAAAAAAATAGAAAATAACTCAAAAAAAGCTAAAGTTTGTTAAGTTTCCGCCGATTTACTCAATACGGGAAAATAAAAAACCGGCAATAAATGCCGGTTTTTTTAGCTCGCGAAAAAGCTCGATTACAGATTCAGAATAGTCTGTGTCAGCTGCTGCGAAGTTGAAATCACCTGTGCCGAAGCCTGATAAGTACGCTGCGTCTGAATCATATTCACCAGCTCACCGGCAACATCCACATTCGAATACTCCAAAGAACCGGCGTTCACTGTTCCCATCCCGTTACCCTGAGGGGTTGCCAGCTGAACCGCACCGGAAGCAAAACTCTCGGCATAGGTCTGACCGCCTAGCTTTTCCATGGCGTTTTTATCGGCAAAGTTCGCGAGAGCCAACTGGGCAACCGGAACCGAACGACCGTTTGAGTAACGCGCTTCAATAACGCCGTCCAAACCGGTATTCAAACCAACAAGATCCCCTACCGCATAACCGTTCTGAGTGGTTCCTCGCTGGTTATAAGAACCGGCAAACTGAGTCATGGATTCGAAATCAACTGCAATCCCAAGAGGAATATCAATCGGCCCACCTAAAGGATCGCTGGCACCTGTCAAAGGATTGTCAATTTCAAACTCCAGCAAAGGATCGGTTGAATCCGCGGCGGTAAGCGTAGCGTCGCCAATATCCGCTTCTTCAAAGGCACCGATAAATCCTCCATTGGTATCGAATCGTAACTCATAGATCTGCCCCTGGTCACCTGTAGTCGGTCTGTGCCCGGTATAGGTCACATTTCCCTGAGCATCGGTATCGGTAATGGTGTACTGCACAATCCATGAAGTGTATTTAGGGTCGGTACCAGTGTCGACAACTTCGTTTTTATAAAAGTTTGCATTCAGCGTATGCTCGCCACCCAAGCTATCGAAAATCGTCATCGGGTAGAAATAATCCGGGGCACCGTCATACGCATTGGCATTATCATCACCCGGAGCGGTCAACTGCGTTAAATCCGCCGTGACTGAAACACCGCTTTGATCAACATTGTTCGCCGCTTCACCGTCCAGGTTAATGTCGTAATTCATTTCCGAGGTGGCTTTCGGAATTTTGTTTAACTCATCCAGATCAATCGAGCTCAAAGCCGTACTGAAAACAGGGTTCGCTTCAGTAGATCGGGTCTCATCCAGCAGGAACCCCTGCACCTTATTCCCTTCCTGAGTTGTCAGAAAACCGTCTTTATCCAGCTTGAATGAACCGTTTCGGGTATAGACATTGTCATACTGCTGCGTCTGATCTTCCAAGACAAAGAACCCTTCGCCGTCAATCGCCATATCCAGTTCGCGGCCGGTGTTATTAATGGTTCCCTGACCGAAATCCTGGGTGATCGAAGCTACTCGCGTCCCGTTACCGGCTGAATTTTGCGCGCCGGAAAACATATCCGCGAACTCGGTTCTGGAGCTTTTAAAACCGACCGACTGCGAGTTGGCCAGGTTATTGGAGATAACGCCCAAACCAGTTGAAGCGGCATTAATCCCACTTAGTGCATTTAAATCGTATGCTGAACTCATAATATCCCTCCAATCTCCGATTTTCTAACCGGAAAAGTTGTGTGTTGTTAATCTGTATTAAACGTATTGCATAAAATGAAGTAAAAATCTGTATATCGCCAAGTCTAGTGCCACTTAGCCCCCTATCTCGCGAACGGAATCCATAGAAACGCGCTCACCGGTGGCAAGCGTCAGAGTCATGCTTCCATCGTCATTGATACTGACGGAGCTCACCTGCGAAGCGACCACACTGTTGATCGACTCCAAGTCACCCTCCGCACTCGTCCCATAAGCGGTTAAAGAGTAGACACCGCTTGGCATTTCATTCCCCTGATCGTCCAGACCATCCCAGCTGACAACCTCTTCACCGACGCCAAGAGAACCAAGCGAAATTTCCCGAACCATGCCGTTATTGCTCGAGATCACCAAGGTCACATCTTCCAAAGGCTCTTCCGGCGTCAGGCGGAACTGTGACGTACTACCCGATGTATGCGAAAAATCCTCGCCATCCACCTGAACATTTTTACCGATCATAGTTGCGGCCTGCATGGTCTGCATTCCCTGGAAACTTTTAGTCATCGCCATAATTGACTCGTTCATGCGGGTCGTCGCTTCCAGCTGATTCATTTGCGTCAGATCGGTTACGAAACTGGTCGGGTCCATCGGCTTTGAAGGATCCTGGTTTTGCAGCTGCGTCGTTAACAGACGAAGAAAATCTTCCTGCCCCATGACATTACTGGGGGCCGAAGTGGATGGATTCGAACTCTGCTGCATCGCTTTAACATAGTCGGTGCCTTCGGTCGTAATCATTGAACTGTAATCAGACATGATTCTGTCTCCTTAAAACGTGTTATTGACCCAGCTGAATCGTACGTAGCAACAGCTGTTTCGAGGTATTCATAACCTCAATATTGGTCTCATAGGAGCGAGATGCGGACATCATATTCGCCATTTCTTCGACAATATTGACATTCGGACGATAGATATAACCCTGATCGTTCGCCATCGGATGATTCGGGTTGTATTCCATTTTCAACGGCGCCTGATTCTCGACAATTTCCTTGACCCGAACTCCGGACGCTGGCTGATTGATGCTGTCTTCAAGAATCGTCTGAAACACCGGCTGTTTGGAGCGATAAGTATCCTCGGCATTCGAACTGACACTGTCGACGTTGGCCATATTCGAGGCAACCGTATTCAAACGGACAGTCTGCGCATGCATCCCTGTTGCTGAAATATCTAAAACTTTAAATAAAGACATGGTTCTCTCCTATCGCCCGATTATTCACCCTTGAGGGCGCCGCGAATACCGCTGATTTTGCTGTTAATAAATTCAAGCGTTGCCTGATGCTGCATGGCGTTTTCCATAAACTGCGCCTTTTCGACATGCTCTTCAACGGTGTTACCGTCCAAAGAAGGCTGAGTCGGCATGCGGTATTTCAAAAAATCGCTGGTACTTAAAAGCGACTCCCCACCCAGGTGCTGACCGCTGGTTTTGCTCATCTGCAACGACTGCGATGAAAAACGGTCACTCTCCTGTTGCAAGGCCTGACGAAAATCCACATCGCGTGCCTTGAAATTCGGCGTATCGGCATTCGCCAGATTGCTGGCCAATACTTCTCCGCGCAAAGTCCGGATCTGCAACGCTTTTTCATGGATACCGAAAATCGAATCCGCCATTTTTGAACTCCCTGGTCAGTCACCTTTTCTGCTTGTGCCAATTAATCGGCACCCAAAGGATCACTGACGGTTAAATTACTTTCTACTGGGTATTCAGCAAAGCCGATGCCAAAAAAGTGAAAAGAAATGTTTTTTTTGAAAAAAAGGCCTAAAGGAAGGAGGAAACCGGCCGATAACTTAAGTTAAGGGAAATAAGCGGAAAAATTTGCCGCCGTAAATTTTTTCACCATTACGCAGCGGCAAATAAAAAATTGAAGATAAATCGACACAGCATCGTGCCGGAAACTTACCAGGGACGGATACGATCTCCGATTTGCACAATGTTCTTCTGAGTAATCAATTCGGCTACCGCAAATTCGGAATGAATCGCGGTAATTTTGAGAAAGGCCCCCGGCTGATACTCCGAGCCGAGATCGCGTCCTGAAAAATTAACCGGCATGCCGGTTCGGTGGTAAACCGCCAGATCATCACCGACTTTAACACCGACCTCCGGAGTCAAATACAGATAGTATTTACCGTCGCGAACATCAATGACTTCACTCTCGAAACGCTGACAATGTAAAAAGTCCAATACGTTGTCAACTTCTTGACTTAACAAGGCATCAAAACCTTTTCCGGTATCCGTAGCAAAGAAGGCATTAGTGGCAAACGGCCGCTCGCGACCGACGCGAACCTTACCTTTGATATCAAAACCGGCTCGAGCCTGATGCACAATTTTCTTATTCAAAAGATCAACCAGATACCAATCCGCTTCGATATAACGACCGTCATCGGAAATGTCGAGATCGTAATGACGCTTTAGCTGGTTCTTCCAGCCATTATCCTCAAGCACACTGCCCACGGAACGTAACACCGAAAGCAACAGATATTGCGCTCCGCTTGAACTATATACTTCCTGCAGTAATTGCGGATCCAGATTCGGAGAAATTTGTCTGTTTGGCTGAATATCGATGGCCCGGTCTAATTTCCCCAGATTCTTCTGCCCTTCGTTTAAAAGGCGGCGCTCCAGCTCCAACTGATACCCCGACACCAGATTTCGGATATCTCGGGCACCGGCAACGTCCTTAACCGCCAGCGGAGCAACCAGTAAGCGCGGGAAATACTTCCGTCCATTCAAGTCAGGACAAAGACCTCGCTCGGAACTCAGGCAAACCTCGACTTCAACTTCGTAATTCAGAGGCTCCGGCTTAGCTCGTCCGTATAGATCCTCCGGATCTTCCAGCCCCCCTTTGAGCAGAGTGTAACTTTTGACATGACTGTTACTGACAAAACGGGAAGTTTCCAGCGTCAACTGCTGGTTCTGCATGGTGATATCGCTGCCTACTTTTACATCGCGCTGCATGGATGCATTTTTTAACGCATCCCGGATCGCCATTTTTTTGGCAAATTCCAAATCCACTCCGTCGGTCGACGCTCGCCCTTTGACAACCAAGCATTCAGGTAACGCGCTTGAAGGCATTTTATTGACAAGATTCTGTTTTTCTTCCGTCACTCGTGCAACCGGCACACACGCCCCTTGTTCATTACGCCGATACTCAACACCGGGGAGGCATTCGGATTGCGACGGAGATTGCGATGCGGAAGAAACGCGCAGTTCATCAAGCCAGGAGGCACTATCCGCACTCGCCGAAGAAACGAAAAACGCGGTCAGTAAAAGCGCACTAAAAAAACGCTTAAACAGCTTAAGCACAAAAGCGCTCCACGGATCTGTTTTCCAAATGACTGATAGGTGGTTTACCATCTGTAATACTCCGATTACTCTCTATTACGGCCCGTTATTACCTTCTTAACCCGTTTTCTCACTTCCGGCGGCAGTAACTTCATCGATGCGCGCGACAATAACGCGCGCCAATTGATCGGAATGCCACTTGGAAATAAAGGTATTGGCACCGACTTTTTCGGTCAGCTTATCGTTAAACCCACCGCTTAAAGAGGAATTCAGAACCACATACAAATCTTTTAAGCGGTCGTCCTTGCGAATACTTGAGGTCAGCGTATAACCGTCCATCTCCGGCATTTCGATATCGGAAATCACCATCAGCACACGCTCGCTAACCGGCAAGGCCATTCCCTGATCCGCTTCATCGGCCCATTTTTGCAGGAGCTCGAGCGCTTTCTTACCGTTATTGACAATCTTATTGGCGATGCCCATATGATCGAGAATATTCTTAAGCTGTGAACGTGCCACAGCCGAATCATCGGCACCCAAAACAAAAAAGTTTCGACCCTTGGTTTTTGCCAGATTCCGCTCGATATAGTCGTCGGAAAGATCCGTTCGATTGCCAGACACCTCGACCAGAACCTTTTCGACATCAACGATCTCAACCAACTGATCCTGTGCGCGGGTAATGCCGGTTAAGTAATTTACATTCTGCAGAGTTTCCGGAGGCGGCAAGATATCTTCCCAGCGCAGATGCACGATACGATCGACGTCTTCAACCAGAAACCCCTGAACCGAACTGTTAAATTCGGTCACAATCGTTAAGCTTTCAGAATATTTCTGCGGATCGATCGGCTCCAGATCCAAAGCCTTGGCCAGATCAATCATCGGCATCGTCTGACCGCGAATATCTGCCACCCCGACAATTCGCGAATCCGCTTTAGGAACAGGGGAAATCTGCGGCGTACGAATGACTTCGCGCACCTTAAACACATTTATGCCAAACAGCTGCGCGCCACGAATCGTGAAAAGCAGCAACTCCATGCGATTCATGCCTGCCAAAGAAGTACGTTGATCGACCCCTTTTAGAAAATTAGCCATGAATTTCTCCTTGTTATTCTTGAAAGACGGTACGCTCGGCCGCCTTGATCGGGACTCATTTCCCTACAATAGATATGAGTTTACTGTATTGCACACGCATTTAAAGAGAAAACTCTGCGTCTGCACTCTCCGAACCCTTCGGCCTCTGCTTGCTTATAAGCCTTCAAATCGGCACAATGAAACCAGCTTACAATCAATTCCGTTAAAAGTTTCCGAAACGACCTATGCCTTTTACCGCCAATCAAGTCCGCATTTCTTTTTTCGAACGGCTGTTTCTTGCCGTAACCGGTCTAATAATGCTTTTTACCTTGACCCCGGAAGCGCTCGCCACGGAGCAGTACCAGTCTGTCGATGAAATTCACCAACGGGTTCTGGAACACATTAAGCAAAAAGCTAACCAAAAAATCTTAGAGCCGACATTTAAAATTCGCGAACTGAACAAAAATCTCAAACTGGGCAAGTGTCAAGGCGTCCTGGAAATCTCTGACAGAAATCCGAACGACTATGTCGGACGCATGACCATCGGCGTCGGCTGCGAGACCCCGAAATGGCAGGTTTACATACCGGCTGAAGTAGATGGTAAAGTACGCGTTGTTATGACAACTCAGGCGCTGTTAAAGAAAACCACCATTTCCGCCGATAAAGTGAAAGAGGTTCTGATCCCGTACCGCAAGGCACCGCGTCAGAGTCTGCAAAATATGGATACGGCAATCGGAATGCGGACCAAACGCCCGATCGGCGCAGGACAAATTTTAAAAGCCAGAGATCTGCAACCACCCTATCTGGTTTTTAAAAACCACAAAGTCAATATCGTAACCTACATTGGCAATATCGAAGTGAAAACCACTGGGACTGCCCAAGCCGATGCAGTCAAAAACGAACAGGTCGCCGTCAAAAATTCGGCATCCGGAAAAACCGTAAAAGGCATAGTTATTGCTCCTAACACCGTATACATTCCTTGAATGTATCTAAGCAGATGAAATTTATAAAATTAATCGCTAGAATAACGATTAATTTGACTTCAAATCCCCGACAAGGGATAAAGAGTAAAAAAAATTTAATTTTTTTTCTAAAGTTATTTCAGACGTAGCCGTTATAAGAAATAACGAAATAAGATATTTGTCTAATTTTTAGACTCTTATAAAGATATAGAGGCAGAAAAATGGATATTAAAACAATCAACACCCCCGCTGTAAGCGGTCGCAGCAACAGCGATCCCGGCAAGCCAGTGGCTGGGGATGCGGCTACAGCGAGACCTTCCGTATCGGATGAGTCCGGCAATAACATCGATAAAGTAACCTTGACCGAAATGCAGGGCAAACTGCGGGCGTTAGAGCAAAAAACGCAAAGCATTAACAATGAACGCCAAGAGCGTATCGCACAGATTCGTGAAGCCATTAACAATGGTTCATATCAGGTTAATTCGGAAAAAGTTGCCGAAAAACTAATGCAGACCGAAATACTGCTTTCGCGAGTTTAAGGACGTCCAATCGTGCCCGACGCCAATCAAGCCAATAAGAATGCGCTAAAAATCATCGAACTGCTTTCTCCGGCAGTCGATGATTTTTTTATTTGTCTGGAAAAAGAATCTTCCGCCATCTCGAATGGCACCGTAGAAACGCTCGAAGAAATGACCGAAGGCAAACAGCGTTCAGCCTTGAACCTTGAAAAAACAACACAAGAGGCTCAGCAGTACCTGCAAAACACAGATCACACACTGGAGCAGCTGCTCGCATCCGAAACAGACAAGAATGCGTTACCCCTTGAACAAAACATTTCAGAACAACTTCATACGCTGACCGATAAAATCCGCCAATGCTATGACCTTAACCAGGCCAACGGAATCGCGATTCAAGCACTGAAAAACATCAATCAGCACACCTTGAACCTAATCACCGGCAAGGAAAAAGAAGTTAAGCTCTACGGTTCCAGCGGCACAGCCTCTTCCTCCGGCAAAGGGCCGGGATCACACCTCGGCAAAGCATAACCCCTTCCCTTTTTAAAGTTTCTAATACCCTTGGTCATTCTGGCTTATTTTCTGCTTTCTCTAAACCAGTTCTCTGACGAGATTAACGCCATACACCCGCTACTTGCATTCGCAGGAAAACTGGCCTAAATCAAGTTAGACGTTTTTTTCTGTTCTATCACTTTGGCTTAGAGCGTAAAAACACTACACTTTAACGACCGGAATCTGGAAACAAATTATTATGAGTATTGGACAAAGATCATATTTCCGCATTGATGTGATGATGCGTTGCAGCTATCGAATCGTCAAATCCGCAGATATTGAAAACACGCCTCTGCCTGAAAACAGAGACAACAGCTATATCGAAAGTTATATGATGCAGGATCTTATCGAACTGGATAAGCACATCAATGATGCGATCGTTAAAATCAACGAACGCAGCTCTCTGCTGGCGACGGCTTTAAATGCCCTTAACAGCAAAATTAACTTCCTAATGGATACGGTTGATACCTCGCAGATTATCAAGGCGATCCCGCACCGCCCGGTAAACTTGAGCGGCAACGGCATTGCATTTGATATAGAAGAGGACATCGATATCGATGATAAGATTGATCTGCTGATGCAGCCTTTGGAAAATGAAGCGCCGATCCTGGTTCGAAGCAGTGTGGTCAATATTCAACCGAAAGAGTTTGGGGCCATTAGCCGCGTCGCTCTGACTTATGATGATTTGAGCGAAGAAGATCGCCGCAAACTGATCTTCTTTATCCAAGCCAAAGAGATCGAACTGGCGCAAAAAGAAAGAAGAAACCCAACCGATAAAAACGGCCTGATTTAGATCTAGGGATAAGCGTAACGCTTATCCTCTCCACCTCGATTAACCTTCTCTTTCGACTCTTTCTGGCGTTCAATCTGTTTATCCAGGCTTTTCACCTTGCGCTCGAGAAGATACACTCGGTTCATCCCCTGTTCAAATTGCTGCTGTTGCTCAGCCTGACTGCGAGAAACCTGTTTCATCGTTTTGTCCTGCTTGCTGACTTTGGATTCCAACACGCGCACTCGAGTGCTGATGCTGGCCGCCGCCGCGACACCTTCAAACAAAATCAAGGCACCCAGCACCACAATTTGCAGTTGCCGTTTACTCATAACGTTTCTCTCTAAAATGCGCATTCAAGCGCGATTAACATCGCTGAATTTACTGATAAGACTGAATCCGGTAAGCTGCTTCCGGCTCGCGGGCCGCTACCTCGTCACCGGTATACACAAAGGCTTTTTCGAAGAATGCCTTATCAACATAAACTTCCAGCACGGTTTCATAGTTATTGTCCGCCATTGGCGTCACACTCACTACTCTCGCTCCACGAACCACCGCATTAATACGGGCACGGAAAGAGTCGTTCTTTGCCGTCAGGGTCGAAATCGAAGTGTTACTGTCAATTTTAATCCCGGAAAGCTGTTCTGCCAGAGAACGGTACGCGTCCAGTTTCGATGCGCGAATGGCCATCAATCTTCGTTGACCCGTCGTATAAGCCGCAAACGTACTTTCCGCACCATAACCGATACCGGTAATTTTGATCAGTTCAGATTTATCTTTCTTCACTGCAGCTTTCTCAGATTCTTCGTTCTGGACAATCTGCTGATAGATCTTTTGATGAACCGGAGCCGGCTCACTTTGCTGAGTTGCCTGCTGATCGCAGCAGTCATTTCCTTGTGCGTAATTTGGTGTCGCGCTACATCCGCTCATTGCGGCAATGGAGAGAGCCACCGCGCTTGCCAAAAGATGTGACTTTTTCATTTTAAGTCTCCTTGTTATTATCGCTTTGTCTCAAGCGTCTAATATTATTAACGGCCGAACCGTCGAATTATTTACTACTTTTTTTAAATTATTGCTCTTGCAGATAAATCACTTTTCCGGCGTCTTCTGAATACAATCGGTTGCTATCGCGATAGTATTCAGGCACAACCATATAACTGCCGCGATCCTCTTCAAATCCGAGCTGATCCACCATTTTTTGCGAAGTTTCCTTGACCCACGGAACCGGTTTCTGACTACAGCCCGACACAAGCAAAACCACCCAAAACAAGAACCCTACAAGCATAAAATTTTGTTGCATAAGCCCGCCTTTATACTCTTAAAGCGCTCCGTGATACTATGGATAAGAGTCACCAACACCCTGGTCGTAAAACATACCGTCAGGCGTTTGGTAACGGTACTGACTTTCTTGCTCAGCTTTCTGCTTCGCCTCTTCGGCAGATTTTTCCGCGGCTTCCAGACGACGCTTCTCTTCCAACAACTTCAGTTTTTCGACGCTCTTGACCGAATGTAATACATCCTGCTGTTTTTGCTGCATGAATTTAAGCTGTGTTTTAACTTCATCCAAAGCGCGCTGTGTTTTAATCAGACGGTAATTAATGGAATCGATCTTTTTCACAACCTTAGGATCGATCTCTGCGGCTGCCCCAGTGGCTGCAACCACTGGTGAAGTGGCCTGCGGCAGAGGAACTTTTTCGATTTCAATCGGTTCAGGTAACGGCTCTGCCGTTTTCAGGGGTTCGACATTCGGCACCCCTCCCTGCATTTTCAGAACATCTCCAGCCATCTGCTCAATCTGAAAATTGACAGCATCCAGTTTTTTCTCGACCGCGTCCAAATTTTCCTTAAGCCCGATCGTCGCGCTTATATTCTGTTCACTGCTGACCTTAATCGACTCGATCATGGTCTGCGTTTCTTCGCTTACTCCTGCATTCGAGGCCGCCATAGCACTCCAAACACCGATACCGATTGCAGTCAAAACCAGCACAACTGTCGAAGCGCCAAAAATAATGATTAATTTTTTTAGGGAATCCATCTCTGCCACCGTTAATTGTGATTTGGCCTGATTATTTTTTGAGGCGCGTTTCTTAAGTACCGCTTCGAAGTCTTCATCTTCCAAAGGGGACTCAACGCTATCCGAGGACTTGCTATCGGCTTGAACCGCTTCTTTTAAAGCAGCTGCGCCAGCGACTGCAGCTCCGACGGCCGCGACATCTTCTGCATCTAATGCGGCTTCTTCTGGAGCGGAAGCCTCCGGCTCCTCAGGCTGCTGTTCGCTTGATTCGGTTTCACTGTTTTCCACGACATCCGCAGCAGGAACCTCTTCTTCAGAACGATCTGCTGCCTCTTCAGGAGGCGGCTCGGGGGTCTGTGGCTGAGGGGTTGGAACCTCGGCCGACTCGAGATCATTATCAATATCTTCTAAATCGGAATTTGCATCCAATTCTGCTTCATCCAATAAAGCATCGATACTGTCTAGATCATTTGGATCAATTACATCATCCGGGGTTGCCACAGATACATCCTTAGGTTGTTAAGTCCGAAAAAAAACGCTGGCTTGCCACACAATACGGCTTGCCAACACTTTATTAATCGGTCACAACAGGCGTAACTTTAGCTGCGTCGAGTAAATAAACGGAGGGCAAGAGGTAAAATTGTCCGGAAAGCCGAGTCTCGACCTGACCGACAGAGGTGTTGATTAACCAGTTTTGCTGGTCAAACTGCTCTGAAAGGGTCAAAATCTCGATTGCCGCAGTACCTAAAGCATAAAAAATGCCAGTTTCTGCTTCCGGACGAAAGTTGACGGACTGCTGATAAGCGTCATAAAGGTAGGCGGGTAAAAATGCATAGGTTTTTTGCCATGAGGTCTGGTAGAGACTCAAGTCGGTAAGTTTAGGAGCTTGCGGCGAGAACCACAGATGACGAGTGTCCGAGAGCTGATAAAGATCCAGAAACGGAGAGACCTGAACGGCGTCTTTAGAAGGAAGCAGACTGACCACGACATCGAAATCCTTTCGCGATCGAGGCACATACTCGATCGAACGGCGGATCTGCTTGCGCAATACTGTCGCACGAGTTTTCGATTCGCGGATGCCTAAACCCTCTTCAATGCTATCATCCAGGCTTTTTTCGACGATCTGGGTATCAAACGGAACGGGGTTGGCAGATTGCGCATTTAGAGCGGCAAACTCATCAACCAATCCCATAGCCTTATCGCCATCCTTCACCAACACCAGAGCGCCTCTGTGGAAATTCTCGTGAATGTGATTCACCAGCTTCGACAGTCCGCCGGATCGACCCGGAGACAGCGATTTCTCGTTGGAAAAATAGTGCAGCGGCGCATCATTCAAATAAAGTGTCGGGATTCCGGTCTGTAGATCGTGCCACGCCTCGATATTAAGCTTTTTCAGAGGCCCGATAATCAGATCGGGCTGATAATGCTTCAAACGCTCCCACAGGGAAAACAAACTGCCGTACTCTTCCGTATCAAAACGTACCAGCTGCCCTTTGTAGCCCAGACGCTGCAACGCCTGCTCCATCCCTTGAAGAATTCGCGTCCCGGCGCGTCGATAGTCTCCGCTCATCGGCAAGACCAGCGCAATCGTTGCATCCGGGTTTTGCAGATCAAATTCAAAAGAACTCCCCTGCAGTCCCAGGAATTCAAATAAACTCGGCATTCCTTTTTCGCGTTTTAGATAGCGCTTTAGCTGCTCGACACGTGCTTCGTATATCGGCAGAACACCAGCGCTTTCCAGTTGCTCCACATACCGCCGTAACGATTTGATATCGCCGTTTTTGATCGCCAGCTCGGCTCGCAGAATAAGAATTTCCTGATCGATCTGTTCCAGCTGACTCTGCATCGCTTCAGAGCTTTGCTCAGCCTTCGCCTCACTCTGCTGTGATTTTTTCTCAGAGGATGCGTCGGAACCGAAACCGAACAGTTCCCCAAAACTAAAGGCAAAAGTTGCCGATGAGTAACTTAAACTCAGAGACAAAGCCAACAGCCAACTTTTACGCTTCAAATTCATCATCTTCCCGGCTCCGATACCTTATTCCAATGCGCTTAAGCTAAAGACTTGCTCGCAATTTCATATACATCTTTGGAAACATTATCTCGATCGAGGATACGCTGTAAAGCCGCACGCATCAACTTTTGGCGCTCAGTATCGTAGCGTTTCCAGTGCGTGAAAGGCCCAAGCAACCGGGCTGCAATCTGCGGGTTCAGCTCATCGACTTTGATAATCTGCTCGGCCACCATCCGATAACCGGCTCCGTCAGCACGATGGAATCCGACTAGATTGAGACGCGCGAAAACGCCCAGAAGACTGCGAACCCGGTTTGGATTAGTTAATGAGAAGTCCGGGTGCGACAACAGGCTCTGTGCTTTTTCCAACGCTGTCTCGTTTTGTGTTTCGGCCTGCATGGCAAACCATTTATCAATTACCAGATTATCCCCTTGCCATCGCTGGTAGAAATCCTGCAACGCCAGATCCGTTTGCGAATGTCCCTGGTGAAGCATGATTTTCATGGCTGCAAGCACATCGGTCATATTATGCTGAGCACGATACTGCTCATACACGCGCTCCTGATGTTGCGCCAGACAACCAAGGTAAGACAGGGCAACATTTTTAAGCATACGCTCGGCTATTTGCCGTTTATCATAACGGTATTCGGAATCATTCTGCATGCGCAGATAGGTGTTGCGCCATTCGTCATGTAACGCATGCGCCAAACCGTTTTTAAGCCAATTATGCGCCTGGTGAATCGCATCCACATCAACTTCACGATACTGCTCACCGATATAACCCAACTCAGGCAGCGTCAAATTCATTGCCACCAGCGCCGGATCCAGAGAATGATCGCGCAACAGTTTCTCTGCGGTATCGATAAGCAGCTGCGGAACAGCATACTCTTCACCCGATTTCAAAGCAGCAACCTTGGCCTGTACCGTTCTTAACAGCAAAGTTTGCATCGCCTCCCAGCGCACAAAACTGTCTTCATCGGCAGAAGCCAGCAGCGCCAGTTCCGCATCTCTGTAATCGTAATTCAGTTTCACCGGTGCCGAGAAACCGCGCAAAAGCGACAATACCGGCTGAGTCCGCACTCCGTTAAAAACGAACTGCTGCTGCACTTGCGTCATTTTCAAGACCGCATTGGTCTCACTGCGCAGCTCAACCGTCTGCAGATGGCTTTCAATCGGCTGCAACTGCAAAGAATTGCCTTCGGAATTCAAAATTCCGAAGCCGATAGGAATTAATAACGGCTTGAAATCTTCCGCCCCGGGTAAGCGCTGTTCGCAGTTCAGCGTTAAAGTCTGCGTCTGAGCATCATACTGGCTCTCGATCTTCAGAACAGGCGTCCCCGACTGAACATACCAGTTATGCATCTGCTGCAGATCAACACCATTGGCATCCGCCATGGCGTTACGGAAATCCTGAACGGTGACGGCCTGGCCATCGTGCCGATCGAAATACAGATCCATACCTTTACGGAAACCGCCTTCACCGAGCAGCGTATGATACAGACGAACCACTTCCGCCCCTTTTTCATACACCGTCATCGTATAGAAGTTATTCATTTCAATATAAGACTGCGGCTGGATCGGATGCGACATAGGTCCCGCATCTTCGGGGAACTGATTGGAGCGCAGACGCTTAACATCTTCAATTCGCTTGACTGCTGGGGAGAGCATATCCGCGGTAAACTCCTGATCACGGAAAACCGTCAATCCCTCTTTCAAAGTCAATTGAAACCAATCGCGACAGGTGACACGGTTCCCGGTCCAGTTGTGAAAATACTCGTGGCCGATAACCGCCTCAATTCCCTCGTAATCGACGTCGGTTGCACTCTCCGGCTTAGCAAGGACGAATTTGGAGTTAAAAACATTCAACCCCTTGTTCTCCATCGCACCCATATTGAAATCGTCCACCGCGACGATCATATAGATATCCAAATCGTAAATCAGTCCAAAACGGCTTTCATCCCACGCCATAGAACGTTTAAGCGACTCCATCGCATGCTCGCACTTATCGATATTACGCGGTTCGACATAGATTTCCAAAGCGACATCCCGCCCGTCTTGTGTACGGAAAGTGTCGGAAATTTTTTCCAGGTTACCGGCAACCAACGCAAACAGATAGCACGGTTTCTTGAAAGGATCCTGCCACACTGCGTAATGCTTTCCGTCCGGTAAATCACCGGACTCGATTAAATTACCGTTGGCCAAGAGGTAACGGTTTTGCAATTTATCGGCAACCACCTTGGTCGTAAAAACACTTAACACATCAGGGCGGTCGAAGAAGTAGGTGATTTTCCTAAAGCCTTCCGCTTCGCATTGGGTGCAATAATTACCGCTCGTCCGATACAGCCCTTCCAATGCGGTATTTTTCTCCGGGTTAATCCGGGTCACGATTTCCAGTTCAAACTGTTCTTTATCGGTTGAAAGACTCAATCCGGCCTCTTCGAGCCGACACTGCGAAGTAACATCTTCGCCATCCAAATGCACCGAGAGCAAATCCAAATTCTCACCATCAAGCCACAAATCACCATCACGCAGACGACCGATCTGCATGCGATTGGTCACCCGGGTCGCTTCGGGCTGAAGCAGAAACTCAAGAAACACCGAATCAACGGTAAATGCAGGAGTTTGATAGTCTTTGAGATAATTTACTGTTGGAGCATTCTTTGTCATAGATAACCTTAAGAAAATGGAGTTACAAAAAAACCCCTCTTTTACACTCAAAGAGGGGTTTTATTACAAGTTTGGCTGATATTTTAGCGCGAAAACGAATTAATAATTAAATTCCGCACGACGGTTTTTCGACCATGATGCTTCGGAATGACCTTCATCAACCGGCATATCTTCACCAAAGCTTATAACATTAACTCGGTCAGAACTAATTCCTTCCGCCATAATCGCGTTCTTAACCGACAAAGCACGACGTTCGCCAAGCGCAAGGTTATATTCACGAGAACCGCGTTCGTCACAGTGCCCTGCGATTGTCAGCTTGGCTTGCGGGTTCTGACTTAGGTATTCGGCATTCATTTTAATAATGTCATAGTATTCGGTACGAATATCCGAACGGTCATATTCAAAATAAATCACTTTACCGCTCAACATTGCCTTCATCTGTTCCGGCGTCAGCGCTTTTTTACCCGCGTCAAGATCGGTTGCGCTACTCTGAGCTCCCTGATCTGCAGCACTTTGAGCTGTTGAAGCGGCACCATCAGCTTTAGGCTCGCTGTATTGGTAATTATCATTCACTTCCGGTGTTGCACTACAGCCGACCAACGCAGAGCCCATCAAGGCCGTGGCAAAAAGTTTAGCGTATTTCTTCATTATTCAGAACCCCTTTAAAAATATAACGTTAACAGTTAACTATCCAGTGATTATCAGTTATTCGACACTATACCGCATTAAACTTTAAAAAATAAGCGTCTTGGCGCAAACAGCGCAACAGAAAAAAAGACAGTTTTAACTACTTGATATAAATCAAGTTAATGCCAGGGAGTCTGGTTATAAACAAAACTACAGGTAAAAGTTAATTACTCGTTTTGCTAAGATGGTTGAAAATTTAGAATTTATGTTAGAGAAGCTTAGGTACGAGCTGGAGATTAAAAAATCATCCACAAGCATACTGACAAAATAGACAAAAGTATTAGGCAAAAAAATCCCGGCAGATTTGCCGGGTAAGCGGGCTACATTATGAAAAACCGTTGAGAAAACCTTTCAAACACTCAACGCCTTCACAATTCTTATTAGAACATAAAACAGCCATGCTTTCTTGTTCTGAATCAACTTCAATTACCAAATCAAAACCGGAATTACGCCGTCGCCTTGCATGAATCACAGCTTGAGTGCACGCCGGCGATATGCATCAGACGCTGCATATCGTGAATCATGACCTCTTTCTTCTTCCAGGT
Source organism: Thiomicrorhabdus sp. 6S3-12 (assembly GCF_017571475.1). GTDB lineage: Bacteria > Pseudomonadota > Gammaproteobacteria > Thiomicrospirales > Thiomicrospiraceae > Thiomicrorhabdus. Next base: position 69,020 of record NZ_JAGETW010000006.1, on the reverse strand, counting down.
AACAATGTTTTCTGCATGAAATTTAGCAAGAATTCGAGACACCGTCTCCGGGGTCAGTCCCAAGTAAACCGCAACATCACGATGCAGAATGCTTAATCTGAATTCATCACTGGCATAGCCGCGGTTGCGATAACGTTCGGACATATTCCATACAAACTGCGCAACTCTTTGATCGGCATTGCGGCGAATCAAAAGTTCCGAATGCATTCGACCATCCAGAACTTCCTTACTGATTGCATTAAGCATCTGTTGGTTCAGGTTTGGAATCGATTCAGTCAGTTCGGTGAATTTTTCAAAAGGCAGGGTACAAACACTGGTGGTATCGAGCGCGACAGCGCTATATTGATGCTGTTTACTGCCCAAGGCATCAATTCCAAGAACATCGCCCGGCAGGTAGAAGCCGTGTACGATCTCTTCACCGCCATCAGTAAACGAATAAAGCTTTATAACTCCGGCTCGTATCGCAAACAGTGCGCTGAACTTATCACTGGCTTCAAAAAGATGCTGTCCTTTCTTTAAAGGAGAGCGTCGATCCACGATATCATCCAAACGATCTACGTCTTCGCGGCGCAAACCAGTAGGGAAACACACTTTTTGCAAACCGCAGTTTTTGCAGCTGACATTAAAGGCTGACTTAACTTCTTTCATAGAACCGTCTACTTAATTGTCCTTAATCAAGTTTTGATTGTATCCCTTTTAAAAATACGAATCACTAAAAAAATTATATGATTATTCTATATACACATAAATACTTACTCAAGAGTTTATTCATAGTTCCTACGGAATTTATATTATAAAAAGGTAATGTGACTATTTTTTAATCAGCAGTTTAACACCCTTGTAATTTCCTGCGTTTAAAGCACTTATTTCATAATTACTCACATAGTTATCCACAGTTTCTGTGGAAAAACACACAAGCCCACCAACACCCGCCATTTTTTCAAACAAAACAAACTTTCCTTTCATTATCAATAACTTAAGAGAACAAAAGAAAACCACTTCCGAGCCAATACTAAATAATTCCCCTCCTTGTCAAGTCAATACAAAATTTTTATTCACTTTTATTTTTGTCAAGAGTTAAAAGATTTTTTTGAGGCAAAAAATCCCTTAAATGACGCTTATGTTAAAATTGTGCGAACAGCAACATCGGATAAACTTTTTTAATAAAGGATTAAGGAAATGGCAAAATTTCTGGCAATCGGGAATGCCGTACTGGATACAATTTTTACCGTTGAGCAACACCCTAAGGAGGATCAAGAGATCCGAGCCATCGGCAGGGAAAACAGAGTTGGCGGCAATGTAAACAACATGCTTTACATCCTAAACCAACTCGGTCACGAAGCGGCAATCTGCTCAACAAGCGCAACCGATGCGGAATCAAAACAGCTCATCGCAGGAATGCAGGAGCGAGGCATCGACTGCACACATATCCAAAAGTTTATTCAAGGCAGTACGCCAAACTCCATCGTGACCCTTAACGCTCATAATGGAAGCCGTACTATCGTCCACTACCGCGATCTACCGGAAGTCAGCTTTGACTTTTTTGCCAAAATCGAAATCGAAGAATATGACTGGCTTCACTTTGAAGGACGTAATGTCGACAACCTGCAAGGGATGCTCAATATCAGTAAAACGTTCCTGGATAATCAACCGATTTCAATGGAAGTGGAAAAACCCCGTGAAAACATTGAATCCCTTTTCCATCAAGCCAATCTGATTATCTTTTCGCATCACTATGCCGGCGCCAAAGGCTTTAACAACGGTGAAGAACTGCTGAACGATATTGCCAAGCTGGCCCCTAACAGCCAGCTGGTCTGTACCTGGGGCGCTAAAGGCGTCTGGTATAAAGCGCTCAACGCGAAAGTCGAACACCTGCCGGCACTACCGGTCAACCCGGTTGTCGATACCCTCGGAGCCGGGGACACATTTAATGCAGGACTGCTTCATAAGCTATCCGAAGGTGCCTCCCTGTCCGAGGCGTGCGAATTTGCCAACCACCTGGCCGCGCAGAAAATTCAGAAGATGGGACTGGATGACGTCCTTAACGCTAAACCGGAAAACCAGCCGATCGCCAATATTAAACAGCTGAGCAAGGCCAAAGCGACAGTAATCGACTTAAATAACCGCGGCGGCGTCATCCTCATTAAGCAGGATGAAGAAGTTCGTGCCTACGAAAATAATTGCCCGCATCAGAATGTGCCTCTAAACGAAGCCTATAAAATCGATGTAAACCCTTTTGATCAAACAATGAAGTGTTCGGTACACGACGCCTTCTTTAAGATTGACGACGGCGAATGCGTCGAAGGTCCTTGCTGGGGCGAACATCTTACACCCGTCAGCATCCGCATGGATGATCAGGGCGATATTTACCTGATCTAAAATCAAAAAAGGCTCACAATTGTGAGCCTTTTTTTAACTTGGATATTTTTATAAATTTCTCTGCCGGAAGGCTTCGTAAAGCGTCACTCCTGTCGCAACAGAGACATTCAGACTCTCGACACTGCCCACCATTGGAATCGCTGCCAGATGGTCACACGCCTCACGCGTCAGACGTCGTAATCCGGTTCCTTCCGCGCCCATCACAATTCCGATCGCCCCAGAGAAATCCTGCTGATAAATGGTTTTGTCAGTCTCACCCGCCAAACCGATCATCCACATACCATTCTGCTGCAACTCTTTCATGCTGCGTACCAGATTCGTGACCACAACCAGCTTAACGGTATCAGCCGCACCACAAGCCACTTTTCGTACCGTAGCATTAACCCCGACAGACTGGTTTTTAGGAATGATGACAGCATCCACACCAACAGCGTCGGCGGTGCGCAGAATCGCGCCTAAATTATGTGGGTCCTGTACCTCGTCCAGAAAAACAAACAGAGGATTATCCGTTTCTTCGGCGATTTTCAACAGATCCGCTTCGCTCAAATCCTTCTGCTTTTCGACCATGGCCATAACACCCTGGTGATTGCCATCAATCTTGGCAAAAGCGGATTTATTAACCAACTCTACCTGCAGGCCTAAAGAACGAGCCTGATCCAGTAGCGCCTGTTGACGAGAGTTCAAACGCCCTTTCAGAAAAGAGATGCTGAAAACCGACTGCGGAGCCTGCTTGATAAAGCGCTCAATCGCATGAATGCCGAAAATCAACTGTTGCTTCACGATTTCGCCTTCGGCTTGGAAGATTTACCACCGCTACGCTTCTTGCGATAGTAGCGTTTTTTACGAGGCTTTTTCTTAGCGCCGTTATCGTCTTTTGGTTCGCCTTCGGTCAGAGCAGAATCCTCTCGAACCTCTTCGGATTCGACGACATCCTCGGATTCCGTCAGGCTCTCAATAAAACGCAAATCTACTTTGCGCTCATCCAGGTTGACCTGAGCAACCTGAACCTTAATGCGATCACCTAAACGATAAACTTTACCGGTACGCTCCCCTTTCAGGCAGTGACGGGCATTGTCGTAATGGAAGTAATCGTCACCCAGCTCGGTAATGTGCACCAAGCCTTCAACATACAGAGGATCCATTTCAACAAACAAACCAAAGTTGGTCGCAGCGGTAATCACCGCTTCATACTCTTCGCCCAGTCGGTGAGAAAGGAATTCGCACTTCAAGAAGGTTTCTGCATCACGGGTTGCATCGTCTGCACGACGCTCGGTATCCGAACAGTGCTGCCCCATTTCCACCATTTTGGCATCGTCATAAATGAATTCCGCAATTGGCTGTTTACTCCAAACATGGCGGATTGCTCGATGTACCAACAGATCCGGATAACGTCGAATCGGTGAAGTAAAGTGCGTATAGTTCTCATAATTCAGACCAAAGTGGCCTTTGTTTTCAGGATGATAAACCGCCTGATTCATGGAACGCAGCATAACCGTCTGCACCAGATGCTTGTATGGTTTGTCATCGACCTGAGCCGCAACCTCGGCAAAATCCTGAGCGGTTGGCGTATCACCACCATTTAGAGTCAAACCGAAGTCCGCCAGGAAAGTCCGCAGGTTCTGCAAGCGGTCTTCCATCGGCGATTCATGAACACGATACACGATCGGCATTTTGTGCCATTTCAGGAAACGTGCCGTAGCCACGTTTGCCATCAACATACACTCTTCGATCAGCTTATGCGCGTCATTACGCACGACCGGAACGATTTCTTTGATCTTTCGCTCATCATCAAACACAATGCGTGTTTCAGTAGTATCAAACTCCAGCGCGCCGCGTTCTTCACGAGCCTTCTGCAGAACCTTGAACAATTCATATAGCGTATCGACGTTTTCAATCTGTTCGGAATACTCTGATCTTAGAGGCGAGTTCGCGTCGGTAACCATTTCGTTAACCTGAGTATAGGTTAGACGCGCCTTGGAGTTCATTACAGCCTGATAAAACTGGGTACGTTCAAGCTTACCGTTCTCGTCAATCGCCATATCGGCAACCATACAAAGACGGTCAACATGAGGGTTCAATGAACATAGCCCATCGGAAAGCTTGGACGGCAGCATCGGAACCACGCGTTGCGGGAAATAAACCGAGTTGCCGCGCTTAAGCGCTTCCTTGTCCAGCTCGGTTCCCGGCTTAACGTAATGCGATACGTCAGCAATGGCAACAATAAGCTTCCAGCCGTTCTTACGACGCTTGGCAAACACCGCATCATCGAAATCTTTCGTATCTGCGCCGTCAATCGTGACCAGTTGCAGGTTACGAAGATCCTTACGTCCTTCCAGATCCGCTTCAGTCACTTCGTCACCGATCTGATCCAGTTCGGCAATCAGCGCATCCGACCAGCTATTTGGAATTCCGTGGGCGTGAATCGCCGAATCAATCTCCATCCCCGGAGCCATATAATCCCCGACGACTTCAACCACTTTCCCGATCGGGCCGGAACGTGCCGAAGGCTGATGCAGAATTTCAACCAGAACGATCTGGTCTTCTTTAGCATCCATCAAGCCATCTTGCGGAATGAATACATCCTGCGCAATGCGATTATTGTCCGGACGCACCCAGGCCATACCGTCTTCCAGACTCAAACGTCCCAGAAGCTGAGCAGTACAGTGTTCGGTTACCTCGACGATAATCCCTTCCTGACGGCCGCGACGATCCTCACCGACAACCGATGCGATAACGCGGTCGCCATGCAGGATTTTATGCATCTCTTTTTCGGACAGGAACAGATCCTTACCGCCTTCGTCAGGAACAACAAAACCGAATCCGTCCGGGTGTCCAAGAACGCGGCCTTTAATCAGATCCATCTTCTTAAGCAGACCGAAAGCGCCGCGGCGGTTGCGAATCAGCTGCCCGTCACGCACCATCGCTTTCAGGCGGCGAGACAAGGCTTCATAGCGCTCTTCATCATCCTCATCGACATCAACCGCTTTGGCTACTTCAAACAGACGCAAAGGCTTCTGTAACTCTTCCAGCGTCTGCAAAATAAATTCACGGCTAGGGATTGGATTGTCGTACTTTTCTGCCTCACGCGTTGCATGAGGATCGTTAAGGTCTGTTTGTTTTTCAGTAGTCACTGTTTACCATCTAATCTAATTTGGATTCCACGATCTGCAGAACCCCTATTCAAACAAGGCTCCCGAGGCTTTTAGCAGCGGAATCGTCTGCAAAATTTGGGCCATTATAACAAAAGAAATTGACCGGTTCCGTTAAAGACGTAACTCAGATAAAAAAGTCAAATTGAAAAGCGATTCTCTGCCTCATCCGACCGCTTTCATCGCAATTGAAAAAACGTCACCCAGAAGCTTTACAGAGACGATAAAAAAAGGCCGCTGCGTTTACGCACAGCCGCCCTCTCAAAATATGCATCATTTTTCTTGAACAAGAAACGTTTAACCCTATAACGCTGACAACTCGGCCTCCATCCAATCAGTGTCTTGCGGATAAAGTTTATGCGCCAACTGTCTTAATGCCGACTGAAGAGCCTCTTCCAAAACCGGGTGATAGAAAGGCATTCTCAACAGATCCAAAACAGTCAACTTCTGCTCAATCATCCACGCCAGAAGGTGCGCCATGTGCTCACCTTCAAACAAAAATAACTCTGCACCCAACAACTGCTTGCTTTCCTTATCCGCAAACAGCGAAATCGCCCCCTTATCTTGCCCAATGACAATCGCTCGGCCGTTAGCACAGTTCAATTTAAAGGTTACCGTCTCGATTTTATCCGCATCGAGTTCCGAATAACGCTGACCAACCAGTCCGATTTGTGGATCGGTAAAAGCCACCCCTAAACTGGTTTTACGCGCATAGGCCGAAATCTGCGGATATGAAACGGCATTCAGCACTGCCATACGTCCTTCATCTCCGGCTTCATGCAAAATTTGACGATAACCGTTGACATCTCCGGCAATAAAAATCGGCTTGTCTTCGATCTGCGAAGTATGCAGATCGAAATTCGGCATGCCACGTTCATCCAGCTCGACACCCGCTGCCGCCAGATTCAAATTATCGATATTCGGACGGCGGCCAAGCGACGCGAAAACCGCATCGACATACACTTTTTCCTCGCCGATCTGTACTTCGACTTCCTCCGGATTATCCGGGTTTAAACGCAAGTTCGCGGCAACACCCAAATGAACCGGAAACTCTTTGGAAAACTCGGCAACCGCTTCTTCCACTACCTCAGGCACACTCAATCCGCCCAAAGTATTGAGCATCTCGACACCGACCACCTCGATACCGAGACGAGCCAGCGCCTGCCCCAACTCCAACCCGATAACACCAAGACCAATCACCGCAATCCGTTTTGGAAGCGTTTCGAGCTCAAAAATCTCATCACTGGTCATAAGCTTATCGCCCAGTTCTTTCCACGGCGCCGGCACAACCGGACGAGAACCGTTAGCGATAATAATGCGCTCCGCTTCAATCACTTCGCCATTCACTTTAAGCTGATTCGGCGCCACAAATTCTGCGTAACCCTCAATCAACTGCTCCGGGGCAAGCATATCCGTCGAGCCGGATTTCACACCGCCGGTAAAACGATCACGCAAAGCACGTACTCTTTGCATGACCTTAACCAGATCGACTTCCTGCTGTTCAGCATTCTCAATGCCGATTTCCGCCATATGATGACGCTGGTGATAATGATTCGCCGTATGAATCAGAGCTTTCGAAGGCATACAACCAACGCGGGCGCAGGTTGTTCCGTAAGGACCGCCTTGAATCATGACAAAATCTTCGTTGCGTTTCTTTAAATAAGAGAGTGCCGTCAAACCGGAAGTTCCCGCGCCGATAATCGCGTATTTCACCTTTCGCATAATTTTCTCCAATACACACAAGCAAACAGTACTCTCTTATATTAGTTAAAATTCATATTGAAAAGTTGAAGCAGCACAAGTATTCATCTGAAATCAAAAAAACAGCGCAAAGCGATTTTGAATGACTAAAATAGGGGCTGGACTCACAAGGATTGTATTCAGGTATATGGCAGGAATCCGCTTACCGACCAAAAGGCCTCTGCACAGAGCATTGCTTGTCTTCAGTGTACTCTGTTCCAGTGCCTGCGGCATCGCCCTCAGCCCGTCGGCAGCCTCGCAGGAAGCGATTCTGTCGGATAAAACTCGTACCGGCGATTCAATCAACCAACGCATCAACAGCCAGTTTATCGGCGACCTTGAAGAGATTCGCAAACGCCGGATATTACGTGTCCTGGTCAGTTACAATCGAACCAACTTTTTCCATACCGACAAAGGCCCGCGCGGAATCGAATATGAATTGATGACCGCGTATGAAAAATACCTTAACCGCGGACCGCGAAAAGAACGCTTCAAAACCCACCTGGTTTTCCTGACCCGGCCTTTCAACCAATTGATTAATGCCCTGACACTCGGCGAAGGCGACATTGTCGCATCCGGCCTAACCATTACGCCGGAACGGAAACAGCTGGTCGACTTCACAGCCCCCTATATCAAAAACGTCAACGAAATTCTGGTTTCCTTCAAGGGTGCCAAGCCGATAACCCGCATTGAAGAGCTGGCCGGCGAACAGATTATCGTCGTTGCCAACAGCAGCTACATCGTGCAACTGCAACAGATCAATCTGGCTTTGGGCGGACTCGGGCTGGAAAGTATGGAGATTATTCAAGCCAACGAACTGCTCGAAGCCGAAGACATTCTGGAAATGGTCAACGCCGGTCTATTCCACTACACGATTGTCGACAGCCACATTGCCAACATTTACAGTTCGGCTTATAAAAACATTATCGTGCATGACGATTTCATCCTCCGTAACGGCGGAGAAATCGCTTGGGCAATCAATAAAGGCCTGCCTAAATTCAAAGCCTCGCTGAACGATTTCATTGAGAATTATGCTCGCCAAGGCCGTTATCTGGGCAACGTCCTGTACCGTCGATACTTCGAAAACACGGCCTGGATTCAACACCCGTTGGATTTTACCGCACTGGATAAAACCCCTTGTTTACAGTATTACTTTGAAAAATACGCTCAATTTTACGACTTCGACTGGTACCTGATCGCCGCCCAGGCGTATAAAGAGTCCAAATTCGATCAGAATCTGGTCAGCCGGCGCGGTGCTTACGGTGTTATGCAGATAAAACCCAGTACCGCCAACTCCAAACACGTACGCATAGCCAACATTAAAACCGACATGGAGAACAACATCCATGCGGGGATTCGCTATCTGGCATCCTTACGCGACTATTACTTCGACAAACCGGAATACGCTCCCGAGGACGTCATCAACTTCTCGCTTGCCGCTTATAACGCCGGCCCAGGACGAGTTCGCCAGCTGCAACGGATTGCCAAAAGAAAAGGGCTTGACCCTTACAAATGGTTCTACAATGTTGAAACTATCGCGCGAAATGAAATCGGACTGGAAACCGTCAACTACGTCACTTTTATTCAAAAAACGAAAGAGGCACTCAAACTGGCGACCCAGCTGGAAAAAGAGAAGCGGTTGTTAAAACAGCAACACCTGAATGAATTAAACCCGGAAAACAGTAATTTCCCGGGCCCGGTTGATGATGATTTGCGACTGGATTATTCACCATTCGACGAAACCGGTGATGAGCAGGAGCTGAATGAGGACAATGAAGATATCACGCCCGCGACATCAAAGCAGCCTGCGCCGGCCATAGGACCTAAAAATTAACCGCGCACGCTTGAGGTTTCACCGGATCATTAACGCTACGGGCGGTAGACACGTACATTTTCAAAACCTTCGTCCCGCAGATATTGGGCATGCAGCTGGCTCATCACCCCTTTATCGCAATACAACAGATACTGCTTATCCTGATCCAGACTCTTGAACTCACGCCCCAGCACATTAAACGGCATCGTAATATGCTCAAGCCCAAGCGGTCGTGCCTTACGCTCTTCGTCACGGCGAATATCAATCAGCACTGCATCGCCGACCTCATTCAACACTTCTACTGCCTGCGTCTGATTGACATCTTCAATAATCTGATCGACATTCAAATACTGAGCATCCTCAACCGCTTTATCCAAAACCGCCAAATCGAAATGACTCTCTTCGCGCTTGGCGCGTTCGAATGAACCGCTGGTGACCGGGTTGCGAGAAATCACTCCACAATACTCCGGCATCGACTCGGCAAATTCACGGGTTCCGATCTTATCGGCAATAGCCATAATTTCCGGTTTATCCATCACCGCAAGAGGGCGCAATACCAGCTTATTGCTCGCTTCATCGATAATTGCCAAGTTTCGTAGCGTCTGACTACTGACTTGAGCGACGCTTTCTCCGGTGACCAACGCATCGATCCCCATATTGTGCGCTACCTGTTCAGCAGCCTTGATCATCAGACGCTTGAGCATCACGCCCATATAACTTTCATGCGAAGCACGGAAAATCTCGTCCACGACACCGTCAAAAGGCACTGAAACAAATTTCACACGATGCGATGCGCCAAATTTATTCCACAGATAAAGCGCCACTTGCTTTACACCGATCTCGTGCGCAGCACCGCCAAGATTAAAGAAGATAAAGTGCGTCTTAAGACCTCGCTTCATGGTTAAGTAGCTGGCAACGGTTGAATCAAAACCGCCGGACATCAGTGAAAGAACTTCACCCTGCCCCCCCATTGGGAAACCGCCAAGTCCGTCAAAACGACCGGTTACCACATTTAGAATTTTATCGTGCAGATCGAGCTTCACCGTCACATCGGCATTTTTCAGATCGACACCGGCACTCTCGCCAAGCTGAAACAGACGACTACCTACATAACGCTCGATCTCATTCGAGTTAACCGCATGATTACCGGCACGCTTTACGCGAACCACAAAACGCTTACCGCGAATTTTATCGGCAAAAAACTCAACCGCCTTATCGGCGATTAAATCCAGGTCGTCGCCGGTTTCAAAAGCCTCAACTTCCCAAAACTGCTGAACTCCCGGTGTACGTTGCAACAGACTGCGTACCGCCAGGTGCATTTCACTATCGCAATACACCTCGATCTTATCGTGAAAACGGCGTACCCGACTTTCGCCTTCAATGCGTCCCAGCAAACGCTTTAAATTATCGGTCAACATCATAATCATACGCTTTTTAACCGGCGCGCCCTTGACCATAATTTCCGGGAAAAACTTAACAATAAATTTCATCAAATTAACTCAATACTACTTTTTTGAAAAGGCGACACAATCAGGCGTCACAAGAACATATCGACTCTTATCGAAGGATCTCTCAAACCCGACGACAGATCTTTATAAACAAAGGACTAAGAACCGCCAAATTAAAACAATTTCGCTATTTTACCCTATCCTGTGCGCCGCGTCTGAGAAGGCGTTCACAACCCTGTTACAACAAGGGTTGCAAATACGTAAGCACAGTAACAACAGGTAAAAGGTTTGCGAATTTTTCGGCCGGCATGGTATGATTAGCGGAATTTGTAATTTCAATTTAAACAGCGAGAAACTCGATGAAAAGACTTGATCAAGTATTGGCTGCGGACAAAGTTCCAGCGGAATTAGAACTGGTTATCAATGATGTAATTGTTGCGTGTAAAGATATCGCATACAAGCTACGTCAAGGTGAACTGGCTGGTATTCTGGGCGCAACCGAAGATGAAAACGTTCAAGGTGAAACTCAAAAGAAACTAGACGTTATCTCTAACGACCTGCTTAAAGATATGCTTGTTTCCAACCCTTTCGTTCGCGGAATCGGTTCTGAAGAAGAAGACTACACTGTTGCAGGTTCTGCACAAGGTAAATACCTGGTAACTTTCGATCCGCTAGACGGTTCTTCAAACATCGACGTAAACCTTTCTGTTGGTACCATCTTCTCTATTCTTGAAGCACAAGACGATCGTTCCGGCGACCAGCAAGAAGTTTTCCTACAGAACGGTCGCAAACAAGTTGCTGCCGGTTACGTTCTATACGGACCTTCTGCACTACTTGTTATGACAACCGGTAACGGCGTTAACATCTTCACTCTAGACACGACTGTTGGTGAGTTCGTTCTTACCAAGTCAGGCATCCAGATCCCTGAAGATACTGCGGAATTCGCAATCAACATGTCTAACCAGCGTTTCTGGGAACCAGAAATGAAGCAGTACATCGATGACTGCCTTAAAGGTGAAGAAGGTCCTCTAGGCAAGCGCTACAACATGCGTTGGGTTGCATCTATGGTTGCCGAAGTACACCGTATCCTTATGCGTGGCGGTATCTTCATGTACCCTTGGGATAACCGTGATCCGTCTAAAGCAGGTAAACTTCGTCTAATGTACGAAGGAAACCCTATGTCTATGATCGTTGAACAGGCCGGTGGTGCATCTTCAACAGGTCGTATGGACATCATGGATGTTCAGCCTGAAGGTATTCACGACCGCGTTCCTGTTGTTCTTGGTTCTAAGAACGAAGTAGCTAAGGTTGTTGGTTACCACAAGAAATAATCGAATTTTCGTATGATTCGACTAACACCCGCTCAATGCGGGTGTTTTACGTTAAAACACTTAATTTAAGGAAGTTACACTATGGGTTATGCAGCAGTTCCTGCCGGTAAAGACGTCCCTAACGACGTTAACGTAATCATTGAAATCCCTGCTTTCGCTCCACCGATCAAATACGAAGTGGACAAAGATACCGATCTAGTCTGGGTTGACCGTCTTCAAGGCTCCACCCTTTCTTACCCGGCAAACTACGGTTACATCAACGACACCCTTTCCGATGACGGTGATCCGGTTGACGTTCTGGTTGTCACTCCGCACCCGCTTATGATCGGTTCGGTTATCCGCTGTCGTCCAATCGGCATTTTCAAAATGACCGATGACGGCGGTGAAGATGCCAAAGTTGTCGCCGTACCGGTCGACAAACTTTCTCCGATCTACTCTAATATCGAAAAAGTTGAAGACATTCCGCTACTGAAGGAACAGATCGAACACTTCTTCAGCCACTATAAAGCCCTGGAACCAGGAAAATGGGTCAAGGTTGAAGGCTGGGGCGACGTTGATGCTGCCCGCCAGGAAATCCTGAACGGAGTAGAAACTTACAACGCGAAAAAAGCGTAAGTTTCCCGTTTTAGGCTGCAAGAAATGCCGGAAATATTCCGGCATTTTTGATTGAAAACCAACCTCTCCCTCCCACAGACTTCGTCTATTTTTACCCCCGCCCGACAACGACTGCATCCCTTCTCAGTTAATAAACTGATTTTCAAGGCAATTAATTGTGCATCAAGGCAATCATAAAAAAATTCTGCTATAATATTCGCTAATTTTGTTTTGAATAAATTGAGAAGACATATGGCAGAAAATCGTGACAAACAGCTACGAGCGCGAGTGAAGCTTCTTGGGAATATTCTTGGTAAAGTCATTGAGAATCAAGTAGGCAAGGAAACTTACAACGCGGTAGAAAAATTACGCAAAGGCTACATCCAGCTTCAAAAAGAAGACGACCCAAATCTTCGTCAAGAACTCACGACATTCATCCAATCTCAAACCTCAGAACAGCTCAATCTTATTATTCGTGCATTCAATGTGTACTTCAGTTTGGTTAATCTGGCTGAAGAAGAGCATCAATACCATGAACGCCAAAGCCAGCTTAGATCTGACGGCCCTCTTTGGCCTGGTTCGGTACTGAACACCATTGAAGAATTCAAGGAACAGGGATTAAGCGGCAGCCAAGTACAAACACTGCTTAGCAAACTGAACTACATCCCGGTTTTCACTGCGCACCCAACAGAATCCAAGCGTCGCTCCGTTATGGATAATCTGCGCCGCATTTTCCTTGATATCAGCGCGCTTAACGAAGCTGAAAACTACAACAACGGCTACGTAATTGACACGCTACATCAACAGCTTGAATCGCAAATCCAGGTACTTTGGCAGACCGACGAAGTTCGTCGCCAGAAGCCGACTGTAGAAGACGAAATCCGTAACGGTATCTACTATTTCCGTCAATCGCTGTTTGATGCGGTTCCAAATGTTTATCGTTATATGGACCGCGCTCTGGCCAAGCATTACCCTGACGACAAAATCGAAACACCTAATTTCCTGACCTTCGGTTCTTGGATCGGTGGTGACCGCGACGGTAACCCGTTCGTTACGCACGATACGACAATTCACGCCCTGCTGCTACAGAGCCGCGCGGTGATGTACGAATACCAAAAACGCGTTTTTGACCTGAGCTCAAAACTGACGCATTCAAAACACCTGTGCCATATCTCGCAGGAGGTTGTTAACCGCGCCGCGATCGTCGACACCGACCTGATCAAATCGGTTTTCAACAGCCGTCCGGAACGTTTCAGAGACGAACCTTATCGTCGTTTCCTATACCTGATTCACGGAAAACTGAAACACAACCTGGAACACATCGAAGCGCAGCTTAACGGCGAACCTTTCGATAAGAGTCCGTTTGCCTATGACTCCGAAGACGACTTCCTGAACGACCTGCAAATCATCTTCGATTCATTGTGCGGTCACGGCGATAAAAACGTTGCCGAAGCCGAACTGCTTGACCTTATTCGCCTGGTTAAAACCTTCGGTTTCTACCTGATGCGTCTGGATATCCGTCAGGAATCCACGGTACATACCGAAGCGGTTTCTGATCTGCTGCAGCATCTGAACATCGACTACAACGCTCTTAACGAAGAAGAACGAATTGAAGTTCTGGCAAACCATGTCGCTTCGGCAACCGTTATCGATACTCAGCATCTTGACCTGCAAGAAATGACCAGAGAAGTACTTGAAGTCTTCAACGTCATGCGCCAAATGCGTCAGGAAATCAGTCCGAAAGCGTTCAACAACTATGTTATCTCCATGACACATGAAGCAAGTCACGTCATGGAAGTCTTGTTCCTGGCGCACCAGGCTGGCCTGGCAGGTTATAACGCAGGCCAAGCTTATTGCGACATCCGTATCAGCCCGCTATTTGAAACCATTGTCGACCTTGAGCACATTGTTCCGGTCACTAAAGCGCTGTTCGACAACAACACCTACAAAGAACTGCTGGCAGCATCCGGCAATCAGCAGGAAATCATGCTTGGTTACTCAGATTCGGCGAAAGACGGCGGAAACCTGTCTTCGGCCTGGAGCCTGTACCAGGCGCAGCAGCAGATTATGAAGCTGGCCGACGCCAATGGTATCGATTGCCGTCTATTCCACGGACGAGGCGGAACTCTGGCTCGTGGAGGCGGCCCGACGCACCACGCAATCCTGTCACAGCCGACAGGAACCGTACGCGGTTCGATTAAATTCACCGAACAAGGTGAAGTTCTATCGTACAAATACAGCAATGCTGAAACCGCTATGTACGAACTATCGCTGGGCGTAACGGGATTGATGAAAGCCAGTCAGAACCTGGTTAAACCGGTCACTGCGGACAACAGCAAGTATCTGGATATCATGCAGCAGCTAGCTAAAGATGGGGAAGCCTGCTACCGTGAACTGACCGATCATACCGACGGTTTCTTCACGTTCTTCTACGAGGCTACTCCGGTTACCGAAATCGGTCTTCTGAATATCGGTTCCCGCCCGTCACACCGTAAAAAAGGCAATCTGTCGAAATCTTCGATTCGCGCCATTCCTTGGATTTTCGGATGGGCTCAGGCCCGTCTGACCTTCCCGGCCTGGCAGGGAACCGGGTTTGCTATCGACCAATGGATCAACCAGCACGGCGAAGAAGAGCTCAAAGCCATGTATAAAGAGTGGCCTTTCTTCCGCGCTCAAATGAGCAATATCCAGATGGCTCTGTCAAAAACCAACCTGGTGATCGGTAAGGAATACAGCAAACTCGGCAGCGATCAGGAAATTGCGCAAAATATCTACAACCAGATCGCCACAGAGCATACACGTGCCTGTAAACGTATTCTGGAGATCAGCGAAAACGAATACCTGATGGCGGACAATCCGACCATCGCACTTTCGTTGAAACGCCGCAATCCATATCTGGTGCCTCTGAACAATATCCAGATCGAGATTTTGCGTCGCTATAAAGACGAATCGTTAAGCGATGAAGATCGCAATATCTGGCTGACACCGCTACTAAATAGCATCAATGCTATTGCGGCCGGTATGCGCAACACCGGTTAAAACCGAGCGCTATCGCAAATAAAAACGCCGGGATTAAAACATTAATCCCGGCGTTTTTTGCTTTTTGGGACAGGCTGACTGACAATCAGTCGAAGATTATGTCAGGATTGTCATCCCATACTTCGAAAAAACCCAGTATAATAATCGCCTTATATTTGCCATTTAACTCGGCCAAAAGCCATTAACATCTATTCAGTTCAAGTAACAACGAGAGAACTATGCAAATTACCTTACTTAAATCCAAACTGCATCGAGTTACCACAACACACTCCGAGTTGGACTACGAGGGATCATGCGCGATTGACGGCCATTTAATGAAGATGGCAAACATTCGTGAATACGAACAGATTCAGATATACAACGTCAACAATGGCGAGCGCTTTACTACCTACGCCATTCTTGCCGAAGAACACAGCGGTATCATTTCGGTCAACGGTGCAGCCGCACACAAAGCTTCACCGGGCGATCTACTGATTATCGCAACCTATGCGACCATGAGCGAAAAAGACGCCGATAAATTCAAACCGCAGATGGTTTATTTTGACGAGAACAATCAAGTCACACGGACATCGAACGCCATTCCGGTTCAATTGGCTGAAAAAGCAAGCTGATTTCTTCTGTAAACAGGTGAATCCTCCGGACTCACCTGTCCTCACCCAAAACCGGTAAAGTCGGGCGATTTCTTTTCGCAACCAAGACCTCTACGCGTCGGTTTTTAGCAAACGCCTCTTCCGTATTACGCACATCAATAGGCTGAGTATCCGCCACCCCGACCGCCATACCTTGAGACGGTTCAATACTGCCGTCACGGATCAATTGCGTAATGACCGATGATGCACGTGCGCTGGAAAGCTCCCAGTTAGAACAAAAACGACCGCCGACAACCGGACGACTGTCGGTATGCCCGACAACTTTCACGATCAGATCGGATTTATGCAGAGATTGCAGCTTGCGCAACAGAACCATAAAGCGCGGCTTAAGCTCGGCCTTCCCGGGGTCAAAAGCAATCTGCTCCGGAAAGACCAGCTTTACTTCCTTACTGACTTCATCATACTCAACGGAAATCGCTCCTTCGCCAGAACCGGCAAAACGGTTACTGAGCTCTTTATAGAGCTGCATCATTTCCCGATTGACCATCTCGTTTAAAGCCAGTTTATGCTTAAGTTCCTCTATGACCAGAGGATCGGCCTCAATCTCTTTCTGCACCGACTGGAAAAAAGTCTCCTGCTCCGGTGTCAACTCACTCCCCTGCCCGAGGGTCTCATTAAAGGATTTAACGATCGCTTCGTATTTCGAAATATCCACCGAAGACATGGCAAAGAGAAGGACAAACAACGCCATCAACAGTGACATCAGGTCGGCAAAAGTCGCCATCCATTGCGGACTGCCGCCTTTTTTATTACTCACCCGACTCATCCTTCGCTTTAGGATTAACCGTTCCCTGAAGGTACGGCTCCAGAAGATCGCGCATGACCGCAGGATTATGGCCGCGGGCGATACTACCGACCGCCTCGATAATCATGGCCTGACGGTAGGTTTCGTTTTTCGCCCAGGACTCGATCTTATCGGCAATCGGCAACGCCAGAAGATTGGCAATCATCGCACCATACAAGGTGGTCAGCATCGCCACCGCCATAGCCGGCCCAATCGAAGAAGGATCATCCAGATTAGAGAGCATCTGCACCAGTCCGACCAGTGTACCGATCATGCCGAAAGCCGGCGCCGCCTCACCGATTGATCGAAAAACACCGGCACTGGTTTCCGCTTTATCGGTCAATAACTTGGTCTGTTCGTGCAGACTCTGACCAACCAGCTCGGCTGAATAACCGTCAACCAGCATACGCACACCGTTTTGATAAAAACGATTACCTACCTCGTAATCTTCCATCGCCAAAGTCCCTTTGGCGCGAACCAAGCGTATCAACTCTTCGGTAATATCAACCAGCTCGTTGAGATCGGTTTTCTCTTTATTCACCTTAAGAACGTCAAAAGACATTCCGATCGCGCTGAAAGAATTGGCCAAAGAATAACGAATCATGGTCGCAGCGGCCGTACCTCCGACAACAATCATCATACCGGGAACATTAAAAAAGACGCCGAGCGAAACGCCTTCCCCCATGGACATGGCAACAAGAACAATGGTAATTCCGGCCAGTAGACCAATCAGAGTGGAGTAGCTCATAATAAGAAAGACTCTCGATAATGGTTGGAACCCGAGTCTCGACCCGGGCCCTTAAATTTAGGATGGAAAATTATTTTGGATACTAGCCACGAGAAAGCAATATATTATCCAATAAACGAGTGCTCCCCAATCTTGCAACGGCAAGAATAACAAACGCCTGATCCTGTTCGTTCGATTCAAGAAGCGTCTCAGGATGACGGATTTCAATATAGTCGACTGCATCAAAGCCGGCCGCCAGAATACTCTCCTCTGCTGCACTGCGCAGATCGGCAAAGTTACGATTACCGGATTCCAGCGCCAGAGCGACGTCCAGCAAAGCCACTTGAAGCTTCGGAGCGACCTTCAGCTGATGATCGGTCAGATATTGGTTACGCGAACTTAACGCCAGTCCGTCGTCATTACGCGCAATCGGCGCCGCAACAATTTTAATCGGCAAAGCCAAATCCTCGACCATCGCCTGAATCACTTTTAACTGCTGATAGTCTTTTTGACCGAAAACAGCCAGGTCCGGCTGAACCATATTAAACAACTTCAGCACCACTGTGGAAACGCCGTCAAAATGCCCGGGACGACTGGCTCCTTCCAATAAACCGGTTAAGGCTTGCGAAACAAGCACCTTCGTCTGGCGCTCCTGACCATGCGGATAAACCTCTTGCACACTCGGGAAAAACATCAGATCCGCCTGTGCTTCGGCCAGTTTCTGACGATCATCCTCAAAAGTTCGCGGATAGCATTCAAAGTCTTCATCCGGCCCGAACTGCAGAGGATTGACAAAAACGCTGCATACGACTTTATCCGCTTTCTGTTTAGCCAATTCGATCAAACTCAAATGACCGGCGTGCAGATTCCCCATTGTCGGTACAAATCCGACCGTCAAACCCTGGCGCTTCCACTCTTTAATCTGGGCACGCAGTTTACTTAAAGTTTCAACAACTCTCACGATGTTTCTCTCTTGAATCAAGGGGCTATTAAATGTTCTTGCGCAGGGAACGTCTGCGACTTAACCTCGGAAACATAACTCTCGATCGCTTCTTGAATCGAAGCGTTTTGCTGCAGATAATTCTTACTGAATTTCGGCGCCTTCCCCAGCGTCACTCCGAGAATGTCATGCCACACCAGCACTTGACCCGATGTATGCACACCGGAACCGATACCGATCACCGGAATCTTAAGCTGTAAGGTAATCTCTTGCGCCAAAGTCGCCGGCACGCATTCCAGCACCAGCAAATCCGCCCCGGCGTTCTGCAGATCAGCGGCGTCCTGCATCAGTTTCTGCGCTGATTTCGCATCCTTGCCGCTGACTTTGTAACCGTACTTTTCAACCGACTGAGGCAACAGGCCTAAATGACCGCAAACCGGAACCCCAATATCGGAAAGCGCTCTGACGGCAGGAAGCGCCCGCGCTCCACCTTCAAGCTTAACCATATTTGCACCACCCTCCTTCATCAGCTGAGCGGCCGAGGACAAGGCACTCTCTACCGTGGCATCACTCATAAACGGAAGATCGGCAATACAGTAAGCGGAATGATTGGCTCTTTGCACCATTTGCGTGTGGTAGACCATCTGCTCGATAGTGACCGGCAAAGTTGTTTTATGCCCTTGAACGACCATTCCAAGCGAATCGCCAACCAGAATGACATCAACCCCGGACTGCGCAGCCCAATGAGCCTGAGAAGCGTCGTATGCCGTCAGGCATGCAATCTTTTCTCCCTGAGAATACATTTTTTGCAGATCTGATAAGCTTTTGCACATGGTGTTAACCTACGGTGATTTGAAGCGAAAATAAAAGGGGATGGAGAGGGCATAATTTACCGCAAAAGCGACTTTAAGAAAACTGACCGAGGCAATAAAACAGGAATCTAAAGCGTTCTTAGAAAACTGTCCTGAAGGTCCGAAATCAACTCTTCTACCTTGCCGAGCCCAGGAATAACAACGCCCGGCGCAATTTCCGCCAACGGAACGAGAACGAAATCGCGCAGATGCATTTGCGAATGCGGAATCTGCAAATGCTCGCTTTGTAACTGCAAATCGTCATACAGCAGAATATCCAAATCGATCGTTCGCTCACCCCAGTGGCGTTTTTTGACCCGTCCCTGCTCGATCTCCAATCTTTGCAACTGATGCAGCAATTCGTCCGGCGCCAGCTGAGTTTCCAGCAAGCACACCGCATTGACATAATCCGGCTGGTCTTGCGGCCCCAAAGGACTCGAGGTATAAAGCGCCGAGCTTTTTACCAGCCGGCTTTGAGGCAGACCATCCAGCGAGCGTAGCGCCGCTCGAATCTGTTCGGCAGGTTGGTCCAGATTCGCCCCCAGACCGAGATAAACACGATGATCCATCAATCACGCCTTAGGAGCTTGTATCTTCATTTCCGCCTTGTACCTTGTCGGCATTCTGGCTGCGTTTGCGGTAAAAATTCCGGTTACGCCGACGCGGGCGACGCTTGCGCTGCGGCTTTAAATTGGAAACAAAGGCAACTCTCTCAACTGGTGTTTTTTCCTGATATTCCGTCCACCATTCGAATAGATGCTCCTGATCGGTTTCTCCGGCAGCGACGCGAATCCCCAGAAAATCGTATGCTGCCCGGAAACGCGGATGCTCAAGAAGCGCCTGAGCGCGCTCCCCGCTACGTTTCGGCAAACGGTACTGCAATCCCCAGATCTCACGGATCTGCGCAGTAAAACGCTTCGGAATAGCCGTATTGGTAATCTGCTTCTCAATAACTTCGTTCGCGGCGGCAAACAGTGCATTCTGATGCACCATTCCTTCGTCAAGCAACTCCTGCTTTCTCTGAATCATCGGCTCCCACAGCATCGCGGCAAACAGAAAGGACGGGTTGACCGATTTGCCACTACGGATTCGCGCATCCGTACTCTTTAAAGCCTCGATAACCAGCATACGCGGAAAACCTTCCACTTCCTGTTTCAAAATCGCATCCGTCTGTGGAAAGAGGTGCTCGAACAGGTGATAGTGGCGCAGTTTTTCGAATACCTGCAAAGCCACGCCGCTATGGAACAGCTTCAGCACTTCTTCGAACATACGGGCATTGGAAACATCCAAAAGAAGATGCGCCAGAGCGGGAATCGGCTTCTCGGTTTTCGGCTCAATCTGAAAACCGAGCTTGGCGGCAAAACGCACGGCGCGAATCAAACGAACCGGATCTTCACGGTAACGGGTTTCCGGATCTCCGATCAGACGTAAAACACCGTCGTCGATATCCTGCACCCCTTGACGGGTATAATCCAGAATAGAAAAATCATTAATGCTGTAGTACAGCGCATTAACGGTAAAATCGCGGCGCCATGCGTCTTCATCGATCGTGCCGTAGATATTGTCCTGCAACAATCTGCCGCTTTCATCGACTTCACGCTTCTGGGCAAACTTTTTACGCCCGAAAAATTTATTATCGCGTGGTTGACTGGCAGTCTGGCCACGGAAAGTTGCGACTTCAATCACAACCCGGCCGAAGCGAACATGCGCCAGACGGAAACGACGCCCGATCAAACGGCAGCGCTTATGAAAAACTTTTTTAATCTGTTCCGGTTCGGCGCTGGTAACCACATCGAAATCTTTCGGCTCCAGACCAAGTAGAAGGTCACGCACACAGCCACCGACCAAATAGGCATCGTAACCGGCGCGCTTAAGAGAATAGAGTACATCCAATGCGGCTTTGTCGATCTCTCTACGGGAAATATCATGTTCGTCTCTGGTTATTACGAGAGGAGAATGATCGTCTGAACTTGAGGCGTTAGAGCCGGTAAAAAAGGCACTGATTTTTCGAATAAGACTCTGCATAGATTGTGATTTAATATCTCTGAAACGCTGCCTGCTGACCGCTAAACTAATTGCACTGTAAACTAGGTTCAGTTTATAAGTGGTGAAACTTTAAGAAAGTCATAAAAAATTTTTCCCATTTTAACGCCTTTTGCCCAGACTGCAACGCAAGTACTCGATTTTCCGCCTGCTTTCCGGTCTTTGCAAGCACACTTTAAACAAAAACGGCAACGATCACCTCAACAGACCTGGAAAACCACAAATGACCCCAAACGGAAAAACTGCAAAAATCCCGCATCCAATCTGGTCTTACGGACTGGTTTTTTTCCAGTTCGCGCTGATCGCCCTGCTGACCTTTTCAAGCTTTCCATGGTCACTCGACTACTGGGTACTCATTATCCAAAGCGCGGCCATTCTGCTAGGTCTCTGGGCACTTAAGACCATGCATCTGGGACACTTCAATATTATCCCCGATCCCATGCCGGAGATTGATCTTGTGACGACGGGGCCGTACCGTTTTATCCGCCATCCCATGTACGCCAGTATTCTTTATTTCTTCGCGCCGGTTGCGATAAGCGAAAACCGTGCGGCGATCTGGCTACTGTTTCTGTTACTGGCTTTAACCTTGATTCTCAAACTCTCCTACGAAGAAGCCCTGCTGAAACGCAAACTACAAGATTATGCGCTTTATCAAGATAAAACCCGCAGACTGCTCCCCTATCTTTTTTGAGCCGTCCGGCCCTCTGGAGATTCTGCTCTAAACGTGCGAAAATACTTCGCTATTTAATTATTTTCTGCCGTCTGCGGCATCTATCAACCCAAACAAAAGTTTAGACGAATCATGACAGCAAAACCGACTCTTTTTAGCGGAATCCAGCCTTCCGGCGACCTGATGATTGGCAACTATATCGGCTCAATTAAAAACTGGGTCAAAATGCAGGACGACTATAACTGCCTGTTTTCCCTGGTCAATATGCACGCCATTACGGTAGAGCAAAGCCCTATCGACCTTAAAAACCGTAGCCTGGACTTTGTTGCATGGTATCTGGCCTCCGGGATTGATCCGGACAAGAGCACGGTATTTATTCAATCGCACGTCCCGGAACACGCTGAATTGTCCTGGATCCTGAACTGCTATACCTATATGGGTGAATTGAACCGCATGACGCAGTTCAAAGATAAATCCGCGAAACATTCTCAGAACATCAATGTCGGGCTTTTCGACTACCCTGTTCTGATGGCTGCTGATATCCTGCTCTATCAAACCGAAATGGTTCCAGTCGGAGCAGATCAGAAACAGCATCTGGAATTAACCCGAGATCTGGCCATTCGTCTGAACAATAAATTCGAGCGCGAAATATTTAAAGTACCGGAACCTTTCATTCCACCAGCTACTTCCGGAGGTCGAATTATGAGCCTGCAGGATCCGACCTCGAAAATGTCGAAATCGGACGAAAATAAGGACAACTTCATCGCCCTGGCCGATGACCCGAAAAAAATCCTTAAAAAATTCAAAAAAGCGGTTACCGATTCCGGCTCCGAAATTTACTACGATGTGGAAAACAAACCAGGCGTTTCCAACCTGCTGACCATCTACTCGGTGATCAGCGGCAAATCGATCGACGAAGTGGTCAAACACTTCGAAGGCAAAATGTACGGCCACCTGAAAGTCGAACTGGGTGAACTGGTAGCCGACTATCTGTCGCCGATACAGGAACGCTTCAAGCAGATTCGCGGAGACGAAGCAGAGCTTAAAGCAATTCTTGCCGACGGTGCTAAAAGCGCTCGCTCGCAAGCACAAAAAACGTTGCAAGACTTCCAGGAAACAATCGGTTTCGTTCTTCCATAAAACAATCCCGATATCAAAAGAGGGCAATTCGCCCTCTTTTTATCTATTCATAAAGCATTCAAATAATACTTTTTCTCAAACTTTCCAAGCATCAATAACCGCACTGAACTCAGATCCTCCGCTTTTGGGCGTATAATCATCGCCATTATTCCTGTTAATACACCATTTACCTACAGATAACAGTTCAGACCTGCAAAAAAGCACATCAACGAATTGATTCACCGCTTACAATAAGTACTTATTCGTATTTCTATTACACTTCAGGCTCCCCTATCATTTATGGGGTATATCACAAAACAAGCCTGCTGAGAGGATGTCAAGCATGGAAAAAGGCAACACCGGAAAGTCCATTAAACTTCTCCTGACGATCTACACGATCCTGTTTCTAGCGATCAATATCATCGGAGTCTCTATCTATATTGCAGTTGATAAGCAATACAACACCGAACTGGAAACTTTACACGCCAACATTCAGGAAAAGCGCAAAACTTTCCATGAAATCGATGCCCAACTCGGTTACGGACAATTTATTCACAACTTCAAGAATTTCATCCTGCGTGGCGATAGCGATTACCGCACCTCCAGCTATCTCGAAGCCTTTAACGACAACGTCAAAAACCTCAACCAGGCGCTGCAAAAATACCAAAATTTAGGCGACCTTTCGCCAATAGAAAGCGAATCAATCGAGACCATTCGCAACACCGTCAACGAATTCGCGCAAAAAGCGCAGATCGTCTTGGAACTCAAACAACAGGGCGCGCCGGCTGACTATATTGACAGCCAGGTCGTCGTTGATGACCGGCCAGCCATTAAAGCCAAAGAAGCCTGGTTTAAATACATCGAAACCACCAGCGATGCCAAAATCACACAGCTAAACCAGGAAAGCGCCACTTTTCGCGTAACCGAACTGCTCACCTTCGTCATCATCCTTATCCTGATTAACTTCTTGGCGATAGAACTGCTGGTTCGACAACGTCTGGTCAAGCCGATCGTGGCCTTGCGCGACAGCATTCTTACCGCCTTCCCGAACGAAGAAGGCATGAATCTGGATGCGGTCATGCCGGAAACCGGATCAGCGGAAACCCATAAACTCGGACAATATATCAACTGCATGATCCGCGCGATTCGCTGCAATATGAACAAAGCGGAAATCATCACTCACGTTGTCGACCAAAGCACGTCGAACATTATGATCGCGGACGAAGATCTCAATATCACCTATATGAACGAGTCGATCTTAAAAACCCTGAAAAACGTTGAAGCGGACATCCAGAAAATGCTCCCACATTTCAAGGCGGATGACTTGATCGGCAAAAACATCGACATCTTCCACGTAAATCCGGCCCATCAGCGCAAACTATTGAAAGAGCTGAAAGAGACCTATATCGCCGATCTCTCGCTCGGAGAACTCCACCTTAAAATTATTGTTAACCCAATTTGGAATATCGACGGTTCCCGCGAGGGCTTTGTCACCGAGTGGAAAGACGTTACTCAAGAAGCGAAGATGGCAGAAATGCAATCCAAAGTCGAAACCAATCTGAAAACCATGGTAGAGAAAGCCGCTAAAGGTCATATCGGCGAGCAGATCGATGTCAGCGTTCTCGACGGCTTTATCTATGACTTGGGCGAACAGATTAACCATATGTCCAGCGCCATCGCTACAGCCAACCACAATATTGCCGATGCAATCCATGCACTGGCTGAAAGTGATTTAACCCATCGCGTACAAGGCGAATACGAAGGCGGCTTGGGCGAGATCAAAGATGCCATTAACAGCTCACTGGACAACCTGTCGCATACACTGGCGGAGGTAAACCATGTTGTACACGGTATTGCCGAAGACATGAGAGCAACATCCATCCGCAATGAAAACCTCTCCGGACGAATCCAGCAACAAGCGGCGTCAATTGAACAGACCGCTGCAACAATGGAAGAGATGACCTCGACGATCCGCAACAACGCCTCAAACGCACAACAGGCGGATCAGTTAACCGAAAAAGCCTCGCAAAAAACCCAGCAAGGGGCTGCAATCATGGCGCAAACCATTGACGCCATGCAACAGATTAAAACTTCTTCGGAACAGATCGAGCAGATCATCGGCCTTATCGACTCCATCGCCTTCCAGACCAACCTACTGGCTCTCAACGCGGCTGTAGAAGCAGCACGTGCCGGTGAACACGGTCGAGGATTTGCCGTTGTAGCCGGTGAAGTACGCGCTTTGGCAGGAAAATCCGCCGATGCCGCCAAAGAGATTAAAGGCCTGATCGATCGCTCGGTTGAAAAAATTCAGCAAGGTACCCAACTGGCGCAAAACTCGGGCGATTCACTCAACGAAATCAATGATGCAATCCAACAGGTCACCAGTATTGTCGCTGAAATTGCCGCCTCATCGAACGAACAGGCTCAAGGCGTCGAGCAATTAAACCAGGCGATTGCTTCGCTGGACAGCAACACCCAGGAGAACGCCGTTCTCGTCGAAGATTCTGCCCGAAGTGTCGCCTCAATCGAACAGCAAACATCGGGACTTGTCGAACGCATGCAGCAATTCAAAATCGCTGTCGAATTCACCGAACAAGCCAGAAGAAATTCTCAAAAAGCGCACGGAACCCAACCTGCTGCAATCGCAACAAATCCAAGCAGCGCGACAAAGATCGAAAGATCCAAACCGCAAAACCAAGGGGCCAAAGAGCAGCCGGCGTCCAAACCGGAAATTATTAGCCCGCTCAAAAAGAATACAACCGACGAAAGTTGGGAAGAGTTCTAACCCAAAATCCGTTAAAACAAACTAAAAGCCCGCATTATGCGGGCTTTTTTATACATTAGCATTGCGTAATATAGAAGCAGACAATAGAGGAGAAATTATTTTTATTTTAATTTCGCGACAAAGATAAGTACTCTTAATACATGGTTATAAGCCATTTTCCGCAATAGAACCAGAGGTACCATTATGAAAACTACCACTTTAATTGCATCCGGCGCTTTAATCGCGTCCATCTTCTCCGCCCCAATTGCCAGCGCTCAAACAACGCCTTCAACCAAACAAATCAGCTGTGAACTCATGAAAGTCGTAGCACAGGACGTAATCAGCTCCCGACAAGAAGGTCAAGTCATGACGGCTGTCGGCAACCGCTTACTTGAGCAAGGCTGGGAATACAAACAAGCCAACAGCATCGCCTATCAATATTTACAAAAAGCCTATAAAGTGCCTGTTCAACTTGATGATGAAGCCAAACAGCACGTTATCCAGCAGTTCAGCAATCAGGCATATGAAGACTGCCTATGTAACTGGAGCGCTAAACCACAGCAGGGAATTTAAACCGCACAACAAACCCGTTATGGCATTACATAAAAAAACCCAGTAGCCAAAAACTACTGGGTTATTTTTTTGCCGAATTTTATCAAAAGCTTCTCAACAGCCTAAAAGCAAAAAACCCCGTCAGTTTACACTAACGAGGTTTAAGAATAATGGCGCGCCCGAAGGGAGTCGAACCCCTAACCGCTCGGTTCGTAGCCGAGTACTCTATCCAGTTGAGCTACGGGCGCTTTGTTTGTGGCGCGTATTATAGTTATCAACTTTATCTATGTCAAATAAAATTTAAACTTTTTTGCGCTAGGCTTGCTTGTTCCAAGAGGTTCATCGCTTGCCTGTTGAGCGCGTATTATAGGGACTAAAAATCGCCTGTCAACTCTTTTGCAGCGATTTTTAAAAACTTTCACCAACAGCAAATCAATGCGCGAAAATGCACGAATTCCCACCTCTGCCAAAATGCCGTAACCTGCTTGAATAAAAACTTAAAAGCGTCTCTTCTGCTCAGGCTTTTAAGAAAATTTGTTTTAGATTTCACCTAAATAGTTGATTTTAAGCAGGCAATACGAAATTGACAGTATCCAAGGCTTATGAAATCATAGTCGTAAGCAGCATTTACTCGGCATTACTCCTAAGCTGTCTTCATCATTTTAAGGATCATGCAGTGGCGATATTTTCTTCTTACCACCTAAAGACGGACCTTAATCGGCGGAAATTATTCTCTACTTTCGTTGGCATTCTTTCGTTGAGTCTACTCTTGAATGTCCAAATCCTAGCCGCGGCGGATGCCACCGTCTCCGTTATCGTCCACTACCCTAATGGCCATGTCGTCGAATATCAGAAGCAAAACGCCTACAGCCCGGAAATGATCGATAAAATATTCACCTCTAAGTTACGAAGCTGGCCAAACGGTCTGCCGATACAGGCCTTTATCCTTCCGGTAAACAACCCCGTTCACAGAGAGTTCGTTCATAAATACCTGAATACCAACGTTTACCAGATTCAACGAATCTGGAACAGACTGATTTTCAGCGGTCGCGGTATCGCTCCGATAGAACTCCTGAATGAAGAAGAGATGATCCAAAACGTTTATAAAACACCCGGTGCAGTTGGCTACATTTCAACACGAAACCTTTATAGACTCTCACAAACATCTATTCTAAAGGAGAGCAAATAATGTTCCCGGCCATGCATCTCCGAAACCGTTTCGGCAAATCCGCCTGCAGACTTTCCTGCGCCATGATTCTAGCCTCAGCAATGGCGGCATCTCCAGCAAGTGCAGAAGTCCAAGCCAACGCTTTTATCTCACAGGGATTCATTAAGTCGTATGACAGTCCGTTTTTAACCAAGGACTCGGAAGAAGGATCTTTCAAACTGAATGAAATTGGTTTGAACCTGAACTGGATTTACAACTCCGACTGGCGTTTCAGCGGCCAGCTTCTCTCACAGACTTTCGGTGACATCTATGAAGGTGAGCCCAAGATCGATTACCTTCTGGCGGATTATCTGCTTTTCGACAATGGACTCAACAGAGCGGGCATTCGTGCCGGGCGCGTCAAAACCCCTTACGGTCTATACAATGATTCGCGTGACTACCCTTCTTCGCGGCCTGGAATCTTTTTACCAAGCGCTATCTATTTCGAAGGGCTGCGCGACTTTATGGTTTCCACCGACGGCGTCAACCTCTATTCAACCCATTTCCTTTCCGGCGGAACCCTGGAAGTTGACGCCTATTACGGTGAAAAATCGAGTTCCGACGATTCGCTTGAACTCTATCTTCTGAAAGGGATCGATAACCGCGGTGACATCAACCGCATGAGAAAATACGGGCTCAACCTGTATTTTGAACCGAATGCACTCCCAAGTATGCGCTTCAATTACAGCTATATGAATGCCGAACCCTTGATCGATCTGGACCCTGCAATCACGGGCCTTATCAGCGATGCCCGATACGCTGTAGGCCTACATATGCTTTCAGCCCAGTATCAATACAAAAACCATATTTTCAGTTCGGAATATATGGATATCCAGACCCATACCGATATCGAATACACTTTCCAACCCTCTGACAATATCGACACCAAAGGCCATGCTTACTATTTCCAATGGCAATGGCTCCCTTTGCCGAGCCTGGAAACGTGGCTTCGTTATTCCTACTATCTGGGTAACAACGACAAAAGAGATGAAGACAATCTGCGTGGTTACAGCAAGGTCTCAACCCTGGCATTACGCTGGCACATTCTTCCGGAGCTGAACTTCACGGCGCAATACGATCATCGTCAGGGGCACGCGAATATACCGATATTCCCGGAATATGACGACAACGAAATGGATAAACACTGGTCAGTGCTGTCGGGTCAGTTAAACTATCATAAAAAGTTCTAACCCCATCAAGGACCTGACCCCCTATGAAGGCACAAAAGATCCATACCGCAACTCTGAGTTTACAAGCCGTTTCGGTATTGATTTTTGCCTTATTTGTCTGGATATTGGGAGAAAATCTCTCAACGCTGTCCGAAGAGATCAAATGGATCGAAAGCTCTAAAGACGCCATCAAGATCATAGAAACGACCAATCAGTTAAGCGAAGAGGACAACCTCGGTTACCGACTGATTAACGGCGAAAGCCATTACTTTACTTTCTGGCAGGCCTCGCAACAGAAAACCGATGCCTTAATGGCAAACTTTCTTGGAAGCACGCCGCTCTTCGAGATTCCCGGACTCGAAATAGCCTGGACAAACTTTAAAGATAAACGACAGGTAATCGAGAACTGCGCCAGCGGAAAAAGCTGCTATTACTCCCCCTACGAAGGCGAAGAGATCCCGCCTCTTGAGCTCCAGAACATTCTAATCAACGCCAAGAAAAAGCTTTTCAACAGCCATTACTTCAATAACAACATCAGTGCCTTAAGTGAGTTTGCCTGGCAGTTTAAGATCTGGAACAGCCGCTACCGCAGACTGTTGAGCATGCTGGAAATTTATGCTGAAAAGCCAAGCCCGCAGCTACGCAAGCACATACTGGATATCAGCCTGATTATGGAAAAAAACGGGCTGCAACTGGACGCTGATCAAAACCTCTTCCAAACCTATCCGCTGATTTTCGAAAAGCTTGGAACTATCGCTAAAGACTACCAGCAAATCACAATCGATTATCTTCGCCCCCTGCACCAGTCGGGGAATGAACTCGTCAAACTCGAACACCTTCCGGAAGGCAATCACAATACGATTGTCGAACACTCCAATGCCATGCAGAGTTTGGTATATGAAACCATTATGCAAGAGGTGAACAAGCTTTATCACACCCGCTTCAACAATATTCTGTTCAAGTCCCTGCTAATGCTGTTCGGCTTTATCGCACTGATCGTGCTGATTCGTCTGGTGAAAATTTCAGCGCTCGAACCGCTACGTCAGAATGAGGCCATTCTTGAAAATGCCGCCGCCGGGATTATCCAGATCAATGCCCAAGGCGTTGTTACCCGTGTCAACCGCTCAGCCGAGGAGATGTTTGGCTATTCCGGTCAAGAGATGATCGGCAATAATATCGAAATCATCATGCCCCCTTCGTATGCCAATCACCATCAGGAATACATTAACCGTTACCTTCAAAACGGTCACGGCCATATTATCAATCAGGGCGAGCGCGAGGTTGAAGGGCTGCGCAAAAACGGCACTACTTTTCCGCTTGCGCTGGCCGTATCGGAGATTAAACTGCAAAACGATTCGGAATTTATCGGCATTTTGACCGACCTCACCGAACGCAACGAAGCCCGAGACGCGGCCCAATTAAGAAACAAACTACTGGACGCCTTAAAAACCGCTACGGAAGCCTCTGTGGCGACACAAGACGGAGAGAATAAAGTCTGGGACAAGCTGCTTAAGGTCATTCTCGGCATTACCGGAAGCGAATCCGGATTTATTGCCGAAGTCGTCTACAAAGACGACAGCCACCAACGCTGCCTTAAAATGCATGCCATGAGCAATCTTGCCTGGGATAAAGAGTCCCAGTATATGTACGATCAGTTCAAACAATCTCAGGAATCGTTCTGCTCACCGGACACGCTGATCGGTCAAGTACTCTACAAAGAGCACATGATCATCAACAATCATATGGAAAGTGATCCGCGTTCGCAGAAGACCCCTAACGGCCACCCCAAACTCAAACGCTTTATCTGCATCCCGATCAAAAAAGGTAACCAGCTCATTGGCATTTACGCTTTGGCTAACTCCAGAACCCCGTACAACGAGAAAGTAGTCGAGCTGCTTGAACCATTCCACAGCACCTGCCTGGTCATGTTCACCGGCATGCACGAAGCTGAAATCCGCAAACAGCTGATGGAAGAGTTGCATACCGCAACACAGGAAGCCATTAGTGCCAAGGAAGAAGCCGAGGCCGCAGCCGAAACCAAAGCAATGTTTTTGGCCAATATGAGCCACGAAATCCGTACGCCAATGAATGCAATTATCGGTATGGCTTATCTTGCCTTGAGAACCAAGCTTGATCCGCGGCAAAAATATTATGTCGAACGAATCCATTCGGCCGGCGAATCGCTTTTGAAAATCATTAACGACATTTTGGATTTTTCGAAAGTCGAAGCCGGCAAGATGGAAATCGAATCCATCCCGATGAAACTGGAAGAAGTGCTCGGCAACTCGGCCAGCCTGCTGGCGGAAACCATTCAGCAGCGACCTCTGGAACTTTTAGTGGAGATCAAATCCAAAGACGTTCTCGGCAACGCCGGCTGGGTGTTGTGTGATCCGCTGCGTCTTGAACAAGTCATTAACAACCTGCTGTCCAATGCATTGAAGTTTACCGAAGAAGGCTATGTCAAACTCAGTATCGACGGTAAGTTCACCGGAAAAACCATCCAGGTACATATCGAGGTTGAAGATACCGGTATCGGAATGACTCAAGACCAGGTCGCCAACCTGTTCCAGCAATTCAGCCAGGCGGATGGTTCGACAACCCGCAAATACGGCGGGACAGGATTGGGACTGGCGATTTCACAGAAAATCATCAACCTTCTTGACGGCACCATCCGTGTCAAAAGCGAAAAAGACAAAGGGTCGACATTTTATTTTGATCTGGATCTGCCGGTCGCGCCTCAGCGTCGTGATCCAACTCAAATCAAAGAGAACCTCAAAGCGCTGATTGTCGACGATGTAAAAATTGCTCAGGAGATTCTCGGTAATCTGCTTAAAATCTACGGCCTGCAGATCACCAGTTGTTCAAATGTCGATGAAGCCCAGAAAGTTGTCTGTACCGAAGAGTTCGACCTGATTTTCATCGATATGGTCATGCCTGAAAAAGACGGTGAAGAGTTTATCAAATTCATCAAGCAGCACTGCCCTGCTCAACTGCCTAAATGTATCCTTGTCTCCGCCTACGATCAGGAGTCGATGGCCGAACTGGGTAACCGGTACGAGATTCCGGACGTTCTGAGCAAACCGGTATTGCCGAAACATATCGAACAACTACTAGCGCAGCACTTCCCTCACCTGCGAAGCACTTTAAAACTGGAGACAACGAACGGCGAAATCGATCAAAATATGGATCTGAACGTCTCTGGAATGAAAATACTCCTGGCGGAAGATAATCTTTTAAACCAGCAGATTGCCGTTGAGTTGATGGAATCCAAAGGCGCTCAGGTAACCGTGGTCAATAACGGACTGGAAGCCGTCAAGGAGTTGCAGGCCAAAGGCCCCGACTTCTACGAGATGGTATTCATGGATGTGCAAATGCCCGAAATGGACGGCCATACCGCGACCAAAACCATACGCAAGGATCCCCAGTTCAGCAAATTACCGATTATCGCCATGACGGCGCATGCGCTTGAAGAAGAGCGTCAGCAATCTTTTGCCAGCGGCATGAACGACCATCTAAACAAACCGGTTGACCCGCAAGAACTTTACCGCATTCTGGGCAAGTATTACCACGGAGACGCTTCTGCTTTTTCCGACTCAAACATGAGCTCTAACGACAAAGAGAGCATTTATTCGAAAAAAGGTCAGGCCTTCAAATGGGTCAATCTTGAAGAAGGACTGCGTATGGCTGGAGGTTCAGAAAAGCTGTACCACTCGATCCTTGAACAGTATGTAGATAAGTACCAAAATCTACCGGAGCATTTTCTTCAGTTTCAGGAAGATAACAACTACCCGGAAATGTTACGCCTGATTCACTCCTTTAAAGGCATCAGCGCAACGGTTGGCGCACAGAAACTTTCCGCACATAGCGCTGAGTTGGAAAATTTTCTGAAAGAGCATGAACAAGACTGGACAACAAATCAGAACGAGCTTGAAGAACGCCTAACCAAGCTGGAAAACACTCGCCAAGCCGCTTTCGAGGAACTGTCCGTTTATTTACAAACATTGAACGATGAAGAGACGAAATCTCACCCCGATACGTCTTCACCAGTTGACGCCACGGAACATCAAGATAAACTGAATCAACTCAAGGCAATGCTGGAAAGTTTCGACGGCGAAGCCACCGTTTACTTTGAAAACAATCAAACGCTCTTTGAGAAGCTGCTGGATAAAAAACGTTTCAACACGCTTTTACATGCAATCAACAACTTTGATTTCGACAAGGCGCTGGAAACGATTAATTCAACCGATGAATAAAGCAAAGCAGCCAATAAGGAAATTCCGCGCCCGGCTTCGATTGAGAGCCTGTTGTACACAACACCTGCCAGAAGAGGCTAACAAGACGTAAAAGCGTTATTAAGAAATATAAAATTGCGTTATCTATAAATCCATCAAATGATTGAATCATCATAAATTCCACTCTTATATATGATAGGAGCGGTTTAATGTTTATAGTCGACGATAGCGAAATGGGAATTGCTTCATGAATAAACAGTTTGTCGCTGTTATTACCGTTATTTTGTTTATTTCTCTGGTGTTTATTTATGATGTTTACAGTAATGTCACCAATACGTATCGAAATATTTCCAGCCAGGTTGAATCACAACAAACAAAGCGCAACCTTCTGACGACTATGCACAATGCCGCTCGAGAACGCTCTTTAATTCTCTTGCAGATGATGGCTGAAACCGACGAGTTTATTCTTGATGAATATTCTCTGCGCTTGAGCTTGCTGGCCAACCGCTTTATCAACGCCCGCCAAGAGCTCTACACCCTGAAGCTGAGCGATAGAGAAAAATCATTACTCTCCGAACAAACGGCTCTGACTAAAATCAACGCCCCTCTTCAAGATAAGATTTCGCAATTATTTCTTGACGGCGCCAAAGAAGAAGCGACGACGATCCTGCTCAATAAAGCAATCCCCGTCCAAACCGAAATTCTAAATAAATTAGCGGGCGTGATTGAGCTAGGAAGTATCGAGTCGACACTTTTGGTGGATAACGTCAACCAGAAGCTTATCGGCTCCAAACTGCGATTTGGCCTGATTTTCCTGATTTTTGTTGCACTGGTTTTATTTTTATTTTTCTACGCCTTTAGAAGCTCCCGTAAGGAACAACGTTTACTGGCTTCCAACTTGAAAATGCAGAAAGAGATTTCCGAACAACTGCAAACCTCGAAAAACAAATTAAGTCAGTATACCGATGCACTCTCGACCTTTACCGTGATGTTAACCACAGACGGGATGATTGAACTGGTTAACAACTCTGCCGCGACGTCCATGGGGAGCAATCAAGACAATTGGGTTGGGCGATATTTTTTCGAGTGTTCCTGGTGGGGAGATAATTCGCTGCGCTCGCAAATTAAGTCCGATATTCAAATGTGTGCTTCGGGGCATCAGATCAATAAAGAAGTAAGCATTCGAGCTGCGGATGGGCAAAAAATGATCATTCACTTTATTTTGACCCCGATCCGTAATTCCGAACAGGAAATTACCTACCTGGTTGCCGAAGGGCAAGATATTACCGAACGAAAAATGGTTGAAAAGAAAATTTCTTACCAGGCTTCGCACGATGCCTTGACCGATTTGATTAACCGATACGAGTTTGAGCACCGCTTGTCCCTGCTGCTGCAAAGAGCGGAAGATCACCAGTTACACTATGTTTTTTACCTGGATCTGGATCAGTTTAAAATTGTTAATGACACCTGCGGTCACAGTGCCGGGGACGCATTACTACGTCAAATCCCGCGTTTGATTCAGCCCTATATTCGTCAATCTGATGTCCTGGCCCGCCTCGGAGGCGACGAGTTCGGTATTATTCTCGAAAACTCGAATCAGGATAATGCCAAATCCATTGCCAACGAGATTATCAACGCGATTCGCGATTATCAATTCGCCTGGGAAGGAAAGGTATTCCGTATCGGTGTCAGTATTGGAATAGTTGAAATTGATGATTCCATGACAAAGCCGGATATGATTATGAAGTGGATCGATTCCGCCTGTTATGCCGCGAAAGACAAAGGCAGAAACACTTTCCATT
This sequence comes from Thiomicrorhabdus sp. 6S3-12, assembly GCF_017571475.1. Classification (GTDB taxonomy): domain Bacteria; phylum Pseudomonadota; class Gammaproteobacteria; order Thiomicrospirales; family Thiomicrospiraceae; genus Thiomicrorhabdus. Next base: position 34,017 of record NZ_JAGETW010000006.1, on the reverse strand, counting down.
TTTATGTATCCAACGATGAGAAGTTGCAGCTCAGAGCCGAAGAAATGGGCTGGATTTCGCGTATCGAGTCCGCCCTGCAGGAAGACTTGTTTGAGCTGTATGCCCAACCGATCATGACCATTAACAGTGACAAGGATTCCGATAAAGACAGAATGAACTATGAACTGCTGTTACGGATGAATTCCGAGAATGGTATTGCCCTTCCCGGCGCCTTCCTCCCCGCCGCAGAACGATATGACAAAGCGATCGATATCGATTACTGGGTATTTTCGAAAGCGTTTGCTTTATTCAGGGAACATCCCGGCTTTTTACCTTCAATCGGTTATTGCGCCATTAATATTTCCGCTCAATCCCTGACCTCACACGAATTTTTAGCATTTTTAACAGGCAAGTTTTCCGAAATGGGCAGCCTGGCGCAAAAATTCTGTATTGAAGTCACTGAAACTACGGCAATCGCAAACCTGGAGAATGCTCAGCACTTTATCTCTACTTTGAGAGAAAAAGGGGTGACCTTTGCACTGGATGATTTTGGCAGCGGATTATCCTCTTTCGGGTACTTAAAAACCTTGAAGGTAGACAAGTTAAAAATTGACGGAATGTTTGTGAAAGACATTGCTAAAGATCAGATTGATCATGCTATGGTTAAGTCGATTCATGAAGTCGGTACGGTAATGGGGCTCAAGACTGTCGCTGAATTCGTTGAAAATGACAGCGTACTTGAAAAGCTTAAGCAGATTGGCGTGAACTATGCACAAGGCTATGGAATTGGAAAAGCTCAGCCCTTAATTGAAATTTTACAGCGTTAGAATCTCTAACAATTTCTTGCATACAATCCCTGCTGCATGATCGGGTATAGATGCAATTAAATCTTAAGATTTGCCAAGCTTCGACAAGCTGTAGATTTCAGGCATAAAAAACCGCGCCAAGCGCGGTTATTTATCAATATGACACTAACTCTCGATAGCGCTAGAAACCACAACTCTGCAATCTAGGGCCCGTTTTAATTACAACTTGAGCGTTGTTATCTTCATAGTAAGAGATGCCATACACCCCCGAATTACGAGCCATAACTTCCGATTGGTTGTAACCCTCTCTTTGAGAATTAATATCAATTAACATATCTCCAGTTGGAAAGTGCATTTGCAAGAAACCCCTTGCCGAATAGTATGCGCCATCATAACGAGATGCCCCTCCCATATAGATATTGAAGCTGTCAGTTGCTCTGTATTGCCACTCCCCTATGTTATCAAGACGATAACTGTTCCTGACATACTTGGACTGATATAAAGGCCAATAATTAGAGTTAGAATAATGCAGAGCGTATTTAGCCGAATGAAGCATACCAAGGAAATCAACGGCATCTTCCAAACAGGCTCCTGAGACTAACTGCCCATTGTTGTATGCGCCAAGAAAAATATGATCGCCAGCATTTGCAGTTAATGATTCAATCTTTGTATAAAACTCTAAAGCCGTCACATCATCTATCGAGCGACCTGTTTCATTGAAGCTTATTTGATTAACCTTTGCCCCGACATTCTGAACAGCTTCGGCAATGCCCTCGGCAATCTTTTGATCAACTTTTGCTAGCAGGGCTTGATTAGATTCGACAGTAGCTCGCAGTGAATCAATTTGCGAAAAAAGATCGTTGATTGCAGTGTTGTTTACAGCCAACTCAGCAGTCGTGATGACTAATTCCGCCACCAACTCACCAATCGTTGCAGAACCATCACCTACCTCAATAGCGCTTTTCAACGAATCAATGGAGAGCTGAAATTCTTCATTGCTCGACTTTAAAGAAGCAGTAATGGTCGATAACTCACTCTCTAGAACTTGTATAGATCCGTTAATTGATTCAATCGCTTCTGAAAAATACAATTTGGTTGATTCCAGCTCCTGAATTGCAGACTCAGACATAGCCGTAGCTTGTTCAGCAGCGCTTAAAGCGCCTTCTACAAGAGCCATTTGATTCTGCAATTCTGCGTTGATAGCACTGATATTTGCATTTTGCGTTTTAATAAGCTCTCTTATTTCCAAAATACTTGTTGAATTCAATGACACTTGATCTTTCAAGGCACGGATTTCCGCATTGGCTGCATCAATCTGAGCTTGAAGCTCTTGAAAGGGTTTTCCATTTGCAGCAATAGACGTACTCGACACTGCTAAGCAAACTGCTCCAACTAGTAACTTTAATTTCATATCTAAATCTCCAACCATTTGATTTACAAGAAAAAATCAACATTAATGAAAAAAAGTTTACCAGAGTTAAACACAAAACCTTTTTAAAATTTTTCGGTCTACCCAAATAGATTTTATAAAATGCGTTAATAATTTTTAATTACGTATTTATTAGAAAAAATCAATATACATAGCACTATTAAAATTACGACCTTGATACGCGTAATAGTTTAGATAGCATCAATTCAAACGGATTTCTTCCTATTAATCACCTGAAATAGGTGTTCAAGTTATCAGCTAGCAACATCAAGGAGACTTTGTGGTTTTGCAGGGATTTTGAAACGATTTATTTTGCTTGGCGTGACGTGCGAACCCATTCCGGGATAGTTTATCTACTCAAATCCTTTATTCGATACAGCAGGATTTATCTGAACAGATTTAGAGTTATTCTTAATAACTCTTGCAAGCCAGTAAACACAGGGCCTGGAAACGAAAAAAGCCAGACATTTCTGTCTGGCTTTCGATGTAATGGCGGAGACGGAGGGATTCGAACCCTCGATAGAGCTACAAACCCTATACTCCCTTAGCAGGGGAGCGCCTTCAGCCTCTCGGCCACGTCTCCTAAAATTGTGGGCGTATGATACAAGTTATCAATGGTCTTGTAAACTATTTGAGAGAAATTTTTCAGAAACTTTCGAGGGAAAATAGAGAATCTTAAATTCACAACAGAGCAAGAGAAAATCGGCGGGAAATGTTATGAATTTGCGTCACCTTGCAGCGCTTTATCCGCAACGTCCGCGGACTGAACATCATCCTCATCAGCGTCCTGCTTCTTGTCTGCATGAGCGCTTTCAGCATTTACTTTCGCGTTGCTTTCCAACAGTTCTTCCCGATGAATGGGGATATTCTGTGGCGCTTCTATGCCGACTCTGACCTGGCTTCCTTTTACAGAAAGCACGGTGACTTTGATATTACCGTCAATAACCAGCGCCTCTCCTTCCCGTCTTGTTAAGACCAGCATATTGCCCCCTCCACTAGAACATAAACTCAAGTATAAGGTTTTGCCGTTGAGAAAAAAACGCGGCGGCTGGAAATGCCCGAAGAGAATTACCGATAATTGACTGAAGATAATTCTCGTATATTCAGTAAGTTAAATTACTTCAAACGAACTTTTGCCCAAGAAATGCCCTCCAAATCCGGGCTTATCAGGACGACTCGGCAGGTCGATAAGGAGTGGCCGAAAATAAAAAACCCGCTAAGGATTATCCTTAACGGGTTTATTTACTGACTGAATCGAGAACGCGGTTACTTGGCTTCGACCCATGCTTTAACAGAGGCCAGAGCATCTTCAAGCTTGCTTGGATCATTACCGCCGGCTTGCGCCATATCCGGACGACCGCCACCTTTTCCACCAACCTGCTGGGCAACATGGTTAACCAGTTCACCGGCTTTATAAGTACCGGTTACCGCCTTACTGACACCGGCAACCAGCGCGATATTATCACCGTCGACCGCAGCCAAAACCAGTACAGCAGGCTCAAGCTTGTCTTTCAGCTTATCAACGGTTTCACGCAGCATATTCCGATCGGCGCCTTCCATCTTGGCCGCCAGCACATTAACATCACCGACTTTAATCGCCGAATTCGCCAGATCGTCCCCTTGCGAAGAGGCAAGCTTGGCCTGTAGCGCCTTAAGCTCTTTCTCAAGAGACTTGTAGTCGGCCATCAGCTGATTAACTTTATTTTCTACCTGAGCCTTATCGCTCTTCACCACGTCAGCGATGTTTAGCAGAGCGTCTTCTTCTTCATAGATGACTTTCCAGGCAGCCTCACCGGTAATCGCTTCGATACGGCGGACACCGGAAGCGATACCGCTTTCGGAAAGGATACGGAAAGGACCGATATCCCCAACCGAATTAACATGTGTACCACCACACAGTTCGACTGAGAAATCGCCCATATCGACAACACGAACGACATCGCCGTATTTCTCACCGAACAGCGCCATAGCACCACGCGCCTTAGCATCTTCGATCGCCATTTCCGAAATGGTAACCGGTGTATTATTCATAATTTCCTGATTGACCAGACGCTCAACTTCGCGCAACTGTTCCGACGTAATCGGTTCAAAGTGGGCGAAGTCAAAACGCAGTCGATCATATCGAACCAGGGATCCCTTCTGATTAACATGCGAGCCCAACACTGTTCTCAATGCCGAATGCAACAGGTGCGTCGCAGAGTGGTTACGTTCGCAGTCGCGGCGTTTGGTAATATCAATCTTGGCATGAACTTTTTGTCCAACCGCAACCGTACCTGCAGTCGCCTTACCGTAATGCAGGAACAGAGAGCCCTGCTTTTGCGTATCATCGACATGGAAGCTGTGCATGCCTTCGGTCAAACTACCGCAGTCACCGGTCTGACCACCGGATTCAGCATAGAATGGCGTCTGATCCAAAAGAACGACCGCCTCTTGACCTTCATTGATCGACTGAACCGATTGACCATCGACAAAGATCGCAATAATGCTGGCATCCGCCTCATCCTGCTGATAACCGATGAATTGTGTGCTACCGTCAAATTCGATACGCGCATTACCTGCCGCACCAAAGTTCGATGCCGAACGCGCACGTTCACGCTGCGCTTCCATGGCTTCACCGAAACCGGCTTCGTCTACAGTCAGATTACGTTCACGCGCCACATCGGCAGTCAGGTCGATCGGGAAACCGTAAGTATCATAAAGTTTAAAGGCCATATCGCCGTCAATGACGGTACCGTTCATCTCTGCAATATAGTCTTCCAGCAATTTCATACCGTTTTCCAGAGTCTCGGCAAAACGCTCTTCTTCCATTTTCAGAACGCGTTCCACATTGCCCTGCTCTTTCGCCAGCTCAGGATAAGCTTCTCCCATCTGTTCGACCAGAGTCTGAACCAGTTTATGGAAAAACGGTTGGCTTTGGCCCAATTTGTAACCGTGACGAATCGCACGACGGATAATACGACGCAAGACATATCCGCGACCTTCATTCGACGGCAAAACTCCGTCGGTAATGGTAAAAGCGCAAGAACGGATATGGTCGGAAATAACGCGCAGAGAACTGTTGGACAGGTCTTTTTCACCGGTCAATTCAGAGGCTTTTTTCACCAATGCCTGGAACAGATCGATGTCGTAGTTGTTGTGTACGCCTTGCATGACCGCCGCCAGACGCTCAAGACCCATACCAGTATCGACCGATGGCTTCGGCAATGGCGTCAGGGTGCCGTCCGCGGAACGGTCGAACTGCATGAATACCAGGTTCCAGATTTCGATATAGCGATCGCCGTCTTCATCCGGTGACCCTGGAGGCCCGCCGGCAACGTCTGCACCGTGATCGTAGAAAATTTCCGAACACGGACCGCAAGGGCCTGTATCACCCATCGACCAGAAATTGTCTTTGGCACCGCAGCGAGAAAAACGTTCCGCTGAAACACCCATCTCTTTCAACCAGATATCTTCCGCTTCCTGATCTTCTTCAAAAACCGTCACCCACAGTTTCTCTTCCGGAAGCTTCAGTTCTTCGGTCAAGAATTTCCAGGCAAACTGAATCGCTTCACGCTTGAAATAGTCACCGAAGCTGAAGTTACCCAGCATCTCGAAGAAAGTATGGTGACGAGCGGTATAACCGACGTTTTCCAGGTCGTTATGCTTACCGCCGGCACGAATACAACGCTGAACCGAAGTCGCTCGCGTATAGTCACGCTGCTCTTGACCAAGGAAAGTGTCTTTAAACTGCACCATCCCGGCATTGGTGAAAAGCAGTGTCGGATCGTTCATCGGCACCACAGGGCTTGAGTGCACTGAGGTATGCTGGTTTTTCACAAAAAAGTCGATAAAAGCTTTTCTGAGTTCTGCACTGGTCATAAGTCGTTAAACCTTAAAAAATAGTAAAAATTTGTTTTCCTGACGGACACGCCATCAAGAAGAATGAAATTCCATTAAATGCACCCTGCATTGCATACAAGAGGCGTCAAAATTAGCGAAACACCCGCCAAATCAAATCCGGGCTAAAGCCGCGACTCTGCAGGAAACGCATCCGTTTCGCCTGCTCTTTAGGCGCCAGACGTCCATCACTGTCGCCGTATTTCTTTACCAGAATCTCTTTAATCAATGCCAGCCAGTCACTGGAATCCAGATCGAGAAACGCGTCCAGAAGATCGCTGCGCGAACTGTTCATACGGGCTTTCTGGCGAATTTTCATCGGCCCGTTGCCCTTGGCCAACAGGCTGTTCACCAACTGTTCCAGATAGCGTTCGTCACTTTGCCAGTTATTCTCCTGACAAAAAATCAGGCACGCCTGCAACTGCTCGCGAAACTCTTCATCACTGACCGCATACTTCTGCAACTGCTCTTCACTGGCAGCCATTTTCTTGCGCAATTTGGCGAGTAGTTCAAGATCACCGTGTTCGCGCTGACTTAACAGTCGTAAAGCGCGGTTCTGAAGATCCTGTTGCAACTGAGCGAGCTGCGCCTGTTTTCCGTCAAACGGCTGCAAAAAATCCTCATCCCAACTGGCCTCGAGAATCGAGTCCTTTTGCGATGAGGATTTTTCAGTTGCATCCAGCCTTTCCGTATCAACGCCAAGTTGCGCCAGAAAGTCTTCTGCTTTTTTCAAAATCGGAATCCGCTATTTTTCTCTAGCTACCGTCAAAAAGCGACTCTGGAGCCTCTTCAATCTCGGCACTCTCTTCCACCGGCGCTTTTTTAGTCGGCATCAGATTGGTTTTGATCTGGGTCATCAGATCCCCTGCTACATCGGGATTATCAATCAGGAACTGGCGGGCATTATCTTTCCCCTGACCGATTTTGGCACCATTATAACTGTACCAGGAGCCGGATTTTTCAATCAGCTTCTCTTTGACACCAAAATCCAGAATCTCGCCTTCACGAGAAATTCCCTGACCATAAAGGATATCGAATTCAACTTGTTTGAACGGAGGCGAAACTTTGTTTTTCACTACCTTGACGCGCGTCTCGTTCCCCAGAACCTCGTCGCCCTTCTTGATCGCACCGATACGACGGATATCCAAACGAACCGACGAATAGAACTTCAAGGCATTACCACCCGTTGTCGTTTCCGGGCTTCCGAACATGACACCGATCTTCATACGAATCTGGTTGATAAAGATCACCAGAGTATTGGTGCGCTTGATATTCGCGGTTAGTTTACGCAGAGCCTGCGACATCAGACGAGCCTGAAGACCGACATGCGAATCTCCCATATCGCCTTCGATTTCCGCTTTCGGCGTCAAAGCCGCTACCGAGTCGATAACCACGATATCAACCGCGCCCGAACGTACCAGCGCATCGGCAATTTCCAACGCCTGTTCACCCGTATCTGGCTGAGAAACCAGAAGATTATCGATGTCCACACCCAATTTTTCGGCGTAGATCGGATCCAGAGCGTGCTCGGCATCAATAAAGGCCGCCGTACCGCCGGTTTTCTGCATTTCCGCAATCGCATGCAACGTCAAGGTCGTTTTACCGGAGGATTCCGGACCATAGATTTCAACAATTCGCCCGCGAGGCAGGCCGCCGATACCAAGTGCAATATCCAAGCCTAGAGAGCCGGTTGATACCGCCTCGATATCGCGCGGCGCAGAGTTATCGCCCATACGCATTATCGAGCCTTTACCAAATTGTTTTTCAATCTGGCCTAGGGCGGCACTCAGAGCTTTCTTTTTATTGTCATCCATGGGTTTTGAATCCTCATTTATTGTCATAAAGCCACTTTGATGCGGCTTTGAGTTTGCAAGCAATCGTGCAAGAGATTCGCCAATTCTTTACGAGAACACGACTCCCGAAAAATTGGCCTGAAATTATCCCATAATCACACCATAAATCCTAGAGATGGTGTCAATAAGAATTCATCATTTACTGAACTCTTGCCCGGAAATGACAATAGTAAACCACAAACTTGATTACTGATACAAAAATTAAACGCCATGCCCGGAGATTTTTCTATCCGCTGACCGGATACAAAGCACCTCTCTTTTCACCAGACAATAAAAAAGCGCCTGCCGAACAGTTCGACAAACGCTTACTGCAGCCACTAAACTCTGGCGATTTAAATCAGGTCGGAAATCCCCTGCAAAGCTGCACGGGTCGCCTGTTCACGTACCGCCTGACGATCTCCGTCAAAGACAAAACACTGGCTTTCGACTTTATCATGCCCCTGTTTGGCCCATGCCAGCCAAACGGTGCCAACCGGCTTCTGTGGAGAACCTCCGCCGGGACCTGCAATACCGCTACAGGCAACGGCAACGGTTGCGTGCGATTGCTGCAAAGCGCCAAGCACCATCTCCTCGACGCAAGCCTGGCTAACCGCCCCCTGCTTCTGTATGGTCAGCTCTTTAACACCAAGCATTTCACGTTTGGATTCGTAACTGTAAGTGATATAAGCGCGGTCGAACCAGGCGGTACTTCCGCCGATTGACGTGAGTGCTTCGGCAATCATCCCGCCGGTACAAGACTCGGCGGTGACCACAGTTTCATTTTTTTCCACCAGTTTCTGCCCCAAAGCAGACATTTGATCGGTAAAATCCATCCTTCACTCCAAATTTATTCACGACAGCCGACTGCATTCACTTTCTGCAATTCTATCCGGCCATCCGGAAATTGCTGCGCTTGCGTTGATCATTGTTGCCATTGGAAAAATTATCGCCTAGCATACCCCTTTTTCAATACCTTGCAAAACCTCCTGCGCAAAAAAAGAAAATAAGGACAATTCAAAAGCCTATGAGTAACCACACGCCGATGATGCAACAATACTTGGCAATTAAAGCGGAGCATCCCGAGCATCTGCTTTTTTATCGCATGGGTGACTTTTACGAATTGTTTTATGAGGATGCGCAAGAAGCCTCTAAACTGCTCGACATAACGCTGACCGCACGCGGTAAATCCGCCGGCGCGCCGATCCCGATGGCCGGGATTCCACACCATTCCGCCGAAGGTTATCTGGCCAAGCTGGTGAAACTCGGCAAGTCGGTGGCGATCTGCGAACAGGTCGGAGACCCGAACAATTCCAAAGGCCCGGTGGAACGCAAGGTCGTACGCATCATCACGCCGGGAACGCTGGTCGAAGACGCCCTGCTGGAAGAGAAAAGCGAGAATCTGCTGTGTGCCCTGTGCGAAAGCGGAAAACACCTTGGCCTGAGCTATCTGGATGTCGCCAGCGGACGCTTTGAAACCACACAGATCGAAAACGAAGAGCAACTGTTTGCCGAACTGGAGCGCTTAAAACCGGCGGAAATCATCTTGCCGCAAGGAACCGATTTCGCACAGAGCATGCAGGACAAACTTCCGGCAAACAGTCCATTACAATTCTATCCCGCCTGGCACTTCGACGAGCAAAGCGGACGGCAAAATCTGTGCCGCCACTTCGGCACTCAGGATCTGGTCGCTTTCGGTTGCGAAAGAGCGCCAGCCTCGATTGCCGCCAGCAGCGCGATACTGCATTACGCGCAAGCCATGCTGCAAAACGACATCAGCCACATTCACAGTCTGCAGACCTATCAGATCAGCGACTCACTGGTATTGGATGCCATCAGTCGCCGCAATCTGGAAATCGATACCAATCTCAACGGAGGCCATGCCAATACGTTAGCTTCACTGCTGGACAATACGGTAACGGCAATGGGCAGTCGTTTGCTTAAACGCTGGCTTAACCAGCCCCTGAGCGATCACAAGGTTCTGATTGCCCGCCAGGATGCGATTGAAGAACTGGTTAACCAAGCGCAGATCGATACCTTCCATCAGGAACTCAAACAGATCGGCGATCTGGAACGTATTCTCGGACGCATTGCTTTAGGTTCGGCGCGCCCGCGCGACCTGCTGCAACTCGGCCGCAGCGTCAACGCCCTGCCTGCGCTGCAAGATTATCTGGCGCAATACAATGCCAAGCGCCTGCGACAGCTGGCGGAAAAAATTCAAACATTCCCGGAAATTGCCGACCGACTGGATCGGGCAATTATCGACAACCCTCCGGTACTGATCCGTGACGGCGGAGTGATCGCCGACGGCTTCGATGAAGAGCTGGACGAACTGCGCAACCTCAAAGAGAATGCCGGACAATATCTGCTGCAGTTGGAAGAGCGCGAAAAAGAGCGTACCGGTATCAGCACCCTCAAAGTAGGCTACAACCGTATTCATGGCTATTACATTGAAGTAAGCAAACTGCAAAGCGAACAGGTTCCGCCGGAATATGTACGACGCCAGACGCTCAAAGCTCAAGAGCGCTACATCACACCGGAACTGAAAACCTTTGAGGACAAAATCCTCAGTGCCAACGAAAAGGCACTGGCACGTGAAAAATGGCTCTATCAGCAGCTGATCGACGGCTTGAATGAAGATTTGCACCCCCTTCAGCACTGTGCTCAAGGACTGGCGGAACTGGATCTTTTAATCAACCTTGCCCATCAGGCGGTTCAGCTTGATTTATCGCGTCCGCACTTGAGTACAAAACCCGGCATCGAAATCGAACAGGGACGCCACCTCACCGTTGAAGCCCTGTGCGGCGATCCGTTTATCGCTAATGACTGCACATTCAACGGAAAACGTCGTTTACAGATTATTACCGGACCCAATATGGGTGGTAAATCGACTTTTATGCGGCAAACGGCGCTGATCGTGTTAATGGCCTATATCGGCAGTTTCGTCCCGGCTCGTTCAGCGACAATCGGACCGGTTGACCGCATTTTCACGCGCATCGGTGCATCCGACGACCTGACCTCAGGCCGTTCGACCTTTATGGTCGAAATGACCGAAACCGCCAATATTCTGCATCACGCCAGCGAAAATTCATTGATACTGATGGATGAGGTCGGCCGAGGGACATCGACTTTTGACGGTCTGGCTCTGGCCTGGGCGATCGCCGAGCAGATGGCTAAACAGATTAAGGGCATGTGCCTGTTTGCGACCCACTATTTTGAATTGACCGCTCTGGCGAATGAATACGGCAACACCGTCAACATCCATCTGGACGCGATCGAACATCAGGATAAAATCGTCTTTCTGCATCAGGTTCAGGAAGGCCCGGCATCTCAGAGCTACGGTCTTCAGGTTGCCGCTCTGGCCGGAGTGCCAAACGACGTCATCCAAAGAGCCAAAGAACATCTGCACGACCTGGAGAACCAGAGCGTAGCTAATTCGGCGCATAAAACCTCCGCCGATGACAGCATTCAACAGTTTGATATGTTCAGCGCCATGCCGGATCCGAAGTGTGAGGCGATGGAAAAGCTTGATCAGGAACTGCAACAGCTCGAATTGGATAACATGACCCCCAGAGAAGCGCTGGACTACCTATATCAGTTGAAGGCCCAACTCAAGGGCTTGTAACCCCCGAAAACAGAGACAAGAGAAATTTACCATGACACAAGCGATGATCGCGGACATCAACCAGGAAAACTTCTCGGAGCTGGTCGCTTTTGCCTCAAAACGCCGTCCGGTTGCCTTGGTTTTCTGGAACGAAAAAAACACTGACAGCCTAGAGATGAAAGCAGCGTGGGAATCCTTGGCGCAGCAGTTTGCCGGAAAGATAATCCTTGCCAAACTCAATATCGACCGAGAAAACGAGTTGGCAAAAAAACTGGGGTTTGAACAGCTCCCACTGTGTAAAATGGTCAAGGACGAAGCATTTGTTGGCGAGCAGAATCAGTGGACTGACAAAGCGGCCTGCGAAGCACTGTTACATGAGGTTCTGCCGCAGGATCCAAGCGAAGCCAAACGGGAACAGGCGATCAACGCCATCCGCCACGGCGATTTTGCCCAAGCCGAGCGCCTGATGCTTGAAGCAATCGAGTTAAACAACAATCACCCGGAACTGCATCTTGACCTGCTGGATATTTTTCTTAAACAAGGGAAAAACCACGCAGCGGAAACACTTTTCCAACAGCTTCCGGAATCGATACAGAACTCGCCGCGCGGAAAATATTTCGGCGGGATTTTCTATTTTGCCGACAAAGCCAATCAGGGACCGGACATTAACGAGGTACAAAACACCCTGGCGCAAAACCCGGATGACCCACAAGCCCTTTACGCCCTGGCCTGTATTCTGATGCTCAACGGCCGTATCGAACAAGGATTACAGGCACTTTTAAAACGTTTACAGATTGCAAGCGGAGCCGAAATCGACAAACAGGCTCAGGAAGCGCTACTGCAAGCGTTTAATATGCTCGCGCCTTTTAAGCCGGAATTGGTTAAAAGCTACCGCCGTCAAATGCAAAACATACTCAGTTAACCGAGTGAACTTCCCGGTTACGCCAATGCGACCAGGACACTAGCAATAAGGATTGATATGCCAACTCTAGACGACTTGAAAAACACTCTTTGTTTAGGCATCGCCGGTAACTTTGCCGGCCACCTCGAACAAGCCGGAGAAACCCCCGATTTCGTAAATGTCAAAACCAAAGAGGCCAAGGCGCCAAAAGGCATCTTCCCGTATTTTGTCCCGGGCTCGGAAAAACAAGTCGGCGAATTCCCGCTGTCCGACAATACCATCAGATACCCGCAAGACCTGGCTGAAAACGCCCATCTGCAAGCCGAACCCGAAGTTTGTGTTCTGTTCCAAAGCAAATACGAATACGGCAAAATCGTCGCACTTCAGCCAGTCGCATTCGCCGCCTTCAACGATTGCTCGATACGCAAACCCGGAGCCAAAAAAATCAGTGAAAAGAAAAACTGGGGACCGGAAACCAAAGGGATTTCCGCTGATTTTCTCCCGGTGAGCACTTTACAGGAAGGCGGAGAACTGGAATCCTTCCGCATCGCTTCTTTTCTGATTCGCGACGGGGAAATTCATACCTACGGTAACGACAGTGCCGTCAACAGCTACTCTTATTTTTACGGAAAGCTACAGGAGTGGATGATTGAAACCCTGAACCATCAGGCGGACTTCGGGCCACTGGAAAACCTGAACCAGATCGTCCATCAGGCCGGTTTTCCGAAACAGTTGATGATCAGCCTCGGTGCGACCACCTACAGCGAATTCGGTGAAAATGTCTTCCTGCAACCGGGCGATAAAATAAAAATCTACGTCTATGATGGCAAGCAGAATTCACCGGAAGAGATCGCTGCGCACGCTTCGGGCCAGACTGTAGAAATCCGCAAAGCCTCCGTTCTGCAGCAGCAGATCCGTTAAAGCGAGTCCTCTCTTCTCATGCCACAAAAAACAGATGAACAATTTCTCAAGCCGGTGCAAACCTGGCTTGAGGAAGTCGTAATCGGATTAAACCTGTGCCCTTTTGCCAAACGCCCCTGGACAAACCGTCAGGTACATCTGCAAGTCACCCGGGCCGACAGTAACGAATCTCTGCTTGAGGATCTGGCGCTGGAAATCGAAGCATTGCTGGCGCAACCGATTGAAAAACGCGAAACGACCGTTTTGATCGTGGCCCAGCATCTGCAGCAATTCGACGATTACAATCAATTTCTCGACTGGGCCGACGCGCTGATTGAACAGCAGAACTGGCAAGGGGTCATTCAACTTGCCAGCTTTCATCCGGATTACCAGTTTGCCGGAACATTGCCGGATGATACCGAGAACCTGACCAATCGAGCCCCTTTTCCGCTGCTGCATATCTTGCGAGAAGAGAGTCTGGAAAAGGCCCTAGCACGCTATCCGCACGACCCGGAAAGCATTTTTGAGAACAATATCCGCTGCATGCACGAGCTGAGCGAAGAGCGCAAGCGCGAACTCTTTCCGTACCTGTTCAGCTAAACCGGTTTCTTACCAGACCGGACTGGAGAATCGGCTACAAATCCTCCAGAAACGGAAATTCCTGACGCTGTTGCGCAACCTGCCGTTGCAGTTCTGCCACGGATATCGAAAACTCGCTCCACGGCTCCTGCTGACAATCCAGAAGACAGTCGCCATTAGCGTTAAAGACGACTGAACCGCCAGCATAGTGCAGACCGTTCTTATCTTCGCCGACCCGATTCACGCCAACGACAAAACACTGATTTTCAATCGCACGCGCCTTTAGAAGGGTCCTCCAGTGCGTCTGACGGGAACTCGGCCAGTTTGCGAGCACAAAAACGATCTCAACCTCTCGTGCAAGCTGACGGAAAAGTTCGGGAAAGCGCAGGTCGTAACAGATAAATACCGCAGCCCTCAGACTCTGTCCGGCACACTCTATCTGAAAAGAACGGTTTTGCTCTCCCGCATTATAGATCCGGTTTTCGCCGGCATAAGCAAACAAGCGTTGCTTGGAGTAACTGTGTTTCAGCGTCCCGGTTTGCGCCCAATACAAAGCTCGATTGTAAAATTCGCGCCGGCCTTCGGTCTGCTCAACACTTTGTGCGACCCCGGCCAGTATATTCAGACGATGCTCCAAGGCAAGTACCGACACTGCCTGTGAAATCTCTCCCTGCGGACTTTCCGCAAACTTTTCCGGATGCATGGAAAAACCGCTGGCGAACATTTCCGGGAGAAGTAGCAGCTGACAGACGTTTTCGTCCCCGACAGATTCATCAGCGATTCGCTCATTCAGGAGCACCTGCAAATCGCACAAACTGGCGTGAATATCGTGCCATTGCGGGGCAAACTGGGCAATACAGAAGCGTAACTCGGTATTGGGCACAAACACCTCCTTCAACAAACATCATCAACGCAAAACCAAAAACAAAAAACCGCTTACAGAATAACATTCTGCAAGCGGCTCACGTTAGCCGTTGTGTGGCCGAGTTCTACCTGTGCAACTTACTGTTCAAGCGTCTGTAGATAAGACTCGTAGTCGCCACGGTAGTCTTCGATACCGTTTTCGCTCATCACCATTAATCGCGTCGCAATCGAAGAGACGAATTCACGGTCGTGCGAAACAAAGATAACCGTTCCCGGATAGTTTTCCAGTGCGATATTCAAAGATTCGATCGATTCCATATCCAAGTGGTTGGTCGGCTCATCCATAATCAGTACATTCGGTTTCTGCAGCATCAACTTACCGAACAGCATTCGCCCCTGCTCACCACCGGAAAGCACCTTAACCGACTTGCCGATCTCTTTTTGCGAGAACAACAGGCGTCCAAGAATACCGCGAATCGCCTGTTCGTCGTCGCCCTCCTGCTTCCACTGGCTCATCCAATCCAACAGACTCAAATCTTCTTCAAAGTCGGCAGCATGATCCTGAGCGTAGTAACCGATAGTGACATTTTCCGACCATTTCACCTCACCGGCAGTCAACTCGGTATCGCCGACCAGACACTTAAGAAAAGTGGTTTTACCGATCCCGTTGCCCCCGATGACCGCCAGACGTTCTTCAACTTCCAGCATCATGCTGAAGTCTTTAATGACTTCGTTATCGCCGTCTTCGTCGTGATAGGTTTTACTCAAGTTCTCGATTTCCAGCGCCAGACGGAACAGTTTCTTATCCTGTTCGAAGCGGATAAACGGGTTAACGCGGCTCGACGGCTTCACCTCTTCCAGTTGAATCTTGTCGATCAGTTTGGCACGAGAAGTCGCCTGCTTCGCTTTAGAGGCATTCGCCGAGAAGCGGCTGACGAAAGTCTTCAACTCGTTGATCTGCGCCTGTTTCTTGGCGTTATCGGACAATAGACGCTCGCGCGCCTGTGTCGAAGCGACCATATACTCGTCATAGTTACCCGGATAAACACGCAATTCGCCATAATCAAGATCCGCCATATGGGTACAGACCGAGTTAAGGAAGTGACGGTCGTGGGAAATAATGATCATAGTGCTCTTACGATCATTCAAAACCCCTTCCAGCCAGCGTATGGTATCGATATCCAAGTTGTTAGTCGGTTCGTCGAGAAGCAGAATATCCGGATCGGCAAACAGTGCCTGTGCCAGAAGAACACGCAGTTTCCAGCCCGGAGCCACTTCGCTCATAGGCCCGAAATGCTGTTCGACCGGGATACCGACGCCTAAAAGCAATTCACCGGCACGCGACTCGGCGGTGTAGCCGTCCATTTCGGCAAATTTCACTTCCAGCTCGGCAACCAGCATCCCCTCTTCTTCGGACATTTCAGCAAGCGAGTAAATGCGGTCACGCTCTTTTTTCACTTCCCACAGCTCGGCGTCGCCCATAATAACGGTATCGACAACACTAAACGCTTCATAGGCGAACTGATCCTGCTTCAATTTACCAAGACGCTCGTCCGGATCCAGACTGACGGTACCGCCGGTCGGCTCCAGATCGCCCCCGAGAATTTTCATCAGGGTGGATTTACCGCAACCGTTGGCACCGATCAAACCGTAACGGTTACCCTCACCAAACTTAACGGAAATATCTTCAAAAAGAGGTTTTTCACCAAATTGCATGGTGATATTAGCGGTTGATAACACGACGGCATCCCAAATAACTGATAATCAAAGCGCGTTATTTTGCCATAAGCGGCGTCGAAAATGGCACCTTAAATCATAAATAGATAACTTATCCCCCAAGCCGGGAAATTATTCGAAGCGGATCGGATTGCCGAGTGCCTGCATCGACTCGTTCAACTTGCGTTTCAGATAGAAGCCATAGAATTCGTACGCTCCCGAAAACAGCGGCGAAGTCAGCTGGTCCCCCTCGGAATCAACAAACACCATTGCCGGCAGACTGGTGATATTGAACAGCGTTTGAAACTCTTTGCGCTGCATCGGTTCGCCGTAAAAATCGATCACCGTTCCGTCCACATTCACCTCGATTTCACGGAACATTACCTTGTCGTCGAAGACTCCGCTAAGAAGATTCGGCAGCAGCGCCTCCTCTTTCAACATAATCCCGGAACGTACGCCTTTATGTACCAGCAGGATGGCAATCGGCTGATTCAATTGCGCCGCTTTTTTTCCGTCTTCAAGAAAATTGCTCGCCGGAACCAGTTCGGCCGCCGCAACCTGAAAACTGAGTAACAGTGTCGTTAAAATTAAATACATTCGCTTCATTTCTTTCACTCCTACCGGTTCAGTAAAGCCCTCTTACCTTAGCGTTTAAAGTGCATCCTGCCAAGAGCGAACGACTCAATAAAAGTTGTTTCGCCACAATTCTTGATGAATTTTCAAGGCGCGGGATCCTGATCGTCTGCACCGACAAATCTCCGCTATGCTAAGCTTTTGAAAAAATCCTTAAGGAGGGTGCGGTGAAAGGCATAGTGTTTTCTGAGTTTATTGAACTGGTCGAAGAAAAGTTCGGTCTTGAGATTCTGGATACCATTATCGAAGAATCCGATCTGCCATCGCAAGGCGCTTACACGCAAATTGGTACCTATGACCACAAAGAACTCCTCGTCTTGCTTGATAAACTCAGTGCCCATAGCGGAATAGACACTGCCGAGTTAAGCAGAACATTCGGCGAACATCTTCTCAAACGCTTCGCAGAACTTTATCCGCAATTTTTTGCCGATGTCGGCAACTGTTTCGATTTGCTGAAAACCATTGATACCAAGGTGCACCAGGAGGTTCAACAACTCTATCCGGAAGCGGAACTGCCCTCTTTCGACAACATGATGGTAGATGACGACACTATGCAGCTGATCTATCAATCCAGCCGCCCGTTTTCAGCACTGGCCTACGGACTGATCAGCGGAAGTGCCAGCTATTTCGGGGAAACCATCAACATTCAAATGAACGATCAGTCTGACGACGGCAACAGCTTTGTGGTCTTTACCCTGAAAAAACGCGGATAAGTCCTTTTAACCTGCGACAAATTCAAGACTCACCGCGCCCAAAAAAGCAAAAAGCCGCCGGGCTCATTCCAACCCGGCGGCTTTTTAACGGAAAAGAACTAAGCGTTCTTTACATCTCGATCACATCACTTCGGACAACAGACGGTTCATTCGCTTAATGAATTCGCCCGGTTCCGCCAGCTGATCGCCTTCGGCCAATTGCGCCTGTTCCAGAAGGAATAGTGACCACTCTTTGACCTTTTCATCATCTTCAAGCTTATCCAGCTTCTGCACCAGCGTATGCTCCGGGTTCAGTTCCAATACCGGCTTCTGTGTCGGTACAGCCTGCCCCATCTGCTCCATCATTCGCGCCATATGCGATGAAATTCCGCCTTCAGCAGTCACCACACAAGCTGGAGAATCGGTTAGACGGTGCGTAATGCGTACATCCGATACCGACTCTTCAATCGCTTTCTTAACCTTTTCGGTCAAAGCTTCACGCGCCTTTTTATCCTCTTCGGACAAGTCTTTTTCAGCATCGTCTTCGAACTCTTTCAGATCTGCTGAAGTGATTGATTTCAACTGTTTACCGTCAAATTCGTTCAGATGCGAAACCAGCCACTCGTCGATGCGATCCGACATCAGCAGGACTTCGATTCCTTTCTTGCGGAACATTTCCAGATGCGGGCTGCCTTTGGCCGCTGCATGCGTATCGGCAATAATGTAATAGATCGCTTCCTGACCTTCCTGCATACGGTCGACATACTGCTCAAGAGAAACATTCTGTTCCTGGCTACCCTCGTGAGTCGAAGCGAAACGCAACAGCTTGGCAATCTTGTCTTTATTGGCGAAATCTTCGACCACACCTTCTTTCAGGACATTACCGAACTGCGACCAGAAACCTTGATAAGGCGCCTTATCATCGTCTTTCGCCAGTTTTGCCAGCTGATCCAAAACACGTTTAACCGACGCGGAACGAATCTTATCGACAACCTTATTACTCTGTAGAATTTCACGCGAGACATTCAACGGCAGGTCGGCGGAATCAATCACACCGCGGACAAAACGCAGATAAGCCGGCATCAGATGTTCGGCGTCATCCATGATAAAGACACGTTTAACATACAGTTTCAGGCCGTAACGACGCTCGCGGTCGTAAAGGTCAAACGGTGCCTGCTTCGGAATATACAGCAACGAAGTGTATTCCAAGGTCCCTTCCACCTTATTGTGGATGTGTGCCAATGGCTCGTTGAAATCATGCGAAATCGTCTGATAGAAGTTGGTGTAATCTTCTTCGCTCAATTCGGACTTCGGCTGCGTCCAAAGCGCGGTTGCCTTGTTAACCTGCTCCAGTTCGTCCGTCGACTTTTCTTCCTTGGCTTCTTCGTCCCATTCGGTCTTGACCATTTTGATCGGGAAGTTAATGTGATCGGAATAGGTCGAGATAATATTTTTCAGGCGGAACTGATCCAGAAATTCATCCATATCCTCTTTCAGATGCAGCGTAATCGTGGTTCCTTTAGACGCTTTTTCAATGTTCTCCAAAGTGAATTCGCCTTCACCTTTCGAGGTCCAGCGGGTTCCCTGTGCCAGGTCATCCCCCGCTTTACGGGTTTCCAGGACCACTTCGTCGGCAACAATAAACGAGGAATAGAATCCAACCCCGAACTGTCCGATCAGGTTGGAATCTTTCGCCTGATCGCCGCTCAGGCTCTCAAGAAATTTTTTGGTTCCCGAGTTGGCGATCGTTCCGATATTGGCAATAACTTCATCACGGGTCATACCGATACCGTTATCAGAAATCGTGACCGTACGCGCTTCTTTATCAAAGCGTACTTCGATCGCCAGTTCATCCTGCCCCTCATGCAACGCATCATTCGATACGGCCTCAAAACGCAATTTGTCCAAAGCGTCGGATGCGTTGGATACCAGTTCGCGTAAAAAGATCTCCTTATTGGAATAAAGCGCGTGAATCATCAGCTTCAGCAGTTGATTCACTTCCGTCTGAAACGCATGAGTTTCGGTATTGCTCATTATTTTTGTCTCCACTTATTTTTGAGTAAGTAAAACGGGGCCTGACGCCCCTTTTAATGATTTAACAAACTGATGCTAGATATGGAGGTGATGGACGTTTTTTTCAAGGGCGTAAAATAAAAAAAGCACAGAATTTCTTCTGTGCCAAAGGCGTGCCTGTACCAACTATCACACGCTGTTTGTTGTAGAACTTGGAAATATTTGCCTTCAGAACGCGCTCATATTAGAGCGCGCAGAGAGTTTAGAAATCGTTGTTGCTGGCAACATCTGAATTTTTTGCAACTGCAGTCAGAGAGGCCGTAATGTGATCCGGTGCCGACATAATGCTCATAAAGCTACCTTCGCCGGCCATTGATAGACTCGGCCAGTTGATTGCAATACGGAATTTACCGTTCAGCGCCAGTACTTCGTCACCACTTACCAGAATCTCATATGGGAAGTGTGCCGCATGCGAGTGCTTGGTTGCACTGTTGATCTGGCTGTTGATATTACCGTCAGCACCGGATTTGTAGTTAAGGGCCACACCGAACACGCTCATTTTCTTACCAGGAATATCGATACGATACACTTTTTCAGCTCCACCGCGCTTCGCTTTTAAGCCATCTTCAACCGCTTTTACCGCTTCTTCATAAGAACCGTATTCCGCCAGCTCATCTTCATCATCGAAGTAAGGCATCGCGAACATATAGTGATAACCGCGCAACTCTTCCGCAGTCAGCCCTTTTTCAGCACCGAACTCCTGCTGTTTACCCAGTGCTTTTTCGATCGCAGCCTGAACGCCGCTGATATCTCCGTCCATACGGTAAGCGTTAAAGTGATAACTCGGGTTGGTGTAGCTGACTTCGACTTTTCCACCCTTATTGGTTACTGCAACACGCTCCATTGCACCGAAGCCGCCATTTTCCGAATTCCCTGCCATCGATTTCAAAGCGTCATTCGTAACCACGATAATATTGGCACCTTGATCCGGAGAATATTTACCGACAACTTCGAAACCGGCCTGTTTCAACGCCTGTTCAGTGGATGCTGTAGCCGTGTTCAGATCGCCGCTTGGAGCGTTCCCCAGGATAAATGGCATCATCGCTGCCGCCATAGCGCTGATAGGCGCGCCCATTAAAGCCGCACCGACAAAAAGTTTACCAATCAGTCCGTTTCCGGAACTTTGCTTGTTCATTCTCATTCTTCACTCCTCATTATTTTTGTAATCAAGTTAAGTTTGCCGGATCATTCTTATAAAAAATATTTACCCTTAAAAGATAAAAAAATTTATTGGTTTATAAAGGAGCTGAAAAAAATGTTTTCCATCGCGCAAAAAATGCAATTTAAAGCGAACAATATAAAAAAAGCCCGCATTTAACTCATAAAATGCGGGCTTTTCATTTGTCCTGATATATAAGGATATTAATTAATTTTAAATTAGCATTCCCTTATTCGGAGTCGTAACGACGAAACTAGAAGAACTCTACCTCGTCCTCAGCCTGTTCTTCTTCATGCATACGCGAACGCATACGATCTTTCATTACTTCAATCGCCTCTTCGGCCGGCACATGCTGATCGAAAATCAATTCAAATAACTCCTCTTCTTCACGCATAGTCGTTCCTTTACGCACACTGGCCTTAAAGTCTTCCCACTCCTGCGGACTCTTAACGCGCATTTCATGCGAAACGATTTCCGCCAAACCGGAAAGACCGTGAGAAACATGCGACAAACGCTGACTCAATTTATCGTAAAACTGGAAGGCGATAATCGCCTGCTGCATTTTTGCGGAAAGCTCACCGGCTTCGCTCAACAGAAGACTGCTGTGCGACTGCATCGAGCTGCCCGCCTCTTCGGCCTGCTCAAGCAGATTCCGACTTGCTGCCTGAATCTGTTCGATATGCTGAGACATATAGGTGAAAGAATCGATCAGTGCATTGACCGAGTTATCCCCTTCGGTAATCGACAAGTCAATTTGAGCAATCGATAAATTCAAAATCAGTATCGTCTGCTGTACCTCTTTTGCGCCCAAAGAGTAATCAAAATTATTCATATTGTTTCCTAAACTGCACGCCCGAAAGCGTGTGGCATTTATAGCTCTTATTTTCAGGCGGCACTCAGTTGCGCACCGCTTCCCTTATTATGATTCGACAGGGTTTCTGTAACGTCGAGAATAAGCGAAACCGTTCCGTCTCCAAGAATGGTCGCACCGGCAATACCATCGATCTTCATAAAGTTGCTTTCCAGACTCTTAATGACGACCTGCTGCTGTCCGAGCAGATCATCGACAAAAATCCCGGCCCGTTGTCCGCCGTCTTCAACCACGACCAACAAACCTTTTTCCAAATCTTCCTGAGCATCATGGACGCCAAGCTTTTTATGCAGTCGAATGACCGGAATATAGGCGTCTCGCAACTTATACAGTTCGGTCTCGCCGGCAATCCCTTTGACCAGGGATTTGTCTACCTGAATCGACTCGATAATCGATACCAGAGGGAAGACATACGTCTGTGACCCGACTGTACATAGCTGTCCGTCCAAAATCGCCAGCGTCAGCGGCAAACGAATGGTAAAGACACTGCCGACGCCTTTTTCAGTTTTAACGTCAACCGAGCCGCCAAGCCCTTTGATATTTCGGCGAACCACATCCATACCGACACCGCGTCCGGAAATATCGCTGATCTGTTCTGCGGTCGAAAAGCCCGGATGGAAAATCAAATCGATAATTTCGTCACGCGTCAGGTGATGTTCCGCATCGATAACGCCTTTTTCGATCGCTTTCTGTTCAATGCGTTCATGATCGATCCCTGCACCGTCGTCGGTAATCTGAATCAGAATATTCCCGCCCTGATGGAAAGCGGCCATCTTGACCGTACCGGTTTCAGGCTTGCCTTTTTCCGCACGTATTGCAGGCATTTCCACACCGTGATCAATTGAGTTACGCACAATGTGCACCAACGGGTCGGTCAACTGTTCAAGCATGGTTTTATCCAGCTCCGTTCCTTCCCCTTCCATGACCAGATCTATTTTCTTGCCCAGTTTCTGGCTGACATCATGCACGATACGCGGCATACGGTTAAAGGCGAAACTGACCGGCAGCATACGGATATTCATCACGCTTTCCTGCAGCTCGCGGGTGTGGCGTTCCAAGTGCGTCAAACCTTCCTTGAGCTTATCAACCCAATCCGTATTGGTATTGCTTTCGCCATCCTCCGCCTGCTCGCCGAACTGACTCAGCATTGACTGAGTAATAACCAATTCACCAACCAGATTAACCAGCTGATCGATTTTGCTCAAATCGACACGAATAGAACCTTCAGCCTTATGCCCTTTATCGGCAACCGCCTTGGCTTTGGCCGACGTTTTCTGAGCCGGCGCAGCCGCAGTCTCCTGCTTCGGCTGTTCCGCAACCGCCGGCGCAGTTTCGCTCACATCGGCAGACGGTTGTGCAGGCGCTGCTTCAGCTACAGGCGTTTCGGACTTCTGCGGCGGATGGATATGAATCTCGGCACCATCGCCATCGATCCATTCGAAAACTTCGCGAATCGCTTCTTCGTTAACCTCCTCGCCTTCCAGTTCCAGGGTCCAGGAAAGGTAAACATGTTCCGGATTGAAAGCATGAATTTCCGGGAGTTTTTCGGTATTGGCGGTTACTTTCAGATCACCTAGCGTTTCCAGTTCGCGGAAAATTCGAATCGGCTCATTACCCGTCTGCAGCAGTTCCGCCTCGGGAATCATGTCTATTTTCCAAGTTCCGCCAACCGCTTCGGGTTCGGCAGATGCGTCCTGCCCGGCCGCCTCGGAAGAAGCGCCGAGAATATTCTCCATCCAGGCCTGAACCTCGCCCGCTCGCTGCTCGTCTATGGGTTGATGCTCCTGCAGACGTTCCAGCATATCGCGCAACACGTCCACTGCAGCCAGCATGGCATCGATCGAGTCCTGAGTGACCTCGCGGCGGCCGTCACGCATTTCATCCAACAAGGTTTCCAGAACATGAGTAAAACCGGCAATTTCGGTAAAGCCGAAAGTTCCGCTCCCCCCTTTGATAGAGTGCGCCGCGCGGAAGATCTCGTTAATCTTCTCGTTATCCGGGATACCCGGCGGAAGATTGAGCAATCCGTTCTCCATCACATCGAGTCCTTCAAAACTCTCTTCCAGATAGGTTTGGCGGAAGGTTTCCATCATGTCCATAGTTATTTCCTCAGAATAGTTCTACATCGCCTTCAACAGGTTTCGATTCGATGTTGTGAATATATTGATTTTCCTGTGCGGCAAGACTTTGATTATGCATAGGGTTCAGTCGGCGGACCCGTGCGCGTCCGCTGTTCGGGTAATAGATCACTTTGCGCGGGAAAATATCTCCGATGTCCTGGGCCACCAGCTGAAAGCCTTCGGTATAGACATAGTCAAAGGCAAAGCCGATGTTGTACCAACCGATATTAGTCATCGAACTCATAATCCGTCCACCACCGAACAGCTTGAATTCCAAACGCTCACGTCGACCGCCCTTGGTCAGAATCGAGTTAACCAGATTCTCCATCGCATAGTTTCCGTAACGGTTGGCATCGGAAAGTTCGGATACGGAAGCGGTATTTTTTTCCACCGGGAGCATAAAATGATTCATGCCCCCGACACCGGCGATAGGATCACGGACGCAGGCGGCAATGCAGGATCCAAGAACCGTTTCAATCCTTTCATTATCTTGGGTGACGTAGAACTCACCCGGTAAAATTTTTACGGACGTAATCCCTTCGGCCGGATCAATACTAATCTGCATAATTCTTCAAATCGACACCTGCAGCGAACTCCCTTCGCTTAAACCAATCTGCCGAACCGAAACCGACAACAAGCAGCCAAACGCCGATTTCGCCTCAAATAACATAAAAAATATGGGGTTTATATTCGCATTAAAGCCGACAACTAGCAAGGCTTAGCGTCACCGGATACAGCGGAATTTTGGGTTGATTGTGATGAATCAACTTTTGCCTGTTTCTGCTCACGTCGACGACGTTTAAAAAAGTGCCGGATTTTCTCGGCGCACGGCTCCTGCAAAACACCGGCAGAGATCTGACACTGGTGATTAAGTTGCGGCGCCTGCAACAATTGAAAAACCGACCCTGCCGCCCCGGTTCGCGGATCCACAGCAGCAAAAACGACTCGCCCTACGCGTGCATGCACCAAAGCACCGGCGCACATAGGACAAGGCTCCAGCGTCACATACAGTGTCGTATCCACCAAACGATAATTGTGCATGGCACTGCCGGCATTACGCATCGCAACCACTTCGGCGTGTGCCGTCGGATCGGAATCGGTAATCACCCGGTTCCAACCTTCCGCTATCAGCACGCCTTCGGCAACAATAACCGCCCCGACCGGCACCTCACCGAGCTGCTCCGCTTTATCCGCCAACTCAAGCGCATACTGCATCCAGAATTCATCTTGCTGCTCTTGAGATAAATCTTCATGTACTTGCATAAACTAAACTTTATTTAGATACAAAAAAGGCCTTCTACAAAAATTTATAGAAAGCCTATTATTCTGCCGATAATTTCTAACTAAAACGGATTTAGTTCGAGGCGTAGCGCGCAAAGTTTATCGTGAATAAACAAGCAAGCTACAACAAAGAAATTAGCCTTTTAACTGAATACGAATTACAAACTGAAATCATTCAAAATCAAGGCGTGCTTAGCGACGTTTATTAAAAATAAACGAGCGAAGCACAACAAAGAGGTTGAAAATTTCAGGCCGTAATTTTATTCCCACTCGATGGTTGCCGGCGGTTTCGACGAGATATCATAGGTTACGCGCGTAATACGCGGAATTTCGTTAATGATACGTCCAGAAACATGCTCCAGGAACTCATACGGCAGGTGCGCCCAACGAGCGGTCATAAAGTCGATCGTTTCCACCGCGCGCAGCGCCACAACATAATCGTAACGACGTGCATCACCGACCACACCGACCGATTTAACCGGCAGGAAGACGGCAAATGCCTGCGAAGTTTTATCGTAAAGATCCCACTTGTGCAGCTCTTCGATAAAGATATGATCCGCCAGACGCAAAATGTCCGCATACTCTTTTTTCACTTCACCAAGAATACGTACACCCAGCCCAGGTCCCGGGAACGGATGACGATACACCATATTATATGGCAGACCTAAAGCGACACCCAGTTTACGGACTTCGTCCTTAAACAGCTCGCGAAGCGGTTCAATCAAAGACATCTTCATATCTTCAGGCAGACCACCAACATTGTGATGTGACTTAATCACTTTTGCCTTACCGGTTTTTGAGCCGGCCGATTCGATTACATCCGGGTAGATGGTTCCCTGCGCCAGCCAGTTGATTCCTTCCAGCTTGGCAGACTCTTCATCAAAGACTTCAATGAACTCACGTCCGATAATCTTACGCTTCTCTTCCGGATCGGTTTTACCGGCAAGCGCACTCATAAAACGTTCTTCAACATCGGCACGAATCACACGGATCCCCATATTCTCCGCAAACATCGCCATAACCTGATCGCCTTCATGATGACGAAGCAGTCCGTGATCAACAAAAACACACGTCAGCTGATCGCCGATCGCTTTATGCAACAGCGCGGCAACCACAGAAGAGTCGACACCGCCGGAAAGACCCAACATAACCTGATCGGTACCGACCTGTTCACGAATACGCTTAATACTGTCATCGATAATGTTTTCAGTCGTCCAAAGCTTTTCGCAACCGCACAGTTCGACAACGAAACGCTCGATCATGCGTTTCCCTTGCTTGGTATGCGTCACTTCCGGATGGAACTGAATACCGTAGAAGTTTTTCTCTTCGTTCGCCATACCGGCAATCGGGCAGTTCGGCGTAGACGCCATCAGTTTGAAACCTTCCGGCATCGAATCAACGCGGTCACCGTGTGACATCCAGACATCCAACATGCCGAAACCTTCCGACGTCACTTCGTCTTCAATATCAACCAGGAACTTGGTGTGACCGTGGGCGCGAACCTGAGCATAACCATACTCATGTTCCAGCGCATTGATCACCTGTCCGCCCAGCTGCTGAGCCATCGTCTGCATACCGTAACAGATCCCCAGAACCGGAACACCCAGCTCGAACACCACTTGCGGCGCAACCGGCGCATCATCACCGGTAACGGTTTCCGGACCTCCGGAGAGGATAATCCCACGCGCTCCGAATTTTTCCACGTCGGCCGCATCGATATCCCAAGGTTCAACTTCACAATAAACACCGATTTCACGGATTCGGCGGGCTATCAGTTGCGTATATTGAGAACCGAAATCGAGAATCAGGATGCGGTGCTCATGAATATTTTGTTGTGACATATTTTTATTCCAAAATCGCTTTGTTATAAAACAGACAAGGCTTTTGCAGTGATCCTGCAAAAGCCTTGCATAAGCTTAAGAGTTCACCAATCGACTAGATGCGATAGTTCGGTGCCTCTTTAACAATCGTAACATCGTGTACATGGCTTTCCGACATACCGGCAGAAGTAACACGAACAAAAGATGGTTTCTTATTCATGGTCTGGATATCTTTACAACCGGTATATCCCATTGCCGAGCGCAGACCACCTGCCAGCTGGTGAATAATCGGAGAAAGCGGGCCCTTATAGGCAACGCGACCTTCAATCCCTTCAGGAACCAATTTATCTTCCGCATTCGACGACTGGAAGTAACGATCCGAAGAACCGGTAGGCTGAGCCATAGCGCCCATAGATCCCATACCGCGGTATGACTTATAGGCACGGCCTTTCAGATATTCGATTTCACCAGGAGATTCTTCGGTACCGGCAAACATTGAACCGAACATACAAGCCGAAGCACCGGCGACGATCGCCTTGGCAACATCACCGGAGAAGCGCATACCGCCATCCGCAATCAAAGGGACACCGGTGCCTTCCAGTGCTTTAGCGACATTCGAGATCGCCGAAACCTGTGGTACACCAACACCGGCAACAATACGAGTAGTACAGATCGAACCTGGACCGATACCGACCTTAACACCGTCCGCACCTGCTTTGACCAGATCAAGAGCCGCTTCTCCGGTTGCGATATTCCCGCCGATAACATCGATTTGCGGATAATTCTGTTTAACCCAGGCAACACGATCCAATACGCCTTGCGAATGTCCGTGGGCAGTATCGACGATAATGACATCAACACCGGCTTCGACCAGCGCTTTAACACGATCTTCGGTTTCTTTACCGGTACCGACCGCAGCACCGACGCGAAGACGACCTTCGGCATCTTTGCTCGCATGCGGGTGATCCGAAGATTTCATCATATCGGAAACGGTAATCATCCCGCGCAATTTGAAATTATCGTTGACGATCAGAACACGCTCAATACGGTGCTGGTGCAACAACTCCAGAACGTCCTCGCGACTGGTGCCTTCTTTAACCGTTACCAGCTTCTCTTTCGGTGTCATGATTTCAGAAACCGGCAGAGACATGTCGGTAACAAAGCGGATATCACGACTGGTAACAATACCTACCAGATCATCGCCGTCCATAACCGGAGCAGAAGAAACGCGGTTGTCTTTGGTTTTGATAATCACTTCTTCAACAGTCATGTTTTTCTGAACCGTAACCGGATCGGAAATTACACCGTGCTCGAATTTTTTCACTTTGCTGACGGTACGCGCCTGCTGTTCGATGGTCATATTTTTATGGATGATACCGATACCGCCTTCCTGCGCCATTGAAATGGCCAGACGAGCTTCGGTAACCGTATCCATAGCGGCAGAAACGAATGGAATATTTAACGTAATGTTTCGAGTCAGTTGAGTTTTCAATGACACATCTTTAGGCAACACAGTCGAGTGCGCAGGAACCAAAAGAACGTCATCAAAAGTGAGGGCTTCTTGCAATATTCTCATTTCTTTCTACCTTATACAAAAGCTTATAGGCTAATTAGTTATTTTTCTAAAACCGGCTAAAATCCGCAGCAAAAACAAACAGACCTATAAAAATCAATCACTTAGATTAATTTTTCTTGGTTTACTATAAGAAAAACAACCCCAATATTTTAAGTTAACGGCTATTATAAAGATTGACACGGACGGGGTAAACTTAATAACGTATGCATCTATGTAAAAAACAGTGAAAAATTGCTTTGAAACAGCCATTCTTCACCGCTTAATACATACAGACATAACGAGTAGCTAAAAAAATCAAACAGCTCAAGTTAACTGAGTTTGGCGGTTTCAAAAACAACAGAAGCAAGAACTAAACTCAAAATAACATTTTGGAGGACGACGAATGAAAAAATTACTAACTGGTGTAGCTCTAACGCTTGCAGTATCTGCTTTCAACTCAGCTGCTTATGCGAGCACTGATACCGATGCAATGATGGATAAAGCGGCACAGCTACACAGCCAAGCGAAAGACGGCGGTTTTGTCTGGAAACAGAAAAAAATGAAACAGCCTTACTTCGATACTTATGCCGCTCAGTACGAAGAAGCTAAGAAAAAAGGCGATATGAAAAAAGCGCAAACTGCTGCTGAATTCGCACTTAAAACTGCAGAAGGCGAAGTTCGTCAGATGACTGCAGATGTTAAAGCGGGTTGGGAAAAATAATCCCATCCTGACAGACATCACTGATGTCGACTGTAAAAAACCCGGCCTGTTCCGGGTTTTTTATTGCCTGCATATAACTGCTACTCCGCCGATTCGCAGCCTATTTGCCCTTTAAATGGGTATCGTCGCTAAAGCTGCATAACCACTCCGGCTTTAACGCCACTATGGCCGCAATCAACATTCCATTCACAAACCCTTCCGGCGTAGCCATCATCGGAATAAACGGAAAATACTGTTGTGCCAGATAGTCAAAGCTGTGCACCTCGTTCAACCCCATGATCAGACCACCCAAGAGCAGCGCGACTACGACACCGATACCGGCAGCTAAAAAGGCGTTAAAAAAGACATACACAAAGAAATTCTGCTCCAGATAACGTTGACTCAAACGCAACATCCCCTGGGTAATTGCAATCGGCAGCATGCCCATCAGAATGGCATTCACCCCCAGACTCCACCAGCCCAAATCGGAATAAAAAGTGACGCCGAGCAATGCCAGCAGCATTCCCATAAAGGCGAACTGAACGCCGAACATCAGCGTCATCAGGGTCATCAACAGAAAATGAAAAGTAATCCCCTCGCCTAAACTGGCTCCGAGCTGCCAGATTAAAAAAACCGCCAGCGAAACGAACAACCAGATATTCTGGGCACCGCGATCATCCTTAACTTTAAACCACGGAGCCGTCTTTAAGGACCAGATCAACATCGCCAACAGACTCAGCCAGCCGAAAACCAGCAGACTGAGACTTAACTGATCGGAATATAGATTCATTTGCAGACTCCTAAATCAAGCTTTGTCACATGACAGCGTTGCGATTACGGTTTTTAAACAAAGAGCACGCGCTTAGGTACAATAAGCTCTCAATGAAAACACGAAATTGAGTACAACCGAGCCATGCCATTCAAAATTATTTTTGCGATGCTATACGATTTTATCTTACTTTGCGCCATCTGGTTTGCAGCCAGCATTCCTTTTGTACTTTGGCAGGGAAGCGGAGAATTTGCCACCGACGATAAAATCAATCTGGCCTTCCAACTTTACCTGATCGCCATCACCTATCTGTACCTGACCTATTTCTGGACACAGTCCGGTCAAACACCCGGTTTACGAACCTGGAAGCTGCAACTGCAGCGCGAAGACGGCTACCTTCTGACACGGCATAATGCCAATCTGCGTTTTTTGCTTGCGGTTCCACTGACACTCTTTTTCGGCCTTACCCTGATCGGTTTTATCACCCCGAAAAAACAACTTTTGCACGACCAACTGGCAAAGACTAAAATAGTGCCCATTTCAGATTAAGCAATTCAGGATAAGCAATGCCAACCCTAATTATTCATAGCCCGACGCTCAACGATGCGCAACATACCCTACTGAAATCCGTCGGTGATTTGCAAGCCTGCAACAATCACTATCGCATTACATGCAACGACATCGATGCCGAAAAACTGTTTGAGTTGCGTCAAGAGTCGGAACTCGACATCAATCTTTTACCGGAAAGTTTTGATGGCTCGCAGGTAAAACTGCTAATCAGCGATATGGATTCCACTCTGATCTCAATCGAATGCGTAGATGAAATCGCCGATTTTATGAACATCAAAGACAAGGTGTCTGCCATTACCGAAGCCGCCATGCGCGGAGAATTGGACTTTGAAGGTTCTCTGACTCAACGCGTCGGGCTGCTTAAAGGCCTTGACTACAGCGCTCTGGAACATGTCTATCAGGAACGCCTGACTCTGAACCCGGGCGCAGGAGAGTTAATCAGCGGATTGAAAGACAAAACGATTAAATTTGCTCTGGTCTCCGGAGGCTTTACCTACTTTACCGACCGCCTGAAAACTAAACTGGGGCTGGATTACGCTCGCGCCAACGTTCTGGCGGAAAGCGACGGTAAACTCGACGGGACGGTCGTCGGCGGTATTATCGGTGCTCAGGCGAAAGCGGATTTCCTGAATGAGCTGTGTGCAGAGTTGAATATTTCTCCAAACCAGGTGATTGCAGTTGGCGACGGCGCCAATGATTTGCTGATGATGCAAGAAGCGGGACTCAGTGTTGCCTACCACGCTAAACCGGCGGTACAGAAACAAGCTACGACTTCTTTGAACCAGCGCGGTCTTGATGCTATTCTCGACTTCCTGAGCTAATGTAAACGATAGCTTGTTCAGACCAAATAAAAAACCGCGCTCTGGAATCCCAAAGCGCGGTTTTTTTTAACGAAAGCCTCTTCCCTGAGGCCCGATTGTTAGCGATAAATCAGGAGAACATTGCCTTCTCAACTTCCTTAATCGCAACAACGATGAACTTACCTAACGCAGAGTCATAACCAGGCCACTTGCTGGCAACATCCTTCATAAAAGGCTTATCCATAATGATCGGCTTCATTTCAAAGTCCGATAGACCTTCATCGTAAAGCTCTTCTACCGAGGTATAGATGGTCTCCATAAACTCGATACCTTCATTGATAAGCGTTACATTATCCGCTTTGCCGTGCATCGGAACGAAATGCTTGATATCCATCTCGGCCATTTTGCTCAGACCGTCGATTGTGCCGCGGTAAGAACCGTCTTCCATATTGGCAACACGACGCATTACCATATCGCCGGTATAGACAAGTTTGTCGGTAACCACTTCAACCGCAAGGTCGGAAACGGTATGCATCTGACCGAAGTGATGAATGCGGAATTTCACGCCGCCAACTTCAAACTCTTCCCCGCCTGCAAAGGTTTTATTCGGCAGAGTAATCACAGTACCGGTGATCTTGTTATTGGTATTGGACTGCATAAAGTCAAACCAGAACTTATCCTGACCGGATTTCAAGTTATCGATACATAGCTGATGTGCATAGATTTCAACATCAGGGTTTGCCGCGACGAAAGCGTGATTCCCTAGCCAGTGGTCGCCGTGAAAGTGCGTGTTAATCACCTTAACAACCGGTTTATCCGTCACTTTCTTGATTTGACGAAGCACCATTTCCCCGATCTGCACCGAACTACCGGTATCAACCACAACCACTCCGGCGTCCGTTACGACAAACCCAGGGTTAGAGAACATCCCGAAGTTATCCGGAGTCGGGTGTGGCCCCATAGCCGGAATCATATAACAGTGCTCGGTGACTTTGACCGCATCAATATCAGGAACCTTTGGCCCACGGAACTCTTCGAGATCCTGAGAAGCATACAGTGGACGCAATGCCGATGCACCAACCAGACCGGCACCCATTGCAAAAGCGGACTTAAAAAAATCACGACGTTTCATTAAACTCTCCTAATCGAAAATTCGTAACTGGCCACGGTAATCACTTGATTAAAAGCGCCGTTGACCGAGATAACCCGACGATTTTATCACCATTCTCTATAAGCTGCAGAAAAGCGAATTAAGCGGAATAAAAGCGAAAAAAGAATCTTAATAAAAGGTGGAGGAAGAATGACACCTCATCCATATTTTTTTCAACACAGCGTGCAAAGTTTAATTTATAATCATTCTCATTTCTAAATAACAGTATAAAAAACAACAATGGAACTATTAAAAGCCTATCTGGATTACGCCGTTTTCGGAATTTTAGGTCTCATGGGATTTATTGCCCTATGGGTCACTTTGCAGAGAATCTTCTACTACCGCTCCGTTAAATGGCAAGATTTCCAACACGCCGAACACCTTAATATTGCATTGACCAAACATCTGACGACCCTGTCGATCGTTGGCGCCAATGCGCCTTATGTCGGTCTTCTGGGAACCGTACTGGGGATTTTGATCACTTTTTACGATCTAGGAAAAGGCCAGAACCTTGATACCGGCGCCATTATGCTTGGCCTGGCTCTCGCGCTGAAAGCGACTGCGGCCGGGATTGCCATCGCCATCCCGAGCATCATGGCCTATAACGGCCTGGTTCGAAAAGTGGACGTCATCAATGCACAGTTCCGTGCAACGAAAACCGACGCCAACCAGTAAGACGCCGAGGGAATCCCAATGAAACGCTTTGACAATATCAATGTCATTCCGCTGATTGATGTCATGCTGGTTTTGCTGGCCATTGTACTGACGACCGCCAGCTTCATTGTGCAGGATAAACTCAATATCGAGTTGCCAAAGACGGAAAACACCGAGTCTTATCAACCAAATACGGAATTAGACCCGCTGTCATTGGCAATCGATCAGAACAACCAGATCCTGGTTAAAGAAGAAATCCATAGCACGGAGCAACTGGCTTCTGTTTTTGCCGCTCTGCCAAAAGAACAGGCGATTACGCTACGCGTCGACCAGCAAGCAAATTTCGGCACTTTCGTTGAAGTCGTCGACCTGCTTAAAGGCCAGAACCTAAACAACCTGACAATTCTGACAGAAAAAAAATAATTTCATCCCATGCGCCGTTGTTCTCTTTTAGCCACCCTATTAAGCAGTTTCATCTATCTGCTGATTATCGCCGTCGGTATCTGGTTATGGATGAAACCGGTGGAAAAACAACAGCAGACCCTTAAACAAGTCGATATTAACCTGGCTATGTTTGCGGCCCCGGCTCCGCAGCCGGAACCTAAGCCGGAACCTAAGCCGGAACCTAAGCCGGAACCTAAGCCGGAACCTAAGCCGGAGCCGGAGCCTAAGCCGGAGCCTAAGCCG
>NZ_JAGETW010000005.1 GCF_017571475.1 Thiomicrorhabdus sp. 6S3-12 | reverse complement strand
CTGTCAACAACTTCGGTCAATGTCTGATCACCGGTCAACAGCTCTTGAACATCTGTAGTCAAAGCGTTCAGACCGTCGTCAAGGTTTTCGGTATCAGTACCAATCAGCTGATCAACAAGGTCAGTAGCTCCGTCAACTACCTGGTCTACTGAACCAGCAGTCCCTGCTTCAGGCTCTCCACCCAGTAGGCTGTCAACCACTTCGGTCAATGTCTGATCGCCGGTCAACAGTTCTTGAACATCGGTAGTCACTGAATTTAAACCATCATCCAAAGATCCCGTGTCCGTACCAAGTAATCCGTCCACCTGATCGGTGATAAGATCGACAATCTGATCAACGGTACCAGCCGTTCCTTCTTCAGGCTCCCCGCCCAATAGGGTTTCTAGGAGACCACCTACGTTGTCCAGAACGTTTCCAGCCGTATCGGTTACATCGGTCAATAGTTCATTCAGGTTTTCCAGAAGACCATCAACACTTCCAACAACCTGGTCGATAATTCCGGAAGCATCATCGATAAGATCACTAACCGTTTCAATTACCTGATCAACGATGTTCTCAATTCCATCGACCAGGTCATTAACGATTTCAGTTACCACATCGACCAGATCCTGAACCAACTCAACAACAATATCAATCAAGTCTTCAAGCAGATCGATACCATTATCGATCAGGTCTTCAATCTGACCGATCAGGTCATCAAGCAGATCAAGCACATCGTCGATCACGCTGTCGACAATATTAATCAAATCGTCAATTAGATCCTTAATAATGTCTTCCAGACCGGTATCATCACCGTCTTGACCTGGAAGATTGACAATCGAATCCAGAATTCCACCAACCTGGTCTGTCAAACCGCCGATCAACTGAGTGATTGGTGCAGTGCTTAGAGTGTTGGTTGCAGAGGTATCAAATGCGGTATCAACTTGTCCTTCAAGTCCAAGACGGTCAATAACCACTGCCGCCTGAAGAGAACTCTCATCATCACCGGCAGCCGTTGCTTCGACTTCAATCGGTCCGTTGCTTTCGAAGATCGCCTGACGCAAAGCTTCGATGCTTGTAACAGTTTCGGCTTGCAAAGGACTGTCAGCTGTAGAGATCAGCTCGTCCGACAGATTAAGACTGCTTGCACGGCCTAAAGACAAGGTCTCACCATTTGCAAGCTCAAGAGAGACACTTCCTATAGGACCAGTCAGAAGCAATTCGCCTTGAAACACCTGATCACCTTCACCAAGAATTCTCTCTTCACCGGTAAGAGGATTTTTTACTTTAACTTCACCAATAACTGAGCGGATAGTACCGATTACCTGTGCCATTTTGACTGCCTCCAAGCTGAGTAAATTTGTTTTACGGAGCCTATATTAAAAATTTTCTTTACCCCACATAATTGCCCGCACGGCCCAGTAACTTTTTCTTACTCTGTATAGTTTCGTTACTGTAAATATTGCTTAACAAATTAAAGTACCCAGCTATAAGTAGTTATATATACATATATATATACTTAAAGTATTTTAAACGGTTTTTCCAAGTCAGTTTTTTTTACCAGTTAAATTTTAAAAAAAGTAAAAAAAATTTATTTTTTTTAAAAATTACAGTGAATTTCTTTTACAAAGCCAGGAAATACCGCTAATCGGTTCCACTTTTTGAGAAAAAATCCGTCAGGCTATGCGTCCGAGCTACAGTCGGCGTTTTAGAAAGGAGATTTTGAGTGCATCCGTTTCAGCACGGTACTTGCAAAGAAATATCTGAGTCTGAGTATTCTGTCCGAGTATGGAGTCGGCGTAAAACCCAAGTGATGAGGTATTGAGATGTATGCCTGCTGGACAAGCAGGCGCTATTGGAAATGTATTTGTATTATTTACACAGATAAATATCAAAACGCATATGACCGTCTTCAGGCGGTTGTACTGCAACGATACGGTTGCCGCCCATTCTGACAGCCTCATTTTTCGCCAGCGCAACCGAATTTTCGGTTACGGCTTCGGAACTGCGCTCGATAAATCCGACATTAGACAAGACAGATGTATTGACCGCGCCGATTTTCTGGCAGGAAATGATTTCCTGAACCGTAACCAGCTCAATCTGTTCGGCACCCTGTATCGGCTTTATCCAGCTACAGCCACTGGCGGCAAGGGACAGAAAAACCGCCACAAGAAAAGGTTTTGTAAATTGCCACCGTCCTCCGATAACGCTTTTCATTCGGGTATCCTCCTTTGCACCACACCTTAAATAATCGTTCATCTAGTGAACCGTCAATCACCATACAATAAACGGCAACGAGACACAAAACCCCATTACATGGCCAACCGCGCAGTTGTTTACAGAGGTCAATGCAAGCGTTTATTTATATTTAATCAGATCCACTTTCTGCTGCTTTTTAACATTTTTATCAATGACCCATTTAGAGTACAGCGCCAAAGAGAAGATAATCAGCGCAACACCAATAATCAAGTAAAGCGCATTGAGCAACTGTGAGGTGTCATTCAACGCGATCTTGAACACAACCATCAAGGCCTCTATCGACAGGGCGATAATGATTGCCGTCATGAATTTGCTCAGCAGCTTAGCATCGTCCTGTTTGTCCGCATAGGCTTTAAAAAAGACTTCCCTCTCCATCAGCGTCTTCGCCAAATCAAATATCGCCAACCCCATGGTTAAAGCGATAATCGGTTTAAATACCGCTTCAAGGGTGTAATCAGTGGGATCGAGCAATTGCTTTATATAATCGAAAAACGCATAACCGATCGACATCAGCGAGAAGAACATTAAAGAGGCTCCTACCAGGAAATAGAACGCCAGGGTCACACGGTTAAATACCTCATGGCGCTCGAGCAGCCCGAACCGTGTCAGCAACGTCAAGAGATTGAAATCGAGAAAGACATAGTGTCCCTCGATCTTGAACATTAAAGTGATGCAGGATTCGCTGGTAGCCGAACTGATGTATGGATCGCTGATCGAAATATCCGCCCCCATGGGATGAACTCTATCGACAAGATAGCGGCGATCGCGGCCATTTGCCGAAGTAATCTCTTTGCGTCGGGTCAGGTTCGGCGTGATCTGAATGAAATCCTCATCGGTAACATAGATCAACTCAAGACTGGGAAGAATGTTGTAGAGACTTTTCAGGCCCGGAAGGTCGGATTTAAAATGATCCGCGTTGTGATTGATGGTTTCAATCAGAAACTTTTCGATCTGCTCCTTATGCATATCGTAAATATGAATCGCCTCTTGCATTGTCGCCCCCTCTTATCATTTAAAGCGCACTATTTTATAAGCCATTATAAGCAATAGTAAATCCATATCGATTTTGCTCTTAATTAGCAATTACTTATAAAAATCGCTAAAAAACTGGACGCGTTTAGAGCCTATTTTGGGGATTTTTTCGCACAAGTCGGAACCTGGAACGCACTAAAACCATGCGTAGCGTCTTAATGGAAGAGGCGGAGGCTATGAGAAGAAGCACGAAAAATTCAAAAAACGCTAAAATAAAGCCCTGAAAAACGAATCATAGCAAACAGCAGGAGTCTCCGTTTATGGCATTAGCCCTACTCATCCACCAGATCAGCGTATTTTTGAGCATTATCGGTTTTTTTGCCCGAGGATTGGGACACATCTTCGAAATGTCCTGGATTAACGGTAAAGCCGCTAAAGTTTTACCACACATTATCGATACGGCACTTTTAATCAGTGCTCTGACCTTATTAGCTTTAGGTCCATGGGGGCTGTCTGAGCACTGGATTCAGATTAAAATCGCGGGCTTGGTACTTTATATTTTGTTGGGCCTGATGGCTTTCCGCTTTGCCAAAACCCGTTTGCAAAAAGCCCTCTACTGGATGCTTGCGCTGGCCGTTATTTTCTATCTGGTCGCAGTCTCAAAAACCCACTCGGTGTTACCGTTCATGTCGATGTAGGCGCTATGACTGTACTTCAATTGCCGATTTTTCCCTTTAGATACGCCTGACGAGTTTCTTCGGGAAATTTCTCTATTGCATAACGCAACATGGTTCGCGGCATTTTCCGATAATGCCGCGCCAGAAATGCCTGTTCGACGGCAAGATTCTGTTTACCGATTTCTCTAAGCATCCAGCCAACCGCTTTATGGATAAGATCATGCGAGTCATCCAGTAATCGTTCGGATAAAGACAAAGCCTCTTCAAACTCGCCCTGCCTGATAAAGTATAAACAGGCAACAATGGCGATACGCCTGTCCCACAAGGATTCCGACTGCGCCAACCGATAAAGAACATCGACAGCGTTTTTCCTCTGGTACAGATAAGCACCGACAATCTGCGGAGCAGACGAATCGACCAGATCCCAGTTATTGATACTGGACCTATGGCTTAGATAAATCCGGTAAATCTGTTCCTGTATGCTCTCGTCACCACGTTGAAAGCGGTCAACTAACAGCAGCAGAGCGAACAGCCGAACTTCATGCCAGTGAGAAGACAAGAGTTGTTCCACCTCCTGCAGTGCAAGCGTGCGGTAATCCGGCAGGAATTTTCTCAGAACCGGCACGCGGATGCCTAGAAAACGGTCCCCGTAGCCATAGTCGCCACGAGCGGTTTTAAAAAAACTCTGGGTTCTAGAGGCGGTATCAGAGTCGCCTAAAGCCTCAAGTGTTTCGATAATCCGCCGATGCTTCATCTGTCACTCAACTTGATATCCATAAAAATCGTTATCGTATTGCAATAGCAATCGGATTGAAACGCAAACCGGAAATAATCCTATTCAGTCTGACAGAATATCTTCAAGTTCCAGGTCACTGCGGTCTTTGGCAAAATTAAAATCCCAATCCCGGCGCGCGGCATTCATGATGACACTGATCACAAAGCGAATCACAATATATTCCGCTGCTTCCGGCAAATAAACGAGGTTGATTTCCTTGTTGGCCAGTTTCGATATCCGCGTAATCAGATGTTTCGCTTCACTGTCGGAAATACCATGATCGATCGAACGCACCAGATCGTAAATTTCATTCGGCAAATAGTTGTACAGAAAATGATCAATTTTCAACACCATCTTAATCAGAACCTTACGTTCGCCCATCTCTTTCAATAAAGGAACGTCAATTCGCTGATTCAGCCGGTCGGCCAGGTCTTTTACCTCCTGATCCGTCATCTGGCGTCTTTGTTCTGTTGGTGCAAAATAATCGTCCAATACTGAACGGAATTCCTCTTTCGTCATCTCTTGAATAATTTCGGACATCGCTTCCCCTCCTCGCCAAATAGATGGCTGACTGCTTACCAAATGAAAACATTAATGCACTGTTTGCAAAGCATTTTAAACAGTACCCTTAACAGGCTAGCAGACCTTTACAGGTAAGAAAAGTATTCAGATCAATTAGAAAAACGCAGAGGTGCCAATAAGATTCAACTGCCACTAGCGTGTTCTGACGCTTGCTCCTTTAACAAGCAACCAGAATGCGAAAGTCAATTCAGCAATCAACGGTATCAGGTACAGCGGCAGAAGCACAGCGTGTAACTCAGGTAACAGGAAACGACTGAAACTGCCGAATAAATACACCGCAGCGGCGGCCATAAGACCGTATCCCAGCAGAGACGGAAAATAGTCGGATTTGATCAGCAGATAGCCCAGAAGGAAATTACTACATGCGAAAAAAAGCAGGCCCAGATCGTAACCGTAGCCATGCAGTTCACTGAAAAACAACGCCATCCCCTGAACTTCGGAGCTGTCAAAAGCATTCAAGGCGGGAGTCTGCAGAACCATCAGGACCGCAAAATAAAAGAGTAGATTCAATCCCAAAATCGATGCCTGCATCAGCCTGAAAACCATCGCCATCAGGGAAAGCAGAGCGTTAATTGGTTTAAGAATGATATAAAGCAGCACCGCAAGTGCAACATCGGAAAACAGCATCAATGCATCGGCAAAAAAACCGTAACGGAACAGGTTTTGCTGCTCAAGGATATTTTCAGCCGTCAGCACCGCATCGCCATTAACAATCAGACTCGAACGAACCAAAATTTCACTGGAAATACCGAAAAAGATAATCAGCAGATACAAAAAACCAGCCAGTCTGGCGTGAAATGCATGCGGTTCCATCAGTCTCACCCTCCACAACAACAATCAGAAATCTAACTTAACATCAATGACTTAGATTGATAGCTTTCCTGACCTATAAGCTTATACCCTATCCAGAAACAACCGACAACACCGAATGGAAGCAGAATCACGTCGGCGCACGCGGTACGCGTCGTGCAACGACCAGAATAAAGAATAAAACAATGGCATCCGCCACAAGATGCGGTCCGATATTCATATACCAATGCCCAACCTCAAGCCGCTGAAGGGTTGCATAAAAAACCGCATCCGTGAGTCCCGCTGGAACCTGATATGCCTGATCCCGCATGGCCGTCAGAATCAGAGACAGACTTGAAACCGTTTTATAAAGTCCGACCAGATTAAAAACGTTAAATATCATGACGCCGGCTGCAACGCCGAGACATTTCTGCAAACTCCAGGGACGGCTTCTGGAAAAAACCCAACCGATCACTCCGGCCGACCAGGCGACATAGAATTGCCAGAACGTCAAAATCTGATCGTTTAACCGAAAAGCGATTTCCAAATCACTCATTGACCATAACCTCATCAAACTCGATAAATTCAGCCCCGGTTACTTCCGGAAACAGTTTTCGCAAACTTTTTAAGCCTTTTTGCCCGATCCTGGTTGGCATCCTTAATCCCCTTGATTAGCAGCAATACCCCGGGAATCTGAATAAGATGGTAAATACCGTTATGATCGAAACGCCACAGGAAGTTAAACGACAGAAAATCCAGTGTCTGCACAGCCGCCGCCAGTAACGACAGAATAATGCCAGCCGTCATAAAGGAGGCTCCCGCTCGACCTTTCCAGCTGAGCCAGAGATAGACGCTCAAGGCAAACAGCATTCCGACTACTTCAAAAGCGATGAAAAAACGGAAATTATCTTTGAAAACCGTTGCCGCAAAGGCCAACAAAGCAATAATCAAAATCGCCGGCATCAGTTTGCGTGCGACCCGATACCCCCAAAGATCAAATGCGGCAGCAAGAAAAACCAGAGCGACCAAAAGATCCAGACATAAATACAACGGATGCCAGATCAGCTTTAATATCGCCGGATCGAATACCAGACCGTGAACGAGCGTTCCGAGCGCAGCCGCTGCGGCAAGAAGAAAGAAAACACCACGCCAGACCAGAAGTTTCCACGGGTGCAGATACCGCAAACGGCTCATAAAGAAACCAGACAGCAGCGCAACGAGCGCGAGAAGCGCATTCGTCGCCGCCGTGGTCTGTTCGGTCGGGATGGCAATTAACTCCATCGTCAAATCTACTCAAATACCACTCAGTGGAGATTTAATCCGAGCGCTCCGACCACGCCACCGAAAACGGCACCGATTAAGGCAAAAACCAACCAGACAATCATCACAGCGGGAATCGCTGCAAAACTCAGTTTCACCAGAAACCACACCATTGACCAGAATGGCATTTTGATATCCGTAATGACGACTTGTGACTCAAGCGTTGTTCCGGACTGTTCTGTATTCGTATTCTGCATTTAACATCCTCTCGAAAAGCTATTGCTGACGGCATTATTAAAATACATATCAGCATTAAACCACTGAAAAAATACTTCGAAAAGTCATAATAATCGGTCATGCGCGATTATGTGCTATGATTTGCAGCTTTATTGAGATCAAATAAGGATGACGTAAATGTCTGAAAAATACACGACTTCACCGGATATTGTCAGCTATGGTCTTGGACGTCAAATGGGCGACCAACTGGCCGGCGATCCTTTTGACGGCATGAACCCTCAAGCTGTCGCGGAAGGCCTTTTGGATGCACTGCTGCGTAAACCAAGTCCGATCGACAACGACGGTTTCGCCAAAGCATTTCAGGAAATCAACGAAATGATGCAGGCCAAGCAGGAAAGTATGGCCAAACAAGCTATGGCAGCGGGCGAAGCGTTCCTTGAAGAAAATGCCCAGAAAGACGGCATTATCGTGACCGAGTCCGGTCTACAGTATGAAATTCTGATTGAAGGGAACGGCGAAAAGCCGTCGGCAGAATCGGTTGTTTCCACCCACTACCACGGTACGCTAATCGACGGTACGGTTTTTGACAGTTCAGTGGAACGCGGTCAACCGGCACAATTCCCGGTCAATCGTGTCATCGCAGGTTGGACTGAAGCGCTGCAGAAAATGCCGACAGGTTCCAAATGGCGTCTTTATATCCCACACGATCTGGCCTACGGACCACAAGGTTCCGGCGGTAAAATCCCACCTTATTCGGCATTGATTTTTGATGTGGAATTGTTGGAAATCGTCTCCTAAGGCACCTTATCCAAACATTCGATCAAAGCGGGAAACTTCTCCCGCTTTTTTGTTTTTAGATACGAGTACTTCACGTCTAAATTCATAACAGAACGTTACTAAAACACTATAAAGCACAATAAACACGGAGGTTAAAAATGGATTTGGACTTTTCACAGCTCACGCCTACAGAACGTTATCATGCGATGACTCAGGCGATTATTCCCCGTCCGATTGCCTGGGTGCTTAGCCAAAACGGCGATCGTGAGAGCTATAATCTCGCCCCCTATTCTTTCTTTACCGCAATCTGCAGCAATCCGCCGCTGGTGCTTTTCTCGGCCGGCAAAAAAACCGACGATGCGGAAAAAGGTCAGCCGAAAGACACTGCCCGCAATATTCTCGAAAATAACGAATTTGTTATTCACATCCCGACCAGTCAACAGGCCGACGCGGTGCATCAATCCGCGGCCATCACTCGTCACGGCGAATCGGAAGTAGAAACCTTGGGACT
The DNA here is from genome assembly GCF_017571475.1 of Thiomicrorhabdus sp. 6S3-12. GTDB lineage: Bacteria > Pseudomonadota > Gammaproteobacteria > Thiomicrospirales > Thiomicrospiraceae > Thiomicrorhabdus. Next base: position 216,723 of record NZ_JAGETW010000005.1, on the reverse strand, counting down.
GGCAACCATACCGTTTACCGGTTCACAACTGCCACGGCTTGCCGAGTGCCCCGTTGCACTGTACTGCAAACTCCACCGGGTCGATGAAATTGGCAAGGCGCCGCAGGCGGTCATATACGGTGAAGTCATCGCGATGCATATTGACGACAAGATACTGGATGCACAACAGCGTATTGATCCGTTGGCGTTGGATCCTCTGTCTCGCTTGGGCGGAGACTATGCCGGGCTGGGCAACCTAATAAAAGCGGGTTAAGAATGCAAAGCGGCTAAGGCTAACTTGCCGAACCGCATTCGCCGACACAATGCCTACTTGACCAGCCAGCGATCCAACTGATTGGCAAAGGCTTGGCGGTCCTGCTGGTTCAAAGCAGCCGGGCCGCCGGTCTGAATACCGCTGGAACGCAACGATTCCATAAAGTCACGCATATTGAGACGTGCGCGGATATTGCTTTCGGTATAAAGTTCCCCGCGCGGATTCAGCGCCAATGCACCTTTGGCAATCACTTCCGATGCGAGCGGAATATCCGCGGTCACTACAAGATCCTGAGCAGCACAGTGCTGCACTATCCAGTTATCGGCGACATCAAATCCACTGGGAACCTGACGCAGATGAATGTATTTCGAACTGGGAATACGCATAAAGTGGTTAGCCACAAGCGTCACCGAAGTGTGCGTTCTTTGCGCCGCCTTGAAAAGAATCTCTTTAATCACCACCGGACACGCGTCGGCATCCACCCAAATCTGCTTCATTTATTCTCTCTTTTATTATTTGTTAAGCGATAAATCGTCCCTAAATCGGTACTGATAAAAATCCGCCCATCATGATCCAGCGCCAGGCTGCGAATACGCTGATTGAGCCCTTGCAGATAGCGATTCTCGCTCAACGGATTGCCGTCGCTGTCGAGTACGACATGATTAAGATGCCTTAATTTTAACGCTCCGGTCAACAGATCGCCGTTCCATTGCGGAAATTCACGTCCCGAATACACAAGCAGATCGCTCGGCGCAATCGACGGAATATACACTTTCCGAGGTTCCTGCATACCGGCTTGGTACTTGACGCCGACATCAATATCCGCAAAGTACTCTTTCCCCCGCGAAACCTCCGGCCAGCCATAGTTTTGACCCTTTTCGATCAGATTGATTTCATCTCCGCCACGAGGCCCGTGTTCAATTTCCCAAAGCCTGTCGCTAGCGGGGTCGTAATACAGCCCCTGCGGATTACGATGGCCGTAACTCCAGATTTCATTCATTGCGTTCCGACGGCTTACAAACGGGTTATCTTTCGGAACCGAACCATCCATTTTAAGACGCAGAATCGATCCCATATGATTGCTCAGATCCTGAGCCGGTGAACGCATACCGCGGTCGCCGATCGAAAAGAACAGATGCCCTTTCCCATCAAAAGCAATACGACTACCGAAATGGATATTTCGCAAGCTGGCCGAGTCGCTGACCAGTAGATCCTGCCAAGTCGTTAGCGAATGATTTTTGAGCTTGGCTCTGGCCAGAGTCGTTTTAGCCTGTAACAGCCCCGGCTTGCTGTAGGTAAAGTAGATCCAGCCGCCTGATACATAGTCAGGAGGCACCGCAACATCCAGCAATCCCCCCTGGCTCTGCGCATGTACCTCAGGCAAACCTGACAACCAGATTACCTTACCCGTATTAAGCTCAAGCAAGCCCGCTTTCCCGGAACGCACGGTAAAAATAAAGGTCTCTTTATCGAGGGCGTCCATCGCCCAGACAACCCCGAGATTTTCGGCCATTGTTTCAATTGCAAAAGGGTTTTCCTCTGACAGATCCCTTGGCCGATCCCCAGCCTGTACTGCAAAAGTAAACATCAGCCCGCATAAGATTAGAGAACGCATAATGAACATAAAAACACCTGTCTGCGATAGAAAGCGTCTTTTCATTCTACGCCGAAAGGCCGAACAAACAAAAAGACCCAGTCTGTAGAGACTCATGTGCAAGCGATGACAGGTTATGCAAGAAAATCACCGACACACTCAAACCGAAGACGCTACAGCAAAAGCGCAAACAAAGAAAACATCTCTCTAGCCCCCACCATCAAAGGTTGGCCAAACGCTTTTCCTTAGCGCAAATGTTCCAGACTGAATTGGTCCAGCGAGTGCAGCACCTTATCGGCCAATCCCTGCATAGGACGACGATATCGAGGTTCGGACGGCACCCCGATTACTCTCATACCGGCCGTCCTGGCAGCCATAGCGCCGGTTGGCGAGTCTTCCAGAGCCAGAGCATGAGAACCTGTAACCTGTAAAGTTTCGAGCGCCCGATGATAAATATGCGGTTGCGGCTTGCCGGCCGAAACCATTTCCGCTGACAAAACGCACTCAAAAACGTCCTGACAGGACAATGATGAAACAACCGTGTGACAAAGTCGCAACGGAGCATTCGACGCCAGTCCGACTTTAGCATCGGCACTGCGACAAACCTCTAAAGCATCGAAAAAGCCCGGTTTGGCCTGGCACTGCTTACGCAAAAGTTCGTTCACTTCCTCAACGACAGCGTTTTCCGCTTGCTGCTTGGTTAAAATCGACCACGGTGATTTCTCATACCAGTAGTCGGTTACAGCGCGCGTTGTCAGGCACGCAGTATGCAGCTGATCTTCAACCGTCACCTCGCACCCCAAAGAAGTAAAAACCTGTTTTTCCGCCTGTTTCCAATAAGGCTCCGAATCGACAATCAGACCGTCCATATCGAAAATGACCGCTTTGATAGTATGCATAAACCTTAATCCAGTCTGCTATAGGCGATCTTGAGAGACTGGTACAACGTTTCGCCGGAGAAGCTGGACATTTCTTCGATGATTTCGAACATCACCACATTGTCTTCCCTGCCGTCCCAGTGTTTACGATAGGTCCCCTCTTTATAACCGTGATCCTGCCGGAACTGGTTAAGGACATTCTTGGCCATATAGATCTGATATAACCGGGCAAAGTCCAAACCGGCTGTCCGACAAGAGCGTAAAAAACAGGCTGAAAGCTTTTCAAGATAAGCTTCGGATAGCGTCGTGGATTCAAGCGCTACAGCCATCATCTGTTCATGTACGCGAACCTGTTCAATCACATCTTCGGACAGATCCATCGGCTGATCGTTTTGCATAGCCTGTAAAATGCATGCCTGCGCCTGATCCAATTCAAAGTTTTCCAGCGCCAGACTCAACAGAAAATGCCAGATATCGACCAACTCGATCCGGACGTTTTCGATATCGGTCTCGGCATCGACACTCTTCCAGTGCTTCCATGGATAACTGTCGATCAACTCGGCGGTTTCCATCACGATGCAGCGACGCCAATCAATCGTTTTACCCAGTTGAGTCTTACCGGAACGCCACTGATCTCCGTTGGTGGCATTATTCAGTTCATTTTGCATCTGCAGCATTTCGCGCAAAGCGACACTGAAATCGTCTCTTTTCATAGTTATTCAATCCATTAAATAGCAATGGCCAGACTTTAGCAGATCGCACGAATAATTAACAGACGAACCCTTACCAGTAGCGACAACTCGGAGGCAAACAGGCGAGCAGTCTTAAGGTTTGCCGGGCTTGTTCAGGCGGGCTTATAATGGCCTGTACGATTCAAACAAGGGATACCGAGCCGTGATACAGGAAGTTCACAACCTATTGCTTGCCGGAGGCGGTCTTGGAATATTCCTTCTGGGGATGGTCATTATGACCGACAGCCTGAAGAAACTGGCCGGCGATAAAATCCGTTCCGCCCTGTTGCGCTTTACCCGAACCCCGACAACCGGCGCCGTGACCGGTGCGATCAGTACCGCCATTGTTCAATCCTCAAGCGCCACGACTCTGGCGGCCATTGGCTTTGTCGGAGCCGGATTGATGAGTTTCAGCAACTCTCTGGGAATTATTTTCGGCGCCAATATCGGCACGACCATTACCGGCTGGATGGTCGCGCTGCTCGGCTTCAAGTTTTCCATAGCGTCTATTGCTTCACTGATCCTTCTTGGCGGAACCTTACTGTATCTGTTCGGTTCGCAAAAACTGAAACATGGCGGCATGGCAATCGCTGGCTTCGGCCTGCTTTTTATCGGCATAGATACCATGCAGCATGCGATGGCCGGGCTGGTGGAATTTGTCGACTTCAGCAATTTGCCGGCAAACAATCTGAGCGGCATTCTGCAACTGTTGTTGATCGGTTTGCTCTTTACCGCCATCACGCAATCCTCCAGTGCCGGTGTGGCTTTAACTCTGACGGCCCTTTTCAGCGGACTGCTTACTTTCGAACAGGCAATCGCTCTGGTTATCGGGATGGATATCGGCACCACTGTCAAATCTCTGGTAGCGGTTATCGGCGGCACAACCGGAGCCAAACGAACCGGCCTGTCGCATGTTGTTTACAATCTTTTAACCGCCGTACTCGCGCTCTTTTTAATCATCCCCTATGTCTCACTATGGGAATGGTTTTCGCCTGACGCGTTATACGAAAATGCGGAAATCGCCGTCGTCGGCTTTCATACCCTGTTCAATCTGCTCGGCGTCATACTGATCCTGCCTTCCACCAAACAATTTGCACGTCTGATTATTCGCATGTTTCCGCAAGAAAATCTCTATATGGACGCCTTGGATCCACAACTGCTTAACACTCCGGATCTGGCGCTGAACGCAGTGCAACAGAGTTTGCTGACCTTAAGCGAAGAACTGATCGGCGAACTTAAGCTGATTGTCAGCCCCCCTGCAACGCAGCACGCTGCGTCCAAACTACAGCAACTTCAGCAGAATCTGGATCAGACACAATACTACCTGGATGAAATTCACCTCAGCCACAGCGATCACCTCCAGTGGCAACGTCTGGTTGAGATGATTCATATTCTTGACCACCTGCAACGTCTGCACGAACGCTGCGAGGAAGAATCCGACCGCGCCGAAGCAAGCAAACAATTTCCAACCCTGCATCAATCCTCTCAACGCATGGCCGAAGATATCGAACGCTTCCGGAACGCGCTTGCACGCAAAGAATGGCAACAGAACGTCGTATTAACGGAGGAATTAAGCCGCTTCATCAATCAGGATGCGGAAACCTACCGCCACGAAATGGTCGAACGTATGGGACAGGGCGAAATTAATGCCGATCAGTGCTGGGATTCACTGGAAGCGATTCGCTGGATGCAAAGAGTCAGTCACCATCTTGCCCGCCTAAGCCTGCACCTGCAGCAGATGATTTTGCAATCCGGGAAATGACCTTCGCCCCCTTTTTGGGGGCCGAATTCCCACCATTCCCCCGCCCCTAAAAACTCATTAAATACACTAAATAAAGCATTTTAATTCACACTCAATGCAAATCATTCAATAAGTTATTCGAAAAAAAGAAAACGTGAAATATTTGATTTTTATATGATTTTTTTTGAATTCGGCATGGCTTACGCGATAGACTGAAAAATCAGCTGCGCTAAAAAACGTATTTGTAAAACCCATAATCTATAGCAGGCGCAACTGATCCTGAAACTCGGATTTACCGGAGCCGTGGTTGTAACGCCAGTAAATCCGGCTGTTGTTTATAAAGTTAACGTCTCATTCAAGTTTGTCGATTACGCAAACAGACGCGTTAGTTATTATCGAGGTGGATATCTATGAGCACAATTGGTTATGCAATATTGGTTGATTTAGGGAACATGAAAGTTTTTTCAATCAATAAAAGTACGCAAAGCAGCATTTCTCTGCAGACATACCAACTAGAAGAAAACTTTGAGAGCCTAGCCAAAATCTCCCAAATCTATACAGATAAAGCCGGAGACTTTTCCAACTCCGTAAGCGATGTTGGGAGTTCCTACGAAAACAAAAGCGATATTGAAATAAAAAACCGCTCGATCGACCATCTCGGCGAGTTTATCAACGAATTTGCCAATAACCACAAAGGTAAACTCTACCTTGCCGCATCCGCACCGATTCATACAAAAGTGGCGGGCAAATTAAGCAGTCAAACCAAAGAAAAAATCTGCAAATTTCTATCCAAAGATTTGACGAAACAAAACACAGATAAAGTCATCGGAGCCTTCGGCCTAGCCTAAATCTCCATCGTCACGATACCGGCAGACGTGCTTTTACCGACGTCTGCCGACATACTGCAACAACAGTCAATCCTTGGTAACCGAATTAACGCCTGTCACGCACTGCGTTCCCATCCTCTTAAGACAATCATTTATTTCTATAACCCCTGAAAATTTTTTAGTTTCAGCGCTCTTGACGCTTGGTAATTTTCACTTATCCTAACTAACAGTAGTTAGCATTACATTTTTGAACATTTTTACATATAAGCAAATGCTTATAAATATAAAGCAATAACAATACAAAGAACATCAGTCAACGGAGTTTCGCATCGTGAGATACCATTTCAAAAACCTTTGGTTCAGAGATAAATCTGAAGAGATACTTTTCATCAATAAATACGCCGTTCAACTCAGAGCCGGGCTGTTACTGCTATTGCCAATCTATATGGTCATCGTTCTGTTTACCACAGTTCTGGCGCCAACCTGGACGGTTGTACCGAATACGTTTGTTGAAGAAACCTTTGAAATGACTCAAGATTGGCGTGTTATCTTCAATGTTCAAGCCTTTAAAACCGTATTCGATTATACGATTCCCAGTCTGGTGTTACTCTATGGACTGTTTGAAATGATCAGCGGAATGTTTGTCAAAACCGCTTATCTGTCGCCGACAATTCATCTCGCCACCTTCCTGACACGCAATGTCCGTCCGAAATGGGAACCACTCAAGCCTAAGCGCTTTGCCTGGGTCATCGGTACGACCTTGATTATTTCTTGTCTGGTATTCTTTAATCCGGATACTCTGGCGCGAATGGTTAATGCCCTCTTCTCAGAGACGATTTTACCGACCGATAGCAACTATATGCCGGACTTTATCCCTCTACTGGTCGGATTGTGTTTCATCTTGATGTGGCTAGAGGCTGTATTCGGCTTCTGTCTGGGCTGCAAAGTTCACTGGCTGCTGGCCAAAATCGGAATTTTCAAAGAACATTGCTACGACTGCATGAACGTCGATTTCGACCAGAAATCCTGGATCGAAGAGCGCAAGCGTATTGAAGAGTCCCTTAAAAAATAGTGTGCGATCGACACCGCCGCCGATCAATTGAACCTTTGGAGCCCTCTCTTTGCAATGAACATTGAACTCTACTCGATCTTTTTGGTTACTACCCTCCTGCTGATTATGGTTCCGGGGCCGTCGGCCATGGTTGCCTCGGCGCAAGGGGCATCGTTACAGTCCAAAAAAGCGTTTATCGGCGTTCTTGGTATTGCCTCGGCGGACGTTATTTTTTTTGCACTGTCTGCAACAGGGATTGCTACGCTGATTATTGCCTCCAGCACGCTGTTTGCAATTATTAAATGGCTCGGCGTGCTGTTCCTGCTCTACTTGGGGCTCAGTGTTTTTTTCAGTAAAGGATCGGCAATCCGCTTCGAGGGCGGAAAAACCGATGCACGCCCGACGAAGCTATACAGCCACGGTCTGATCGTTCAGTTGGCCAACCCAAAAGCACTGATGTATTTTTCAGCACTCTTGCCACAGTTTATTGATCCGACGGAGCCGCTTTTAACACAAATTCTGATTATGGGACTCACCTGCTTTTTGGCCGACGTCCTGGTATATAGCCTATACGCCTATCTGGGAGCACATCTTGCCCGCCAGCAACTTAAGGCCTGGGCCATCAATCTGGTGAATAAAACCGCCGGTAGCGCTTTAATCTATACCGGAATCAAAATGGCTTTTCTCGAAAACCGCCAACCCTGAAGATCGGCCTGCCGCCTGATTCAGAATTCTTCATTCTGAGATGAATTTTTTTTATCTTCATCGGGTTTCAGATTGTTAAGATGAATTTCTTTAATCGAAACCCGACCGTTTTACTACTCGCACTAAGGACTTTGCATGAAACTTGACTCGATTGCTCTCCACGCCGGTTATACATCGGAGCCGACAACCCGATCCGCTGCGGTTCCAATCTACCAGACGACATCCTATACCTTTGACAATACCCAGTATGGCGCGGATCTGTTCGATCTGAAGATCCCCGGGAATATCTATTCACGGATCATGAACCCGACCAATGCCGTTTTGGAAGAACGCGTTGCCGCAATGGAAGGCGGTATTGCAGCGTTGGCAGTCGCTTCCGGCATGACGGCAATAACCTACGCGATTCAAGCCATCGCCCAGGCCGGCGACAACATCGTCAGTACCAGCCAGCTCTACGGCGGAACCTATAATCTGTTTGCCCATACCTTTCCCCGTCAGGGAATCGAAGTGCGCATGGTAAAAGCCGACGACTTTGCCGCATTCGAAGCGGCAATCGACAGAGACACCAAGGCGATCTTCTGCGAATCCATCGGAAACCCGGCCGGAAATATCGTTAACATCGCAAAGCTTGCCGAAATCGCCCATAAACACGGTATTCCACTAATGGTCGATAATACCGTTGCCACTCCTTATCTCTGTCGTCCTTTCGAGCTTGGCGCGGATATTGTCATCCACTCGCTGACCAAGTATATCGGCGGTCACGGAACGACTCTGGGGGGCGCGATTATCGATTCTGGAAACTTTGACTGGGCGGCACATGCCGAACGCTTCCCGATGTTAAACGAGCCGGATCCTTCTTACCACGGGGTCAGCTACACCAAAGATATCGGTCAGGCCGCCTTTATCGCGCGTTGCCGAGTGATTCCTTTGCGCAATACCGGAGGCGCCCTGGCTGCGCACAGCGCCTTCCTGATTATGCAAGGCCTGGAAACCTTAGGCCTGCGTATGGACAGACATTGTGAAAACACCTTGCAGGTAGCCCGCTATCTGAAGAATCACCCGAAAGTTTCCTGGGTAAACTACGCTGCGCTGGAAGACGATAAATATCATGCCCTATGCCAGGAAATCACCGGCGGACGTTCGTCCGGCATTCTTAGTTTCGGTGTCAAAGGCGGACGCGACGCCGGCGGACAATTCATCGACGCACTGCAGATGATTCTACGTCTTGTGAATATCGGCGATGCGAAATCGCTTGCCTGCCACCCGGCAACGACAACCCACCGTCAACTGAATGCCGAAGAACTGGCCAAAGCCGGTGTCTCCGAAGATCTGATCCGACTTTCGATCGGGATCGAACACATCGACGACATTATTGCCGATATTGAACAGGCGCTTGAACAGGTCTCAGCGTAACCGTTAAACCTTCACAGTTTTACAACGGCCAATAAAAAACCCGCGCCATGCAAAGCGCGGGTTTTCTTTTTAGAGACAGTAGATAACAATCTATTTATTTAGCCATTGCCGCCTGGAACTGCTGCTGCAATTGTCTAACCTGGTCAGTCTGCTGCTGAATCGTCTTGATTAAATCAGCGCTGTCGGGATTTTTCTTTTCAACGGCCTGCATAACAGAGTCTTCGAACTTCTGAGCCATGGACTGAACTTCTTTATCCTGCAGAACCTGCATCTGCTTCTGCTGAAAAACTCTCTGACGCTTCTGGAAATCCATAATCACTTCCTGACTCGGCTTTTCGCCGCTGGCCTGATACTTCTGGATAATATCGCCCAAAGCTTTCATTTCGGCATCGGAATCATAGCCGTCGACATTCATTTTCTCAGTCACTTTGGCTCGAAGGGAATCGCGCTGCTTCTGCAATTCAGCGGAATTATCGATCACGTCTGACTGCATAACCTGCAACTTCTGTTGGTTCTGCTGCAAAGCCATTTGCGCCTGTCGCATCTGCACCATCAGATTTTTCTGCTCTTCAGAAATTTGCATCTGACCTTGCTGTGCCATCGGCGGTTGAGCTTGTGAAGTCAATGACGCGCTCGCTAAAAACAGTGCGAAAAGCAATTTGCCGGAAAATAACCGCATACGAAAAATCCTTTAGTTGCGAAACCTTAAAATCAACCGCGCCCTCAAGCAGGATAAATTCACAGATTTCTATAGTCGAAACAGGCATTACCGCCTGGCAATAAATTTAAAGCCACCACGCTACCATACCGCAGACCATGACGCAAACGCGACAGTAGCGCGTTTCATATAATCTTAATGGTTGCTACATCAAAATACTCTATAACGCTGACATCGGCGGCTTATCAACGCTTATCTGCTCTTTATTTATTCTTTGTCAGAAACATAATAATGGCAATCATCGCCACAAAGACAAAAACCAAAACGAGTGAAAAATCGAATCCCATCTTTAACCCCCCATACCGCTGTCTATCTATATTGACATAATGCACGCCTTTATGCACTTATCGATTCTTTTCAGGGGAAACCTTTTGACCAATGATTCATACGGACGCGAAATGCTTATGGCAGCGAGTACGCAAATCCGGATAACTCTTCTATAATCAGAGCCTGCAAACGCTGTTATATAAGGACAGGTAAAGTATTATGAAACCGTATCTACTGGCAACAGGCATTATCTGTATGCTGCTCTTAAGCGGGTGCACCACTCACAGTGTCATCAGCAACAAGAAAATCACACCGTCCTCTACAAATGACAGTTACGGTATTGCCTCGCAGATTCATCGCAGACCTCCCGGTAAAATCACTTTGGTACTGAGCTTTTCCGGAGGCGGGTCGCGCGCTGCCGCCTTATCCTACGGCGTTCTTAAAGCATTACGTCAAACACCATCAAGTCCGTCAGGCAATGACAGCCTGCTTTCGGAAGTGGATGTCATCAGCGCGGTCTCCGGCGGCAGTTTTACCGCGGCCTATTATGTCTTGCACGGCGAGCGGACTTTCGCACATTTCGAAAACGATTTTCTCAACCAGAACATTCAGGAAAATCTGATTACCGAACTGCTGTACCCGTCGCAATGGTTTTCCAATCTCGGACGCACCGATATCGCCGCCGACCTGTATGAGCAATCCGTCTTTAAGGGAGCGACTTTCGCCGACCTGGGAAAACGAAAAAATGCTCCGCTGTTAATGATCAATGCATCCGATTTGAGCAATGGCGTGCGCTTCAGTTTCATTCAGGAATATTTCGACTTACTCTGTTCCGATCTGTCACGCTACCCGATTTCGCGCGCCGTCACCGCCTCTTCTTCGGTACCGGTTCTATTCAACCCGGTTGTCGTGGAGAATTTCAGCGGCTGCTCGCCGAACAACCTTTTGATCAAGGATTCGCCGCTTAACAGTCTGCAGCTTGAAGAAACGCGACAAGGATTACTCACCTATCTGCATGAAAAGGAAAAACATCGTTATCTGCATCTGGTAGACGGCGGGATTACCGATAACCTGGGACTTCGTGCCATTTACGACTTTATGGAACTTTCCGGCGGACCGCAGGCCATGAATAAACGCCTGAAGCGGACACCATCGGACAAGCTGGTTGTCATTGTCGTCAACGCGTCAACCCAATCGTCGCTCGACTTGGCCAAAACCCGAGCCACGCCGTCAATTGAAACCAGCCTGAATGCCATGACCGATATTCAGATTCACCGCTACAATGCAACCACTCTGGAACTCTTCGAACGTGCAATGGCCTCATGGAGTACCAGTCTGTCGACGCCGCAAAAACAGGTTACGCCGTACTTTATCGAACTAAACTTCAAACAGCTGGCAGATGAAAAAGAGCGCCAATTTTTTAACGCCATTCCAACCGGGTTTAACCTGAGCGAAGAACAAAAACAGCAGTTGATTGAAGCCGGCGGAAAACTACTGCAACAGCACCCCAAATTTCAGCAGTTATTGAATGCGCTATAGAGCAGTGGTTATTTCAACATTCAGAAAGCGTCCACAGACGCATTCAGGCGCAAACTTACCGCTCTTCCCGACGCAAAGCAGGCATCGAAAACCCGTGCACATTCAAAGCATTATCGGCCGAGGTATTGCGCGTAAACACACGATTGTTATCGCTATTAACCGGCATTTAAGGTATGCTTGCCGTCCTTTATTCTAGGCGCTGCCAATGCCGCGTTTAGTTTGGCGCTTGTTTTCTCTTATTTCTCTTTCTTTGTAGATCGAAACCTTGAAATCACGGGCGCACCCATCTTCGAGTCCGCTCGTAAACAGTCAGAGAAAAATGATCTATGCAATTTAGCCAACTAAACCTTAACGACAAAATCCTCAAAGCGGTCGAAGCCGCAGGATACACAACCCCGACCCCTATTCAGGCACAAGCTATTCCGGCCATTATCGAAGGCCACGATGTTATGGCGGCAGCACAAACCGGAACCGGTAAAACCGCCGGCTTTACCCTGCCGCTTTTGGAAAAACTGTCACAGGGACGGATCGCCAAATCCAATCAGGCTCGTGCCCTGGTCCTGACTCCTACCCGGGAACTGGCACTTCAGGTCAGTGAAAGCGTTGAAACCTACGGCAAGGAACTGCCTTTGCGCTCAACGGTTGTGTACGGCGGTGTCAAAATCAACCCGCAGATGCAGCGACTGCGTAAAGGCGTCGATATTCTGGTCGCGACACCGGGGCGCCTGCTTGACCTTTATCAGCAAAACGCCATCCGTTTCGACGACCTTGAAGTCCTGGTTCTGGACGAGGCCGATCGCATGCTGGATATGGGCTTTATTCGCGACATTAAAAAAATTCTGACCTTACTGCCGGCTAAACGACAGAATCTGCTGTTCTCCGCCACCTTCTCCAACGAGATCCGCGCGCTTGCCAAAGGTCTGGTACACAATCCGGTCGAAATTTCCGTTACCCCGGAAAACTCGACTGCGGAAACCGTAGTGCAATCAATCTACCCTGTCGATAAAGCGGATAAAACCCGCCTGCTGATTCACCTTATCAAGGAACATGCCTGGTATCAGCTTCTGGTCTTTACCCGTACCAAACACGGCGCCAATCGACTGGCGACCCAGCTCGACAAACACGGTATCAAAGCCGCCGCGATCCACGGCAATAAAAGTCAGAATGCTCGTATCCGCGCCTTAAACGAGTTTAAAGAAAACAAACTACAGGTTCTGGTCGCAACCGATATCGCCGCCCGCGGGATCGATATCGATCAGCTGCCGCATGTGGTCAATTTCGACCTGCCGCATGTTTCCGAAGATTATGTTCACCGTATAGGACGAACCGGTCGCGCCGGATGCGATGGGGAAGCGATCTCGTTGGTTTGCGCCGAAGAGTATAAGGAGCTGGTCGGCATTGAAAACCTGATCAACCAGATATTGCCGCGTAAAATCATGTCTGGATTCGAACCGCAAAAAGCCCTGCCTGAATCCAAACTGGGCATCAAAAAGAAAAAGCCTAAAAAACCGAAGAAAAATAAAACATTGCAGGCCATTCAAGAGCCTGGAACCCCTTCTAAGGCCAAGCCGGGAAACCGTAACGACGGCAGCCAAAAAGATGACACTAAACCACGTCGTCCAAGACGCAGACCGCAACGTAACAGCACAGGCGCTAAAGCGGCTGATAATCGTTCTAACAATCCGTCCGGTCAGCAGAGAGCACGGCGTCACCCGAAAGCCGACAATTCGAACAAACCCGCTTCCGTATAAAGGTTGGTAACGAATGAACATGCCAGACCCGCGCCAGAAACCCTTCGCCCAATCCAGCGAAGAAAACAAACAGGTTATCCTGCAAGCAATTGGGAAATTACTGCGAGATTGCCATTCGGTACTGGAAATTGCCAGCGGCACGGGACAGCATGCGGTCTATTTTGCCGCTCAGTTGCCGCATCTGAAATGGCAGACCTCCGATCTGATGGAATGTCATGTTGGCATCAACCAATGGCTTGAGGAAGCCGGTCTGCAAAACGTCTCCGCGCCAATCTGTCTCAACGTCTCCGAGGAGCTTCATTGGCCGGACACAACCTTCGATGCGGTTTTTAGTGCCAACAGCTTCCATATTATGGGTCGAAATCATGTCGAGGATTTTTTCAAACATCTTCCCAAGGTATTGAATCCTAATGCAATCGTAATGATTTACGGCCCGTTCAACTATAACGGGGACTATACCAGCGAAAGTAACGCACGCTTTGATCAATGGCTTAAGGAACGCAATCCTGCAAGCGGCATCAAGGATTTCGAATGGTGTAACCGTCTAGCCGAACAATCCGGACTGAAACTGTTGAAGGACATCGAAATGCCGCAAAACAACCGAATTCTGGTATGGCGTAATTAATCGCTAACGGCGCCTGCAAACACCTAAACAGCGTGCAGAATAAACAATTCCCGCTATTTTGTCTCAGACCGACCGCCCCCATCCTAAATTTGGCTTACTTCGTGCTTTGAGACTGTTCAACTCCGACAGTCATAAAAATAGAAGATAGGAATTATGGTCTCGTTTAATTTCAGTCAACCCAGTATTCTACGCAATATGTTCCTCACCTATATCGGTGCGGGGCTTGGCATGGGCGTAGTTTTCCCGCTGTTCGCCAGTCTGTTTGTCAACTTCAAAGAAGGCATGCTGATCTGGTTCGTTATCGCTTGTATTCTGGCCGGGATATCCATCGGTATCTTCAACTACTGGCTTCTTAAAGAGCGCCTGCTTAAACGCATGATGCGCATCGGCGAAGTGGCGAACGCCATCAGTCAAAATGATATTTCCCTGAAATGCAGCCTGAAAAGCCATGACTTTATCGGCGATATGGCCAACAGTTTCAACCTGATGGCCGAGAATCTCAGTCGTATGGTCAACCGCATCAAACAGGTAACCGACGAGCTGAATCAGGCCTCCGAGGGGATGATGACAGTCTCCAAAAACACCCACGAAGGGGTCAATGCGCAGAAATCCGGAACGGAAAAAGTTGCCGAGTCGATTACCAATATGACAGAAATTGCCGCCGAGATGTCGAACAATACACTGGCGGCAACCGCTGCCGCTCAGCAGGCTGAAAAAGCTACCGACTCCGGTTCGCAGGTTGTCAACCAGGCAATCGATTCGATTCAGATTCTGGCTCAGGAAGTGGAGCAAACGGCGACTGTAATCCGTAACCTGAAAACCGACAGCGAAAACGTAACTTCGGTTCTTTCCGTCATCAAAGACATCTCGGAACAGACCAACCTGCTGGCCCTGAATGCGGCCATCGAAGCGGCACGTGCCGGTGAACACGGTCGCGGCTTTGCCGTCGTTGCCGACGAAGTACGTGAACTGGCGGCAAAAACCCAGGCTTCCGCGGTACAGATCGAATCGATTATCGAACAGCTACAGAGCGTCGCCGACGAAGCGGTTCAGGTTATGCAAAACGGGCAGAAACAGGCACTGAACAGCGTTACTCAGGCCAATAACGCCGGAAAAGCGCTTTCTATGATTGCCGAAGCGGTCAAAACCATTACTCAGAAAAATTTGAAAATCGAAGCCTCTGCAGAGCAGCAGAAACAGCAGTCGGAATTTGTTAAGGCCAATATGCTGGAAATTCAACAGGTCAGTCATAATGTTGCCGACGGTGCCGATCATACCGCCGACGCCTGTCAAAAAGTCAGCGCACACGCCGCCGAACTTCAACAACTGGTGCAGCAGTTCAAAACGCACTGATTGTGATCACTTCTCACCTGCCGCTTTTCTGATGGCGGCAGGCATCCTGTCGATTTTACCCTCCAAGTTTCCAACGGCAGTTACAGCCATTACCCTCAGCTCAAACAGCATGCAGAACTCGCTGCCGAATAAGGTGATAAAACGGTTTCGTGCAATACACAAGCATACTCAGTAACTCGGATCGGATCAGCTCATCTACTCATTACCAATCCCACTGTTCAAGACAGCTACGGCTCATAGCCGCACAAAGCGAGAATTTTCGTACGACTCCTATCGCGTGACTGCTCAAGCGCAATAACTATTTGGCAATCACTGTCTGATCCCGCCCCTGCTCCTTGGCGCTGTACACCGCTTCGTCGGCACGCTTAATAATTTCGCTCAGATTTTCGTCCACTCTAAGCTGGGCCACGCCGATACTGGAAGCCAGACGGATTTTCTGTCTGAAATGCACATTATTGACTTCATGGCGGATCCTTTCCGCCAGAAAATAGGCCTGCTCGATGTCGGTATTCGGCGAAATCAGCAGAAACTCTTCACCACCCCAGCGACCGAAGACATCAATCTCCCGAATACTGCTTGTAATCACCTCGGTAAAGGTCTGTAGCACTTCGTCACCCATATCGTGACCGTAGGTATCATTGATCGCTTTAAAGTGGTCCAGATCAAACAGCAGAATGCTTAAGGGGGTATGATAACGTTTTGCACGCGCAATCTCGGAAAGCAGTCGCTTATCAATATATGAACGGTTGTAGACACCGGTCAGATAGTCGGTAGAAGAAAGTTTGTGCAGTATCTGGTTCTTTTCCTGCAAATCCTGCCGCGCTTTGCGCAATTGCAGCGTATAGAAAGCAATCACAGCGATAATTATCAGTAGTGGGATCAACAGACTCAGAAGCGTCTTCCAGTCAAATGAACTCTGGTATTGCACCATCAGATAACGGTTCTGCATTTCACTCAGTTCCTTAGGATTCAACTGCGCCAGCACCTTATCCAGAATTCCCTGCAATTCCGGCCAATCATTGCGGACGCCGATTGAAATCGCTTTACTGAACGGCAATTCCCCGCCGACTTGGAGATTAGCTAAGCCGCTGGTACGGATGTAATGCCCGATAACGGCGACATTATCGACATAACCGTCAACATCGCCTTTGGAAACAGATTTTAAGCCTTCTAACGGCGAATCAACCAGAAGCAGTTGTGCCGCCGGAAAATTCAATTCGATAAACTCCTGAGCCGCATAACCTCTGACCACAGCCAGTTTCATGCTATCCAGGGTTTTAAGGTTGGATAAATAAGGCGTACCGGTTCGAGTCGCGACCACGGTTGGAAAGTTCAGGTAAGGACGGGTAAATTTCAGGTAAGTCTTGCGTTCTTCGGTAATCGTCAGAGCCGAGAGTAAATCCAAGTGCTTATTTTTGATCATATCGATTGTCTGCGCCCAAGTGTATTTCGGGCTAACCTCGAATTTCAGACCGGTTTTATCTTCGATATAGTGGAACAGCTCCGATGAGATCCCGCTGAACTGACCGTTCTCATCGACAAAATCGATCGGAAACCACTCCGGATCGATACCAAGTTTCAATACCGGATGAGCCTTGATCCAGGCTTCTTCCTGCGCAGTAAAGCTCAGCTTGCTGATCTGCGGCTGATAAATGCCTTCGGAAAGATCCCAGTCGTTCTGCACCAGATTGTGTTTATGAAACAGCTTCTTGGTAAATTCAAGCCGCCCGCGATCCATGGTTCCGATCGGAGTGCTGTTGACCGCCATCATCTCTTCGATCGCCTTGGCTTCGAAAATCAGGTGATCCAAAGTTTTGTTTTTCGGCTGGTAAGTGTCAAGAATATACTGGGCGATCTCACGCTTATTCTGCAGAGCGTATTGCCACCCTTTGATGACCGCTTTGCGCATCGCCGCAACTCTTTCCGGATGCTCCTGAAGTTCTTTTCGAGAGGTGAAAAGCATATCTCCGTAGAGATCGATCCCGTAATTCATCGGCTTGATGAGGTTAACCTCAATCCCCTGCTGATAGAGATAATAAGGTTCATTTGTCAGATAGCCGGCATAAACATCCACTTCACCGCGAACCAGAACGCCCGGATCGGTTTTATGATGTAGCCGCTGCAGATTCAGCTCGATGCCTAAATGCTTCGCCATCGCCAGTACCGCAAATCCGTCGGTATCTTTCTGATAGAAAGCGACACTTTTGCCCCCAAGCTGATATGGGCTGTCGATTCCGGAAGATTTGAGTGTAATCAGGGTTTGCGGCGAATGCTGAAAAACCGGCGTCACTATAACCAGAGGATCGCCTTTCGCCTGATAAAGCATCAGAATCGAATCGGCAATCCCGTATTGCGCTTCGCCGCTCAACACTTGTTGAATATTATTTTTCGACAGATCCCTTTCGCGAATTTCGACATCCAGTCCCTGCTCGGCAAAATAGCCTTTTTTCTGCGCAGCATAATAGCCGGCAAACTGGAACTGGTGCAGCCACTTCAACTGCAGTACAACCTTATCAAAACTCTTTGCCGGTTTTTCCTCTGCCATGGCCGTTGTCTGCCACACCAGCGAGAGCAACCCCAAAAAAACAAAAGACAGAATACGTAACATAAGCTTGAACAAAATCAGGAACCTGAGAAACTAACTTAAGAGACGGAATTGGAAAAATCCAACCGTCGCAAGATCTGTATTCATCTGAGACTTAAGACGCCGCGTATCGACAAGGGATTGCACGCTTCATAAAACAGAAAATTCAAACCTAAAATTTTGCTAGGAAATTATACAGCTCACCTAAAAAATTTCTATGAAATCCAATTATTTACTTTGATTTACAGGACGGTTTCGCAATTTATTGCCGAAACCCTGTTGTTATTAAGAGTAAGAAAGTTTTCTGCAGCGGAAAAAAATGCCGTATTTTCGTTTGAGATGATAGATTATGCCAAGAGATAAAATAAATCGATTACTTACGAAATCAGCATCTAAACCAACTTAGGAAGACTTATGAATATAATTGATGTGACTATGATCGCCGTCCATATGCTCGCTGCCGTCGTTTGGGTCGGCGGGATGTTTTTAGCCTATCGCGTACTGCGCCCTGCGGCAATGGAAATTGACCCGCCGTATAGATTAACCCTCTGGCTAGGCGTGTTCAGTCGCTTCTTTAAATGGGTCTGGCTGGCTATTTTTCTGATCGTCATCACCGGTTATTGGGATTGGTCAGCCCGTTTCGCAGCGGAAACATCCACTCTGTATATTGAAATCATGCAATGGCTAGGCTGGTTAATGATCGCCTTTTTCAGCTGGCTGTATTTCAAACCTTTCCAGGCTTTCAAAAAAGCCGTTCAAGAGCAGCGCTTTCCTGATGCCGGAGCGATTATGCAAAAGCAGATGCGTCCGATTATCGCGATCAACCTAACGCTCGGCACGCTGGAAGTCCTCATTGGCGCAAGCGGCATATACTGGTAACACAGGTATACCGATCAGAGAAAGCGGTATTTCCTGCATACTGCTAAAAGCGGGATCAATAAAAAAGCCTGAAGAGTCAGGCTTTTAAAAAGAATCCATAAGATGAGAAGTAGCCGCACGTGTTTAAACGGACACAGGCTGCCACCATCTCGTCTGACTAAATAAAAGTCATAATCTCATCTTCGCTCAGTCTCGACTTTGGCAAGCTAGCGTTAAAATCCTGCTCATCCCGATAACCCAGAGCAATCAGTGCCAGTGCACTGTACCCGCGACTTGGCAGGTCGAATTCCGCATTCAGAATATCAGTATCCACCCCTTCAATCGGAACTGCATCCACGCCCAGTACCCCGGCACCCAATAAAATCGTCCCCATATTCAGATACACCTGCTTTTGCATCCAGCATTGCGTATCCTGCAATTCCAGTCGGTGCATATTGACATAGAATGAACGGACTTTATAGGCGCCGTCTTTCGCGGCTTCATCGGCAAAACGGCCATCTTGTTCTTCGACCGACATCAGATGACGTACATAATCATCATCGATCTGCGTTTTGGCGCAAAGCAGAATCACATGCGATGCATCCAATACCTTGGATTCATTGGCGCCATATTGCCCTTGTGTTCCTTTGGCCAGACGTTGTTTCGCTTCAGCCGAGTCGGCGATGACAAAATGCCATGGCTGAGAATTGACGCTTGAGGGGCTAAAGCGCAATAACTCTTTGATTTGCGCAAAGACTTCATCCGGAATCCGCTTATCGGCATCGAACTTTTTAGTGGCATAACGGGTTTTGGCAACCTCTGCAATATTCATAAAATCACTCCCTTGTTGCATATTCTTTTCTCGATTGAAGGCCATTATCATAATCGACACCATGAGATAGGAGAAGAGAAAAGCACCCGAACAGAAAAGGATTTATGGCGCGCTGAGTATCCGTTTCAACATGCGTTCGCCGGACCGATTGCAGAATCATCCGCGAAAATTCCTGCCTTGATTACTAGCATGGATAGCGCCCCGAAACCATCTATCCCATTCACCTTTTGCTTAACGCAAAGCGACTGATCGGATAAATCTTAAGGTTGCGTTTATTCTGTAGCGCTTAAGATAAGCACTTTAAATTTCGTTTTTGCCAAACATCATCACCCCGTGCAATTCATTTTTTTAATCATTAAATTAATACTTTTTATCTTTTGTAACAGATTCACCGTTATTAAGAGTACTTTTTTATCCATTTCATTTCTCAAATTCGCAAAATCACGCCATAAACACGCTATTACTAATTCTTATAACCTTATATAGAAAATTATTATCATCTAACAAATAGCATAACCGCAAAATACCCTACTACTGCTTATGCATACATATTAATAATTTATATTGCCATCTGCCTGTCACGGTTTAAAACCGGATAGAGCATGGCCGGGTACAAAATACAAACCAAGGATCCACAAAGGAAAACCATTATGTTGAAGAGAATTCCTGCGTTAGCTGCGAGCACTCTGCTCGCCGGTAATCTTTCGCTGCTGCCAAGCCTCGCTGCTGCCGAGCCTGTTCAAGCAATTTCCATGGGTGAAGCCTTTGCCACCACCTGTTTCCAATGCCATGGACCGGAAGGTCAACACACTGGAGGCGCCATTCCGCCTCTGGCCGGATATCCGCGCGATCTGATGCTTCAACAACTGAAGGACTTCAAGTCGGGTAAACGTCCGTCGACCATAATGGATCGCCACGTTAAAGGTTACTCCGATGCTGAACTTGAAGCGATTGCCGACTATCTTGCCACCCTGAAACCGTAACGGAGGAAGCAACATGCAAAAACTACAAAGAAGAACTTTAGTAAAGGCTTTAGCCGCAGCGGGAATTGCCTCTTCAACATTCGGCTTACAAGCCTGTTCAAGCAACGATAAGTCGCAAGCTAACGGTAAACGCGTTCTTATCATCGGCGGCGGTTTCGGTGGATCAACGGTTGCCAAATACATCAAACGTTTCGATTCCTCGACCGAGGTCACCTTGATCGAACCGAAAACCACTTATATAACCTGCCCGGGTTCAAACTGGTATCTGGCTGGTCTGGTCGATATTGATTACCTGACACACGACTATGAAACCTTGAAAACCAAGCACGGTGTCAAAGTTCTTCATCAGATGGCAACCGGTGTTGATGCTGCGGCGAAAACCGTAACCCTGGACAACGGCGAAGTGCTGGAATACGACCGCTTGGTCGTCTCTCCGGGAATCGATTTCATCTATGACGCGATCGAAGGCTACTCTGAAGAAGTGGCTGAAATTTTCCCTCATGCCTGGAAAGCCGGTCCGCAGACCGAGCTGCTTGCCAAACAGATTCAGGAAATGCCGCAAGGCGGTCGTTTTCTGATGGTTGCGCCACCAAACCCATATCGTTGCTCACCGGGCCCTTACGAGCGTGTTTCGATGATTGCCGAATATTTTAAGAAACATAATCCGACCGCAACCATTATGGTGCTTGATCCGAAGACGAAATTCTCCAAACAGGCGCTATTCGGTGAAGGCTGGCGCGATGTTTACGGTCAGATGATTGAATGGTACGGCGCGCAGGACGGTGCAACCGTTACCAAAATTGATGTTGCCAGCAAAACCGTTTACAGCGATTTCGATGAAGTCAGTGCCGATGTGATCAATGTCATTCCAGCGCAAAAAGCTGGAAAAATTGCCTTTACCGCAGGGCTGACAGACGACTCCGGCTGGTGTCCGGTCGATCAGGATACGTTTGAATCGAAAATCCACAAAGACGTTTATGTGGTTGGTGACGCCAGCATTGCCGGAGCCATGCCGAAATCCGGACACTCCGCGTCCAGTCAGGGCAAAATGTGCGCCGCAGCGGTTGTTTCGAGCCTGAACAATCTGCCAATGCCGCCGACCCGTAATGTCAACACCTGCTACAGTCTGGTTGCCGGCGATTACGGCATCAGTGTCGTAGGCGTTTATGAAAACAAAGACGGCCGTCTGAGCGGAATTCCAGGTGCCGGTGGCGTCAGTAAAGCCGGTGCGTCTCATCAAGAGCGAAAAATGGAAGCCGACTACGCCAGAAGCTGGTATCAATCTATTACCAAGGATATCTGGCACAGCTGATCAAGCGATCGCCGAAAATAAAAACCCGCGTCCTCACACGCGGGTTTTTATTTGGATAGCGGATAGATCCGAAACTACCTTATCTTAAATCATTACAGTCCCTGTTCCTGATACTGGCTGAAAGCCTGCATCGCCTCAATACCGTACACTACCGACGGACCGCCCCCCATCAGAATCGCAACCGAAACCGTTTCCGCCACCTCTTTTTCACTGGCGCCGGCCTGCATCGCATCATGCACATGAAATGAAATACAGCCATCACAGCGCACGGTAATTGCAATCCCCAACGCGATCAGTTCTTTAGTTTTCGTATCCAAAGCCCCGGATTTAAGACTTGCCGCATGCAAAGCGCCAAATCCCTGCATCACCTTTGGTGATGCAGCACCCAACTTTTCCATCCAGGTATTTAATTCTTTTAAATGTGCCGGAAAATCCTTCATTCATCTCTCCCATACTTACTTGCCAATAATCATCAGGTAAAACGCTAAGTAGTTGTTAAACCATGCTTTATTGTTAGCGGATAGTAAGCATTGAAGATAATTCAAACTTTTTATGGGGCGGAAATAAAACTAATGATAAATACGTATCGTGTCAAAGAAATCCGCCGCAAAGTGCTTGACCCGGGAATTATGCGAGGCTTGGCGGTTGATGGCCCATTAACAGCAGTATGATTGTCAGACTGAACAGCGACAGAACGGTTGTAAACAGAATCGTTTGCGCCGTAATCAAGGCGTCGCGTTTATAGAATTCGGCAAGCATATAAGGTCCAGTCCCGGTCGGCAGCGCCGCCAGTAAAATTGCCATATAAGCCCATTCGACATCCATCTCGAAAACGCCCAGAACCAGCCAGGCAACAATCAAGGGTTGAACAATTAATTTCAAAAACGTCAGCTGCCAGGCGATCCGACGCACTGCTCGACTGGATTGAGCGCTTCTTTGCATCGCATCGGCCAAAAACAGGCCTAAACTGATCAAAGCAGCCGGACTGGCCGCGGCCCCGAGCAGATCCAAAAAGGTTTCGCCCCCTTGCGGTAAACTCCAGCCGGTCAAAGAAAACAGAAAACCGAAAACCGGGGCAAATACCAACGGATTCTTCAATACCGCGATCAGTGCATGAACAATGCGCACCGGCAAAATCGTATCCGCTTTTAAATCACTCTCGATCAGAACCAAAGCCAGCGCAAACAGAATACAGACCACAATAATGGTCGCAATAATCGTCGGCACTTGGCTGGATGCACCGAAAATCAGAAACAACAACGGGAAACCGACATAGCCGGTATTGGAATAGGCTCCGGCAACACCGTCAATACTGGCACAGGTCAAAGGCGCTCCCTGCCAGCGCCGCCACAGAATAACAGCCAAGAAAACGCCCAGAGTTCCGATCAGATAAGCGATGATAAATTCGACATGCCATAAATTCTGCCAAGAGGTATGGGCCATAATGTCAAACAAAAGAGCCGGCAGAGCCAGCCAAATGACAAAACGGCTTAATTCACTCGCCGAATTCGGGCCTAACAGATTCAGTTTTCGGCTTGCAAAGCCGGCGGCAATTAACGCAAAAACAGGTAATAAAATCGATAAAGTTTGTAACACTGACAGAGAACCGAAAAGCAAGCCGCATTGATTATCCGTTCAAAGCGGTATGGATAGCAAACAAGAAACCTATCCGAGTGAACGCTAAAAGATAAAAACACGATCACTCAGATAAAGTCGGGATGGATTTGAAGAGAATATACTACCAGAGGTACATGCTGGTCTGTTTTCCAAGAATTTCCAGACGATAGGATTTCCTGCACGCACTTTGCGCCGCTCCGTAACAGACATGCAATGGCAACAGATGTTCTTCCCGCGGATGATTATAACGTGCCGCAGGTGACTGCTGTAGCCAATTCACCAGACGCGATCGCCGCTGCTCTTCGTCCAGCGAAACATCACAGCAAGTCTCTTGCAGCCAATCCTCAAAATCCACATTCTGCTGCACTTCAACTGCACTTGGGTGACTAAAGAATGCACGCATATTATGAAACGAAAAACCGGAGCCAAGAATCAGCAAGTCCGGATCGTTCAACGCCGCCAGCGCCTCACCGAGGCGTATATGCTGTTCAGGATCCAGGTTTCTCAACATCGATAGTTCGACACACGGGATATCCGCCTCCGGGTACATTATCTTCAGAGGCACATACAGGCCGTGATCAAAACCACGATCACGATCCTTAACAGCATCAATTCCGCTGTCGGCAAGCGCCTGATAAACCCTGTCGGCCAATTCAGGATCACCCGAACAGGGATATTGAATTTGATAGGCCTCTGGCGGGAACCCTGAATAGTCATAAATCAAACCGGGCTGCTCTCCAGAAATCAGTGTCGGAACCGCTTCTTCCCAGTGAGCACTGATGACCAGAATCGCCTTAGGACGGCGTATTTCAGCACTTATCTGCAACAGCGTCTCGATCATCTCGCGATTATCCTGAGGATCCAGAAGCGGCAATGGGCCGCCGCCATGAGAAATAAAACAGATCTGTGTGGTCGCCATCGTTATTTCCTTGAAAGACATAATCAATTCGATTTTAGCGACATCAAACAACGAAAGAAAGCACTCGTCTTAATACTTATTCACCACACACACTCTTGTCAGACTTTCTTAGAGTTTTAGTCAGTAGTTACCTCTTTTAGAAGCCCTTACCGCCTTGCTAAGATGGCTTGGCACACACCCTAGGAGGAATTCAATAATGCGTAAGTTAGCTTTGATTTTAGGTTCAGCAATGATGTTAAGCCAAACGGCTATGGCCGAAGCGCCGGATGCACGAGGTGGTCTGGATAAAGAACAGAGTAAATATGAACGGGAAATGAAACTCCAGCGCGACAGGCAACACCGTCACTTGCATAAAGAATTGAAATATCGAGAAAAAGAATAATCCTTACCAAACGGCTTGGCGGGTAACTCCGTTCCCTCCCAAGCCGGATTAAAAACTCCCAGACTCTATTCACAGGCTGCATAAATAGTGTTCAAACTGGACTGGAACGGAATCGGAAGCAGACTTAGATTCAATACGCTATCAGCGTAGAAGCCCGCAACCGCAGAACAGTTAATTACTTAACCGTAATGTTCGCTTTTTTTCTTAACGACTCCAGATAGGCAGTGGCACGTTGCTGCCGAAGCAACTGTTTCAGTTGTGCTTTTACCGAATCGAAACTGGGCGCTTTTGCCTCGCGGCTATCTTCAAGCAAAATCACATGATAGCCGAACTGCGTCTGCACCGGCTCTTTCGTATATTGATTTTTATTCATAGCAGTCACAGCTGTACTGAATTCCGCTACCATCTGGTTTGGTGCAAACCACCCCAGCTCTCCGCCTTTTTTGCCCGTCGGACCAACCGACTTGCTTTTCGCCAGCTCGGCAAAATCCGCTCCCTTATCCAGCTCGCGAATCACCGCTTCGGCTTCCGCCTTGCTATTTACAAGAATATGCCGTGCTTTGTATTCTCTCTGAGCAAAGTTGGCGAGCTTTTCTGTGTACAGTTTTTTTAAATCGCTGTCAGTAATTTCCGGGGTATCTACCGCTTTCTCAAGCGCCGCACCAATCAGCAGATTCAACTTGATCATTTCCAGTTTTTTAAGCAATTCAGGGTTTTTATCAAGCCCGTTACTCATCGCATCCTGAAAAATCAATTCACGGTTAATCAACTCATCAATTACCTGCTGACGGTCGATACTGGCGGACTGAGGCTTCTTGTTTTCCTGAACGAACAGTTCATAATCCTGCTCGGTAATATTCTTACCGTTCACCGAGGCAATATCAGCGGCAGTAGCGGCGTTTGCTCCGGCAAATGCCGTCACGGCAAAAAGGGCATAAATAAATGGTCTGCTTTTAAACATATCGATTCCTTTGATTCCAGTCAGCATCCATATCCACATATTTTTATAAATGGAACGATGGATGAACAGGGCTATTATTCACCAAAATGCTTTATTTGTTTAAGGGTTTTACATTCAGCAAGGAGACAAATAACGAAATCACAATCGTTCCGAACATAAAACAGAAGACGCCTTGCGAGACGGTAATCGCCCAGGTAAACAGATCGGCCGGCGCAAAAGCCCCGCTCATAGTAAAGTGAATCTGCAAGGCCTGAATGATACCGCCAAGCGGCATCGCCTGAACAAGATAGGCCGGAACTTCTTCGAAAAAACCATTGATCTGATAAATGGTTGCAAACAGAAACATCGCGGTCAGATAGTTGACCATTGCCAGAACGATAACCCTGCCGGTCGCGGAAACTGCCGTCCCTTCGGTAATTTTGCATACCCCGAAGAGAATCACCCCAAGTTCTTTATTAACGATACCGACAATGCGCAAAAACAGAAATGGAATAAGCCAGAGTGTCAGAGGATAAAAAACGGAAACCAGCATTAAAGCAAATGACAGCACCAGCCAGCCGACAATGTAAAACTCGGACAGGAACAAACGCCGGTTGCGAAGAGCCTGCCATTCATGCGAATCCGCTGCAAAATCCAGTTCGCGGAGTTTGTAGTAGCGGTCAACCCAGAAATAGGGCGAAAAGTAATAGATCAGTTGAATCAACCTTTTAACCAGCTCGGCAATATTCATATAAACCTTCTTAAACGACTGTAAACGACAGTGAAAGCTTTTGCGGACGTCTCTTAACGGCAAATACTAATGCGATCTTTTAAGCATTCCTAATCTGCTATTGCGCTGTTCCGCTTAAATCATCGCTCTTTCCTGCCAGACTAAGCCTCTGTTACAGCACTCTCAATCTTGGTCCCGTATGCCGTACAAATTCCAGCTGAGCATAATGCTTACGTGCGACGCTCTGAAATAGATCAATTCCAGACTTCCCTCAAGAGAATCATTTCATTTGGTAATACGAAAGATCGCGTCTTTGCAAAAAAACATCATCCAGAGCGGCTAAAAACCCTGCCTTTATGCCCAGTTTTTTCTTTAATGCATAGATATGATAGAAACCGCCATCCTCACGATAATCGACTGCGATAACATCATAGCGATCAAAATGCTGGAATAAATATTCGGATGCCACATTTGCAGCAACAATGACTTTATCGACCCGCTTCGGATTTTTAAAACCGGCAGGATCAAAGCTGGCCCGATCGCTTAATACCAAATGGTTAGAATTGACTTTATCTTTGTTTCCGATATCAATGGTTCTTGCATGATGAAACATAATGATATCTGGAGAGATCGATTCCATATATTCGATTGAAAGCTGATTTTTTGCCGTGTAAGGCGTGTTCAAACCGACCAGATCGATGATTTTTATTTTTGCTGATTGATTCCAGTACGCCAGCCGCCCCGCTTCGGTCAAAGCAATCGTGACGTCGTTATTGTTGGACGACAAAATCAATTCATTTATTTTCTTAGGAAACTCATTTATATAATTAAACGCGGTAATTTCGGAAAGATCGGATACGTTTTTATAAGAGGAAACGGTTAGAACGATGACAGGCAAGGTAATTAAAAACTTGGAAAATCTAACGTCCTTTTCCGTTCTTAAATAGATCCCTACAAGCACCACAAAGATCAAGAAACTGATAATAAACAACGGTGCCTGAAACCGATAACCTATATTCTGACTCTGCGTCGCAAACATAAGAGCAACATAAAGCAAAACAGCCGGTACCGAATATAATGCGACCACTCTTAGTTTTTTGAAAACAATTGATAGAAAAACAATCGCCAGAAGGTAAACGGATGTCCAGTCATGATTGATCCATTTCATGTTCCTACCCAGACCGGCCAAGCCGCCCTCACTGCTCTTCACATACAGCGGCAAAGGCAACAGGTTGCCAAAATAGTTATAACGCCACAGAAAATAGACGACACCGATAACAAAAGCGATCAAGGTATAAATGGCAAATTTCTTAAACTCTTTGTTTTGCGAACAAAGATACAAAGAGACAAGCCAGAAACCGATCGCCAGAATGACTCCATCCGGTCTGAATAGCGACAGTGCAATACCTACCAGAGGAATCAAATAGCACTTCTCTCCATGATAAATAAAGTAAACCGCCAGAGAAATCAGACCCAGATAAAGATAAACACTAAAACCGCCGATACCGGCCAAAAGAAAAGACTGAGGAATCCATAGCAAAGGCAGAACAAAGTAGAAAAACTTGAACCTGAAACTCTCTTCTTTCGATTCGAGTAATATTTTGGATATCAAAAGGGATACGATAAACACACCGACTGAATTGAGGATGAGGACCGCTGTGCCGCTATCAATTCCTAAAAAGACGAGTATGGAGATCAGGATCATCCAGAGAAAATCTGTTGCCCCTTCAATCGGCGGGGCTCCGGGGAAATAGGTAATCCCGTTTCCATTAACAAAATTTTCCACATAAATGAATAATATATACGCATCTTCATGAAAGTGCCCGTTATGCATGATTAGCAAACTAGCAATAAAGAAAACAAACCCAATAAATAATGGATATAAATAATCATTTTTTTCAAATAAATTCATAATGCGCAGCATCACTCTTTTAAATTTTTAAACGTCTAAATCACGCATCCTTCAAAAGGATTTGAATAAAAGCAATTTTTACTAAAATTCGGTAATATTCGTAATTATAACTGTCCAAGCGACAGTGAAAGCTTTTGACCTTGCTTTAACAGCGGCAGATGAGGGTAGTGTTCAATCTGCTCATTATTTAGTCCGTGACCGATAATATAGCAGCCCGGTTTCAGCCAGGGCCCAACTTCTGAGAAGCTGGCGTGCCAGGTGTTTGAATCGGGACGGGCGTCGATGATAAAGGTATCTGCCTGACTTAGCGTCCGATACAACTCGCTTTCCAAGGTCGAATCGCCTGTATAAGCCAATAATGCTCGCTCTTGATAATAGAGAATAAAGGCAAAACTCAACTCGGAATGCCGACCCTGGAAAAATTCGATTGAGAAATATTCGTTCAGTGCCGTGCGTACCTGTTGCGGCGGCGTCAGCCATTCGGCCAAATCCTTCGCAGCAATCCGTTCAAGGTGTTCTGCCAGACGGTGCTGTTGAAGACGCTCGGCAATCTGCTGTTGGCAGATTACCCGGCATTTCCTTCCTTTTGCCTGTTCGACGCGCAAAACAACCGGCAGGTCGCCGGCATGATCGGAATGGTTATGGGTAACGATAATGTCTTTAGGAAAACCACCAAAAGATTTGATGACTTCGTGCCCGACGCCCAGCCCTAAATCGATCAGACAAACTGGCGTTTCATTCTGTAACAGCATAAAGCTGCTACTCGGCAAACCGTCATAAACTTGAGACGCGCCGGCGCCGGTCCCTAAAATCTGCAATTCAAATTCAGTCATATGCATCTAAAACAACAAAATCAGCAGGCATTTAACCATAAATGCGCTAATCGGTGCTGATATTTCACAAGCATAATCAAACCCCATTACCTATAGCTTTCTCCTCTTTCTTTTCCTGCCAGCAAAGGGACTTAGCAACATGAACAAGGTCTTTTTGATCGTTTTTTTTTGCCATCGTTAACCATCAGCTTTAAGAAAATTGCCTTTGCGCTACCGACTTTCTAAACCCTTTGCCGCAAATGTCGGTGCCTGATTAGCGATGCACCCCCTTTCGAAATGCCAAACAGGCAACGTGCAGTACATTAATCAATAGAAAAGGCCATAAAACACCGTCTGCAAAATCCTCTGTGATCTTCCCGCAAAAAAGTTCATGACTTCAGTCAACTCCCCACTCTAATTTCATAATCCTCTAATGTCTTTTGCTAGACTGCTGCAAAAACAAAAATAGATATTACTTGCCACTAAACAATAGAGAAAAATCATGAAAAAGGTTTTATACACTGCCCTGCTTACCGCACTATCATTCAATTCCGTGGAAGCCTATGCCGACAAGAACGCCACTTCGTCCGGCTTGGATAGAGTGGAAGCTTCGCATCTGACTTTTATGCGCGAGGAAGAAAAGCTGGCCCGCGATGTTTATTTAACACTGGCCGAAATGTATCCAGAACAATCAGTCTTCAACCAGATCGCCACGCAATCCGAACAAACCCATACCGATACCATGCGCGATAAACTGGAGCAATTTAACTTAACCGACCCGAACCCGGACGCCAATAACCTACCGGAAGAGATCGGCAAGTTCTACGGTGAAGAATGGGGCTGGTATTTCACAGAAAAATTCGACGCGCTGATCTCCAAAGCGACGGAAAGCGAACTGAGCGCACTTTATGTCGGCGCTTTTATCGAAGAATTGGACATGAACGATATCGTTGTCTGCCCGGAAGTGATGCGCGAGAGCAATTACCCTAAGGTTTGCGGTCTTGAATATACCGATGAAAGTGCTCTGATCAATGCCTACAGCTCGCTTGTCGATGGTTCGGAATACCATCTGCGCGCCTATGTCGGACAGATTGAAGCGGTAATCGGCGAAGGCAATTACCAAGCCCAATACCTGTCGCAGGATGAAGTTGACACCATTCTTGGCCGATAACAACCGGGGCGACTGTCAGTGAAAATTCGTTTAATTTTATCTCTATCGATCCTAGCTTCCGTACCCATTTCCTTTGCCGCATTCGCGGCGGATGCCGATTTTGACGGTGTCGAAGATGCGGTGGACAAGTGTCCCGATACAGCACAATTAAAAAAGGTAAGCCAAGACTTCCGTTACCGAATGGTGATCAATCCTGAGCGGCTTGATGATGGCATTCAAGCCTACCCGGTTGATGCCGAAGGATGCGAATTGGATGACGATCAGGATGGCGTGGTCAACAGCAAGGATTACTGTCCGGAAAATACGCCGCAGGAACTGTCCAAAGGAATTTCGGCAAACGGCTGTCCACTGCATTCCGATCTGGATGGCGTTCCGGACTATCGTGACAAGTGTCCCGGCACCGGAGCGGATCAAAAATCCGACCGCTTCGGTTGCCCTGTTCAGACGCCTTAAAGTCGTGTATTTTTACGACTCCTGTCCGAAAACAGACTGCTAAGGCGTTACGGTC
Source organism: Thiomicrorhabdus sp. 6S3-12 (assembly GCF_017571475.1). Taxonomy (GTDB): domain Bacteria; phylum Pseudomonadota; class Gammaproteobacteria; order Thiomicrospirales; family Thiomicrospiraceae; genus Thiomicrorhabdus. The sequence goes on along the minus strand of NZ_JAGETW010000005.1, from coordinate 185,717 downwards.
GTCAAACCGGCCGCATGCCAAGCCTGCATCCCGCCGCGATACCAAAATATCTTGTGCGCGGGATAGCCAAGATTCACCAGCGCTTTGATATTAGTCGGCGACTGTCCGCACCAGGGACCGTTGCAGTACATCACCAGCGTTTTCGCATTCGAGAAATCCCAGAGACCATCCACTGCAACCGCGCCGAATCTCAGTGTGAGAATATCCTCGACCTCGAGTGGTTCGTAGGAAGAAGACTGCGGAAACAGTTTCGTCCATGGAATATTGATCGCGCTCGGAATCGTTCCTTTCGCTACCCAGTCCGGAGTTCGCGAATCAATGATGACAATAGATTGATCTCCCTTCGCCTTGCGCTTCAGGAAATCCAGCATTTCCAACTCGCCGATGGTTTGCACGCCCGGAAGCAGTTTGATCGGCTGCAGACAAAACGGCGGGCAGACGCGGGAGGTAAGCGCATAATCTTCATCAATGGTATTGGTTTGATCCTGATTACGCTTGATGGTGACGGATTTGCCGTTGTGATCGACCTGAATTTCCGCCAGTTTGTCGGTAATTTTGACTTTGACCTCTTCGGTGGCAAACGCCGAGGTCGATAGCAACAACAAACTGATTAAAACCGTTACGGGAAATGTTTTGCTGAACATGATTAACTCCTTTGCCATGACTCAAATTTGTTAAATACATACAAAACTTTTAAGGCAAGGCCTATGAATCTCCAACAAATACGGCTTCATCAGCGAAGCCGTAATTTACAGGAGGCGCATATCCATCATATACCTATAAATACGTAGTTAAAAGACAAAATAAGGAATTAAATAAAAATTACTCTCTACTAAATCAAGTACTTAAATTTTACTGTTCAGTAATGGAATCAGCGGGTATCCGGGCATTCGCTCACGGCCGCTGAACCTGTTTCACATCAGCAAACAAGCATAGTCCGATCTGCGCTTACAGCAGACACTCGCAAGTAGACCCCACCTGCTTAAACCGTTATCCATTGCGTAACGAAGCGATCAGTCGTTTCGGTTGCAGCAGAGAATCCAGCAAATCGTCAATCGAACCGAAAAGCAGATCGCTGGCCATCAGCGTTTTGGTTGCGCAGCCCTCTTCCTGCATCACCGCAATCCCGAGACCAGCCTCATGCAACATCAAAGCATCGTTAACACCGTTTCCTGCGGCGACACAGTTTTGCGCCCCCAGTTGTCTGATATATTCCAGTTTCTGACGATCCTGATCGTTTTTGGCAATCACATGAATGGTGATAAAGGTTTGCGCACAGGCTTTATGCACCGAGCCGTGCGTATCCGCGGTAATAACATGCACCTGCAAATACTGCGAAAGATCACGCAATTTATCGATCACACCGTTTTTGATGGCGCCGTCACAGGCAATTGTCCCGTTGTAGTCCAATACCAGATGCGCCAAAGCCAGCGTTTGATTACCGGGAATTTCTATCTGCAGCATTTTTCTTCCTAAGAGTCTGATTCATAAACGAAGATTATAGACCGGATCTGGCACCTCAGATCGCATAAGTCGATCGGATCGAATCAGACAAAACAAAGCGCACTACAATCGAGTCAATTCGAATATAGGTCTATTTGCAGCGCCGTTTTCAAGATTGCTACGCAAAAAAACCAATCAATCGACAACAATGAATATAATGATTTATTCGAGCCCGTTGCCAGAGTCGGACTTCCACAATCATGCACGCTCACCTACGCATCAAGTTGTTCGGTTCAAATTATTGAGTGCGCCGTATGACCGTGAGCCGGCAAGCGAATACTGACTTTACAGCAGCAACATCCACAGGACTTTTCCATAAGGAAGGAACGTTACCATGTCGACAGATACACTTTTTCAACCTGTACAGCTAGGAAACCTCACTCTCGACAACCGCTTTGTCATGGCTCCGCTTACCCGTTGCCGGGCGATAAACCATATCCCCAACGAGCTGATGGCCGAGTACTATACTCAACGCGCCAGCGCGGGATTAATCATTACCGAATGCAGTATGGTCACACCGCAAACGTCGGCATTCGGTAACGATCCCGGCATCTATTCTCAGGAACAGATCGACGGCTGGAAGAAAGTAACCGACTCCGTGCATAATGCCGGCGGACGTATTTATCTGCAAATCTGGCATGCTGGCCGCGCCGCCCATCCTCTGCTCAACAACGGCAAAGAGGCGGTCAGTTCAAGCGCCGTCGCCATTGACGACGAAACCCATACGCCGGAAGGCAAAAAACCCTATACAGTTCCCCATGAACTCACGCAGGAAGAAATCGCGGCAATTGTCGACGATTTCCGCCAAGGTGCCGCAAATGCCATTGCCGCCGGTTTCGACGGCGTCGAAGTACACGGAGCCAACGGTTACCTTATCGACCAGTTTCTGCGTGACGGCTGCAACCAGCGCAGCGATGAATACGGCGGCTCTCTGGAAAACCGCGCACGCTTTTTGAGCGAAATCCTTACCGCCGTCACCAACGAGATCGGCGGTGAACGCGTCGGCTTGCGTCTTTCACCGCTCAACAGCTTCAATAGCATGCAAGACAGCGATCCGGAAGCGTGGATTCGTTATTTGTCACAGCACCTGAATCAATTTGATTTAGCTTATCTGCATGTCATGCGTGCCGACTTTTTCGGCATACAGAAAGCCGATGTCATTCCTATCGCCCGCGAACACTATAAAGGCCACCTGATGGTCAATATGGGCTATTCCGCAGAAGAAGCAGCGCAGACCATCGACAACAACATGGCCGACTCGGTCGCCTTTGGAACCGGCTTCCTGGCCAATCCGGATCTTCCGGCGCGTGTCCAGGCGGGGGCAGCTTTGAATAATCCGGATCCCGACACCTTCTACACCTCTGGTGCGGAAGGCTACACCGACTATCCGTTTATGCAAAGTTAGTCATCCATGCGGCCAAGCAGCAAATCGCTGCTAGCCGCTTCTGCTCAGTTTCGATATTTTCTGTCCTCTGTCTTTCAATCTCGAATTACAAAGCAGCACTCTTGCGCTTTATTCACCCCCGTTTCACCAGTCAAAACCTTTTCCATACGCCCGCGTAAACAAGCCTTAAGCTGCGCAGAATTTAGCGTAAAATAAGCGCCTTTAAAAATAACTTCGGGAATGCAGTCATGGCGGGTTCACTCTTTGACCAACTGAAAAAATCCGGCTTAGTCGATGATAAAAGAGCCAAAAAAGTTCAACGTGAAAAGCAGCAGCAAAACAAACAGAAAAAAGCCAATAAGAGCAAAAAAGGTCAAAACGGCGATCCACAGAACGAAGCCGCTCTGCTCGCCGCCAAAGCGGCCGAAGAAAAAGCACAACGCGATCGCGAGTTGAATCAGAAACGCCAGCAGGAGCAGGCTGAGAAGGCCAAGCAAGCCGAACTGAGACAGATTATTCAAAGCAATCAGCTCAAAGGCTACGAAGGCGATATCGTTTATAACTTTTCCGACGGCACAGCGGTCAAAACGCTGAATGTAAATGAAAAAACCCAAAAAGGACTCGCCAGCGAAAAAATCCTGATCGTCCGTTTCGGCAAAGGTTACGCTCTGATCAAAGCCGAACTGCAGGAAAAAATCGAGCAGCGTGATGCATCCGTGATCGTTAAAAACGAAAGCCTGGAAACCAAACTCTCCAAGGAAGACGAAGACTACTACGCCAAATTCGAGATTCCGGACGATCTGGTCTGGTAATTCACGAATAACATATGCCTCTCGTCTTGATGAGAGGCCCGATTCATCACTGAGTCAGTGGCTATTAACCTATTAAAACCAGCAGCCACAGCCAATTGCGCGTATAGTAACTTATTCGACGTAGCGAATTTTTAGCCGGACTTGTTGCGATTACCCGTCAACAATTTCTGGAGCGCTGCTCGCTATGTTTCCATTTCGTATTCTGTACCAAACCATTGAATTCAAAGAATTTGATATCCATCTGCGCTGTCTGCGCGATAAAAACCAATTTTCCGATCCTTTCGGCGAAGCCGAAGCCCTGGGGATTTCCGATGCGCAGTGGTCTTTGTTCGGAGTCGTTTGGGAATCGAGCCGAATACTGGCCGACAAAATGCAGGATTTTGATATTCAAGGCAAACGTATTCTCGAAGTCGGCTGCGGCATCGGTTTGTCCAGTTTGCTGTTGAATGCGCGTCATGCCGATATCACTGCTACAGATTACCACCCTGAAGCCGGTAACTTTTTGGCTAAAAACACCGATCTGAACCACGGTAAGGCTATTCCTTTCCTGCGCACCGGATGGCATGATCAGCATAACCAGCTCGGCACCTTTGATGTGATTATCGGCTCCGATTTACTGTACGAACAGAATCATATTGCCCTGCTTTCGGAATTTATCGAGCAACATGCCGAGGATGAATGCGAAGTCATTATTGTTGATCCCGGGCGCGGCAATCATGCCAAATTCAGCAAAAAAATGATCGAACTGGGTTTCAGTCACCAGCAATACAAACCGGAACCCAATGACGACGCACCGGCCTTTAAAGGGGTTGTGTTGACCTATCTGCGCAAAAAAAAGCACAAGTGAATAGGCGCTTGAATACCGCCGCTTAGAATTCGCAAACTCGCCCAAAAACCGCTTCCATCACGCCTCATGCAACAGCCTGCGTTCAATCGAACTCGATATTTTTTCACTTTTTTATCAAATAATTGCATTATTTCTGGCTATTTAACGAATTCCCCCGTATACTTCACGGGCTTGAAAAATTCTATAAAGATTTACATTCTACATTTCGCTGTATTATTTCCGTAACACCTCGTCCTGCAGTATCTAAGTTCCACCAGTATTTATCTCTAGCAAGTCACGCCTATTGCAGGCAACATTATTTATTAAAATTTTAGGATGTTATTATGTCTAATACAGTTACAGGAACCGTTAAGTGGTTCAATGAAACCAAAGGTTTCGGATTTATCGAACAGCAGTCTGGCCCGGATGTTTTCGCTCACTTCAGCGCGATTGTCAGTTCAGGTTTTAAAACTTTGGCTGAAGGCCAGGCGGTAGAATTTGTTGTTAAGCCAGGACCAAAAGGCCCACAAGCTGAAAACATTACCGTAATCTAAGATTTTTTCCGCTCGGTGCAAACGGCACTTCGAGCTTGAAAATCAGATAAAAAAGCCGAGTCCGCAATGACTCGGCTTTTTTGTTTTTGCGATCCGGAAAATTTTCGAATCAAAGATAATTGAGACGACAGATTAGGCCCAACAGCATTTTCTCGCTAAGAGGCAAATCGTAAAACTACGTAGTCATTTCCCGTACAATAGCAGGTCATTGCGGTTAGCCCTAATGACAATCAGGCGCGCTACAATAAACAGGCAAAACACTGCGACCAGTGTCCAACCAGAGTATCCACCTTTTCAGGAGTTGATTATGAAATCTACCCGAAGTATTAAAACGTTTTTCTTCGCTTCACTGACCGCACTGTGGTCTATGAACAGCGCTGCAAACCCGGAAACCTCAAGAATCATGGTAAGCGATGTCGGTTTTGCAACGCCGGAATCGGTCGAATATTATGCCGCCGAAGATCTATATCTGGTCACGAATATCAACGGCAGTCCATTCGATGCCGACGACAACGGTTTTATCTCAAAACTGAGTCCGGACGGTAAAGTCGTTGACCTGAAATGGATTGATGGCGCAGATAGCAACGTTGAATTACACGCTCCTAAAGGTATGACGATTATAGGCAATAAACTCTTTGTCGCCGATATCACTCAAATACGTGTATTTGAACTGCCAAGCGGCAAACAGCTGTCTTCGATTGACGTTAAGGGCAGCAGCTTTTTGAACGGCATTACCCCCGCCGATGGCGACTCCGTCTATGTCACCGATACCGGCATGAAACCGGGGTTTGAATCTTCCGGTACCGATGCCATCTATAAAGTTTGGACAAACGGCAAGATTGAAACCATTCTGAAAGATCCCGACATGGGCAGACCGAACGGCATTCTGAATGATAATGGCGATATTTACGTGGTCTTTTTCAGCAGCGCGAAAATGGTCAAGATGAACGAGCAAGGCGAGATCACGGAAATGCCTGAGCCCTACGGTGCGCGATTGGACGGTCTGGTGAAGTTAAAGGATGGTAGCCTCGCTATGTCCAGCTGGGAAAGCTCATCCATCGATGTTTATAGAAACGGCGAATACGAGACCATTGCCGAGTTCCTTAACTCCCCTGCCGATATGGATGTCGATACAAAACGTAACCGTTTACTGATTCCGCTCTTTAATGAAGACAAGGTGTTGATTTTACCGCTGTAAAACACAAGCGGAAACGACTCTCTTTAGGGATCAAGGCTATTGCCAATCAGGCCATAGCAAACACATCCTTAATACAGAAAAGCCTGCAATTGCAGGCTTTTTTAATCTTGCAACTAAAGCAATCCCGGTTTCATTAATTTCGGTTTGCCTTAAGTCAGCAAGTAAATTTTAAAACATAGGTGAAAGCTTAACGTACCTGCATCATAGGCATCTGTGCAGACGGTTTATCGACTTCAAATGTCACGCTTTTGCTGTTGTTCTTCCGATTGGCGTCTTTGAATTTCGGCATTGTCAATGTCGCTGTAATCTCAGTCGTCTTATCGATTTTCAGCTTATCAAATGTATAACCGACACGACTTCCCGGCGTCTTTAACACGCGATCCGGGTCAAGTCCCTTTAGAGTAACGCCGCCCCAGTGTTTCCCATTCACTTTGATGTTCAGTGCGAAAGCATCCTTACCTCTGCGCTCATACAAGTCGTCGCTCAAACGACCTTCGCCATTGTTTCTGACCTGCACATGAACTTTATCACCGCTTAACCGTATCATACGGATCCCAAGGTCACGGGGAGGCATCAGGTTGTCAGCCACTGCATACTGCTCGCCAGGGAAATCGACTTTCAGTTCGATCTCCGGTGCCAGGCTGCGGCTTACATTCTCCAATACCACAAAGTACATCCCTTGAGTCAACGACAATTCCACCGCATCGATATCATAATGTCGTCTCCCGACGGTGACCTGGTTATCCGGAGTGGAGGCAAAACGTACCGTATTTGAGTAAACATGGATGTATCCAGGTAAAGGTTTAGGCTTACGTTTTTTGCCCATCAGCCCATCGAGTGTTTTTTTGAGCGCTCTGGTAATTCCTCGAATCTGATCACCGGCGATATACTCGGCCGGATTATATTTATTAATATCGTTAACGATCTTTTGGAACTGACTCTGATTCATCGGCTTTTTCTCAGCTGAGAAGAAACGGGAATCCACCAGCATCATACGCACCGGGCGATTCGCATCTCTGAATCTTTCAGGCTTATAGTTGTTCACTTTTACTTCGATATTGACCCTGCCCGGCTTGGTCACTTCAAATGGATAAAACATAGTATAAGGATCACCTTTCTTGCCGTTGTAAAGCACCAGATCCTGATGAAGCAGTCCTTCATTCTTCTCTATAGCGGCATACAGATTAGTACTTCCGATCGCGACCGCAAATGCTAAAAGCATTTTTATGACCTGTGACATCTTGTACATCGTTTTATCCTTTTTTTTATTGATATTGCCAACTAAAGATATCACAATTGTTTTTAGTCGTTGAAAAGACAGATTGATTTTGATCAATTGCCACCAGAGAAAAATAAATAGATAAAAGAGGTTTATATGAAAAGCAGCAGAGCGTTACTCCTTCTCCTGTCATTATTGGTTTCCGGCTGTTCGGCGGATACAAGTGAAATAAACATGGAAGAAGGTAAATGGCGAATCCAGACGACTATCGAAATGGAAGGCATGCCAATGATGATTCCACCTGTCACCGTCGAGCAGTGTATAACTGAACAGGATCTGGTTCCCGAACAGAAAAATCAGGACGGTTCGGAATGTGAAATGATGCAACATGATATCAACGGCAATACCGTCACGTGGCAATTCAAATGTAACGATTCTTCCGGAAGCGGAGAGATTACCTACAACGGTAAAAGCATGAACGGCAAGATGACCACAACCGCCGCCGGTATGAAAATGAATTCTACAATCAAAGGCACCTACATCGGGCCTTGTGATTAAGCGCTGACAGAAAAAGGGGATCGTTTATAAACATCCCCTTTTTTAATTAATTAATGCGTAAAGTGAAATTTAAGGACGGTAACGTCGCTGTGACCAGTTGAGAAAACTTGATTAGAACAGCTCTTCCATCAATGTTTATAGAAACGACAGAAACGAAACCCACGCTAAACTCCTCCCCCCTGCCGTCAGGAATATCGACACAAACAGTAGCCTTGAAAACCCACTTCAAGAACTTAACTGCTCAGAATCACAGGCCTATTGACAGGCGATCTTAATTAACTCTTTCTGATTTGATCTAACGACGTAGGAATAATAAATTAAAAGGGATTTTCGTCGATCTCGGTCAAGACAATCGCGTAAAATTCAGCCCATAACTTCAAAACGGACACGAGGCCATAATGTCTTTCGCCAAACTCGGATTATCCAGCCTGATTCTTAAAGCGCTTAAGGATGCGAACTACCAGCAACCGACTGAGATTCAGAAAAAAGCGATTCCATTACTTCTGAAAGGCGAAGATATTATTGCTTCGGCACAAACCGGAACCGGAAAAACCGCCAGTTTTGTCTTGCCGATTCTAGAACAACTCGATAATGGCGAAACTGTCCGCGGACGCTCAATCCGTGCGTTGATTCTGGTTCCGACCCGGGAGCTGGCTAAACAGGTCGAAACCAGCATTAAAAACTATGGTAAATACCTAAATTTAAGTTCGCTCGCCATCTACGGTGGTACCGACATAGAGTCTGACAAAGAGACTCTGGCGCAAGGTGTCGATATTCTGGTCACGACACCCGGCAGACTATTGGATATGGCCTACCAGCGCGCTCTGTATTTTAATGACTTAGAATTCTTTGTGCTCGACGAAGCCGATAAAATGCTCGATATGGGCTTTATTGAAGACCTCAATAAAATCATTGAACGTCTGCCAGGCAACCGTCAAAGCATGCTGTTCTCGGCAACCCTGAATGACAAAGTCCGTTATCTGGCGGATACGGTTTATGACGATGCGGTTGAGCTTAAGATTGCGCCAAAAGGCAAAACACCGAATATTGAACAGTGGATGATTGCCGTCGACAAAGACACCAAATCGGCTCTGCTGAGCCACTTGATTAAAGAGAACAACTGGGATCAAGCGCTGATATTTGTCGAGAAAAAACACTCCGCCGCAAAACTGGTCGAGCAACTCGGCAAACGCGGCATTATTGCCGACTCGATCCATGCCGGGCGCAGTCAGGCACAGCGCGAAAAAGTCTGGAATGAATTTAAAACCGGTAAGCTGCAATTTCTGGTCGCCACCGGTGTTGCTGCTCGCGGACTGGATATGCAAAACCTGAGCCGTGTCGTCAACTACGACCTGCCATACCCGGCAGAAGAATATATTCACCGCATCGGTCGAACAGGACGTGCGGGGCAAAAAGGCCAAGCCATTTCATTAGTCTCCAAAGACGACTTTAAAAACCTCTGTATGATCGAAAGCCTGCTCAACCACCTGCTTGAACGCAGAGAAGTTGCCGAATTCCCGGTACGCAAAGCGGTACCGATTTCAATTCTTAATTACCACAAACGATAGAAAACAAAAAAGCCTGCATTTGCAGGCTTAAATCATTCTAAAACAATCAAGTCTGACCCTCATTGCTTCAAACTAAGCAAGCCAGGCCGGTTTGATTCAGAAGCTTAGCTAAGTCAATATGAGAAGCCAGGCTTTCAGCCAATGTCATCAGCTCTTCTGCATTGTCGAGCCCTTCAAGAAACCGCTTAGGGATACCACTCAAACCCACTTGAGCTCCCGTAAGTGCACCGGTCAGAATGGCACGTGCCTGATTTTGGCCGCCGCCGTTTACGGCATGTAACACCGCAGACTCAAAATCATTATGAAATAAAGCGGACAGATAATAAGCCGCGGGCAGTTGATGGTAAATGGCGCATGGCATGCCGTAAACGATTGAGACTTTCCAGGGCGGATCAATTCGAATATCAGGATCAAAGGCCGCTTCCGCCATATAAGACGGTGACAGTAACGCATCCGGAGAAGCAAAACGGCCTGCGCGAGGCGGATCGGGATCGCCTTTCTTCGGCGGTTGCAAATCATCATTCGTCACGGCGTGAAACGGCAACTCACCCCTTTTCACCAACTTCATCAATTTTGCGGAGATATCCTTATCTAAGCGGTTACCCTGAACAAGCTGCGCTAATACCGCGCCAAAAGCAACGCTCATGGAAATGATCGTATCGTCATTCTGCGTCAGCATCGTGTTATCAGAGATGGCAGCGGCCAGTTTGTCTGGCTGAAAGGCATAACGAACCGCAATGGCGAGGGTACGCTCAATCGCTTCGGTTGTATCCGCATGTCCACCGACTTCACCCCAAGGCAGCTTTTGCTGCACCCGCTTGCGCCAAGCATCGCGGATGGATTGGCTGGTATAGTTTCCAGGCCCGCTGATCGGCGTACCATCAATCAGAGGAAAAAGTTCCTCGTCCATTCGACGACAAAAATCTTGTTGATCGTACCCTTTGTTTGCAAGCAAAGAACGCAACAAAAGTTCCAGAATAAACCCTGCTTGAGATTGTTGACCGGCTTTCAAACCGTCATGATATCGACCCGGTTTTGGGTCCGTGTAATCGTCTATCCACTCCCCATAATCTCGATGCAGTTGCGACAGGTCATAATACCAATGCGGCCCCAGTGCAAGCGCATCGCCGATAAAAGCGCCCATAATGGCTCCCGCCGCACGATCTTGAATTTCTAAAGGATTCATCATTCCTCCTTTATGCCGTTTATAGTCTGACATTGGTGTACGCAATAAAACTCAACCACATCCTTTATAACACATTGTTTTAAAAAACAAAAAAGCCTCGCAATGCGAGGCATGATAAAGAGTAACTCTACCCCAGCCAGGTAGGTTTTATGATTTTAATGGAAAATCAGTCGATTCTGCTTCCGTTGATTTTTAATCGAATGCTTATTTTCTTAGCGGATCAAGAAGATGCTTTAAACCGTTGTGATCCAGCTCATGCATTAGCGCCAATAATTGCCCTAAATTTCCAGATGGAAAGCCTTTACTGGCAAACCAATTAAGGTAATTTCCCGGCAAATCGGCAATGATACGCCCCTTGTATTTTCCGTAAGGCATAGTGACTTCAACAAGCTTTTTTAAATTCTCTGGATTCATAATTTAGGGTATTTAATAAGTGTTTAATGGTTTAACAAAAGCTGCCAGAACCAATTCTACTGTTTTTCATCGCCTGCACGCGGCTTTCTCCAACCAATTGGCCTGGCAGACTTCTTTGCACTCACTCTCCTACCGTTTCGTTTTTTTCAGTTTCATCGTTGCTTTCACCATTTTGCCAAAACTCTTATCTTGTGCCCTACGCTCGGACAAGGTAGCGGTATTAAACGCCTGTTCCTTGATCAGCTTTTGATAATTGTGCAAACGACGTTCATCAAGTTGCCCTGAATCGACTGCGGCCCGTACCGCGCAACCCGGCTCATTCTGATGCTGACAATCCGAAAACTTACACTGTGCCGCTAAGTCGATAATATCGTTGAAGGTTTCGTTCACCCCTTGCTCACAGTCAACCAACTGAAGTTCCCGCATACCCGGTGTATCCAACAGCACACCGCCAGAGCTCAACAGATGCAAAGTTCGTGACGTCGTGGTATGCCGTCCTTTGGCATCATCTGTACGAATTGCCGATGTTTGCTGAATGGCGTCGCCCAAAGCAGAATTAATTAGCGTGGATTTCCCCACTCCGGAAGAACCAATGAAGGCCACCGTATTGCCCGATCCTATCCATGGATTTAACTGAGAAACACTATTTGGATCCGTCGCATTCACGGTAACCACCATCAGCATCGAATCCAATGCTTGTACCTGATTAATGTATTCGGCCGCTGAGTCACATAAATCCAGCTTGGTTAATACCACTACAGGCTCAATACCCGCTTCATGAACTAAAGCCAAATACCTTTCGATGCGATTCAGATTAAAGTCTTGGTTTAAAGAACTGACAATAAACGCGGTATCGATGTTAGCGGCAGTCAATTGGCGATAACTGTCGCGCCCAGCAGCCTTACGTGCCAGCCAGCTGGATCGCTCCAATAAGCGAACAAAGTGATTATCGGAATCAAGTAACAACCAATCGCCTACCGTCATTGCAGGCATAGAAGGAGTTAAGAGTAGAGTTTGCTGCCCGTTTTCAGTCAGTAAAACCAACTCGCTGCGTTCAGCAACCGCAACCCGCGCGGGCGTGAAATGCGTTAAATCGTCTAATGATAACTGATGTTGAAAATAGCCTTTCCAACCTAACTGAGATAAAGAATATGTTGTTTCCATAAGAACCCCTGCGCATAGTTCTGCGCTTCAAAATCATATTTAGGGGGCGAATACACCCCGGCACTCAAGCCGGGTAGAAAAATCTTAAGAGAAGTCTACCCGGCAGGTTCTAAAAACAATCATTCTTTTCCTCCGGTAATCATTGGGTATTGAAACGAGATTATTATAATGAATACTCAACTCGCTGCTTGAGTAAAATTTAACAACTGACTTAGCCTGTTAGGTTCTGGTAATCAGGGTTATATGAAAAGGGACGTATCCATATACCACCCTGATTATTTAAAAAAAACCAGCACAAAGGCTGGTTTACTAAGACAAATTCCCTGCGGGGGACTAAATAAAAACCATTGTGGTCTAGCTCATGCATCAGAGCCAACAATTTCCCTAAATTTCCAGAAGGAAAACCTTTGGCGGAAAACCAATTAAGGTAATTTACCGGCAAAGCCGCAATCACTCGCCCCATATATTTCCCATAAGGCATAGAGACTTCAACAAGCTTTTTTAAGTTCTCTGGATTCATAAATATAAAACTCTAATTGGGGTCAGAGTAAAATTAAACTTCATTTTTATCTTTACGCCAACCGATTGGACGCCCTGCCTTACTGGCATGCACACGTCTTCCGGTTAAAAGTTCAATTTCAGTTTTAAATTTTTCAGAACCAATCGCCATACCTTTATTGGTCGATTGACGAATATCCTCAATCAATGGTTTCGAAGTCAAAATTTGAAAAACATCTCTATAACTTTTCTGACGTTCGTAGCCGCTATTCCCCAAAGCTAAATATCGCTCATGCGGTGTACATAAGTCCGATTCAACACCCAGTGCATTGATTCGATAGCTTGACCACGGATATTCATCAGGCGATTCAACCATTGAAGCACGAACAGGATTCAGTTCAATATAACGATACAATTCAAAGAGATAGGAATCAGCATCAACCAGACAAGAACGAAAACGACCTTCCCATAAAGTGCCTGTACGTTGATACTTATGATTGAAATAACGGACATACTGGCGACCAATCGACTGCATCATTTTGCTAATCGAATCATCAGCATCGCCAGTACAAAGAAGATGTACATGATTGGTCATTAAACACCAAGCATGAATAGAAACCGAAAACTTTTCAGAATATTCCTGGAGCCAATGGAGATAAGCTTTGAAGTCCGATTCATCTGCAAAAATCACCTGACGATTATTGCCGCGCTGAATCAAATAAACCGGAACACCAGCCGGAGTAATACGTTCTAAACGAGCCATATCCCCTCCTAAATCAAATAGATGAACCTAGTTTAACAATTTAATTTTACTCTGACCCCAATTATTCCAATTATTATGACCCCAATTATTACTCCAATTATTCTTTCTTAGGCTCATCCAGTTTTTCAGTTTTCTCTTTTATAAAGTCTTGGACGGCTTCTATATATAGAAGCTTTGCTTGCGCTGATGATAAACCGCCTCTCTTAACAGCAACTTCTATAAAGTCTAATTTTTCTTCCGCTTCACGACTTAACTCTCTTCCATTATTTTTAAAATATGGGATAAGGTTAAATATGAAGACTCCAAGTAAGATATTGAACTGAATCGTGAAATAGTCTTTGTAAAACTTAGAAAATAACTCATGGGCTAAAAAGCCAAAAATTACTCCAAGAGAAGTTCCCTTTGGATTTTTTAGTAAAAGTAAATCTGTAGCCCACTTTAAAAATAAACTAATATCCATTATTGCCTACTCCAGATAAACCCAAGCTTTCTTTTGCATTAGCAGAATTACTTTTTTTAATAGACGGATAGATTTTCAAAAGATGACCTGAACCGTCTGTAAAATCATCATTTTCAAAATTCTCTTCAATAAACGCCATCAATTCCTTAGCTTCATATTTATTATTACCATAGACACCTTTATTAATACGAAAAGTTAATGCTCTTTGGTTAATATACAAACTAATAAAAAGCCCAATAATGAAAAATGAAAAAACTAATGAAATCTCTTTTTGAAATATAACCAAGTAAACAAAATACACAATTACTGCTAATACAATTGATAGATAAGAATTTAGTATCTCTTTCCCTTTGTTTAAAACGAGTAACCCGACTATCGCATTTTTTAGAACCTGCTCACTAGTTCCACCATTAATATTTTTAGAGATTAACTCCGTAACAGCAATAATCAAATTTTTGAGAACCATTTTATAAAAAATAAAATATATGTTTTTAGATTTAAATCTAACTTTAATAGCTCTATTTTCGAAGACCAAGAGCACACTTGAAGATTTGTTTAGCAAGTCATTAAGTCTTTGCACAGAACTGAAAACTGACTTAGAGGTTGACGACAAGGAATTCGTAAATGTACTTTCTATTTCAGTTAAAAATTTGGAAGTGATTAGGGCAGGTAGAAGCGTAATAAATTGCAATATAGCAGTTATGTATTTTTTCATTCTATCCTCTTAGAAAATAAGAAAATCCAACGTTCAACAATTTAAGCAAAAATAAGTAATAAATACTACATTTAGACACAAAAAAACCCGCATAAAGCGGGTTTCTCAGAATTATCAAATAGGAAGGTAAAACGCTCAAATTCGAGGCGGGGAAATGTTGAGCATGCTGTAGCATGTGACCATTTCTTCAACAAAGAAGTTGAGTGTTTTAGACCCTATTTCTTTTTCTTAGGTGGCATCAGATCCGTAATCGTCCCTTCCGCCATCTCTGCCGCGAAACAAATCGTTTCACTTAGCGTTGGGTGTGGGTGAATAGTCAGACCGATGTCTTGCATATCCGCGCCCATCTCGATGGCCAGCATCGCTTCGGCAACCAGTTCACCGGCGTTAGGGCCGACAATACCGCAACCTAGCAGACGGTGAGTCTTAGCGCAGAACAACGCTTTGGTCATCCCTTCGTCACGCCCCAGACTCAAGCTGCGTCCGGAAGCCGCCCAAGGGAATGCGCCCTTCTCGTACTCAACACCTTCGTCTTTAAGCTCCTGTTCGGTTTTACCCGCCCAAGCCACTTCAGGATCGGTATAGGCAACCGACGGAATACCCATAGGCGTAAAGGCGGACGGCATACCGGCAATCACTTCTGCAGCCACTTTACCTTCGTGAACCGCTTTGTGCGCCAGCATCGGCTGACCGACGATATCACCGATCGCGTAGATGTGATCGACATTAGTTTTCTGACGTTCATCGACTTCGATGAAGCCCCAGTCGTTAACCATCACACCGGCTTTGTCCGCATCGATCAGTTTACCGTTCGGCGTACGGCCTACTGCAACCAGGATGCGGTCGAAGGTGTCTTTTTCCGGACATTTCTTGCCTTCAAAAGTGACTTCCAGCCCTTCGTCTTTGGCTTCGACATTGGTGACTTTGGAATTCAGGTAGATATTCTCGTATTTCTTCTGAATTTTCTTCAGCAATGGCTTGGAGATATCTTTGTCGGCACCCGGAATAATGGTGTCGCCCAACTCGACAACGGTAATGCTTGCGCCCAGTGAGTCGTAAACCTGCGCCATTTCCAGACCGATGATCCCGCCACCGATAACCAGCATACGCTTCGGCACTTCTTCCAGTTCCAGTGCATCGGTTGAATCCATTACACGAGGGTCGTCATGCGGAATAAACGGCAGTTTAACAACACGCGAACCGGCGGCGATAATCGCCTGTTCAAATGCGATGGTTTTAGTCGTGCCGTCGCCCGCTTCAACCGTTACCGTATTTGACGAGCTGAATTTACCGTAACCGGTGACCACTTCAACTTTACGTGCTTTGGCCAGACCCGCCAGACCGCCGGTCAATTTACCGATAACCGAGTCTTTGTAAGCACGCATTTTATTGGTGTCGATTTCCGGTTCCTGGAAAGTGATCCCGTGTGCCCCCATTTCGCGAGTTTCGTTAAGAACTACTGACATATGCAGCAGTGCTTTTGACGGAATACAACCGACGTTCAAACAAACACCACCGATGTTGTCATAACGCTCAACCATAGCGACTTTCTTACCAAGGTCGGCAGCACGGAAAGCGGCGGTATAACCGCCCGGTCCTGAACCCAGAACCAAGACTTCGCAGTGCATATCGACTTCGATACCGTCAGCAGAAACCGCTTTTGGCGCTTGTGCTTCGGCGGCCGCTTCTTCTTTAGCCGGAGCGGCAGACGCTTTCACCGACTCTTCCACATTTGCGGAAACCGTATCGGTATCGGCAATTTCCATGGTGCCAAGAATAGAGCCTTCGGAAACCTTGTCGCCGACTTCAGCCGAGAAGGAAGCGATTTTACCGGCGAAAGGCGCCGGAATTTCCATGGTCGCCTTATCCGATTCCAGAGTAACTAATGAATCATCCTGTGCAACTTCGTCGCCGGCAGAAACCAGCACTTCGATCACGTCTACTTCTGCGAAATCGCCAATGTCCGGAACAACAATATCAACAATCTTACTCATGAGTCTTCCTTATAGAATTAGCTGACGCAGATCAGACAGATATTTCGCTACGGTCGTCGTAAAGCGAACCCCTTCGGCACCGTCAACTGCACGGTGGTCGTAAGAAACGCTGAACGGCATGATCAGACGCGGTTCGAAGTCGCTACCGTTCCAAACCGGCTGCATTTTCGCTTTTGACAGACCCATGATTGCTACTTCAGGCGCATTAACGATCGGCGTAAACTGAGTACCGCCGATACCGCCCAGGCTGGAAATGGTGAAACAACCGCCCTGCATATCTTTCGGCCCTAACTTGCCATCACGCGCTTTAGCGGAGATTTCCATCAGATCCTGAGACAGCTCGTAGATGCCTTTCTTATCGACATCCTTAACCACAGGTACCACTAGACCGTTCGGCGTATCTACCGCGATACCGATGTTGTAGTAGTGCTTATAGATAATAGATTGCGCATCTTCGGACAGAGACGCATTGAAGCTTGGGAAATCCTGCAGCGCTTTGACCACCGCCTTCATAACGAAGACCAGTGGAGTCAGTTTGATACCTTGCTTCTCGGCGGCCGCTTTCTGATCCTTACGGAACTGATCCATTTCGGTAATGTCGCATTCGTCGAACTGAGTAACGTGCGGAACGTTCAACCAGCTTGCATGCAGGAATTTACCGGAGATTTTCTTGATGCGTCCCAGCTCTTCGGTGGTGGTTTCGCCGAACTGGCTGAAATCGATACCCGGAATCGGTGGAATGCCGGAACCGGCAGTTTGTCCCGGAGCCGCAGCCTGACCGGACATAACCGCTTTAATCGCCGCTTCAACATCGTTTTGCTGGATACGACCTTTCGGACCGGAACCGGAAACCGAAGTCAGATCAACACCCAGTTTACGGGCAAAAGCACGCACCGAAGGCGAAGCGTGGAAGGCCGCGCCCATCGCCTGAGGATTAACCGGCTTGGCAGCCGCAGGCACATTGTGCGCAGGCTGTTTAACCACTTGCGGCGCCGGTGTCGGCTCTGGTTTCGCTTGAGCAGGCGCTTGTTCCGGAGCCGCAGCGCTTTCGGCCTTAGCCGGTTCTGCCGGCGCTTCTGCTGCACCTTCAGCCGCTTCGATATCCAGAATGTAATCGCCTTCGGAGACCTTATCGCCTACGGAGACAGAAATTTTGGTGATTTTACCGGCAAACGGCGATGGAATCTCCATCGTCGCTTTATCGGATTCAAGGGTAATTAGAGAGTCGTCCAGGGCAACTTCGTCACCTTCTGCGACTAGAACTTCGATAACTTCGACCGAATCAAAATCCCCGATATCAGGAACATTAACTTGTGTAATAGCCATTGGAATTTTCCTTCCTGTAGAGCCACCGCCGCAAAATTCTGCTGCGGCAGTGTCTCGAAAATACTATGTATGATGCATCATACGTTAATTCTTTCGCGTAAAAAAAGCCACACTGCCAAAACAGTGTGGCTTTTAACATCAGGCGTGAACCGGATAGACTTTATCCGCTTCCAGGCCGTATTTAGCGATCGCTTCGGAAACAACCTTAGCATCGATAGAGCCTGCATCAGCCAACGCTTTAAGCGCCGTAACCACCACATAGTGGCGATCGACTTCAAAGAATTTACGTAGCTGTTCACGGGTATCGGAACGACCGAAGCCGTCGGTACCCAACACATAGTATTCACCCGGAACATAGTCACGGATACGTTCAGGATAGTCACGGATGTAATCCGTCGCCGCAATGAACGGCCCTTCGGAACCGGAAAGCAGTTCAGTTGCATAAGGCACTTTCGCTTCCGCTTCAGGGTGCAGCGTATTCCAGCGAGTGACTTCGATACCGTCGCGGCGAACCAGGTTAAAGCTTGGTACACCCCAGATATCGGCCGCTACGTTCCAATCGCTTTCCAGCATCTCAGCCGCTTCAATCACTTCACGGAAGATCGTACCCGACCCCATAAGCTGAACTTTGTTCTTATGCTTGGCAGCGGATTTCTTGAAGGAGTACATCCCTTTCAGAATGCCTTCCTCGGAACCTTCCGGCATCGCAGGATGGCTGTAATTTTCGTTCATACCGGTGATGTAGTAATAAACGTCTTCCTTATCGTGGAACATGCGTTTAATACCGTCACGGATAATCACCGCCATTTCGTAAGCGAACGTCGGATCGTAGGACAGACAGTTCGGAACGTGGTCGAACTGGATCAGGTTGTGACCGTCCTGGTGCTGCAGACCTTCACCTTCAAGCGTCGTACGACCGGCAGTACCACCGATCAGGAAACCACGCGCACGCGAGTCACCGGCCGCCCAGGCCAGGTCACCGATACGCTGGAAACCGAACATCGAGTAGTAGATATAGAACGGAATCATGCTTACGCCGTAGTTCGCATAAGCGGTCGCCGCAGCAACCCAGTTCGCCATGGAACCGGCTTCGTTGATCCCCTCTTCGAATACCTGACCGTTGGCGGACTCTTTGTACCACATCAACTGATCGGCATCCATCGGCTCATACAACTGACCTGCCGGATCGTAGATACCGACCTGACGGAACAGACCTTCCATACCGAACGTACGCGCTTCATCCGGGATAATCGGAACAACACGCGGTCCAAGCGCCTTGTCACGCAACAGGATCGAGATAATACGCACGAATGCCATAGTAGTCGACATTTCACGATCGCCGGTACCGTCGGTCAGCATCTTAAATGCATCCAAAGCAGGCACCGGTAGCGGTTCTGCGTCGTCATGACGTGCAGGAATCGGTCCACCCAGCGCATCACGGCGCTCTTTCATGTATTTCATGATGTCGGAATCTTCGTCCGGACGGTAGAACGGAATGTCTTTTTCCAACTCTTCGTCTGAAATCGGAACAGAGAAACGGTCACGGAAATATTTCAGGCCGTCTTTATCCAGTTTCTTCTGTTGGTGAGCGGTATTCGCCGCTTCACCGTAAGCGCCCATACCGTAACCTTTAACGGTTTTCGCCAGGATAACCGTCGGTTGACCTTGCGATTCGGTTGCACGCTTATAAGCGTTGTAGATCTTACGCGGCGAGTGACCACCACGAGTCAGTTTGAAGATTTCGTCGTCGGTCATATCCGCAACCAGCGCTGCGGTTTCAGGGTACTTACCGAAGAAGTGTTCGCGAACGAATGCACCGTCTTTCGCTTTATAAGCCTGGTATTCACCATCAACGACTTCACCCATGCGCTCGATCAGCTTACCGGTTTCGTCTTTCTGCAGCAGACGATCCCAGCCTGAACCCCAGATGACTTTCAGAACCTGCCAACCGGCACCACGGAAGACGCCTTCCAATTCCTGAATGATCTTGTCGTTACCACGAACCGGACCGTCAAGACGCTGCAGGTTACAGTTGATTACGAAAATCAGGTTATCCAGTTTTTCGCGTTTCGCCAACTGGATCGCACCACGTGATTCCGGTTCATCCATCTCACCGTCGCCCAGGAATGCCCAGACTTTACGTCCTTCGGTCTGTGCCAGGCCGCGAGCCTGCATATATTTCATGAAACGCGCCTGGTAGATTGCCATTAGAGGCCCCAGACCCATAGATACGGTCGGGAACTGCCAGTAATCCGGCATCAACCATGGGTGAGGATAAGAAGACAGACCTTCCTGATCCACTTCCTGACGGAAGTTACGCAGGCGATCCGCTTCGAAACGGCCTTCCATAAAAGAACGCGAGTACATACCCGGAGCCGTGTGCCCCTGGAAGAACACCATATCCGCGCCCTGCGCGTGCTTAGGTCCTTTAAAGAAGTGGTTCATCCCCACCTCATACAGCGTACAGCTTGAAGCGTAAGAAGCGATGTGCCCACCAACACTGGTGGTTTTATTTGCGCGTGATACCATCGCCATCGCATTCCAGCGCAATAGCGAACGAATACGGGTTTCAAGCCCCATATCGCCAGGATAGTTAACCTGTTCTTCAACGGAAATGGTATTGATATAAGGTGTATTGGCAGAGTATGGAATATCAATGCCGTGAACACGCGCTTTTTCGATTAGACTGGCAATAATGTGCTGAGCCTTGTCGGAACCTTCAAATTCGACCACCGCTTCCAGCGCATCGATCCACTCTTGAGTCTCCTGTGGATCCTGATCTACAAACTGTTCGCTCATAATAAGTTTTCCTCAATGGGTTGGATATTTGTCTTCAGGAGCTGGGTAAGCCTGAAGTGACTTTTCGCTATGGATAGTTCTTATCGCTAGCGCCAACATTTTTTTAACGCCAAGGTTTCCAGCTACTTAGTTTTCCCTGACGCAAACCTGCCCGAGAATGCCGACCAGAGGGACATTTCTCGCAATTGCAGGTTTATTAAAAGTTGGGGCATCATACCATTTTTTATTTAAGTTTTCAGTGATAAGCTTATGTCGAGGGGCTTTGCAGGCATTCAAAGAAGCTAAGCTTTTGTTTTTAAAACTCTTCTATTGCATTCATAAATAGCATTTCCGGGGAAATTAAAACAAAAACCCCGCTCGCGGCGGGGTTTCGTAAAAGGCGTTAAATCACATCCAGAATTTATTCAGAGCGTGCTCGAGTTCGGTCAGCGCTTTGTGGTACACGGCCTGCTTGAAGTTAACTACTTCCTGAACCGGGCGCCAGTAATCGACCCAATCCCAATCTTCGAACTCCGGCGTATCGTGCCGGTTAAGATCGATTCGACTGGCATCGCTTTCCAAGCCCAGCAGAAACCAGACCTGTTTCTGCCCGACGCACAAAGGCTGACTGTTGTGCCGGATCAGGTGTTTGGGCAGATCATAGCTAAGCCAGCCATTGGTACGCCCGAGCACACGGACATCCGAAGGCTCCAGACCGACCTCTTCTTTCAATTCGCGAAAAGCGGCCTGCTGCGGAGTTTCGTGTTCACGAATTCCCCCTTGCGGGAATTGCCAGGCTTCCTGATGAACCCTCTTCCCCCAAAACAGCTTGCCATCTTTATTTACTATTATTATTCCGACATTCTGTCGATATCCATGTTCATCTATCATGAAAAACTAAAAACACTCAAAATCATTTAATTCGGATAATAGTGCCTAAAATGCGCGGATTTTTCAATTTAAAATTGTCGCTTAGTTCACGTCTGACAAGAAATGTTTAATATTTGGCAAGCCTGATTTTTCTGCACTTTGGAACATTTTACGGGGTTTAATCTCATGCAGAGGGAACGATTCTCAGACGTCGAATCGGTTGACAAAAATGCGTTATCCGCTAGGATGCGCATCAATTCATTTTGTATATAAGGCTTTAAAGTCATGGCTTTAGCGATTTTCGATCTTGATAATACTTTGATTGCCAACGACAGTGATTATCTGTGGGGCGAGTTTCTGGTTCAGAAAGGTTACGTTGACGGCGAAGCCTTCGCCAAAACCAACGCGCAGTTCTATGAAGACTATAAAAACGGCACGCTGGATATTTACGCCTATCAGCGATTCGCTCTACAACCTTTAAGCGAACAGAGCATGGAAACACTGGCCGAATGGCACCGCCAATTCATGAACGAGTTTATCGAACCGATCGTTCTGCCCAAAGCGTTGGCGCTGGTCGAGAAACACAAACAGCAAGGCGACGATGTTTTGATCGTTACCGCTACCAACACTTTTATTACCCGCCCGATCGGATTGCGTTACGGAATCGAAACGCTGCTCGGCACGGAAGGAGAAATCAAGGCCGGTCGTTATACCGGCGAGGTCGAAGGCACTCCAACCTATCAGGAGGGCAAAGTTGTTCGTCTGCAGGAATGGATGCAACAGAACGATAAAAATCTTGAAGGCAGTTACTTCTATTCCGATTCACACAATGATCTGCCGCTGCTAAAACTGGTCGATCATCCGATCGTTGTCGACGGTGATGAGAAGTTGACCACTTATGCTCAAGAACACGGCTGGCCGTGCATTTCATTGCGCGACTAAGCGACCGTCCAGCCCTCAACCAACACCTTCTAAAACAAAAAAAGCCGTGGTAAGACAATGCATTACCACGGCTTTTTGCCAAGTATTCGAAACAGATAATTACAGTTCGAATTCTTCCTTGATCTGCTCAACCCAGTTATCGACACGTTCATCGGTCAACTCCGGCTGCTGATCTTCATCAATACCCAGTCCGACAAAAAACTCTTCGTCTTCGGTAACCGCTTTCGACTCGTCGAATTCAAAACCGTCGGTTGAAGTATAACCCGCAGGCGTAGCTCCGTTTTCCACGGCGATGTCGTGCATCATTCCCATGGCATCAAGGAAGTACTCGGAATAATCCGCCTGATCGCCCAGTCCGAAACAGGCAACCGTCTTACCGGTGAAATCGATTCCTTTGAAATCTTCCCAGAAATCGTCCCAGCTACTCTGCAATTCACCGTAATACCAGGTTGGCTGACCAAGAATGATTTTATCGTATTTGGCAAAATCGTCGGCACTGGCTGTGGCAATATCGTAAACATCAACCAGATCTTCTCCCATCTTCTGCTTGATTAAATCTGCGACACGTTCGGTATTTCCGGTATCCGTTCCGTAAAATAGGCCAACTTTACTCATGCTGTGATCCTTTAAACTGCTAGTTTGTCTGTTTACTGCTACGGCCTGAGCCACCTTGATAAAAGGCGGTAATTTCATCAACTATTGACTCAAGCAAAATTGGGCGCAATCATAGCATAGTCAGATTAACGCCTTATTTATTAAATTTTATTGTTAATGATGAAAAAAACTAATTCGGTCGACTGCTTCAAATGCAAACATTTCTATATCACCTGGGAGCCTTCCAACCCTAGAGGATGCAAGGCTTTCGGCTTCAAAACCGCCAAAATGCCCAGTCAGGTTGTGCTGGAAACATCCGGTGAAATCTGTCTGAAATTCGTTCCCAAAGAACCGGAGAAAACCGGCGGCAATCAGAAACCGGGTAATCGCAACAACGGCAACAGCTGGATCGCCTGATCATTTTTCCATTCTTAACATCCAAGAATAGGTACATCTTAAAACAAGCCTCGTCCGAACGACCTGTTTAAAATCAAATATTACACGCTTGAACCCTTAACGCAAAAATCGTTGTTGCAACAATCTTTCAAGCGCTTCCCAGACAAAATAGACGCCCGGATCGGTTTTACGGCCCGGAGCGATGTCGCTATGTCCGGTTACCGCCTCGGTCGGCATTTGCGGATAAGCTTGCCAGATCGCATGGATCGACTGCGCCAGACTCTGATATTGCGTCGCCGTATAGGGCGTGAAGTCCGTCCCTTCAAGCTCGATACCAATCGAAAAATCGTTACAACTCTGCCGCCCGTGATAGCTCGACAAACCCGCATGCCAGGCCCGTTTGTCAAAAGGGACATACTGAATGACCGAGCCGTCGCGACGGATAAACAGATGCGAAGAGACGCGCAAACCGTCAATCTTGGCGTAGTAAGGGTCTGTTTGCGGATTCAGCTGATTAGTGAAAAGCTCGGTGACGCCCTCGCCTCCGAACTGATTCGGCGGAAGTGAAATCCCGTGGACAACAATCAGATCAAGCGACGCATTTTCCGGCCTTTCATCGTAATTCGGACTTGGCACAAATTGCGCCTGATCGAGAAGCTGTAAATCTGGCAAAACCTGCATAATTAAAATCAATTCCCTTGTATCAATGCCCGATAGTATAACGTCAATTCTGTATAATGATTCCTATTTAAAAAGTGCGCAAAATAATCGACAGACTACGAAAAGTAACGATCAAACACCGCACCTTAATGACACTAAAATCAGCAGCAAGCCATTTGCCCGGCCGTACGGCAGAAAAGTGGCCCCTAAGCCCAAGTAAGTAAAAGACAATGACTGACATTAACTACTTTGAAGATATTGAAAACACCGTCCAGAAAGCGCTTGAGGAAGACATTAAAGGCGGCGATCTGACCGCCAGCCTGATTCCGCAGGAAACCCAGGCCGATGCCGCTATTATTTGCCGTGAAGAAGCGGTTTTGTGCGGTCGCCCCTGGTTTGATGAAGTGTTTCGTCAGGTTGATGACAGCATCAAGATCAACTGGCTTAAAGAAGAAGGCGAACCGGTGCATGCAAATGACATCTTATGCGAGATTTCCGGTTCCGCGCGGCATATTTTGACGGCGGAACGTACCGCACTGAACTTTCTGCAAACACTCATGGCGACCGCAACCACCACCTCGGCCTATATGAAATACCTGACCGGCAGCACAACGACGCTGCTGGACACCCGTAAGACACTTCCCGGTCTGCGCATGGCGCAGAAATACGCGGTTGCCTGCGGCGGAGCGCAAAATCACCGTATCGGCTTGTACGATGCAATTTTGATCAAGGAAAACCACATTATGGCGGCCGGCGGAATCAATGCCGCGGTCACAAATGCTAAACAGCTCTACCCTACGGTCAAAGTCGAGGTCGAAACGGAAAACCTCGATGAAGTGCAACAAGCCCTTGAAGCCGGTGCCGATATCATTATGCTGGATAACTTCAGTATAGAGATGATGCATCAGGCGGTAGAGATGGTTGACCACAGAGCCAAACTGGAAGTCTCGGGCAATGTCGAAATTCAGCACCTGGCCGAACTGGCTGCGACCGGCGTTGATTACATTTCGACCGGAGCAATCACCAAGCACCTACGCGCCATCGACTTGTCCATGCGTTTTAAAATGAATCAATAACCTTCTGTTTTTTTAAAGGATTACCAGTTTGAACTCACACGAAGACCACCTACTGTTTAATGCCGTCTTCCTGTTGGCTATTGCAGTTATTGCAGTCGCCTTTTCGCGCCGCCTCTCTTTCCCGCCGATTCTGGGTTACATTGCCGTCGGGATGATTGTCGGCCCGCACGGTTTCAGTCTCATCGAAAACGAGGAAAACATTGCGCTTCTCGCCGAACTCGGAATCGTCTTCCTGCTGTTCGCCATAGGACTGGAGTTTTCCATCAATCAGATGATGGCGATGCGCAAACTGGTTTTCGGCATGGGCAGTGTTCAGGTACTGACCACAGCCGTGGTGGTCTTCTTTATCGGCCACCTCGCCGGCCTCGACACCAACACCAATATCGTTATTGCCAGCGCTTTCGCTCTCTCGTCCACGGCGATTGTGATCAAACAGCTGGTCGAACAATCCGAAATACAATCGCGTCACGGCCGCTCGGTTCTGGGCATACTTATTTTCCAGGATATCATGGCGATTCCGTTGCTGATTTTAATTCCGACTCTGGCAATGAGCAGCAACGAAGACGGCGCTCTGGCAATGGCCATGACCATAGCTTTCCTCAAAGGGATTTTCGTGGTCGTGATTATGCACCTGATCGGACGCTATCTGCTGCGACCTCTGTTTCATGAGGTTGCTTCGGCCAAGTCTCAGGAGCTGTTCACGCTGACCGTATTGACCGTCGCCCTGGGGGCTGCCGCCTTCACGGAAGAGATGGGGCTGTCCATGACACTGGGGGCTTTCCTGGCCGGAATGATGTTATCGGAAACCGAATACCGTCACCAGATTGAATCCGATATCCGCCCGTTCCAGGACATTCTGCTCGGTCTGTTTTTCGTTACGGTTGGTATGATCATTTCCACCGACATCCTCTCCCAATACTTCCTTGAGGTCATCGGAATCACCCTCGCCATTATCATAGTCAAAGGCGTCATTATCTATTTCGCTTCGCGGCTGTTTAACAAGGAACCGGGCGTATCGGCACGTATCTCCCTATCGCTGGCGCAGGTCGGTGAGTTCGGTCTGGTATTGATGACCCTGGCTTTCACTTACAACCTAATGCCGCAGGAAGAAGGCAATATCCTTTTGACAGCGGCGGTTCTGAGCATGGCGATCGCCCCTTTCATGGTCAAGTTCAACGGTCATATCGCCAAATTCCTGCATAGAGGAACCTATGCGCAGAGTCATGAGACACTGGCGGAATCGATTGCCGATCAGAACAAACACATCAGCAACCATGTCATTTTGTGCGGGTTCGGGCGTGTCGGTCAGACCGTCGGTCGCTTCCTGCACAATTCGAACGAAATCTTTACCGCACTGGACATGGACATCAAGCGGGTTAACGAAGCCAGTTCCGCCGGTGAAAGCGTGTTTTACGGTGATGCAACCAAGGAAAGTATTCTTAGAGCCGCGGGGATTGAACGCGCCAAAATCGTAATTATCACCTTCAGCGACTACCATGCCTCGATGAAGATTCTGCTGCGTATCCGCCAGATCGACGCCAACATTCCGATTCTGGTACGTACCCTTGATGACTCACACGTCAATGACTTTATCGAAGCCGGTGCCAACGAAGTCATTCCGGATACCTTTGAATCCAGTATTATGCTTTCATCGCACCTGCTGCTGATGATCGGGCATCCGCCAAGCAAGGTTTTGCGCGAAACGCGCCTGATAAGACGCGACCGCTATCGACTGCTGGAGAA
This sequence comes from Thiomicrorhabdus sp. 6S3-12, assembly GCF_017571475.1. Taxonomy (GTDB): domain Bacteria; phylum Pseudomonadota; class Gammaproteobacteria; order Thiomicrospirales; family Thiomicrospiraceae; genus Thiomicrorhabdus. The sequence goes on along the minus strand of NZ_JAGETW010000005.1, from coordinate 158,516 downwards.
CTTCTACCCAGGTGTCGACGACGACCCGTCCAATCCCCTGCAGTCGCACCAGCTGATGAAAGGGATTATCCACAGTGTGCCGTTGAATGAAAGCGACTTTGCCGTCAACAAGCTATTGAAAGAGATACCTCTGGAAAGCTGGCAGGTCACGGCGGAAGCGATTAAACGCGGTCATGTACGTGGTGAAAATCCTTCCGGTGAAACCAAACTGCGGATCGACGACCACATCGTACTCAGTGGATTGCCCGAAGATGTCGCCAAAGCCGAAGCCTATATCCGGACCGGTAATCAGGATTAGCGCTTGAAACACCTTCCCTTTCGGAAGGTGACTGATTTACTGTCGATGGAAAGCGGTCGTTTAGGTTTTAATCGGCCAGCCAGATAAGAGACGCGATTCGCCCGGTGCGTCCGAAGTCGTTTTCGGATGCCGGGTAATGGCAGGCGTAACGATACGAATAAAACCGTTGCGGTTCGGCATAAGTACACAGACCGCTCTGCGTAATCTGCTCCACTCCGTGAAGTTGCAAAATGCGCTGTACGATGCCACCTAAATCGGCCAGATATTTCCCCTCTTTGCCCGTTTCGGCCTGAAAGTAATCTGCTGCGAAAGCGTGTTTGCCGACAAACGCCTCCCGAACTTCAACGCCGACTTCGAAATTGGCTTGAGAAATCGATGGGCCGACCCACGCTAAAACGTTGTTCGGCGCGGTCTTTTTCTGCTTGAGAATCTGCTGCAAACTACTTTCGACGATTCCGTCCAACAACCCTTTCCAACCGGCATGAATCGCGGCTACCCAGGTACCTGCCCGATCACAGAGCAAAATCGGCATACAATCGGCGGTCATCACGACACAGGCTCGATCCTGTCGGTCACTCCAGCAGGCGTCGGCAACCGGCGGCACTTGTTCTTTTTCAAGACAGGTTTCGCCAAAATAAACTAACTCGGTCGTATGCTGCTGATTGAGCCACAAGGGTTCGTGCCTCAGCCCTAAATCCGCAACCAGAGTTTGCCGGTTGGCCAGAACCTTCTGCGCATCGTCACCGACATGCAGCGCCAGATTAAGCGAATCATAAGGCGTACGACTGATTCCGCCGATTCGCGTGGTACTCAGCGCCCGGACATTATCCGGAGCCGGCCAGTCGGGTTCGATTAAGGTCAGAATGACACGACTCCTTTGTCAGGCTTCTTAATAGTCCGGAATATCATCGTCGGTAACCCACTCGACTTCGACGCCATTATCGTAATCGTACTCGTCATAGCCGAGTTGCTGCTCATGGAACAGCTCGATGTCTTCGCGCAGGATATCGACCAGTTCCAGCATATCGTCCGGCATCGGCGCCTTCCATTTCATCACCTTTCCGCTCACAGGATGAGTCAGACTTAAGGCTCCGGCATGCAACGCCTGACGATGGAAGTGACGCAGGTATTCAACAAACTCGGGATCCATTCTTTTCGGGATACGGAAACGCTTGCCGTAGACTGGATCGCCAACCAACGGATATCCCAGATTCGACATGTGCACACGTATCTGATGCGTACGCCCGGTTTCCAGCTTGACACGGATTCGCGTGTGCGCACGGAAATGCTCCAGAACGCGATAGTGCGTGACGGCCGGTTTACCGCCGGCGGCGCGCACCGCCATCTTTTTACGGTCGCCCGGACTGCGCCCGATCGGCTTATCGATCGTGCCACCCTGATTAAGATTGCCAACCACGACCGCGTCATAAATACGTTCTACCGCATGCCGTTGTAACTGCTCCACAAGATGGGTCTGAGCACCGATTGTTTTGGCGACGACCATCAAGCCCGAAGTATCCTTATCGAGACGGTGAACAATACCCGCTCGCGGAACTTCCCGCAAAGCCGGATTATGAAAAAGCAAGGCGTTCATTAAAGTACCGTCCGGATTCCCCGCTCCCGGATGCACGACCAGACCGACCGGTTTATTGATGATCATAATCGCATCGTCTTCATAGACGATATTCAGGGAAATCTGTTGCGCCTCGACCTGAGTACTGTCTTCAAGCACTGCGTCGATTTCCGCCTTTTCTCCCCCCAAAAGCGCTTGGCGCGGCTTCTTACAAACCGCTCCGTCAATCGTTACCCGGCCATCTTTAATCCACTGCTGGATACGGTTTCGCGAATAGTCCGGCAGTTGCTGCGACAGGATGGCATCCAGACGCTGCCCCATTGCACCGTCTGGAATTTGAATTTGAATCATTTCTCTGGACAAAAGTCTCTCCTTGAAGTACGCCGCGGGCCATTTCACCTATCAAGATCCCCCCTCTTTTCAGCCTAAAATTGGCTCCGAATGAGAGGCCTGACAAAAGCTTTGAATCGCCTTGATATGACAATGTTCCCGGAATATTTTGTGATATACTCAACGGCAATTTTGATTATGCCGTATTGTACAAAAGAATGATGAAAAAAACGTTGCTATCCGCCTTTCTTATAGGCAGCCTTTCCCTCAGCGGATGCTCGACCATTTCGAGCCTGGTCGAGAAACCGGACGAAGAGAAAAAGGTCGAAGATTTCTATGAAGACGCAACTGAGGCATTCGAGAATCAGCAATGGGATGTTGCCATAGAGAACTATGAAAAACTCAAAGCCTACTTCCCGTATGGTTCCTACGCCGAACAGAGTTATCTGGAACTCGCGTACTCTTATTACCGTTACGACGAGCCGGAATCCGCTATTCGTGAGCTGGAAGAATTCATCCGACTCTATCCGCGGCATAGCGAATTGGCGTATTCCTTCTACCTGCGTGCTCTGGCAGCAGACTCGATCACCCGAAGCTGGCTGGATTCCTTCATTACCGACCCGGCAAGCCGTGATACGAAATCGGCGGATCGCGCTTATGGCTACTATGTCGAACTGATCAACCGTTTCCCGAACAGTAAATATGCCCAGCAGGCTGCAAAACGTCTTCTGGTACTGCGCAACCAGATGGCACGTCATGAAATTCAGGTTGCTAACTTCTACATGAAGCGCGAAGCTTATCTCGCTGCCGCCAACCGTGCCAAACGTGTATTGGAACAATATCCGAATGCCGCGGTCACCGGCGAAGCACTGAAAATCCTGGCATTCTCATACGATAAACTGGGCATGATCCAGAACCGTGACGACGTACTTAAAGTTTACGAACTGAACCGCGACGCACTGGGCGTCAAAACAGCAACCAGCCACCAGATGGACAGTCTCGCCGAGCCGAATCGCTCGACCTTTGACTCCGCCTGGGAAGGTTTCAAAGATCTGTTTTAGGCGTAATCTCGGTTATTGACGACTCAATACGATCAATAACAAAAAACCGGAGTTCAGCTCGCTGACTCCGGTTTTTTGTTTTCTGAATAACCAATAATTGAACATTATTCTTTATAGCCGCTGGTAATCGGATAACGACGATCGCGACCGAAAGCACGATGGGTAATTTTAACGCCCGGTGCCGCCTGACGACGTTTGTATTCACTACGGTCTATCATGCGGATAACACGACGTACCTCATCTTCCGGATAACCCATGGCGACAATCTCCTGCGGCGTTTTATCCAGTTTCACGTAGGCCTTGATGATCGCATCCAACGTATCATAATCCGGCAAGGAATCCTGATCCTTCTGATCCGGGCGCAATTCCGCAGACGGCGGACGGATAATGACGCGCTCGGGAATGACCGGACAGAGCGTGTTGCGATATTGCGCCAAGCGGTAAACCAGCGTTTTCGGTACATCTTTCAGCGGCGAGAAGCCTCCGACCATATCCCCGTACAGCGTTGAATAACCGACGGCGACTTCCGATTTATTACTGGTTGCCAGCACCATTTTTCCGGTTTTATTGGAAATCGCCATTAGCAGCGTGCCGCGAATTCGTGCCTGTAGATTCTCTTCGGTGATATCCGCTTCGGTTCCGGCCAGTGTCGCCTGCAAAGACGATTCGAAAGCCTGATACATCGGCTCGATCGGAATAGACTGATACTTAACCCCCATAACACTGGCCTGTTCGGCAGCGTCTTCCTGGCTGATCTGAGCGGTATAACGGAACGGCATCATAACAGCCTCAACCCGGTCGGCCCCCAAAGCATCAACTGCAACCGCCAGCGTCAGTGCCGAATCAATACCCCCAGAAAGCCCCAGTAAAACCCCGGGGAAACCGTTCTTAGAGACATAATCGCGCACTCCGGTAATCAATGCCTGATAGACCCGCGCTTCATCTTCATACAGCTCCGACTTGGCACCGGGAACCACAACGGTCGAGCCGTTCTGCTTAAGCAGAGTCACTTCGGTCAGCTGACTACTGAATTCAGCACTCTGCACACAGACATCGCCGTCAGCACTCATGACAAAAGAGCCGCCGTCGAAAACCAGTTCATCCTGTCCGCCAACCTGATTGACATACACAATCGGCAGACCGGTTTCGTTAACGCGGTGCGACAGGGTTTCAATTCGATCCTGATGCTTTTCCTGCGAAAACGGCGATGCATTCAAGGTTAACAGAATCTCCGCCCCGGCCTGTTTGGCCTGAGCCGCCGGAGAGATTTTCCAGATATCTTCGCAAATCAGAATTCCGAACTTAATCCCTTTGAATTCGACAACGCATGCCTGATTGCCCGACTGGAAATAACGCTGTTCGTCAAAAACACTGTAATTCGGCAGATTTTGCTTAATGTAACTGGCTTGAATCTGACCGTCGGCAATAAACGCCGCCATATTGAAACGCTCGCCAAGCTCATCCACCATCGGATAACCGACCACGCAAGCAATATCGAGAGCGGACTGGGCAACCTGCATAAGCGCTTCTTCAACTTGAGGATAAAGCCCTTCTCTAAGCAGCAGGTCTTCGGGAGGATAGCCGGTAATGGTCATTTCCGGAAAAACGACCAGATCCGCACCCAATGATCTTGCCTGTTCAAGCTGATCGGTAATCATAGCGACATTGCCGCGAACGTCACCGACAACAGGATTGATCTGGGCCATAAACAATTTAACGGTATCGGTCATGGTAGTTCCTTTTGCTTAGCAGGATTAAGGAGGCTTTGGCCTTTCAAACCCGGTTTCGGGCTGATCCGACTCTGCCGTTCGAGACAGGGTCGGGAGGAAAATATGGATTCAGCGTACCAGCTCAGGAACGCTCGGCGTCTGCCGTAATTTCTGTGCGGCCACTAAAATTGGCCGCACAGAAATCAAATCACTGGAAATGTTTCAGCATCGCCGCGCCCAAATCAGCCGGCGAATCGACAACCGTCACATTGGCTGCGCGTAAGGCGGCAAATTTTGCTTCCGCCGTTCCCTTGCCACCGGAGACAATCGCTCCCGCATGCCCCATGCGTTTACCTGGAGGCGCGGTAACACCGGCAATATAAGCCACTACCGGCTTTGTTACGTTGGCTGCGATATACTCGGCAGCATCTTCTTCGGCCTGACCGCCGATTTCACCGACCATGATAATCCCTTCCGTCTGCGGGTCGTCCTGGAACAGACGCAGGCAGTCGATGAAATTCATCCCCTGAATCGGATCGCCCCCGATACCGACGCAGGTCGATTGACCCAGTCCGTTAGTCGTTGTTTGGTGAACCGCTTCATAAGTCAGCGTTCCCGAGCGCGAAACAATGCCGATTTTTCCTGGCTGGTGAATATGACCCGGCATAATACCGATTTTACAGCCATCGCCATTGTCGGCCGGAGTAATCAGACCCGGGCAGTTCGGACCGATCAGATAGGCATCGGATTTTTCCAGCACCGCACGAACCTTCAGCATGTCCGCAACCGGAATTCCCTCGGTAATACAGGTAATCACCTTAATCCCGGCGTCGATCGCCTCGATAATCGAATCCGCAGCAAATGCCGGCGGCACATAGATCATAGACGCTTCAGCACCGGCCTGTTCTACCGCTTCGCGAACCGTGTTGAAAACCGGCAGACCAAGGTGGGTCTGACCGCCTTTTCCCGGCGTCACGCCACCGACCATTTTGGTTCCGTAAGCGATCGCCTGTTCCGAGTGGAAAGTCCCCTGTTTACCGGTGAACCCCTGACAAATAACTTTGGTGTCTTTATTAATTAAAATACTCATCTTTTCCGCTCTGCCTTATTTTGCCAGTTCAACCACTTTCTTCGCTGCATCCGCCAGACCGTCGGCACTGACAATACTCAGACCGCTTTGCGCCAGCTTCTCTTTACCCAGCTCAACATTGGTTCCTTCCAAACGGACCACCACAGGAATTTCCAAACCGACTTCCTGTACCGCCTGAATAATCCCATCGGCAATCAGATCACAACGTACGATACCACCGAAAATATTCACCAGAATCGACTTGACCTCTTTCGAAGACAGAATCAGTTTAAAGGCTTCTGCAACACGCTCAGGCGTGGCCCCGCCCCCGACATCGAGAAAGTTTGCAGGCGAGCCGCCATTCAGTTTGATCAAATCCATGGTTGCCATCGCCAGACCGGCACCATTGACCATACAGCCGATATCACCATCCAGCGCGATATAATTCAGCTGGTGCTCCGAAGCTTTGGCTTCACGCTCGTCTTCCTGAGAGAAATCGCGCATCGCTACCAGATCCGGCTGGCGGTACAGAGCGTTGGAATCTATATTCACTTTCGCATCCAGCGCGACCAGATTATTCTCTGCCGTACGGATCAAAGGGTTAATCTCCAACTGGGAAACATCTTTGTCCAATGCCAGCTGGTAGAACTTATTCATCAACTGTCCGAGCTGTTTAAAGGCATCACCGGTCAATCCCAGAGCGAAACCGACTTCACGACACTGATACGGCATAACGCCGACGGTCGGATCGATGTGGACAGTGAAAATTTTCTCTGGAGAAGTTGCGGCCACTTCTTCTATATCCATACCGCCGGCCGCAGAAATGACAAACGTATGTTTGCGTTCGACACGATCGACCAGAAGACTGAGATACAGCTCTTCTTCGATATCCAAGGTTTCTTCAATCAGCAAGCTGTTGATCGGCAGTTCTTTACCGGCTGTCTGAATCGTTGCCAGCTTAGAGCCCAGCAGCGTTGCTGCAACTTCTCTGGCTTCCTCTGCCGTTTTGACCAGCTTAACCCCACCAGCCTTACCACGAGCACCGGCGTGAATCTGTGCCTTGACCACCCATGCCTGAGAACCGACTTTCTGCATAGCCGCATCCAGCTGCGTAAGGTCTTCAATCAACTCCCCTTTCGGGATGCCTATGCCATACTGCGCGAAGAGCGCCTTGGCCTGATACTCATGTAGGTTCATTAATTCTCTTCTCCAAAATTCCCAGACATGACCGGGAGCAATTCAAAAATTGCCGATTATTGTAAGATTTTTAGCGGCATTTTGCATCCACCAATCCGCTGTTAAGCGCCTTTTAAAGGCGTATTTACTCTGTCGCGCCATGGATTCCGCAACAAAATTCCCATACTCGAATTTGCCCGTCTCCGAGAATGGTAGAATAGGCGTAATTCAAAAACACATTTTGGGGAATCTTTTGCGCGCTATATTTCTTTTTTTAATCGTCATTATCGTTTTTCTGCTGGTTATGACCATTATCCGTGGTCGTCAGGAGCGTCGATTCGCTAAAGAACAACAGGAACAAAACAGCAAAGACACGAAGCAGAAAATGATTTCATGCGAGGTATGTCACACCTATCTGCCAGAAAAAGACGCGATCTGCCGTGACGGAAAATGCTTCTGCGGTGAGAAACATCTTCGTCAATACGAAAACGACTGAACAGCTATCTGATCGCTAGTCGTGTATCGCCTCGATGGTTGCTGTAAAACGGACATCGGTATCGGCCAGAGGGTGATTGAAGTCAACCGTAACCGTTTCCTCGTTCACCTCCAGAATGGTGCCGGGAATCTCCTGTCCGGTAGGCGTATTAAAGCCGATCACCAATCCTTCCTCGGGCGGAAGATCGGCGGAAAAACTTTCCCGCGGCATTTTATGGATATTATCCGGGTTGGAACGACCGAAAGCACGATCCGGCGACAATGTCAGTTTTGCCGTGGTACCCAGTTCCAATCCGACCAATAACTCTTCAATCTTATCCAGAAACTCGCCTTGACCCAGTTTGAAACGCATCGGGGCCTCTTTACTCGCCTCTTCAATCAATGTGCCGTCCAGCAACTCCAATTTAAAACTCAGACTGATTTCGCTGTCTTCTTTGACAGTCGGTAAAGGTGACTTCACTTCACTCATTTTTTTGTTTTCCATCAATAAGAATTTATATAAAACCCGCAGACAAAAAAAAAGCGCCCGGATCGGTTGTAAAACCTCAATCTCTAAGCGCTTTGACCGATTCGGGAGACCCGATCAGGTTTTTCCAAACAAACTGAATGGCTCTTCAGGTACATCCTGACAACGGATATGCCACTCCAGCGTATAACCACACTCACCGTCGCATAATGCATCGGATACCGCCAGCTCGCCGTCTTTTCTCGCCTGACGGGACAGCGGGACATAACCGATCGGACAAACCTGCTTGGCTACCATCCGAAAATGCGAGGAATCAAAAGATTTGAAACTCTCGTGCGAAGACTGCCAGATCAGATATTCGTTTTCCGCTAACTGCTTGCTGTGAACATCCTCTTCCAGTTTTTGAAGCGAATGACCGATTGCCGATAGCCCCTGTTCGATTTTCGCGGCGCCACTTTGAAGCGAACAGCCGGACGCCAAAAACGAGACGACGACAAGCAGGGAAAGAGACCCGATACCGCGTCTCAGATTTTTTGAAGGAGTAGATGCCATTTTAGTGTTCATTAATTTGAAAATCGCTCTCAAACCCGACGTAGACAATTAGTGTTGGACCGGGCATTTTTGAATTAACGCATCTTAGCAAATTTACGCGTCTATTGCGGCAATATTTGCGCCTTAGTCCCTTTTTCGGTGATGATGTAACACATATTGGTATTCACCTTCTTACCGTCGACGAGCAATGAAGTTCCCAAGGTATCTTCCGGATTAATTCTTACATCACCTTCAAACACTTTCAGCAGTTTACCGCTCATACAGCTGTAAATCTCAATGCGACGATCCAGACCAACCCAATCCGACTGCAGATTTTTGGCACTGTTGGCCACCTTGTCACAACCTCCGATAAAGAAAGGAGTTGCAGCCAGTGAGGTGAGCAGCAAGAGTTTTGCGAAAATTTTCTTCATAGAGTCACCTTTTAATCGGACTATTTTTCCGGTCCGATTTCATCATGCACGTTCTCTTCATGCACCTTATGAAACGCGTCGGTTACCGTATCGGCAGCTCCGGAGGCAGCTTCTTTAGTCGATTCCCAGGCATTCACATAAGTCTGCTTATCGCTTACGGTATCAACCACACCCTTTGCGCCTTCCTTAACCGACTGCATGGTCTCTGACTCTTTTGCATCCTGAGTCCACTCCGACACCTTTTCCTTGCTTGTTGTCCAAGCATCACTCGCAGCTTCTTTGGTATCCTGCCACCAGTCAGCCTGCGCGATCACAGGTGAGAACAGTAAACAACTCGCCAGTAATAGAGCACTTTTATTCATCTACATCCCCTTATTTAAAAAGCACCTGATTGTAAGGTCAGGTGCTTTACATAATTAACTCGGCAAACCGGCATTCATCTCGGATTTGCCAAACAATCAACAGCCGCTTCGAGATTATCCAGACGCGGGCAGTTACAGCTGATTGACGTACTCGGCGACTGCCTGCATATCCGCATCGGAAAGACCCGAAGCCATCGGTGCCATCATACCTGTCAAAGGACCGACCTGCTCGCCTGCCTTATAGCGTTGCAACTTGTCGACAATAGCGTCCACAGCCTGACCCGCTAGCTTAGGTCCGACGCCGCCTTCACCCTGAGCTCCGTGACAGCCGACGCAGGTCGCATAAACTTTATCACCGGAAACAGCGGCCGGTTCAGGTGCTGGAGCAGGAGCACTCACAACCTCTTTGACTTGCTCGCTGGCCTTTTCAACTTGTGCGGCCACTTCTTGCTCAGCAGCCTCTTTTGCCGCTTCGACAACTTTAGGCATATCGCTTTCTTCTGCCAGAGGCGCTTTCGTTTCAGCCGACGGCTCAGGCTGTTTGACATCCATGGCGTTCGTCATCTGAGTAGACTCTTTCGGCGCCGCCGCTTCCTCGGCACTGCCATCCGAACTATCTGAGCAGGCCGTTAAACTCAATGCGCCCGCCATCATCAATAGAGCCAGGAACTTTTTTGAAATTAGAGATGTTTTTGTATACATATCAATCAACCTTTACCGCCACAGGCGAAGTTATTTAAATCCGGTAGAGATGCCACTATAACCAAGCAGAGCGACTATGACAATCATTACCCGCCGCCTTAATTAGAAGCCTGAATTCATTCTCGCTCAGTCCACCCGGCAAAGTCTGACAAGAAACTGGAACCTGCTTCAATCACAGTCCGCAACATCATAATGCTTTGAGGCGTTTCTCCAAGCGCTGAATCGAAACCGGCTCTATGGTTTTCAACGGCTGGGAAAACAGTGAAATCCTCAATTCTTCCAGTAACCAGCGAATTTCAGTCAGCTCCGCATGCTCGGCATACACAGGGTCTTCCGCCAAAGTCCGATAGGTTTCCAGCAAAGGCGCGATTTTGCGAATCGCCTGCTGATCTTTACTGGGATCCTGATCGATTTTTTCAAGTCGTTTCTGCAACGCCTGCAAATAACGCGGCAGTTGCTGGAACCACTTTGGCGGCGTTTTAAGTACAAAACCGGATGAAATCAGACTATCCAACTGGGTTCTTATATCGGCAAGTGAAGCCAGCCAGCGCGGATTAATGGTTCCTCTGACTTGCTTGGCGATTTTCTGATGCTCTGTCAGAATCTGCGTAACCAGTTTCGCCAGCCCTTGCGCTTGCTCGACCCAATGCGAACGAACCCGTTCCAAGGTCTCTTCATACAGCGTCTGCGTACGGATTTTTTCCGCCGACGGCACCAGATCGAGCAAAGCCCGATGAATGATTTCCTCGGTTAAATCAACACAGGTTCCATAAGGTGCGTAACACAGGCACGCCTTCTGCAACGGCAGCTTTTTCTGCAGATACTTATCTTTATCATTCAGCTCGCGCCGCAGGAGCGCCAGCACGGCTAAACGGTGTTCTTTCAGAGCCTGCGCCTGTTCACCGAAGAGCTTCAAGGTTATCTCGCCGTCAACCGACTGCAACGCCGGGTAAGCCGTCATCTGCACCCCACCTTCCTTAATCGTTTGACTCGGCTCAAGATCGCCGAAATCCCAGTGCTCGACAATACGAACCTGTGAATCCTGTTTCGCCTGATGACGTTCGATCTGCGCTTCGACCAGATGCTGATAACCTTCTTTCAACTGTTGCAGATCATCGCCTTCTGCCAGCTTCTTGCCTTTGCGATCCTGCAGAATAAAATACGGTTTTAAATGATCCGGCAGTTCAAGTGCATCGAAGTCCTCACTTTTCACCTTTAGCGTCCCGCGGCGATTCAACGCCCACACCAGTTGCGCTAAAAACGTGACCGGTTTCCCCTGCTCCATACGTTGCGGCGACATCTCCTGCAGAACCAAATCGGCATATTGCGGCGCGGGAATAAACTGCTTGCGAAGATTCTTTGGCAAAGCCTTGATATAAAAAGCGACTTTCTCTTTCAGCAAGCCAGGGGTCAACCACTCAAATTCCTCCGCCAGGAATAGATTCAACTTGCCCAAAGGTAATTTAAAAACGACCCCATCCTGCTTTTTACCAGGTTCGAAATGGTAGTCGACATCAATGCGGATATTATTCGGCAAGGCCATCTGATCGGGAAATTCGAACTGCAGACGCTCATCCGCCTGCTGCTTCATTAACTGATCTTTATCGAGAAAGAGATCTTTCAAGCGCTGCGGATCGCTCTTCTCGACTTTACGGACCCATTTTTCAAAAGCCGGCTTACTGTAAATATGACTTGGAATGCGTTCAGCATAAAACTGATAAATCTGTTCGTCATCTACCAGTAACTCCGGGCGACGCAGCTTGGACTCCATCTTCTCGATCTCTGCAACGAGATTCTGGTTGTGTACAAAAAACTCGACCTTCGAGAAAAGTTCGCCTTCGACCAGAGCATGTCGCAAAAATATTTTGTGCGCTTCTTTCGGGTTGATCGGACCGTAATTGCAATGGCGGCGATTAATAATCGGTAGACCGAACAAAGTGATCGACTCGTAGGCCCCGACCTGCCCGGCTTTTTTCTGCCAATGCGGATCGGCATAGCTCTGTTTGATCAGATGCTTGGCAAGGCTTTCAACCCAACGCACGTCAATTTCGGCATTGGTGCGCGCGAACAGTTTCGAGGTTTCCACCAGCTCGGCCGACAACATCCATTTCGGACGGCGTTTAAAGAGAACGGAACTCGGGTGGATAAACAGCTTGGTGTTTCGCGCCCCGAGATAGGACTTGTCTTCATCACGAGTCGAGATATTACCGAGCAAGCCGGCCATTAATGAACGGTGGATTGCAATCGAGTGCAGATCACTGAGACGTTCGACGACTTCATTGCCTTTTTTTACTTCTTCATACAGGTGCAACTCGCCGATCTTAAGCCCGATGCGTTTGAGACTCTGCTCGAGCTGCATTGCCAGTTCGTGCCACTCTTTCATTCTCAGGTAGGAAAGAAAATTGGTTTTACACAGTTTGCGCAGTTTGCTCTGCGACAGATGACGTCGTTGATGTTCGTAGAAGCGCCACAAGTTCAGGAAAAAAAGGAAATCGGAACGCTCGTCTTCCCAGCGTTTATGTGCCTGCCTGGCCGCCTGCATATTGGCTTCGTTTATATCGCGCGGATCCTGAATGCTCAAAGCACTGGCGATAATAATCACCTCGGCCAGCACACCGTTTTTTTCCGCTTCCATCACCATCTTGGCCACGGACGGATCAATCGGCAACTTGGCGATTTTACGCCCCTCATCCGTCAGGCGGCGCTTTTCATCCAAAGCGCCCAATTCGAACAGCTGACGATAACCGTCATTGACCGCTTTATCGTTCGGCGGCTCGATAAAAGGAAAATTCTTCACCGATCCGAGACGCAGTTGCGCCATTGTCAGAATAATCGACGCCAGTGAAGTACGATGGATCTCCGGATCGGTAAACTCCGGTCGGCTGCGAAAATCTTCTTCATCATACAAACGAATACAGATCCCTTCGCTGACACGACCGCAACGCCCTTTTCTCTGGTTAGCGGATGCCTGGGAAATTTTTTCGACCGGCAGGCGCTGTACCTTGGAACGCACACTATAACGACTGATTCGAACCTGCCCCGGATCAATCACATATTTAATCCCCGGAACCGTCAAAGACGTCTCGGCAACGTTGGTACTCAAGATAATGCGTCGTTTCTGCGAAGTCTGGAAGACCTTATTCTGTTCGGCCATGGAAAGTCGTGCATACAGCGGAACGATTTCAGTATTTTTCAAGCTTCGTTTACGTAAAATTTCAGCAGTTTCCTTGATGTCTCGTTCACCAACCTGAAACACCAGAATATCGCCAAACGGGTCTTCGTGCCCCAGTTCCTCGACCGCATCGGCAATCGCCGTGCCCATGTCCTGCTCGATCTCGTTTCCGGCATCGTCCTCATAGGACACCAACGGACGATAGCGGACTTCCACCGGATATGTTCGCCCCGACACTTCGACGATCGGCGGGCGTTTGCCCCCGACGGTAAAATGATCGGCGAAACGTTCGGTATTAATCGTCGCCGAGGTAATGACAACCTTAAGATCCTTACGTTTCTGAATCAGCTGCTTGAGAATCCCCAACAGAAAGTCGATATTAATACTGCGCTCGTGCGCCTCATCAATAATAATCGTGTCGTAGCGATTCAGGTACGGGTCATTCTGTACCTCGGCCAGCAGGATCCCGTCGGTCATCACCTTCAGCAGACTCTGTTCTTTGACCTGATCCAAAAAGCGCACCTGATAACCGACCAGATCACCGATATGCGATCCTAGTTCTTCCGCAATCCGTTCGGCAACACTGCGCGCCGCAAGACGTCGCGGCTGTGTACAGCCGATTTTCCCGAAAACCCCTTGACCGGCCTCGAGACAGATTTTGGGAATCTGCGTGGTTTTCCCGGAACCGGTTTCCCCGGCAATCACCACGACCTGATGATTTTTGATTAAATCGACCAGTTCATCTTTTCTGGCAGAAACGGGTAAATTGTCCGGATAAGAAATTTCCGGAAATTTTTTTAATTTTTCTTCGACTTTTTCAATAGATTTTTTTAATCGGTTAATCCATCCCGATCCACAAACTTTTTCAGGATTATCAATGGATTCGGGCTGATCTTTAAGCGCCCTGAGCAATTTATGTCTATCTGCAAGCAGCGTCCTTTGATTGATAAGATCAATTAACTCTTCTTTTTTGTTAGGTAAATTCAATAACATAGGTTGACTACTGCATTTTAATCCGCATAATAATTAGTAAATTCTAATATGCTTATTAGCTAAATTTATGACAAGCCCAAAATTTTTTTAAGGCATTGAGATATACAAAAAATTGTTTGGGTGACAGTCAGGACGGTTTCAAGTTATTTGTACTGCATATTTCAAGAAACCGGCATTATACCAAACTCAAAAAAAAGGCTCCGAAACTATGAAAATTCGCCAATTATTTGATTATGACACTTGGACCTACACCTATCTGTTGTGGGACGAAGAAACCAAAGAAGCGGCGGTTATCGACACGGTAATCGAGCAGGTCGAACGCGACATGCAACATATCGAAGAGCTTGGATTAAACGTAAAATACCTGATGGAAACGCACATCCACGCAGACCACATTACCGGTGCAGGGCCTTTGCGTAAACGTACCGGGGCGGAAATTGTCGTCCACAAAAATTCCGAATCTCAGTGCGCCGACATCCTTGCCGAAGAAGGCGATGTTTTCAAACTGGGTGAACAGGAAATCCGTATTCTACATACACCTGGCCACACCAATACCGACATCACCTATCTGATTGACGGTGCCGCTTTCACCGGCGACACTCTACTGGTGCGCGACTGCGGTCGTACTGACTTCCAACTGGGAAGCAATGAAGAGATGTATAACTCTCTGACCAACAAACTGTTCAGCCTTCCGGAAGACACCATGGTTTTCCCTGGCCACGATTACAAAGGCTTTACCCAGTCCACAATCGGTGAAGAGAAGAAATACAATGTTCGCGCCGGCGAAGGCAAATCCTATCAGGATTTCTCGACGATCATGGATAACCTGAACCTTCCGCGTCCGCGTCGCATCGACATTGCAGTTCCGGGTAACCTGAAATGCGGTAATCTGGACGAAGAGTAAGATTTGATCAAGCCCTGCGCGACCTGAACCAGGTTAAAAGGGCTTCGAAGATCCTCTCTCTCCTAAAGCAAAAAGGCTCTGCATTGTCATTATGCAGAGCCTTTTTTATTTTACGCCGCCGGAGCCAACCCTTTCTTTAGAAGAAAAGTTTGCTCCGCTTCTCGAAACTCAGTGGACTTCGAGAACCTCAACCTTGTAGTTAAGCGTTTTTCCAGCCAGGGGGTGATTTCCGTCCAGAAAGACTTTATCTTCATCGATTTCGATAATACGGAAAGTCACTGTATTGCCGTCCGGATCTTCCGTTTCGACGCTAGAACCGACTTCAATCTCGACATTATCGTCAAAATTATCAGGACCGGCATAGACGATTAATTCATCGTTGACCGGTCCATACGCTTTCTCCGGCGGCAAAGTCAGCTTGGCTTCAAACCCCGGCTCCTCGCCTTCCATAAATTCTTCCAATCCCGGAATAATCTCGCCTTCACCCTGGATGTAGATCACCGGATCGGAATCGAACGTGGAATCAATCAGGTTTCCTTCTTCATCTCTCAATTCATAATGAAAAGAGACGCGACTGCCCTTTTTAATTTTCATTAAATCCCCTTTGCTGCAAATAAGCGCTTGAATGCTTTAAAATAACCGGCGTATTTTAACCTGAAAAGAGACAACACATGCGGCAAATATTTCTGGATACCGAAACCACCGGTTTCAACCCTGAAGAGGGTGACCGGATCATCGAAATCGGCGCGGTCGAGCTGATTAAACGACGACTGACCGGAAATAACTACCATCAGTACATCAACCCGGAAAGAAGCATTCCGGCCGAAGCCATTCAGGTTCACGGCATCACCGATGAACGCGTTAAAGATGAACCGAAATTCGCTGAAATCGTGGATGCTTTTATGCAGTTTGTCGAAGGTGCCGAACTGATCATTCACAACGCGCCTTTCGATGTCGGATTCATCAATCACGAACTGTCGATGTTACCGAACAACCGCTGGGGGCGTATCGAGGATCACTGCCAGATTACCGACAGTCTGAGAATGGCCAGCAAAATGTATCCCGGACAACGCAATAACCTGGATGCGCTGTGCCGCCGCCTCTATATTGACAACTCGAGTCGTACCTACCACGGAGCTTTGCTGGATTCGGAAATTCTCGCCGACGTTTATCTGGCCATGACCGGCGGCCAGACAGCACTTTCACTGGACAGTGACAATGGCTCCATCGCCAACAATCTGGACATCAACATTCAGACACAGGACCGTGCGCCTTTAAAGGTGATTCACGCCAGCAGCGAAGAGCTGGCGCGTCATCAGGATAAACTGGCGGAAATCGCCAAGAAATCGGGCAAGGAGCTTAACTGGTAACGGAGAGTGCCGCCCCACTCAGGCACTTTTCTGTACAAATTCATCCATTGCGAGATTTGCCAGCTCATCCACTCTCTCGTTTTCCGGATGGCCGGAATGGCCTTTCACCCAGTGCCACTCCACCTTATGCGGCGCTATTGCCGCATCCAGCCGTTGCCATAGTTCCTGGTTTTTAACCGGTTTATTGGCCGCAGTGCGCCAGTTTTTCTTTTTCCAGTTCGCCATCCAGGTAGTGATACCGTTTTTGACATACTGGGAGTCTGTGGTAATAACAACATGACACGGCTTTTTCAGTGCTTCGAAAGCCTGAATCGCCGCCATCAGTTCCATCTGATTATTCGTCGCTTCGGCTTGCGCGCCCTTAAGTTCCTTAAGATGCTCGCCATATTTAAGCAGCGCCCCCCAGCCTCCCAACCCCGGGTTACCGCGACAACCACCGTCGGTATAGACTTCCACTATTGGCTGCTTGGATTGTGTCATGATAATTCCTTGATATTGTTTTTTACGGTATTGGTGTGCCGACAGCATTTCGCCCCGGCTATTTTATTCGAATTCAGAGCGCCGCCGCGAATCGATTGCCAGCGTGGCATATGCCACTTCAATCCAACCAGCGTCGGTGCATCGACTTTCTTTTTGGCAACCAGACAGTACACATTGCCGAATTGAAAACCCAAACGGCACAAGACTTTCTCGAAGCCGGCGGTAACGCGTCCCCAAAAGCCTTCTTTTCTGGCGCAGGATGCGCATTGTATCGGACTGTAGTTTTCAAGCGTTATTTCATACCCCAGAACCGATAGCCAATCCTTTAATTTGGACGGGGCGAACAAGTGCGCCTGCTCGAACAGTCGGTCGGCGTGTAACCATTTATTCCGCCACACCCAACAGCCTTTTGGATTAAAGCCAGTGATGACAATATGCCCTTCTGGCAACAGCATTGCATCCAGCTGACGTAGAAGGTAGTGCGGGTCTTCGGCGGTCTCAAGCGTATGCGGTAACAAAATCACATCCACTTTATCGTGACCGATCGGCAGAAAATCCAAATCGGCCAGAACGAAATGCACCGAGTTTTCCAGAACCGATGCCGGCGGATAAACGGAGTCGAGCAACACCTTGGCATTGACCCGACTGTGTTGCAGCATATCCTCGTGTGAAATCGATCCGATCTGTAATAGAAAATAACCGAACAGCTTATTTAAAGCGCTGTCGATCAGCTGTTTTTCATGCTCATAGACCGAACATCGTCCCGAAGAGGCGTATTGCCGCTTCAATAACTGCTGAAAACTGGTTGACATGGAACCCACCTTAAGTCGTGTTTCTCGCGGTATTTCAATACTTTTGCCGTTAAATCGCAATTATCCCCATAGAAAAAACTGTTATTAATCAGTAAAATCCTTATCTTAATTCAAAATTCTAAGATTCGACATGATACAGATTGCGGGCATACCGGCCCTGGTGGGCACTTACGACAATTATATTTGGGTTCTTCATGATACCAGCAAACGCAAAGCCTGGGTTTTCGATCCGGGTGAATCGGCGCAAGTGCTCGACTATTTAAAAGCTCATCAACTACAACTTGAAAGCATTTTAATCACTCACCGTCACTTTGATCATGTCGACGGCATCCCCGGATTGAAACAAGCTTATCCCGATGCGATCGTATATGGTCCGCTGAAAACGCAAAATCCATTAATTGAAAAACGGCTTCAGGAAGGTGACGAGATCAAACTCAGTGACGAATTGAGTTTCAAGGTTCTGGACACGCCTGGGCACACTGAAGACCATATCAGCTATTACAACGATAATGCATTATTCTGTGCCGATACGCTGTTTACCGGCGGCTGTGGACGACTGCTCGGCGGAACCCCGCAAGAGTTTGCCAAATCGCTGATCAAACTCCGCGACCTGCCCGATCATCTCGCCTTCTATTGCGCGCACGAATACACCGAAGATAATTTGCGCTTCGCCGCCTATGTCGACGAGGACAACGCCGCCCTGAAAAAACGCATCGAAAATCTGGACATCCATTACCCGCAAATACACAATGGACAGGTCTCGACTCTTGGCTTGGAAAAAGAAACCAACCCTTTTTTGCGTTTTGATCAGGCACCGATTAAGGAAAAACTCAAGTCGCAGGGCAGCGACGATTCGCCCGAAATGCTCTTTGCGACCCTTAGAGAGTGGAAAGACCGCATCGATCAAGGTCTTGAGTCCATCGACTGAGCACAATAATACTAAACATGATAAAAAAATGAATAATCACTTTGACGCTACAGCCCAGAAAAAAACCGAAAAAACGACTTTAAGCACCTTCCCTCGTCTCGCTTTCCCGAACACGCTGACGAAATCCCTGAGCTTATTGGGATTGGGGCTGGCAACCCTGCAACTTAGCGGCTGTAATCTGCCGCTGCTGTCCAAATCTTCCGGCGATCATTACGAACAGAAATTGATCAAACCGCAGACACCTGAAATACCCCCCGCTGTGGTACCTGCGAAACAGACGGCTCAACGCGAAATTCTTCACCTTGGCGACAAGCCGGAAATCAAAAAAGAGATCGAAGCGCAGTATCTAGCGCAAGAGAAAGCGAAACCGGCCAGCAACAACCTCTGGGATCATTTCAAGGGTGAATTTAAACTGGTCGAATCCAATCAGGGCCATTTCGATCACTCGATCTCGTACTATAAAAAGCGTCAAAAACACATCGTCTCGGTCTCCGCTCGCGCCAAACCCTACCTGTACTACATTGTCGAAGAAGTCAAAAACCGTAATATGCCGTTGGAAATCGCGCTGCTGCCGATGGTCGAAAGCGGCTTCCAACCACATGCCAAGTCGCACCGCAAAGCACTGGGATTGTGGCAGTTTATGCCCGGAACGGCGGAAATGCTCGGCCTTGAACGAAACTGGTGGTATGACGGCCGTAGGGACGTTGTACAGAGCACTCAAGCGGCTTTGACCTACCTGCAGCGTCACTACGACAACACGCATGACTGGCTGCTGTCGCTGGCTTCCTATAACGCCGGGTACGGCAATGTTCTCAAGGCGATCAAGCGCTATCAGAAAAAACATGGACAGAGCGAGCAACTTCCGAGTTTCTGGCAGATCAAAAAATATTTGCCGAAAGAAACCCAGAACTATGTTCCGGCATTGCTGTCACTGGCTTACCTGATCGAACATAATGACCGCTATCAGCTCGCCCTTGAACCGATTGCCAACGAGCCGTTTTTCGACGTCGTCGAACTGGATAAGCAGGTCTCCCTGTACGCCGTTGCCAGCAATACCCAAACACCGCGGGAACTTCTCGCCATGCTGAACCCAGGCTATATCCGTAAAGCGACACCTCCGCAAGGCCCGCACCACCTATTGCTGCCGGTCGGTAAAGATGACGTTTTCAATAGAAGTTACCAGCAAAATGCCGCTCTTTTCCGCGTTAACTGGCAAAAACACAAAGTCCGATCCGGCGATTATCTAGGCAAGATCGCCAGTCGTTACGGCACGAACGTATCGGCAATTCGTAAACTCAACAATATGCGCGGCAGCTTCATCCGCGTCGGGCAAACGCTGCTTATCCCTGTTGTCAGCACTTCAACTCAACTGGCACAGAGCAACCTGACTGCGACCAAACCGGCAGCCGCCCAAAAGGTACGTAAACCGGAAAACGTCAAAAACCGCGCTCCGCAAAACCAGTTTATCTACCGAGTTCAGAGTGGCGATACGCTGTCGGAAATTGCCGAACGCTTTGCTGTAAGCACGGATGACCTGCTTAAATGGAACAAGCTTTCCAAAAATTCGCTTCTGAAAGTCGGTCAAAAATTGGTTTTGGTCGAAAACAAAATTCAGGGCCAGCAGCTGAGCTATAAAGTCAAATCCGGTGAGACGCTGAGTAAGATCGCTTCCGATCATGGCGTGTCGGTAAGCCAGCTGATGCAATGGAACCGTATTCAATCGGCCAAAACTATTCAGCCCGGCGAGCAACTCACCATCTGGCAAGGACCGAAAACCAGCAAACACGCCAAATACACCGTCAAAAACGGCGATAATCTATGGGATATCGCCAAAGAGTTTAAACTGTCGGTTAAAAGTCTGGCGCAATACAACCGACTTCCGGTTAAAAGTATGTTGCAACCCGGTCAAATCCTGAAAATTCCTTTCAATATCTAACCGATAGCAATCAGATAAACTCTCTTAGTGGTGAGCATAAAAATATATGATTTATGCTCAGCCACGCCAACCTTGCAGCATTTGCTAAAATTAACATTCAATCGACGCGACAAAGAATGGCTGTCGATTTTTTAAATCCTGCAAAAAGCCAAGACGTCTATGCCCTTTTATAACTGCAAATCCCCCAACTTAATCGCCGTACTGCTGGTCAGTCTCTTTGCGTTTCTTTTAACGCCAGTGCCTGCACAGAGCAAAGAGAGCAACTTGACTGTCGAACAACAGGCTTATATTGACGCCTATGAAGCGATCAAACGTAACGACCGCCAGAGCATCGCCAAATACAAGAAACAGTTAAAAAATTACATTCTCTACCCTTATGTCCTCTATCACGACTACCGCGTCAATATAGAGCACACACCACCACGGGTCATTCGCCACTTCATCAATGACAATCCGGATCTGTACCTTTCCGAAAAGTTGCGCACGCACTGGTTGAAACATCTGGCTAAAAAAGAACACTGGAAAACCTATCTGGCCAACTATAAGGCACAACAGAGTACCAGCCTGCAATGCCACTACTTCACAGCCGCCTTCAAGCACGGCAGCGATAAACTCAAATCCGAAGCCGTCAAGCAGGCGCAAAGTGTCTGGCAAGGTCTGAATTCGACTCCGAAGGCTTGTGAGCCCGTCGAACGCTACCTGCGCAACCATAAGCAGTTTACCGCCGCAATGGTTTGGAAACGCATCACGCTGCTGATCCATAAAAAACGATTCAAGCAGGCGGAAGCCCTATCGAAAGATCTTTCGACAAAAGACCGTAAAGCGGTCGCCCATTGGATAAAGATTGTAAAAAACCCGAAACTGGCGACTCAACCCATACTTGAAATCAGCGGAGTGGTTCGCAAAGAAGCCTTTATGCAGGCCACGCGTTATCTGGCCAGTTCCGACCCGACACAGGCCAAACAATCGCTGGACCGGTTTGCCGAACAATACGGCCTGAATCGAGCCCAGTACCACGATCTTGAAAGACGCATCGCCCTGCGCAGCGCTTACCGTTATAAAGACGAAGCTAAATCACTGCTTCTGGATGTTAATAAAAACGGCAGCCGCACCGAAGAAACTCTGCGCTGGCAGGCACAGATCGCCATTCGCGAATCCAAATGGATCGACCTGCTCGACACCATCGACATGATGCCGAAATCGGAACAGAACGACCGTCAGTGGCAGTATTGGAAAGCGCGCGCGCTGGAAGCTCGTGGTGACAAAGCAACCGCCAAGCAGATTTACAGTCGTCTGGCGACAAAACGCAACTATTACGGGTTTCTTTCCGCCGACCGCATCGGCACCGACTACAAATTCAATCCGAAACCAACCAAGAAAACCGATCCCAAGGTACTGTTGAAAAAATACCCATCGCTGCAACGTATCAAAGAATTGATTGCCATCGACTGGATCCGCACGGCACAGGTAGAGTGGTATCACTTCCTGCCGAAAGCGAACGCCAATGAACTGGGATCAATTGCCGTTTTAGCCGATCAATGGAAACAATACCCGCATGCGATTCGTAGTCTGGCACTGGCGAAGGAATGGGATCAGGTCGATCTGCGTTTTCCGACGCCGCATAAAACGCCAGTGATGCAGAATGCCGAAAAAAATGAAATTGAAGCGGCTTGGATCTATGGAATTATCCGCAGGGAAAGTGCTTTCAATCCGACCATCCGTTCTTCTGCCGGAGCGGTTGGTTTAATGCAGATTATGCCGAAAACCGCCAAATACATCGGTAAACAGATAGGGGTTAAAAACACTTCGGTGCACGCGCTGACTGAAGCCAAAAACAATATTCAGCTCGGCAGCGCCTATATGCGCTACCTTTCCGATAAATATAACGGCAATAAGGTGCTTGCGACCGCCGCTTATAATGCCGGGCCGCACCGAGTTCGACAATGGACGGAAAATCTTCCGGAAATCGAAGCCGACCAATGGGTCGATGCCATTCCTTTCACCGAAACCCGCAATTACGTGAAGGCGGTTATGGAATATACAACGGTATTCAACTCTTTGCTGCACGGCAAATACAACCGTCTGAGCGATAATATGCCGCGCATCGGAAACAAGAAGCTGGCGCAGAAATAAGCTACGCAGAGACTTTCTCTCTTAAGCACGACTATTCGTTAAATTCAGAGCAAAAAAAAGCCGCGGTATCTAACCGCGGCTTCAAATAACTTATCTCATTAGAAATAATCAGAGGAGGATACTCATGAAGAAACATGAATGGGCTTAGTTTATTAGCAAATACTTATTCTGTCAAGCATTAATAAAACTCAGACTCAAATTAAATGATTTTATACCCATAAATTAAAGGGTCTTTAATTCTTCCTCAATAGTCCTAATAAATTGAAATTGCTAAACAAAATGTTTACACCCTGTTTAGCATTAGCAACAAAGCAGTTAGATTTTTCGCCAAGTAGTTCCCTGAGGGCTGTCCAACAACTCGATTCCCTGCTCTTTCAATTGATCTCGAATCTCATCGGAACGGGCAAAGTCTTTATCGGCACGCGCTTGTTTGCGTTCTTCGATCAAGGCTTCAATCTGCGCCTCGTCCAATTCCGAATCCGAAGGCTGGGATTTGAAGAAAGCCTCGATATCCTCTTCCAGAAGACCGATCTGGTTGGCCAGTTTAACCAGCAATCCTGCCAGAGCGGCATCCTTGGTTTTATTCACTTCTTTTGCCAGTTCAAACAGCACCGCCATCGCTTTCGGTGTATTGAAGTCGTCATTCATTACCGCCATAAAGTCGGTTTCATATTGCGAATCTGCCAGTGGAGCGCCAATCTCGACGTTCTGCAATGCAGAATACAGACGGCCGACACTGGCTTTGGCAACTTCCAGATTTTCCTCGGTATAGTTCACCGGGCTGCGATAATGACTGGCCAGCAGGAAGTAACGAATCACTTCCGGGTGGTACAGTTTCAATACTTCACGAATGGTAAAGAAGTTGTTCAACGACTTGGACATCTTCTCATCGTCCACACGGACAAAACCGCAGTGCATCCAGGTATTGACGTAATGCTCTCCGGTGGCGCATTCCGACTGGGCAATTTCATTTTCATGATGCGGGAAAGACAGATCCATACCGCCGCCGTGAATATCGAAATGATTCCCCAGACACTTGGTCGACATCGCCGAACATTCGATATGCCATCCCGGGCGACCGCCGCCCCAGTTTGAATCCCACGAAGGTTCATTTTCTTTGGACGCTTTCCACAGAACAAAATCCATCGGGTCCTGCTTGACTTCATTAACATCGACACGCGCGCCGGCTTCCAGGTCTTCAAGGTTTTTACCGGACAGACGTCCGTAACGCTCAAAAGCATTAACCTTAAAGTAGACATCGCCATTGCTGGCCGGATAGGCAAAGCCCTTATCAATCAAGGTCTGAATCATATGTTGGATTTCATCCATATATTCAGTTGCTTTCGGTTCCATATCCGGACGCAGAACATTCATTGCCGATTCGTCGGTATGCATCTCGTCAATCATGCGACTGGTCAGAGACTGGATCGACTCGTTATTTTCCAAAGCGCGTTTAATGATTTTATCGTCGATATCGGTAATGTTGCGGACGTAAGTCACCTCATAACCCAAAGCACGCAGATGACGTACCACCGTATCGAAAACCACCATGACGCGGGCATGGCCGATATGACACAGATCGTATACCGTAACGCCGCAGACATAGATGCCCACTTTATTTTCATGGATCGGTTTAAAGATCTCTTTTTGACGGGTTTCGGTATTAAAAATCTGTAAGCTCATAGGATTTCCTGTGAAAATTGCAACTAAACGGAATTCAATCGGGCGCAGTCGGAACTGCAAGCCTCGCAAGCACTTTGTCAGACTCTATTCAAGGTCCGAAAAAGCGAATCTGCGACACTAAAAATCAACCTTGGCGCCCAAGGACACCAATTCTGTCTTAATCATCGGCGCCCCAGGTGTTAGAATGCGCCTATTGTATCTTACTGGCTGAATTTTTTTTGGAGTGAATCATGTCAAGACGTTTATTTTTAGCCCTTAAAGCCGCTTTTTTAAGCTTACTACTGAGCCACGCTTTTACAGCGCAGGCAGCGGAAAATCCTCAGGTTCTAATCGAAACCAATAAAGGCAATATTCTGGTCGAACTTTACCCTGAAAAAGCCCCTAAAACCGTCGAAAACTTTTTGACCTACGTAAATGAAAAATTCTATGACGGCACCATCTTTCACCGAGTCATTAAAGACTTCATGGTTCAGGGTGGCGGCTTCGATAAGTACATGAACCGCAAACCGACGCACGCACCGGTTCAGAACGAAGCGGACAACGGTCTGCGTAACCGAATCGGTACTCTGGCGATGGCACGAACCAACGACCCGCATTCAGCCAGTTCACAATTTTTCATTAACACCAATCAGAACAGCTTCCTGGATCATCGCGAAAAATCATCGTCGCGTGCCTGGGGTTATACCGTTTTTGGACGCGTCATTAAAGGTATGCGTATCGTTAACGAAATCAGTCACGTTCGCACCGGATTCAAAGACGGCATGGGCGATGTTCCTGCGGAAACCGTCGAGATCATCAAAGCACGTCAAATTAAATAAGTTCAATTCTAGATTTAATTCTATAAAGGTTTAATTATGTCTAAAGTCATTATCAGCACCACTATGGGCGACATCACCATTCAGCTGGATGAAGAGAAAGCGCCGATCGGAGCAGAAAACTTTATCCACTATGTTATGGAAGGCTTCTTCAACGGCACGCTTTTCCACCGCATCATTCCTAACTTCATGGTTCAGGGCGGTGGAATGCTTCCGGGAATGGAAGACAAGCCTGCCGGCGAGCCGATTGAAAACGAAGCGGATAACGGCTTGAAAAACGTTCGCGGCAGCGTCGCCTACGCTCGCACCATGGACCCGCATTCAGCGACGACACAATTCTTCATTAACCTCAAAGACAACAGCTTCCTGGATCACACCAGCAAAGATATGCAGGGCTGGGGTTACGCGGTATTCGCTCAGGTCGTTGACGGAATGGATGTTGTCGATGCGATGGCACAGGTCGAAACCACCAGTCGTCGCGGTCATCAGGACGTTCCGGTTGAAGACATTCTGATCACCAAAACCACACTAATCGAAGACTAAACGATCATTCACCTGTGTGAATCAGGCTCGTTTGAAAACGATCCAAGTAAAAAAGCCGGGAGCTCTTTCCCGGCTTTTTTGTTGTTCACTTTATTCAATCAACGAAGATGGCATCGTTTGTTCAGAACAGTCTCAAAAAGCGATATATTCAAGTGCCCTTGATTCGCGTAAACAGTGCCTTAATGGATAATTCCCATTCGCTATTGATCGGTTTTTACATTAAGATTTCCCAGAATGAGTAAAAATACCCGAACCGATGCCCAATCAAACG
The DNA here is from genome assembly GCF_017571475.1 of Thiomicrorhabdus sp. 6S3-12. GTDB lineage: Bacteria > Pseudomonadota > Gammaproteobacteria > Thiomicrospirales > Thiomicrospiraceae > Thiomicrorhabdus. The sequence continues at coordinate 132,273 of NZ_JAGETW010000005.1, read as the reverse complement.
CTACAAACCAGTCTTGTTATTGCTGATATCCATCTGCAACCCAATCAGCCGCAGCACCCTATCAACCAAACGTTTCTGCGCTTCCTGCAGCAAAAGGCGATTCATGCACAACGGCTGTATATTCTCGGCGACCTGTTTGAAGTCTGGCTTGGCGACGATATCGGCCTGCAGCAATACCCGACAGAAATACAAGCTCTCAAAGCACTAAGCGATTCCGGCATCGAACTCTATCTGCAGTACGGCAACCGCGATTTTTTGATGCGTAAGCACTTCCAACAGACCAGCGGCGTCCGCCTGCTGCCTGATGAATACACACTGCAAATCGGAGCCCAGGAAATCCTGATGCTACATGGCGACCAGCTCTGTACCGGCGATATCGCCTATCAGAAAATGCGTCGTATTTTCCGTAACCCAGTGATTCAATGGTTATTTCTGCACCTTCCCAAAAGCAGACGGATCAAAATCGGCGAGAAGATGCGTCAGGAGTCGATGCAGGCAGGAAAAGACAAAAATGCAGAGATCATGGATATCACGGAAGACGCGCTACAGAAACTGCTCGAACGCCACCCGGGCTGTGCAACAGTCATTCATGGCCATACACACAAACCGGCGCAACATACACACCACTTCAACGGTCACGATTACCGGCGTTATGTTCTGAGCGATTGGCGCCCGGCCACACAATATTTATCGTTGAACGCCGACGGAATTAGAATCCACGAATTCGAATAAAGCACACTGCTTCTCGCACTGAATATCTGTCGCTATTCAACGCTTCGCATCATTACACCGGCAATAAAAAACCCGGCTTTCAGGCCGGGTTAAGCAGAACCGTTTTGGACAATCCGCTCTTAAAAGATTTTACTGACCAGAACATGTTTTTCGCCTTCGGATTTGGCAATGACGGCGGCTCCGACCGAATCGCTGAAGACGTTAACCGTGGTACGCATCATATCCAAAAGACGATCAACCACCATAAGCAGCCCTATCGCCTCTGCAGGTAAGCCGACCGCGACCAGAATAATCGAAATCGCCACCAGACTCGCTGACGGGATTCCCGCCACGCCAATGGAAGTCGTTAGAGCGATAAATACGATCAATACCTGTGTACTTAAATCCAACGACACACCAAACAGTTGAGCAATAAAGATCGCCGCGACACACTCATACAGAGCCGTACCATCCATATTGATCGTCGCCCCCAAAGGAAGGACAAAACTGGTGACTCGGTTGGAAACCCCGGCCCGGTGCTCCAGAGAGTTCATCGTCACCGGAAGAGTCGACGACGATGAACTGGTGGAAAAAGCGGTCAAAAGTGCCGGAAGCATCGCCTGATAATGCAGCCACGGATTTTTCACGCCGCCGATAAAACGCAGTATCATCGGCATGACAATCGCGAAATGGATCAGCAGCGCGGAGACAACCGTCACAAAGAACAGTGCCAGATTATCGAACTGTGCAAAACCGTTTTTGGCGACCGAGGCGGCAACCAAACCGAATACCCCGATTGGCGCGAACTTCATAATCAGTGCCGTCATCAGCATCATGACATCGAAGACCCCTTGCCAGAAATTCTTAAGCGTTTCCTGAGCAGCGCCTTTGATCTGAGTCATAAAAAAACCGAATAACAAACTGAAGAAGATCAGTCCCAACATCTGCCCTTCAGCGGCAGCTTCCACCACATTGGTCGGAATCATGCGCAGGAATACGTCGACGGCATCACCGGCCGAACGCCCTTCGATTACTTCGCTGATATGTTCTTGTGCCTCAAGCTGCGGCGGAGGTTGATCGCTGACACCGGGCTGAATAATATTCACCATCGTCAGACCGATGATGACCGCGATTAAACTGGTAAACAGATAATAAGAGATTGTTTTAAGCCCCAAACGGCCGAAACCGCCGTCTGCGCCGATGCCCGAAACGCCGGTAATGATCGCGGAAACCACCAGCGGGACAACAATCATTTTCAACGCATTCAGGAAAAGCGTTCCGATAAAGGTATACACAGCCAACCAGTGCACCCCCAGAATGGTCCCTTCTTCACCGCTCCAGGTTCCCATTACCACCGCCAGTACCAAGGCGATCAGAATTTGCCAGTGCAAGGCCAATCTCATAACAATCTCCAGTTGTGTATTTTTTTCAGCTATAAAAAAAGCGCCTTATACAGCGCTTTTTATTCAACAAGACGGCTTAATTAAGCGTCCGGGCATTGATGCCAAGCCATATAAGGCCCTAGATTATATACTTCTGCAAAGCCCATAGACAGAAGCATCTGCATCGCCATTTGCGAACGCTGACCTGAACGACAGAAAACGACTACCGGACGAGATTTATCCAGCTGCGCCGCCAGTCGATCCAATTCCTGCAAAGGAAGATTGGTTGCTTCAGGAATTTTGCTTGCCTCGTACTCTTCAGGAGTACGAACATCAACAAGTTGGGCATTTTTGTTTTTGACTAATTGTTTCGCTTCTTCACATGCGATAAACATGACATCTATCTCCAAACTACTGTTTATTTTTTAATTTGCAGGTAATAATACAGAATTATTCGATAATCTCAATATCAACAAATCCATTTTGATAAATAAATTTTATCGCGAAACACGCCCAAAAACGAAAAGTCGATCAATCACTATCAAAATCGCTCACTTCTCATTTTGACCGACACGACCAATTAAACCGCCCTTATTTCAGTAAACACTGAAATCCTTTGCCTTGTCAGTTTTACCAGACAAGCGCGTATAGCAGCCAGATTGACACAGCGGCAAAGACTGCGGCAATAACATCATCGACCATAATGCCGAAACCACCTTCCAAATGCGTATCCAGCCACTTGATCGGCCAAGGCTTCACAATATCGAAAAAACGAAAGGCGATAAACGCCGCCAGCCATGCAAACCAGCTTTGTTCCGGCAACAGAATCATCACAATCCAGATACCGACAAACTCATCCCAGACAATCCCGCCGTGATCATGCACACCGATCGCATCGGCCGATTTCTGACAAATCCAGCTGCCGGCAAACAACCCGATTAAGAGAACAATCCAGGCCGCGGTTTCCGACCACAATAAAATCGGCAGAAATAGAATCAGCCCGGCCAAGGTTCCCCAGGTACCCGGTGCCGGGGTAATTAACCCGGAACCGAGACCATAGCCTAAGAACTGGGCAGGATCTTTAGCGATTTGACTGAATGCAGGAGCAGGAATTTTATTTTTGAGATTAGACATAATTATAGGATAGAGATTTCATAAGGATAACTGAGGTGTATTTTACGGAAAAAGTGACTGGACAGAAAATTTAGCGCTTCTTTTTATGAACCGATGAATACGTTCTGCCCCGTCGATTCATTTATTACTCAATGCAGGGGAAATATAAAGAACTCTATTCCGTTTTGTCTTGCAATATCTTCTGCGCACACTGGCGAACAGCTGGATCTAAATCCTTGGCTAATTTTCGAATAGCGCTGTCAGCCGGTGCATTGTGCATGGCACCTAAAATTTGGCAGAGCTGTACTCGCTTTTGAGTTTGCAGGTTTTCACGCGAGTAGTTATTCAATTCTTGCGTTATATCGGCAATCGCAGCGGAACCGAGACGGACAAGCCCATTTGCGGCATTTTTTTGAGTTTGCTGTTCTTCGCCCGGTTGAATTGCTGAAACCAGTACAGGAGCTGCCCGGACATCAACCACCTGCGCCAAAGCGGCTATAGCTTCGTCACGAGTTTCGGCTCTCCAGGCAGCCTGAATAAGAACCGGTACCGCTCGGGAATCACCGATCTCCCCTAGTGCCCGCGCAGCCATTTCCCTGCCAAGCCAATCTTCATCAGCGAGTTGCAGCAAATCCGTAAGCAGTGGAATCGCTCTTACATCTTTTAGCTGGCCAAGAGTCGGAATAATTTCCGCCCAGATCCCAGTCCTTTGATTAAGATCTTCTTTAAGTAAACTTAGCAATTCAGGGACATCAGATTTTTCTGCAAGCAGGCAGAATTGGCGAATGCCGCGGCTTTTATCGTCAAGGTCGTTTGACTGGATCAGCTGCAAGGCCTGTTCTTTTTCACATTGACGATGGCACTCAGCCATTATTGCCTCCACCCCCATTGCAACATTCTGATGGCGCCTTTGGCACTGGTTCAGGCAGTTTTGCAGCGCAAACTCCTGTATTTCATCGAATGCGTGCCGGTTTTCCTGCAAAGAATCTCTGACCACAGGATCCGCTATCGTTTGTGGATGCTTGCTGGTTAAATTATCCGCTAATGCCTGCAAAGGAACCTGCAGCAGCACAAAGAAAATAAACAGGTAGTGAAATTTATCGGTCATACGAGACATCCCGGCAAGTCTAAGTGGAGGATAGGGTTACAGCGAAAAAACTGCAAAAAATTTACAGCATCATACAACGCAGCTAAAAAACCTGTAAAGGCATACCCTGTGCTCGAACAGATGCCGTAACCCCTGAAATGATGACTAGGTAAAGTTGAATAGAAAATTTTTTCTGTTTTATTCGTATTTAAAAAAATACTTTAGACCCTGTTGAAAATTCAATTTATGAAAATCATACTAGGTAAGCCATGACTCTCAAGCTTTTTCAGAAAACCCGGAGGACGAGAATGAAAAAAATCAGTATTATCGTGATGAGCTTCCTGCTCATTTCTTTTACCTTACAGACTGCAAAAGCAGAGAGTCTGGCTGAAAAGAAACAGTGGTACAACGAACTTAACCAGATGGTTAATGATCCCAATATTCTCTGGTTGCCTACCTCCATCTTTATGAACGATGTGCAGTTTGTCACCATTGATCAGGTCAAACGAAATATCACCACAAACCTTCTTTCCAATCCCCAGTTCAATATCCACACCTCTCGAGCGTTTCTTGAGCAATATATCCGAACCTCGGTCAGACAGACTATCGAGCTGTCCAATTTATCAAAGCAACATGCTAAACAGACGCTGCTTCCTCAGCTGGCAGCCGATATCAAGCGACTGGAATCCCAGCAACAAAACAACACTCGCTGGCAACATAGCGACACCCGTACCGGAGAGTTAAGCAACTTTGATTTTTTAGAGTCTATCCCCGCTCCAGACTATTCAGCCGGCTCAAACCCGTCCCCATCCGATAACAGCGAACCGTACTATGCGTCCTGTCCTAAATTCAACACCCAAAACAAGCGTTGCTGGCCGGCCTATACAAACGGCGTAACGGGTGGTAACACCTATACCCAGTGTTGCTATTATTCAGGTGCCGGCAGCCATATCATTTCTGAAACCCCCTATCTTCACGGAAAAAAAGATGGCACCGAACTTCAATGGACAAAGCATTCAAACAGCTTCTATTTTGCCAAACGAAAAAACTGGAAAAACGGCAAACTTGACGGCATTTTTGAAACCTACACTTGGATGCCGGCAGTAAATGGGCCTTTTTTAACTTCGGTTGACCAATATAGCCAAGGGCAAAAAGTGGGGCACAGCGTTGATTATAAGGTTTCCGGTAAACGAATCGAGACTATTTGGTTTAACGGTGTTAGTGAAAAAATTTATTACTATAATCCAGACGGCTCTCTGGAAAAATGCGCTACAAAAGATCACGCCACTGGACGTTGGAGAGACTGCGATACAGGAAAACTCTGGTAATTTTTTTCATAAAAGAGTGTAAGGAATTCAAATCAACTGCGACTAAGTAGTGAACAACTCAAAACCCGGGCTTTAATCGCCCAGTTATTTAAGTTCAGCTTTTTATAAATCAGAGGTCGCTATCATGAAAACCAAAACATTTTTTTACTCGATTCTTTCCGCAATGCTTTTGTCGGTATCGATGAATGCCAGCGCTGCTGCAGATAATCCTTTTGCCACTATTCAGAACGGCTTTACAGTAATTGCACAGACCGAAACATCGGAAGGCAAATGCGGTACAGCCAAGTGTGGCGGTCAACAGAAAGAGGCAACAAAGTGCGGAGCCGTTCAACCCGCTCCAGAACCTTCTAAATGTGGGGCTGCTAAACCTGCTCAAGAACCATCTAAATGCGGGGCCGGTAAATAAACTCATTACTTTGTCTAACCGTCCTGGGCATACGATGATCTAGATTCTATGCTCAGGTCTTCCTTTCTCTCCTCAATTCAAAGGAGAAAGATCATGAACACGCTTATCATAAAATCTGCCAACCTCTATCAGACGGCTCTTTCAGGATTAATGCATTTTGACGGCTTGGCGCCACTATTACTGCGCCTCTATCTTGCCCCGATCTTTATGCAGGCTGGCTGGAATAAACTGGCTAACTTTTCGGACACCTCCGCCTGGTTTGGTAACCCTGAATGGGGGCTCGGACTGCCCTTTCCCGAACTGATGACCCTACTCGCCGGCGGCTCGGAATTTCTTGGCGGTATCGCTTTGATTGTCGGCTTGGCAGTGCGCTGGTTCTCGATCCCCTTAATGATCACCATGATCGTTGCCGCTGTCACTGTACACTGGCCTAACGGCTGGCTGGCTATTTCAGATGCTTCAAGTTGGCTCGCTAATCAACAGGTATTCGATGCACAGCAGCAGCTGGCGATGAGCCAGCAAATCCTGCAAACGCACGGTAATTTTGAATGGCTGACCAGTAATGGACAGATTGTTATTCTCAATAACGGGATTGAATTTGCCGCTACCTACTTCATAATGCTATTAAGCTTGCTGTTTACCGGCGGCGGTCGTTATGTCAGTGCCGACTATTGGATTCATCGTTGGATTCAAGGAGGCGCGGCAAACCGATAAGAGTCAATACAAGGAAGGCTAAATAATCAATGCCAGCGGAACCATGTCAAAATTGCAGCCAAACAGAATTCGAACAACGCATAGATCCTCTACGTCCCAGGCTGATTGCCTTTGCGAAATTGCATCTGAAATTCGAAGCAGATGCCGAAGACGCAGTTCAGGAATGTTTAATTAGCGCTTGGAAACAATTGGAAAAGTTTGCCGGCAAGTCGTCTCTGGAAACCTGGGTATTTGGCATTTTGCGACACAAATTGATTGACCTCTATCGTCATCACTCAAAAATCCGGACTTTCGAATATAACGAATCAAAGCTGCCCGATACCGACGGCTGGTTTCAAAAAGACGAACACTGGCACAACGAACATGCGCCTTCGAACTGGAGCAGCCCTTATCAGACTTTGGAAAACGAACATTTTTGGCAGGTTTTTGATATCTGCGTCTTTCACCTGCCGGAGCAGACATCACGCGTATTTACGCTACGCGAGTTTATGGGATTTGAAACCGCACAAATCTGCGAATCTCTGCACATTAGCGAACACAACTGCTGGACCATTCTGCACCGCGCACGGCTAAGACTGCGCGCCTGCCTGGAACAAAACTGGTTTACCGCTGAGGAGAATAGACAATGAAAAAGATGAGCTCCTGTAAACACGCCACCGAACTGATGTCGCAAAAACAAGACCGAAAACTGACCTTTAAAGAACAATCCTGGCTGATAACTCACCTGACCTTGTGCCACAACTGCCGCCGCTGCAACAAACAGTTTGAGCTACTGGAAAAGGCCTGTGAACAGCGAAGAGAAGAATTCGAGAAGAGCTAAAAAAGGCCGATTAATAATTTTTAATCGTGGCAGCGTGTCTTTCGGCTAAATAGTTTCCCTTTTGCTTTTTTGAACGAGAGGGAAACTTATATTTATCAATGGGCAGAGTCAGGTAATACTCATTAATTTAACTCTGACCTCAATTATTACATAACACATAACCGGCTGCCCCAACCATATGACGAAGCTGTTCAGGGCAGTCCAGGTTGGTAAGATTGTATGGTTTTAATTTACCCTGCCTGCTTCTGTTGCCTCAGGTATTTCAACTAATTCACCAGTTTTGCAATTGTAGATATAGCCGTAAATTGGTATATCGGATGGCACCATTGAGTTATTGCGGATTCGTTGCACATCTTCAACAACACTTTTTGCATTGTCTTTGATAGTCAGCCAGTTGATATACTTCCCATCTGCCGTTCCTCCACCGGCATTACTATCATGCCAGCCAGTTTCGTCTACACTTGCCGTTTTCAGACTGCCAGATAATAAATCCCCCATTATTTCGTTGGTGAATGTTTCCATACCGCAATCGGTATGATGAATAACAAACCACTCTTTTGTCCCTAACAATTTGTAAGAAATCACTAAAGAACGGATGGCATCATCGCTTGCCCTGCCACCCGCATTTCTAATCACATGGGCATCTCCTTCAGCAAGACCTGCATATTTTGCCGGATCTAAGCGAGCATCCATACAAGTTAAAATCGCAAACTGCCTCCCGGGCGGCATGGGCAGGTTTCCTTTTTCGCCAAAGCTTGCGACATATTCAGAATTAGCAGCTGTTATCTCATTAACTATTTTACCCATCTTCACACACCTCTATGGCGTCGCTTTTAATTAGTTAAAGCCCCACAGCGACGATAATGGAACCTAACATTTAGTACAAAGCGTTATTTCCTGGGTGCATTCTATTGAACTGGATTGAAGATAGCATTGCAATACCTATTAGTTAATGCTGTTATTTTGCACTCTTAAAAAGTATTTTTAATAAAAAAGGGCATAAAAGTTAAACCTTCATGCCCTTTTCCATTCTTCGAAGTTACAGTCGCTTAGTCAGACTGTATTTAGAAGTACCGGCCGACAACAATAACATTACCTTTATACAGCTTTACACGCACATTAGCGGAAACGTATTTTTGCGACTTGTCGATCGCCACCTACATCTTTTCCCTTCCAGCTCAAAAGAGCAAAAGGTAAAACTTTAATTTAACTCTAACCCCGATTATTACTTGCCGTCATGCATATCTTTTCTATTTGTAATTACTCCGACGCCTCCATCACCACCACGACACCCGAAGGATCGAATTCCTTAACGATCTGGCGGACGCTCTGTACTTTATTATTATCAATAATGAGCATCAGCAGTCGTCGCTCGTTGCCGGTGTGCAGCATTTCACCCTCTAGAATCATGCCGCCTTCGTGTCCTAATTTATGTATCAACTGCGTCTTAATGGTTTCGGCATTGTCCGAAGAGATATGCACGACTTTCTTGGATGGACGTCCGGAGAGAATAAGGTTGATGCCTCGCCCACTGACGTAGACACCCAATAAACTCCAGAGCATGCTGTCGAGTTCTGGGAAAACAAAGCCTGCCGAAAAGACGATCAAAGCATCGACAAGGACAACCATATTCCCCTCTTTCCAATGCGTTTTGCGAGCAATGATGCCGACAATGATTGACGGGCCGCCCGGAGAGGCACTGGAATGCAGAATGAGCCCTACCCCCAGACCGATAAACATTCCGCCAAATACTGCCGCAAGTAAAGGTTCATGCGTCAAGGCGGGAAGCTTGAAAAACTCCAATAAAATATCCGTGGAGAGCGCGATAACAAGAACCGCAAAGACGGTTCGAAACGCATAACCCCGTCCAATAAACTTCATGCTGATCAGAATCAGAGGAATATTAATCGCTAACATAATCATTCCGACGGAAAAGCCTGTGAAATAGTTGATCAGAATCGCCATCCCCGGAGTCCCTCCGGAGGTAATCTCATTCGGAACCAATAGCAGGCTCACCCCGCTAGCCAGAATCATCCCGCCAATAAGGATCAGCAGGTAACGACTCAACTCTTTTTTGTATTTCGTTTGCATGATTTCCCTTTTTAAAGTGCAGACAAGGCACGAGCGACTATAAGATAGAACGTCCAATATACCGGAAGTGCCGTCATTTTCATTGTCACATAATAACCAGGCATCAATCGATGCCGAACGCACCTGAAACAAAAAAGGCGCGGGTGACAACCCGCGCCTTTCTTTCAACTGCGTTCTGTTAATTAAGAACGTGTTTTATTTTCCGCGTTTTTTCGCCGCAGTACGCAGACGCAGAGCATTCAGTTTGATAAAGCCTTCTGCGTCTTTATGGTTGTAGGCACCACCGTCCTCTTCAAAGGTCGCGATCGCTTCATCAAACAAACTGTTGTCCGAAGTACGACCAACTACAACCACGTTCCCTTTGTACAATTTAACGCGTACCGTACCGGAAACATTTTCCTGAGACTTATCGATCAACGCCTGTAGCATTTCACGCTCCGGCGCGAACCAGAATCCGTTATAGATCATTTCAGCGTATTTCGGCATCAACTCGTCTTTCAAGTGCGCTGCGTTACGGTCAAGCGTCAGTGATTCCATTGCGCGGTGCGCTTTCAACATAATGGTTCCTGCTGGCGTTTCGTAACAACCACGCGCCTTCATACCGACAAAACGGTTTTCGACGATATCGTCACGGCCAATACCGTTTTCGCCACCAACTTTGTTCAGGTATTCCATAACCGTTGCAGGAGACATGGCTTCACCGTTAATCGCCACGATATCGCCTTTCTCATAAGAGATGTCCAGATAGGTCGGCTGATCCGGTGCATTTTCCGGAGAAACGGTCCACAGCCACATATCTTCTTCCGGCTCATTCGCAGGATCTTCGATAATGCCGCCTTCATAAGAGATGTGCAGCAGGTTGGCGTCCATGGAGTAAGGCGATTTTTTACCTTTTTTCTTCTCGATGGAAATTCCGTGTTCTTCGGCATACGCCATCAGTTTTTCACGAGACATCAGATCCCACTCACGCCAAGGAGCGATAACTTTAACGTCCGGCATCAGCGAGTAAGCATTAAGTTCGAAACGGACTTGATCGTTCCCTTTACCGGTCGCGCCGTGGGAGATCGCGTCCGCACCGGTTTCCTGCGCGATTTCAACCAGACGCTTGGAGATAAGCGGACGCGCGATTGAAGTTCCAAGACGGTACTCACCTTCGTAGATCGCATTCGCACGCATCATCGGGAAAACGAAATCACGCGCAAACTCTTCACGCAGATCTTCAATATAGATCTCTTTAATGCCCATCGCCTGCGCTTTAGCTCGAGCCGGCTCAATCTCTTCACCCTGACCGATATCGGCAGTGAATGTAACGACTTCGCAGTTATACTCTTCTTGCAACCACTTAGCGATAATTGAGGTATCAAGGCCGCCAGAGTAGGCTAAAACGACTTTTTTAACTTCGGACATTGCTGATTTCCTTTCCCGGTTTCTTAAAAATTTTGTGTCTTCTATGAATTGCGCGGATTATACCTTAAAATCCACATCTTAGAGAAATAAACAAAGGGATTTTAGGTGGATTTTTTTATCTGCCGGTCTCTGCTTAAATGATGATTTTACAGCCCTCTCAAGGCGGGACGACACTATGACCAAGTTACTCGACTTTTTTAAAGTCACTCCTCAATATCTTATTCCGCAGCACCTGCTGTCGAGCCTGATGCACTGGTTTATGCATGTCGAGGTGAAGTGGATCAAGAACGGCATTATCAGGCTGTTGACCCGACTGTACGGAATCAACCTCGACGAGGCCGCCAGCAGCGACCCGAACGACTACCCGCACTTCAACGCTTTTTTCACCCGTGAATTGAAAAAAGACGCCCGCTTAATCGATGAAACTCCGAATTCCTGGTGTTCCCCGGTTGACGGTCTGGTCAGCCAGTCATGCAAAATCGAACAAGGTAAAATCCTTCAGGCCAAATGCCACTACTATTCGGTCGAAGCTTTGGTTGGCGGCGACATCGAATATGCCAAACAGTTTCATAACGGTGATGCGGCAGTTATCTATCTGTCGCCGAAGGACTACCACCGCATTCACATGCCATGTGATGCCAAATTGATTTCCATGACGTATGTTCCGGGCGATCTTTTTGCGGTCAATCCGGCTACGGTCAGAAACGTCGAAGGCCTGTTCGCACGTAACGAACGTCTGGTTCTGCGCTTCGAAAACGAACAAGGGCCTTTCTGCCTGGTTATGGTGGGCGCAATTTTTGTCGGCTCGATGGAAACCGTTTTCCAGGGCAAAATTACGCCGGAATACCGCCCGACCATCGAATATTGGGATTATTCGGATCAGGATTTGCATTATACAAAAGGGGATGAAATCGGCCGTTTTAATATGGGATCGACCGTTGTTCTGATGACTCCGGAAAATCAAATGCCCGATTTAGGAAAAATCCCTGCGAATACCCCTATTCAAATGGGGCAACATCTGGCAGACTATCCAGATACATTGGCGTAAAGATCATATAAGACCAAAAATAAACCAAGTAGAAAAATCCGCGCAAAGACCAAGTTAATTGAGGAAAACAATGAAACTGATTACAGCTATTATCAAGCCTTTTAAATTAGATGATGTTCGTGATGCCCTTCATAATATCGACATTCACGGTATGACGGTAACCGAAGTAAAAGGTTACGGCCGCCAGAAAGGTCACACAGAGATGTACCGTGGCGCGGAATACGTTGTCGACTTCCTGCCGAAACTGAAACTGGAAATCGCCATCAGTGCAGACGTTGTCGAAGCGGCGGTTGAAGCCATCATCCAATCTGCGCAAACCGGGAAAATCGGTGACGGTAAAATCTTTGTCACCAATATCGAACAGACCGTTCGTATCCGTACCGGTGAAAGCGGAGCCGAAGCGCTTTAAAATCGACCATACGGCTTTGCGCAACTTAGCACCCAATCAATTTTCTCAAATGCTAGGTCAAAGCAAAGCCGCTTTCTTGATGCCTGCCTCTCTCTTAACTTGTTCGACTATCTAACCCTTTTTATCTTGGCTTTACTGTCGGCTACCTTACTGCCCGGCGGCTCGGAAGTCTATCTGCTGACTCTCGCACAGGAACCGCAATCCGTAATCTGGCTTCTCTGGCTGATCGCAACTATCGGTAACACCCTTGGCTCGGCAATCAATTACCTGCTTGGTCGCTATCTGCTGCATTGGCAGGATCGAAAATGGTTTCCAGTCTCTCCAGCCCAGCTGAACAGAGGACAGAAATGGTTTAACCGCTACGGTTACTGGTCACTGCTTCTGGCATGGGCACCGTTGTTCGGCGATGCGCTAACCTTGCTGGCTGGCATTATGCGCCTGAAATTTATTCTTTTTTTGCTTTTGGTCTTTACCGGTAAAGCAGTTCGCTACGCCTTGGTTCTCGGAGTAGCTCAGGGCATCGTATTACTTTAAAAAACGCCCCGGGCCTTCAGCTGTCTTTACTGCTTCTTCTCTTCGACAATCGGTTTTCTCCATGATCGCTTTTGGCAAACTGCTGCTGAAGTGCAGCGAAGTGCACCAGCTTTTTATCGATCAATGCATTCAGGGTTCCGGTCGGGTATTTTCCATCGTCCTCGCGCATTCCCATCTCAACACCGGTCAATAAGGTCATTGCTTCATCAATCTTCGATACCGCATACAAATGGAATTTACCTTTCTCGACTGCCTGAACGATTTCCTCCTTAAGCATCAGATGCTGGATATTGGAGTGCGGAATGATAACTCCTTGCTCTCCGCTGAGACCGCGCTCGCGACAAATATCGAAAAAGCCTTCGACCTTTTCGTTGACCCCACCGATCGCCTGAATTTCACCATGCTGATTCACCGATCCGGTAATTGCCAGACTCTGTTTAAGCGGCACTTCAGCAATCGCCGACAGCAAAGTACACAGTTCGGCTGCGGATGCACTGTCACCTTCCAGTGAACCGTAAGACTGTTCGAAAACCAAGGTCGCGGACAGCGCCAGAGGTCGTTCTCGTGCATAATGGGAAGCGAGATAGGAAGAGAGAATCATCACGCCTTTGGAGTGAATCGCTCCGCCCAGTTCGACTTCGCGTTCAATATCAATCACTTTTCCGCTGCCAAGACGAGCTGTTGCCGTAATCCGTGAAGGCCGACCAAAAGCGTAGCCGTCCAACTCCATCACGCTCAAACCATTGACCTGGGCTACGGCTTCTCCGGAGGTCGCAATCTTATAAATACCGCGGATAACCGCTTCCTGTAAGCGCTCCTTGATCTGCCCCATCATAAACAATCGCATCTCGATCGCCTGTCGGACATCTTGTTTGGCAATCGATTCGCGCCGCTGCTTACGCGCCCAATGATCTGCCTCGACCAACAAATCGCTGAGATTTCCCATATGCAACGAAATCCTGAAAGCGTCCTGCGCCATACGTGAACTCTGTTCAATCACTTTTTCCACCGCATTCCGATCCAAAGGCAATAAATGGTTTCGCTGTTGAATTCCAGCAATAAGACGGACATAGAGTTCAATGTTATCGTCATCGCGAATCATGTCTTCCGAGAAATCCGCCGAGACCTTAAACAGACGACTGAACTCGGGATCGTAGTGCTTCAATAGATAGTACAAAAGACGGCTCCCGGTCAGAACCACTTTGATATCCAGCGGAATCGGCTCCGGCTGCAGAGACGTTGTGCTGGCCAGACTCATTAACTGTTCAAGCGATTCGATTTTGATTTCACGCGACGACAGCGCGCGTTTCAACCCCTCCCATGCATAAGGAGAACTGAGAATTTTACGTACATCCAAAACCAGATAGCCGCCGTTCGCCTGATGCAGCACTCCCGGTTTTATCAGCGAAAAATCGGTAATCAGAGAGCCGAAATGGGCAATGTGTTCGATACGGCCAATCAGATTCTGATAACTGGGATGATCTTCGAATACAACCGGCGCCCCCTGAGTAGCGGTGTGGTCGACCAGAACATTGACCTGATAAGCGTTAAACTCCGGCGGCAGTTTGTTGATTCCGGTCTGACTGGAATCTTTCATTTCCGCTGCATACTTGCGGAACAGATCGGTATTTTCAATGACGTCTTCGGTCACTTTATCGACAAAATGAATCACCGAATCTAGTTCAAGATATTTCTGCTTCAGGTCTTCGGCATACTGTTTTACTGTGCCTTGCGAAACTTCGCGGTTAAGCTGTTTTACCTTGGCCCGACTCTCTTTCTGCCATTTAGGAATCTGCCGCAGAATGCGCTTAAGCTCGTCGCGGACCTCTTCGACAACCTGAGTGACCGCCTGCTGTTCTTCGTCCGGAAGCTGCGAGAATTCCTCCGGCGACATGACCTTATCGCCCTGCTTGGGCCCGAGATTCCAGCCGCTCGGTGTACGCATCATCATGATATTATTCTTTTCCGCCTTGGCGGCCGCTTCGTCCAGACTCTGCTCTTCGCGACGCAAATACTCTTCATTGATCGTCTGCAGTGCGGCGTGATATTCATCACTTTCAAATGCGGCCGGCAAGGCGATCAGCAAATCATCGATGAAACGTAGCATATCCTGCTGAAGCTGGCGCCCCATTCCCTTAGGTAAAGACAGAATCAATGGCTTATGCGCCTGTTCAAAATTATTGACATAACACCAGTCGCTCGGCACGGCCGTCTCTTCGGCCTGTTCGCTCAGCAGTTCGCGAATCGTCGTCTGCTTGCCCAGCCCGCTTGAACCGAGAACAAACAGGTTATAACCCTCTTGTTTGATGCCGATGCCGAACTTCAGCGCCTGCATCGCCCGTGACTGGCCTAAATGCTCTTCCAGCGGCTCAAGTTCGGCTGTCGTCGCGAAGGGGAATCGGCTTAGATCGCAAGCATGGTACAGCTCTGACTGCTTGACTGATAATTGATCGGCAATGGATTGAGAGTTTCTCGACAGGCTTTGCATAACACCATCCCTAATAGGCATTTTTAACAGGTCGACTACCTGTAATAATTAACTGCAATGCCCTGAGGATAGCACGCTGTTCATCGGAAATGGATCGCTTTTTACGAATAAATACGCAAAACTATAGAGAGATCAAGAGGTAAACCATCTACGACGGAATCCCGAATCACGCGGCGAGTTTAAGCGTTACATGAATAGACTGGATGACACGGTTTTACAGAATGGAGACGGCAACACGGTTGATCTGCCGTCTGTTGGCTCGGCCTTCGCCAAAAGGGATCAATTCCCAATCCCAGCTTTCTTCCTCCGACGGCGCTTCGACTTCCCACCAGGTATCCAAGCGGTCGGTCTCTTCGTCATAGACGTTATATTCAACCGATTCTCGGTCGGCAATCAGGCAAACCCGACCCGGAAAACGTTGCAGGTAATCAAGATGTGCACGAATCAGCTTTCTGCCTATCTCATCCGCCTGATGTTCCGAGATGCGGTTGTTAACAATCAGCTGGCGCACTGGAATCAGTGGCAACTGGGTAATCAGGTTTAAAGAAACCACCAGGTCGACCTGCTCGTCGTCCAGCCAGCGTGACGGCTTATGAATACTCGGATCACCGTCAAAGATATCCTCCAGGGATTCGGTGACATCATGCTCGATGAGTTGAACATTAGTATACACAGCAGCCTGCCTGCGGGCCGCTTTGAGAAACACCAAATCGACCAGCAATACCTGCTCAAAATGCCGCGCCAGATAGTCTAAAGGAACATCGCGCAGGGAACCGGCTCCGATAATCAATACCGTGTGCCGATGATCAAGATCCTTGGCGGCATTGACAATCGTTTGTTCACAATAACGGTAATGTTTATCCCACTGTCTGCGACAACGTCTGGCACGGGCGGCCATGGCAATAGCTTCTTTCAGAAACCCCTTGTTGCGAACATAAGAAAATGCAACCGGTGTCGTAAGGTATTGCCAGATTTCCCGTATCACAGGCCTGAGCCCTCTTAATCTTCTAATCCCAAAGCCTGCATCTTGCGGGTCAGGGTATTGCGCCCCCAACCAAGCAGCGCTGCCGCTTTCTGTTTGTGCTGACCGCTCGCCTTGAGAGATTCCTGAATCAGCACCGTTTCGAATTTCGGCTCAGCCGAGGTATGCAATCCTTCTTTCCCGGTGGACAAGAACTGCTGCGCCCAGCGTCTTAAAGGTGTTTCCCAGTTATCGTTTTCCAGCTCACCGGAAAGATCTTCGCTCGGTTCCTGAAGTTCCAGCGGAAGATCTTCGATATAGACCGTCTTGTCCGGTGCCATAATCGTCAACCAGGTACAGAGGCTGCGCAGTTGGCGGACGTTCCCCGGCCATTGCTGCGCAGAAAGAAATTTCTCGACCTCTTTACTGAGCGTTTTCTCTTCCAGACCAAGCGCCTTGGCTTCCTGCTCCAGGTAATAACGGGCCAGCAGCGGAATATCTTCACGTCTTTCACGCAAGGCCGGCACCTTGATGCGGATAATATTCAAGCGGTACAGCAAATCTTCACGGAAGCGGCCTTCGCGTACCAGTTTTTCCATATTCTGGTGAGTTGCGGCCACAATTCGCACGTTGGTGTGAATCGGATTACGGCCACCGACGCGATAGAAACTGCCGTCGTTGAGAACGCGCAGCAGTCGCGTCTGCAAGTCAACCGGCATATCCCCGATTTCATCCAGGAACAGCGTACCGCCATCGGCCTGTTCGAAACGCCCGATGCGCTGCGAATGTGCTCCGGTAAAGGCACCTTTCTCATGCCCGAACAGTTCCGATTCAAGCAGTTCCCGCGGAATCGCCGCGGTGTTCAAGGCGACAAAAGGACCTTCGGAACGCGGGCTCAACTCATGCAGCGCTCTGGCCACCAGTTCTTTACCCGTCCCCGTTTCCCCGTTAATCAGTACGGTTACATCCAGTTTGGAGACGCGCCCCAAAACACGGAAAACTTCCTGCATCGCCGGTGCGCCACCGATGATGTTCAACGGTTGCTTACTGGCCTTGTTGCTGCGTCGCGACTTGACCATGCCGCCGGAAAGATAGCGTTTTACGGCACGTTCGATCAGAGAAGTCGCCTCATCTATATCGAACGGTTTCGGAAGATATTCAAACGCTTCGCTCTGATAGGATTTCACCGCCGTATCCAAGTCGGCGTGAGCGGTCATAATAATGACCGGAATCTGCTTATCTTTCTCATGGATCGCTTCCATAAAGGTCAAGCCATCCATGTCCGGCATGCGAACATCGGAAAGAACTGCCGAGGGAGGAAAATCCTCTATGCTTTTAAGAGCCATCAGAGGAGAATCAAACACCTTAACAATATACGGTTTGTCCTCTAAAGCGGCTTCCAATACCCAGCGGATAGAGGCGTCATCATCCACCACCCAAACAATTGGCATTACTTCCATTTCCTCACTCATTTTCTAGCGTTCCTTCTGCTTCAGTGGAAGATAAACATTAAATGTGGTTTTACCCGGCTCGCTTTCCGCTACGATCAAACCTTCATGCTGCCGCAGGACATTCTGCGCCACCGGCAATCCCAGACCCGATCCCTCTTTTTTCGAACTGACCATCGGGTAAAAAATCGAATCGAATACTTCCGGAGGAATGCCTTCGCCTTCGTCGGTAATGCTGATCATGGCGACCAGAGGATAGGTCTGGGTTCCAAGGGTGAACTTATGCTCGACCCGTGTTTTGATCGTCAAGAGTCCGCCGAACTGTTCCATCGCCTGGATCGCGTTCTTGATCAAATTCAGCAAGGCCTGCACCATGGCTTCAAAATCAACCGTTACTTCGGGAATCGACGGGTCATAGTCCAGTTTGATATAAACATTTGCCGGCTTTTCCCCTTCGATAATCTGCAGCACATAGCGGATAATCTCGTGGATATTATGCGCCTCTTTATGCGCCGACTGTTTCGGCCCCAGCATCCGATCGACAAGGTTTTTAAGACGCTGCACTTCACGGGAAATAATTTCCAGAAAGTCATTCGCTTTGTCTTCCGGTTCATAGCGTCGTTGCAAAAGCTGAGTTGCGCCGAGAATACCGGCCAGAGGATTTTTTACTTCGTGCGCCAGCGTTCTGATCAGCAGGTTGCCCGCTTCGTACTGGTGCCAACGTTCGTCCTCTTCTACGATTCGATGGTGACGTTCGGTGTTGTAAAGTTCAAACAGCCAGCCTTTTTCGTCGCCCAGTTCGTAAGGCGAAATGGTACAACTGACACGAACCTTAAACAGGTCGCTCTGTTCTACAACATATTCGTGAATGGTGATTTTTTTCTCGTTCGCCAGACTCAGGGAGTCGATTAAATCAGGCATCAGCATCTGCCATCTGGTGCCTAGCACCCGGTTCGGACTGAGTTGAAAAATCTCCCCGGCGGCAACATTCATAAAGGCGATCTCTTCGCTTTCGTTAACCCAGATTACCGCTGTCGTCAGCCCTTCCAGAACTTCACGAAAAAATTCTGTCTGTCCAGTCGACATAAGGTTCTGTTTACTTTTTTCGACCATTCAACTCCACCATTTAGAGACTCTGAAGAGCCCAGTCATTTTCGGCGCTTGCAAGCAAGCTCCGTCTGATTAATTTCAAGAAGGTTTGCAGGCAAGATCTCTGCATAACTCCCCGGCCTGGAATGTAAAACCAGCCGGTTTCGAGAGTCCCCTACCAAATAATGTTCCAAAAACGATAAAAGTGGCTAATAAAGCTTCGAGAACCCAATTATTTCGTTTGCGCCATCATTTCCCGAACCACCTCCGGATCGGGAAATGCGAAGATGTAAATAACCAGAAAAAGGACATAAAAGACAAAGCGTCCCAGCCCTTGAAACTGAAGTCTGGGGTGACTGATTACCGCAATCGCAAGGCCGGAGACTATCCCGCCAACTGCGCCCAGTGTCGCCGCCAGCATTGCCAAGAGGGCACCAAGCGCCATCATGTAGTAGTGCCAAGTAAACTTTGCTTTTTGTTGATTCATTGCTAATATCCTTGCTAAATCAGATTCAGCCGTAAGTGGCCAAGCGCATGATGCGCTCATTTTACTCGAAAAAGAAACAGATTACTTACTCTAATTAACTGTTTTAGTGCATGCTTGCACCAAAATATTTTCTCAAATAAAAGGTTATAGGAAGCAGTATGAAAAACCCTATTGTTGTCGTTGGGCTAGGCGAACTGGGCAGCGTTTTCGCTCGTGGATTTCTCCGTCTTGGTTACCCGGTTCAAGGTGTCAATCGTGATCAAAATATGACCCAGCTAGCGAATGATATACCAAACCCGGAAGCCGTGTTAATTTCAGTTGGTGAAGCCGACATCCATCAGGTGCTTTCGGAAATTCCCGACAGCTGGAAAAACAAACTGATTCTGCTGCAAAACGAACTGCTTCCACGCGATTGGAAAGCCGCTGATCTGCCGACGCCGACGGTTATTTCCGTCTGGTTCGAAAAGAAAAAAGGCATGGATTCAAAAGTGGTACTGCCCTCACCTATTTTCGGCGAGAAAGCCAAACTGGTTTTTGACGCCCTGGCTAAAGTCGATCTGCCGGCTTATATTGTCGACAGTGAAGAGGAGCTGCTGTATGAACTGGTACGCAAGAACCTTTATATTCTGACCACCAATATCGCAGGACTGGAAGTCGGCGGAAATGTCGAACAGCTTAAAAACGAACACGTCGACGTAATGCAGGCTGTCGCGCACGATGTTCTGGAGGTTCAATCCTATCTGAGTGGACAGACCCACGATGTCGAACGATTGATTGCAGGGATGCTGGAAGCATTTGACGGTGATCCGCAACACGGTTGCATGGGACGCTCCGCTCCGGCTCGACTGAAACGCGCTTTGAGTTTTGCCGACCACGCCAATCTTGAAGTGCCTAAGCTGCGAGAAATCGCCCGCAACGCCTTGTAAACAAGGCAAACCAACAGCTGCCGTCCGGCAGCTGTATTCTTCCTTGCGCTAAGCAAGCACATCGTTGAAATGTCTACCGGTATATTTCAGCACGACAAATCCGCCCATTCGGTCGAGTAATGCCCTGCCTCATTGCAACCGCCTTCCTTTCCGGAAAACTATTCATACACCAAGTATTTGCTAGAATACGGGTCTAATATTCACTTTTTACTATGAGTAACGCCATGCTTGTTGAACTCACCCACCCTCTTGCCAAAGACTTGGTTAATCGACTGCGCTCGACTCGGACGGAAGCATCTGCATTCAAGGAAATTATCGAAGAACTGAGCCGGATCCTGATTTACCGTGCTCTGGAAGAGATCGATTTACAGCCGAAAAAGACCCAAACCTGGCGCGGCGAATCCGAGTACCCGCGAATCAACCAGCAAGACATAGTCCTCATACCGATCATGCGTGCCGGGCTTCCGATGCTCGACGGGCTTTACGCCTTACTTCCGCACGCGCCAAACGGTTTTATGGCGATGCGCCGAGACGAAGTAACTCATGAAGCCAAACTTTACTACGATAGAATCCCGGACTGTACCGACAAAACCGTGATTCTTCTGGATCCGATGGTTGCCACAGGCGGATCACTAAACGATGCCGTCGCGGTAATTCGCGAACGCAGTCCGAAAAAAGTCATCTCTTTGAATATTATCGGGGCTCCGGAAGGCATTCAACGCGTTCGCGAACGTCATCCGGAACTGGACATATATATTGCCCAAATCGACGAGCGCCTGGATGAAAACAAATTTATCGACCCCGGTCTGGGTGATGCCGGCGACCGCGCTTTTAACACGCCGGAATAAGCACGACGCCTTCCTTGTCAGTGGTCGGATGGAGTTTAGCTACCCCAATCCGGCCAATTTTTTAAGCTGCTGAACGCCTTCCTCTTTGTGCACACTGAGACTGGCAAAATCCACCGAAATAGCGACCGTTTGCATAGCGGTATTGGCAACCAGCTCTTCAGTGTCCAAATGCAGATCAGCAGGACTTAGAATAACGAAATCATCCCCCATAACACGGAAAACAATGGCTTCGTCCTCAAGCCCCATCAAATACTCCGCAACCGATTTCAGCACCTCATTCCCCTTGAGCCAGCCGGCATGCTGGTTCAGTTCGGCAAAGCCGTGCAGACAGACCAGCTTCGCATGTTTGAATTGAGGGTCCAGGCCGTTAATCAGCATAAATTCCAGATAATTTTCGTTATAAGCCCCGGTCAACTGGTCGTTGAAGAAATACGCGAAGCGTTGCTGTTCAATTTCCGTTTTCGGCAACTGCTTGGCTTCTTCATCTACAATCACGTTACGCAGCACTATTTGCGCGGCCGCAACCACCTCCTCGTCGTAATGGCGGCCGGCCAGCTCGTTCAACTCCAGCAAAGCGGTTTCCACCGATTTACGCGGCTTATAGATTCGATAGGACGTCATGGCATCGAACGAATCGGCAACCGCCATAATGCGCCCTTCCAGAGGAATCTGTTCGCCTTTAAGACCTTGGGGGTAACCGCTTCCGTCAACCCACTCATGGTGGTGGCGCATGATTTCCGCCAGATCCTGATACATTTTAATTTTGGAAAGCGTCTGATAGCCCGCGGTAACGTGCTGCTGGATCAACTTATATTCCAACGGCGTCAGTTTACCGGGCTTCAGCAGTACCGAGTCCGGAATAACAATTTTACCTACATCATGTAAAACCGCCGCCCGATATAGCCTCTCTACGCTCTCTTCCGGTAATTCCATCTGACGCGCAATCAAAGCAGAATACTCTGCTACTCGCTGGGTATGCCCGGCAGTATAAGAGTCGCGCTGTTCGATCAAATCGACCATTGAAAGAATGGTTTCTTCGTAATTACTGATACGATCCTGCTGCAGGCGAATACGCTCATTACGCTGCTCAAAGGCATGTACGGCAAAGCCCAGATCGCCCGCCAACTGCTCCAGCATACGCATCTCTTCATAATCAAACCCTTCTTCACGCTCGCTGAAAACCACCAGAACACCAAACGGCAGATTGAATGCATCCTGGCGAAGTGGCAGTGCGACCACACTGCGACATCCCAAGAGAACGGATGGCAATTGCTCCTGAAGACTTTGATTTGCAGAGATACTGCGTAACGCCAGACTGTCTTCATCTGTATCGAGCAGCGCTCGCATCTGTTCGGCCGAACCGAAAGATCTGGCGACAATTTGTAATTCCTGTTGCAGCCCATCCTGCCTTGCGACAGGAGCCTCATCCGCAATGCCCTCTAATTTTCCAACCCAGGCGAAACGGTAGTCAGGATGAACGATCAATCGGTCGCAGGCTGCTTTGAGCATCTGTTGCTCCGCATCGGAGGTAATAATAATCTGATTAACGTCAGCAACCGTTTCCACCACTCCGCGCAGCAACCGTTCATGCAGCATAAGCCCTTCGATCTCTTCGGTACGTTCGGCCACCCGGTTTTCCAGACTGGCATTCAGATTGCGCAATTCCGCATGATGTTTCTTAAGACGCTGGTTCATGCTCAATACATAAAAAGCCATAGACAGAAGCAAAATCATCGACAGAGTAAGGATGACCAGCCAATACCAGTAGTGCTCGAAAACCTGCTGCCAGCTTACCTCACGCAAATAGGCGTAAGGGCCGACCTCCAATTCTTTCAGCGCATCGTGCACGCTCTGATAATTCAGAGGCAAGGTCCAGCCTGCCAGATTGGAATTTTGAAAAGACGGGTCCTGCGATGAAATCTGCATTAAAGCGACGGCGACCTTAATCGCCAGAGCCTCACTGACTCCGGAAACTTTAGCAATCGGCCACTCGGGATAGAGGTCCGTACTGAGCATATAAGGAAAACCGGCAATATGCCTTGGCGCCAGAACAACAAATTCGTTCAGCGAAATCCCGCCTTCGGCGGCCATCTTCTCCAGAGTTCCGGTCCGTACGATCCCGACATCAGCCTTCCCTTGAGCAACCGCATACACCACGGCATCATGAGTGCCGATAAACTTGACGCTCTCAAGATCACGATCGACATCTATCGCGTGATTCTTCAGTTCTCGCCAACCGATCTGCCAGCCACCGAAAGACGCCGGATCCACTGCCGCCAGATTCAGTCCCTTGAGGTCTCTGAGTGTTTGTATATCCTCTCTATCGGCTCGCGTAAAAATTACACCGCCGTAACGCTTTAACTCGCTGCCGTTGACACCTTTGGTTCGCATGGTTGCGACTGGAGTAATGCCGTCGTTTTTTTCCAATTCAACATAGAAGGCGGGATTGGCAATAATAAAATCCACCCTATGCTGGCGAACCAGTAAACGGGTTTCTTTAAAATCCAATGGAAGAATGGAGAAATGGTGCTCGGGAATCTGCTGATTGAGTTTTTCGGCAAGCGGTTGCCAATCGAGCATGGCTTTTTCTTCACCGCGAAGAGCGAGTACGCCGATACGAACTTCCGCGGCAGAAGCATTCCATCCCAACAAGCAAAAAACAACAATCAGTGTTCTTTGTAAAAGCCGTTGCGGCATATCGAATCCTCTCGTTCGAGAATACTTGGTCGGTTCGATTTCAAACAAATTCCGCTACAGAATATACATGAAATACTCATTAATCATTAATTCTCGTTAATAGAGAGTATAAAATAATCCACGAGATGGATAGGGTAAAAATACAATAACCCTAAAATAAACGACACAAGAGATAAAGACGAGCTTGAGTTGCCTGCATTGACGAGATAGCTTTTGACGCTGTGACTATCCGGGAAATAAAAAACCCCGCCAAATCAGAGATTTGACGGGGTTTCAAAATATGGTGGGTCGTGCGCGGCTCGAACGCGCGACCAATTGATTAAAAGTCAACTGCTCTACCAACTGAGCTAACGACCCATATTGTATGGTGTCCAATAACTTAATGATTAAAGTTAAAGGTTTATTCCGTGGTGGGTCGTGCGCGGCTCGAACGCGCGACCAATTGATTAAAAGTCAACTGCTCTACCAACTGAGCTAACGACCCGTTCGGAATGCGGCGTATTATACAAGCCTGAAGCTTTCGCGCAAGTCCTTTTACGCATTTTTTTACAACTTTTTTTTCAATTCAAATGCCGGTTTTCGCCATGCTGGTCAAGCCTCAGATAAATGCTTCTGTAAAATCAAACGCTTAGCAGTTAATTCCATTTCTTTTGCGTGACATACAGTTTTATGCACCATTTTGGTATAAGGTTGGATCCTCGACTCCGGCTTCTTTAAAGCCTTGCTTTCTTAAACGACAGGAATCGCAAACGCCGCATGCCCGCCCCTGATCATCGGCCTGATAACAGGAAACGGTCAAAGCGTAATCAACCCCCAATTGGTGGCCGGTCTGGATGATTTCGGCTTTGGATAAATCGATTAACGGAGTCTGAACACTTAGGTGATGTCCTTCAACGCCAGCCTTGGTTGCCAGATTGGCCATTTTCTCATAAGCTTCGATAAATTCCGGGCGGCAATCGGGATAACCGGAATAATCAACGGCATTGACGCCGATAAAAATATCATCGGCACCGATCACCTCCGCAAGTGCTAAAGCATAGGATAAAAACACGGTATTTCGAGCCGGAACATAGGTTACCGGAATGGTATCTTTTTCCACCCCGCCAACCGGAACCGCCATCGAATCATCGGTTAAAGCCGATCCACCGATCTGGCGCATATCGACATTCATCACACGATGTGTCTGAGCGCCCATGCTTTTAGCCAGGCGCTCGGCCGCATGCAGTTCAGCCCTGTGGCGCTGCCCGTAGTCGAAGCTCATCGTATGGCATTCAAAACCACGATCTTTGGCGATCGCCAGGACGGTGGCCGAATCCAATCCGCCGGAAAGTAAAATGACGGCTTTTTTGCTCTCTTGCATTCTCTACTCGCTTATTCATTCGGAAATTTGGGTTTCTTGCCGACTATTATAACGGGCGAAAACAAAAAAACCCGCGATGAACCGAAGATTCACAGCGGGTTGGGTATCAACAGAAGCATCGGCTTTTACATTTTTTCCAGACGCTTCTGGGCGTTATTCGCCGCACGGCTTTCAGGGAAGAGGTTTACCACCTCCTGATAGACCTGTTTTGCCTCGTCGAGACGCTCAAGCTTTTCCAGCGCATCCGCTGATCGAAGCATGGAATCGGAAGTTTTCACAGAATCCGGGTAACGTAGATAAACTGCTTGAAAAGCCTCATACGCCTTAGCAAACTGGCCTTTGATAAAGTAACCCTCGCCCATCCAGTAGTAGGCATTGGCAGCCAGATCACTTTCAGCAGAATTTTCGATAAATCCGGAAAAAGCCTTAATTGAACCGTCGTAATCTGAACTGCGCATCAGACCGAAAGCGTCCTGATAAGCCTTTTTCTCTTCGGTGGTTGCCGGACGGGTCTTGATCGGCAATACGGAGGCTGGTTTTGCAGTCTCTTCACTCTGAGATTGCTGTGCCGTTGCGGTTGTCGTTTGCGCTACTGCGCTAACCGCTGAATCTGCCTGCTTATGCGCTTCGGCAACAGGTGTCTGAGTTTGAACCGGTACCGATTTAAGGGTACGCAACTCATCTTCCAGAACGATGATTCGCGCCCCTTGCACCGTAAGCTTTTCGTTCATTTCATCGAGCCTTGCCTGCAGATCCGCGAGTGCTTTCTGCAAGTCCGAGTTCTGTGGCGTATTGGCATTACCGCTCACCGCCGCAGACTGTGGCATATCACGCTGAATACGATCCAACTGATCCTGAAGCCCTTGAATTTCACGCTCCTGATCGTTGATCTTGCGAGTCATCTCCAGCATGACCGGATTACTGGCCATACGTTCCAGACGCTCAAGGCGCTGCTCGATACTCTGAGCCTGAGCCGAAGAGGTTACAAAAAGCAGTGAGAGCGATGCCGCAAGCCAAACCTTTTTAACTGATACATTTTTTGGATTCATTCCTGTCCCTGTTCAATGAGTGCACCGATTAAAGAATTACTTCAATTCAATTTCCACACGGCGATTTTTTGCCCAGGCCGCTTCATTACTTCCCAGAGCAGCCGGAAACTCTTCTCCCATACTGACCGCTTCCAAACGCTCCGGAGCGATGCCTAAAACAATCATCGCCTTCTTAACCGCAGCGGCACGTTTTTCGCCCAATGCCAGATTGTATTCCGGCGAGCCGCGTTCATCGGTATGGCCTCGCAAAATGGCACGTCGTTCCGGGTTAGCCAGAAGCACTTCAGCATAATAGTTGACGGTTTCCATCGACTTTGGATCAAGGTCATACTGATCAAAACCGAAATAGATAACCGGTTCATAAAGTGCATTTTCCAGTTCGTAAGTCGGAAGATTCGGGTCCAACAGATCAACATTATCCATGCCGTCCAACGGATCGACGCTGCCCATCGATTGACCGTCCGCACTGATCACTTCAACCCCCTGAATTTGTGGTGAGTTCAAGTCTTCGTTCTTAAGTCGGAAACCATCCAATCCCGGAGCCGTGTCGCCATCAGAACCGTCCAAAGCCTGATCGACATCTTTTTGCGGTGGCGTACTACAAGCCGCCAGAGAAGCGCTCAGTGCCAAGAGTAGCACTTTGGAAAAAGTTTTCATTTTGTCTCCTTATGCACCGTTTTAAACGGGCTACTGATCTAGAATTCGTTTACAAACACCTTGGCATACACTTCTAGCGATTAAGGTAAGGCCCCCACGCCGGCTCACGCACTTCGGCATTTTTAACCTGCAGGGTCTGCGAAGTTTTACCGTCGACCGTGACCACAGCCAATTGACCGCGTCCGCCCTTATTCATCGCATACAGAATCATCTCACCATTCGGAGAAAAGCTCGGTGACTCGTCAAGGAAAGTGTCGGTAATCACCTCGAACTTTTTGGTTTGCTGATCAAGCAAACCGATATGGTAACCGCCGCCACCGTGAACCACGGCGACATAGCGTCCGTCCGGCGAGACTTCAGGGTTTGAGTTGTATTTGCCTTCAAAGGTAATGCGCTGGACATTCATGCTATCCAGGAAAACCTGAAAAACCTGCGGCTGACCACGACGATCCGAGTTAAAGAATAACGATTTACCATCCGGCGCCCAGGTCGCTTCGGTCTCGATTGCACGATCACGAGTCACTTGCTTCAAACTTCCGCTGGCGACATCCATAATATAGATATCCGCATTACCACCTTTGGATAAGGTCAACGCCAATTGAGTGCCGTCCGGAGACCAGGCCGGAGAACTGTTAATCCCGCGATAACCGGCAATCTTTTTACGATAAGTTCCGTCCAGACTCTGTACATAGACCTGTGAACGGTTTTCCTCGAAAGAGACATACGCCAGTTTGCTACCGTCGGGCGACCAGCTTGGCGACATAATCGGTTTGCTCGATTTTAGGATCGGTTGCGGGTTGTAACCGTCCGCATCAGCCACTTCCAAGGTGTAAAAACGCTGTTTGGCACCACGCAACATAGTCACATAGGCGATTTGAGTATTGAAAGCACCGCGGATACCGGTCAGCTCTTCATAGACCGCATCACTGATCTGGTGCGCGACCTGACGCAGACTCGCTTCCGGAACGTTGCTCCAGCGCTTGCCCATTACCTGTTCTTTGCGCAATACATTGACCAGACGCATATCCACCTGATAGAAACCATTGCTCAGACGGATGACCTTACCGATCACCATATTGTCGATATTCATCGGACGCCACTGGGCATAATCGATTTCGTTCAGTTCGCTCGGCAGCGCCGGCATCTGTCCGCTGGACAACGGCTTAAAGCGACCGCTGCGTTTCAGGTCGGCCGAAACCACCTGGGCCAGATCCTGAACTCGGCGATCGGAGCTTTGAAAAGGCACGACGGCGATCGGTAATGCATTATCAAAACCCTCACTGATCTCGATCGTCAAAGCGGCTTTCGACTGCGCCGAAAACAACATCAAAATCAGACTTAAACTTAGCGCCCACAAGTTTCGATAATGCATTTTGATTTCCTACATTTTAAGGTTTAAAGGTAAACAGAATCTCTTTTTCATACACTTCCGGTACCGGAGCCTGCGGCAGCGGCGACGCGCGGTAGACCGCGTTTACGGCAGCATCCTGAAACTGCTTGGATGCCAGAGAGTTACAGTTCAGCACTCGCGCCGAAATAATCGAGCCGTCGCGACGCTGCAGAATATGCAAATCACATTGCGCCTCAGGCGATACATTTGCCGGTGTACGCCAGTTGTTTTTTACTTTGGCGGCGATTTCGGTGACATAGCGAACTTTCAGACTTTGAATCTGTCGGTTACGTTCCGCTTCCAGACGCGCACTCTCTTCGGCTTTCAACTGACGTTGCAGTTCGGCTTCGCGTGCAGCCTGCTCAGCACGCTGGCGTTCCAGCTCTTTACGCTTGATTTCTGCTTCCAGCTCACGTTTGCGCTGTTCTTCCGCCAAGCGTTTTTTCTCGGCCTCTGCCGCTTTACGCTGAGCTTCCAAGCGCTTCTGTTTTTCCGCTTCGGCACGTTTGCGCTCTTCTTCGGCCTTGCGTTTTTCCTCTTCCGCTAAACGCTTCGCTTCCAGTTCTTTCTGACGGGCTTCTTCGGCCAAACGTTTCGCCTCTTCGGCTTTGCGCTTTTCTTCGGCCGCGCGTTTACGCTCTTCTTCAGCTTTACGTTTTTCCAGTTCAGCTTGCTTGCGCTGTTCTTCAGCAACCCGCTTGGCTTCCTCAGCCTTACGTTTTTCTTCTTCCGCTTTACGTTTTGCCTGCAGTTCTTTCTGTTTCTGTTCTTCAGCCTGTTTCTGCGCTTCGGCCGCTTTACGCTTTTCTTCTTCGGCTTTAAGACGCTGCGCTTCTGCCTGACGTTCAGCTTCCTCAGCCTTACGCTTTTCTTCGGCAGCCTGACGTTTTGCTTCCTCTAGACGCTGCTGTTCCTGCTGCGCCTCTTGCACCAGACGTTCTTTCTCCTGAATGCGTGCTTGTTGCTGCTGTTCGATTAATTTAATCTGTTCCTGAACCTGTTTGGCATCGACGGTACGGGTCTGCATCGGTTGCACAAGATTCGGCTGTGGATTCTGAGGTTCCTGACCGGCCTCCGAACCGATCTCGATTTTAACCGGATCGCTGAACAACTCCCACTTGATCGCCAACAGCGTAAAAATGCTCAGGTGCAGCAAAACCGCAAAAGCAAAAGATTTCGGATATTGCTTCAAAAAATCCAGCATCGCTTAGCGCTCCTGAATTTCAGGTTGCGTAATTAACGACACATTGTTGACCCCGTTGGCCTGCAACAGCGTAAAGATTTGAATCACTTTACCATAGGGCGCGGAACTATCCCCCTGGATATAGAATTGCTGTTCCTGATTGACCTGGGAACGTGCCACGACTTCTGCGACCAGATTCTGGACTTCACGATCACTGATGATAATATCCGGCTGAGCCGAAGTGCGGTATAAACCGTCGCGGGTAATGGTGATTACAAACGGAGGCGCTACTTCCAGCTGCTCGACGGTTCGCTTTTCGACTTCCGGTGTTTTCGGGAGATCCACACTGACCGCCTGCTGAACAATCGGAGCCGTCACCATAAAGATAATTAACAGAACAAGCGTAACGTCGATATAGGGAACGACATTGATCTCCGCCATCAGGCGGCGTTTTTGTCTGGAACTGCGCATACCTTGTCTGAACATGGCAAATTCCTCTTAAGCTTCGGACACGTTTTGAACGCTTGGCTGAGATTCCGTTTGTTTTTTGTTGCCGGCCTGCAGATGATGCGCCTGACGCTGAAGAATACTCATAAACCCTTCGGCAAAGTTTTCATAATCACTCAAAAGGCGATCCACTTTTGTGCTCAAACGGTTATAGGCGATAACCGCCGGAATAGCGGCGAACAAACCGATTGCCGTAGCAATCAGAGCTTCCGAAATCCCCGGCGCAACCGTGGAAAGGGTCGCGTTTTGCACATCACCCAGCGATTGGAAAGCGTGCATAACACCCCATACTGTCCCGAACAGTCCGATATAAGGCGCGGAAGAACCGACGGTCGCCAATAACGGCAAACGCAGTTCCAGTTCGTCCGCCTGTCGGCTGAACGCGATTTTCATCGCTCTTTGAGCTCCCGCCAGCAAATCGTTGGAGTTGGCCACGCCCTGTTTCTGCAAACGCATAAACTCCTTGAAGCCATCGGCAAAGATAACCGCCATCCCTTCGGAAGTATCGCGGGTAGCTTCGACTTTATAGTAGAGATTGGTAAGATCCTGCGCTTCCCAAAAGTCGTTTTCGAAGTTACGCGCAGTTTGCAGAGATTTTTTCAACTGGTAGGATTTGGCAATGGCAACGGTCCAAGCGGCAATAGACATCACGGCCAAAATTAACATAACGATTTGAACGACCGGACTGGCCATTAAAATGAGATCTAAGATACCGCTATCCATATTTGTTAACCCTACTCTAAAATATATCTGTCAAAAGAAAATTGTATTATTTTTATTGGCGTTTAATATCCGACTGCACAGCGTATTGAATACCCACACAGTCAATAAGTCTTTATATTAGCTGCAACTTATTTCAAAATGCCGCAATGCACTTTACCCATTCGTTTGCGGTTTTTCAACACCCAAATGCTGATAGGCCTGATTGGTTGCCAGACGTCCGCGCGATGTACGTACGACAAACCCTTGCTGAACCAGAAACGGTTCAATCACATCCTCGATGGTACCCCGCTCTTCACCCATTGCGGCAGACAGGCTGTCGATGCCGACCGGCCCGCCATCGAATTTGTTAATCAATGCATCCAGAAAACGCAGATCCATCTTATCCAGACCGAGCTGATCGACTTCCAACAGGTTTAGCGCAGCATTGGCGATCTCCTGGGTAATAATCCCATCTCCGCGAACCTGAGCATAATCTCGAACCCGGCGCAGAAGTCGGTTGGCGATTCGCGGCGTTCCGCGTGATCGTCTGGCAACTTCCATCGCCCCTTCAAGATGCGCTTCCAGTCCGAGTATATTTGCCGAACGGGTAACGATCTGGCACAACTCGTCATGTGAATAGAATTCCAGGCGCTGCACAAGACCGAAACGATCACGCAGTGGCGAAGTCAAAAGGCCCGCCCGCGTCGTCGCGCCTACCAGAGTAAATGGAGGCAAATCAATCTTGACGCTCTGTGCAGCCGGCCCTTCTCCGATAACAATATCGATCTGAAAATCTTCCATCGCAGGATAGAGAACTTCTTCAACAACCGGGCTAAGCCTATGAATTTCATCAACAAAAAGAACATCATGAGGTTCAAGACGCGTCAGAATAGCAGCCAGATCACCCGGCTTTTCAATCACCGGCCCGGAAGTCTGGCGTAAGGTCACGCCCATCTCCTGGGCGATAATATTCGACAAGGTGGTCTTCCCCAGCCCCGGAGGGCCATACAGCAAAACATGATCTAATGGTTCCGCGCGCATTTTCGCCGCCTGCATCGACAGACTCAACTGCTCGCGAACCGCACCCTGTCCGATATATTCGAAAAGCTGCTGCGGACGTACAGACGGCACATTGTAAATATCATCTTCGGTCTCTTGGGCACCGACAATACGATCTGTTTCAATCATTTAGATTTTC
This sequence comes from Thiomicrorhabdus sp. 6S3-12, assembly GCF_017571475.1. Lineage (GTDB taxonomy): Bacteria > Pseudomonadota > Gammaproteobacteria > Thiomicrospirales > Thiomicrospiraceae > Thiomicrorhabdus. The sequence continues at coordinate 100,233 of NZ_JAGETW010000005.1, read as the reverse complement.
ACCCCTTGCAGTGCGGCTTTAATCACCTCTTCTAGCAGCATTCCGTCCTGATACGCCTGTTTGACCATTTTTTCCGCCTGCGTCGATTTGTAGCCCAAAGCCAATAATGCCTCAACCGCCTTATTAACAACCATGACTTCACCCTTAAGATTGTTAAGAGAATTTTTAGCTTCTCCGCCCATATCCCCTGAAGGTTGCAGAGCAAAATCTTCCGAAGCATAGTTAAGCAGCCCGGCTTCGACCAGAGGTTTCAGGCGATCACGGATCTCGATCTGCAGACGTTCGGCGGTTTTCTTGCCGACACCGGGAATTCTGGTCAAAGCCGTGACATCGCCCTGCTCAACCGACTGACAAAATTCATTCACCGACATCGACGAAAGAATCCCCAACGCCATCTTGGCCCCGACACCGTTAACCTTCAATAAGGTTTTGAACAGGGTACGCTCCGCTTCCGAAGCAAAACCGTATAGTTGAATCAGATCTTCACGTACATGCATATGCGTCAGCAACAGTACCTCGGATTCCTCATCACCGCTTTGCAACTGATAGAAAGTCGACATGGGCGCTTCCACCTCATAGCCGACGCCGCGAACGTCAAGCCACAGTAGAGGCGGCTGCTTTTTAACCAAAATTCCTTTTAAAAAACCGATCATAGATTATTGATTCCAAAAGATAAATTAAAACTTTGTCCCCTTAGAAATGGTTTCCGCATCCAATCCCAAAGACATATAACGATCATGACACAAGGCACAGGCCAAAGCGTCCGCCGCATCTTCCTGCGGGCACTCGGTCAGCTTCAAAAGATTCTGCACCATATATTGCACTTGGGTTTTTCCGGCATGCCCTTTGCCGACGATCGTGCTTTTAACCTGAGTGGGAGTGTATTCCATAATCGGAACGTCTTTGATTGCTGCGGCGCATAAAATCACCCCGCGAGCCTGTCCCAGGGTAATCGCCGATTTGGGGTTTTTATAGACAAATACTTTCTCGACCACAACCACATCCGGCTGATACTGGTCGATAATCTGGCAGATTGATTCAAAGATATTTTTGAGACGTTGCGATCCGGAAAATTTTTCAACCCGGATCACACCACTGACAACATAGTTGGGATTAAAGCGACCGGATTCGATAATACCGAATCCGGTTTTGCGAGAACCTGGGTCAACACCTAAAATCCGTTTTTTCGCTTTTTGCAAGAGCTTCTCCTGCCGTTAACCCAGTGAGATTAAAGATAAATGATTAAACGGAGCAAGACTATTTAGTCTGAACCAGCCCCGCCTGACGGGAAAATTCGAGCATCCTCTGTACAGAGTTCAAGGCCTTTTTACGCACCTCTTCGTCAAGCACAATTTCCGGCGCCATATTACGTAAACAATCGCGCAGGTTTTCCAAACCGTTCATCGCCATCCACGGACAATGCGCACAACTTTTGCAGGTTGCGCCATGCCCGCCGGTAGGTGCCACATACAGCTGTTTATCCGGTGCCAATTGCTGCATTTTGTAAAAGATATTGTAATCCGTAGCGACAATAAACTCTTTGTCCGGCATAGTCTGTACGGCATTGAGCAGTACTTTGGTGGAACCGACCACATCGGCCTGGTCGACCACCGAAGCCGGTGACTCGGGGTGAACCAGAACCTTAGCCTGCGGATGTTTTTTACACAAATCATCCAGCTCAAAACTCTTGAACTCATCGTGCACAATGCAGTGGCCCTGCCAACGGATCATCTCGATACCGGTCTCTTTTTCGATCCAGTTGCCGAGATGTCGATCCGGTGCCCAGATAATTTTTTCACCCTTATCTTTCAGATGACGCACGATCTGCAACGCATTCCCGGAGGTCACGACCCAGTCGGCAATCGCTTTGACTTCGGCACTGGTATTGGCATACACCACAACCGTATGATCCGGGTGCTGGGCGCAAAATTCGGCAAATTCTTTGGCGGGACAACCGACATCGAGAGAACAGGTAGCCTCAAGATCCGGCATCAGAACGGTTTTTTCCGGGCTGAGCATTTTGGCTGTTTCGCCCATGAAACGTACGCCGCAAACGACCAGAACGTCCGCTGCGGACTGCGCGCCGAAATTGGCCATTTCAAGCGAGTCCGCGACAACGCCGCTGGTTTCTTCCGCCAGAGCCTGCAACTCATCATCAACATAATAATGCGCCACTAACTGGGCATTATGCTGTTTCAGAAGCTGCTTGATTTCGTCCTTAAGTGCCTGCTTCTGCTGCTTGTTCAACCACGGCTGAGTCGGCGCATCCGAAGCAAGCTTCTGGATACGCGACTCAAGCTGAACAGGAATCTGCTTGGCGTGGGACTCTGACATCAAAACTCCTATTTATCCGCAGATCGTACCGGCTTACGGAAACGCAGCAACAACTCTTGCAACTGTGCGTTATCGACCATTCCCGGTGCTTCGGTCAAAGGACAAGCTGCTGACTGTGTTTTCGGGAAGGCAATAACATCGCGAATCGAAGGAATATCCCCCAGAATCATGACCAGACGATCCAATCCGAACGCCATACCCGCATGCGGAGGACAACCGTACTTCAGAGCATCCAGCAGGAAGCCGAACTTGTCTTGCGCTTCTTCATCGCTGATTCCTAGCAATTTAAAGACCGCTGCTTGCATTTTGCTGTCGTGAATACGCACCGAACCACCACCGACTTCCAGACCGTTGATAACCAGGTCATAGGCGCGCGACAGCATCTGGTGCGGTGCATCATGGCTAAGAATCTCTTCGGTAGTCGCTTTCGGCTGGGTGAACGGATGGTGAATCGCCACCATACGCGCTGTCTCTTCGTCTTCTTCGAACATCGGGAAATCAACAACCCAAACTGGTTTGAAACGCCCTTCCAGCATTCCAAGATCTTCACCCAGTTTAACACGCAGCGCACCGATCGCATCATTAACGACTTTCGCACTGTCCGCACCGAAGAAGACGATATCGCCATCCTGTGCGCCAACACGTTCCATAATCTGCATTACCTGATCCGGGAAGAATTTGATAATCGGCGACTGCAAGCCGTCGATACCGGCCGCCATATCGTTGACCTTAATATAGGCAAGGCCTTTGGCGCCGTAAATGCCGACAAACTTGGTATATTCGTCGATCTCTTTACGCGACATAGAACCCGCCCCCGGAACGCGCAGAGCGACCACTCGCCCTTTCGGATCTTTCGCCGGACCGGCAAAGACTTTGAATTCGATATCTTGCAGAAGGTCGGCAATGTCCACCAACTGCATGTCGATACGCAGATCAGGGCGGTCAATCCCGTATTTCTCGATCGCTTCGGCATAAGTCATACGCGGGAAATCCCCGTCGAACTCATAACCGATCGCCTCTTTAAAGATGGTTTTAGTCAGACCTTCCATTGTCTGCATAACCTGCTCTTCGCTCATAAAAGAGGTTTCGATATCCAGCTGGGTAAATTCCGGCTGACGGTCGGCACGCAGATCTTCGTCACGGAAGCAGCGCGTAATCTGATAATAGCGATCGAAACCGGACATCATCAGCAGCTGTTTGAACAGCTGTGGCGACTGCGGCAACGCAAAGAATTTATTCGGATGAGTTCGGCTTGGAACCAGATAATCACGCGCACCTTCCGGTGTCGATTTGGTCAGAATCGGCGTTTCCATATCCATAAAGCCGTTGTCGTCAAGGTAACGGCGCATAGCGCGCGTAATGCCGTAACGCAATCTCAGGTTGTTCTGCATTTCGTCGCGACGCAAGTCGATATAACGGTATTTCAAGCGCGTCTCTTCACCGACATTCTTCTCGTCCAACTGGAACGGAATCGGCTCTGCCATGCTCAGCACATCCAGTTTCTCGGCAACGATCTCGATCTTACCGGTCGCCATATTAGGGTTAACTGTTCCTTCAGTACGCGGAATAACCTTTCCGGTAATGCTCAGAACACATTCGGCACGCAATTTTTCGGCTTTGCTGAAATTTTCGGCAGCATCAGGATTAACGACAACTTGGACAAGTCCTTCACGATCGCGCAGATCGATAAAGATTACGCCACCGTGATCGCGACGACGGTGTACCCAACCGGCAACCTGTACCGTCTGGTCGATTAAAGTTTCTGTTACTTGTCCACAATAATGCGTACGCATATTCATTTAACCCTTTTGCTAAAAGTCTTTTAAAAAATTTCAAATCTATTGGTAAGCCATCTTACCTTGCCCCCTCGAAGGGAACTGGCAAACGGGCGGCAATATCAATTTCAACGCCCGATTAACCGTAATACTAATTGCCGGAATTCTTTTCCTCGCGAGCCGCTTCCGGTTTATTCGATTCTTCTACAGCCTGCGGCAGTGAGTCCGGTGCAACAACACCTCCGGAAATCACCATTTTCAAAGCGTCATCGACCTCAATATCCAACTTAATCACCTCTTTACGGTCGGCCATGATAAAGAAGCCGGAGGTTGGATTCGGCGTCGTCGGCACAAACAAATTAACGACTTCATCGAATCCGGTTTTTCGCTGCGGTTCCGAGATATTTTTTCCGGTCTGGAAAGCCAGCGTCCACAACCCTTTACGTGGATACTCGATCAAAAAGACATTCTGAAATGTCTGCTCGCCCGAACCGAAAACCGCCTCGGCGATCTGCTTAACCGCCTTGTAGATGCTTCGGACCAGCGGAATTCTCGACAGAATCGATTCCCAAATACCCACCAGCTTGCTGCCAAGAAGGTTCGCGGCCAGAATACCGGTGATCAAAATCAGCAGGAAGGACAGAAGAATCCCCAACCCCGGAATATTGAATCCCAAAAGGGTTTCAGGTCGGTATTCCAACGGCAGCAATAACAGACTGCGATCAAACAGATCAACCAGGAACTTGATGACGGCGAGGGTCACACCAAGTGGGAGCCACACCAGAAGACCGGCAATCAAATAACGCTTTAAAAAGGACATGGCCTTATACACCGTTGAAAAAACTTAGCCGCTTATTATAAAGGAATAATACTCAGATTTGAAAAGGAAACCGGCGCTTTTCTTCGGCGACAGGAGAATAAGGCTAGATTCAATCCCTAACCTACTTCAAGACGGATTATTACAGAAAGAATTAAAGACATAAAACCGCCTGCGACAGAGCGATTCAGCGTACGCAAAGCCAAATAAGACGGGATAAAAATCGGGCGCAATCCTTCAGATATAGATTTCAATCGGCGGCTCTTTAGCGAGCCGCTTGATCAGATCTCCGCGCGTCACCATGCCGATAGGCTGCTCGACGGAGTTCATAATGACCAAGGCACCGACACGATACTCGCTGAAAACCTGGGCAACCTGACGGATATCCGTGTCCCGGCTGGTGGTAATCACCTGTTTCTGCATAACATCAAAAACCTGCTTTTCTCCACCGAGCTCGATTTCACCGTTGTCGTCCAGCAATATCTTATGCAGTAAACGTTCCCGACTAAGCAGACCGACAAGCGTTGTTTCGTCTACAACAGGAAGATAATCGATTTTCAAGCGGGTCATCCGGTCGAACGCCTGAGCCAAAGTCGCCTCCTGGTTAATGGTAATCAGCGGCTCGGACATAATTTCGGCCACCTGAACCGCAACGCGTCTCTGCGGCTGCTCCTTAGCGCTCTGCTGATAGGCTCGCAACGCTTTGCTTTGCCCGGCTAAAACCGACTGTTGTTTACCCTCGTCCGGTTTCAACTGCTCAAGCCCGGTGTCTTCCACTTTATTTACCCGAGTGGCAGGGTCAACCCTCAGAACGGGAAGCTGCTGCACGGTCAAAGCTAACGACTGGCCTTCCGGGCTATAAACAATAAACATATCCGACTCTCGGTAAATTCGAAAACACACCCCGGGAACAATCGCCCGGTACATATACAATTATATCGGCTTGAATTTCAGTAACTTAACGCCAATAACAGCGGCTATTGTAATTTTTATACCCCCTCAAGCTTGCAAACAAATTTTGTACAGCGCTACGCTAATTCATTAGAATAATTCTTTTTCGCCGCTAACGGGCGTAATTCTTCATCTCCGACAACTTCAGGAATTGACGTTTGCATACTCAACTAAACCTCTACCAACAGCGCATCAATCAATACTTGTCACTAAAAGTAAGTCAGCTTAAACAGACAACTTGTCCGCAAAAACTTCAGGAAGCGATTGCCTATGCGACCCTGGATCAGGGCAAACGACTTCGACCTGCATTGGTTTACGCCTGCGGAGAAGCGTTGAATATGCCCCTGGAAATACTGGACACGCCTGCGGCTGCCGTTGAATTGATTCATTGCTACTCGCTGGTACACGACGATCTGCCGGCAATGGACGACGACGAGCTTAGGAGAGGAAAGCCGACAACGCATATTCAATACGACGAAGCAACCGCCATTCTGGTTGGTGATGCCCAGCAGACGCTGGCATTCCAGCTGATTGCGACCGATGGGCACATCAACGATCACAATAAAGTCGAGATGATCAAAGTGCTTACACATGCTGCCGGCTTGAATGGCATGATCGGCGGTCAGCAAATCGATATCGATTCTGCCGGTAAACTCCCGGAGCAATCGGCACTGGAACGGATGCATCAACTTAAAACCGGTGCATTGATTCAGTCGTCCCTGCTCCTTGGCGCCTGCCAGCATCCTGCTTATCCGCAAATCAAGGAAGACCTTATCATTTACGCCAAAGCAGTCGGACTGGCGTTTCAGGTACAGGACGATATTCTGGACATCACTTCCGATACCGAAACGCTTGGTAAACCGCAAGGATCGGATCTTAAATCGGACAAATCCACTTACCCGAAACTGCTTGGATTGCGCAAAGCACAAGCCTATCGTGACAATCTGGTCATTGAAGCCAAAAAAGCGCTGCAACGCCTGCCGTTCAAAAGCGAGTTTTTATGGGATTTGACGGACTATATTGCGTTGCGCGAGCATTAAAGACAAAATCCGCATAAATCCGCATAAACCCGATAAAATCCAACCAATTTCAGAGACTTATCTTTTAATCGCCGAGCAATTTAATATATAATTATTTGCTTAATTTGAATTTTCAGGGTAAGCGTAAATGGCGCAAAAATTTGTATTAAAAACCGTTCTTGATTTTGCCGCGGCTCACACTCTGCAAGGCTACCCCGGCGACTGCTCGAAACTGCACGGACACAACTGGAAAATTGAAGTCCAGATTGTCGGCAGTCAACTGAATGAAATCGGAATGGTCGTTGACTTCAAGGAAATCAAGCGTCACGCTAAAGAGGTGATCAAAGAGCTTGATCACACCTATCTGAACGACCACCCGCACTTTACTCAAGTCAATCCGACGGCTGAAAACATCGCCGCGTTCCTGTATCGCCAGATCGCCGAACGCATCAGTGACGAACGGGTTGCCATGCACAGTATTACCGTCTGGGAAAATGATCGCAACTGCGTCATCTATTCGGAAGACGAATAAACGACTCCACATGTTTTCAATTATCAAAAAGCCGGGAAAGCAAAACCCGGCTTTTTTATATCGGAAAAACACCCGATATTTTCCCGAAACCCGTTTCAGCTTGACCTTTTCGATCCTTACTTTTAGGATTTGTGCAGAATATCGATTGAGACTCAATTCATGCAAACACACCTAATGACGCCAATTTTGGAGCTGCCTTTCTTTTTAACGATTGTATTCGCCCTTCTTCTCGGCCTGATAATCGGCAGCTTTTTAAGCATGTTGACCTGGCGCATGCCGCGCTTTTTATTCGAAGCGGACGAAAATACCCCGCATTACAAAATAATGAGTATGGATCGTTCACATTGTCCGCATTGCCACGTCGCCCTGCCCTGGTACCGACTTATCCCACTCTTTAGCTGGCTTTACAGCAAAGGCAAATGTCATAACTGCCACGAGCCGATTTCCAAACGCTACCCCCTGATCGAACTCAGCAGTGCTTTGGCGACAACCGCAGTCATCATTCACTTCGGCCTCTCCCCCTTAGGGCTTATCGCGCTGATTTTCACCTGGTATTTGCTCGCCATTACCGTTATTGATATCGAACACCAGCTGATTCTAGACAATCTGAGTCTGCCTTTGCTCTGGCTCGGTCTACTTTTGAATACTCAGGAAGTTTTTACCAGTCTAGAGATGGCCGTCTGGGGAGCCGCACTGGGCTATCTGCTTTTATGGCTGGTTTTCCACAGCTTTCGGCTGGCCACCGGCAAAGAAGGAATGGGCTATGGAGATTTCAAAATGTTGGCGGCACTGGGGGCGTGGTTCGGCGTCATGGCTCTGGCGCAAATCGTCCTGATTGCTGCCGTGAGCAGCATTCTGATCACATTGCTTCTAAGCCTGATCAAACTGCAAAAACACGACGCGCCTTTTGCTTTCGGCCCGTTTCTGGCACTGGCCGGCTGGATTACCCTATTTGCCGGAAGCAACCTTATTTAAAGCTGCAAAACAGACAGATAAAAAAAGCCGGAAAGATTCCGGCTTTTTATTAACGGGCGCATAACAATCGCTCGGTTCAGCTTCCCAGCTTTTCCTCATCGACATCACAGACTTCGGTCATCTTCAGACCGTTACTGCGTACAAAATTCATGACATACTGATACATCACCGGATTCTTGATCTCCAGCTCGGTATCGATAATCAAACACTTCTGCCCTTCATACAATTCAGGATGCAGTAAATCGGAATACACCAGTCGATGCGATTCACCAAAGGAAGCACCCATTGAAGAAATCCGATCAATCCAATCACTTGGCCTAAATTTTCGACCGTCCTCGGTCACACCTTGAATAACGTATTTACAATGCACTATTCTCTTGCCTATTTGCATTTCTTAAAACTGCGAGGATTTTATCATAACTAGTTAAAATTCCGAGTCTTCAGTAGATTATTTTTAACTATCAAGTTAATAAGCATTTTAAATACATAAAAAGCCGCAAATCCTGCAGCATAGAACACGGCATAAGAATAAGCTTATGAAATCATTAAATTCGTTGTAAACTAGAATCCAAAAAATGGCATAATAAGCGGTTTGGCGCGGCTTTCATTTATGAACCCCCTAAGAGAAGGCGAGAGGCGTCGAGGCGCTCTCCAATCCCTGGCAATTCGCGGATGCGCACAGACGAAAGCGCACACTTAATCACATAAAAAGTAGTAACCATGAGCACGTATCAGACTGACGATTTACGGATTAAAAACATTACCGAAGTTCGCTCCCCGCAGGACCTGCATGAGCTTTACCCTATCACCGAGTTAGCGTCGCAAACGGTGTATGATACTCGCCAGCAGATCCATAACATTCTGGCTGGACGTGACGACCGTATCCTAGTGGTAATCGGCCCATGCTCCATACATGATCCGGGCGCGGCCAGAGATTATGCCGCTCAGCTTAAAGGGCAGATTGAAAAACATAAAGACGACCTCCTGATCGTCATGCGTGTCTATTTTGAAAAGCCTCGTACCACCGTCGGCTGGAAAGGACTGATTAACGACCCGAATCTGGATGAGTCTTTCGAGATCAACAAAGGACTTGGTCTGGCGCGTAAATTACTGTCTGACGTCAACAACATGGGCGTACCGGCCGCTACCGAATTTCTGGATTTGATCTCGCCGCAGTATGTTGCCGATCTGATCTCTTGGGGCGCTATCGGCGCACGAACCACCGAAAGTCAGGGACACCGCGAACTGGCCTCCGGCCTTTCCTGCCCGGTCGGTTTCAAAAATGGTACCGACGGCAGTGTACGCATCGCGGTTGACGCTATCCGCGCGGCCAACAATCCGCATATTTTCATGTCTTTGACAAAAGAAGGTCACTCGGCGATTTTCGAAACGACCGGGAATGAAGATTGCCACGTTATTTTACGCGGGGGCAACCAGGGCCCGAACTATGAAGCGCCTTATGTTTCCGAAGCCGTGCAGCAACTGAGCGAAGCGGGTGTACAAAGCAAACTGATGGTCGATTGCAGCCACGCGAACAGCAACAAAGACCACACCCGCCAAATGATTGTCGCCCAATCGATTGCCGATCAGCTAAAAGACGGTTCGGATGCGATTATGGGGGTCATGGTGGAAAGCCATCTGGTTGGCGGAAGACAGGATGTTCAGCCAGGCAAACAACTCACCTACGGGCAGAGCATCACCGATGCGTGTATCGACTGGGAAAGCAGCACCGAATTGCTCGACATGCTGGCAGAAGGTGTACGCCAGAGACGAGAAAAGTCAAAAGCGTAATCACCATCATGCCTGATAGAGACAATAAAAAAGCCGTCAATCGACGGCTTTTTTATTACCTTGAAACTTTAAAAATGCTGAAAACCTGCAGAATCCGGTACAGCATAACCCTCTGCGCACAGCGTCAACTCGATTCCGGCATGCCCGGTAATTTCGCCGATCTTGGAGAGGACAACGTCATGTTCAGCAGCCAATGCCCGCAAAGCAGGCCAGTTCTCCGGCTTCACCGTCAGGCAAAGCTGATACTCATCCCCACCGCTGAGCGGCATCTGCCACAAAGCTTCTTGAGCAATAAGTTTACGCACACCGGAAGAGAGCGGTAGATCGTTCAATTCAACCCGTGCTCCAAGGCTTTTCCCGATGGACATCGAGGAGCGCTCAAGAATGTGCCCCAAATCTTGCAACAAGCCATCGGAAATATCGATCGCGCTATTGGCCAGAGGATACAAACATTGCCCCATAGCCAACTGGGGGATCGGTCGATTCAAGTGATTCAAAGCGTGCCGTTGATCTTGCTCATTCAACCCCGATTTTAATTCGATCGATAAGGTATCCAGCGCCAGTGCCAGCCCCAAAGCCCCCTCGCCGAGAACGCCGGTGACCGCAATAATATCCCCTGCTTCGGCCCCTGATCGCAAGATCGCATTCCCTTTGCGAACAACGCCTTTAGCGCTGACGGTCAGAGTCAGAACATCACTGCGCGTCGTATCGCCACCAACCAGCGGAATCGTCATACCGGTTGACGCAACCAGATCATGAAAACCTTGACTGAAATCAGCCATCCATTGCTCCGACTCAGCACAGGCTTTCGGCAAACTCAACCCCAGAGAAAAACCGATCGGCTTCGCCCCCATCGCAGCCAGATCACTTAAATTAACCGCCAAAGCCTTCCAGGCTATGTCATAAGCACTGGTATCATGCGGAAAATGCACACCGCTGACCAGAGTATCCGTGACCACGACCAATTGATGCTGCGTAGGGATTGTTATCAGCGCACCGTCGTCACCGATACTCAAATCTCCTTCCGGCAACCCCAGACTTAGAGGAGTGAAATAACGCTCAATCAGATCAAATTCCATAAATCTCTCTGGCAAAATGCAAAAAAGCCCTCAGACGAGGGCTTTCCTGTAATGAGTCAAAATTGACAAAAGCGGCCGCTACATCGAGCAAACCGCAATAAGGCTAGGCATTGACTTCCAGGCTTCGAACCTGCTTGGCAACCTTATCAAGAACGCCATTGACAAACTTATGACTCTCTTCAGCCCCGAAGCGCTTAGCAAGCTCAACCGCTTCGTTGATGACAACCTTGTATGGCGTTTCCAACTTACTGCGCAACTCATAACTGCCGATACGCAGAATGGCACGTTCAACCGGATCCAGACGCTTAATGTCACGATCGATAAAATCAACATACATCTGATCCAAAACGTCGGCTTCTTCAGTAACCTGGTTCAACAGCTCTTTGAAAAGATCGAAATCCAGCTGCTCCAGAAAACCGTCTTCACTGAACTGCTTCATAATCTCCAGTACAGAAGCGTTCGTCAACTGCCACTGGTAAAGAGCCTGTAAAGCGACTCGACGCGACTGACTGCGCGGCGAAACTTGCGGCTCTTTTTCTATAATTTCTTCGCCCTGTCCAGGCTGAATCGAATCGGTAATTTTCATTAAATCTGCTTCAATACATTAACCATTTCAATTGCCGCAAGAGTGCATTCTTCACCCTTGTTACCCGCCTTGGTTCCGGCACGCTCAATCGCCTGTTCGATGGTATCCACCGTCAGAACACCGAACGAAACCGGCACCCCGGTCTGCAACTGAATCTGTCCGATGCCTTTCACGCATTCACCGGCAACATAATCAAAGTGCGGTGTTCCGCCGCGAATAACCGCGCCTATCGCTACAATCGCATCATAATCGCCCGACTGCGCCATTTTATTGGCGGCAACCGGAATTTCAAAAGCGCCAGGAACCATGACTTTCGTAATATTGTCTTCGGAACCGCCGTGACGAACAATGGTATCGACCGCACCTGCAACCAGATGATCGACGACAAAACTGTTAAAACGGCCTACAACCAGACCGATTTTCATTCCTTGTGCGGTTAGATTTCCTTCAACTGTTTTCATGTATTCCTGAGCCTCTTATTTTTGATCTTCAATCTTGTGATTATTTTCTATGACGCTGATTCAGCGACCTTAGGCATAGCCGCATATTTTGCCATAAAAAGCGCCGCCTGAAGGGTAAAAATCCACTGCACTCTGAAAATAGTGCCTTGATTGTGCAACCCTCAGCCATCCTTTTTCGGCATAACTTCAACGACTTCCAAACCGAAACCGCTCAACGCATTCATTTTCATTGCAGAACCAACGATCTTCAGTTTCTTCATTCCCAGATCGGCAATGATCTGCGCACCAAGTCCAAAAGTTTTGGTATCGTCGGGATTCTGCGTTTCCGGCACCTTAATACCGCGATCCTGCATCTGGTAATGCTGAATCTTATCCAGCAAAGCGCCGGCTTCTTCGTTCTTGCGCAGAACGACAATCGCCCCGCTTCCCTCTTCGGAAATCTGCTTCATTGCCGCCTGCAGCGACCAACCACATTCCGGACGTTTAGAGCCAAAAACATCACATAGCGTATCCAGCATATGGACGCGTACCGCTGTCGGCTGATCCGAAGAGATCTGACCGTAAACCAGTGCAAAATGCGCTTTCTGATCGAGCACGTCCTGATAGCCGATCAATTTGAACTCGCCGAATTCGGTCGGTAAAAGACACTCTGAAACGCGCTCGATGGTTTTCTCATTCTTCAAACGGTATTCGATCAGATCGGCAATGGTTCCGATTTTTATTCCATGTTCTTCAGCATAGGTTTCAAGATCATCGCGACGCGCCATTGAGCCGTCTTCGTTCATAATTTCGACAATAACCGAGGACGGTTCAAAACCGGCTAGACGCGCCAGATCGCAACCCGCCTCGGTATGTCCCGCACGCGTCAGGACTCCACCCGGCTGCGCCATCAGCGGGAAAATATGCCCCGGCGTAACAATATCCTGCGGACCGGCATCCTGAGCAACTGCAGTACGTACCGTAACCGCGCGATCCGCAGCGGAAATCCCTGTGGTCACGCCTTTGGCCGCCTCAATCGAGACGGTAAAGTTAGTACCGTGCGGGTCTGTATTGTCACGCACCATCAGCGGCAGGTGTAACTGATTGCAACGATCGCGTGTCATGGTCAGACAGATCAGGCCACGACCGTAACGGGCCATGAAATTAATATCTTCGGCGGTTACCGTCTCGGCCGGAACCAGCAGGTCACCCTCGTTTTCACGATCTTCGTCATCCATCAGGATGACCATTTTGCCCTGCTTATAATCTTCAATCAGCTCTTCTATTGTATTTAATGCCATCTTATTTAAATCCGTGTTCCGCCAAAAAGTTTTCAGTAATATTGGACTGCGCTTCTGCCTGCGGTGCATTCAGCATCCGCTCCAGATATCTCGCCAGAAGATCAACCTCAAGATTGACCTTAGTACCGACCTCGAAATATTTAATGGTCGTTTCCTGACGGGTATGCGGCACGATATTAACATCAAAAACGCACCCGTCGACTTTATTGACCGTCAAGCTGATACCGTTAATACAGATCGAGCCTTTAGCCGCAATGTATTTACAGATTGTCTGCGGTGCTTCGATCTGATATCGCCATGACCGGGCATCCTGGGAAATAGTCCTGACCTCTCCCACTCCATCCACATGACCGCTCACCAGGTGCCCGCCAAGACGATCCTGCAAGCGCAGCGCTTTTTCCAGATTGACCGGAGTTCCCGGCGACCATTCCGCGGCCGTAGTAACACTTAAGGTTTCAGAAGACACATCGGCGACATAGAAATCTTTGCCGAATTCAATTGCGGTAAGACAGATCCCGTTGGCGGCAATGGAATCTCCTTGCGCCACGTCGCTCATATCAAGTTTTCCGGTGTGAATCGTGACTTTCCAGTCTCCATCACGCGGCTCGATTTTACTGATTTTTCCTTCAGCTTGGATAATACCCGTAAACATAATTATGATTGCTTTATTGTTTTGCTATTAATTGCTTTTCAGATGACTCTTAGGTTTTAGAATCATACGGACATCTTCACCAAAGGTGTCGATATCGGTGATTGAAAACTGTAATTTATCATTCATGCTGGTAACCGACGGCAAGACAAACATCGGCTTGGCCTGATCACCCATCAGTACCGGAGCGACAAAGGCGTGGATTTCATTAACAAAACCGGATTCGACAAAAGCTCCGGCGACAATCGCACCGCTCTCGACCATCACATCGTTGACCTGCTCTTCATCCGCCAGATAATGCAGGACAGACTCGATATCCAGTTTATCGTCCTGAGCGGCGACTGCGACCAATTCGACACCGTGGCGGTGAAATTCTTCAACCCGCTCCGAACTGTTTTCAACGGTCTCTTTGGAGGTCATGACAATCGTTCTGCCGGGAAGGGCAAGCATTTTTGCTTCCATAGGTAGGCTTAAATTCGGATCAAGTACCACTCTTATCGGATTTGCGTCTGTCACATCCAGATTCATTTCAGCCAAATGCGCTGGATCCAGTCGTACGGTCATACTCGGATCATCCGCCAATATCGTACCGATTCCGATAATCACCGCACCGGCATGAGCGCGCATCTTGTGCACTTCAACACGTGAATCCGGACCAGTAATCCATTGACTCTCTCCGTTTGCCATAGCCGTGCGTCCATCCAGACTACTCGCCATTTTCAGACGGACATAAGGCAAACCGGTGCGCATGCGATGCAAAAAACCATGATTCAGCTCATGAGCCTCTTTTTCAAGGAGTCCGACCTGCACCGCGATTCCGGCATTTTGCAGGCGTTTAATTCCATTCCCTCCTACCAATGGGTTCGGATCTTGCATCGCCACGACCACACGACTGACACCCGCATCAATGAGTGCATCGCTGCACGGCGGCGTACGTCCATGATGCGAACAGGGCTCAAGCGTAACGTAGGCAGTCGAACCCGAAACATTCTGAGCGTTGTTCAACGCATCCGCCAGCGCTTCTTTTTCCGCGTGCGGCTGGCCGGCTTTATGATGCCACCCTTGCCCGATCACCTTACCGTCCTTAACCAGAACGCATCCTACCGCCGGATTCGGCTTGGTTGAATAAAACCCTTTATACGCCAGCGCAATCGCCTGCTGCATATAAGCCTGATCTTCGCTCTGCCACATGACACCAACTCCTTTCGGTGAGCTTTCGTTATCGCTCTGCAAAGTTATTTTGACTTTGCCGTTGTCGAAACCATCAAGCGTTCAATCTCTTCTCGAAACGCATTAACATCCTGAAAAGAACGATACACCGAAGCGAACCGGACATAAGCGACCTGATCCAGCTCACTCAGTTCATCCATCAACCATTCACCGATTTGACTTGAAGAAATTTCTCTAACCCCTTCGGTCATGGCGCGCTTCATGATTGAATTGACCACCTGATCAATCGATTCACTGGCCACCGGACGTTTCTCAAGCGCCTTTATCAAACCGCGACGAATTTTCTCTTCATCAAAACGTTCACGATTGCCGTCGCTTTTAACAACGCGCGGCAGTGAAAGCTCGGCGGACTCGTAGGTGGTAAAGCGTTCTCCGCACTGAATACACTCGCGGCGGCGGCGAACCTGAACCCCTTCGGTCGCCAAGCGGGAATCAACAACTTTGGTATCCGGGGCATTACAAAATGGACAGTGCATAGTGTTTCCTAGTCTTTTTTTAAATCGGCGTTCCCGGCCGAACATAAATAAGCAAAAATAAGTTATCGCTAAATTAAGATTTTACTTATTTATCTTGAGCCCAGAATTGAAAAAACCACCAGATTTGGTGGTTTTTTCTGTTTAAAACAAGTTTATAACACAAGAGAAAGCCCAACGCGAACTTTTCGCACGGCGTTGCATGACGCTCTCTAGATGCATACGACCTTATTTATAAACCGGCTTGGCTGCGCAAAGTGCAGAAACTTTTTCACGCACCTCAGCAACTACAGCTTCATCCCAACTCTCGCTTGACTGATCGCAAGCGTCGATGACATCACACATCCAGGTTGCAAGATTGGTGCAGTCTTCAACATCGAAACCACGAGTGGTTGCCGCCGCTGTACCGACACGGATACCTGACGTAACAAACGGAGACATCGGATCGTTAGGAACCGAGTTTTTGTTAATAGTGATATGCGCCGCATCCAGAGCCGCATCAACCAGCTTACCGGTCAAACCTTTTTCAATCAGGCTAACCAGGAACAGGTGGTTTTCAGTCCCGCCGGAAACCACATCGCAACCGCGTGCCTTAAAGACTTCCGCCATTGCCTTGGCATTTTTGATTACGTTAACACAGTAGTCTTTCCATGAAGGTTCCAGACACTCTTTGAAGGCGACCGCTTTAGCCGCCATAACGTGAACCAGAGGCCCCCCCTGACCGCCCGGGAAAATCGCCGAGTTCAGTTTCTTTTCAAGATCCGGGTTCGACTTACAAAGAATCAGACCACCGCGCGGACCGCGAAGCGTCTTGTGAGTTGTAGTGGTAACAACGTCTGCAAACGGAACCGGGTTCGGATATTGACCACCGGCAATCAGACCGGCAACGTGCGCCATATCGACAAACAGGTAAGCACCGACAGAATCGGCAATCGCACGGAACTTCGACCAGTCGATAACCTGAGAGTAGGCAGAGAAACCTGCCACGATCATTTTCGGCTTGTGCTCGTCAGCCAGCTTCTGAACTTCGTCATAATCGATTTGACCGCTAACCGGATCGATACCGTACTGAACCGCATTGTAGATTTTACCGGAGAAGCTAACGTGAGAACCGTGCGTCAGATGCCCACCGTGTGCCAAGCTCATACCCAGAACGGTATCGCCCGGCTCGCACAGCGCCATGTATACTGCCGCATTCGCCTGAGAACCGGAGTGCGGCTGAACGTTCGCATAATCCGCACCGAACAACTCTTTCGCGCGATCAATCGCAGCCTGCTCAACAATATCAGCAAACTCACAACCGCCGTAGTAACGCTTGCCAGGGTAACCTTCCGCATATTTATTCGTGAAGTAAGACCCTTGCGCTTCCATTACGCGCGGACTGGTGTAGTTCTCAGACGCAATCAGCTCAATGTGAGTTTCTTGACGATTCTCTTCATTTTTAATCGCATCGGCAATCAGATCATCATATCCAGCAATCGTCATGTCTTTTGTAAACATTGTTAAGCTCTCCGTTAAAGTAGAAAAGAGGCGGTCTATCGCGGCTTTTGGAATTCGCAACCCACAACCGTCTCATTAGAATCCAAAGCCAGAATTTTAATCTTTTTGGCCTGACACGGCAAATTAAAGGGCTAATTTTTATCAATAATCATGAAAACAGAAACTAATAGTCTTTAACTGTTTTTCGATTCTCGGTAAACTTGCCGTCATTCATATTTAATCCAATACAGATTAGCCTCTAATCTATTCAGAAATTTAGGAACTTCCATGGCGCAATTTGTTTACACCATGAACCGCGTGGGGAAAGTTGTCCCACCGAATCGTCACATCTTAAAAGATATCTCTCTGTCCTTCTTTCCCGGCGCCAAAATCGGTGTTCTTGGTCTCAACGGTGCCGGTAAATCGACACTTTTGAGAATCATGGCCGGTATCGACACCGATATCGTCGGTGAAGCACGTCCGCAACCGGGGATCAAAGTCGGCTATCTGCCACAGGAACCGCAACTGGACGAATCTAAAGATGTGCGTGGCAACATTGAAGAAGCGGTTAAAGAGGTCAAAGACGCCCTGGCTGAACTGGATGCTGTTTACGCCGCCTATGCTGAACCGGATGCCGATTTCGACGCTCTGGCCAAAAAACAGGCCGAGATCGAAGACATTATTCAGGCTAAAGACGGGCACAATATCGACCGCACTCTGGAAATTGCCGCCGACGCCCTGCGTCTGCCGCCTTGGGACGCCGATGTATCCAAGCTATCCGGTGGTGAAAAACGCCGTGTTGCCCTGTGCAAGCTATTGCTGGAAAAACCGGACATGCTTCTGCTTGACGAACCAACCAACCACCTGGATGCGGAATCGATCGCCTGGCTGGAACGCTTCCTACTTGAATTCCCGGGAACCGTAGTGGCGATCACCCACGACCGTTACTTCTTGGATAATGCCGCGCAATGGATTCTGGAGCTTGACCGTGGTGAAGGCATACCATTCGAAGGAAACTACTCTTCATGGTTGGAACAGAAAGAGAAGCGTCTTGAACAGGAAGCCAAATCCGAAGCGGCACGCATGAAAACCATCAAAAGCGAATTGGAATGGGTTCGCCAAGGTGCGAAAGGACGTCACGCTAAATCCAAAGCGCGTCTGGCCCGTTTTGATGAGCTGAGTTCGCAAGAACAGCAGAAGCGCAACGAAACCAGCGAAATCTTTATTCCGGTTGCTGAACGCCTTGGTGAAAAAGTCATTGAAGTGAATAACCTTTCAAAATCTTTCGGCGACCGCCTGTTGATTGACGACCTCTCTTTCAACCTGCCACAGGGTGGAATTGTCGGGATTATCGGTGCGAACGGTGCCGGTAAATCAACCCTGTTCCGCATGCTGACTGGACAGGAACAGCCGGATTCGGGCTCCGTTGAATTCGGTGAAACGGTGAAATTATCCTATGTTGACCAAAGCCGTGATGCACTGGACGACAATAAATCGGTCTGGGAAGAGATCTCCGAAGGTGACGACATCTTTATGGTCGGCAATATTGAAGTGAACTCGCGCGCCTACTGCTCGAGATTCAATTTCAAAGGCGGCGACCAGCAGAAGAAAATCGGCCAGCTTTCCGGTGGTGAACGCAACCGTGTCCACTTGGCAAAAACCCTGCGTAGCGGCGGCAATGTCCTGTTACTCGATGAACCAACCAATGACCTTGACGTTGAAACATTGCGAGCCTTGGAAGAGGCCCTACTGGAATTTGCCGGCTGTGCGGTGGTTATCTCCCACGACCGTTGGTTCCTGGACCGAATTGCGACGCATATGCTTGCCTTTGAAGGCGACTCTCATGTAGAGTGGTTTGAAGGAAACTTCACCGATTATGAAGCCGACCTTAAACGCCGTAAAGGTGCGGATGCAGCACAACCGCACCGCATCAAGTACAAGCCGATTTCAAAAGGCTAAAATAACTGTAAACGGCTGTTTTTATACAGCCGTTTTTTGTATTCCCTACTCAACAATTTTTTTCGTGTGGAGACAACTAAATGAGCGACGCGCTGAAACACACTTACTCTCACCTTGAGGCGATAGCCAATGCGATGCCCGACCCGATCTTCATTATGGGCCGGGACGGCACCTATCTGGACATTGTCGGCGGTCAAGAGCGTACGCTCTATGCCGACGGTTCCAGCCTTATCGGTAAAACCTATCATCAGGTGCTGCCGGAAAAGATGGCTGACCGTTTCCTGAAAGTCGTGCAGAAGGCAATCGCATCCAATACGCTGCAAGAGATCGAATACCAGCTGGCGAATGACGAAGTCAACGGCGTTTCTGAAGGCCCTTCCGGCGGGCAATGGTATGAAGCGCGGGTTTATCCGGTTGACAGCGAAAGCTACGGACAACCGGCTGCGATCTGGCTGGCGATTAATATTACCAGCCGAAAGCATATGGAAGAACAGATCGAGCATCTCTCTTCCAATGACCCTTTGACTAATCTGTATAACCGCGACTTCTTCCTTGACCTGCTCAACGAAGAACTCAATCGCGCCAAGATGAATAATCAGCCACTATCCCTGATTAAGATCAATCTGGATTGCTTCAAAAACATTACCGACGGCTATGGTCATGAAATGGGCGACAAAGCGATTTTAGGTGCGGCTCACGCCATTCAATCGGTCATCAAGGATATGGGGCCAATCGGTCGCTTGAGCTGCGATCAATTTATGGTTGCCTTACCGGAAGTCAAAGCTGTCGACGCTCTGCGCATCGGCAAACTGATTCAGGAAAAAATCTCGGGGCATAAATTCAAACTGGATGACGGCCAGACTACCTGTCTGACCAGCCATGCCGGCGTTACCGAGTTACGCAGCCCGGACGAAGACAGTCAAATCCTCTTCAAACGCGTCAACGAAGCCATTCAAAGCCTAGCCAGCACGCGCGAAATTATCCGCATTATGTAATCCGTTCAAAAAGCGACTCTTCAATTGGAAAGTCGCTTTTTTTGTCCCTAAAAAACAATAAAACGAGGAGTAACTCTATGCACCTATTCAAAAAGATGACCCAAATCCTGCTGATCGCCCTGACGTTCTTCGGATTGAACGCCCAGGCGCAGGCCGCCGATGACGGCGCCAAAGTGGTTTATCATGTCGATTTTGCCGATCCGACCCGTTATTCGGCAACTCTGACTTCCATTAACAATATTATGAACTTCTACGAATCCGAACTAATGGAGCCTGAAGTCCACCTGGTGTTTGTCGGTTACGGCCTGCGCTTTACCACGGACGACGCCTTAAAAGGCACTCCTTACGAACATGATGCCGCTCTTCTCGAGCGTCGTGACGAATTAAAAGGTCGTCTGGATGCATTGATCAATGTGCGCGGCGTTAAAGTCCACCTGTGCGACAAAACCCGTGACGAAGTCGGCCTACCGCAGGACAAGGTTTATAAAGGCATTCAGTTCGCCCCGTCCGGTGTCGCCAAGATCGCAATCCTGCAAAGCGAAGGTTTTGCTTATCTGAAAATTCAGTAAACCGAGAAACCGAATTCCCTGCGCTAATCTGCACAGGGGCCAGCCATTCAAACCCTGCCTTTTACTCTGCCCGCAAAACCCCTCCCCCCTTCAACCCTAGCTTATGCGCATAGTCGCGAGCGACTCAAACATCAGAATATTATTCGAGGTTAGCCCTTAAACCTCATGCTTTTCATCAGACAAGATTAAATAAATACGACAATCGAATTAACCGCATTCGTTTCACACCATCAGAAATAAAAAAACCCAACCACAAGGATTGGGTTTTTTGAGTTGAACCAAGGTTAATTATTTTTTGACTGCAATCACAAATCCAACCTCATATTCATTAACTGTTGTTGTCGAAAAGTCGGTTTTCAGCTTGAACAACATCAAATTTCCATCTTCCGAAACAAAGCCGTCCATAAACGATTCATCCTGAACACCGTTATCAGACAAATCGCCTAAAGACACTTTTACACGCCCCAGATTGTCACCGGATCCGACAGTCACGGCTAAATTATCCAGCGTAGCAGACTGGCCGATAAGGGTCTCTATTTGAGCTGTATCATTAGCTCTTTCAATACCACTATCTTCAACAAAAAGGCTGGCCAATGTGCCATCTCCGTTGAACGCCAGAGTTGAATCGCTGGTCTGTGTTTTGGCTACAATTCGACCCGACGAATCTAATCCGGAAATCACCGCATAAAGCTTGTATTGCGCATTACTAAGATCTGGCATAACAGAGGCAGGTAACTTGGTCGCCACAAAGCTTCTATGGATAAATCCTGTATCGGGACCGGTATTTTCAACCCCTAACATAGCCATAAAGCTGTTATCCGCAGTAATCACACCTTGAAGGTATCCGTTAGACAGAGAAATGATACCCGTTGATGAATCAATCGAATAAGATACCGAAGCACCTGACCCAAGCTGATCGGCTGCCATGCTGACCGACACGTCCCCTGTCGACAGATTTCTAATTCGCTCTATCTCACTTGTCGCATAATTGATATCAAAGGTAGTCGCGCCGGTAAAGGAAGCCTTACCTGATTCAACGCTATAGTATGAATAACCACCCTCATCCATCTCCTGCTGATAAGTAAGGTAACCGTAATCACCGGTTAGCTGGGTTGGCGGAGTTTCCGCCTGTTTCAGAATCACCGTATAATCAACAAAAACCTCATCCCCGGACTTGGCATCCGGATTAATGGCGTCTTTAATTCCGTCACTATTAGTATCAACCGTTTCGTAACGTACTGCGGCACTTTTATTGAAAACAAGCTTAAGATTATCGTTCCCGGAACTGTTGATTAAAATAGTTGACGGCGGATATCGCCAACCAAAATCCGGCCCATCCAAATCTTCAGCGGCTACGGCCTCTAACTCCTCACTAAACGGCTCTTCAATAACTAAATTTCCGTTGCTATCAAGATCGGCTGTAAAAGAAAACGTGTCTCCCTGGGTTTCTGTATAGGTTGTTAGCGACTGACCGCCGTTATAGACGCCCATTTGCGCTTCTGCATCCAAGAACAGACTATTCGAAGAAATTTCAACTTCTCCACTCTCCACACCGCTTGCAACATTGATTTTCTCAAGGCTTATTTCTGAAGCCGTAGTCCCATAATCCCCCGCTTCAGAATCATGCTGAGCGACGGACCCTTGCATCAGGGCCCATGTTCCGGAGACAGACGCAATTTGGGTTGCATCCGCCGGTTCAGATTCAATGACTTCAATCTCGCTTTCGACAAACTCCCCGACTTCCGCTTCCAACTGTGCCAATAATTCAGTCAGACTGGCGTCAGGAGCGGCCGTTAAATCAAATTCATCAACTTTTCCACTCAAGGTGACTATGTCGTTAACATCCAAATCCGCCAATACGACCGTGTCGTCATCAACGAATTTATCTAATACATACTTGGAAATAGGGTTAATATCAACTTGCTGATCAACGACCATCGCTTCGAGCGTATCGGTGGTTCCGGTTATTCTTACGACCAAATTACCTGCCAAAGAAACTCCTTCCGGCAAGGCCAAAGTATACTCACCGGTTACAGAAGTTGTCGTTGATGCCAGAACATCCCCTACTTGATTTCCGTCATCATCGATACGAATTAATTCAACGGTAGCACCGGTTACCGGCTCTAAACCGGTAAAACCAGCATGGGCTGACGGCAGGAAGAATTCTCCTAAGGCCATCATAATTCGATCGGATGTTTTTAAATAGGCAACAGAACCGCCCGGTGCGCTTGCAGTCCCGCTGATTGATGTTGTGATTGTTCCATCCGAATCACTACTCGATCCGCCACAAGCGGTTAATGCCAACATCGCCGCAGCTATAGCTGAGTTTAAAACTGTTTTTTTCATAGAATTCACCTTTTTGGAAAAGCTAAAAGACTTAAACGAATACACGATTAACTAAACTAATTTAATAATCATTCAAACTGGTCGATTGATAAAAACCTAAAAATGAGAACCTGTAGGTTTTAAACAAATAAACATAATTTATATAATTGATATCAGATAGCTGACTACCTTAAGTATTATTTATTATTCGAACAGCCTCAAAATTTACATTGGACATATGTCTCATAGTTGATCCAAATCCATGAAAAATTAATAAAACTTATTCCAGAGCAAATTGCTAACCGTCTTAAATAACGCCCCTTATTCAGATAGAAAAATCCTAAACATTCATACAAAACCAAACCATCAGGGATAAACCTCTTTCTTTATGATCTTAGGCAAGCGGATTAGACCACGATTAAACAGCTGGAGAGCCCATTAATCAGAGATTACGAAAAATCCAAAAAATTACATCTGCCAAGGTAAACTGGATATTAGAATAAACTGAAGTTCACCAACTTAAGGTTCAACCCATGCCACTTATTACTGTACATCTTCCGGAAAAAACCTTTTCTGCCGAACAAAAGCACCAATTTGCCAAACAGGCAACCGACACCCTTCTTGCTCTTGAAGGCATGGCCGGGCACCCCAAGGCGCAAAACCTCAGCTGGGTTCAGTTCTGCGAATTTAAACGAGACGATTTTTACATGGCGGGTCATAAGGTTGATAAACCGCATTACCGACTGGATGTCAGCGTATTCCAAGGCACAATGGCCGGCGATAAAAAAGAACAGCTTACCGCACAGCTTACCGATCTGATCTTGCAGGTTGAAGAAACCGACCATAATTTACTTAATGCCGCCCGAGTCTGGGTCATGATTAATGAAGTTCCCGACGGAAACTGGGGCGGAGCAGGGAAAATCTATCGCATTCAGGATTTAATGAAAATGATGCGCTAAAAAACAGTTAAAAGGCTTCTTTCTTTGCCTTCCAATCCGCCAAAGGCAAAATCACCGGTTCCTCACCGTTTTGCCTGAACCAGGAATCTACAGCGTACAGCTGACCGTTTGCCATTTCCCGAATGACCGCAGTCCAATGGACATCAAAGAAGAAAGGATTGCGCACAACCCTCGACATAACCTGATGATGCTTTAACCAGCCGTTTGCAGAAAAAAATTTGAGGTACGTCGTCGTATTAACCGATTCATCGATGCAATCCATCTGCCCGCGTTCACCGGTTCCGTTATTTTCAGCCTGATCTCGCCAGGTTCCTACTTTTTGGCCAGTCAGTTGCTCCATCAGCGCTACCGCTTTGGCAATAACGACACGCTCTCTTTCCGGTTTAGTTGACGCTTCCTGAAACAGTTGTTGAATCTGCATCTTTTCGGCTACGCTCAAGTTAACTTCATCCAGCTGTTTGCAAGCGTATTCGTGACAGACCATTACTCGATTTACTGCGGCATCTTCACGTAGATGTGCAATATCCGGTGTGGCAACCCAAACACATCCTTGAATCGAAAGCAGTAACAGCAAGCCAAGCTGGCGAATACCGAAGCCATAAATAGCCGGAAAAGTAAGACGAATTAAATAAATCATCAAACACCTATATGCATCAATCAGACTCAATTCACTCAAACATCGACAATCGACGCTTTTTAAATTAACACATCGTCGGCAATAATCCACAGACATAAAAAAACCCGGCGCAGATAAACTGGGCCGGGTTCTTTTGCGTGTTATAACTTAATTGAAAATTAAGCCATTTCACCTGGGTATGCTTCGATACCTGGGTTGTCAGAAACACCTTTAAGCTTAGGATGGTTAACTTTCTTAAGCTTCATGTCGTTTTTGTGACGACGTAGGTAATCAGCAGTAACATCCCACATTAGGCGGCCTTCACCGATTGCCTCAACCTGCGCCCAACCGGCAACAGTATAAGTTTTGTTCGCTTCAAGCGGAGTACCGTCATCAAGACGCATATCAGAGATACGGCTACCAAGTGCTGCGTTTGGCTCACAAGTGTAGTCCATACCACCAAGACGAACCATATCACCACCAGACTGTAGGTATGGGTCTTTCTGGAATAGGTTCTCACAGATACCTTCAAGGATATCTTTCATTTGCGCACCAGTCACTTCAGACTTGTAGGTTTCACCGTAAGTCATAGAAGTTTCATCCATTACGCGTTCCATAGTGATGGTTTCACCTGCAAGAACAGAAGTACCCCAGCGAACACCGGCAGACATTGCGATTTGCGTATCGTGCTCTTCACGTAGTGCGTTAACGATGATCTGGTCCCAAGTACCCATGAAGTTACCACGACGGTATAGAGTGTCTTCCGCTACCGCTAGCTCTTCACCAAGGATCTCACCGTAAGTTTTACCTAGACGATCTTTGTTTACGTAAGCGCTTTCACGACGTGATTCGATAACGTTGTTGTCATACTTGGTGTTGTATAGGTCATCGATGAATTTCTGAACGCCTGCATCCGCTTCAACAACGTTAGAGAATACTGGTAGAAGCGAGTAATTAACACCTTTAAGCTTACCGTTCTGGATATCAAGGTCCATACAACCAACGAACTTACCGTTAGAACCAGCGTTAGTAACGTAACAAACACCGCCTTCAGGAGTTTTAACATTGATAGTTTTAGGAACACCGTCATGCGTGTGACCACCGAAGATTGCATCGATACCGGAAACGCGAGAAGCCATCTTGATATCAACGTCCATACCGTTGTGAGAGATCATAACGATCGCAGCAGGTTTTTCGTTTTCACGGATGTGATCAACAGTTTCCTGAAGCGCGTCTTCACGTAGACCGAAAGACCAATCCGGGAAGTTAGACTGAGGGTTCGCGTTAGCAGTACGTGGGAACGCCTGACCGACAACCGCAACACGCTCGCCGTTAACAACTTTGATTACATATGGTTTGAATGCGCGAGCTTCGTCTTCGTCGTATAGACCGATGCCGTTGTTCGCTTCAACCATTTCACGGTAAGCGTCACCGAATAGAGAATCTTCTTTAACACGGATGTTCTGTGCAACGAACTCACCTTTGAAGTTGTTCAGGTTTTTAAGAACTTCTTCTTCTTTGTAAGTGAATTCCCAGTGACCAGTCATAATATCAACACCGATCTGGTTTGACGCTTCAACCATGTCCGCACCACGAGTCCATAGCGCAGTACCGGAACCGTGCCAAAGGTCACCACCATCCATAGTGATCGTGTTTTGCTGACCGCCAGCTTGATCGCGAAGCATATCTAGAACAGTTTTAAGGTGTGCGAAACCACCAACTTTACCGTAGGTTTCAGAAGCGTCTTGGAAGTTCAGGTAAGAGAATGCGTGAGCAAGAGGAGTACCTGCTTCAACACCTACTTCTTTAAGAAGTTTTTCACCAACAACGTGCGGCAATTTACCGAAAGCTGGACCTGTACCCAAGTTTACGTTTGGCTCACGGAAGTAGATTGGCTTCAACTGAGCATGCGTATCTGTAATGTGTAGCAGACGAACCTTACCTTTCATTGGGCGGTTGTAGATTTCTGCAGACGCTTTCGCAGCAGCTGCTTTATCAGCACCACCAGACATTGCAGAAGCCGTACCTGGCAACATACCTGCCGCAGCAGCCATAGACATTACATGTAGAAATTCTCGGCGATTTAAAGACATCAGGTCTCTCCGTTGTTATTTTAAATTACATCGCTAACGCGAATATTTCTCTTAAAAGGTCGAAGTTTCCAACCTTCCTGACCGGCAACATTTAACCCGGCCCAAAAAATTCTGTCAAATTTAAGGGTTCGGCAAATCAAAGTCAAATAAATGAATGTTATTCATTATTAGAATTTATTTATTAGGATTTACTAATAAATTTTTCCTCTTATATGAGAACTTAATTTACTCCGATCCTGTTACGTAAAAACCCGGTTACCCCGGGTTTTCAATTATTGAATCAATGATTCGACGGCAATCAGCCGACCCATTTACGGGCGTTGCGGAACAGACGCATCCAAGGAGCATCTTCCAGCCACTCATCCGGATGCCATGAATTCTGCACGGTACGGAACACACGTTCAGGGTGCGGCATCATAATCGTCACGCGCCCGTCCGGAGTTGTCAGACCTGTCATACCCTGAGCGGATCCGTTCGGGTTAAACGGATAAGCTTCGGTCGGATTACCGGCAGCATCGACATAACGTACCCCGACCAGACCTTCGACCTGCGATGAATCACCGGCACCGAAATCCATACGGCCTTCACCGTGCGCAACCGCAACCGGAATACGCGTACCTTCCATGCCTTTTAACAGGATAGATGGCGACTCTTCAATCTGAACCTGAGAGAAGCGCGCTTCGAATTGCTCGGAGGTGTTGCGTACAAACGCCGGCCAGCTTTCCGCACCCGGAATAATTTCTTTCAGGTTCGACAACATCTGACAACCATTACAGACCCCAAGGGTAAAGGTATCTTCACGCTGGAAGAAGCTTTCAAAAGTGCTGCGCGCCGTATCATTGAACAGAATCGAATTCGCCCAACCGCGACCGGCTCCCAAAACGTCACCGTAAGAGAAACCGCCACAGGCAACCAGACCGCGGAAATCGTCAAACTGCACTTCACCGGAAAGCACGTCGCTCATATGCACATCGATCGCATCGAAGCCGGCTTTAGTGAAAGCGGCGGCCATTTCCTGCTGTCCGTTAACACCCTGTTCACGCAGGATAGCTACTTTCGGACGAGCTTGTCCGGCAAATTCAGCCGTAATATCGTCATTAATATCAAAAGTAACCAACGGATTAATTTCGGTGTTCGCATCGTTCTCGATCGCTGCAAATTCCTGCTTCGCACACTCTTCATTATCACGAATCGCCTGCATACGGTAAGAGGTCTCGGACCACCACGTCTGCAACTGTTTACGCGGCATATTGAAGATTTCTGAACCATTCGCCGCAATTGCGATCTTATCGTCAGCTGCAAGCGTACCGATAAAGTGGCTCATGGCAGAAAGACCGTATTCAGCCAATACCGCTTCAACGGCTGCTTTATCAGCAGATTTAATCTGCACAACAACACCGACCTCTTCGGCACACAATGCAGCCACCGGCTCAGCGCCCAAAGCAGAGATATCGACGTTCAGACCAGTATGACCGGCAAACGCCATCTCAAGCAGAGTTACCAATAGACCACCGTCGGCGCGGTCATGATAGGCCACAATCTTATCGTCGGCCAACAACGCCTGAGTCGCATTGAACAGGTTCAATAGATCGTCCGCAGAATCCAAATCGGCTGAAGTTTCACCAACCTGACCGTACACCTGCGCCAGACAGCTTGCACCGATACGGTTTTGACCTTTACCAAGGTCGATAACCAGCAGTTCGGTATCACCCAAATCGGTACGCAACTGCGGCGTAACGGTTTTACGTACATCTTCAACCGGCGCGAAAGTCGTGATATTCAAAGACATCGGAGAGATAACCGCCTTGTCTTGATCGCCGTCCTTCCAGACGGTCTTCATCGACATGGAATCCTTACCGACCGGAACCGCAATGCCCAATGCCGGACACAATTCCATACCAACGGTTTCCACCGCATCATAAAGTGCCGAATCTTCACCCGGATGCCCTGCAGCGGCCATCCAGTTAGCAGAGATCTTAATGTCCGACATCTTATTAATCTTAGCGCAGGCAATATTAGTAATCGCTTCGGCGATCGACAGACGCGCAGAAGCTTTCGGATTGATCAGTGCGACCGGAGGACGCTCACCGGAAGCCATCGCTTCACCGGTGTATCCGTTATAGTCGGAACAGGTGACACCGGCATTCGCCACAGGAACCTGCCACGGCCCGACCATCTGATCGCGTGTCACCATACCGGTAATGGTACGGTCGCCAATAGTGATCAGGAAGTTCTTCGACGCAATGGTCGGCAACTTCATCAAACGTTCGGCCACGTCGTTCAAATCCAGATTAGCGGTCTCAAATCCGGCCTGCGGAATCTTGCGGGTTTCTGCCGTACGGTGCATCTTAGGCGGCTTGCCCAGAAGAACGTTCAGAGGCATATCAACCGGATTGTTTTCAAATACGGTATCGTTTACAACCAGCTCTTGCTCTTTGGTCGCTTCACCGACGATCGCATAAATGGCTCGCTCACGCTCACAGATTTCGATGAACTGATCAATCTTGTCCGGATAAACGGCAATAACGTAACGCTCCTGGGATTCGTTCGACCAGATTTCCATCGGCGACATGCCCGGTTCGTCGTTCGGCACTTTGCGAAGATCAATCTTACCGCCGCGACCGGCATCATTGACCAACTCAGGGAAAGCGTTCGAGATACCACCGGCACCTACGTCATGAATAGAGGCAATCGGCGAATCTTCGCCCAGATAAGTACAACGATCGATAACTTCTTGTGCACGACGTTCCATTTCAGGGTTTTCACGCTGCACAGAAGCGAAATCCAGATTTTCCGCACCGGAACCGGTTTCAACCGATGACGCGGCACCACCGCCGAGACCGATCAACATCGCTGGACCACCCAAAATAACCAGTTTCGCGCCTACCGGGATATCCCCTTTCTGAATATGCATTTCACGAATACTTCCCAGACCACCGGCCAGCATAATCGGCTTGTGGTAACCGCGGATCTCTTCACCGTCGTGAGTAATCAAAGCATTTTCATAGGTACGGAAATAACCATTGATTGCCGGACGACCGAATTCGTTATTGAATCCGGCTGCACCCAGAGGGCCTTCAATCATAATATCCATCGGCGTAACAATGCGCCCCGGCTTACCGTAAGGTTTCTCCCAAGGCTGTTCAAACCCAGGAATATTCAGATTGGAAACGGTAAAACCGGTCAGTCCAGCCTTTGGCTTGGAACCACGTCCGGTCGCACCTTCATCGCGGATTTCTCCACCTGAACCGGTCGCTGCACCCGGCCAAGGCGAAATCGCCGTCGGGTGATTGTGTGTTTCGACTTTAATCTGGAAGTGCACCGGTTCTTCAGAGAACTGATACTGACGGGTTTGCGGGTTCGGGAAGAAACGCGTCGCCATAGGTCCTTCGATTACCGCAGCGTTGTCGCTGTACGCCGAAAGCACACCCTCCGAGTTACACTGATAAGTATTGCGGATCATTCCAAACAACGACTTGTCTTTATCTTGACCGTCAATCGTCCAGTCGGCATTAAAGATTTTATGACGGCAGTGCTCGGAGTTCGCCTGAGCAAACATCATCAATTCGGCATCGACAGGGTTACGGCCCAGGCCGTTAAAAGCATCTACCAAATAATCAATTTCATCTTCCGAAAGCGCCAGCCCCATTTCTTTGTTCGCAATCGCAAGGGCATCACGTCCGCCGCCCAGCACATCGACAGTGGTCATCGGTTTAGGAGACTGATGCGAGAACAGGTTTTCCAGCGCGACAAAATCATGGTTGACAACTTCAACCATGCGGTCATGCACCAGCGCTTCAAGCGCCGCTTTATCTTCTGCCTTAACCCCTTCAAAGTGATAAACAATCCCGCGTTCGATACGCAGAACTTTATCAATACCACAGGTGTGAGTAATATCGGTCGCTTTTGATGACCATGGAGAAATCGTTCCGATTCGAGGTGTCACAATACAGCTGTCATCACCCAGATTACCGTTTTGATCTGCAGCGTCTTTATTCAGCAAAACATTCAGATGCGCTTTTTCTTCAGCGGAAAGTTCCGAGGAAAGGTCAACAAAATAGACAAACTGAGACTGTAGCGCACGAATGGGTGCGGCAGCTTGCAGCTTTGTTAACAACTGATTTAAACGATAAGCGGAATGTGCGGGATTTCCCCAAATAATTTGCATAGTTTTTTGTCCTTTCGAAAAAAACAAAGCCCTCAAATAATGAGGGCAAATCTTTAAGTCGGATTATTTTGCCAATAATCCGAGGCTTTCAAATACGTAACGTCTCTGCTCGGCGTTAAGCGGCGTGTCGCCCTCCAAGGCCGAAACTTTCAGCAGACTGGTCTGGTCGTCGTTTTCCGTCAGCGTCAACTTGACACGTTCCGGCAGATCGGTTTTGGATCTTTTCTTCCAGAAAGCAAGAGTGTCAAAGAACCCGGTCTCTTCGCGAACCGACTCAGGAACATCCACTTCCATGCGCTTAGTCTCGCCGTTGCTCTTATGAATATTCCAGTTAGCGCGATAGATCGTAGACTGCAGGTAATCCCACGACGCCTCGATGGACGCTTTCATGCGCAGACCTTCAAACTCCTCACCGTCAACCGTTTCCACCTGTTGAACACTGGCTTTAAGTTGCGCCAAAGCAACCTCTTCGGTCGATCCGAAGAACAACATTGCCTGATACAGTTCCTGAGCTTCAAGCACCGGGCTGTATGGACGCATCTGCCAAGCCGCAGAAGTTAGCGTGTCATTGCGCTCACCCGGCTCGACCATTTCGTGGTGATTGATAAACACACGGGTTACCCCGTTCTGCATATCCGTTTCCACGCGGGCAACGTACTTATCAAACGCCCCGTCGGCTAACTCCGGACGCCAGCTGTTTAAAAGTTTACTGATCGCACTTTCATAACGATCGGTCGGTGCCAATTCTTTACGGCTGACATAATCTGTTTTCAGAATACCGATATCTTTACGTGCTTCAGCAATCTTAAAGCCCTGATTACTGAAAAAGCGTTGCAGCCCGGCCCAGACCTGATCGCTATCGATCGTGGCAAGTTCAAGCCAGCGCTCGGAAAGATTAAACTTGATCGACACGCCATCGGCCTTAAAAGTCGGAATGTAATCATTCTTCATCTGCTCTTGGGCAATTGCACTCTCAGCTTGACGCAATGCAGGCGCCAACTGATTTTCTTTTCTGCCCGGATCAAACAGATTAGGAGGAATTTCTAGAGATTTAACCGTTTTCGCTTCACCGTCGCGGTAAGACTCATCTGAGCCGAAGAGATTTGAGATGGTTGAGCACCCGCTCAGGCCGAATGTCATCACAAGGGTAGAAGCTACCAGCGTTTTTTTCGCAAAGCGCATAAACTTTTAAACCTTAAATTTTAGTTTGCTGAAAAGTTTTTTGGATATCTGCCCGTGACCAGCTTTCACGGGCAACCAGATAAAATATTTAACGAATTCCGGCACTCTGCATTGCCTGACGAACGGTCGGCTGAGCAGATTCGGACAAGATCGTTAAAGGCAGACGAATCGTATGACCGATCAATCCCATTTCCGCCAGCGCCCATTTTACCGGAATCGGATTGGCTTCGATAAACAGATCTTTATGCAGCGCAGTCAAAGGAGCGTCCACTGCACGAGCAGTCGCTTCATCCCCCGCCAGAGCAGCGGCATAAACATCATGAACGGCTTTCGGAGCGACGTTCGCGGTAACCGAGATACCGCCATGGCCACCGGCAAGAATAAAATCGACCGCGGTCGCATCGTCACCGGTATAAAGCGCAAAGTCCTCACTTACACCGGCTTTGATTTGAGCAACACGGCTGATATCACCGGTCGCTTCCTTAACACCGATAATATTTTCAATCGTTGAAAGACGAATAACGGTTTCCGGAAGCATATCAACAGCGGTACGCCCCGGTACATTATAGAGAATTTGCGGGATATCGACCGTTTCGGCCACTTTCTTGTGATGCAGGAAAAGACCTTCCTGAGTCGGCTTGTTGTAGTATGGGGAAACCAGCAGACAGGCATCAGCTCCGGCATCTTTAGCACACTGCGTCAGCTCGATCGCTTCACGGGTCGAGTTGGCACCGGTACCGGCAATAACAGGAATGCGACCGGCAACCTTCTGAACGACAAAACGCACGACTTCACAGTGCTCATCAAAATCCAGAGTCGCGGATTCTCCGGTAGTTCCTACTGCAACAATCGCATCCGTTTGCGATTCTATATGGAATTCAATCAACTTTTCCAAAGCGGCATAATCGACAGATTCATCTTCTAACATGGGCGTAACTAAAGCCACCATACTGCCTGTGTACACAGTAAAACTCCCCAATCCTATAACGCAAATTTTAAAAAGGTAATATTACCCTTTCCCCCCAGACACTTCAACCAAATTCATCCCCTTTAACCCGCTCTCTCCGGGCTGACTGCAACTGCTTGATCAACGCTTAGCCAAGCGCAAGTTTTTTTGCTTTTTTTCGGTTGCCTGTTTTTTTAAAAATGGCATACTGGAATTTCGGAGGCCTTGTAACGTAAAAAAGCAAAACTGCGCCCTTGGCCTATACCAACTTCAGCGAATCTAAAAAAATAAAGGATCGAGAATGATGGCAAAAATCGGCGATAGCCTGCCACAATTTTCACTTCAAGCCACCAACGAAAGAACCCTTTCCGAACAAGACTTCATCGGCCGCTACAGCGTCTTATACTTCTACCCCAAAGACTCGACTCCCGGCTGTACCACCGAAGGCCTCGACTTCACCGCACTGCACACTGAATTTGATGCGCTTAATGCTCAAATCTTCGGTGTTTCCATGGACTCCATGCGCCGTCATGATAATTTCAAAGACAAGCAAGGGTTCACCTTCGACCTGATTTCCGACCCTGAAGCCGAACTGTGTCAGGCGCTTGGCGTCTATCAACTCAAGAAAAACTTCGGCAAGGAATACATGGGCATTGTCCGTTCAACTTTTTTGATCGACCCGGAAGGAAAAGTTGCCGCTCTCTGGAGCCCGGTCAAAGTTAAGGGTCACGCGGAAGAGGTACTGCAGACACTGAAACAGATGCTTTAAATTCACACACTACGCCAGCAAAGGGGTAACCCCCATTCAAGGCCGATATACAACAGCCTGACATAAAGGAAATTGCCATGACCGATGAACCACGCCGCCTGTTTATCTTAGACACCAACGTGCTGATGCACGACCCTATGGCGCTCTTCCAATTCGAAGAACACGATATCTATTTACCGATGACGGTTCTCGAAGAACTGGATGCCGGTAAAAAAGGGATGTCGGAAGTCTCCCGAAATGTTCGAGAAACCAACCGACTGATCGACCAGATAATCAACAACGCTTCTTTCGAAGAAATTCAAAACGGCCTCAGCCTGGAACGCATCCACCCGAATAGCGGTCTTGAACAGCTGCATTTAGGAAAACTGTTTTTCGAAACCGAACCGATGGTCGCCAAACTTCCGGCGCATCTGCCGAGCCATAAAGCGGACAACCACATTCTGCAAACCGGTCTCGCGCTTAAGGAACAGTACCCAAGCCGCAATGTTACATTGGTCACCAAAGACATTAACATGCGTATCAAATCTTCCGCTGTCGGCCTGCATTCGGAAGACTACTATAACGACCGCGTACTGGAAGATGCCGATCTTCTGTATACCGGCTGGGAGGAATTGGAAGAGAATTTTTTCGAAACGCACGGGCAAAACATGCGTTCATGGCAGGAAGACGGCAGCACTTTCTATGAACTTGAGGTCGGCCATGACTGTAAATGGCAACCCAATGAAGCACTGGTCAGTGCAAATGATTCCGGATTCAGCGCAATTATCCGCAAAATCAGCAATGGCGTCGCCACTCTGGAATACATGCGTGACTATACCTCGCCGACGCACAGTATTTGGGGCATTACGGCTCGAAACAGCGAACAGAACATCGCTTTGAACCACCTAATGGATCCGAATGTCGATTTCGTTTCTCTTCTGGGTGTGGCCGGAACGGGGAAAACCCTTCTGACCCTTGCTGCCGCACTGGAACAGACTTTGGATCAAAACCTGTACAACGAAATCATTATGACTCGAGCCACCATTCCGGTCGGTGAAGACATCGGCTTCCTTCCGGGGACGGAAGAAGAAAAAATGACTCCGTGGATGGGCGCCTTGATGGATAACCTCGAAGTACTGACCGAATCCGACGGCTATACCGACTGGGAAAAAGAGAGTACGCAGGAACTGCTGAGCAAACGCATCAAAATCAAATCAATGAACTTTATGCGCGGCCGAACCTTCCAGAAAAAATTCATTATCATCGATGAGGCGCAGAACCTGACGCCGAAGCAGATGAAAACTCTGGTCACCCGTGCCGGCGAAGGCACCAAGGTCATCTGTCTGGGGAATATCAGCCAGATTGACTCGCCTTATCTGACT
The DNA here is from genome assembly GCF_017571475.1 of Thiomicrorhabdus sp. 6S3-12. Classification (GTDB taxonomy): domain Bacteria; phylum Pseudomonadota; class Gammaproteobacteria; order Thiomicrospirales; family Thiomicrospiraceae; genus Thiomicrorhabdus. The sequence continues at coordinate 64,860 of NZ_JAGETW010000005.1, read as the reverse complement.
GAAACCACCACCGGTTTGACTTATATCGTCGACCGTTTTAAATCCTGGGAACACAGCGCACATATCACCTTGCAACAAGGTGAACGTTCCCGTCTGGCAGAATTCGCTTCGGACAATCTGTAAACAATCAAGCCCCGTTCATGCGGGGCTTTTTACTGGCAATACACATAAAAAAACCGGGCATTGCCCGGTTTTTTTATCACGTCTGAAAACGCTTTCGGTTCGCTTAGCGACCCATGGTCTTCTGTTCTTCCTCGGTCGGAATACGGAAGCCCAACTCCTGCGCACGAGCGCGACAGTAGTTAATAGCGAATTCAAGCAGCTCACCAACCGCACGGTGACGGAATTTGTGTTTCTGGCGCACGTGCGAGAACGGACGTAGAATTGGCGGATCAAGCGGAATCGCTTTAAGCGTGTTCAACTTCAATTCTTTAACGATAGTCGTACGGGAAACCACTGCAACCCCTACATCCGACTCTACAGCCATTTTAACTGCTTCCGGGCTACCCAATTCCATAACAACATTAAGGTCGCTATAGCTGAAGCCCTGCTCACGAATATAAGAATCGATAACCTGACGCGAACCGGAACCTTCTTCACGAGAGATATAGCCGTATTTACGGAAATCTTCGACCGTCACCTTATCGCGCTTGGCAAGCGGGTGATCCAAAGGACAAATCAACTGCATCTCATCGATACGACACACATCCACTTCAAGGTTCTTATTCTGTACCGGCGCTTCCACCAGTCCCAGATCGATCATATTATTCTCAACCATCGAGACGATCGCATCGGTATTACCAACCTGAAGACGGATATTGACATCTTCGTACTGTTTTTTGAAAGCTCCAAGAAGACTAGGAAGCATATATTCAGCGATGGTGGTACTGGCACCAATCACCAGAGTCCCGGTCACTTCACCCGTTAGCTCTCGAACTTCCGAATTCATTTTTTCGTACAATTCAAGAATCTGATCGGCATAGTCATAAACAACCTTACCGGCTTCAGTGAGGGTGATTTTATTGTGAGTTCGGTCGAAAAGACGGGTATTGAAGAAATCTTCAAGCTGCTTTACCTGAAAGGTAACAGCCGGTTGAGTCATATGGAGTGTCTCTGCAGCTTTGGTAAAACTCATTACCTTAGCAACGGTATGAAATACCTGAAGACGTCTATCTGCCATGCGCTCTGTCCTTTTGTCATATTTTTATAAATTAGCGGTGAATATAGGCTTTTAATCGGAAAAAGTCAATCCTATTAATCGTAGGATAAATATACTTTAAATCAACCTTGAAACTGAAATGGGCGTTCTAAGCTAAAGATCATCCTGCTTAGCCGAAGAAACGGCGTCTTCCTGTTTTTTATCCGACTCGCTGTTTTTATCGCCGGCACTTAACTCTTTGCTCTGCTTATGCATAAAGAGCGCTTCTTCCGAATCCTTCTCCTTCTGCAGTCGCTGCAAGTGTTCCTCGAGAAGCTGATAACGCTGTAACTCTTTCTGCAAACGATCAACTTCCTGAGTCGAATGCAACATAATGCTTTCCACATGCTTTTCGATATCCATACTCTGCTTGATCAGACGTTTTTCGGTCTGGCGCACATAGTTCAGAATATCTTTTTCCAGCTTTCGCTGATCCGAACCGATCAGAAACGCCGAGAAGTTTGCCGTAACCAGCGAGAAAAACAGCACTCCGAAAACAATCAGGACGGTACCGAAAATTCGCCCCTCTTCCGTATATGGCACCACATCGCCATAGCCGACCGTGGTGATAGTGACAATCGCATACCAGATCCCGTCAATAAACGGCCGATCTTCGATATAGGAAAATATACTGCCGGCACCGATTATCAGAAACACGAAACCGATCAGAATCTGTCCAAAACGATTCCGGCCGAGCAGCAGCATCGCATCCTGAAAAAAACTGGTTATAAAACGCAACAGCAGGACAAGACGCAGTGAACGGAAAATCATCGCCCAATCCCCCTGCCAATTGACCCATGGCACCGCCAGCATCACGATCAGAAGATTTAACCAGTTTTCAGCAAGGTAGCGACGTTTCTTGTCTACCAGAGAAAGATTGACGACCAGTTCGCAGAAGAAAACACTCCACAGAACCGCATTCAACCAAGGGGAATCGATCGGATAATCACTTAATGCAAGGATAAGTTGGACAAAGACCAGAAGAAGCGCAAAAGCGACCAGGTATTCAAAAATTTTCCCGACCCTAAGCGCACGGCTATTTTCTCTTTCATGTACGCCCGCAACACCCAAAAGCGCTTTAATCTTCATTCGGCATCCTAAAATTTCGCTTGAATTACTGGGTCCAGAGCCCAAATATCGACTTTATTAGAGAAAGCTTACCTAAGGTACGCACGGGAAAACAGTGCTCGATTGAAAATTTTCGACAGACTTGCTCGAACGCAATTAACTACTGTCTTAGCTAGAGCGAATACTTTCTGGCCATTTCGGGAAGTGCTTCACGTCCATTCAAGGCCTGCTCCATCAACCAATTCTTGCCGGGTTTAAGGCGTTCTGCAAGCGGAAGCAGCGTTTGTCTAAAACCGTTTTTGAGCGGATTATCCTGATACAGCCAGGCAAACCATTCCATTGAGCGTTGCACAATCGCATTGTCGCCTCGGCGCCAGCGTTCATATTGCCGCAATACCGGCATAGAGGCGAAGTTACGTCCTGCGGATTTGGCCTGACACAGCGTTTCGACCAGCGCGGCAGCGTCCAGCAATCCGAGGTTGACACCCTGACCCGCTTGCGGGTGAATGGTATGCGCAGCATCTCCGACCAGTGCCAACCCTTGTTTGACATAGTGATTTGCGTGCTGACGAACTAAGGGAAAAGCACCACGGCCACCAACTTCGACCACCTGTCCGAGACGGTAATCGGAAGCTTTTCCGACTTCCGCAGCAAACTGTCGATCATCCAAGGACAAGGCCCAATCGCATTTCTCTTTCGGCAGATACCAGGCGATCGAACTGTAATTTTCCTGCATGGCCAAAAAAGCAAAAGGTCCGTCTTTCGTGTATCTCTGCCAGCAGCAATCCTGATGCGACAATTCGGTTTTCACTGTACCAACTACGGCACACTGGTCATAGTCTTGCGTACTTAAACCGATCTTTGCCAACTGTCTAATCAGGGAACGCCCGCCATCGGCAGCGATAATCATGCGGGCGTTTAGAACCCTTCCGTCGGCGAGCGTCAAACTCGAATTCTGCTGCCCGTCCGCAGGCAAACTTAAAGCAGTAATCTCTTGATCAAGCAGAACCGTAAGGCTTTCACAGGAATCGAAATTCTGCCAAAGTGCATATTGAATCAGATCATTCTCAATCACATGCCCAAGATCTGCCTCGCCGACATCGGCGGCATTAAATATCACTTCGGCCGAGGTAAACTCATCCCATACCCGCATGGCTCGAAAAGGATGACAACGCTGCTGACAAATGGCCTCCCAGGCACCGAGATTGCGTAAAATATTCTCTGAAGCACGCGTCAAGGCACTGACCCGAATCCCCAATGCTTCATCCGCACTCCAATGAGGCGCCTTACGCTCCAGCAACAACACTTCAAAACCATTGCGAGCCAGGCCGATAGCAGCCGCGGCTCCGACCATCCCTCCACCGACAATAATAGCGTCCCAGACAACATCGTCATTCACAGGCGGAGAGAATTTTGATTCTGTACTCATAACTTTACAATCTACTTTAGCATTCTGAATAATGAGATCTCGAAAGGTCCGAAAAACTAGGATTTTCCCATCGCAAATCGTGAAAAACGCTTCTTCGCGCCGGGAAGAGCCTGCATGGCCATAAGCCCCAACCCTCTCAAGTGACCGACCAAAGCAGATTTGTGCTGAAAAATATCAATCAGACTATCGGTCATGCCCATGACTTTCTTATGGTCGGGTTCACGAAGTTCGGCATAATGCTGCAAAAATTCCGGCCGGGAAATATTCTCTACGGCACTCGCTCCGTCACCTTGCTTAGCGACCTCATCCAAAAAGACCGCAATATCACGAATCCCCAAATTCAACCCCTGAGCGGCAACCGGGTGTTGGGTGTGCGCCGCATTACCCAACAGCAATGCACGTCCTCGGGTAAAGTTTTCGACATAGGTTTCCTGCAACGGATAAGCCAAACGCTTGGAAACCGAAACAAAACCACCCAAACGGTCGCCCATTTTCTCACTGAAAAGTCGTAAATACGCCTGATCGTCCAATGCCATAACGTCTTTAAGCTTTTCATCCGGACAGACCATTACAGCCTTATGAAAATGCCCCTGCATCGGTAAAAGCGCTACCGGCCCTTCGGTCGTAAAGCGTTCATACGACCATCCCCGAGGATGTTCAGCCGTTTCGATCTGCGCCAGAATCGCGTGGGCGCCGTAAGATTTTTTCTGCAACGGCAGACCGAGCGACTTGCGAACCTGAGAATCGGTGCCGTCGGCGCCAATCAGTAACTGAACCTTAAAGGATTTAACTTCTCCGTCGATGCTTACCTGAGCCTGAATTCCGTCTTGATCCTCGGTGAAATCTTCCAGTTTCGCAGGCGCCAGAACCTCAATCCGGTCTTTGTGATTCTGAACCGTCTGCCACAGGATCTGACCAAGATCACGCCCCTGAACACTGAAGCCAAGCGCATTGACATCCATTTCATCGGCATCGATCGTGGTAATTCCCATAAACCCTTTCTGCGAAACATGAACATGCTCTATCGGAGTCGCAAACGGTTTTAACGCCTGCCAGACGCCAAGATCCTGGAGAATTTCTATCGACCCGAAAGAGAGTGCCAGAACGCGACCGTCGAATGCGTTTTCAGTTTTTTCCGTGTCGGTGTTTTTTTGCTGTGTGGGCGGTTGAGACTCCAGTAACTGAACGGAAATTCCCTGTCTAGCCAACCCCAGTGCCAGCAGAAGTCCGACCGGACCACCGCCTACGATCATAATTTGCGACGCGCCTTGAACCGATTGATCACTCTTCATTAGCTTTCCTTAAGGTTAAAGTGCCACTGAAACGATGTTATGCGTTCTCTGCAAACCAGGCTTCGATCTCTTCGACCGTTCGCGGCAAGCCTTTGGTAAGAACTTCATGTCCTTCCGCAGTCACGAGCACATCGTCTTCGATACGAATCCCGATATTATGCCATTTGGCATCCACATGAGCATGGCGACTGGAGATATAAAGCCCCGGCTCCACGGTCAGCACCATACCCGGCTGCAAAGGACGCCATTCGCCATCTATTTTGTAACGCCCGACATCATGTACATCCAGCCCAAGCCAGTGCCCGGTGCCGTGCATAAAGAAATCTTTATAAGCCTCACTTTTTACAAGGTCGTCCACATCCCCCTGCAAAATCTGCAATTCAACCAAGCCTTCGGTCAAAACCTGCAAGGTGGTCTGGTGTAGTTCATCATAGGTTACGCCGGGCTTCACTGCGTCAATAACACGTCTTTGTGCCTTGAGAACCAGGCGATAGAGTACGGCCTGTTCCTGCGAAAATTTACCGCCGGGAGGAAATGTATGTGTAATGTCGCCGGCGTAGCCTTGATACTCGGCTCCGGCATCGACCAACAATAACGCCTCTCGATTCAGCTCATCACTGTTTTCGGTATAGTGCAGGATACAGGCGTTCTCCGCACTGGCACTAATGGTATTAAAGGAAACTCGCTGCGCGCCCTGACGAATAAACTCCGCTTCAAGATCCGCCTGAACCGCCGACTCCGTGGTATAGAGCGCCGCCGCACGCATTGCCGCCAGATGACCTTTAACGCTGATTTGCGCCGCTTGACGCATTACCTCTATTTCCGACTCACTTTTAATCAGTCTCTGCTCGTGCAACAGTTGATCGAGATCGGCAATTGCGGCCGGACTGGCAATGCCTTTACGGACTTGAGCCTTGAGACTCGCCAGCAAAGGTGTAAGAACCTCTGTCCAGTGAGCAAAATCCGAAAAGCTGACCAGAATGGTTTCAACGCCGCCAATCAGTTCAGGCAAGTGTTCCAACAACGACTCGATTTCGAATGCCTGATCCAGCCCCAATTTTTCTGCGGCGACTTCAACACCAAGGCGTCGTCCCTGCCAGATTTCCTGCTCGAGATCTTTAGGGCGCAGAAAAATAGCGGTTTCCTCTTTACCGTTATTCTTAAGCAACAGTAGAACTGCGTCAGGCTCGGCAAAGCCGCTCAGATACCAGAAATCACTGTGCGTACGGAACGGGAATTCGACATCACGGTTGCGAATCTGTTCTTCCCCGGAAAAAACCAAAGCGGCACTGTTATCAGGCAGCTGGGCAAACAGTTTCTGACGATTTTCTAAAGGTCCGTGTAGAGGTTCGTGCATTTAAACTCCATATTAAATTTGTGCACATGAATTCGGAATCAATGAATCTGATGCTGTCCTTGCGGTGGATCCATAATCGGTGCGGCCTGCGTCGGATTCAGCTCTTCATTGAGCATAATCACACCGACTTTGACAAACTCGTAAAGTTCCGTCAAATCCTGCTCGACCTGCTCGGTCGTTTCCTTTTCCAAGTCGATAAGTGTACTGACGTCAATGCGCGCGATTTCACTCAGGTCGTTAATGACCTCACGGACTTCTTCGCCAAGCGTTTTTTCCATCTCGTTAAGCCCGCCGGCCAAGCCGATACCGTACAGAATACCTTCGCACAGTTGCCCCAGCATAGCGGCACGCAATACCATGTCTTCATTATCGTCAGGTAAGCACAAAGACAATTCAAAACCGGACCCGTTCAATCCTTTATTAGTCTCGTTATACATTTCGTGCAAGGCGATCAGAAAAGATTCCTTGATCGATTTAACCTGCGCCTCTTCAAGCAATTTTTTAATCCAAACGGTTTCCTGAATTTCGTTATCAACACACAGCAAGCCGATCAGCATCCCCTGCAAAAACGAGGGCGATTCCAACTCGGGATACGGCGCGACGGCTTCATTGATGCTTTGAAAATCCATACTTAATATCTCTTGTTAAAGCGGGTTAATTGGGGAATAATACCATATCTGCTGTTATACAAAACGCCATCTATTTAAATAAAAACGCTCGGCAAGATAAAATACTCGAAGCCTGGGCAAATCGAAGCCGGACACGCCTCCGGCCCCGCAGCACAAGCTATTCCACCCCCTTTCTCAACAGATTTTGGAGACAAGGGATTTTGCGTTCGAGAACATTTAGGAGCTACACCCATGGTTGAAATCAACGTGATGGGGCATCGGTTTAACTTTCAATGCGAAGATGATGAACGAAAGCGTCTGCAAGAAGCCGCCAATCTGATTGAGCAGAAGATGAATGAACTGCCTAAAGGAAGTCGCAACGAACGCCACCTGATCATGGTATCGATCAATATCGCCTATGACTTATTGCAGCTGAAAGAAGAAGCCATGCATAACAGCTCCGATTTGAAAACCAAGGTTGAAGCTATCCACAAGATTCTGACCAACGCCATTCAGGAAAAAGAATCTGACGGGCAGAACAAAGCCTCTTCAAGTCAAAATTAGACTGCTGCGGCGAATTCGCCGGGATTCAATCATTGGTTGCCCTTATCCTCAAAATTCTTTTTATCCGACGGTATAACTCAATTAAATAAAATTGCCGTAAATAGTGCTCAACGCCTTTAAACGCGTAGTTATATTGAGATTTTCATTACCATCTAATCACTTTTCAATCCGCGCCTTCGTCTTATCGGACAATTTTTCACAATCACGCCTTAAACCTCATTTCACCAAAGTCTTATTTTGCTATAATGTACCTACGGCATGTGGTCACGGGCTCAAACCCCGTTCCGATAATTACGACTTTGGGGCCAGATATTTGAAACGGTGCGCATCTCGCTAGCTCTGCTAGCCCGAGAAGCCTAAGTTTCTTAAGGAGGCTGCCACCTGAACTTCACGGTTCAGGGATTTTAGCCCGGACTGCATGCTTTCTCTTTCCCCTCCTTCACTCGTATAATGACTTTCCGACTTATCAGCTTTGCTTCCGAAAACCATGAGTGATTTAACCGCAGCCCCTGCAAAACTTATACGAACCTCTCTGCGAGAGCGTCGCAATCGTCTTTCACACCAACAACAGAAACAGAACGAAGAGAAAGCTTTGCTTCAGGTTCAAAAACTTCTGGCGCAGAAAGCCTTGCAAACACCGCTCAATATAGGACTTTTTCTTAGTCAGGATGGTGAACTTGGCACAGGGAAAGTAATCGAGTACCTGTGGTCGCAAACCGAACACAAAGTTTTCTTGCCGATTCTGGACGAGGACAATCATATGCTTTTCGGTGAATACCGCCCTGAAACCGAACTTCAGGACAATCGTTTCCGGATTCCGGAACCGGTAAATGAAACGGTTATATGCGCAAATGAGCTGGATTGGGTTCTAACACCTTTAGTCGGTTTTGACCGTTGCGGGAACCGTATGGGTATGGGAGGAGGTTTTTATGATCGAACCTTCGCGTTCAAACACGAATACAAAGAAGAATCACCTTATCTGATCGGCTGGGCACACGCCTGTCAGGAGGTTGACCGCCTAGACAGTCAACCGTGGGACGTGCCTCTCAATGCAATTATTAGCGAAAAAGAAACCCTGTGGTTTTAAGCGTCTCACCTGTCATATCAGGTCATATTATCCAGACGAGCTAACAGCTGCTCTGTAACCGGAATACGCAACACCTTACCGCGATAAAGGTGATCGGCATTTTTAATTCGGTTTACCTGTTTGATACGGGAAACCTCGGCGTTAAAACGGCGTGCAATACCGCTCAGCGTGTCGCCTGACTGGACTTTGTAGCGTACAAACAGCGTATCAGGCATAGTGTCCGGCGAATTATTGATGTTGTCGACAACATAACGGTTCAAGCCTTTCACAATCGCCGAAGCCATTTTTTTCTGGAACTTGGGATTTACCAGATTTCGCGCTTCATGCGGATTGGAAATAAAAGCGGTTTCGATCAGCATGGACGGAATATCAATCGATTTAAGCACTGCGAATCCAGCCGATTGAACTTGCTCTTTATGCAGCGACACTCGCCCTTTCATCTCCGCCAATACGGAATTCGCCAGTTTTCGGCTGTGTTCAACATTTGCCTGACGCGACAAGTCGCTCAAAGCGTAAGCAACATCATTATCGAACCCTTTCAAACTGACATCCTGCAGGTAAGCGTTTTCCCGCTTTGCCAAAAGTCGCGCCATGGTACTGCTTGCTCCCCGGCGGGACAGGACGTAGATAGAACCGCCACGAACGCGGTGATCACTGAAAGCATCGGCATGAATGGAAATGAAAATATCGGCCCCTTGCTCTTTGGCAATCTTAACCCGTTCATGCAAAGGAATAAAAACATCTCGATCACGCGTTAAAACGGCACGCATATGCGGCTCGGCATCAATTTTCTTTTTCAGTTGCTTCGCCAGCTGTAAGGTAACGTCTTTTTCCATTATTTTTTTCTGACGATTTATCGCACCGGAATCCTTACCACCATGACCGGCATCCAGAGCGATCACCACTTCTTTAACGCCTTTTTCAGGAAGGTGAAGCGGATTTGTCAACTGATCGGACAGCTCTCGGGCTAATTGCTGCAGCGTTTTTTCTGCCACCGTATCGGACGTCTTACGTTCGACAACGCTCGCTTTTTTCTGTGTCACTTCGTTGGATTTAACGCTCTTTGGTGAAGATTTCACGCTTTGCGCTGCAAATTCACTCACATCACCACGCGCTTCACTTTGCTTGGCGACTTGCCCCGAAGAGCCTGTCGTTTTTTTGACACTTTTCTCAGCCACTTCCAAAGAAGGCTGTTTATTTGGTTTTGCCTCGCGCAAGTCGACCACCAGACGTTCAAAGCCCTGCGCATTTTCAGCCAAATGAAAACTGGAAACATCCAAAGATCGGTGCAATTTCAAGGTAACCTTCGTCACCTGCGGGTTCGAATCGACATTCAGCTGATACAACCGAGGATCATTCAGAGTTTTGTTTTCGAAACTAATCCGGCTTTCGGCCTGCTTAAACACCACTTCTACACGGGACGGGTTGCTCAGACGCATGACTTTGTAATCGACACGATCCTTAAGATCAAAAACCACACGGGTTTTATGCGAATCCTGACCGACGCGAATCTTATCGATGGCCCCCTTGGCCCAGACCGAAGAAGATCCTAAAAGCGCGCACAGCAAAACAGCGGAAGTCAGTAACTCCGCCTGTCGCTTTACCTGCTTTATCGATCTAAATAACATTTCGCAAACTCCTGATGTCGGTATCATTTTCGACCTCCGAATAACAGCAACCCGTCAATCGTCACTCCATTGCATTTCAATGCACCCGGCTTTTCGGGTTTTAAAAGCCGATTAAAAAAGCTTAAGCAAACTGCTTGCCAGTTTTTGACCTATGCTGATCTAAGGTGCTTAACGATTTCGCGACCAATTGCCGTATAGGCTTGCAAATTCAGGTTCCTACCGGATTCCTGATGTTGCAGGTCAATGACAATATCGGCAGCCGGAAGAACTGGCTGACCTTTTTCCGGCCATTCGACCAAAGCGATATAACGCCCCTGAAACAGATCCCGGATAGCAAGAAACTCCAGCTCCTCCGGATCACATAAACGGTAAAGGTCAAAATGATGAACCTGCGCGGGCCAAAGTCCCAAATCCACCTCATAACTTTCGACCAGCGTATAGGTCGGGCTCTTAACCTTTAACCGCGAATCATAAGATTGAATCAACGCTCGGGAAAGGAAAGATTTTCCGGCCCCAAGATCGCCATTCAAATAAACGACAATTCCGTTTTCTTTCTCGCAGCCAAGCACATCCTTGAGCGCTTGCGCCAACTTTTGGGCAAAAGAGACGGAAGCCGCCTCATCCTCTAAAAACCGCTGCACGAGATTCGCGCTCTGCGTCATACCAACTCCTTTATCTGCACCAGGACGTCTCTGATAGAATATCGGTTACGTACCCGATTTCTCATCGGCCCAAAACCAAAACGCCCTAATCGCTTTTATGTCTCGCAATGAATAATTTGACCGCTTACGACCCTGAACAACTCGCCAGGAAGATCAAAACCTGGGGAACCGAACTCGGTTTTGCCGATGTCGGCATTACCGACTGCGATCTAAGCGCCTACGAAGGCGGCTATTTTAGCTGGCTGGACAAGCACTTTCACGGCGAAATGGACTATATGCAGGCTCATGGAACCAAGCGCACTCGCCCTCAGGAACTGGTACCGGGCACTCTCCGTTTGATTTCAGTCCGCATGAATTATTTCGACGGTACGGCCGCCAATGCCCTGCAACAGCTTCACGCGCCTGAACGGGCCTATATATCCCGCTATGCACTCGGCAAGGACTACCACAAACTCCTTCGTAAGCGACTGCAGCAGCTGGCCGAAAAAATTCGTCTCCAGGTACCCGATTTACAATTCAGAGCTTTTACCGACAGCGCTCCAGTTCTTGAACAGGCGATTGCCGAAAAATCCGGTCTGGGCTTCATCGGCAAAAACAGTTTGATCATTCATCCACGTGCAGGTTCCTGGTTCTTTCTCGGCGAACTTTATGTCAATCTGCCTCTTCCCGTTGACGCCCCTTTCGAAAAGCAAGGCTGCGGCCCTTGCGACGCCTGTATCCGTGAATGCCCGACCCAGGCGATCATAGACAACAATCAGGTCGATGCGCAGCGCTGCATCTCCTATCTGACCATTGAGTACGACGGCGTTATCGACGAATCGCTACGCCCACTGATCGGCAATCGCATCTACGGCTGCGACGACTGTCAACTGGTCTGTCCATGGAACCGTTTCAGCACCTTTACCGATGAAGCGGCTTTTGCCCATCGAGCTCCTTTGGACAACAGCGAACTACTACCGCTTTTTTCCTGGAGCGAAGCCCAATTTCTAAAGCATTTCGAGGGCTCTCCGATCCGGCGTATCGGTTATGCAAAATGGACTCGCAACCTCGCCATCGCCCTTGGCAATCTGGTGCAGACGCATCATAACGCCGTCTCGACACAAGTTCTGCAAAACGCCCAACAAGCGGTCGACGGTAAAATCGGCCTACTCAACGAGACAGTCGATATTCACCTGCGCTGGGCCTCCGAGCGTCTCCGTATCGGTCTACAACAACGTCTCGCCGAAAAACAACCACTGGAGTCGATTGCCGTCGAACTCAAGCCCGCCGAAGATATCCGTCCTTTCAAAGTCCGTAAATACCACTACCCGCAAAACCGCAAATCAAACTGACCAAGGTTTACAACATGTCGAAAATCGATCCCTGCGTCGCGGTAAATAGCTTGGCATAAAGTCGCGAGGCATAGGTATTGGTCATACCTGCGATATAATCGGAAATCACCCTTTGCCTCTCCTGCTCGGTTTTCTGTGCCTGATACTTGGCAAAATGTTTGGCCGGCAGAAGCGCGCCCGGATTTGCACGCAAAGATTTAAACAGTTCAAGAACAATCAATTGCCCTTTGTACTCCATCTGCTTAACCTCCGCGATAGTAATCACGTTTTTAAAGACAAATCGCTTAAGCAATTCCAGAACCGCCATCGCGCCCTCTTCAAGTCGAGCCTGATAAGCAAGCAGCGGGTGACTGAAATTCGGATTTTCATCCATATAAATGGCTTCGACCATGATCCCCACCATTTGGCTGACCGCGTGTTTACGTCCTTTGGAAGAGTTACTGAACAGTCTTTCAGTCATTTCATCACCCCACAAAGGGTAGCGCTTCAACTCGTCACTATCCATAACTTCCTTTTGCCAGATTTCGCGACCGACCATCTTCATCGCCACAGCATCTTCCAGGTCATGGATGCCGTAAGCGATATCGTCTGCCAACTCCATAATCGTGGTATCCAGCGCTTTATATTGCGTTCGGCTATGCCCGCCGTCACTCTCGATCGCTCTGGTAAACAGCGTTCGATCCGATTCGTTGAAAGGCTCCAGAGCCCATTCCAGAATCGGCAGTTCCTCTTTGTAAATGCTTTTCGGAGGCAGCCAGCTATTGAAGTCCAGAACCCGGAAATCGCTGGTTTCGGGACTTTGCAATTTTTTCTGATAGTCCGCATGTTTCGAGAGGACATCTTCATAGACCGCCGGGTACTTCATTACCCCCAATGTCGCTCTGCGCGAAAGATCCAGACCGTTTTCCCGCGTGTATTCACCCAGCTTGGACAGTATCCGCAAAGTCTGCGCATTACCTTCAAAACCACCGTAATGGCGCATCATATAATTTAGCGCAACCTCTCCGCCATGCCCGTACGGAGGATGACCGAGATCATGCGCCAGGCAGATCCCTTCAATCAGATACATTGACGGCAGCCACTGAACATACTCTTTTTCGCGGCCTGACTCGTCTGTTCCAACCGTAATCAGTTGCTCAACCAGGCCGGAACCGATCTGCGCTACTTCCATGGAATGGGTCAGACGTGTGCGGAAAAAATCGGATTCATTCAGACCGAATATCTGCGTTTTCGCCTGTAGTCGTCTAAAAGAAGCGGAGTGAATCACTCTGGCCCGATCTCGTTGATAGACGATTCTGGCCGGGCGGGAATCTTTTCCGGAAAGAAAATCGGTGTAACGCTGAGTCCATTCCATTTGCTCTAACATCGGAGGCACACTCTTGGTAAAAGGGTTAGAAACTTCTTTAAAATCAAACATATTAAATAATTTTCTAAAACATATTCCAACTATTTCCCCCTAAAAAGGTAAAAAAAGTCACTATTTCCACAAAACAAGCCTTCTACAGGAAGCAAAAACCGATATCAATCAAAATAAAGGCGAAAAAGTTATCCTCTTGAAGGACAAGACTTCGCGATTTGCAGAATGCTGTTTTATACTTAACCTTTCAGAAAAATATCTGAATCGCTGTCAATTGCTCCTGCCCCTATAACGGGCAAAGAGATCACTTGTCGCGCATCCCCCACTGATTGTCCCTTGGAGTTGTAGCATGCACCTGATTAAAACGCTCTTGAAAATCCTTTTAGCCTTGATACTTCTGCTGGTTATCGGCATCGGAGCCTTGTTCGTCTTAGTCGAGCCCAACGATTATCGCCAGGAGATCACCGAACTGGTCAAAAAGCAGACCGGACGGGAACTGACCATTGGCAATATGAGCCTTTCGATCTACCCGCATATCGGAATCAATCTCGAGCAGGCAAAACTCAGTAATGCACCGGGCTTCTCGCAAAAAGAGATGTTGCAGGCCGAAGTTATCAGTGTCGGCGCGGAAATCCTGCCGCTGCTACAGAAACGTCTTGAAATCGACACCCTTACGCTGAAAGATTTAAAACTGCATCTGCAGAAAGACGAAAACGGTAAAACTAACTGGGACGATCTGGTTGGCACCGAGGATCAAGACGATCAGCATGAGGAAAAGCACGACTCCGAGCACGCAATGGATCTGGCGGCACTTAGTTTCGGCGGTCTGGATATTCAAAATGGGCAGATCACCTGGCAGGATGCAACAACCGGTCAGGATATTTCCGTTCAGGACCTCAATATTGCCACGGGCGAAGTCAGCTTCGGCAGCTACTTCCCGATCAATGTTCACGCCTCGACCAGTCTGAAACAACCGCAGTTGAAAACCACGGTCGATCTGAGCATCGAAGCCAAAGTCGAAAAAAACGGTTCCTACGAGTTACGCAATCTGCAGCTGAACAACCAGACGCAAAGTTCGGAACTGCCTGTTCAGCAGGTTATCGCACAACTCAATATCCCGTCACTGAATCTCGCGCTACAGGAGAATCGGATCAAGCTGTCCGATATGACGCTTGACGTTGAAACAAGCGGAGCCAAAGACTTCCCTCTGGCAACGATCAACAACCAGATCAAAATGGGCCAACTGCAACTCAACCTGAACGACATGCTGCTGCAGATCCCGCAAATCGCCATTACCACCCAAGCGAAGGGTCAAGCCGATTTTGCCATTGCCGATCTGAACAGCCAGCAAACGATTGAAGGCTTGAGCTTCGATATCAACAAACAACAATTGAGTGCATCCGTAAATAGCAGCACCGACGCCAGTGGCCCTGCCCTGCCAAAAGGCATCAAGCAAGCGAAACTCAACAGCCGGATCCAACTCGACCTTCTGCAACAGACACTTAATATCGAGCAGCTGCAATTACAGGCCATGGGGTTGCAGGCTTCGGGACAGCTTAAAGGACAGCAGATCCTTGCCGAACCGGTTATCAGCAGCAGCCTGCAAATCGCGGAATTCAATCTAAAACAGCTTTTGACGGCGATGGGCGTTGAACTGCCGGCGATGTCGGGAAGCGACCGTCTGCAAAAAGTCGCCGCTGCTATGGACGTCAACTTCGATGCGAGCAAACAGTCCGCTCGACTTAACCTGAAAAACCTCACCCTTGACGACAGCACGATTAAAGGGAACGGTTCGCTGGCGAATTTTGAAAAACCGCAGATCCGCTACGATCTGGCTTTAGATAAAATCGATCTGAACGCCTATCTTCCGCCTAAAACCGAAACCGCTGAAGGTGGTACTCAAAGCGATGAAGAACTGGTTATCGAACTGCCTAACGAGCTGATCCGTTCTCTGGATATCAAAGGCACACTTAAGGTCGGAGACCTGATCGTCGATAAACTGAATCCGAAAAATATTCTGGTGACCGTCACGGCGAAAGACGGCAAGGTCAATATCACCCCGCTTAAAGCAGACATCTTTAAAACCACCGTAAATGCCAAAGCCGGATTGGATGTCACCGGAGATACCCCTAAATACAGCCTGCAGACTCAAGCCCCTAAAGTCCCGGTCGGCGATGTCCTTCTGGCCTTTACCGGCGACGACAAACTGAGTGGTCTGGGAAGCGTAAATCTCGATCTGAATACGCAGGGAAAAACCATCAAACAGTTTATGGCTAATCTCAACGGACGCTCCGATGTTGATTTGACCGACGGAGCTGTTAAAGGTTTTAACCTGGCGCAAAGCATCCGTGAAGCACGCGCAAAACTTAAAGGCGAAACCTTGCCTGAAAGCAACGAACCGAAACAAACCGATTTCAGCTCGCTGATCGCCAAAGCCAATATTGTCAACGGTTTGGTGACCACTGAAACGCTGAGTGCGCTGGCGCCTTATATGCGCATCAACGGCGAAGGTACCATCAACCTCGGCAAGGAACAGCTCGACTATTTGGTCAATACCAAAATTGTCGGCACCGATAAGGGTCAGGGAGGGAAAGAGCTCGACGACTTGAAGGGTCTGACGATTCCGGTCCGCCTCAAGGGAAATTGGCTTGATCCGAATATTTCACTGGATCTGAAATCGCTGTTTGAAGAGAAAGCCAAAATGGAGCTGGAAAAGAAAAAAGCCGAAGCGGTAGAGAAAGCTAAGGCGCAAGTCGAGGAGAAAAAAGAAGAAGTCATTGAAGACACCAAGAAAAAAGTTGAAGACAAGCTGAAAGACGCGCTTAAAGGCTTCGGCTTCTAAAACAAACTATCCCCTCCTCAAAAGCCCCGTGTATTGCAATGCCGGGGCTTTTTTATCTCTGCAGTCACTCCGTCCTTTCTTTAGCCACTGTCCCTGACTTACGTATGTACTCGCACGCCTGAGGAAAAACAGACACAGAAAATCAAAATACGCTAATATTATCAATTCGTTATAAAATATCGTTTTATTGCGTTATTGCAATAATCGCTTTGCGATTTCATTAGATCGTTTCGTAAGATAGATCGCATAAAACCGGAAAAAATACTCAACTCCACTATATTGATTTCCGGATAAACTACCGAGGTTTCCAGGAAGAAATGATTCGTTATCTTCGATTAAAACTACATCAGATCGGTCGCGCCACGAAACGCTCGACGTTTCTAAATAAATACTTCCCCCGTTTCCGCGATCGCGTCTATTGGGCCGGGGACCGGGCCTCTTTTGCCCGCGCCGGATTTATCGGCGCTTTCTGCATGATGCTTCCGGTGCCTTTTCAAATGGTGCTCGGCTCCATTTTCGCCTATTACGCCAGAGCCAATATCCCTTTGGCAACGGCCCTGGCGTGGATTACCAACCCTTTAACCATGTGGCCAATCTGGTATGGCGGCTACATTTTCGGAACCTGGATACTTGGCACACCGGATCTTTTCCACGCTTCTCAGGGAATTGTCATCGGCTCTACGGAATGGTTTGAAAACGTCTTTCCGTATATCTGGCAACCGTTCTTTATCGGTAATTCGACGCTGGGCCTGATTTTCGGAACAACTCTATATGTCATTATCGGTCACTTTAACTGGCATTACCTGCGCAACCTCTTCAGCAAGAAAAACCGCGCCTAAGCCAACGGCACTTTAACAACACCTTAAGTCAGGCGGCCCATAACAAGCGAAACGGGCCGCCCCCGCAAACTCCCCCCAACCGTAAACAAGCTACGGACTCTCGATCACAAGCGGAATCGCGGCTTTTCCGATGTCAGACAAGCGCCCTGCTGCACAATGCTTAATCTGCTAGCTAACTTCCTCGGCAACTTCGTTCAGTGTCATGCTAAAATACGCCGATTTGAACCATGAATTTTGAAGGTAACTGCCCAAGATGAGAACCTCTAATCTACTTCTTGCAACAACGCGTGAAACCCCTTCTGACGCCGTAGTCGCCAGCCATCAGCTAATGATCCGTGCCGGCATGATCCGCTCTCTGGCCGGAGGACTCTATAACTGGCTGCCGATGGGGCTTAGAGTTTTGCGCAAAGTGGAAGCGATTGTACGGGACGAAATGAATCGCGCCGGCGCACAAGAATTGCTGATGCCGGTAGTGCAACCGATGGAACTATGGGAAGAGTCAGGGCGCGACGAAGATATGGGACAGGAGATGCTGCGTTTTACTGACCGCCACGACCGCCCTTTCGTACTCGGTCCGACGCATGAAGAGATTATCACCGATCTGGTACGTCGCGAAATTCGCAGCTACAAACAGCTACCGGCTAATTTTTATCAGGTACAGACTAAATTCCGCGATGAACGCCGACCACGTTTCGGCGTAATGCGTTCGCGCGAGTTCATTATGAAAGACGCATACTCTTTCCATCTGTCGCAGGAATCTCTGCAAGAAACTTACGACACCATGTTCGAGGCCTATAACCGTATCTTTAGCCGCATCGGTTTTGAGTACCGTCCGGTACAGGCGGATACCGGAGCCATCGGCGGAGAAGGATCGCATGAATTCCACGTATTGGCTGATTCGGGTGAAGATGATATTGCCATCTGTAAAGAATCCGGCTATGCCGCCAATGTCGAATTGGCCGAAGCGGTTGCGCCAGGAAAACCTCGTGCAGAGGCAAGCGAAGCACTGGAAAAAGTCGCCACGCCGAACCAGCACTCGATTGAAGAAGTCAGCGACTATCTGCAGGTCAAACGCAAGAAAACCGTTAAAACCATGCTGGTCAAGGGTGCAACCGAAGAGCAACCGGTTATTGCACTTGTGGTTCGCGGAGACCATGAATTAAATGAACTTAAAGCCGAAAAACACCCTCTGATTGCAACGCCTTTCACTCTGGCAACCGATGAAGAGATCCAGGCTGCTGCGGGTTGTAATGCTGGTTCAATAGGACCGGTCGGATTGCAAATTCCGGTATTGGTTGACCGCACTGCCGCGGCCAGTGCCGACTTTATCTGTGGTGCAAACGAAGACGGCTATCACTATAAAGGCGCCAACTGGGAACGCGACGCTCAAATCAGCGAAGTCATTGACTTGCGCAACGTGGTAAAAGGCGACCCTAGCCCATGTGGTCAAGGCAAACTGGAAATCTTCAAAGGAATCGAGGTCGGTCATATCTTCCAGCTCGGCAATAAATACTCAAAAGCATTGAATGCAACCGTCCAGGACGAGAACAGCCGCTCTCAGGTATTGGAGATGGGATGTTACGGTATCGGCGTCACTCGTGTTGTGGCCGCAGCCATCGAGCAGAATCACGATGATCGCGGAATCATCTGGCCAGATTCGATTGCCCCGTTCCAAGTCTGTATTGTTCCGATGCAGATGCATAAATCGCCACGCGTCGCCGAAGCGGCACAGGCGCTGTATGACGATTTAATGGCCAAAGGCATCGACGTGCTGCTTGATGATCGCCCGGAACGTCCGGGTGTAATGTTCTCCGATATGGATCTGATCGGTATCCCGCACCGTGTCGTGATTGGCGAACGCGGTTTGGATAATGGCATGATTGAATATAAATACCGTCGTGACGAGAAGGCGCAGGACATCGCGCAAGCTGAATTCATGGACTTCCTGCTAGCGCAGTTAAAAAACTAAGCCCCGAAATAGAAGAAAAAGACGAGACAACAAATATGTTTTTAGACAGTTTTTATCAAATGGATCAGGGCTTGATTACCATTACACCGGAACAAGGAAGTCGCTTTGCTAAAGAAGTCGCCAATGACTTCAATCCATTGCACAATCCGGATGCCAAACGTTTCTGCGTGCCCGGCGATCTGCTTTTCTCTCTGGTTTTAAGCACCATGGGCTTATCGCAGAACATGACCTTCAAATATACCGGAATGGTCGGCAAAGGCGCCGCTTTAAAATTTCCGCAAGCCGGAGACGGCGAATTTGCCATCTGCGACCTGAACGACAAAAGCTATCTTGAAGTCAGCTGTTCCGGCGCAACCTCGGACGATCAAACGCTGATTGAAAATTTCGCACGCGCTTATGTCGCTTTTTCCGGACTCAGCTTCCCGCACATCCTTGTGCCGCTGATGGAAAAAAACAAGGTCATGATCAATCCGGAGCGTCCGATGGTGATTTATGAAAGCATGGCATTTGAGCTGCATGATCTGAATCTGGACAAGCCACAGCTTAAATTGACCGACAGCAGTCTTCAGGTAGACGGCAAACGCGGTCTGGTCACACTCAGCTTCGACATTCTGGAAAACGACATTCTAGTCGGTACGGGCCGAAAAACTATGACGCTTGGCGGGCTTCGCGAGTATGACAAGGTCAAGATGCAGAGTTTGATCGATCTTTATGAGCAATCCAAACAGGATTACCTTGAAGTCGCCTGATTCCTTCATCTAAAAGCTGGTCCGTGCCTCTACGGACCTTCTACCCTCTGTACCCCCTTCTCAAAACCACCTCCCTTCCTCACCCTTCATAAGGCAAACCAGCACGAAAACAGCTATAATCAGCCCTGCATTCGATTAGGGAGAAATTTATGGGTATTCAATGGTATCCGGGCCATATGCATAAGGCACAAAAAGAAGTCCGTGAGATTTTCAATCAGGTTGATGTCTTTATCGAAGTGCTCGATGCGCGAATTCCCTTCAGCAGCCAAAACCCGCTTATCGAACAGATCCGCAGTGACAAGCCGACCATCAAAATTCTCAATAAAACCGACTTGGCCGACCCGCAAAAAACCGAACAATGGCAGGAATACCTTGAGCAGGAACAGAGCGTAAAAACTCTGGCTTTTAACGCCCAGCAATCCGATAAGCGCGAACAGATCATCCAGTTGATCAAGAAAATGGCGCCAACTAAAGCCGATACCATCAAAACCATTCATGCCTTAATTATCGGTATACCGAACGTCGGTAAGTCGACCCTGATCAATAACATTATGGGCCGAACGATCGCTAAAACCGGTAACGAACCCGCCGTCACCAAACAACAACAGCGAATCAAGCTGGAAGAGAATATTATTCTGATCGACACTCCGGGGATGCTGTGGCCGAATATCGAAAATGAGAACAGCGGCTATCGTCTGGCGATTACCGGCGGCATCAAGGAAACTGCATTCGAGCTTCCGGATATTGCATCCTATGCCTGCGAGTACCTGATGCAGGCTTATCCGGATGCCCTTATGAATCGTTTCGAACTCGATGAATTACCGCATACCGATATCGAACTGCTGGAAATTATCGGACGTAAACGCGGTTGCCTGCGCTCAGGAGGAATGGTTGACCTGGAAAAGGTATCGCGTCTGTTCATTATGGAATATCGTGACCGTTATTTCGGCGACATCACACTGGAAACACCTGAAATGATGCTCGAAGAATTAAAACAGGTCGAAATCCAGCGCCAGATCAAGGAAGAAAAGCGTAAAGCCAAAGAAGAGCAAAAGAAAGCGCGTAGATCCCGTCACAAAAAAAATAAGCGTTAGTAACTGCCGTTTTAATTTTATATGCGCCCTTTAAGTCCTTAAAATAAATATCACATAAAAAAACACGGGCATAAAAAAACCTGAGTCACTCTTCCAAATCAGAAAAGTGATACTCAGGTATCAATCAGGCGCAAAGCCTTTTGGGAAATAAACAAATTGGATCGACCTAGCCCACTTAAGCCACTCAAACGCCAATAAGACTAGCTTACGAGAAACCGGGTCACTCACTAATCAAAGCGAGTTCGAGTTGATTAATCTTTCAATTACTCTTCTCGACATAGCCAGATGTCTGCTTTTGCCATACTCTGTCATGCAAAAGAAGCCTTCTTAACTACGCAAACTATTGTAGGAAGTACGCACCTCGGACGAAAGGGCATGTAAAAAATTTTTTTTGAAAAAATATGCCTAATCACCCGACAACCCGCTCTAAGCGGGGTGCAAAAAATAGTAATATTCCTACTGAACAGGCAAAATAAGAAGGCACAGAGTTGTTCTGTACCACAGCTACAATTCAGTCAAGTTACAAAAAGACGGGGCAATCAGAGTGTTTAGATTTAGTGACTATCTACGCATATGCCGTGAAAACAAAGGGGTAACGCAAACTGAATTAGTGGACGAATTAATCGCAGCAGATTCAGTTTTCCATTCCCTGGACGCCACGACATTAAGTCGCTGGGAACGCGGTGTATCAAAGCCTGCCTTAAGCAAGCAAACCTTAATCATCAAATACTTTTCCAACTACTTTGGAAGAGTCTACCCCTTTCTGGAAGAAGCGGAGCCGATCAAAATCGAAAAAAGCTTCTGTGCCATCGGTTTCTCCAAACTGCTTGGTCGGCATAAAATGGTCATGGATTTTCCGACCCAGAGCATGGATATCAACCTCTTTCGGATTCAGCTTTTTCAGGACTCCTGCCATCAACAGACCGCCGTCAGAAAAAACTACCTTATTCTTAAAGAACTCTATGGTTCCAATTTCAGCGAACAGCAGCATCAGATGCTGGCTGAACATCCCGCAAATTATTTTTCAATCTGCGACTACATGGGCGACTACTACGGGCACTTCTTTGCTTTGAAACTCACGGCGCCAGCCTTCGAAAAAGTCATTAACTTTTCGATCACTATCGATCAGCTGACATTGAACGATATCGCTGCTCAGGATGAAGTAGGCAGCTATTACTATTTCGGCTTCTTTAGTATCGGCGAAGTAGTCATCTCGCTTATCTGGATCAACTTCTATACCCATCTGATAAAAGAACAAAAACGGGTCCGAAACCTGGGCGCAACCATCGTCACCAAAGAAGGCGAAACCATCGCCAAGAACATGAATACCGAAAACACCTGCAGTATCGAAGTTGACGGGCAAACGATCAGCAGCTTTCAGGCGACACCGGCACAGATGCTGATTACCGAAAACATCGTCAAAATGCTGTTCAACCCGGAAAGTTGTCCGGAACAAAGCTAAGCGCTAATGGACGCCAAACAAGGAGACTTATACAAAAAAGTGAAGGGAGCCGCATTCCGGTAATTTAGACAGTCAAAAATTCAACCCCCCATCGACCGTAACAAAGCACGACTTATTTTTACTTATCCATAAATAAAACATAGTTATAAACAATTTTTTAGTTTGAATATCAAAAGTTTTGAATGCGGAAACACCGCATTTCCGAGCAAAAGCACAGGGTTTACTCTATACTTTGCTGATAACTTTCTCTTTTGAACAAGGAACTTATTGATGAAATTGAAACCTGTTATAGCGGCAGTCGCACTTGGCCTGGTAAGTAATATCGCCTATGCAAAAAACATCACAATTGACGGTGAGGACAAAGGCAACCTTGATCTGATGTTCAAGGTAATGACGATTGTCGATGGTAAAGATAACGGTTTCGATCCGAACTACGGGACCTCCGAATTATTGAAAATGAAGTACACCACTCCGTCTTTTAACGGTGTACGCTTCTCTGCTGGATCCTACATCACCGGCGACCTTCTGGGCACGAACGACAACACTCTTGATGCCGACCAGAAGCTGGCGCGAGGCATGTATGTCACAAACGATCAGTCCGCAGAACAACTTCTGGGCGAACTGCACTTGAAAGGTCAACACGGTTCGTTTGACTGGTTTGCCGGTCGCGTCATCTACGATTCTCCATTGACCACCGCTGCAGTCAGCACCATGCCGAATTTCCATACCGGGGCCGGTGCCACCTTTAAAGTCAACGAAAGTTTTAAAGTCGGTCTGGCGCAAATCACCCAAATCGCCTTTGGCGCACGTGCTGCGACAGAATGGGGTCTCATAGGGGAAGGTACCGGAACCGCGGGCACAGCAATCAACCCGCTTGATAAACAGGCCGAATTCCTTGATATTGCCGATGCAACCATTACTAACAACACTGAAAGTACCAATGGCATCACCACTTTAAACGCAAGTTACAAGCTTGGGAAAAACGCGAACATCAGTGTCTGGAACTACTATGCGGAAGATATCAGCAACAACGTTTATCTTTCTGCCGATAATAAATTCCCGCTGGCTGACAAGCGAGCGATCAAAGTCGAGTTGCAATATCTGAACCAGACAAACGTCGGTGCCGATCTGGCCGGTGATCTGGACTACAGTCTTGCCGGTGCCAAAGCGACCTATATCACGCCGAAATGGTCTGCCTATGTTGCAGCGAACAACAGCTTTGGCGATACGAAAATGCTTAATGCTTGGGGCGGAGATCCGGCTTATACCAGTAGCATTTTCTCGCGCAACGCTTATCGTGAAAACGTGACCGCCTATAAAATCGGCGCACAGTATAAAATCACGCCGAAATGGATTCTGTCTGCAAGCTATGCCGATTACGGTCAGTCCGATACTTCAACGGCGACTTTGACGCCATCATCCGATGCAACGGAAGCGAACGTCACGCTGGTTTGGAAAATGAACAAAAACACCCTTTTCAAGCTATTCCATTCAAGCCGTACCAGCGAATACGACACGGATAGCAATGACCGTACTCAGGCCCATACCCGTCTGGCGGCCGTGGTTAAATTCTAACCCGCATCCAGTGCAAATAAAAAAGGCAGAGAAATTCTCTGCCTTTTTTATTTGGTTCAGAATTCCTGAACCGTCTCTTTGACCACCTTCCACACAAGCTGTCTTTAGCCAAATTTTATTTAGTCTATCTTCTTATCCTGCAAATATTTTTCTGCCATCAGCATCGCATCGTGCGGCGCAACACCCTGATGCATAAAATCAAACGCCACTTGCATTTTTTCGGAAATAAAACGGCGCTCAAAATCACTGAGCATTGTTTTCCAGTCCTCTCTGTCCTCGACTTTGAGCGGCGTATGAGCAATGAGTTTCGCCAGAATACTTAGCGCCATTGCAGATTGGCCCGAATGCTTAAAAAAGAGTCCGAAACTTTCAATTTGCTCGATAATATAGCGCAATAAATCCTGCTGTTGTGAAGCACTTAAAGGTTCCGCTTGCGGTTGCAGACGCCACTTGAGCTGCTGCACCAGATCTGCGACAACTTGATCCCCATCGCTTTGCTGAGCCTGCATTTCCGCTACAGCCAGATCCAACGCCAAAGAGGCTTCCTGCAGATCGGACGGATCAGTTGACAGAGGAGAACCCTCTTCAATGAAATTGAATTCATCCATTTCGCTACTGTTAAGCGAAGATTCCGCCGTAGCCGCATCGGTTATCACCAGACGATGATGGCTGAGCAGTTGAGAACTGGTTATCTGCACAATATGACAACCACAAAGAAAGCGCTCACCTTCCTGCTGGATATGAACGACCTTTACAGAGTTCAGACTATAGATTTCACCGTCGTCCAGATTTCGCACCCGCAGACTGATTTCCTGCCCGGGCAGAAACCAGTCTGCATCGTTTATCCAGAAACCCAGCCCGGTTAAATTAACATCATGGCCGTCAAACGGTTCGGAAAACGCCAGATCGTCGAAATCGGTAACCAGAAAACGTCGTTCGACACGACAGGACTGGCGTTGATCCATTTCCAGTTGAAACATGCGATTCCTTGTAGAAGGATTGTCAACTAATCATCAGGACTTAGGCTTGAAGCCTAATGCCAGACATTCCGCTTCAGGTAGCCAGCCCAGACAACTGCGGACTTTAAGTGACTGATAATTTCGCAGTATCGGCAGAATCGTCACGACGCCCCACAGAATCTGATACCAATGCCAACCGATCGAAGAAGGCTGAGAAGCCCACCAAAGATTATTGACGCCGAAGTGTTTGGTCTTAAAAATCAGATGAACGGCCAGACGCCAATATTTCATCCCGTACTTTATGCGAGTCGACCACATAAAATTCTCCCGAAGCGTTTAGTTTGGCGCCAGTTCGATCATCGGCGTGTTTTCTTTAAACACCGTCGTGCCGACCGGCGCGTGGATTTTACTGATTTTACCGTTTATCGGCGACTTTATATACAGGTACTTGCTCCAGGACTGATGCATCGCAACCTGAGCTGCGGCGTAATCGACTTCCGACTTGGCAAGATCAAACGCCAACTTGGCCGCATCCAAAGCACGACGGGTGCTTACCGTACGATCAAACAGATCCTGTGCCTGATCCAATTCAATTTGAGCGTCGGCCAGTTTGGCTCGCGCCATGCCGACCTGCGCCTGCAACGACTTCAATTTGGCGTGATATCGACTCGCATCCAGATCAAGCAGCTTCTGACCGACCTTCACCTGCTGCCCTTCACTGACGTAGAGCTTATTGACCTGACTGCTAACCAGCGAACCGATGACAACATTCTGCGCCCATCCCGCACAAGAAACCAGGCCCAGACTGACGCCCAGAACCCAAGGCGACAAAGAACGGAAAGGGGTTTTCGAAAAATGATTCATAACACAAACTCTCTTTAAAATTCTTTAGGCAACACTTTACATCTGCGTCGCCTGAGACAAGGTATCACTTCCCTTAGCCGCTTTGGTGCTAAAGGACTCAAGCGGTTTACCAAGCAGATAATCCAGTTTCGCCCACAGCAGCGCTTTTCGGAACTGCCACTCAACCTGATTGTAGTTCGCCTGAGAAAGACGCACCATCGAATCCCCTAAATCCGTAGCGGATTCGTTTTCATACAAGGCACGGCTGTAGTCAAGATAAAGGTCCGCATAGTCGGCAAATAAATTATTGGATTTCTCCTCAGCGGCGAGCATTTGAATCTGGAAATACAGATCGGTCACTTCTTGACGCAATGCCTGTGCGAGCTCTTCATACTGCGCCTGATAAGAAATCAACTTTGCCTTTTCCTCTTCGACTCGGGCTTGCTGCAGACCCGAATCGTAAAGCGGCATCGCAAGACTCAAATCGGCACGCCAACGACCCTCGCGCAACTCAGGATGACTGGAAAGCTGGCCAACCCAAGCGTCTGCACGTAATTTTGGACGATTCAATTGATGCGCCGCTTGAACTTGCTTGAGTTGTCCGTCCCACTGAGTCTTAAGCGCACGCAGCAAAGGATGCTGCTCTACCTGTTGCTGTAGTTCGGTCAAAGCAAGCGATTTTGGATCGCGTTGATCAAAAGAGGAAAGGTCGGGAAATGCCAGTTTGTCCGGTCGAGCATCGGCATAGCCGATAATATTGGCCAGATAAAGACGCATTTTCAACAGATTCTGCTCGGATCGGGAACGTTTTAATAACGCTTTTTGATAGGTATTTTCCGCTTCGAGAAGCTGTACATCGGAAAGACGACTCAAGCTATGCTGATCCTTGCTTTTGTCGAAAGCGATATACTCAACCGCCATCGCTTCGTTGTCGATGCGGTATTGAAAATCGGCCAGCAACGCATCGAAGAAAGCACTCATCACCTGAAGTTTATGGTTTTCCAGCTGTGCCTGCTGTTTGATCTGTGCTGCATCGGAAAGTGCATACAAACTTTCCTGATAAATTCGGTTCAAGTCGCCGTCATACAGAACTTTCCCGAAGTGCAACGCCAGAAGGTTGTGGTTTTGCGGCTCTTCTGTAAATTCGCGACGCGTTAAACGCCCTTCCAGATCGAGTTTGAAACCGTTGGTTGAATTCAGCGTCTGCGCTTGCGCCAAAGCCACTCTGCTTTGCGCTTCAGACAGCAGATTGGCACCCGACTTCAGTGGAAAATCATTCAATAGATATTGCAAAGTCAAAGGATTCGGCAACGGCTCCTGCAAAGTCTGGCTGTGCACGGACCAGTTCTCAACCGCCGGTTTTTGCGGCCCTTGAACGGACTCATTAGCCGAATCCTGTGCCGCGACAACCGATCCCAGAGTCAACGGTAGAGCAGCAAATAAAGAATACAGTTTCAGCTTAAATGGCTTGTTCATTCATTTCACCTCAAGCTGATTAACGGGCGGCTTTCTTGCGTTCGCGTTTATAGGCGGTAAAAGACTGTTTCTGGTAACTTCCATCCAGAACATACTCCGCCAGCCAGTTGAACTCCTCTTTGGTTCTGGTCGGACCGGTATAACGTACAATCGGCTTGCCGTCCAAACCGAAAATAATCATTACCGGCGTCGCGCGAACCCGAAAGACTTTTTCCGCCAGTTCTTGCGCAGTCATCCGATTCCCCTGGAAATCGACCACTTCGTTACTGCCTTCGATATCGTGCATAAAAGTCAGGAAATTATCCCGATACAACTTAATGACATCCGGTTCCTGCATAATTGTGGTTCGCATGCGATGACAGAACGGACATTCATCCATATAGAAAAACATGAAAATCCCTTTTTTGCCGTCCTCTTCGGCAGTAACCAAATCTTCTTGATAGTTACCGAAGGACTCGTCAAAAAACGGATCTTGCGCTTGAGCGGAAGTGCTGAATAGAGAAACACTGAAAATGGAAACGGCTGCCAGCAGTGCGGCAGATCTGAACAACTGCATAATACCTCCTCTTTAGAGTCCTTTTGTATCTATTTTTTGTAACAGGACCGGTGCAATATAGCAGGCTTTGAAACTAAGTAAAAGTACTCTGTAGTATTAAAAACCAAGGGAGTGGAACGGACTTTCCGTTCCCGGCAAAACCCATTCTCCCTCGATTAGCTGGCGTTTAGCGGGACTGACTGAAGTTTTTAATAAAATCCTCAAGCATTGCGCCGTCAACCATTCCGGTACGGGCGGCGACAATCTGTCCTTCCGGCGTCACCATATAAGTCGTCGGCAGTCCGCGCAAGTTACCGAACGGCGAGGTCTTGCCATCCGGTTTTCCTTCAAAACGAACGATCGGATAGTTCACCATTTGCGATTCGGCGAAGTTTTTGACTTTCTGCGGATCGATATCTTCATAGTTCACACCGATAACCACTGCGTCCTTCTCTGCATGCGCTTCATGGAACATCACCAGGTCCGGAATCTCTTTCAAACATGGCGGACACCAGGTCGCCCAAAGGTTAACGACTACCCATTTACCGCGATAGTCGGATAATTTGCTTTTGTTTCCGTCCAGATCAATAAATGTAATCTCTTTGCTCTCTTCGGCCTGCACCGGTGCACTGAAGCCTAAAAATACCGCCGAGGCCAAAAAAACGGTAACCAGTTGTTTTAATAGTCGATTTTGTAAATACTTCATAATTCAGTCCAAATTAATATTGATTCAAGCAGGTTCAATTTAATGCCACACTATGCCGAAACTGTCGGCATTGTATCCAAATCACGGCCCAAAACGAACCTCTTAAACCATCAAGCCAGAGTTTAGCCATAGTTAACGGAAAGGATTTCTTAACAAGGGAGGAAAAAGGGATCGCGACGGCGGCAAGCGCCGTCACTCCGAAAAGCGATTACGCCCCGGCATCGGACAGAATGGATTTCACAAATGCCAGAGTAAGACGTCGTTTCTCCACCAGCGAAGCCTCTTCGAGTATACGCAGAACATTCATCAACTGTGGCAATTCGCCGGAAACGTTCTTAACCAGAAACTCGCCGACATTGTCCGGCAGTTCGAATCCGCGTTTGACGCTGTGTCGCTGCAGTGCCGTAATCAGCTCGTCTTTATCACTCAAGTGCAACAGTTCAACCGGCAGAACACTCACCAGAGCCTTAGCCAATTCCGGCAAAGCGATCTGCCACTTTCCGATCGACGTATTGCCGGCGAACAATAATGTATTCCCTTGCACGCTGGATTTGGTAATCAGATTGGCTAAAGCGGTTTCCCAAGCCTTTTTTCCGATAATCGAATCGACATCATCCAAACAGACCAGTGAAGTTTGCTCCAATCCGTACAGGACATCCGGAATCAGCGGAAGACTGGCATCCCCCAAGGGCAGATAAACACTGTCCTGATTGCGCTCAGTCATATAACGGCAAGCCGCCTGAAGGATGTGCGTCTTACCAACCCCCTGCTCTCCGCCCAGATAAAATGCACTTCCGCGCGGCTGGGAAAGATTCTTCTGCAACACATTCAATGCCAAAGCAACAGACTCCTGTTCGGCAACAAAAGTCTCAAAACTGGCGTCGTCTCGCAACCCCATTTTTAATGGCATTTGAACATACACGTTTACTGTCTCCTAAAGCTTTTTACAGGCATTTTTTAATTATTGAGAGGAATGTTTAAGATGCTTAAACATTGCATTTATTGTGCGACTTCCGGCAAATCCGGAACCTCTTCCACCGGCTCGACATATTGGAAACGCATATCGATCTGGCGCAACATTTCGGAAGACGAAGTAATGGAAAATTGCGACAGGCGTTCCAACCAGCCGATAAAGTTTGCGTAATCCCCGCGATAGGCGACTTCAAGACGCGCAGAATCTTGCTCGACCGTTACCAGCTGAATCTCAGTCACTGTCGGCAACGCCTGTTGCAGCTGAGTCTTTGCCTGTTGCAGAGATTTAATATCGCCGATATTGCTCAGGTTGATACTGATTTGATCGCGACTGTCCAGTATCTGCCGGTTAATCTCTACCAGCCGCGCCATCACCATATCCAGCATATTGTGCAACAGCACCTGTCGTTCGCCATCAAGCGTTTTACCTTTTGCCAGAATCGAACCGTTATCGGCAAACAGATGCCAGCTCAACTCATACCCCTGCTCACGTCGAACCAATTTGAAACTCAGCAGATTGTTCTGATCCGACTGTACCAACACGTCCTGCAAAGGAGTGATATTGTTTACCGGGTTGATCGGATAGATCCACGGCATGGTTTCCTGCGGCCACGAAACCGGCAAGGCTAACTGTTTCGCGTAATCCTGCAAATTGATATCGACGCGATAGCCGAGCGCTTCCTGATCGAGTTTTGTAATGGTATTACTCTCTACAAGCGTCCCCATGACCAACAGTTTCGGACGCAGGTTCAGCGGCCAGACTTTAATCTGCATTTCGGCCAGAGCCTGCTTCAGTAATACTTCATCGTATTTAAGACGGATTTTCAGACCGACCTTAACCCCTTCCTGCATTACAGGAACATAGGCATAGCTCTTCAACCAGCGTCGGGAATTACTCAACAGCGACTCTGTACGCGGTGACGAAAGTAACGAACGTTTGCCGGTCAAACGTACCAACAACAAACGCATCCCCTCTTCGGCCAGCTGATTCAAAACTGGTTCGGACAATTTATATTCAGTGGTGGCTTCCGGATTTGGATTATCCAACTCTACCGCATAGAGGTCTTTTTCAAGAACCGTCGGAACAACATTATCTGAGACGCTTGACTGGGTGGAATCTTCCGGAACGGCTAAAGCAGTCTGAGCCGTAAGCCCGCTGGCTGACAAAGCCATAGCGGAATAGAGTAGTATTTGCTGAAAACTTCTCATATGGCGACCTAAAAATTTCGTTACAATATCATAATATTTTTTTAGGAAGCCTTTGGCGTTTTTTGTCGGCAGTGTAGACACCCCGTTTCCGGGAAACGTGATACACCGAAGCACAGCACATAAAAACGCCAATTCAAAACTCAATTTACCTCCCGCAATTATAGCGGGTAACAGACTATCTAGAGTTAGTAAAAGTTATGACCACGAACAACCAATCGATTAGTTATAAAGACGCCGGTGTCGATATCGACGCCGGTAACGCCCTTGTCCAAGCAATCAAACCGATTGCCAAAGCTACAACCCGTCCTGAAGTACCTGCCTCTCTTGGCGGTTTCGGTGCGCTGTTTGAACTGGACATGGCAAAGTACAAAAACCCGATTCTGGTTTCAGGTACCGATGGTGTCGGCACCAAGCTTCGCCTGGCGATCGACAGCGGAAAACATGACCAAGTCGGAATTGATCTGGTTGCAATGTGTGTCAACGACCTGATTGTCCAAGGCGCAGAACCGCTTTTCTTCTTGGATTATTATGCCACTGGAAAACTGGAGCTGGACGTTGCGACCGACGTCGTTAAAGGTATCGGTGACGGCTGCCTTCAGGCCGGATGCGCACTGATCGGCGGAGAAACCGCAGAAATGCCGGGTATGTATCCGCAAGGCGATTACGATCTGGCCGGTTTCTGCGTCGGGATTGTCGAAAAGTCGGATCTGATTGACGGCTCTAAAGTAAAAGCCGGCGATGTCATGCTGGGTTTAAGCTCAAGCGGCCCTCACTCGAACGGCTACTCGCTGATTCGTAAAATCATTGAAGTCAATAATGCCGACATTAATCAGGAAATCGACGGTCAGCCGCTGATCGACGCACTGATGGCCCCGACCCGCATCTATGTCAAGCCTCTGCTTGAACTGATGAAAGAGATTGAAATCCACGCTCTGTCGCACATTACCGGCGGCGGACTTCTGGAAAACCTGCCTCGCGTTATGCCAAACAATACGCGTGCGAAAATCAACACTAACGCCTGGAACCGTCCGGCGGTATTTGACTGGATTGCCGAAAAAGGCAACGTTGACTATGAAGAGATGCACCGTACCCTAAACTGCGGAATCGGGATGGTAATCGTTGTAGACGCCAACGATAAAGACAAAGCGATTCAATCGCTTGAAGCCGCAGGCGAAACGGTTTCGGTAATCGGAACCATCGAATCTTCTGAACAGGAAGAACCGAGCGTTCAGCTGACTGCGGAATAAGCAGTCCTCTTGCATTCGATAATGTCGTAACCGGCCGCCCGGCCCGGCTACGGCAGACACAACTTCAGTCCCTCTATATTCAAACCCGGCTTATCAAGCCGACCAATTTGCTTTCTGGAGCATTTCTGTAAATGACCCTAAAGACCCCTTCCGAACACCAACCTAAAAAAATCGCCGTTTTGATATCCGGCAACGGTTCAAACTTACAGGCGATCATCGATGATCAGCAAAAACACCCCCAGCTATACCGGATTGCACTGGTCGTCAGCAACCGCCCAAACGCTTACGGCCTCAAAAGAGCCGAGCAGGCCGGCATCACAACGCTTGTTATCGACCACACCGACTATACCGATCGGGAAAGTTTCGATGCCGAGTTACAGCGACAGCTGGATCAAAGCGACGTCGACTTGATCGTTCTTGCCGGATTTATGCGCATTCTGACTCAAGGTTTTACGCAGCATTTTCTTGGTAAGATGCTCAATATCCATCCTTCGCTGTTACCGAAATACACCGGATTGAACACTCATCAGCGCGCGATTGACGCAGGGGATTCGGAGCATGGCTTGAGCATTCACTTTGTCACTCCGGAACTGGACGGTGGTCCGGTAATTCTGCAGGACAAGGTCAATATCGAGCCGAGCGAATCCGCCGCGAGCCTGCAGCAGAAAATCCATCAGCGGGAACATATCGCTTACCCATTGGCGGTGCGCTGGTTCTGCGAAGGAAAAATAGCACTGCAGGATAATCACGTGCAATATCAGAACAAAACTTTACAGGAACCGATCCAGCTTGATCAAAGCCGGGACCAGTAAAACGTAAACAAGTTTGTGGAGGCACCTTTGAAGCATCGACTCTATCCAAAAAGCCGCGCAGGAAAGTTCGTCTATATTATTGGTGCCCTACTGCTTAGCCTCCCACTTCTGCTAAACAAGGCGTTTGCCTCGGAACAGGCACAGCCGATCCCCGATTTCGACGCAACCTTTCTCGTCCATGCTTATGGCGTCGACCTCGGCAAAAGTCGGCACCAGTTGCATTGCGAACAACGGGATTGCGTCTTGGAGACGCTCTCCAAACCGGAAGGTTGGGTAAAGATCTTTTTTAAAGACAGTGCTCAAGAAAAAATTCAATTACAGCAGACTGCGCAGAGCATCCTGTGGCAAGGCTATCAAAAACAGGCGACTCGCCATAAAGGCGACGATGCAAAAATCAAATCAACCACTTTCGAGCTGGAATCCAGCGGCCAACAGATCGTTTATCTTGAGAAAAAACGCCAATGGCCGTGGCATCCGGGCGTTTTCGACGCCACTTCGATTGCTTATGCAATTCAATGGTATGCGCTTAATCACAAAGATTTGGCGACCGCGCAACTGATCCTGCAGACCACAAAGGAACAGTACCCGATTAAATTCAGCATTCTGGCGCACCCTGAAACTCTCAAGCTGGAATACGGCAAAGAGCCGAGCCAGAAATATCGTTTTGGTAATCAGCGTTTTGAGATAGACTTATGGCTGCTGCCGGAAAAACACTATTTCCCCGGCAAACTTCGCATCTATGATCGGGAAGAAGACAAAACCATCGTACTTGTTTTGGAAAAAGCGCCAAAACTGCGGACCTCCTAATTTGCCTTATTTAATTATCAAAGACAAACAACATGAAATTAAGCGATCGCGATATAAAAAAACAACTTGAATCCGGTAAGATCAGTATTGATCCTCAGCCACCCGAGAGCAAAATCAAAGGGATCAGCGTCGATTTACGCCTCGACAATAAATTCCGCGTATTCAACGATCATACTGCACCTTTTATCGACCTGAGTGGACCAAAAGACGAAGTTCAACGCATAATGGATACCGTGATGGGCGATGAAATCGAGATCGCTGAAGGCGAAGCCTTTTTCCTGCATCCCGGTGAACTGGCTCTTGCCGCCACTTTTGAATCGGTAACCATTCCGGATGATCTGGTCGGCTGGCTTGACGGCCGATCGAGCCTTGCCCGCCTCGGACTGATGGTTCACGTCACCGCACACCGTATTGATCCGGGCTGGCAGGGACAGATCGTTCTGGAAATATTCAACAGCGGAAAATTACCTTTGGCACTGCGTCCGGGCATGGATATCTGCGCAATCAACTTTGAAACCCTTTCCAGCGCTTCAACCACGCCATACAACAAGCGTCTCGATGCCAAATACCGCAATCAGAAAGGGCCTACTGCCAGCCGAATCAATCAAGATCAGCAAGAACAGACCAACTCCCCGCAACTTGACCTCCTTTCGGATTGAAGAATCCCCGCAACAGGCGCATAATTTATTTATGCGCATTTTTTTGCCGTTTAAGCACAAAATTCCCTTTACCAAGCACGCGAAAAAATCGATAATTCGCGCTTATAAATAAGTTCACTGTTACGAAAAAGTACCAAGCGTTTATCCACCCTTTTTTTGCCCTGGTTGCCTAAGGAGTCAGCATGCATATCGGATTTATGATCGCAAACTGGTCGGAGTTGACTCCGAGTAAAAATTCGACAATCCTAGTCATTCGGGAATGTCTTCGCCGCGGACATAAAGTATCGATACTTTATCCCGAGAACCTAAGGGTGAAAAACAATGTCGTTTACGGCAGTCTTCTGCGCATTCAGACGATGGAGAAGATTCCGGAAAACATTACCCAATTCTATAAAAAAGTAGAATTCAAAACGCTGAGCTCTCCACTGCACAGTCTGGACAGCCTGATGATTCGTAAAGATCCACCGATCGATCCGATTGTCTTTAACTTCCTGGATTCGATCAAAAACGAATGCGTCATCATTAACGGAATCGACGGCATTCGCAAAGCGAACAATAAACTGTTCACCACTACCTTCAGCGACCCGAACAACGACTATCTGCCGATCACCCATGTTTCCAAAGACAAGGACTATATTCGCCAGACAATCAACGAAATGCCGGGGGACAAGGTTATCCTCAAACCGCTGGTTGGTTCCGGCGGGCATGGTGTAATCGTACTAGAGAAAAATGCCCAATCGAATATCAGCTCGATTCTGGACTTCTATATTTCCGGTAAAGGCGACAGTAACTACATCATTATTCAGGAATATATCGAAGGTGCGGAACAGGGCGACGTTCGTGTACTGATGCTTAACGGCAAATTCCTCGGCGCTTATAACCGCCGCCCTCCGGAAGGCGATATCCGCGCGAATATTCAGGTCGGCGGTACTGCGCATAAATACACTATGACCGAATCCCAGATGAAGGTGTGCCGTAAGATCGGTCCCCGTCTCGCTGCCGACGGGCTGTATTTTGTCGGGGTCGATATGATCGGCGACAAGATTCTGGAAGTGAATGTTCTGAATCCGGGTGGAATCAGCAATATCAACAAACTGGACAAATCTAAATTACAGATTCAGGTTGTTGATTTTATTGAAGAAAAAGTTCATGAAAAGCAGGAAAAACACGCCGAACTGGAATACCTGCTTAAGCGTCTAAGCGATCTGCGCCAAAACGACCAGTAACGCGGATCTCAGACAAAATAAAAAGGGCTCGAAAGAGCCCCTTTTTTTATTTTCCGCTTAAAACGCTGGTCGACGTCTCCGAAAGAGCGGCATCTTCTCACCGCTAGCCATTAAGCGGTTTTAAAAACAGTTTATAACCCGGATTTCCGGACTCGTTCGCATAAGGATACCCCAGATTTTCCAGATACACTTCAAAATCCTGCTGCTCGTGCGAAGGCACCTGAATCCCGACCAAAACCCGGCCATAGGCCGCACCGTGATTCCGGTAATGGAACAGGCTGATATTCCACTCTTCGCTCATATGCGTCAGGAAATTCAGAAGCGCACCTGGTCGTTCCGGGAATTCAAAACGGTATAACAACTCGTCAGGCAAACCGTTGGCATGCCCGCCGACCATATGCCGCAAATGCAGCTTGGCCATTTCGTTATCGGTCATATCCTCTACCGGATAACCCCGTTCCCGAAGTTCCTGAACGATCGCTTCTCTCTCCGGCTTGCCGCCTTCGGTGCGAACACCGACAAACACCACTGCCTGATTATCATCGGAAAAGCGGTAATTGAATTCGGTAATCGAACGGCGACCGCCAAGAATATCGCAGAACTGCTTAAAGCTGCCGGGACGTTCGTCGATCGTAACGGCAAAGATCGCTTCGCGCTTCTCTCCGAGCTCGGTTCTTTCGGAAATATGTCGCAGGCGATCGAAATTCATATTGGCTCCGGACACAATGCACCCCAGACTCAAGCCGCTGAAGTTATACTTCTCGACAAAGCGCTTCATCCCCGCGACCGCCAAAGCACCGGCCGGCTCGGAAATGGCTCGGGTATCTTCGAAAATATCCTTAACCGCGGCGCAGATTTCATCCGTGGTGACATTAATCATTTCATCGACACAGCTCTTGGCGATTTCAAACGGTTTTTCACCGACCCGAGCTACCGCGACACCGTCAGCAAATAAACCAACCTGTTTAAGGGTGACACGCTCGTTATGTTGTAAGGCCGCAGTCAGACAAGCGGCATCTTCCGGCTCGACCCCGACGATTCGCGTTTTCGGCCATACCTGTTTAATCACAGCGGCAACCCCTGCGATAAGCCCCCCTCCGCCAACGGCTACAAAAATCACATCCAAAGGCTTCGGATGCTGACGAAGAATTTCCAAGGCAATGGTTCCCTGCCCGGCAATCACATCCATATCATCGTATGGGTGAATAAACGTCAGCCCCTTTTCCTGCATCAGTTCTTGAGCGTAAGCGGACGCTTCGTCAAAAGAGTCACCGTGCAGGACAACCTTTCCTCCAAGACGCTCAACCGCATTGTATTTGATCGGCGGTGTCGTATTTGGCATAACAATCGTCGCCTCGACCCCAAGTTTCGCTGCCGACAGAGCCACCCCCTGCGCATGGTTTCCCGCCGAAGCTGCAATCACACCACGCGCTTTCTGCTCTTCACTCAGGTGGATCATACAATTGTAAGCACCACGCAACTTAAAAGAGAAAACCGGCTGTAAATCTTCGCGTTTAAGCCATACTTGGTTTTGAAAGCGCTTGCTCAATAACGGAGCCGGTTCAAAGGGCGTTTCCTGAGCCACATCGTAAACCGGAGCACTTAAAACACGTCGTAAAATCTGTTCGGGCATGAGAATCCATTAGGGTTACGGTTAAAAAAATCAAACAAGCGACCATTATAGAACATCACAATACCCGAATATAGAAATGACAAGCGATTAAGCCAAAGTATTGGCAAATTCTCATTCCTAAAGCCTCCTTGTTTTACGGCAATAAAACCCCTGCGCTGCTAGCAGAGAAGGCAGCAATGAAAATCCCAGTGCAATCCGTTTTCACACCTCTTGCATAGAGCTTTTCATCAAGGATTCAATTAAGGGTGTTTATCGGAGAAATGGAGCATCGTTTATAACATCATATAAAACAGAAAATTAGACCCTGAAAATTTAAATCAACAACTACATAAAAATCACGATTAAGAATACTTAAAACACTGTTTTGTATTGAATATATAATTCTCAAGGAAATCTCAACGCTCTGTTCTCTTATCGGAGTCAATATACTCGCGTCGGACCTACATTCGCCTGTCTGTAGTCATCCAGAGAAATTTTGAGCGCACTTTGAACGAGTGTGAACCGATTCAAAAATCATACAAAAAACGACGTGAAATAATATGAGCAACAAACTGACACTGGCTATTGTTTTAATCGGCGCCCTTCTCGGCTTCGTGCTCCTGAGTACGCCAATGCAAGAGAGCGGCACCCATTCGCAGGCTCATCTGGTACTCGATGACAAACCGCAGGGCGGTGACTTTACATTAACCGCGTACGATGGGCAACACGCTCTCAGCGAGTTTAAAAACAAACTGGTACTGGTCTATTTCGGCTACACTTTCTGTCCGGATATTTGCCCGACTAATCTGGGAAATCTCTCCGTTGCTTACCGAAACCTGACTCAAGAGCAGAAAGACCAGCTGCAGATTCTGTTTGTCTCGGTTGACCCTGAACGCGACACACCGGAACGTCTGCAACAGTATGCCAACTATTTCGAAGCCAATATTCTCGGCCTGACCGGTTCACCGGAAACCTTGCGCGAGATAGCAAAGCGTTACGGAGTGGTCTACCATAAGGTGGACGATCCGAACAACGGTACCAATTACGCGGTCGATCACAGCGCATTTACCTATGTGGTCGATCAGAAAGGCGTGCTTCAGGAGCAATTGCCGCACGCGACATCTCCGCAGCAGTTTGTCGCAACCATCGAAAAATATTTGAACTAAAAAGCGAGAACTCTTTTTATGAAAAAAACACTTGCCGCACTCTCCTTCGGTGTTATCACAAGCCTGTCATCATTTGCCGCTCTGGCTTCACAGGCGGATAACATCACTGTCGAAAACCCGTTTGCCCGTGAAGTTCCGCCAACGGCACCTGCATCGGCCAGCTTTATGACACTGAAAAACAGTTCCGCGGAAGATATTAATCTGGTACAGGCGAACTCGGAAGTCGCAAGAGCGGTAGAGCTGCATACCCACACCAACGATAATGGTGTCATGCGTATGCGTCAGATTGACAAAATCACCATCCCTGCAAACGGCACCGCTGAGCTCAAACCCGGCGGTCTGCACATTATGCTGATCGGTCCGCACAATCCGATCAAGGTCGGACAGACCGTCACAGTCGACCTGAAATTCGCCGACGGCAGTCATAAAAAGGTCGATATGCCGGTAAAATCTTTTATGGGAATGGGCATGCAGAATCAGCAAAAGGGCCAGCACCGCTGCGGTAGCGGCATGCATTAATCGGAATTATCGGGAGATAATTAAATAAGGCTTTACTGATATTTTAAAAGTCTTTAAAATCAACTGCCTGCATAAAACAAGGATAAGCATTATGAAAAACGGCATTCTTTCAACTGCCCTTTTAATCGGCTCTTTCACGATGGGGTCGGCAATGGCTTCAGGAAATTCGCCAATGAATCGCGGCGGCGAACTGCCACAGAAAAAAACGCTTGATCTTTGCGTAGAGTATTCAACACTAGCAAATGACGAACAGCGTCAGGCGTATTTCAAAGAGTTGGAAATCCGCGGACAGCTAAGCGTTAAAGATCATAAGCTGGTATCACAGGGCAAAGTGGAAAACAGTATGACCATGTGCGGAATGTATATGGCCAAAGGTAAACCGATGGCCGAACAGTCACGCCAGATCCGTCCGATGACATTCAAAACAGTGCATGTCTACGAAGATATGTACCTTGTAACGCAATCCGGAATGGTGGTTGCCACTTACGAACGTAAGCCGGGCGCTTTGCCTCCTGAGCTGGAAGTTGCAGCCCCTGAGGTTGAGCCATCACCGACTCTGAAGCACCATTAAACTGCGTTTGCTTCGATAAAGCCGGTAATCCATTGAAATTACCGGCTTTTTTTATATCCGGATAAAAATTGCACCTCGATCAGGCGCTATACAATGCATCCGGATTTGATTACAATAGCCAGTTAGCTTTAAAAAACACGAAAATAAAATAATAACTTTGATGAAGGATTCTCGACCATGACACAAGATGAATTGAAATTGAAAGTCGCACAGGCAGCCATTGAATATGTCGTTCCGGACACCATTATCGGCGTCGGTACCGGTTCAACTGCCAACTTCTTTATCGATGAGCTGGCCAAGATCAAAGGGCAAATCAAAGGTACGGTTGCCAGTTCGGAAGCAACGGCTGAACGCTTGAAAGGTCATGGCATTCCGGTTTTTGATCTGAACAGTGTAGATCAAATGTCGGTATACATCGACGGCGCGGACGAAGCCGATCCTGGCCTGCACCTGGTTAAAGGTGGTGGCGGCGCGCTGACCCGCGAGAAGATCGTGCTGGCGGTAGCCGATAAATTTGTCTGTATCGCTGATGATTCGAAAAAAGTCGACGTATTGGGTAAATTCCCGCTTCCGGTCGAAGTTATTCCGATGGCTCGCAGCTATGTTGCGCGTGAAATCGTCAAGCGTTTCGGCGGCGAACCGGTTCTGCGTGACGGTTTCACCACTGACAACGGCAATGTCATTCTGGACATCCACGGTCTGCAAATCGTTGACCCGGTCGCAATGGAAACCGAACTGAACAGCATCGTCGGCGTAGTTACCAACGGACTGTTTGCCGCTCGCAAAGCGGATATTTTCCTATGCGGAACCAAAGACGGCGTTGAAACCATCACCGCTTAATTGAGCAGAGAAATATAATAGCTGTACAACCCAGAGTGAGGTCCGCGGATTACTCGCGTCCCTTCCGCTTTAAGGAGTGAAAAATGCAGAATATTGGTAGTAAGCTATTTGGCGTGGTCGTAATCGGCCTTTTAGCGACTCTGGTTTACGTCACGGTTTTTTCCGACGGTCTCGGAAAAGCCCCGGAAGTCATGGTCACTAATAACCAAGGCGAGGAGATTGCCCTTAACAAACCGAAAAAACCGGTTTTGGTCAATTTCTGGGCGACCTCTTGTCCAAGCTGTATTCAGGAAATGCCGGATATGGCAAAAATGAAACAGGAGCTGGGCGACCGTTTCGAATTGATTGCCATCTCTATGGAGTATGATCCGCAGGAGCAGGTACAGAAATTCGTTCAGGCCAACCCCTACCCGTTTGTTTTCGTGATGGATAAAGACGGTAAAATCGCCAAATCCTTTGGTGACGTCCTTCTGACTCCGACCAGCTTTCTGATCGCCCCTAACGGCAAAATCGTCTACAAACAGGTTGGTGAGCTGCATTTTGCGGATGTCACCGAACGTATAAAACAGATGAGCCCGCAGTTTTAAGCTGCTGCTTAACGCCGAAAAGCCTCGCAACTGAGGCTTTTTTTATTTAAAGTCTCTGTAAAGAATTCCATGAACACAGATAGCAAACCTCAAATTCAAGGGCTGTATGCCATCACCGACCCGGCGCTCTGCCCGAACAACCTGCTGCTTGCCAAAGCTGAAGCCGCCATTGAGGGCGGAGCCAGAGTCCTCCAATATCGCGACAAAACGCAAAGTGCCGAAGTTCAGATCAAAATGGCCAACCGTCTGGCCACCCTGTGTCGGCAGCATAACGTCTGTTTTATTATTAACGATGACATTCAGTTGGCGAAAACCGTGCAGGCGGACGGTGTTCATCTTGGTAAAGACGATTCGGCCATCGAATCGGCCAGAGAGATTCTCGGCCCAAACGCCATTATCGGCATCTCCTGCTACAACAGTCTGCAGCGCGCGCAACAGATGCAGCTGGCCGGTGCGGATTATGTCGCTTTTGGCCGTTTCTTTCCTTCCAAGAGCAAACCCAGCGCCCCTCAGGCCGACTTAGACACTTTAATCCAGGCCAGAGAACTACTGACAATCCCGATTGTCGCCATCGGCGGTATCGACCGGCATAACGCTCGTCAGGCAATCCGGAACGGCGCCGATTCGGTTGCCGTTATTCAAGCTGTCTTTGCACACGGCACACAAACAGCGATTACCGAGGCAAGCCGACAAATCAGCGCACAATTCACGTTATAATAGCGCCACTTCAGAAATCTGCCGCGCCCGACTTCCGGACAGCGCAACTAACAAAGGATATTTTTATGAGCAAATCACACGACCTGTTTATTGCAGCCCAGAAACATATTCCCGGCGGCGTCAACTCTCCGGTTCGCGCTTTCAAGAGCGTCGGCGGAGATCCGGTCTTTTTCAAGGCGGCAAAAGGCGCCTATCTGACCGACGAAGACGACAAGCAATACATCGACTATGTCGGCTCATGGGGTCCGGCGATTCTGGGGCACGCACATCCGGAAGTGATCCAGACTGTCCAGGAACGCGCGGTTGACGGTTTAAGCTTCGGCGCACCGACCAAAATCGAAACCACTATGGCGGATCTGGTCTGCGACCTGATTCCGTCAATCGACATGGTGCGCATGGTCAGCTCGGGAACCGAGGCAACCATGACGGCAATCCGTCTGGCGCGTGGTTATACAGGGCGTGACAAAATCGTTAAATTCGAAGGCTGTTACCACGGTCACTCCGACTCGCTATTGGTAAAAGCAGGTTCCGGAGCCCTGACATTGGGCGTTCCGTCCTCGCCGGGCGTGCCAAAAGCATTGGCAGAATCGACCTTGACGCTGACCCATAACGACGCCGATGAAGTCCGAAAAGTCTTCTCCGAGATCGGCGACCAGATCGCCTGTATTATCGTTGAGCCGGTTGCCGGGAATATGAACTGCATTCCACCGGAAGAAGGGTTTCTACAGACCTTGCGCGAGGTATGCGACGAGCACGGTAGTGTATTGATTTTCGACGAAGTTATGTGCGGCTTCCGCGTTCACCTGCAAGGTGCGCAAGGCTATTACGGGATTACTCCGGACTTGACCACTTACGGTAAAGTTATCGGCGGCGGAATGCCGGTCGGTTCCTTCGGCGGTAAAAAAGAGATTATGTCGCACATCGCACCGCTTGGCCCGGTTTATCAGGCCGGAACCCTTTCCGGTAACCCTCTGGCCATGGCGGCCGGCCTGAAAACGCTGGAATTGATTTCCGCTCCAGGCTTCTTTGAAGATTTAAGCGCGAAAACCGCCAAACTTTGCGCAGGACTGCAAAAGGCGGCAGATGATGCAGGCATTGCGTTCACAACCAATCAGGTTGGCGGCATGTTCGGTTACTTCTTCAGCAACGAGAAAAACATTTCCCGTTTCGCTCAGGTTGCACAGGGTGATATGGAACGTTTTAAAAAGTTCTATCACGGCATGCTGAACGAAGGCGTTTATCTGGCACCATCCGCTTTCGAAGCCGGATTCGTCTCTCTGGCGCACAGCGAAGAAGATATTCAGGCAACCATCGATGCCGCAGCCAAAGTAATGAAAACGCTGTAATTGCGCTTAAAAAGTTAATCGCTATTATGCTCAAAGAGCCGTTTCTCTCTCCGGGAAGCGGCTCTTTTTTTGCCCATCTTTAATGACATTGCAAACCGCAATGGCTCGCCTACTTTCTTTTAATTGAAGCGCCCGCTTTTTCTTTTAAAGGTTCATCCGGCCAGCGATGCTTCGGATAGCGGCCACGCATCTCTTTAGCCACCTCGAAGTAGGAAGTTTGCCAGAAATTGGCCAGATCCGCCGTAGTCTGAATCGGTCTCTGCGCCGGAGAAAGCAGTTCAAACGTCAGCCCGACTTGTCCGTCGGCCAGCCTTGGCGAAGCCAGTTCACCGAATAACTGTTGCAGTTGTAAAGAGACTTTGGCCTGAGATTGCGAATAAGCAATAACGTAATCACGCCCCGTGGGAGCAGTATAGTGCTCCGGCGCTTCCTTCTCCAAAAGTTGCAAATCGCTGTACGCCAGAATCGATTGTAAAATCTGCGCCAGATTGAGTTTTTGCAATTCGGCCACGCTGCTCATACCTAGCGTATAAGGTTCGAGCCATTCCATCGACTCGCTCAACGCTTTCTCGCTTAATACATCCAGCGACTCAAATCCGGGAAACTGTGCCAGCCACCCTGCTCTTTCGAGCAGCGACTGTGCCGATTTTTTCCAGGGAAGCAGACTCAGATCTTTCTGCACCGCCTGTAATAAACAGGCTTGCGCTGCATCGTTTGGAACCTCCCGGGACTCGCGGGATTTAACCAGCAGCTGACCCAGCCAAAGCGCCTGCTGCGCGACAACCCGCTGTTTTTGAGAATCAAAATACACCGAACATTCTTCGTGCAACGGCAATTCAGGAGCAACGCTCAGCCAATCTAATGCGGCGGCAGAGAAGACTCTTCCTTGCTGAGTTCTACTATCAGTGGCGGCATCGACCTGTAAAGCGACAATATACTCACTCTGCAAAGCGTCGTTCTCCGGCAAAGCCACACCGCGCCCATTAGCCAGCTTGTAATGACCGCTTCGCCCTCTCTGCTTACCGATTCGATCGGGAAATGCCAACGCCAGCAGAACACCTGCCTGATCAACCTGTGTTTCGCCGGAAAGGTTCTCATCCAAATCAAAACGACGGTACAGACGATTTCTGGTGCGCTGAAAATTCTGCCAGCGGGCATAATGCAGTCGCTTAGCAGCCGTCTTATCTTTCATCGCCTGCCACAGCCAATGCAATCGCAATTCAATATCTACTGTATCCGCTTGATTACGATCCCGAGCAGGATCGCCCTCTTGTAACAGGGCCACCAGATCGCAACCTAAAGCGAGGCACTCTTTTTCCCGTGCTACTAACAGTAATTTAGCCAAACGCGGTTCCGGGTGCAGAGCTATTGCCGCCTCCCCTTGTGCAGTCAGCCGGCCCTGCTCGGTCAGTAATTGCAGTTGCAGCAAAGTCGTCTCCGCCGCAGCAATATGTGCTTTGGGAGGAGGGGTTAGCCAGTCGATTTCCTCAGCTGTCGCCCCCCCCCATTGCGCCAATTCCATTCG
Source organism: Thiomicrorhabdus sp. 6S3-12 (assembly GCF_017571475.1). Classification (GTDB taxonomy): domain Bacteria; phylum Pseudomonadota; class Gammaproteobacteria; order Thiomicrospirales; family Thiomicrospiraceae; genus Thiomicrorhabdus. Next base: position 20,415 of record NZ_JAGETW010000005.1, on the reverse strand, counting down.
CAGGCTCGCCAGATCCGCGCGACAAATCTCCGGAGCATCGTGCTCATTCAGTCCCTGCTGTTGGGTTTCGCTCCAAAGACGATAACAGCGACCTGCTCGAACACGCCCGGCGCGTCCCATTCGCTGAGTCGCCGACGCTTTACTGACGCGCTGTAATTGCAGACGGCTCATGCCGACGTTCGGGTCATAATTCACTATTTTCTGCAACCCAGAATCGATCACTGCCGTAATACCTTCCAAGGTAATTGATGTTTCGGCAATATTAGTGCTGAAAATCACTTTTCGTTGCGCGGTCTTCTTAAAAACCTCGTCCTGCTGTTTACTGTTCAGACTCCCGTACAGAGGCAGAGCAAGTGCTTCAAACCGGTTACAGATCGATTCGCATTCCTGTATCGCCTTGAGAATCTCGCCCTGCCCGGCCAGAAATAGCAATATGTCTCCATCCGATTCCTGTAATGCTCGCGAGAGCACACCTGGAAGCTGCGGAAAACGATGCAATGGGGTTTGCGATGGCGCGGGATGATAGAAGATGTCCACCGGAAAAGTCCGCCCGGGACAGGAAATGAAGCCGGCGACCGGCAAGAAGCGCCCGATTTCTTCCTGATCCAGCGTAGCCGACATAATCAGGCATTTCAGATCATCGCGCAATCCCTGCTGTATCTCCAATAACAGACTTAATCCCAAGTCAGCCTGCAGATTTCGCTCGTGGAATTCATCGAATATAACCAGACCGACGCCTTCCATTTCAGGATCTTTTTGGATCAGACGCGTCAACACCCCTTCGGTCAGTACTTCCAGACGGGTCTGTTTTGAAACCCTATTCTCGTTGCGAATCCGATAGCCGACTCTGTGACCGACGTCTTCACCGAGCTGCTGAGCCAAAAATTCCGCCAGTCGTTTTGCCGCCAGACGACGCGGTTCCAACATCAGAATTTTCTTGTTCTCGAAGAGCGGCGACGCTAACAGAGCCAAAGGCACCTGAGTCGACTTACCGGCCCCGGGTTCGGCCTGCAACACAAGCTGTTGAACACCTTTAAGCTGTTCAAGTAAATCTGGGATAATGGCGTCAATCGGTAGATTCATAACAATCGGGTAATCGCTGTAAAATGGGAAATTTGGCTGTTTCTGCGCGGTGATTTTACTTTTTAATGACTTCAAGAGGGTCAGGATTTCGATTTTTTGTTATCTCAAAGCCCTCTTAATTAACCTGAAAACCACTTTTTAGCGTCATCGGCGAAATTGCCGTCACCGTTTCCGGAAACAAACTTCAGCCATTACAGGTACTTAAGTTTCAGGCATTAAAAAAACTTGTATCACAATAAGATTTTATTTAACCTTACCCGATCTACAACACGCTAAAATAAGAATAATTTTTACATTTTTTTGAAATCTATATGCCTCAACAGACAGCTGCAACTCCAACCTTACTGAGCAGTGCTTTTAAACACGCCCTAAAGAGCATTTTGAAGCCTTTAATCAAGTTACTTCTGAGTAAAGGAATCACCTACACGTCATTGCTCGAGGCGCTCAAACAGATCTATATTGAGGTTGCAGAAGAGTCCTTCAAGCTGGAAGAAAAACGCTTAACGGACAGTCGCATCAGTCTCTTGACCGGAATTCACCGTAAAGAAGTCAAACGTCTGCGGGAAAATCTCTCCGACGAACTCAGTGAACCGGAAATCAAAGCCGGAGTCAGTGCGGCGATCATTGCATTGTGGCAGGCATCCGAAGATTATACCGATGAAAACCATAAACCGCGGGTTCTGCCACGCAGCGGTGACAAGCCCTCTTTTGAAAGTCTGGTTTACGATGTGTCCAAGGATAAGCACTTCCGTTCCGTTCTCGATGACTGGCTCCATCAAGGTCTGGTAACACAGGATAAGAACAACCAGGTCAGCCTGTGTGTTGAAAGTTTTATTCCGGACAAGGACGAAGATGAGAAAATCTTTTTCGCCGGTCGCAATATCCACTATCACATCGAAATCATCAACCACAACCTGCATCTGCAGCGCCTGAACAGCAATGAACCGATAGATCCTCTGCAAGCTGCAGCAGCGGCGCCAATGTTCGATCGTTCGGTATATTACAAAAATCTGACCCCGAAATCGGTGGAAATACTCGAAAACAAAGCCAAGGAAAGCGCCCTGAATACCCTGCTGGAAATTAATCAGATGGCAAGCCAGTTGCAGCAGAAAGACCAGGGACAGGAAGATGCCGTTTCACAAATGCACTTCGGCAGCTATTTCTACCGTAAGCTCAAAACACCGGATCGCTAAAATAGCGTCCGTTCTGGTGTCGAGAAAGACTCGTGAAGGAGTCGAGGCCTATCAGAAGTCCGCACGTCTACGCGCTTTGAATGGATTACCCGGTTAGAAGATGACCATTACGCCTTGAAACAGCGATATCTGGACAAGCGGATAAACTGAACCCAAAACCCAGGCAAAGCTGAACGGATTAATCTAAATTCTCTTTTTTTATAACTTATCTTATGAACAACACATCAAGCGATATCAAAACGCTCATCAAACTGTTTAATACAACCTTTCTCGAGACGCATAACACCGAACTGGTCTGCTGCGAGCCAGAACCCATATACCGACCAGCGGATCAGAGCTATCCCCATCACCGGATAGTGTTTGCCCACGGATTCTTCTCTTCGGCGCTGCATGAAATAGCGCATTGGTGCATTGCCGGGGACGAACGCCGGTTATTAGAAGATTTCGGCTATTGGTACGAACCGGACGGAAGAACAGTCGAACGTCAGGCCGAATTTGAACGCGTAGAAGTCAAACCGCAAGCTTTGGAATGGATATTTTCGGTTGCCAGCAATCATCAGTTCCATTTCAGTGCGGACAACTTGGAAGCCGGTCTTGCGATTTCTGAAGAATTTACGACAAACGTTCGCAAACAAGTGGAAACTTATCTTTCCGGTGGCTTACCGCGTGATGCGGAAATCTGGAAAAATGCACTCGTCAAACACTATCGTGCGCATAACAGCACTCTCCAGCTTAACGAATTTTGAGCATTGCCAAATCTGGCGACCAGAGATGAAGGAGTCTTGCCATTAAAGTATTCCTTCGGGGATTGCAAAATACACAACCGTCTCTTGTTAGAATGGATTCTTAACTTCTTTAAGCGCCACATGGCAAACCTCAAGGTCAGGGCATTTTAGACAAAAACAACGAGCTCACCTCTTGCCTACAAGGATTCCCTCATGTCACAACTAAACGAATTTGCCCTTCAGGCCGACTACAACCGTTTAATGAATCAACGTCAATACGAAGCCTGTGCAAACTTATCCGCAGCGCAATTGAAGCAAGATCAAGGGGCTTTTTTCAAATCCATCCTGGGGACTTTGAATCATATTCTCGTCGGTGACATTATTTGGTTAAAACGTTTCGGCGCCCATCCATCTTCGCAAAAAGCGCTCGCTTACGTCAATCAATTGGCTAAACCAGCGTCATTGGACAGCTGTTTGTTTGCAGATTTAAGTAAACTTCATAAAGAGCGGAAAAAAATAGATGCCGTCATTATTGATTGGATCGGCAACCTGGACGAAGAGGCAATGCGGGAATGTATTTCCTATACCAATATGGCAGGAGAGCGTTTTTCAAAACCTTTGCCATGCCTGATCACCCACCTCTTCCTGCACCAAGTGCATCACCGGGGGCAAGTGACGACTTTGCTGTCGCAATGTGGTGTCGACTTTGGCGAAACCGATCTGATTGAATTGATTGCTGAATGTTGAGGGCGGCTGGCTGCATCGCAGAAATTTCGCCTGTGGAAACACATCAGAGCAAGGCATTCCCGTAACAGCAAAAGAGTTTACCCTTTAAAAAAACACCAACTTACAGTAAGCTGAATTTTTATGCAATTGTCGTTATTCAGGGACGAATTCAGATAACAGTGTCGACGGCACTTATCTTGGTTGGAGGAATCAACCCCTTCAATTCCGGTTCATTTACAGCCTTTGGGCTTTAGATATCAGGAGTTGAATATGTCCCAACATTCTTTCCAAACATTGGCTGGCAGCTGCCTGCTGAGCTTCTCAAGCGTTTTATTGGCAACTCCGGTAAACGTCAATCTGGCAACCTCCTACGAAATTGCCGAATCCCTTCACGTCGAGCAACGACTGGCGGAACGAATATCCATTCACTGCCAATATATCACCTGCCGAAAACCGCGAGATTTGCTCGATATCACCGGCATTAACAAAATTATGCTCAAACAGATCGAGAAAGACCTGATCTTCACCATTATGGATAGAGGCACCGGTTATAGCGACGACTGTTAAACATCTATGTTTTTGGTGGCTTAATCAGCCACCAAACCACAATAACCAGTATCGCCAGCAGCCCAACTTCAAGCAAGGCCCACATCAGGACTGTCCGAGTGCATCCAACAGTTTCTGGTGAATACCGTCAAAAGCCCCGTTACTCATAATCACCACCCGGTCACCCGGCTCAAGAAAACGCTGCAATTTCTGAAGCAGCGCTTGATAAGAGTCGGCAACCTGTAACGGCTGGGAAAAATTCTCTGCGGCAAGCTGCCAGTTCCACTGCGGATCGATAAATGCAAACACCGCATCGGCATCGGCAAAAGCATCTGGCAGTGTCTGAGCATGGATTCCCATACGCATGGTATTTGATCTCGGCTCGAAAACCGCAATCAGACGACCATCTTCGGATTCCTTAAGCATCGACTGCCTGGCCCCTTTAAGGGTCGTCTCAATCGCAGTCGGGTGATGCGCAAAGTCATCGTAGATGCGAATTCCACAAGTCTCCCCAACCAGAGTCATGCGACGCCGGATACCTTTGAAACGACACAGCGCTTCAACCGCAATACGTGCCGGCACGCCGCAGTGAACAGCGGCCGCGATCGCACTCAAAGCATTGCGGACATTATGCAATCCGGTTAAAGGCCATTTCACGCTGCCGAGACAGCTTCCTTTATACAAAACCTCGAATTCGCTGCCATCTTCCTGATAGAGCCGGAAGCTCCATTCGGCGCCACCGCCCTGCCGCTCGATCGGTGTCCAGCACCCCTGGTCGATGACTTCCTGCAAAGCCTGATCCTCTTTGGGCATGACAATCAGTCCGTTCTGCGGAACGGTGCGGACCAGATGGTGGAATTGTCTCTGGATATCTTTTAGCGAATCAAAAATATCCGCATGGTCAAATTCCAGATTATTCAGCACACAGGTTCGCGGATGGTAATGAACGAACTTGGAACGCTTATCAAAAAAAGCCGTGTCGTATTCGTCGGCTTCAACCACAAAAAACGGACTTGATCCCAGTCGAGCCGAGACACCGAAATTTTCAGGAACGCCGCCGATCAGAAAGCCCGGGTCCAATCCCGCGTCTTGCAAAATCCAGGCGACCATCGAAGAAGTTGAAGTCTTGCCATGGGTACCAGCAACGGCGACAACCCAGCGATCCTGCAGAATATTTTCCGCCAGCCACTGCGGACCTGACAGGTATTTCTGCTGAGCGTTCAATGTGGCTTCTACCGTTGTTTGACCACGGCTTTTGGCATTACCGATTACGACGCAATCCGGTTCTTCCTGCAGAAATGCCGTATCTTCGTCATCGACGACGTTGATACCGGCCTGTTCCAGCTGCGTGCTCATCGGGGGATAAATCGCCTTATCCGAACCGCTGACCTGATCGCCTTTGGCTTTCGCCAGCTGCGCAATGCCGCCCATAAAAGTACCGGCAATTCCGAGAATATGAATCTTCACCAGAGTGCGTCCTAATCCATTTATACTGAAAAATAATCAAAGGGCTATTGTACGCAAAGCCGTTAAAGAGTGATACCGGTGGAATGAAATACGTATTAAAACAGCATCAGGCAATTGCGCCGCAGCAGACTTCTGGCTAAACTTCGCTGTATGACAAATCAAGACAGAAAATCCCGCGCCTATCGATATATCGACAGCCACCAACAGTTGATGGAGCTTTGTTCCCGTTTAAGTAATCAGAGCGATCTCACCTGGCTGGCGATCGACACCGAGTTTGTCCGCGTCGACACTTATTACCCGCAGCTCAGTCTGGTACAGATTGCGACCCAGGAGCGCGATTTCTATCTGATCGACCCTCTCGCCATCGAAACGTCATATCAGGACGCCTCCGCGAATCAAGCTTCCGCTCTCCGCCCGCTTGTCGACCTTTTGCAGAACGAACGTATCTGCAAGGTGTTTCATAGCGCCCGACAGGATATTGAAGTGCTCTATCAGCTGGAAAACCGCATGCCGGAAAATCTTTTCGATACGCAGATCGCCGCGATTTTTCTGGGCCATGGCGATCTGGCCGGCTTCGCCAGAGTTATCGAAGCAGAGCTGAAAATTAAGTTGCCGAAGAGCCAGACACGTACCAACTGGCACGCCCGTCCACTCAGCGAAGAACAGATCGAATATGCTCTGGACGATGTCGATTATCTGGCCTCTCTTTATCAAAAATGCCTGCAAACACTCAGCGCTGACGAGTTACACGCCGTCACGGAAGACTGTCAGCAACTGCTGCAACCTCAGCTGTACGACCTCGAACCGAAGCAGGCATGGCTGAAACTCAAGGGCCTCAAACGCTTCAACCCGAAACAGCTGGCCATCGTGCAGGCTTTGGCTCAGTGGCGGGAAGAGTTCGCCATCAAACATAATCAACCTAAAAAGTGGACGCTTAGCGATGAGGTTTTGTTGCAGATTGCCAAGCGCCCGCCTAAAACCGTTCAGGCACTCTACAAGGTACCGAATATCAAAACTTCCAGCGTTCGAGAATTTGGCGAGAACTGGATCGCTCTGATTGACCGAGTGTTCGAACAGCATCCGGAAAATTACCCGACTCTGCCAAAAGCCGATAAACACCCGTCGCCACAGGAAGAGATTCTGCTTGCCTTAACCCAGTCGGTCTGTCAGCAAATCAGCTTGCAGTACAAGGTGCAACTCTCGAACCTGACAAATAAAGAAGAACTGCTGGCGCTGATTCGCAACCCACATCACTCGCCGTGGTCAGGTTGGCGCCATCTGCTTATCGGAATTCCACTACAAAAGCTTCTGGAGGGCCGCTCCGTCCTGAAACTTGAAGGCCAAGAAATCCGGATTCAATAAGTTCTCTGCAAAAATCGTTCACAGAACGGTATCCAATTCTTTATTAATTAACGCCATTTAATATTTTTATAAAGATTTTGCATTAGAATGGAACTTAAGTAATCTCTAATCATTGATCAGCTAAATTTCGGGAGTTGAAAATCATGCCTAAAGCGAAAAACGTGCTTTATGCTCAAGCCGGCGGAGTGACCGCCGTCATTAATGCCAGTGCGGCAGCGGTCATCGAAACCGTACAGAAACATCCCGAAACCTTTGGCAAAACCTACGCCGCCATAAATGGTATTAAAGGCGTCCTTGAAGAGGAGTTGGTCGATCTGAGCGAAATCGATCTGGCGACACTGGAAAAATTGAAATATCAGCCGGGAGCCGCCTTCAAAGCCTGCCGCTTTGATCTCGATCCGCTGGAACATAACCCTCAGCAGTACCAGCGCGTTCTGGAAATTTTCAAACACTACGACATAGGCTATTTTTTCTATAACGGCGGCAACGGCTCAATGGTCACTGCGCAAAAAGTTTCCGACTACTGCTGCGAACAGGGACATGAAGTGATCTGTATCGGCGTCGCCAAAACCATTGATAACGACTTGGCCTTGTCACATTGCAGCCCCGGATACGGAAGCGCCGCCAAATACCTGGCAACCAGTTTCATCGAAGCAACGATCGACATTCTCTCGATGCACGATACCTCGACCAAGTTTTTCGTCATGGAAGCGATGGGACGCAACGTCGGTTGGCTAACGCTGGCCGCCGGACTGGTCAAAGAGGTGATTCCGGACGCGCCCTTGCTGTTATTGCCAGCCGAACGTCCTTTCCGACGTGAAGCCTTTCTCAAGCGCCTTGAACAGTTAGTCGAAGAGAAAGGTTATTGTGTCTGTATGGTTTCCGAAGGTTTACAGGATGAAAACGGTAACTATGTCAATATCACTGCCGTGGAACACACCATTGAACAGGATTACACGCAACTGGGTGGCGTCGGACAAGTAATCGCCCAAATTGCCGCCGATCATCTGGACTGTAAGACCCACTGCGCAATTCCGGATTATCTGCAGCGATCTGCCAGCCACTGCGTTTCTCTAACCGACTGGGAAATCGCATACGGAGCGGGAGAAGCCGCCGTACTTGCTGCGCTTGAAGGCGAACATGGCACCTTGCCGGTGGTGGTAAAAACCTCCGACAGCCCGTTTAACTGGACTTTTGAGTCGGTGACTCTGGAAGAGGTTGCCAACCTTGAACTCAGAGTGCCGGATGAGTTTATCAGCGAAGATGGTATGGATATCAGCGAAGCCGGGTTGAACTACCTGCGCCCGCTGATTCAAGGAGAGCATCGTCCCGACTACCGCAACGGGCTTCCGGAAATCAGCCCGATTGACTTTACGCCTGTCGAACCTTGCCTGTCTGTGTTTAAAGCAGTCAAATAAAACCACGAACCTATTTGTGAGCGGATTGAATAACCGCTCCTGCGGTGTCTCGACCCCGTCTGCAACGACCTCGTAACGCCGCCCCGCCCCTTTTCCGCATTCTCTGCAAAAACCCCGAAAACAGTATGCAAATATTACCCTTAGATAATTTGTAACTAAAATAGTCATTATGTGACATTATTTTTTGGTAAAAAATTCATACAATGAATATCTAAACCTCGCGGGAATGATAAATCATGCTTGATGAAAATAAACTCCAGCAACTTCTATTCGAATGCGCCGAACAGCGCCAAGCCGCTTTAAGTGAACTCTATACGCTGACTTCTCCCAAACTCTACGGTGTCGCCCGTCGCCTGCTGCAAAGTCATCATCAGGCAGCTAAAGCTTTGCAAGAAGCCTTTGTCTATATATGGTATCGAGCCTTTGAATATACTCCGGATCAAGGCAGGCCCTTTGCCTGGATGACCAGTATTGTCCGCAATCAGGCATTAAGACTGATGCGTCTGGAAACCTCGCAACAAAAGCGTCATCACTCTCTGCTCGGCGAACGGGAAGTCTATATGCGCAATGACCGTTTTTTTGATGAATATCAGGCCAGGAGCAATCCGCTTTTAAGGGAGTTACAGGGATGCCTGGATGAGCTGGAACCCTCGCAGAGACACGCTATCCTGCTCTCCTATTATTACGGCTACTCGCAATATGAGATGGTCAATAAACTCAAGCATCCCGTCGGTACGCTTCGAGCCTGGATTCGTCGCGGGATAAAAAGAGTTCGGAGCGAGTGCGATGCAGATCAATAACCCCGAATTACGTCAAAGGCTAGCAGACGACTATGTGATCGGTCTAATGACAGCGGCAACCCGACGAAACTTTGAAAAAAGACTGCATACAGACCCCTTGCTGAGAGAAGCCCTGCAAAAAAGTGAAGCGCTCTGGAACAACCTAGGTCTCGCCGTGCCGGATGAAATTCCACCCAAGATGGTCTGGTTGCGGGTTTCCGAGCGCCTATTCGAAGAAAGCGAACAGAACGAGATTACCTTCCTCAGAAATAATTTAGGTTCCTTGTCCGAAGCTCAGCCGCGTAAACCCGCAGGCTGGCTTATTGCATGGAGCCTGATCGCTACTTTGAGTCTGGTCGCGCTGCTTCCGTATACCCTCTACCAACACTATATTGCTGTCGGTTCGGACGCCATAGTAAAAGGAGCGAGTCCTCATCATCACTCTCTTTGCGTACTCTCCTCCACAATCAAAGGACCGGGCTGGCTGGTGGAAACGAGCGAAATTAACCGCAGTTTACGAATCTATATGCTTCAAGCCGCCCCTCTGGACAGTAACCACACCTATCAGTTATGGCTTCTTACTGACTCTGGGCAATTACTCAAATCTCTCGGGTTTATGCCGGAAACCCTGCATTATGAGCGAACCTTAAGCCAGTATGAAATCGAACTGTTGCATGATGCCACCTACTTATCCGTCACCATTGAGCCGGCCGGAGGTTCCCCCAGCGGAGCCCCCTCAACGGCCCCGATTTTTTTAGGGAAACTGCTACCAAGTGATTTGATTCACCCGGCAAAAGATCATTAAACCATTCATAGCGCTCAGGAGCGTTTAGTTTCTTAGCAGGGCCGAAAACCGTTATTATTGGTGATGACGAATTCACAGGTCGAACTTGGAGCTTTTATGGGCAAACTTATCTGGCTGACGATTTTTTTTAGTGTGCTGATCTGGTCGGCGATCAATCCGGCCGATCGCTATACATGGTGGCTTGAAGTTGCTCCGGCTCTCATTGCGCTGGTGATACTGGCATACACTTACCGGCGTTTTCCATTGACGCCGTTAATCTACCAATTGATTCTGGTGCACTGCATTATTCTGATGATCGGCGGCCATTACACCTATGCCGAAGTTCCGCTGTTTAACTGGATGCAGGAGTGGTTTGACTGGAGTCGCAATCATTACGACAAGGTAGGGCACTTTGTACAGGGGTTTGTGCCGGCGATGGTCGCTCGCGAACTCTTTATCCGCCTGGAAATCGTCGACCCTCTGAAAAATGCCTGGCGTAATTTTCTGATCGTCAGCGTCTGTCTGGCCATCAGTGCCTTCTACGAACTGATCGAGTGGTGGGTTGCCCTGCTCTCGGAACAGGCCGCCGAGTCCTTTTTGGGTACACAGGGCTATGTATGGGATACCCAATCCGACATGTTTTACGCACTGATCGGAGCGATCATTGCACTCGTTTTACTTGGCAAACCCCACGACCGACAGTTACAGAGACTATTAAAAAACGATAAAGAATAGATTGAAACGCCATCGTTCGATCTTCAGAAGATGACGCTCTGCTCAAGCTCCAACTTTAGGGCCTATCCAGATCTGCTGAACATTAACAAACTCCATAATGCCGTGCGGCCCGAGTTCGCGGCCGTAGCCGGAGCGTTTAATCCCCCCGCTCGGCAGACGCGGATCGGTTTTCACCAAGCCATTGATGGTTACCTGCCCCGCCTCAATCCGAGAGACCATTCTGATCGCCTTATCGGTATCCGCAGTCCAGATAGACGCTGCCAATCCATAGGGCGTATCATTGGCGATTTCCAATGCTTCTTCTTCCGAAGAGGCTTTCATCACCACTGCAATCGGCCCAAAGGTCTCTTCGCAGGAAGCCTGCATCTCCGAGGTGATATCCACCAAAAGCGTGACCGGATAAAAATATCCCGGGCCATCCGGCATCTCTCCGCCCAGCAGACACTTCCCGCCCTGTTCGATGGTCATTTGCACCTGTCGGTGCAATCCATCACGCAGATCGGGACGAGCAATAGGCCCCACCTGAGTTTGCGGATCGCTCGGATCGCCCATTTTAAGACTCGCAAGACGGGACTTCAGCTTCGCGACAAACTCGTCATAAACCTCCTGCATAACAATCAAGCGCTTGGCCGCGATACAGGATTGTCCGGCATTAATAATCCGCGAAATGCTTAAGGCCTCGACCGCGGCATCCAGATCGGCATCAGCAAATACCAGACTGGGGTCGGAACCGCCGAGTTCAAGAACGGCTGGCTTGATCAGTGAGGCTGCAAGCGATGCGACCTGGCTGCCGGCACGACTGGATCCGGTCAGTGAAACCGCTTGCACGGCATCATGCTTGATAACCGCTTCAACCTGCTCACGGTGAATCGGCAAATTTTGCAACAATCCCTGTGGCGCGCCCAATTCCTCACAGGCTTCGGCGAACACATCGGCAATAGCCTGAGCACAGGCCGGAACATGCTCGTCATGTTTCATCAAACAGGTGTTTCCGGCCATAATCGCCGGAGCGGCGAAACGGAACGCCAGCCAGAAAGGCGCATTCCATGGCAGTATGCCCAGAATCGTACCCAGAGGAAGGTGCTGAACATAGCTATGAGTCGCATCGGAAGGCAAATCAACCGAAGACAAATAACTTTCGCCGTGCTCGGCATAATGTTCGGCGCACCAGGCTGCTTTTTCCAATTCGCCGTAAGACTCATTGATGGGTTTCCCCATTTCAATCGTCATAAGCATCGCCAAGCGCTCTTTATCTTCGCGCATACGTTCAGCAACGCGTTTTAACAGCTTGCCTCGCTGAGCAAAATCCGTCTGTTTCCAGGTTTTAAACGCCTCAACGGATTGATCAATCGCAGTGTAAACCTGCATCTCGTTCATTGAATCAAATCGATACGCTTCTTCGCCATTAAAAGGGTTGGTGGAAATTAACATAAAACAGTCCTATTTGGCTTTGCTGGCACTTGTATCGTTCTGTTTACCGCTCTTTGAGGGCTCCTTGCCGCTAGCTTTGCTGCCGACAATCGGGGTTACGATTTTCTCCTTTGGTTTTTCACCAGCCGGTTTGACCACAAAATCGCGGCCAAAATCATGAAAGAAAGAACCGCAACCGTCTTCGGTGATATAGAAAGTGTCGGAAATACCGCAGGTCTTATCGCCATCGATTCCCCACAACCATGGAATAATGTGGAACGTCATTCCCGGCTTGAGAATATCCGCCTGCCCTTGATTCAGGCTGAGAATATAGCCTTCATCCCATGACGGAGGAAAGGCGATACCGATGGAATAACCCGAACGGGTAATCAAACGTGCACCGACTTTGTTTTCATGCAAAATGCTGCGCACCATACGATCCACATCCGACACGGTCATACCCGGACGCAGTTCCGCCTGAAGCCAACTCAAAGCTTTTTTCATCACTTCTTGCGCCTGATACATACTATCGGACATTTCACCGCAGATTGCGGTACGCATCATCGCCGTATGGTAACGGCGGTAGCAGCCGCCGACTTCCAGAAAAACATGCTCACCCGGCTGAACGGTTTTACCTTCCCAGGAAGCATGACCGATCATGGTTCGCGGGCCGGATGTGACATAAGGCATTACCGCTGGAATTTCCCCGCCAGCGGCAAACATCGCCTGACTGATCGCTCCGCCGATTTCATTTTCGGTCACGCCGGCCTGTACCGCGTCTAGACCAGCTTGCATCCCGGCTTTGGTGGCAACCGCCGCTTTTCTCATGGCTTCAAGCTCATACTCGGACTTGCACACACGGCTCTCTTCAACAATGCCGAAGCAATCCATTAAGCGGCTACGCACAAAGGAGGTACGGAAAACGTCCTGATGGTAGGCATTGAAATAATAGGAGTTTCGTTCATAACCGATGGTTCCGCCGGCCAGCCCGAACTCCACCAGAGAACTGATCAGCATCTGAATCGCATCGCCGGTATCAGGATACGGGCGGGTGACTTCCACCCAGGTACGATGAATCACATTCGATTCTTCAAGTTTACGTGTCACCATAAAGGGCTCGCCTTCCAGCGGAACCACTAATGCCTGAAAAAAGGAGTATCCGGTCGTCTGATAATCAGTCAGATACATAATATTTTCCGCATCGGAAATAATCACCGCATCCAGCAGACGCTCGGCCATTCGGGTGCGCAGTTCGCCAATCCGGCGCTGATATTCCGCAAACGGAAATGTCATATCATCTCTTTCTCGCATAGTTCTTCCTTTGGCAGCTTAAGCGGCCTTTAATTGACGTTCGATCGATTCTTTGAGAATGGTCAGTCCGGTATTTAAATCCTCCTTGGGAATGGTCAGCGGCGGGATTAATTTCAAGACTTCTCCGCCCACGCCGCAGGGCCCGAGAAGCATGCCGTTTTCATAACAATCTTTTGCGATTTTTTTAGCCAGTTGCCCGTCTCCGATATCCAGAGCCTGCATCATGCCTTTTCCACGGACGCTAAACTCCTGATCGGGATAGGCGTCGGCAATCTGCTGCAGTTCGGAGCGCATGACTTCACCTTTCTCACGAGCCGCCTCAAGCAGAGACTCATCCTCGAAATAGCGCAAGGCTTCGCGTCCGGCAATAAACGAGAGGTTCTGACCGCGAAAGGTGCCGGTGTGCTCGCCGGGTTGCCAATGGCAGTCGTGTTCCGGCTTGACCAGGTTCATAGCCATAGGAGTACCGATTCCCCCTATTCCTTTCGCCAGGGTGACAATATCCGGTTCAATATCCATGTCTTCGAAACTGAAATAACGCCCTGTTCGTCCGCAACCGGCCTGAATTTCATCAATAATCAACAGGGCTCCGAGATCTTTCGCCATCGCCTGCAAAGACTGCATCCATTCGGCACTGGCAACATTTACCCCACCCTCGGCCTGTACGACTTCCACAACAAAAGCCGCCGGCATGCCGATACCTCCGGACGCGTTGTCGAACAAGGCTTTCAAAGTTTTAAGGCTCGCCTCGCCTCCACCCGGATGCGTCTCAAAAGGCCAGCGAAAGACATTTTCCAAAGAAACGCCCGCAGCATCGCGAAAATAACGGTTTGCCGTGCAGGCCAAGGCGCCTAAGGTCATACCGTGAAATCCCTGGGTAAAAGCAACCACGAGCTCACGACCCGTAACCTTTCTCGCCAGCTTAAGCGCGGCCTCGACAGCGTTGGTTCCTGTCGGCCCCATAAACTGGAGTTTGTAATCCATTTTTCTGGGCTTTAAAATCGTTTCGACAAAAGCTTGAATGAAATCTCGCTTTGGCGGCGTCATCATATCCAAAGAGTGAATCACGCCTCCGTCATGTAAGTAGTCCACCATAGCTTTCGTCATTCTTGGATTGTTGTGTCCAAAATTGAGCACACCTGCACCAGCATAAAAATCAATATAGACCTTACCCTCTTCGTCAATCTGACGGGCATTGTCTCCTTTGACAAATACTGATGGATAGGCGCGACTGTAGGCACGTATATCGGATTCGTAGGTTTCAAACCAGTCCATATAACCCCCTAGTTTTCTGGAAAAATTTATTCGCTTTAGTGCGAATAAATTTAAACAAGCAGGCTACATACCAGGTAAAAATATAGATTAGACGCCGGAATTGATTCCGACGATTTTCGAGAACAGACGCATTACCATTTCAATCAGGCGATCATTAAATTCGTAATACGGATTGTGGCAGGGAAAATGATACTTTTGCTGGTCATTAAAATCTTCGCTCATACCGATCAAAGCGAATGCACCGGGACACTGCTGCAGATAGTAACTGAAGTCTTCGGAAGCCATTATCGGGACAAGTAAATCGGTGCGATCGAACTCTTCTCCCAACTCTTCCTTCAACGCATGACGAAACTCAGCAGCTTCATGAGCATGGTTAATGGTGGCTTCATAGCGAGGGAAAATCTCAACTTGGGCAGCAACGCCATAAGCGGCCGCAGTATCTTCAGCAATCTGCCGGATCAGGCGATTGATCAGCGGACGCCATTTAGGCTCCGAAATCCGAATCCCTCCCGAAAGTTGTACTGTCTGAGGAATTACTGTTACGCCGCCTTCAGCAGCGTTTAAACCGGTAACACTGACAACCGCTGCGGCCTGCGGAGGCAATCGTCGACTGACGATCTGCTGGAGGTTTAAAGTGATTGCCGCCGCGGCAAGAACCGGATCTCGGCACACTTCCGGCTGAGATGCATGTCCACCGACACCCAGCACCTTAATATGAAAACTGCCATTACCGGACATCACTGCGCCATCCGGGCAGACTGCACGGCCGAAAGGAATTGCCGGCCAATTATGCCAGCCGAAAATCTTGTCGACCCCCTCTAAAGCCCCGCCTTCGATCATTTTTTGGGC
This sequence comes from Thiomicrorhabdus sp. 6S3-12, assembly GCF_017571475.1. Classification (GTDB taxonomy): domain Bacteria; phylum Pseudomonadota; class Gammaproteobacteria; order Thiomicrospirales; family Thiomicrospiraceae; genus Thiomicrorhabdus. Next base: position 4,752 of record NZ_JAGETW010000005.1, on the reverse strand, counting down.
GCCGTGCCCGCCCTCTTCGGCGGGTTGGAAAATCAGGCTGACCGGCCCTTTGAGCTCGGCTTCTTTGCTCTTCAACCAGAGCGCCGTTCCCAGCAGAGCCGCCATATGACCATCATGACCGCATGCATGCATTTTACCCGGATGACTTGAGCAGAAGTCCGACTCGGCTTGTTCAGCGATCGGCAAGGCGTCCATATCGGCTCGAAGCGCAATGTGCTTACCGGAACAATCGATTCCTAGAGTGGCGACAGTACCTAAAGTCGCGCAGGATCGCCAGGCTATCCCCCACTCATCAAGAAAGCTGCGAATTTTTTCAGCAGTCTGTTCTTCTTCCCAGGTCAATTCCGGGTATTGATGAAACCAGTGACGCAATTGAACCGCTTGTTGGACAGCATCTTTCCAATCCACAGATTCCTCCTTTCGATAGAGTTACGAACTGCCAATGGAGACAAGAGGGTGATCAATCACCAAATAACAGCCAGATATTAAACCCATCCTATCTTTTAACAACCTCAGTTTAAAGGCGATAAAGGAAAAACTTTCGGCGGCGGATTAATACAGAAACCGAGAAAAAATAGAAAGCAGGATGCAAAGTGATTCAAAAAAGAAAAGGAAGCTTTACAAGCAAAGCTAAAATGGCGCGCCCGAGAAGATTCGAACTCCCGGCCTTCCCCTCCGGAGGGGGACGCTCTATCCAGCTGAGCTACGGGCGCGAATAAAGAAGCCAGTATTATAAGGGTTTGCCGGTTGGTTTAAAATTTTTTTCTCAGAAAAGTAAGATCGGCCACTCCCTTTCACTTGATTACGGCCAACCAGCTGCACTTTATCGCTGTCAGAGCAATTCTCAAGAAGCCTAACACAGTACAATCACCCTTCGACCAAGAGTTACTTAGACGGCTATGAACAACTTTTGTAAATTAAAACGGACAGTACGATTGGCAAAACTCAGGTAAAAATGCGATAGTGCGAGTAAGTCAGCGAAACAATCAGCAATGGAATCAAAATGTGTCGAGATTGCAATCACCATAAATGGATGCAGAAAGCGATCGATTTATCGCTTGAAAAAATGAATGCCGGATTTGGCGGGCCTTTTGGCGCTGTTATAGTCAAAGACAATAAAATTATTGCGCAGGGTTACAATCAAGTCACCTCTCTAATGGATCCGACCGCACATGCCGAAATCACGGCTATCCGCAGCGCGTGCGAAGCATTAAACACCTTTGACTTGTCCGGCTGCGAAATCTATACCAGTTGTGAGCCTTGCCCGATGTGCTTAAGCGCAATCTATTGGGCTCGTCTCAACAAAATTTACTACGCCAATACGCGACAAGACGCGGCGAAAATCGGTTTTGACGATGCCTACTTTTATAAAGAGGTTTGCACGCCCATTGAACAGAGAAGCATCCCTTGTATACAGATTGGTCATGAACAAGGACTCGAAGCTTTTAAAGAGTGGCAGAACAAACCGGATAAAGTTCTTTATTAAAAAACTTCAGCATTCTCCATAGTTAAAAACACATGGAGGCAAATACTAAATTCACCTAATATAAAAATTATTAGAATTTACTTGTAAAATTCCTTTACTTTTAAAAAGCCGCGCATAATATAGTGATTTAAAAGGATCGCTTTCAACGGAATTGATCCAAATAAAGCAATATATGGGTAAGCTGGCTACAAAGTTATTGAGGCACGAATTCAGCCCTAATTAAGCCTTAATAGGCTGCCGAAAACAGTTTAATAATAACTGCTCCGGCCATATCTACACCGGGCTGAAAATATCAAGATCAACCAAGATGGTTAAGCCACACTGATCGAACGATATTTTTTGTGCCAATCACAATAACGTTACTCAACCGCCGCGCTATTATGCGCGGCTTTTTATTTTTCTGCGGGGCATTTCAAGCGTCCACAAAAAAGCCCCGACTTACGTCGAGGCTTAAACGTTATAACTTAAGCAAAATCCGTTATTTATTTGTTAAGTCATCTTCCAGTTCGCTTTCGATAATCTCTTTCAGAGTTTCATCTGGTACAGGAGACTCGACAACGACGCCCTCTGGAGCATTTTCCCCAGTAACACCATCAGGTGTTGCCTCAGGCGTACTGCCGCCAGACTCTTCGGCAAGAAGATCTTGACCGGCTTCATCAGGCGTTTCTTCAACCGGAACTTCAGCGGATACCGAAACATCTCCTTCGCCTTCAGCCTGAACCAGATCTTCCATAGAAACACTTTCAACTCTGACACTGGCCTGAGGAACCATCATCGCTTCGGCCCCGGCAAGCGCTTCGAAATCAAAGGATTCATCCATCGCCATCATGGCTGCATCTGCACTCGAAATGACTTCGATGCTCAGTATCGAAGTATCCGTGTCTTGAGGCGAAGCATCATTCACATCAACCACGCTGTAGCTGATTTCAGGCACATCGCCGACATAGCCGGCTTCCGGCGTAAAGCTGTAGTTACCGTCGGACTCGACCGTCACTGTTCCGTAACCGCTCATTACCGCAGTATCGCCTGCATCATAGGTGGTTCCTTCAACGGTAAAGTCACTTACTTCATGAGTTTGGTCACTATCGTTATCAATGACATTGTCCAGTAGATTACCCGTCAAAACAGTACCTTCTTCAACAATAACAGATTCACCGATGTCTTCGAACATCGTATCGTCATTGTCTTCATTGACCTGGTCAATACCGACCAATATCGTACCGCTGGCGCTATCGCCATCCTGATCCGTTCCAGTCGCATCGAAGCCCAAAGCGACATCACTCGGATACAGTGCACTAAAGCCGTCCACGACGATACCGAAGTTTTTACCGGTGACATTACCGACACCGGTATCGGCGATTACTCGAACGTAAGCGTAGTTATCTTCACCTATTACCGTGTAGATGTAATCTGCTGCAACCAAGATACCTGCTCCGTCGGTATCAATCGAGACATTCCCCAAAGTATCTTCGATCCGAACGTCAACATCTACCAAATTGCCGTCCAAATCATAGGCTTCAACCGTAAAGGTTGCGCCGTTCAGATCGCTTGCAATCGAAGGGCCGCCCGGAATGATGAACGCAAAGTTATTGATCACACTCTCTGTCAAATCCGCAGGAGACGCAACGGTAACCCCAAGATCATCGATAACCGTATTGCTTGAACCGTTGAGTCCGGAGTTTTCATAGAAGTCGAATTGCAGCCATTCGCCGCTATTTAACGATTGACCGCTACCTGCACCAAACTCGTGTGAGTCGGTATTAACTGTCGAACTCGCGCTGACGATAACATCGACTCCAGAACCGATAGGATCAGTGTCTGTGCTACCCAAATTGGTTAGACCGAAGTAATCGGCGTTACCACCGGAAACATCCTGATTATTTTCAAACGGTACATCGTCATCCTGCACCACAAATAAGCCATCTACTGCATAGAAATCATAAGTACCGTCACTTGAATCAATCGAGAGCGTAAACACAACCGAGCCGTCAGCTATCCCTTGAACCTCGGTCGCACTCACCTGATTCCACATTACCGGATCAAAGTCATTACCAAAATATAGCAGCTGACCATCCGCAGTTGTCACCTGGCCACCGTCACTGTAGTTACTGATATCCAGGTTATAGCCGTTTACAGCAGCTCTATCGGCACCGGCTGAGAAGTTCAAGGATACGTCTGCAACCGTTTCGCCTGGGCTTACTACGGAGATTTCCGGCATAAAATCAATTGGTGTATCATCATTAATCGTCAGATCGAATGATGTTGTCGCCGGAGAACCGTCGGAATCTTCAACCAAGACATCAATAGGAACAAGTAGATTCAGTTCTTCGGTATCATCAGCCAGATTTACATCATGATGACGAACCGCCTGATAGAGTGAAACCTCATAGTCAGCGCCGGAGTTATCAATGTTGTACAACTCAATCGTAAAGACCAGGTAACCTTCATCACCCGGGCTGGCGCCCTCTTTATAACCGATTAGAGTATGGCTCACTTCATCCCAAGTAGTCAGAACACGAGCACCATCCAGCGTCATAATGCCGGTCGCATTTAGCTCACTGGCGTAAGTTGTTGAAAGAGCAACACTGCCTAGCGTATCGTTACCCAAGACGAAAGCCAGTGACCCCGTTGTATCCGGAATAATATCGCCAACCCCACCCGGATTACCGATAGTGCCAATATCATCTTCATCAACAGAAACAGCTTCAGCCGTAACGGATGGATTGTCCGAATCATCCAATATGGTTGTCGTAACCGGGCTGCCGATGGAGACATTTTCAAAATTACCACCAAAGGCATCCGAAATACTCACCATAAAGTCTTCGGGATTTTCCGAATTCGGATCATCCAGCGTCTGTACGCTGAAAGTCACCTCGTCACCATTTCCATCTGTCGGATAGGTATCGCCGGCTTTGATGACAAAGTTCTGAGATTCGGTGACAAGATCGCCTGAATCCGTATCGATATGGCTGCTCACCACTGTAACCGTCATGTCTGTTTCCGGAGGATTATCAACGCTCAAATGATAGACGGCTGCTTCACCTTCTACCACAGAGGCAGGACCGGAAATACTCACAGTTGTTGTGTCAATTGAATCAACAATCAGCGTTGAGGCACTGGCACCGCTGTAATCAACATTTTCATAATTACCGCCAGTCGTGCCGCTTACATTGACATCAATACTGTCACTGTCCACATACACATCTTCGAACTCTGATTCATCAATAGTAACGGAGGTACTGCCAGAGAACTGATTGGCCAGAATA
>NZ_JAGETW010000004.1 GCF_017571475.1 Thiomicrorhabdus sp. 6S3-12 | reverse complement strand
GGTCCCGGTTATGGCATGGGTCCCGGTTATGGCATGGGTCCCGGTTATGGCATGGGTCCCGGTTATGGCATGGGTCCCGGTTATGGCATGGGTCCAGGTTATGGCATGGGTCCAGGTTATGGCATGGGTCCCGGCTATGGTATGGGTCCTGGTTATGGTATGGGTCCCGGTTATGGTATGGGTCCCGGTTATGGTATGGGTCCCGGCTATGGTATGGGTCCCGGCTATGGTATGGGTCCCGGTTATGGCATGCACGGCTATGGCATGGGGCCTGGTTATAGTATGCATGGCTATGGTGCTGAATTTTTGGATCTGTCGGATAAACAGATCAAACAAATTTCAGAGCTACGTGGCAAAATGTTTGAGAAACAGACTAAAACCATGGCAAAAATCTGGGAAGAACGGCAGAAATTGGCTAAGGCTTTTAACGCCGGTAAAGCCGGATCGTCTGATGTGGAAGACTCCTATGCCAATATAGCCAAGCTGCAGAAGGAATTGTATCAGGCAAGAATCAGTCACCAAAAAGAGGTCTTTGGCCTTTTAAATCAAGAGCAGAAAGAGAAACTCAGAGGCGGGGGCTTCAATGGGTTTGGTCGTTAGACTTTAGCCACCACTCTTTTTGTAAATGGAAAGCCGGAATTCGTTATGTCTGATTCCGGCTTTTTTGAATTGAGTTAAGGAAGTTCGCCCGAGTTGGTTGTTGTATTGAGTGGGCAGTACTTTTCAGGGCAGGCATTTTCTTCAAAAGTTTAAATATTGGAGGAAGGGAAATGAGTTGGGACTATATGAATATGCATGGATACTACGGTGGTTTTATGTGGATTTGGTTTTTATTGTTTATTTTGATTATCGTTGTACTTCTGGCCCCTCTTTTTAAGAAGAATCAGAGTGACCAGCAAACCCAATCCGAACCTCAGGAAAGTGCACTGGAAATACTGGAAAAACGGTTTGCGCGCGGGGAAATCAACGAAGAAGAGTTTAAAAAGATGAAGGACGTTTTGATAAATAGCTAACACTGTTGAATCTTCGTTCACTAAAGACAGCCTTGAACATACGGATAGCGATTGGCTTCAGTCCTCAGCTATAAAGGAGTTGAAAGCATGGGTGTCATAAAGCATACGATCAATCACTCTCATAACGAAATGTCGGCAAAACATGCTGATCATGACCACCGTCACCATCATCGACAGATGATTGAGGATTTCAGAAGACGCTTTTGGGTTTCGCTGTTGCTGACATTGCCTATCCTGATATTGTCTCCAATGCTGCAAACACTTCTTGGAGTTGAGCAGTTGTTGAGCTTTTACGGTGACAGATACCTGTTGCTTATTTTTTCAACCGTTATTTATCTGTATGGCGGTGCGCCATTTCTAAAAGGGTTTTGGCATGAAATAAACGCTAAAACACCCGGAATGATGACCCTTATTGCGGTGGCAATCAGCACGGCTTATTTCTACAGCGCTGTTGTCACGCTCGGGCTGCCGGGCAAAATATTTTTCTGGGAACTGGCTACATTGATCGATTTGATGCTGTTCGGTCACTGGATAGAAATGAAATCCGTCGTCGGGGCGTCACGGGCGCTGGAGCAATTGGCCGCTTTATTACCCGATACCGCGCATAAAATAATGCACGACCGCAGTCAGGTTGAAGTCAAGGTGGCCGACTTAAAACCGGGTGATCGGATTATGGTAAAACCGGGCGAAAAAATTCCTTCGGACGGGATTGTATTCAGTGGCGAAAGTTCCGTTAACCAGGCAATGTTAACCGGTGAAAGCAAGCCGGTTCCGAAACGGGCGAAAGATTCGGTTATCGGTGGAACGATCAATGGAGAAGGGGCCTTAAGCATACAGGTTCAGAAGACCGGAAAAGACTCCTTTCTTTCACAGGTTATAAGCCTTGTCGAGCAGGCGCAGGAAAACAAATCTAAAACACAGAATTTGGCAAATCGTGCTGCGGTATGGTTAACGGTTATCGCTTTGTCTGGCGGCGCGATCACCTTTTTTGCCTGGTCGGTATTTTCATCGCAGGATATTGCGTTCTCACTGGAGAGAACGGTTACCGTCATGGTAATTACTTGCCCGCATGCATTGGGTTTGGCGATTCCTTTAGTTGTCGCGGTTTCGACAGCACTCGCGGCCCGTAACGGATTGATGATAAGTAACCGAACCGCTTTCGAAATGGCGCGAGATCTCCAGGCGATTGTGTTTGATAAGACGGGCACCCTGACCAAAGGAGAGTTCGGTATTGCAGATGTCATTAGCCTGGATGATCACTTGGACAAAACAACTATATTGAAACTGGCGGCATCCATTGAGAAAAACTCGGAACATCCGATCGCGAAATCCATCGCTCAAACATCGAATGCGTTTTTTCAGGTAGAAAGCTTTAAGGCGATACCCGGGAAAGGAGCCGAAGGTCATATTGATCAGAATCTGGTTCAAGTCGTCAGTCCGGGTTATTTACAGGACAAGGGAATCGGTTTTCAATCCAGTGGCATCGAGCAAGCGTTCGAGTCGGGAAAAACCGTTGTGTTTGTTTTAGTCGACGGAGTGCTCAAAGGCGCTGTGGTTTTAGCAGATTTGATTAGAGAAGAATCACTGCAAAGCATCAAACAGTTACAACAAATGGGCATTCAATGCATGATGCTTACCGGAGATAACCGACAGGTGGCAAAAGCGGTAGCGTTAGAGATCGGTTTGGATGACTATTTTGCCGAGGTGTTACCGCAAGAAAAAGCACAAAAAATAAAAGAGATCCAAAGCCGCGGGCTTACGGTCGCAATGGTCGGCGATGGCGTTAATGATGCACCGGCTTTAGCACAGGCCGATGTCGGTGTGGCAATCGGTGCCGGAACGGAGGTTGCGATTGAATCGGCGGATATTATCCTGGTTCGCAACGATCCTCGAGATGTTCTGTCCATTATCCGTCTCGCAAGGAAAACCTACGCCAAAATGATCCAGAACCTGTGGTGGGCTGCAGGTTATAACATCCTGGCGATTCCACTGGCGGCAGGTGTCCTGTATAGCGCGGGGATTTTACTCAGTCCCGCAATCGGGGCGATACTGATGTCAATGAGTACGGTTGTTGTCGCGGTGAATGCGCAACTATTAAAGTATGACGAATAAATCGGCGGTGAGCAGAATAAGTAAAGGGAATAAATAATCGGATCGATATGGAACCAGTCATACAAGAAGAATTAACGGGCTGCGGTATTGCCAGTGCAGCGGCAATTGCAGGTATCTCCTATGAAGAGGCGAAACAAGCGGCCAATAGAATGGGGATCTTTGCGGAAGACGAATCGCTATGGTCTAGTTCGCATTATGTCCGTGACCTCTTGGACACCCTTGGTATAGAAACCGACCAACAAGAGAAGCCGTTTAAAACTTGGGAAGAGCTTCCGGATTGTGCGCTTCTGGCAACAAAATGGCATCTCGAAGCAGGAAAACCATTCTGGCATTGGGTCGTTTTTGTTCGCGAAGGGGCGCAAGAATATGTGCTCGACTCTAAAAAATCCCTGAAAACCAATATCCGTAAAGATTTTGCAAGGATGAAACCGAAGTGGTTTATTGAAGTGTATCGGTAATCATTTGATACATAAATGAAAAAGCCCTGATTTATTTCGATGTAAAACTAATGAAATTAAGGCTTTATGATTTGGTATCGGAGGCAGAATTTAAACCTACGACCTTCGGATTATGATTTATTAAATTTAGTTAATTCAATGTCTTAACAGAACTTTTTGCGGTTCGATAATATTTCTGTCTAGTCAGGTTAACTTTAAAGAGTTGCTGAAAGCGGAAGGTTTATAGTTAGTTCTGGTTTATTTCATTCCGAGTAGAAAAATTCCAGTCGTTCCAATTATGCAGACTAATAAGATAACTCTCACAAGATTCATTAAAATATCTTGAGAATACATATGCCCAGAATTACTTTTAATTTTGCTGATATGTAGCCCGGTAAAGTCATTGATTAATCTAGATAATGAGCCTCCTGAGTGGCTTTGAGAAAGTTTTTCACAAATTTTTTGATTCGACTCTTGCCCAGGTCTTCCTCTGGCTTTTTTATTTATTTCTTCTGCTTTAGAGACAAAGTCATGCTCAATTAAATCTGACTCTATCCCGAGTAATTCACGCTCTTTTCTATATTCAAAATAATGAAGACAATACTGAATGTTATCTTGCCTAATTTTTTCTTGGGTTGATAGTGCGACTTTTCTTGAAGCAAAGCTAATAAACAATAGACATGCGATACCTGACATCTGAACCACGCTAATACTGATTCCATCTTTTAACATCAGGCCAAATAACCCCCCATAAACAAGGATTGTTGCTTGCAGCATAGTTGTGAGAACACTTATTGCATGTCCTTTGTGAGCAATTTCAGATTCATGATAAGCACGCATTGCTGCAAAAGCTTCCTTTTTATTATCTAAATGAATCATGATGTTTTCAGCTGATTCAGTTCTTTCATAACGCTGTATATTTGTATTCATATGAGGTCACGTCTAAGAATTTCTTTCTAATCTTAGTATGTTAGTTTGAGAGTTGATGTTGGATTTTATTAAAAATATCTGAAGTTGAATAGCCATACAAAAACTTTAGTGTGAATCGCCGTTGATTTAGTACCTAAAATGATTCGTAAACTACTTCAAGAGTAGAACTGCTACCAAAGTTGGCAGTATTAGTTTTTTGCTAGGCAATAAAAAAGCCCTGACTCATTTCGCTGAAAAGCTAATGAAATCAAGGCTTTGAATTTGGTAGCGGGGGCTGGATTTGAACCAACGACCTTCGGGTTATGAGCCCGACGAGCTACCAAGCTGCTCCACCCCGCGTCAATTTGTAGTGTCGAACTGGTTGCTCTTGGTAAGCACCGTTGCTGTTCGATGGGGCGTATTATAGGGGTTTAACGGCTCATTGCAACCCCTAGATTAAAGATTTCTTATATTTTTTTAAAAACAGCCTTATATCACTCTCTTTTAAACTTTCAGGGTAATAAAAAAGCCGCTTAAATCTCAGCGGCTGTTTTGTAGATTAGACAGATTGTTTTGTCTTACTTGGCTTTGTAACTGTAAGGTTGGTTTGCATTCACCTTGCTCGTCAACTCTTTGACATTCTCTTGCAGCTTCTGCAATTCGGTTTGAATGGTCTTCTGCTGCAGTTGTAGCTGTTCAAGTTGTTTTTGCCACTTGATGTCGGACTGAGCATCCGGCTGGGTCATGGTTTTCAATTGATCGCTGATTGTCAGTAGTTTTTTATCGTGTTTTGAAACCAGCCAGCGAATGTCTGCCAGTTGTTGGCTCTGCTTGGCATCCAATCTAGCTGTTCCGCCGGAGGTCATCACCGGCTTCGGCTGTTTGGATGCCGCAATCGCCAGTTTTTGCAGTTCTTTGGACAGCGTTGCCTGCTGTTCACTCAGCTGGCTGATCTGTTGAGTCATTTTATCCTGCATTGGTTGTAGCTGAGCTTGGAGCAGCTGCTCAATTTCGGCCGAGTTATTCACTGTTGCCGGTATCTTGCTTTGCTCTGGCGACTGTTCCGCGGTCTGAATCGTTTTCGGGTTATTATTGACTTCAGGTGTTGTAGTTTCTTCTTGGGAAGTGCTTTCTTCTGTTGTTATATCTACCGGAGGTTGTGGCGATCGGGCCAGTTTTTCGACATAAAAACGGCTCGCTTCGATCTGCGAAGCAAGATCGTCGATCTTAATGGTCATTTTTTTGGTGAAAAGGGCGTTTTCAGTTTGCACGACATCAAGAATTTCGCCTTTAAGCTGCTCTTGCTGGCTGCCAATATTGTAGTAAACGGCGATCATTACTCCGACTGCCGTTAAGCTCAAGAGCAGGCTGATGACAAGCATGGAAACAAATAACTTTTTGCTCTCGGCCATTTCCTGAGAGGCATGACGGATGGCTTGACGCCAGTTAAATGTTGCATTGGTCAACTCTTCGGTGTGCCCGCGCAATGCTTCCGAGACCTGTAAGCTGGCTTTTGCCGCTTCCTGACTTTGGGTTGCGGCTTCCTGGGCAGTTTTTGCCGCTTCAAGCGTCATAATTGAACTGTCGACTTTGGCTTCCTCGGAAAGAGTGTGTAACTCTTTATGTGTTTTCTGGGACTGATCGACTTTCTGTTCAAGGTTTCCCCCGGCCAGATCAAGTTCTTCTACGGCTTCCAGCAGATCGTCCACCTGATTGTTCTGATCACTCATATTGCATTCCTAAGACTGGTGAAACTCGGCAATTTGGTTCGCTAGCTCACTATTGACCTGTTTCAGTTCGTCATTTTTGACTTTGATTTCTTGCAGAATGTCTGTAAGTTCTTCCGCAGTCAGGTTTTTCATGGCCTGCATGTCGACTTGATAGTCGGCGCTCTGCGTAATTTGTTGCGCTCTTTGGATTGCAGCAAATGTTTTTTCAATTGCGTCTTGCGCGCTCAGAGCCGATTCCTGTGCTTTCTGAGCGGTTGCAAGGGCGATTTTAGTCGTCATTTGCGCGGAGTTGCTCAATTGCTCGATGATTTCACGGGTCTGTTTATCCATCTCTACGGCTTCACTCATTGCCTGTACCGATTCATTGGTTTGCTCAGCCTGAGATTGAAGATCGCTTCGGGAGATTTGTTCACTGTCTTCGGCAAGGATTTCCGGTGCGCCAGGTGTTGCTAAGTCAATGTCGGCAACGGTTTCCTGCGGTTCTTCTTCGATTAACTGGTCGAGATCGGTTTCGAAAGTGTTTTCGCTTGGGTTTTCATCTACCAGCAAATCATCCAGACTTTCGAGGTCTGAATTGTCTTCGTTCTGATCGATATCCAGGTCGGTAGTGGACGCTTCCGCAGTCTGGAGCATCTGCTCGATATCGTCGCTGTCCTCGGTGGGAGTGACTTCTTCAATCAAATCGTTCGAGTGCTCATCAAAATCCACGCTTTCCAGATCCTCTAAGATATCCGTATCCTGTTGAGAATCGTCCACTGTTGAGTCCAGCGTCGGTTCCGGGAGGTCTTCTAAGGATAAGTCTTCCTCCGGCAGAGAGTCTTCTTCGCCGGGCGCTGCATCCCAATCATCCGGTTGAGTTTCTTCTGCAGAAGCGGAAAGATCATCTGACAAGCTCGATTCATCTTCGACTTCTGTGTCTTCGACTGAATTGCCTGCGGCTGTAACATCATCTGAAGTCGGAAGCGTATCTTCGTCCTCTAGGGCGGCATCCATATCGAGTAGTGCCTGTTCAAGTTCGTCATCAGAGGTCTGGATTTGTTCCAGAAGATCACTGTCGATCTCTTCTTCCGATGTGTTCACGTCCTCGATTTCCTCGGATTCGGATTGTTTTTCAACTTCTTCAATCGAGTTTAACAGGGCGTCGACGTCCAGCTCACCTTCCGTGGTTTTGCCTTCCATCATTTCAACCATCTGCTGGGTGGCTAAATCGTCTTTCTGTGGATCTATATTTGACATGGCACTCTTTCCTACTTCTACTGCCATAATGCTTTAAGCCATATTATTGAGTTTGTATTAGGGTGGCTAGAGCAATAGGGCGCTTTACTGTTCTGCATCAAGAAAAGCAAGACAGGTTTCAGCTTATAAAATTGTCAGTAAATTATCAGTTTTTTTGCTTAGTGCACGACAAGCAGTATTTGTGCCATCGGTCTTAGGTCGGAAAGTCGGCATCTTGTGTGAACGACAGCCATTCACCGTTTTCAGGGTGGGTGAATGCGAGATGCTGTGCGTGCAGAAGCAGGCGTGGCGCCATCTTCAGAGAATGCGGGTCGGCATACAGGTTGTCGCCCAAAATAGGGTGCCCAAGCATTTTCATATGCAGCCTGAGCTGATGAGATCGGCCGGTGATCGGGGTTAATTCCACGCTGAACCGGTCGGAAAATTGACGCATTACTCGCCATTGAGTATGAGCTGATTTGCCGTGAATGAAATCGACCATCTGTAGGGGACGGCGTTCCCAGTCGCAGCGCATAGGTAAATGGATTTCGCCGTGATCCTGGCTGATTATCCCGCAGCAGACCGCATGGTAGCGTTTACGGGTTTGTCTGTCCTGAAACTGACGGCTCAAATGACGGTGGGCGTCCTTGGAGCGCGCCAGAACCATTAAACCTGAGGTGTCCATGTCCAGACGGTGTACGATCAAAGCGTCGGGGAAGCGGGTTTGCAGGTGGGATAGCAGGCATTCCTGTTTGTCGGCTCCGCGTCCGGGAACCGAAAGCATTCCGCTCGGTTTATTGGCAATAATGATATCCGGGTCGCTATAAAGCACCCAGCTGGGATCGTATTCGAAGTTTTTCAGTGTGATAGCCGGAGCGCGCAGGTTTGCATGCATTTTTCAGTTGAGCCTTGTAAACTAAGGCGTTTATTTTATAGCAAGGGAATCTGGAGGAATCTGCAAATGGCAAAAAAAGTCTCTGTCTTGTTTGTCTGTTTAGGCAATATTTGCCGCTCGCCGACGGCACATGCGGTTTTTCGCAAGCTCGTTATCGATGAAGGGTTGGCAAAGCAAATTGAAATCGATTCCGCCGGCACCGCTGCCTACCATGTCGGTAATCCGCCGGACAGCCGTTCCACCCAGGTCGCTCAAGGGCGTGGTATCCAGATGAATGACCTGCGTGCCCGTGCAGTGGATTTCGGTGATTTCTATCAGTTTGACTATATTCTGGCAATGGATCATTCCAACTACAGCAATCTCTATGAAATGGCATTACCGGAACATCGCGAAAAACTGCATATGTTCCTGAAATTTACCGAGGAGTTTGAGGAAACGGAAGTTCCGGATCCTTATTACGGAGGGCCTCAGGGGTTCGATCATGTTTTTGATCTGGTTGAATCGGCATCCCGCGGTTTGCTCGAACATATCAAGCAAAATCATCTCGGCTGACAGAAGTAATTCACTTCGCGGCAGTTCGATTGGTTTGAATAAAAGACCAGCATAAAAAAACGCCCAAGAGCAAATGCTCTTGGGCGTTTTTATTGCAGGAAAAGAAATTACAGGCTTACGCTTTGGTTTTCTCTTCTTCTTGCTTTGCCTCTTGATCCGTCGCTTCCGCTTCGGAGAAGACTTCCGGCTTCGCGGATTGTTCGCTTAGCGTGTCGTCTTTTTGGCTATTATCAGAAACTTCGTTCGCTTGGGTTTCGGTCTCTGGTTTTTCAAGGGCGCTGTTTTCGTTTGCAGACGCGACCTTATCGGCTTCTGACGCTGCTTCTTCCGAGTTTGTTAGAGAAGCCGCTTCTGAATTATCGGATGCGCTCTCAGTCTCAACAGGTTTTTCCTTCTGTACTTCAACTTGCTCGTCGGTTTTCGCTTCCGCTTTACCTTCGCTATCGGCTACAACGGAAGTTTCCGATTCGCTTGTGGCTGTCTCGGTAGTTGCGTTGGCAGCGTTTTGAGCGGAAGTATCAAAGTTCAGCTCGACTTGTGGTTCAGCCGTTTCAGAGTCAGAGGTTTTCTCGGCATCCTGCTGCTCAGTGGCAGGGGCTTTCTCCGCGTTGTCAATCTGAATCTCACTGTTGTTGTCAGCAGTTTCAGAGACGGAGTCCTGGCTTGGGATTGTCTCTTCATGCGCTGATTCAACAGACGCCTGCGCTACTGTCGGATTCTCAGAAGCTGAAGCCGTCGCCTCTTGAGATGCATCGTCTTGCTGCTTCTTCTCTTCTTTAGCGGATTCTTTATGAATCACTTCACCGTCTTTGGTTACCGTTACCAGATGCGGTGCCGGAGAGTGGATAGAACGGCTTTCCGCGTCTTTAGGTGCACGGCGGCGCGAGTTGAAGCCACTGCGACTGTTATAACGGCTGCGGCGTCTTGAACGCGGTTTGCTTTCTTTCTCTTCCTCTTTCGGCTTATTACCGCCCTGAACAGGAGTCTTTTCTTCCGGAGTCGTGTCTAGTTGTTTCTCGGTTTTTTCAACATCCTGCTCTTGAAGGGGCTGGGTGTTTTGATTTTCCGGTTTGGCATTTTCTTCCTGGCGAGGACGACGACGACGGTTGTTACGGCGGCGGTTGCTCTTGGCCGAAGTATTCTCCTGCTTGTCGTTCTCTTCAGTAATCGTTTTCGCCGTTGTATCCACCGCGGTCTCTTTGGACTCTGGACGGTCATTACGGTTGCCGCGGCGACGGTCATTGCGACGACGGTCGTTTCGGTCGTTACGGTTGTTACGATTGCGGTTGTTGCGATTACGGTTGCCTTGAGATTTCTCTTTCGGCTTCACTTCTTCCGGCTCTTCCGCTTTACCGAACAGTGCTGACCAGACTCGTTTGAACAGTCCCGCTTTCACTTCGACATTTGGCTTTTCTTCAACGGATGCAGGAGGCGGAGGTGCCATAGGCGTAACGTTTTGCACCGCAGGCTCTTCTTTCGGCTTCGGTGTTTCGTTAACGCTGTGAATCTCTTCTTCGCTCTTGATTTCGTCTTTCGCTTCGTAGCTGATGACATGCACTTCATCGTCGCTAAGACGGGTGCGCTCCATAATGTATTGCGGTGTCTGCAGGTGTTCGTTCGGGACGATCAGAACGTGCATATTATGGCGGTCTTCGATTTTAGTAATCTGCGCGCGCTTTTCATTCAGCAGGAAAGTCGCTACGTCAACCGGTAGTTGTACGGTCACTCGACGCGTGTTTTCTTTCATGCTTTCTTCTTCAAGCAGACGAAGAATAGACAGACCCAATGAAGAGACGCCACGGATTACGCCGACACCTTTACAGCGCGGGCAGACAATCTGAGTTGATTCTTCAATCGACGGGCGCAGGCGCTGACGCGACATTTCCAGTAGCCCGAAACGGGAGATTTTGCTGATCTGCACGCGGGCGCGATCTGATTTGACCGCTTCGCGAAGTTTATTTTCCACTTCGCGCTGGTGTTTACTGGAGTGCATATCGATAAAGTCGATAACCACCAGTCCGCCAAGGTCACGCAGGCGCAGTTGACGAGCGATTTCGCAGGCGGCTTCCATATTTGTGTTGAACGCGGTTTCTTCGATATCGCCACCTTTGGTCGCACGGCTGGAGTTGATATCGATGGCCGTTAAAGCTTCGGTGATATCGATAACGATTGCACCGCCGGAAGGCAGGGTAACTTCACGCTGATAGGCGGATTCGATTTGCGATTCGATCTGGAAGCGGGTGAACAGCGGGATAGTGTCCTGATAAGGTTTGACCTTATAAACTTGCTGCGGCATAACGTGCTGGATGAAGTCACGCGCTTTATGGAAGGTATCCATATCGTCGATAATGATTTCACCGATATCCTGACGCAGGTAGTCGCGAATCGCCAGAATAACAATGTCCGATTCCTGATGGATCAGGAAAGGCGCGGATTTTTCGTTTGCCGCACTTTTAATGGCATCCCACAGTTGGATCAGATAGTTGACACCCCACTGAAGTTCTTCCGTGCTTTTGCCGACACCAGCGGTACGGATAATCAAACCCATGCCGTCCGGGGTATTCAAGTCGCGCAGTGTGTCGCGGATGTCGGAGCGTTCGTCGCCTTCGATACGGCGAGAGATACCGCCGGCCTTCGGATTGTTCGGCATCATGACCACATAAGGGCCCGCAAGGGTGATTTGAGTGGTTAGTGCCGCACCTTTATTGCCGCGTTCTTCTTTCTGGACTTGAACGATGACTTCCTGGCCTTCGCTCAGTACATCTTTGATGCTTAGGCGGCCGGATTCAGGTTTTTCATTTGGAAAATATTCGCTGGCGACTTCTTTAAAAGGAAGGAAACCATGGCGTTCGGCACCGTAATCAACGAAAGCGGCTTCCAGAGAAGGTTCGATTCGGGTGATTTTCCCTTTATAGATATTGGCTTTTTTCTTTTGATGAAGTGGGGTTTCGACGTCCAAATCATATAATGTCTGGCCATCGACAAGAGCAATGCGAACCTCTTCCTTCTGGGTCGCATTTATTAACATTCTTTTCATTTATGTCTCTTTTGACTCAAGAGAACACAGTGTGCACGGATGTCGTCATCCTGCGTTTAAGATGCAACGAGGTTATCGGCAGCAAAAGGGTGTCTAGGCAAGTTGTTACCATTTCAGGGAGTTTGCAGAACTTTTATTCCGTTGCCGGCTATTCGGCATTCCGGAATTGCCCGGTCAAAGGGCTAAGCACTGGTTTTGGAAAACGCCGTGATGCGTTTAAAAGTATCAAGTTCATCAGTTTGGTAACATTTGTATCGAGCAGCGATCATCTTTCTGGTTTTTATTATTGTGTCGGTGCTCTAGCCGTCAAAGCCAAGGCTTTGATTTTTAACGGTCTTTCCGCTTGCTCTCGTATGGTCTTTCCGGCGTCTTAGGGGATTTAACGGTTTGACTTAGAGTCAAATGATTCATAAGGCGTATTAAATCGCTGCGCCGGTCAACTTTGCATACTTTTGCATTGGTTGTTGTCCGTTTAACTGTGTTCAAGGTTATATAAAAGCTGTTCGGAAACTCCGAAAAGCGGTTTAAAAATTCGTCTTAAACACCGGTCGTTGTTCACTCGAAAGTGCAGTAGAACGCCGACCTATTTCGCTTATAATTTTGCAAGCTTCGCAAATATATCATTGTGTCGGTACCTTGGCAATCGGTGATTGATGAATCGGTGGAAAAACCTGTGAATAAGTTGTCATTAAGTACGGATTTGTTTTGCGCGAGCCTAAATCGGCAGCCGAATAGAGTAGAATAGGCTTTTTTTGAAATTTTCAGAGTATCTGGCGACGGAGTGGAGATGACCGAGCAACATGCGGCTTCCAAAGTACAGTTTCTGACCGTTGGGGAAGAAGACCACGGTCAGCGGTTGGATAATTTTTTAATGCGTCATTTCAGAAAAGCGCCTAAGGCCTTGATTTATAGAATTATTCGTAAAGGAGAGGTTCGCGTTAATAAAGGTCGCTCCAAAGTCAGTAATCGAATCGAAAGCGGGGATGTGGTGCGGGTGCCGCCCATGCGACTGCCGCAAACGGACAAGGTTGAAGACAGCGAAATTCCGGCTGATGAATTGCGTCAGATAGAGCAGGCGATCCTATATGAGGATGCTGATCTGATGGTTGTCAATAAGCCATCCGGTGTGGCGGTACACGGCGGTGGCGGAATCCGCTACGGATTGATTGAAGTTTTGCGTGCCTTGCGTCCACGAGCTAAAAGGTTGGAGTTGGTACACCGTATCGACCGTGATACCTCGGGCTGTATTCTAGTGGCTAAGAAAGCATCGGTACTGAAAGCGCTGCATCAGCAGATGCGCGACGATCAGTTCGAGAAGCGTTATCTGGCCATCGTCAGTGGTACCTGGCCTAAGAATGTCAGCAAGGTGGAACTGCCGCTGCGTAAAGACCATCTTCCAAATGGCGGCTGGCATGTGAAGGTCGCGCAGGACGGTAAAAGTGCCTTGAGTTATTTTGAGGTCAAGCAGCATCTTAAAGAGTGTGATCTGATGGCAGTGCGTCTTAAGACCGGGCGCACGCATCAGATCAGGGTTCATGCATTGGCGCAGGGCTGCGCTCTGGTCGGCGATGACCGTTATGGTGATCGGGAATTGAATAAGCGTTTCCGCAAGAAAGGGATGAAGCGGCTGGCGTTACACGCGCATATTCTTGGTTTTACTCATCCGAACACCGAGCAGAAAATGCGCATCGAAGCACCGTTGTGGGCCGATTTCAAACGTATGATCGAAGAACAAGCGCTGTAAAGGGGTTGCGAAATTATGGAGGATTCAATGAGAAAATATAAATTGGTCATTTTTGATTGGGACGGAACCCTGATGAACTCCGAAGGGCGTATTGTTGATGCTTTGCAGCTGGCGGCCAGAGAATGCGGGCTGGAGGTGCTTCCTAGTCATGAGTGCAAGCAGATTATCGGTCTGGCATTGGATAAGGCGGTTTTGACGCTTTATCCTCACCTGGAGCAGGATCAGGAAAAACTGGTCACCATGTGCGAAGCCTATACGATGAATTTTCTCGAGCAGTCCGATGTGCAGATGATTCCATTCGACGGAGCCGAAGCTATGTTGCTGAATCTTCGACAGCAAGGGGTCAAGCTGGCCATTGCAACCGGTAAAAGCCGCAAGGGTCTTAATCAGGTTCTCGCAGAGTGCGGCTTTGAACCTTACTTCGATATTACCCGGACGCCGGTCGAGTCGGCTTCCAAACCGGATCCCTTGATGTTGTTGCAGATTCTTGAAGCAATGAATGTTGCCGTGGAAGATGCGGTGATGGTCGGCGATACGACTTTCGATATGGAGATGGCACGAAACTGCGGCATGGATCGAATTGCGCTGAGCCATGGCGTTCACCAGATGGAGGTTTTGACTGAGTATGAACCGGTCGCCTGCCTTGACTCTTTGCAGGAACTGAATATGTGGTTAATGCAGAATATCTAAAGCCTGAAGTTTAGGATCAGGTTTTTCGGATACATTATCAAAGCCCGGCATTAGCGCCGGGCTTTTGATTTTCGCGGTGCATTGAAACCTTAAGAAGCTAAGGCTCGAGCGGCAGCGGATAACCCATTTGATAAAAAATGTCGGTTAAATCCATTAGCGGCAGGCCGATCAGTGCGTTCGGATCGCGACTGTCGATGCGTTGGAAAAGCGTAACACCAAGGCCTTCAGATTTAAAACTGCCGGCGCAGTTTAACGGCTGTTCGATGGTCAGGTAATTATCGATGACGTTATCGCTTAACTCGCGGAAATGAACTACTGTGGTGTCCATTTTTTGATAGATTTTACCTGTCCGGCCGTTTATTACCACCAGTCCGGTATAAAAGGTGATCGATTGGCCGCTGAACTGACGCAGTTGCTGCTGCGCTGCGGCAAAGGTGTGCGGTTTACCGATCGGTCGGTTGTCGAATACCGCGCATTGATCCGAGCCGATGACCAGCGCGTCGGAATGCTTTCGGGCGACTGCCTGGGCTTTGGCCAGAGAAAGACGCGCGACCATCGCTTCGGGCTGTTCGCCCTGCAGCGGGGTTTCATCTACTTCCGGTTTATCGGTGTCGAACGGCAGGTGGAGCTTTTCAAGCATCTGCTGTCGAAAAATCGACGTTGATCCCAAGATAACCGGCGGAAGCCCGTTTGATTCTGGATTAGTTTGTGAATGACTTGTGGATAACCCGTGGGTATCTTGCATTGGATTCTCTCGGTTTTAATGATGTCGCTGTGTCCCGTTCAGGGTGTTTTACTGCGAGGAATCGCATTTTTCATCGCTTTTAAAGTAAAACGTTTGAAACAGTTTATGAAAATTTAAAGGTTTTGTAATCTCTTGTTTTTTAAAGTAAAACGCCTGGATTTCGGGTTTTGAATCCGTCGGGTTTCCATGGCGCGGATGGTTGAAATCCGAAGAGGCGAAGTTTTTGCGTAAATAACGACTTTTTTGTGCGTTATTTTTTGACTTAGCAAGAGGTTGCGGGTATGATGCGCGCCTATGTTAAATAAGCTACCTGATTATATCGATCCCATCTATGCGGTCAAACATAATAAACATTATGTTGGACGAGTCAATATGTCGCAATTTTCGCGGCTGGCGGAGCAGGTGGAATCGGCGGGTCAGGATGCGACGGTCGACATTCGGTTTTATTACGATAAAGCTTTGGGCTTTCCCGCTTTTGAGTTGAATGTCGATGCCGTACTCAATTTACAGTGCCAGCGTTCTTTGAATGCGTTTGACTTTCCTGTGAAAGCTCACATGAAAGGGGTATTTACCGAATCGATGGCGCTTGTTGAAGATTTGCCGAAAGAGGTTGAGGCGTTTGAACTCGAGGGCGATAAAATTTCGCTGCTCGGACTGGTAGAAGAGGAATTGCTTCTCTGTGTACCGATGGTACCGATTGATGAAAGCAGTGAACTGGCTTACCAGAATGCCGACGATGACGGTCAAATAGAAGATTCAACCAACGGCTCCGTAGAGCCGAAGTCCGAGAAGCAGAACCCGTTTGCGGTTTTGCAAGGACTGAAAAAGTAATTATTTATTTAGGAGATTGACATGGCTGTTCAACAAAACCGTAAAACCCCTTCAAAGCGCGGCATGCGTCGTGCTCACGATTCTCTGTCTGCAACTGCGCTGACTCAGGATTCTACTACTGGTGAAGTACACCGTCGTCACCACGTTACTGCTGACGGTTACTACAAAGGTAAAAAAGTCGTTCAAGATAAGGCGTAATCCATCTTGGCTATCAATATAGCAATTGACGCTATGGGCGGTGACCACGGTTTGTCGGTCACCGTTCCCGCTTCTATCGATGCACTCGATAAATTCTCCGATATCCATATCGTTCTTGTTGGTAAACAGGATGAAATAGAGCAGCAGCTCTCCGCTTACCAATACGATTCCTCCCGTTTAACCGTTGTTCATGCCGAGCAAGTCGTGGAAATGGACGATTTGCCGTCCAAAGCTTTGCGTAACAAACGCAAGTCTTCGATGCGTATCGCTCTGAATCTGGTTAAAGAGGATGAGGCTCAGGCGTGTGTCAGTGCCGGGAATACAGGCGCTTTAATGGCGGTCGCCAAGTTCGTCCTGAAAACCCTGCCGGATATCGATCGTCCAGCGATCTGTACCTCCATGCCGACAATGAAAGGGCATGTGCATGTACTGGATTTGGGGGCGAATGTCGGTTGTACCGGGGAGAATTTGACTCAGTTTGCCGTTATGGGCTCGGTTTTGTCTCGCGCTGTCGACAGTAATGCTGCGCCGCGAGTCGGACTGCTGAATATCGGTGAAGAAGAGATCAAGGGCCATCAGCGAATTAAAGACGCGCATCAGTTGATTCAAAATACATCGATTAACTACATCGGTTACGTCGAAGGTGATGACATCTACAAAGGTGATACCGATGTTGTGGTCTGCGATGGTTTTGACGGTAATATTGCGCTCAAATCCAGTGAGGGTGTTGCCAAAATGATCGCTTACTATCTTAAGGAAGCGTTTGGCCGCAATATCTTTACCAAGCTTGCCGGGCTGATTGCCTACCCGGTGTTGAAGTCTTTTAAAGACAAGGTTGATCCTCGCCGCTATAATGGTGCATCGCTTTTAGGATTACAAAAAATTGTGATTAAGAGCCATGGTGGTGCCGATCAATATGCTTTCTTACAAGCAATTGCCGAAGCGCGTCTGGAAGTCAGTAAGAATGTTCCGCAGCTGATTTCTGCCGAAGTTTCCCTGTTGATCCAGCAGAAAAGTTCTTAATCTTCTCATGAGCAGGGCGCTTCGCTCTGCTTGTCAATGCAAAATGGGTGACCGAAGCGCTCCGCTTCGATCAATGCAAAGATGTTGAATTTATGACTCAAAAAATCTATAGCCGCATCAGCGGTACAGGTGGCTACTTACCGGAAAAAATTCTAACCAATTTCGATCTGGAAAAGATGGTCGAAACCAGTGATGAATGGATCCGTGAACGTACAGGAATTGAAGAACGCCATATTGCAGAGGACGGTCAGACGACTGCCGATTTAGGCGTCGAAGCGGCAAAATCGGCAATGGAAATGGCCGGTGTCGATAAAAATTCAATCGATCTGATTATTGTCGCAACGACCACTCCGGACAAAACCTTTCCAAGTACGGCCTGTTTGATTCAGCAGCGTCTTGATATTCACGGTTGCCCGGCTTTCGATCTGCAAGCCGTCTGTACCGGTTTTGTTTATGCATTAAGTGTTGCCGACCAGTTTATTAAGACCGGTATGGCGAAATGCGCTTTGGTTATCGGCTCGGAAACCCTGTCCCGTATCACCAACTGGCAGGACCGCAATACCTGTGTCTTGTTCGGCGATGGTGCGGGAGCGGTTGTACTTGAAGCTTCTGAAGAGGCAGGGATTCTTTCGACGCATATTCATGCAGATGGTCAGTATGAAGAGTTGTTGCACGTTCCTTCCGGTACCTCCAAGCTTCCGCAAACTGATGAAATCGCGGAAAGAACCATGTCGATGCGCGGTAACGAGGTATTTAAGGTTGCAGTCAATACGCTGAGCAAGGTCGCTCTGGACACGCTTAAAGCGAATAATATTGAACGAGAAGATCTGGATTGGCTGGTTCCGCATCAAGCGAATATGCGTATTATCAGCGCAACGGCCAGAAAATTGAAGTTGCAGCCTGAGCAAACCGTGGTTACGGTGAACAAGCATGCGAACACTTCCAGTGCGTCTATTCCGCTGGCGCTTAACGAGGCGGTTCGTGACGGTCGTATTCAGCGTGGCGAGACGCTGCTGCTGGAAGCATTCGGCGGCGGATTTACGTGGGGATCCGCGCTGATCAAGTTTTAAATTTACCGAAAACGCCTTTCAATCAGGCGTTTTTTTATGGCTAGGCGACGCTATTTAAATAGTAATGAGCAAGATCGCTAAGCCATTGCTTCAATAATATAAAGGAAACATCAGATTATGAGTTACGCTTTTGTTTTTCCAGGTCAGGGTTCGCAGTCTCAAGGGATGTTGGCGGAGCTGGCGGAATCGCACGCACAGGTGAAAGAAACCTTTGCGAGAGCATCGGAAGTTCTGGGATACGATCTTTGGAAACTGGTGCAGAACGACGATTCGGGCAAGTTAAACCAGACTGACGTCACTCAGCCGGCTATGCTGGCTTCCGGTATTGCTGTCCTGGAAACCCTTAAGGCGCAAAAAGACGTGGCACCGGCGTTTATGGCCGGTCACTCGCTTGGCGAATATACCGCATTGGTCGCAGCTGGCGCCATGACGCTGGAGCAGGGGATCGAGCTGGTTGCCGAACGCGGTCGCTTGATGCAGAGCGCAGTTCCGGCTGGAGCCGGAGCTATGGCGGCGGTACTGGGTCTGGATGACGATGCGGTTGTCAAGGTATGCGAATCGGTTGACGGAGTGGTTGAAGCGGTTAACTTCAATTCACCGGGCCAGGTCGTTATCGCCGGTGAAAAGGCGGCGGTTGAAGCAGCTCAGGAAGCGGCAACCGAAGCGGGCGCATCACGCGTTGTTCCGCTGCCGGTCAGTGTACCTTCTCATTGCTCGTTGATGAAACCGGCTGCGGAAAAACTGGCGGAAAAACTGGCGGCGATGGATTTGCAGATGCCGCAGGTGCCGGTTTTGCATAACGTGCATTTCAGCCAAGCGCAAAGCACGGATGATATTAAAGCGCTTTTGGTCAAACAGCTTTATCAGCCGGTGCAGTGGGTGAAAACCGTTGAATCGATGAAAGCGCAAGGTGTTGAAACTCTGTATGAGTTGGGTCCTGGTAAAGTTTTGATGGGATTAAACCGTCGTATTGACCGTCGCATGGGTATGCAGGCGGTATTTGACCAGGCAACACTGGAAAAAGCGTTGGCGACTCTATAAAATTGGACGCTTACAATAATCAGAGAAAAAACTCATAAAGGGTATATGAAAATGTTAACGAATAAAGTTGCATTTGTGACTGGCGCCAGCCGCGGTATCGGAAAAGCGATCGCGTTGGATCTGGCGGCTCAGGGCGCAACGGTTATCGGTACGGCAACCTCCGAATCCGGTGCTCAGGCGATTACGGACTATCTTAAAGAAGCGGGTGCCCAAGGGCGCGGTGCTTGTCTGAATGTAACAGAAGCTGAGATGATTACCGAAGTGTTGGCCGAAGTAACCAAAGAGTTCGGTACGCCGACGATTCTGGTGAATAATGCCGGGATCACTCGTGATAACCTGCTGATGCGCATGAAAGACGAAGAGTGGGACGATATTATCCAGACCAACTTGAACTCGGTTTTCCGTATGTCTAAAGCGTGTCTTCGCGGCATGATGAAAGCCAAAGAAGGACGTATTATCAATATCGCGTCTGTCGTCGGTGTTATGGGGAATGCCGGTCAGACCAACTATGCCGCAGCTAAAGCCGGTATCATCGGTTTCAGTAAGTCTCTGGCGCGTGAAGTCGGTGCCCGAAACATTACGGTTAATACCGTTGCCCCGGGCTTTATCGATACCGATATGACACGTGCACTTCCTGAAGAACAGCGCGACTCTCTGACCAGCCAGATTCCTTTGAATCGTTTGGGTCAGCCGGAAGACATTGCGCAAACCGTTACCTTCCTGGCAGGGAGCGGCGGAGCCTATATTACCGGTCAGACACTGAACGTTAATGGTGGGATGTACATGATCTAAGCCTTTTATAAATCAGAAGGCCAAATAATAACTAATCGCTTATAAATGTTTTTAGAGGAGAAAAAAGGCGAAAGTGCTTGAAAATCCGCAAACATAAAGCGAAAATACCCCAACTAAATTTTTTATATAACCATAATTGGAGAATTTCCAAATGAGCGATATTGCAGAACGCGTAAAGAAAATTGTTGTTGAGCAGCTAGGTGTTGAAGAAGATCAGGTTACTGCTGATGCTTCTTTCGTTGATGATCTAGGAGCTGACTCTCTAGATACAGTTGAACTAGTAATGGCTCTTGAAGAAGAATTTGACTGCGAAATCCCTGACGAAGAAGCAGAAAAAATCTCTACACTAGCTCAAGCAGTTGCTTACGTAGAAGCAAACCTATAATCGCTTGGTTACAAACGATTGCAAAAAAAGCCGTTTTTATGCGGCTTTTTTTGTATCTGGACTTTAGTGCCAACAGCCAATAAAATCACATCATTTTCGTGGACTCAGTAAAGAGGATCTCATTTTGACAAAGCGTCGTGTAGTCATAACCGGTCTAGGCGTACTATCCGCTGTAGGGCTGGATGTGGAAGAGAACTGGACTAATCTTTTAGCGGGTAAGAGCGGAATCGAACCGATTACCAAGTTTGATACCTCTCCGTTTTCGGTGACCTTTGGTGGGGAACTGAAAGGTTTTGATGTCAAAGAGTACATCGCGCCGAAAGAAGCCAAAAAGATGGATCCTTTTATCCATTACGGTATTGCCGCCGGTGCACAGGCTATTAAGGATTCCGGGCTGGAAGTGACCGAGGAAAATGCACCGCGCATAGGCGTTTCAATCGGTTCGGGAATCGGCGGTATCGGTTCGATCGAAACCCAGCACGGTACTTATCAGAAATCCGGCCCGCGCCGCGTATCTCCTTTCTTTGTACCGAGTTCCATTGTCAATATGGTTTCCGGTAACCTGTCGATTATGTTCGGCTTGCAAGGTCCGAATATGGCGATTGCCACTGCCTGCGCGACCGGTACCCACAGTATCGGCGATGCCGCGCGTATGATTCAGTACGGCGATGCCGACGTGATGGTTGCCGGTGGTGCCGAATATGCGACAACCGAACTGGGATTGGCTGGATTTGCAGCGGCGAGAGCCTTGTCCACACGCAATGATGATCCGCATGCGGCTTCGCGTCCTTGGGATAAGGATCGTGACGGTTTTGTATTGAGTGACGGTGCGGGAGCAGTGGTACTTGAAGAGTATGAGCACGCCAAAGCGCGCGGCGCCAAGATCTATGCCGAAGTGCTAGGTTTTGGTATGAGCGGCGACGCTTACCATATGACTTTGCCAGCTGCCGGTGGTGCCGGTGCGGCTCGCTGCATGCATACCGCTTTACATAACGCCGGAGTTAATCCGGAGCAGATCAACTACATTAATGCGCATGGTACTTCGACACCGGCGGGTGATTTGTGTGAAACCAGTGCCGTCAAATCGGTTTTCGGAGATCATGCGTACAATCTATGCATGAGTTCTACCAAATCGATGACGGGGCACGCTTTGGGTGCAGCCGGAGCGATGGAAGCGGTATTCACCGCCTTGGCGATCAAAGAGCAGAAGCTTCCGCCGACGATCAATCTGGAAAACCCGCAAGAAGGTTGCGATCTGGATTATGTTGCCAACGAAGCGCGTGACGCCAAAATTGATGTTGCACTGTCGAACTCTTTCGGTTTCGGCGGTACCAACGCAACCATCGTGCTAGGAAAAGTCTAAGCGTTTTGCTTTTTTAAGACACTTAAGTTTATGACGAAACTTTATACACAGGCTGTGGTTGCACGGCCTGTTTTTTTCTCTGAAGTGCAAAAACTCGATCTGGCAGCGCTGCACAGTGTCAATCCGCAGCGCTATCCGTTTTTGCTGGAAAGTGTCGCCAAAGGATCTTTGGGGCGTTATTCGGTGTTGATGGCTTTGCCGGGCGATTCGCTGCAGCTTGATTCGCCGCACAATGCGCAGGAGTTTACCGCTCAGGCGCAACAGGTGCTGGCGATAACCGCGCAGAACGAAATCCAGTTGGAACTGATGCTCGCGGACGATGAGAGACTTGACCGGGCACGACTGCAAAGCGAAGCCGAAGCTTTGCCGTTCAAGGGCGGGTGGTTTGCTTATTTCAGTTATGACTATGCTCAGGTTGTTGAGCCGGTATTAGAACTTCCGGCATCGGAATTCCCGCTGGCGAATCTGACTCGTTGCCACGCCGCGGTGATTCTCGATCATGAGACAGAAAGCGCCTGGCTTGTCGCCGAAAAAACGCATCAATCAGAAATGGCTTCAATGCTAGAGGACATGCAAACCGTACTTCGCACTGCAAATGCGATTTCCAGTGAAGTTTCCTTAAGTCATCTCCAGGAAGAAGAGGAAAAGAAGTATCTGGATGGTGTCGCACAGATCAAAGAATATATTCTTGCCGGCGATGTTTTTCAGGTCAATCTGTCCCGTCAGTGGCAGGCTTCCTTGGCGGAAGATCAGGATTACCTTCAGGTCTATCAGGCCTTGCGGGTGAATAACCCGGCGCCTTTTGCCGCCTTGGCCTGTTTGAAAGATCAGGACGGACAGCCTTGGCAGATTATCAGTTCATCGCCGGAGCGTCTGGTTAAGTATGACGGCGAGTGGGTCGATACGCGGCCGATTGCCGGAACCCGCCGCCGCAGCGATGATGATGCCGCAGATCGTGCCTTGATGGACGAGTTGATCGCCCATCCTAAAGAACGTGCCGAGCATATTATGCTGATCGATCTGGAACGTAACGATCTGGGTCGTATCTGCCGGCCTGGCAGCGTTGAAGTCAATGAGCTGATGGTGATCGAATCCTACGAGCATGTTCACCACATCGTTTCCAATGTCCGTGGCCGGTTGCGTGATGGTTTCTCTCCTTTGGATATCGTACATGCGCTGTTTCCGGGCGGAACCATTACCGGGTGTCCGAAGGTACGCTGCATGGAAATTATTGCCGAATTGGAGCAGATGCCGCGTGAGGCTTATACCGGTTCGCTGGGGTATATTAATCTGGACGGGACCCTCGATCTGAATATTTTGATCCGTACCTTGATCCAGAGCGAGTGTGAAGGGCATCAACAGATCCAGTTCCGAGCCGGAGCAGGCATTGTTGCTGATTCGCAACCGGAGCTGGAACTCATTGAAACGCGGCACAAGGCGCGCGGTCTGCTGCGCGCTTTCGGCCAGAGCGATGCTTAGGACGGTCGCATGAGTTTGCCAAGGTGCTGGATCAACGGTGAAGAAAACGATCGAATCAGCGTATTTGATCGCGGTCTGAGTTACGGCGACGGCTTTTTTACCACTATGCTGGTGCAATCCGGTCATCTCATGAACTGGTCGAACCATTTGCGACGTATTGAAGAGAGCTGTCGGCGATTGGGTTTTGCAGCGCTTTCCGAAGAGAAGTGTCTGCAGGAATTATCCGCAACCTTCGCTTGTCTGGATCAGGAACAGAGACGTCAGACACTGGTGGCTAAAATCATTCTTACCCGCGGGGAAGGGGGCAGAGGCTATCAACCGCCGCAAACGGCACAGGTCAGTTTGATTGTTCAATGGTCTAGTACGCCGTTACAGGATAAGTCGCCATTGCAATTAAACCTTTGTCGGACGCCAGCCAGCAGTAACCGTCTTCTGGCGGGCATGAAACACCTTAACCGTCTGGAAAATGTTCTGGCTCGTCAGGAGTTGATGCATAACGACTGGCAGGAAGGAGTGATGTGTAGCGATAACGGAGAGATTATCTGTGCAACGCAGGCAAACCTGTATTTGATAAGTGCTCAAAAGGTGATCACGCCAAGACTCAATGTTAGCGGTGTGGCCGGAACGGTTCGTAACGCCTTGCCGGAAATGCTTGCGGATCACGGCTGGCAGTGGGAAGAAAGAAGTCTACAGCTGAGCGATCTACTCAGCGCCGAAGAGGTATTTTTAAGCAATGCCGTGCGCGGCATTATGCCTGTATCGGCTTTTGTGGCTTCTCGCGATGAAGTCAAATCCTATGCCTGCGAAAAAGGCACATGGCTGGCGACGGCTTGGCTGCAGTATCAGACGGATTCGTCTGTAAATTTGAATCGATAAATGGATGTTGAGAGTAAATCGGTGCGTAAGTTTCTAGTCTGGGGGATTTTGATATTATTGTTGATCGTGAGCAGCGTTGCCTGGGTCAACTGGCAGGACTTTAAACAGCGCCCGATCTCAGCACACAACGAAACGCTCATTTTACAGGTCAAAAAAGGTTCAAACGCCACACAGATTGCACACCAGTTGCATCGACACGGTTTTATGAACCATCCACAGTGGTTTGTCTGGTATCTGCGTTTTCTGGATAAACATCACCGCCTAAAGGCCGGCGAATTTGCTATTCAACCGTCTTTTACCGTGGACGAGCTGATTGATGTATTGATCAAGGGTGAGAGCGTCAGTTATCCGGCGACCATTATCGCCGGCCAGACATTCAAGCAGACTTTACAGCAGCTGCAGGCACTGGAAAAATTAAAAAAAGAGCTGGATTTGAGCGATGTTGCCAGCCTGCAAACGATCCTGGGTGTCGAAGGCAAGATCAACCCGAAATATCCGTACGCCAATCTTGAAGGACACTTCCTTCCGGAAACCTATTACTATCAATCTGGTGACAGCGATAAAACGATTTTGCTGCGCGCTAAGCTGGCGATGGATCAGGTGCTGCAGGATGCGTGGCAGGCAAGACAGAAAAACCTGCCGCTTAAGAGTCCTCAGGAGGCATTGATACTGGCTTCGATTGTCGAGAAAGAGACCGGTTATGCGCCGGAACGCTCGGAAATTGCGGGAGTATTTGTCAATCGGCTGCGAAGAAATATGCGCCTGCAAACCGATCCGACGGTGATATACGGTATCGGTGCGGAGTATGATGGCAATATTCGTAAACGGGATCTGAATCGCAAAACCGCTTATAACACTTACCAGATCGATGGCTTGCCGCCGACTCCGATTGCGATGCCTTCACGCGAAGCGATTCAGGCGGTGATGCAGCCGCAAGAGACCCGTGCGCTGTATTTTGTTGCTAAGGGCGGCGGTCAGCATGAATTCTCCAATACGCTGCTGGAACATAACCGCGCCGTGCGTAAATATATTTTGAATAAGTAGAGTTTAGATGACACAACAAACAGGTAGATTCATTACTTTGGAAGGCTCTGAAGGTGCCGGAAAGTCGACTAATCTGGCTTTTATCGCAGAGCAGCTGCGACAGGCCGGTAAAGATGTCATTACCACGCGCGAGCCCGGTGGGACGGAAATCGGCGAGAAGATTCGCGAACTGCTTTTGGATCCGGAAAACAAGGCGATGCATCAGGATACCGAGCTTTTGTTGATGTTTGCCGCCCGTGCCCAGCATATTCAGGAAAAAATCAAACCGGCTCTCGCTCAGGGGATTTGGGTGATTTCCGACCGTTTTACCGATGCTTCATTCGCTTATCAGGGTGCGGCTCGAGCGATGGGATTTGAGCGGGTAGCGGAAATCGAGCGTTGGGTTCAACAGGGCTTTCAGCCGAACCTGACGTTTGTTTTCGATTTGCCGATTGACATCGGTATGCAGCGTGTTGCCAGTCGCGGCGGTCAGATCGACAGATTTGAACAGGAACGTAAAGACTTCTTCGAGAGCGTCCGTCAAGCGTATCTGCGCCGTGCTGAAATGGCACCTCAGCGCTATCAGGTGATCGATGCCAGCCAGAGTCTACAGCAAGTTCAACAACAGATTTCCGAGCAGCTGGTGCAAAGATTGCACATCGCTTTAAATGTTTAAGAGAGTGACAGCAAGTTGAGTTCACAAAACAGCGTTTACGACTTGGCATCATTGCCATGGATGCTACCGGTGTGGCAGCAATGGCAACAGTTGCAGGGGCGTCTCGGCCATGCCTACCTGTTGAATATGCCGAATGGTATTGGTGGAGAACAGTTGGTTGCTGCGATGGCGCAACAGGCGCTTTGTCAACAGCCTACTGCAAAGGGGGCATGTGGGCAATGTTCGACTTGTCAGCTGTTTGCTTCCGGTCAGCACCCGGATTATTACCATTTACAGCGTCTTGAAGATAAAAAAGAGATTGCAGTTGACCAGGTTCGCCAGCTACTCGAAAAGCAGAGCGAAACCTCGCACCAAGGCGGCTATAAGCTGATTTGGGTTGAAGGGGTCGAGGATCTTAATATTTCTGCCTTCAACGCTTTGCTGAAAACATTGGAAGAGCCTTCGGAACAGACACTGTTTCTGTTGAGTTGCGCCCAAGCGTCGAAACTGCCGGCGACTATCAAAAGCCGTTGCCAGAAACTTACCGTCAATCTCCCGGAACTGCCCATTGCCATGGAATGGTTGCAGCAACAGCGTCCTCAGCTGGATCAGGCGTTGCTAAAGCGAGCCTTACGTCTCAACTGGGGGGCACCGCTGGATGCGTTACGCTGGATTGATGAAGGTCGGATTCAGGAATACAGCGAGTGGCAGGAGGGCCTGCGGTTGCTTAAAGAATTTAAAAAAACACCTTCCAAGGTGGCGACTCCGTGGTTGAAATGGTCGCAACCGGAGAGAGTATTTGATTATTTTTATCATTGGGCACTGATGCAGGTGCGCAGCCAGGCTTATAGTGCGGAGCATCCGGATACCTCTAAGGTCAGAGCGCTTTTGCAGTTTCAACAGCAGGTGATGCAGGCGAAAGCCTTCTGGATGGGAAATGCCAATAAGGAACTGATTCTGGAAAATCTGTTATCCGTTTGGCTGAAGTTGCAAAACCCTGTTGCCGAAGCTTGTGAGCCCATGTTTAAACCGACGTTAAATAGAGGACTTCTGTAAATGATCGTAGATTCGCATTGTCATTTAAATATTCTTCCGGATTCGGTTGGCACAACCGATGAGGTGATTCGCCAGGCCGTAGAATTGGGGGTTGGCAAGATGATGTGCATCGCGATTAATCCGGCCAAGTGGCATGAAGTGCTGGAGCTGGCGGATAAGTACGAACAGGTCTATGCCGCAATCGGGATTCACCCTTGTGAAGAAGAGGACGTTCAGGTAACGGACCAGATGTTGATTGAAGCGGCTTCGCACCCTAAGGTGCTGGCGATCGGTGAAATCGGTCTGGATTATTACCACTTTGATGCCGAAAAACAGGATATGAATTGGCAGCAGGAACGTTTTCGTCTGCAAATCCGTATTGCCAAGCAGCTGCAAAAACCGATTGTGATTCACACCCGTAATTCAACCGATGATTGTTTGCGGATTCTGGAAGAAGAGGGCGCTCAGGAAGTTGGCGGCATTATGCACTGTTTTGTCGAGGATATGGAGATTGCCCGCAGAGCAATGGCGATCGGCTTTTATATCTCTTTTTCCGGCATAGTGACTTTTAAGAATGCCAAAGAGTTGAAAGAAGTTGCCAAGGAAGTCCCTTTGGATCGCATTCTGGTTGAAACCGATGCGCCTTATCTGGCTCCGGTTCCTTACCGCGGGAAGGTCAATCAGCCCGGTTATACGAAATACGTTGTGCAGGAAATTGCCGATTTAAGAGAGGTGCCTTTTGAAGAGATCGCCAAGGCAACGACAGCAAACTTTAATCGCCTGTTCAAAACAGACTTTTGATCTGTACTCGAGTATCCGCGCTTAATCGAATTGCATTTACAAGCCCATTGTTAAGTGGGCTGAAATCGATTTTATTCCTGACTCATTTTGGCGTAGGCTTCTTTTTGCGTTTCCACCGAATCGATGCGCAATGCTTCCATGGCAATATGCGGATTGACGTCAAAACAGAAAGCGATCAGTTCAGGCCATTCTTCGTTGATTTTTTGCAGGTGCGAGGACTTCATGGTACTGCTACCGTTAAGGAAACGATAAAGCGCGCTTTGAGTGACTCCGGCCACTTCGGCAACGCGTTTTTTTGTGATTCCTTTCCATTCAATATAGAATTTCACTCTCTCATGAAGTTTCATTCAATACTCCTTACACCTTAAAAGCTTTTTATTGTGAGTCGATTGTAACCCTTAAGTAATGTAGCGTTTTTTGTATCGTATATTTTATTTTTTTGGATAGTTAACTACACACTAAGTTTCACAAAATTAATCTAATTCGTTTATTCGGTGCATTATAGCGGAAAAGACACCGCATCTCAGTGTTTCAAAGAGAATTTTTATAAGAAATTCAACGATCTATATTTTATTCGCGGGATTGATTTCAATAATGCGAAAAAAATCCGCTCATCTTGGCGCTAAATTGTCCGTTTGTTATAAGTGATTGCTAACAAAAGAGAAATCCGCTTATGAGGTGTGGACAGGGATTCGCTGGTTTTCCGTACATAGGCTGATGTCGATATCGAATCCGTAAGCGATCATTTCCGGCCAGCAACGGTTCAACTGTTCCATCTGGCTTGAGTCGATCGCGTCTAAGCCCTGCAAAAACTTTTCAAGGTCGACCAGTGAAATGGATGCTTCAGATGCAACCTGCTGTGCTGAAAGTTGCTTGATCTGTAAGTATTTACGCATTCTTTTATATAGTGCCATCGTATTTCTTTCCCTCAATGTGTTTTCAATCAATTGCATAAAATACAGTAAGTAGATCTGCTTAAGAAGTCAAAGCAAATTGTAATGAACTGAATAAATTTGTATAGAGATAAGTATGGGGAAAGTCGTAAGATTTTTGCCGTGTTTATGGGACGAGCGTTGGCATTTTATAACCATTTCTGACTAAATTTTTTCTGGTTTCAATCGTGTATTTAATGCTTGTTACGGGCTTTAAATAATCTAAAGAGACGATATAGGTAAAAACAATGAGTGAATTTTTTTCACTCTTTTTTTATATAGGGCTCTGCGATATCTTGAAATTGTAAAAAAGTGTACAGAGTGGAACCGTAAGAGTTCTACCGTCTTTTGGGAATAAATAGGAGATCAGATATGAGTTTTAATCAAAGAGTTAAAAGTTATATTGAAGCCAAAGGGATCATTAAGCATCGTGTTGCGGAAGTTGCGGAAATTACTCCGAGTGCCTTTTTCCGTTTTCTTAATGGAACCAGCACGATGAAATCTTCCAATATCGAAAAGCTGCAGGAAGTGTGGCCGGAAATGATTGCTTACGGATTTAATATCGATCCGGCTGTGGCGCAAAGTGCGAGCAGTTTAAATAAAGAATCGGCTTCTTAAAACATATACCGTGTTTTCGTCAGCAGCCGTTTCGCGCCTCGGTAACGGACTATCGAGGTTAGGTTGCTGGCTTTTTTGTTACTCAATTTCCCTGCCTTAACGGCGCAAAAACATGCCTGTTTCAGCCTGATTTGGCTGAACTTAATTTCCGTTTTTAATTACAGAATTAAAAAATTCTATCTCATTTTCTCTAGGATTTTTTACTCCTAAGTTGTCTAATTATGACGAGTTCATTATTTGCTAATAGTCTAATTTAACTTTTGGCAGACAATTTTAAGGAGTCTTTATGCTTTCTGTATTGAAGAATCTATGGTTTCGCGACCCCAAAGAATCCCCTGTATATATCAATGATATTGCGATCAGGATTCGTGCGGGTATTCTTCTGTTCGTTCCGATCTACATGAGTTTTACTCTGTATGACGCCGTTTTCGTTTCGCATTGGGTTGTCGATGGCAATACCGCGGTAGATAGCGGGGATATGGATTGGGATTACAATATTATCTATTCTGTCGAGGCAATTAAGAAAAGCTACGATTACACCGTACAGACCTGGGTGCTGTTCTACGCCTTGTTTGAAATGCTTGCAGGCATGTTTGTCTGGAGTGCCCGGTTATCGCCGGCGATTCTTTTGGCGACGATCTTAGCTAAAAATACCAAACCGGTCTGGAAACCGATTGTTCCGAAGCGTTTTGCCTGGGGCATCGGCGCGACTTTTATTTCCGTCTGTCTGGTCTTTTTTAATCCAGACGTATTTGCCAATTGGGTTAATACCCTTGCAGGTTCGACACTATTGCCGACCACGGTCAATTACATGTCGCCATGGATTCCTTTGACTTTGGTTTGGATCTGTCTGGGCTTTATGTGGATGGAGACGGTTCTCGGCTTCTGTGTCGGCTGTAAGGTGTATTCTTTACTGGTTAAACTCGGTGTCTTCAAAGAGGAGTGCGAAGCTTGTAACAATATCGATTGGGATGAGATCGCACGCAAGAATCAGGAACGTTTAGCGGCACAGAAATGAGTCCGTAATCGAATCGGAGTCCAACACTTCCGCACAAAAAAGCCGGTCTGTAAAACCGGCTTTTTTTATCGCTTCGGTTTGCTTCAGTGGCTACTGAAGCTGACTTTGTTGCGACCGTTTTCTTTTGCATCGTACAGAGCCCGGTCGGCACGGGCAAACCAGTCTTCGGCCTTTTCGTCGATTCGTATTTCTGCCACACCGAGACTGATTGTCAGAGGGTATTGGCCGGCGAATTCGGTGGTATTGATATGCTGGCGTACCTTTTCGGCGACTCTTACGCCCAAATCCAGTCCGGTTTTAGGTAGCAGAATGGCGAACTCTTCTCCACCCCAGCGGCAGATACTGTCCGAGCCACGCAAGATTTTGCTCAGTTCACTGTACAGTTGTTTGAGGATTTCATCACCGAAATTATGTCCGAAGCTGTCGTTGATTTTCTTGAAGTAGTCGATATCGCAGATGATCAGGCTGAATGGTTCGCGATAGCGTTGGAATTCATGAACCGACTTCTGAATAAACTGATCGAATACCCGACGATTGAGAGCGCCGGTAAGCTGGTCGTGATTGGCATGCAGTTTAAGCAATTGTTGCGAGGTGATGTCTTCGCAAAGCGCCATAAAACCGATTTTTTCGAACTTTGAGTTAAACTCCTCGCGAATGGTGACATTCATCCAGAATTGCGCGCCACTGCGGCGTCGCCCGTGTAGTTCTCCGCTCCAAGACTTATTTTTAAGAATATTACTTAAACTGAAGTGATCAAGTTCTTCATTCAGAATATCAAGCTGATCCAGTGTTTTTCCGATCAGTGCCATTTGGCGGTAACCGGTAATTTCCATGAATGCACTATTGGCTTTAATGATCTTGCCATTAACGTCCAGAGATAAAATCGGCACTTTTTCGTCAATCAGCTGTTTATTGAATTCCAGCTGACGGTTTTTATACTTCAGTTTCAGCTGGTCACTGAAAATCGTGTGTTTGATGTAAAACAGAAACACGCCTTCGATCAATAGGCCGATTGCGCTGTTGATTGCCTGGGTATAGTGGAGATTGGTCTGAGCGAGTTGCAGATAATTGATCAATGCGACAAGGATCAGAGGGGCGAACAGGGCGGTTGACCAGAAGAGAAGTTCTTTTGGCGAGTTAAGAAATACCAGTACGATCGGGATCAGCATAATCCACAGAAAGCCCAAATGGTGCGCGTCCAGATAAAACAGTGTCGTCAGATAGGGGATATAGATCGCCGCCAGGGTGACATCTTTGGAGATGTTTTTCGTCTCGCTATTACTGGACAGCGAGAAGGCGAAACCGACGATCCCTAAGCTGATTAAATTGATTACGGTAAAAACATAGTTCTGATTGACGAACGAGATCGCCGCCAGAAGCAGGAGGGATGGGGCGGCAACCAGTAAAATAAAACGCAGAAGGATCCGGTTGATCTGTTCCTGATAAAGGCTATGCTCTTTCGTCCAGCTGAGTATTTTTGGCATATAGTTTTTTCTTAAACGCTGATTAAAAATGTACCCGTTTACCATTGTAACGGCTGCCCGGATTTTTGTCGGTAAAATTAAAAAATCCTACCCTTAACGCTATGAATTCCGGGACTGTCATATAGTTGCAGTGTCAGCGCTTGCGCTGCAATTCCATCAAGCTTCCTGATCGATCAATTGATTCAGAATTTCAACCACATTATCACTTAACAGATCCATCTGCTCGATTGACTGTTCCATCGTCGCATAGTCGTCAATCGAGAAGGCATCCATAATTCGCTTGATCATCTGATGCATCTGCATGTGCTCATCGGTCAGTTTGGCGATTAACGGATCATTCTGCAGCTGACGACCATTGCCCTGATAGAGCCATTGTCCCAGAGCGCAAGCGGTATGATCGATCGCCTTATCGTAACTCACGCCGATATCGGAGCCGTCGATATAGCTGCGAATCTGTTTTTTCCACTCTTTATGGGCATCAATCATGGCTTTAAACTGTTTGGCCTGAGTCGACTGCTCGATAATGTGCGCACGTTTTTCCAATGCAATTTCGGAAATCTGCGGATTCGGATAACAGTTGAAGGCTTCAAGTTTCGCGTTCAGTTCTTCCGGTTTCAACGGTTTATGCAACAGATCGTTCATGCCGGCCTGATTAACCTGCTCAATAAAGTCGTCTCCATGACCGGTGTAGGCGATGATCGGTTTGTCATAACCGCTGTTGCGCAACTGTCTGCTCGCTTCCAAGCCGCCCATGAGCGGCATTTCGATATCCATAAGAATGACATCCGGGTTATAACGCTTACACTGTGTCTGCGCTTCACGGCCATTGGTCGCCGTTTTAGTGAGGTAACCGGTTTTTTTCAAAATCATGGTGGCGACTTTAAGGTTCGAGATGTTGTCATCGACAACGAGAATCAATGGCGCATTATTTTTTTCTTTCTCGGTCTGTTTGAAATCCGATTCGCAATCGCCAAGTTCGAAGCTGCCGACGAGGTCATCCATATTTTTAGCGACTTCTCCCAGATAATCCGCCAAAGACGAATTTTCCATCACCAGTGTGGCGTTGTTTTTCGCTGATTTGTCGAGCTCGATCACCGACTGGTTGACCAGATTGATCTGTTGCGACTGATCCTGAGTGTTTTGCGAGATCTGAGCGATGTTTTCACTCATTTCCTGAACCTGCTCGATAATTTCGTTCAGAGAGTCTCCGGTCACTTGTACTTTCTGGGTTCCCTGTTCGATTTTTTCCGAAGTGCGGTCAATCAATCCCTTAATATCGCGTGCGGCATCAGCGGATTTCTGTGCCAGAGAGCGGACTTCACCGGCTACCACGGCAAAGCCGCGACCGTGTTCGCCGGCGCGCGCCGCTTCAACGGCTGCGTTCAGGGCCAGCAGGTTGGTCTGGAAAGCGATGCTGTCGATCAAAGCGACGATGCTGGTGATCTCGTGGCTGACCTGACTGATTTCATGCATGGCCTCAATTGCTTCCTGCATGCTTTGATTACCGGATTTAACGCCATTTTGAGTTTGTTGCGCCAGTTGGTTGGAGCTTTGCGCCTGTTTGGCAGTCTGGTTGACCTTATCGGTCAGCTGACGCATCGCGGAAGCGGTTTTCTGCAACTCCATTGCTTGGGATTTGATTGAACCTGACAGTTCTTCGTTACTGATGGCTACGTGATGCGCCGA
Source organism: Thiomicrorhabdus sp. 6S3-12 (assembly GCF_017571475.1). Taxonomy (GTDB): domain Bacteria; phylum Pseudomonadota; class Gammaproteobacteria; order Thiomicrospirales; family Thiomicrospiraceae; genus Thiomicrorhabdus. The sequence goes on along the minus strand of NZ_JAGETW010000004.1, from coordinate 225,203 downwards.
GTCATTGACCTCTTCGGCCTGAGTGTTGACGCTGCAGAAAGATTCGCGCAGCGAGTTGATGCCATTTACCAGGTTTTTGATTGTCCAGCCGTATTGCCCGTGGTGTTCGCTTTGAGGTTGCATGGTCAGGTCTTTATGTGAAAGGCCTCCGATCAGAGCGGATATATCGCGCAATGTATGCTGCAGATCTTCCATTAATTCGTTGATTTCATCGCTAAGCTCTTTATAGAAACCGCTCAGGCGATCTGTATCGACGCGAGAGTGAAGTCGCCCTTGCTTGGCGTCGGTAACCAGCTTTTTAATACTGTTTTGGACATAAATTTCCTGAAAAATATCCTGCCATTCGATTACGACGCCCAGAGGGGATTGCGATTTCTTATCCACAATAGGCGTAATTTGCAGTTGCAGCTGAGCACCGAAAAATTCGAATTTAAACTGTTCGGCGTGTTTTAAAGAGTAGATGGCTTCAAGAATATGCGGGTTCTTATCGAACAGACACCCGATCGGTTTTCCATGCAGTTTGTTGAGATTGAAGTCTTGAACCTCTTTGCGGATTTCCGGTTCCAGAGTGCTCAGATATTGCTTGAGCGAATCATTGAAATAAATAATGGTGCCGGTCTGATCAGCCAGCATAATATTGGCGTTCAGGTTGTCTAGCCCGGCCTCGAGGCGGGATGAGCGACGTGCCGTCGTCAGAACTTCGTTTTCCTGAGCACCGAGACGGGTTTGCAGTGTTTTAATGCGCCGATTGATTGTACCGGCGCTGTTTTCGCCATGCGTATTGACGTATCCGGTAAGGTGACCCGATGCAATACGGTCGATCGCTTTGATACCGTCTTCGATTCGCGACAGGAAATAAACGACATGGATGGTTGACAGTATTGTTAGGAAAATCACCAGTGAATTCAGCCAGCCTGGTCGGTATCCGTACAGTGATGCATAGACCTCGATCACGATTGCCAGAAGAGTGGCCGGAATAAGGGTGATCAGAGGCGGCCAGTGGGCGAAAATATTCAGGCGTTTCCAGATTCCGTCCACTTCACCGTGATAGAGTTTGATTTTGCCGTCGGCAATGGCCTGATAGGCCGCTTCCGCCTGTTGAATCTGTTCACGGCTGGCCGGAGTTCTGAAGCTCAGATAACCGGTGATTTCACCATCGTTAATGATCGGGGTTGCATTGGCTTCGACCCAGTAGTGGTCGCCGTTCTTTCGACGGTTTTTGACAATCTGGCGCCAGGGACGTCGTTTTTGCAGAGTCTTCCAGAAATCGGCAAATACCTGCGGCGGTACGTCCGGGTGACGGACGATATTATGCGGTTGTCCCATCAGCTCTTCGTAGTTATAGCCGCTGGCTTCGATAAAGGTCTCGTTTGCATAGACAATATTACCTTGCAGATCAGTCTCGGAAACCAGTATGTCTCCTTCTTTAATGACATATTCTTTTTGAGTGACCGGCTGATTGTTACGCATTTCCAAAAACCTTTTAATTAATAGTTGTTTGCCGCCTGTAGAGTTGCCGTAAATAACGCTTTTATTTAAACGAAACGAAAAACGGCGTGGCTCATGTTTTTTAACGTCTCTACATACGATTTCTAAAGGGGCTTTACAGATTACAGCCCATTAAACCGCAAAATCCCTTTTTGAATAAAAGGTTTTTAGGCAAATTTTTAAGCAAACTTAATGCAGGTTAATCTTTTTAATTATCAGCTGTCTGTTACACGCAGCAGGGATTGCATTAAGCAGCCCTGCACAGATAACGGGCAATGCACTTCTGGATCGCAATATGTTTTGGCTCAATCGTTGAGATAAGGGGGATTGTATGGTTTCTGAAGAGTCGACTAAGAGTCCGGCTAACCCCTTGTGCCTACAAATTTTGCGTATTTTGTACGCTTTTTCTTTAACCTTTTAACAGGTGGGGTTATAGTTGTAACTTATTGTATTATCATAATTTCCCGTGCAAACGTTGTATTACTTTTGATGAATAAAGTCTGGGATCGGAAAAAGTATGAGAGTTCTGCTTATCTTATTGACGTTAATTTCCTTTCTGGGCTGCTCCAGAGAAACGCAGTTGCATGTCGGCGTCCATCCTTGGATCGGCTATCAACCGATCAATCTTGCGCAGCAAAATGGCCTTCTGCCGCAGAATATTCATCTGATTAAAAATAAAACCGCTTTGCAAACCAAGCAACAGCTGCTCGACGGCGAGATTAATGCAGGCTATCTGACCTTGGATGAAGTACTCTCGCTGCGAGATCAGGGCAAATCGCTTAGCGTAGTTTTAATTACCGATATCTCTTCGGGGGCCGACAAGGTACTTGCCAGAACGGCGATAACCCGCAAAGAGGATATCATCGGAAAAACCATCGCTTATGAAAGGGGCGGTGTCGGCGAACTAATGTTGTACAAGTTCCTGGAACATTACGGGGTCAAACAGTCCGATGTTGTCCTCAAACATATCTCGCTTGATAGGCAGTATCGTTTCTGGGAAAGCGGCGAGGCGGACATGATCGTTACCTATGATCCGGTATCGACGCAGATTTTACGTTCAGGTGCGCAGGAGGTCTTCAACAGTTCGCAAATGCCGGAAGTGATTGTCGATGTGTTAGCCGTCGATTCGAATGTGCTTGAGAATGCCTGTTCAAGTATTAAACAACTGGTCGATGCGCATTTCGCCGGGGTCAGTCTGATCAAAGATAATTTTCAGGAGAGTAGCTATCAGATTGCCGACAACCTAGGTTTTACCCATGAAGAAGTGCTGACTTCTCTCGGGGGAATTACGCTGCCGTCCAGAGAGATCAATCTGCAAATGTTTGGTGATAACCGTTTTTTTGAAAAAACGCGCGAGATCGCTTTGATTCTAAAAGCATCCGGACTGTTGAAAACCGTTCCGGATAAGGCGGTGCATACGGATCAATGTTTGTGAAGCGACCTGTTTTTTTTATCTTATTTTTATTCGGAATTCTGATCGCTCAGTCAATCGGGGCTCAGTCGAAGACTCTGACTTTAGGCGTTTACGCCTATCAGTCAAAGGAAAAAACCTTTCAGGAGTTTTCTCCAATCGCGGACTTTTTAAGTCGCGATATTGACGGGATTGAGGTCAAACTGGTTGTAATGCGTAATCAGGAGATCCGTAAAGCGGTGCGTTCCGGACAAGTGGATATGCTGCTGATCAGTCCGTCTTTATACGAGATTATCCGTCATGAAAGTTTTATCAGTGGCATTACCGCTACGCTGGAACGTTATCGTGACGGGGTGGGTACTTCCAGTCTGGGCGGCGTGATTATCTCGCGTAAAGGGAGTAAATTCAAAGAGTTGAAGGATCTTAGAAAAGCGAAAATCGCCATTCCTTCCGAAAGCAACTCTGGTGCTTTTCGCATTCCTTTATACGAACTTGTTAGTTCCGGTATTCGTTACCAGCAGCTGGATTTTATGAAAGTCGGTTCCAATGATCATGTCATGGAAGCGGTACTTTCCGGCAAAGCCGATGTCGGTTTTGTGCGCACCGGAATCCTTGAAAACTGGCTCGGACGCGGAGAACTGAGTTCGTTGGATGAAGTGCAGATCATTAATCGACGCGATTTGAAAAGTTTTCCGTTTATCCTGTCGACGCACCTCTATCCGGAATGGGCTTTTATTATCATGCCGAATGTCGGTTCCGACGATTCCAGAAAAATCGCTTCCTCGCTTTTTAAAATCAACCGCTCGCTGTTTGCAGAAAATGAGATCGACGGGATTCAGGGATTTGTTTCGCCCTTGAATTATCTGCCTTTTGAAATGATGCTCAGAGAGTTGCGTCTTGAACCTTATGATGTGGTGCAAAAACCGTCATTCAGCGAGATATGGAATTCCTACTGGCGCGTGATTTCTTTTGTGTTGCTTGCGGTTTTTGCAATCGTCTTCGCATTGTGGAAATCGGAAAAGTATCGCGGCATCGCCATGATGAACCACAAGCGGTTGGAGAATATTATCACTGCAACCCGGGTAGGAACCTGGGAATGGGATCTTGCAAAAGACCGTATGGAGATCAACGAGCATTATGTGACTCAGATCGGCTATACGCGGGATGAATTGCAGCCGTTCAATTTTGCAAAATTCGCCTCGCTGGTACATCCGGATGACCTTCTGGAAATGAAGCGTAAAATTCAGGATAACCTGGCCGGTAAGGAAAATGAATATGAAATGGATCTGCGTTTAAGGCATAAAAAAGGACGCTGGATATGGATCCATTCTCGAGGCAAAGTCATTACCCGGTCAAAAGACGGCAATGCACTTTTGATGGGCGGTACTCACGTCGAAGTGACCGAGAAGAAAGCGTTTGAAGAAAAGCTCAAGCGGGCGGCAATGTTCGACTCTTTGACAGAGCTGCCGGGACGGAATTACTTTGAAGAACATCTGGAAGCCGCCTTGTTCAATGCCAATAAGAAAACCAAGCTGGCACTGTTATTTATTGATCTGGACGGTTTTAAGGAGGTCAATGACAGTTTCGGACACCACGCCGGAGATGAGTTACTGAAAATCATTGCCCGTCGTTTGACCGATTCGACGAAATCTACCGATTTTGTCGCCCGTATGGGGGGGGACGAGTTTCTGGTGCTGTTAAGCGGTTTTCAAGATTCTCAGCAGTTGTATGCCATCAGCGAAAGGATTCTGCATAAAGTCAACGAAGCGGTCAGTATCGATGGCAATACCATGCATGTTTCATGCAGTATCGGTATCAGAGAGATTCAGCCTGATTCAAAACTTTCCGTCGAATCGATTATTAACCAAGCCGACAGAGCGATGTACAAAGCGAAAAATTCCGGTAAAAATCGCATTAATTTCTATCACTGAACCCGCTTGGCCGAGTCTGTCATGCTGTTCCCAAGTGAGCGCAATCTGCGCATTCCTCGTTATTCATTGAAAATTTATATTCGAAGTGAAAAAAACTTTTAATCGAATTCGCGCCTCAATTTTTTATGAATTGATCTAAGTCATTGATAACGTAAGTTTTTGAAGTGTTTTACTCTGTACGAATTGCATCGCCGGCGTTACTTTTAAAGCAGAAATAAACGGTCCGCATCGCGAAGTTAATCCGATCAGGCCGTGCTTGAGCTTAAGGGGAGAAGGTATGAAATTATATAAAGATACGCATAATGAGGTTTTTGTCATCCCGGAAGGGCAAGAGCACTTGATAAGCCATGATTGGATTGAAATCACGCAAACGGAAAGAGAGGCGCTGGTCAAGCAAAAAGACTCCAGAACGATCAGTCAGGAGCGGATCGAACAGATAAAAGCGCGTTTAGATCTAATCGACTTCGAATCAATTCGGCCGCTACGGGCAATCATTACCAATACGGCCAATTTGTTTGATCATAAGAAGCTGCACGCCTTGAACAACGAGCGAAATGAATTGATGTTCGAGCTATCGGTTCAGCGATATTAATTAATGCGGTATTAATTCAATATTAAGTTGATATTGGCCTCTTTCAGCTTTGAAGAGAGCTTTTGAACAGCATGCCTGTTGCAGGTGTGTGATTGGGTTGCGCAAGAACTTTAAAGTTCCAGTTTCATTTTTTAGCATACCCTTTTTGCTTTGCAATCGACGCCAACTTTTCCGGTGAGCAATGACGAGTCAGGGGGTAATCGTTCATTCTCGTCCAAGTAATCCAACAGACTGCTGTAAAGTATAAAAAAGCCGGCTTAAGGCCGGTTTTTTATTGGACACGAATAGGCAAAAGATCGCTAATTCCGTCTTCTTCTCCTTTTTGCTTAAAGCAGTCGCAAAGAAATTTTCAGCGGAGCGTCTAATCACTCCTGTTTAATTGCTGCCTCTATCAGTATCCGGGCGGCCATTTTGGCATGTGTCGCAGGTTCCGAGTTCTGTAGCGTCACTGCGCCGACAATGGCGCCGTCGACAAGTATCCCGAGCTGCTCGGTAAGCAGGCGAGGGGCATTGGCTCCGGCTGCTGTGGCCAGCTCTTCAATAAAGCGGTTGGTATTCTCCCGATGTTGCAGAGCGAGTTCCCGTATGGATTCATCCTGCTTGTGATTTTCCATCACCGCATTAATAAAAGCGCATCCGAAAAAAGACTCGTCTTCGAACCACACTTTGAGGGCATCGAAAATGCACAGTAATCGATCACGCGGTGTGTCGGCGGCATTATTGATGAAATCACGGAACCAGTCGAGCCATAATGCGCTCTCCCTTTCGAGAACAGCCCGCACCAGATTTTCTTTGGAGTTGAAGTGTTTATAGAGTGTTCGCCGTGCGACGCCGGACTCATCCAGTACTTTCTTGATACCGGTAGCGTGGATGCCGTCACGGCAGAACAGTTCATTGGCTACGGATAACAGACGTTCCGAAGAGCCGATATCCGTTTTGTTAGCATTGCGTTGGTAGCATGCGTGTTTCAAGCCGATTCTCCTGACTTTTGTAAACCTTGCACTCTGAATTTTACTCTAAAACCTAGCGTGCTCCGGCAAGATGTATTTGGCTCGGTGCTTTAAGGACTCATTTTTCAATAATGTATCCGGTCTTTCCTCGTCGACATTTTTATCTTTGATACATCTGGTGACCTTTGATTCGTCGCACTTCGGTGAAGTGCGGTTTTCATTATCGTTCTTCGATGGTTTCACATGTTTTGCCTCGGGGAACTCAGGCCTTTAATTTCGCTATCTTAAGGAGGGCCTTACGGTTAGTCAATCTTCGCTGCCGTTTGAGGCTTTGCGGCGTTTAAAAATTAAATCCTGAAATGGTGTTGCATATTGGTGCGCAATTTTACTAGGCGCTCATTAATCGTGCGTTTTATGTTTCTTTGTCACAGTTATTTTCTTGGTTAATAATTATAAATCCTTGTATATCAATATCTTATTTGATTGTTTTAGTGTTGGCATGTCTCTTGTTTACTGATAGATAGACCGATTGGTCTACTTGTTTTCCACCGTCCAACGAGGCAGCCAGGTAATGACTGTCTGATTAATTACTTGTATTTTTTTAGGAGTCTCACCCCATGAAAAGCGATCTATTTAAGTGGTTTCAATCTACCGATGTTGTTAGCAAAACTGATGAAGCGGGTCACGGCCGACGTGACTTTTTGCGTAGCGGTTGTTCCTGTTGTGCGGCGCTTGCGCTGACACCGGCCGCCGGACTTATGCTTGCGACAGCCGGTCGAGCGGAAGCTGCCGTTTCCAGTACGACTCTTAAAGTCGGTCATTTACCTGCAGGATGTGTCTCACATGTATTACTGGCGAAGAAACGCGGCATGTTTGCCAAGGCCGGACTCAAGGTTGACCTGGTTCAGTTCAATGGCCCGGCGGATAACATTCGCGCTTTGGTTGCCGGCGAGTTGCACATGATGCACAACCCTTGGACGACAACCATGGCCGCTTATGCCGAAGGCAGCAAAGATCTACGCATTATCGGCGGTTCAGGTCTGGCCGGTATTGAGCTGGTCGCTCGCAAGGGCAGTGTTGCCAACGTAAACGAATTCATCGAAAAAGCCGGTAAGAAACTGCGTGTCGGGACATTACGTCTGGATACACTTGAATTGGTCGCTCATGGCGTGATGTCTCAGAACGGCGTCTCCTACGATGATTACGAAATGACCTTTTTCCCGAGTATGGTCGGTATGGGGGAAGCGCTTATTAACGGTTCCGTGGATGTGTGTACGCTGGCTCAGCCGTACGCCGAAATGGTGGTGAAGGAAGCAGGCGGTATTTATCTGGCTGACAGTAACGATGTCTGGGGTCCGGAAGCGCCGGATTGCGTGATCACCGCAACTGAAGGTTTCCTGAAAAAGGACAGTGCTATGGCCACCGATTACATGGCGGTATTGCGTGAGTCAGCCGAGTCTTTCTATAACGATTTCGATGCGGCCTTGGACGATCTGCAACCTTTGTACGGTGTGCCTCGTGAAATACTTGCTATTGCGTTGAAACGCCAGTCGCCGGATCCGTTAATTAACGCCGCCGGTGTCTCCGGTATCCGCAAGGGTGTTAAGTATCTGATCGAACTCGGTTACTTCGATACCAATATCGCCGATGAAGTGCTTAACCTCAGTCATCAACCTGTGTGATGTTTATGGCAGACGAACAGGGAGCTATTAAATGAGTGAAGTCAAACGATACGATACAGTGATCGTCGGCGCGCGTGCTGCCGGCGCGTCGCTGGCGATTGAGCTGCAAAGATTGGGGCAGAAGGTTGCGGTGGTCGACCGCGCCACTTTCCCTTCAGACATTATGTCCACCCATGTGGTGTATCCGAATACTCTGAAGCGTTTCGAGCGCCTCGGGGTTTTACAGGAAATTCTCGATAACGGTCCGCCGCCGCTGTACACCTCATGGATTCACGAAAACCGCATGTTTGTCGCTCCACATACGCCGGTGGACGGCCGCGATTGGGCCATCTGCGTGCGGCGTATTACTTTGGACGCCATTATGGTTAACAAGGCGCGTGAAGAGGGGGCGGATATTTACGAAGGCTGGACAGTGACCGAACTGCTCGGTTCCGGTAGCGAAGACGATCCGGTAAGCGGTTTTGTCGCCAAAAACGGTGATCAGGTAATTCAGTTTGAAGCGGACACGGTCGCCGGTGCCGACGGTGTCAATTCAACCGTCGCCAGACTGGTCGGCGCGCAAAAGCACAAGGTTATGCCTACCGATACCATGTTGTATTTTGCCTATTGGAAAGGGGTTGATACACGCAATACTCAGGATTTCTTCTTTGAACCGCCTTGGGTACACGCGCATTTTCCCGCCGACAACGGTTATCACGTTGTCACCATGAACGGCCCTCTAAGCGAACGTCCGAAAATCAAAAACATGGACGACTTCTATATGGAGCGTTTGAAGTCGATGCCTGCACTCTGGTCGCGTCTGGAAAATGCGGAGAAAGTGACTCGTGTCAAAGGTACGCCGAAACTTGAAGGCTATTACCGCGATTCCGTCGGTCCCGGCTGGCTATTGGTCGGCGACGCCTCTCATTTCAAACATCCCGCCGGCGCACAAGGAATTGGCGATGCCTTGCATGCCAGTGAAGCGGTCGCGCCGATGATTCTGGCAGGCAATTATCGTACTGAATATCCGAAATGGCGCGAAAGTGTGTCCCGCGAACTGTATGCGTTCTGTAAGCATTTGGCAGAGGTTCCTTCAGACGAAGGTATGCGCAAAGTCATGGATGCGGCAATAGCCGACCCGATTCTGGCTCGCAAACTGGGCGATGTGTGGTGCAGAACCTCGAGCCCGTGGAAGGATGTCATTCCGCGCGCGCCATTCCTTGCCGAAATAATGGGGGAGAGCGTCGACTCGGTGTTGGAACCTTTCGAAGAAGAGAGTTCTGTTCCGCTAGCAGTTACGGCTTGAGGAAGGCGTAATGGTACAGCAGATAAACAATCTCAGCGCGGCCAATCGCCAAGCTTTGGATCACATTGCCGCCTGCGAACCGGTACTCGTCGGCATAGAGCCGGCGCATACCGCACTCGGTTTGCGGGAGCGGGAGCTGGGGCATGCCGGTCCGCCTTTCGCCGATGACGAAATCCTGCCGACAACGGTCCTGAGTGCGTTGGCCGGTGCGGCCGTGATCGAGGGTTGGGCGAAAACAATTCACGAGGCGCGCACTATGATCGAAAGTCGCGAGATCAGATTGCGCAGCAATCACGAATTGGGCACCGTCTCGCCGATGGCCGGAGTGGTTCGGCCGTCACAACCTTTGATGCGGGTGGAAAACCACGCTGGTGACGGCGTCTGTTATGCGACCTTTGCCGAAGGCGGGCGCCGCGCACTGCGTTTCGGCGTTTATGACGATCAGGTCGCCGAACATCTGGCCTTCGTAGAAAACCGCGTGGCTCCTGCTATAGCGGACTGTTTGCCTGAGGAGGGGCTGGCCGTACTGCCGTTAATTGCGCAAGGTGTCACGCTCGGCGACGATGTGCATCAACGCAATGTCGGCGGAATGTATGCCTTTATCAAGGCGCTTCCCGATCTGGACGCGGACGTGCGCAGCTGGTTGCTCGCCAACCCGCAGCATTTTCTCAATTACGCCATGGCGTCCGCCAAACTGTGCCTGGATCAGGCGCGGGGCATTGACGGTTCGAGCATTGTAGTGGCGATTGCCCGTAACGGTAATAAGTGTGGTATTCAGTTGGCGGGCACCGGCGAGAAATGGTTCTGTGCGCCTTCCGGAATTCCCGATGGTGGATTTTATCCGCCATTCACTCTCCAGGATGCGCAGGCCGATCTCGGTGACAGTGCCATTATGGAAGCCTTCGGACTTGGCGGTACCGCAGCGCATTGTGCTCCGCAGCTGGCCGTACTTTTAAAGACGCCCTGGTCCGTGGCGGTAAACGCCGGGCGTTTGCAGCGCAGTTTTTTTATTGCCGCTCATTCGCAAATACACCCGGTATTAGCCGGTGATGATGGCCTCGGTCTGGGGTTGGATGCCTACCGCGTAGTCAGCAGTCGCAGCGGGGTACGTATTCATACCGGAATCGCTCATCGGAACGGTATGACCGGCTGGATCGGCATCGGTGCAGTGGATGCGCCGCTGGACTGTTTTACTCAGGCCTGTAACTACCTTGACAGTGTCACCCCGCAACAATTGGAGAAATGCGTATGACCGGTAATCGACCCGAGTCCGAAATATTTGAAAACGCCGCAGCTGAAAAAGCCACTGCTTCTGCTGCCCCGAAAACACGTGCATCTCGCAGCATCACGGTGAAACCCAGTCGCATGCGATTGGCCTGGAGCGAAGCGGGTTGGTTGCTGTTCGCCTGGTTGCTGATTGCCGCGCTTTGGGAATTGGGGGCTTATACCGAAGTGCTTAATCCGCGGATTTTGCCGCCTCCGAGTGAAACCATACCTTATCTATTGCAGGGACCCGCACCGGCTGGCATCGGCGCACAGCGCACGACATTTCTGGGCGCTATTTTCGATACCTTAAGCCGCGTCGCTATCGGTTATCTTCTGGGGATCTTGGCGGCACTGCTGGTTGGTGCGCTGATCGTACGTTATAAGCCGTTGCGCCGTGTTTGTTTTCCAATTGTACAGACTCTGGCTCCGGTCTCTCCTGTGGCCTGGATTCCGTTTGCCATCGCACTGGTCGGGATCGGTTCACCGGCAGCGATTTTTGTGGTCTTTATGGCGATTTTCGGCTCGATGACGGTCTCGGCGGTCGCCGCTTTCGACAGTGTTCCGGAAGAGATGCTGAAAGTGGGGCGCAGTCTTGGAACCAGCAGCACGCATATGTGGACTCGTGTCATTATCCCGGCAGCCGCGCCCGATTTAATGGTCATGGCACGCATGAGTTTCTTTGCCGCGTGGATGGCGGTGCTGGCCGGAGAGATGGCCGGTATCAATTCCGGACTCGGATATCTGATTATTCTCGGCCAGCAGATGTACAACATGAAACTGGTGATGGTGGGGATTATCACCATTGGTGTTCTGGGATTTGTTATTGATCGACTGCTGTTGCTGATTCAGCGTCGTTTGTTGTGGTGGGAGTACCGTCGATGAGCAATATAAACGAAAAAAAGCGCCGTCCGACACAGGTCGTATTTGAAAACGTCAGTAAAAGTTTTGGCGAAAAAAAGGCGACACAGGATGTCTCGCTCAAGGTGCCCGGTGGTAGTTTTACGGTGATTATCGGTCCCAGCGGCTGCGGCAAAAGCACCATGCTCGGTCTTGCCGCGGGACTGGATGAACCGAGCGAAGGTTACGTGTTTGTCGGAGGGCGTGAAGTGGCCGGGCCGACGGAGAATGTGGCGCTGCTGTTCCAGCATTATAACCTGTTTCCATGGTTGTCCGCCTGCGACAACGTCGCCTTTGCATTTCGCAATCGCGGTATGCCGCGCAAGGAGGCGAGACAACGGGCAATGGAGCTACTGGCGAATGTCGGGCTTGAGGACTATGCGGACAAGGTTCCGGACGAACTCAGCGGCGGTATGAAACAGAGGGTGGCGCTGGTGCGTGCGTTTGCGATGCAACCGGGACTGCTGTTGATGGACGAACCCTTTGCCGCACTCGATCATCAGACTCGGCGCATTATGCAGAATTATCTGCTGATGACCTGGCAGGCCACCGACGCCACGGTGATTATGGTGACGCACGATCTCGACGAAGCCCTCTATCTGGCGGATCGTCTGGTCCTGTTTTCGGGTTCGCCCGGCACGATCAGTGAGGTCATCGACATCGATGTCCCGCGACCTCGTCGACTCGACGAAGCTTCGCTGGCCTCCATTCGACAACGCTTGGAAGCGCATTTGGAAAAAGAGGTCGCCTATGACGAATTCACAGAAGCTGAACTGGCTCAGGTGATGGGTTTCGCGGCTCAGTCGTAGAAGTAGATTTAAGCGAATTTAACTAATCAATCCAATAGGAGATATTAATGCAAATTACATTTTTGTCCTTTGACGGCACATCTTACACCGTCGATGCCGACGAAGGCATGACGGCGATGGAAGCGGCGATCAATAACGGCATCGACGGTATTGAGGGCGATTGCGGCGGTAACTGTAACTGTGCGACCTGCCACGTATTTGTCGACCCGAAGTGGAGTCAACAGGTGGGGGAAGCCTCTCCCATGGAAGAAGCTTTGCTGGCTTCGCGCTCCGATCTTGCGGAAAACAGCCGTCTGGCCTGCCAGATAAATCTGGTGCCGGAGCTTGATGGGCTGGTATTGCAGATGCCTGAATCGCAATTCATTTAAAACTCTATTTTCACTGTAACGGCAATTTCTAAGGAGCTGATTTTGGAAGGTATTACACATCATTTTGTCGAAACCGCTGCGCCACCGGCGTCGCCTTATCATCACGCGGTAGAAGCGGCCGGCTGGCTGCATGTAACCGGTCAGTTGCCCACCGACCCGAAAGATCCGCAAGCGCCTTTGCCGGATGATATACAGGCACAGACAAAGCTGGTGTTCGAGAATCTGCGACTGATTCTTGAGCACGCAGGGTACACTTTTGACAATGTCATGTTTCTGCGTATCTACATGACGCATTTCAAACGGGATTTCCACGCCATGAACGAGATTATTGTCGGCCATTTTAAGAAAGAGTATCTGCCCGGTCGTACGACTTTCGGCGTGGCTGAATTGGGTCGGGACGCGCTGGTCGAGATTGATCTGGTTGCTTATAAAAAGCCGGTTGATTGATATGAGTGATGCAGGTGTCGTTATTGTCGGTGCGGGACTGGCCGGTGCAACGGTCGCGACCGGTTTGGCTCAGGCAGGCTATTCGGGCACGATCACGCTGATCGGTGAGGAAGCCTATGCGCCGTATCAGCGTCCGCCTCTATCTAAAGGCGTTATCAATGGCGAGATTGGTGTCGATGCGTTGCTGGTCAAACCGGAATCCTATTATGCACAGAAGCAGATACAGTTAATAAAAGGCTGTCGGGTGCAATCTATTCAGGCGGAAGAGTGTCGTGTGCGCTTGGATGACGGTGAGCAATTAAGTTATAGCTCTCTGGTGTTGAGCACCGGTTCTCGACCGCGTGACCTGCCGATCAAAGGAGTGGGCTTGAAGCATGTGTTTTCCTTGCGTGGCATCGACGATGCGCAGGCGATCAAGGACGCTTTGCCTGAGAAGGGGCGGTTGGTAATTATCGGTGCCGGTTATGTGGGGTTGGAACTGGCCGCATCCTGTGTCAAACAAGGACTGGATGTGACCGTACTGGAACGCGCCAGCCGGGTAATGGAGCGCAGCGCATCGCCGCAGGTGTCTGAATACTATCAGAGTATGCATGAAGCGGCTGGTGTGAAGGTAGTGTGCAACGTCAATGTGTCGGCATTGCAAGGCGAACACCAGGTGATGGCGGTTGAGGCCGAGGACGGGCTTACCTGGCCTGCAGACGTCGTGGTAATTGGCATAGGTGCCGTTGCCAATACCGAACTTGCTCAGAAGGCAGGGCTGAAATGCGACGACGGGATTGTGATCGATGATCAGTGTCGCAGCAGTCATGCAAACATCTTTGCGGCCGGCGATTGTACGCGTCAGATTCATGCTTTATTGCAAACTTCCTTGCGCTTGGAGTCAGTACAGAATGCAACCGCTCAGGCTCGTATGATCGTCGCTCAGATTATGAATAAGCCGGCGCCACGCAGCGAAGTTCCCTGGTTCTGGTCCGATCAGTTCGATATTCGTTTACAGATTGCCGGTATCGTGCGGCCGGATTACACCTCTATGCTGCGCGGTGATCCTTCCAGCGGCAGTTTCTCTGTTCTGCATATGATGGGAGATCGATTGCAGGCTCTGGAAGCGATCAATAGTCCGATGGATTTTACGCTGGGCAAAAGGTTGATCGGCGAACAGATTCCGGTAAACACGGATTCAATTATCGACGAGAGTATTCCTTTATACCCACAGCCGGTAATGCCCAAGTCGGGTTGAGACGATCCGGAGACATTCTGTTTTGCGAGAAAAAAACCGGCTCAAGCCGGTTTTAAGCGTTCGTTGAATTTAAGGTTTAATTTTTGATGGGGGATTTCTGCTAGGCAGAAAAACCGGTTTTTGAACAAGATGATTCAAGCAGTATTTAATATGCTTCAATCATCTTGTTGATTTCATTTAAATGCTTGTTGTACTCACCTGAGGCATAGACTGAGTAGTTCATATTCTTGAAAATACCGGTGATTTTCGTAAAAAATGCGCTGGCGTCCTGTTTCTCATTAAACTCAAAATCTGTATCGACAATTTTCTTCAACAGGGTGAAGTTTTCTTTCTGGCGATTTAGGTCAACCGAGACATCGACCGGGTCGAAGGCGTCTTGCTGAAGATAGACCAGATCAAGCATTTTTGCTTTTTGGAAGAGGATGAAGTCATCCTGGGTTATCCCTTCTTCGCCGGTTACCTGCATCATTTGTTCGATACCTTCCGCTTTGACCAGTATCTCTCGCACTCGTTCTATACTGTCTGTCCAGTCCGGGGCGATATGTTTATCAAAATAGTCCTTTAACTGCAGCCCGTAACGCGACCATGAGATAAGCGGATCGATGGCAGGGTAGTAGCGTTTATAGGCACGGTCATAGGAAAGACCAAGGAAGGTTTTTACGGTACCTAAGGTTGATTGGGTAACCGGTTCTTCAAAGTTACCGCCCGCAGGAGAGACGGTACCGATAAGCGTCAGACTGCCTTTTTGACGATCAAGATTTTCAATTACGCCGGCGCGTTCGTAAATGTTCTTGATAGCCGAGTCGAGATAGGCAGGAAAGGCCTCTTCGCCGGGAATTTCTTCCAGTCGTCCTGATGTTTCACGCATCGCCTGGGCCCAGCGCGACGTGGAGTCCGCCAGAACCAGAGTGTCGTAACCCATTTGGCGGTAGTATTCGGCCAAGGTAACGCCCATATAGATAGAGGCTTCACGGGCGGCAACCGGCATGGATGAGGTATTACAGATAACAATGGTGCGTTCCATCAAAGTCCCTTCACCTTTCGGGTCTTTCATCTCGGCAAAGGTTTCAATGGTTTCCACCACCTCGCCAGCACGTTCGCCACAGGCGACTACGATAACGATATCCGCCGATGAATAACGCGATATCAAACTTTGCAGTACCGTCTTGCCCGCTCCGAATGGACCGGGAATACAAGCAGTACCGCCTTTGGCAATCGGGAAAAAGGTGTCGATCAGACGCAGAGTGGTAATAAGGGGTTCATCGGGAAATTTTCGTTCGGCAATGCGTTTTTCAATCAGTTTCTCCGGGATCGGGATGCGCACCGGCCATTTTTGTTTCAGGGTAATGACTTCTTCGCGCCCCTGTTGATCTCGAATACGGGCAATCGGTTCATCGACGCTGAAGCTGCCGCCCTGAATCCAAGTGATTTCCGCTTCGCCCTTAAGGTTGAATGGCGCCATGATTTTGTGTGTAAAACGGCCTTCCTGAACGGTGCCGATGGGTTGACTGGCAATCACTTTTTCCCCAGAACGAACCAGAGGGTTGAATGCCCATTTGTGCACATTGTCCAAGGCATTCAAATACTTGCCACGAGGGAGAAAGAAACCGTGGGCGCTTGCCACCGAATGCAGCGGGTTTTGCAAGCCGTCATAGACTTTCCCGAGCAGGCCGGGTCCCAGTTCCGCGGAAAGCAGTTCTCCGGTCAGTTGAACCTGATCGCCGACTTTGACGCCTGCGGTTTCTTCATAAACCTGCAGGTCGGCCGTTTTGCCGCGGATGCGCAGGACTTCGGCTTTGAGTTGTTCGTCACCGACATGCACATAGGCCACTTCATTTTTCATCAGGTGGCCATGAGGATGTTCAATGGAAACGATATTGCCGTTTACACCAGTGACTTTGGCAAAAGGAATATTTTGTTCAGACATGATTACCTAAGGCCTCTTCTAAAAGTAAGTTGAATTGGGTTTTTCCCTGTTCGCTGTTCTGTTTTTGCCAACCGTGAATCAGGTGCCAGCGGGCGTTATAGAGGATTACCGCCTCAAAGCTGAAAGTGTAGTTCAATGACTTGCGCAGCAGATATTGCCAAAGAATATCGACCGTCTTGTGGTGTACGCCTTTTACGTCCTTGGCTTCAAGCAGACTATGCAGGTCGTTGACCCATGGGTAACGCGCCGACATGCCGAGATCGGTTTGATCCCAGTGACGCTTTACATGGCGGTGCCACCAGCTGTCGACGGATGGCGGAAATGGCCGACCTGCCTGGCGCAGGCGTAATGCGGCATTGATGAAACGCACATTCATCATATGCAGCACCAGGTTGCGGGAGAGCGGGTTGTCAATCTCGTCAAGAAATGTTTTCAGGACTTCGACCACTTCAAGGTCAGTATGCTGCTGAGGATGATGCTCCCAATGGAAAAATTTCTGTAATGCCGCCAGTGTCTTCGCATCTTCTTTTTCCAGCATTTGCAGGCGTTGCTCCAGACGCAGTTGGCTAATCGGCTCATAGTTGGGCGTGTCAAAGCGTGCGGGTAGATTGGGCAGACTGGAAATGAGCGTGAAGTATTGGTGGCTTTGCATAGTCATACCTATTTAATACTGCCTTCGAGAAGAGCGCGGAAGCGGGGCAACAGATGTTCCAGAAATAGGGTCGTTATGGCTTGCGTGCTGAGATCAATTTCAATATCTTCATCCACCAGGCGGATGCGTACACCATCACCGGCATGGCTGCCGATCGTGACGCCTTCGCGTAGCATTTCCGCCGAGACGGAGAGTACGAAATGGCTCAAGGTTCCTTCTTGAACGTTTTCAGGATGCAGGCGCAGTTCTTTTAAGCCGATGACGTCTTCCGGCAGCAGTAATTCGAAGGTAGCGGTTTCTTGCGTCGGGCGGGCTTTGCCGGCAATTTCCAGGATCACTCTTTGCAGCAGATCTTCGTCGCGTAAGTGATGGGATACCAAACCATGTACCTGCTCGCTGAACTGGTGGGAGAGGGTTTCTTTAAGTTCCAAAATCGCATCGCGGGCTGCCAGATTCATGGCATCGCGTCCCGCTTTTTCCAATTGTTCCCTTTCGTGACGCGCCTGACTGATAATCAATTCGGCTTCCTGTTTGGCTGAGGTGATAATGTCATGCGCTTCTTTTTTGGCGTTATTGGTTATTTCTTCGGCTTGATGACGACCTTCTTCGATCCCTTTTTCCCGCAAACGATCTACCAGATCCTGCACGCCGGAAGAGAGTTGTTCGTTAGACATAGACTATCTCCTCTGGCGGCTAGGCTGGAATTCCGCCACTGATAACCAGGGCGAAGATGAAGGCAAATACCGCAAAGCCTTCAACAATGGCGGCCGGCGCAATCGAGAGACCAAACACTTCCGGTTTGCTCTTACTGACATGGATGGCTGAAGCACAGGCATCACCCTGACGCATACCACTCCAGAGCAGTGCAAAACCGGACAGTACGCCTATCGCGAACAGGCCGGGAGCGTTATCGATGGTTACTGCGCGTTCCAGGGTAAACATAATGACGATACCGTAAATGGTCTGAGATGAGGGCATTGCCGATACACCGATAAAGCGGCCATGTCCCGTTTCCGTATCCAGCAAGGCGCCACAGGCTGCCTGACCGGCACGGGCACAGCCGATAATACTGCCGATGGCCCCTAGAGCCATCGGTGCATAAATTCCAATCCAGCCTAAGGTGGTGATTAGCGCTTCCATTGTTTTACCTCGCGTTTAATAAAAGGTTGAAAAGGGTAGCCTTCGTCTTTCAGCCCCCAGTTAAAGAATTCGATGACGTTCAGACGCAGCCCGTGTACCACGCCGCTCATAATGGCAAGAAGCAGGTTTAAACCGTGACCGAGAATGTAAATAAGAATCGCGAAGAACACGCCGATACCGGGCATGCTTTGCATCACATCGGATGCCAGTTCATTGAAGGTGATCGCCAGCTGGGCACTTGCCAGCCCCAGCGCGAATAAGCGTAAGTAGCTCAATACGTCAGAAAAGGCTTGCGATACATTGGTTAGAGCCATCAGGCCGCCAAGGAGGCGTTTCAAAGCGTTGTCGTTCGGACTGCTGAACCACAGGATCGTCAATCCGCCCAATCCCATTACAACGAATCCGCTGTTGCTTCCTTGCCAGACAATCAGACCGCCGACAAAAACCGCAATCCAACCCAGATTCGCTTTGGCGCTTTCCCGGTCGCGGTTCTGCCAGAACTGCATCGCATTGGCGAGAATCAAATGGCTGACACCCAGCAGAATGGATACGGCCATCATCTGGCCATGGTCGTTCATATTGAGTATTTTCAAATGATGCCAGAAGCTCTCTTCGGCTGGCGTATGGCCGAAATAACTGCCGACCATGACGCCATAGCCGATGGTTCCGGCGACGAGTGCCGCAAACAGATATTTAAAGCGCGAGAATTTTCCTTTGGACAAGGGACGCCAATAGAGCAGCAGCATCAGACCGAAAATCAGACCATAACCGGCATCGGCAATAATCATCGAGAAGAACAGGGTGAAGGAGACAAACAATATACCGGATGGATCCCATTGGGAATAAGCCGGGGTGGAGTAGAAATTCACCATGTCTTCACCCGCCGAGAGTTTCTCGGTGTTTTTCATCAGTGTGGGCGGACGATCTTTGATATCGGCTTCAATTTGGTGAACGGCCAGACCTTTTTCTTTAGCCAACCTTTTCAGTGTTTCATGTTGATCCACCGGTGCCCAGCCTTGAACGATAAATACTTCGCCGTCGACCTGGGTCATTTGCTCTGCCAGAGCAAGAGACGCTCTGTCGTCTGCGGCGTCAATGCGTTTGCCAAACAGGTCAATCCAGCGGGTGAGTCCAACCCTTTGCCAGAACTGCTCTTCGAGTTCGACTTCGCTGGCATCCAGACGTTCTTGCAGTTCCGATAAGGGGACATTCCCGGTATGCGTTCGAGGTACCGGCATTTTAACGGGTTCTTCATCCGCAATGAACACGACATAGCTAAAACGGTTGTCTTTAAAAACCACTTGCCAGGGCTCTTCTTTGCTTTCAATCTCGTCCATTTTGTAGTGCGGCACGATATAGAACCAGAAACGGCGCTCTTCCAGCTCCTGATAGGGGTGTAAAACAAACTCGCCCCACGGCGATAGCTCTTTGATGCGCTTGCGTAAAAATTCCTGCTCGTTTTCCAGATCATTAATGCGTTTTTTGATATCCAGAGTCAGGGTCTGTACCTGATCGAAATCGAAGTTCTTTTCATCATGGTTCTGACGCAGTTTGGACGGACAGCCGCTGAGATAACGATAAGCTTCGCGGGCTTCTTTGGAGATAAATACCGGAATTTCATCCTGTAGCTCAGGGTTCAGGTCCAGCAGATGCATGCATCCCAGCTCCTGCAATTCTTCCAGTGCTTCCCTGCGTTGGGCCAAAGGGCCCATAAATGTGACTTTATTCAGGCGTACGATGGACATTTTAAGCTCCTCCAGTGGTTGAGCTTAAGGTTTTCTTCTTAGCGAACTTGGCGCGAATCACCGAGGCCCGATCCGAATCATCCAGGAAAATTTTGATTTTGCGTATATCGTCATTGGTCTCGGGGATCAGACGTTTCTCGAACAAGTTGACCCGCTGAGTTATTTTGCGCACCGCTTCTTGCAGAATGGCCGTTCGCTTATCGCCGACGGCCGCTTTAGCACGCAGAATGGCCACTTCTTTAAGCGTTTCAACCAGAGCATCGACCCAGTAAGGGTTAGCCAGCATGGAATAACTTTCCAAAGCAAAATGGGTGTCTACATATAATGGAAGGGTGACGCCGAGCAGGTTCTGCTCGGCTTCATCAATGCCGGTGACCTTTACCAGACCGTTTACTTTGATGTCGGCATTGGCGAGCAATCCGATCCAATCTTGCGCCTGTGCCAGATGCTCTTCTATTGCCTGTAGGTGCGCATCGGTTTCCGCCCGGGCTTTTTGTAATTCAAGCATTAACTGTTGACGTTTCAAGTCCAAAGAAGGCAGATAGCGTTTGTACATTCCCAGCTTGTCGCGGGATTGTTTTAGGGCGGTTTTGTTTAAAGCAATTTTGGCCGCCATAATCAGCTCGCCTTGTCTTGTGTCTGCTCGTCATCGTCAGGGAAGTATTTATCGATCAGCGCTTCTTTCATCAGTAACTCGTCTCGAGAGAAGCATTGCGCCAATATTTGCCAGCCAAGATCCAATGCGTCGTTTAAAGGAAGGGATACGTCGATGTCCATAAAGTTTTCGGTAAACATTTCACCGAACTGCAAGCAACGCTCGTCAAAGTCAGACAGCTCAAAAGCCATGGCACGCTTTTTCTCGGCCTCTTTGGCGTTCGAATAAAAGCGGATCATGGTATTCATTAACTGCGAATGGTCTTCACGGGTTACCTTGCCGATCACCTGTTGCTTAAGACGTGATAGTGAGCCGAAGGGATCCAGCATGCCGTCGTGCAGATAAAACTGACCTTCGGTGATATAACCGGTATTGTCCGGTACCGGGTGTGTCACGTCATTCCCCGGCATAGTGGTGACGGTTAGGATGGTGACAGAACCGGCGCCCTGATAATCGCAGGCGCGTTCGTAACGCACTGCCAGCTGCGAGTACAGATCGCCCAGATAGCCGCGGTTGGAAGGGACATATTCCATTGCAATCCCGATCTCTTTCATGGCATCGGCATAGGCGGTCATATCCGTCATCAGCACCAGAACCCGTTTGCCTTCTTCCACGGCAAAGCGCTCGGCCACTTTAAGCGCCATATCCGGTACCAGCAGGCGTTCTACGATCGGGTCGGAAGCCAGATTGACAAACATAACCGTACGCGCGAATACACCTTCGTCTTCAAACGTTTTACGGAAATAGTGATAGTCGTCGTAAATCAGGCCCAGACCGCCAAACACCACGATATCCGCTTCCGCCTGAATACCGATACGCGCCAGCAAATGGTTGTAGGGTTCGCCGGCAATAGAAAAAATCGGAATCTTCTGACTTTCCACCAAGCTGTTGAACATATCGATCATTGGAATGTGGGTATGTACCATTTTGCTTGGAAGGACGCGCTTGACAGGGTTTACCGTCGGGCCGCCAATATCGACTTGAGGATCGGCATCAAGAGAAGGGCCGCTGTCCAGAGAGGTTCCTGAACCGCCAAATACCCGACCAAGAATATTCGGGGAATAGGTCACCTGCATGGGGTGGCCGAGAAACTGCACCTGAGCTTTGGTCGACAAGCCGCGGGCACCAGAGAAAACCTGCATGGAAACCACATCGCCTTCCAGGCGTATTACCTGAGCCAACGATTGCTCGCCATCGTGGTTCTCCACTATGGCCAAATCACCATAGGCGATATTGTCAGCTTTTACCTTAATGATATCGCCAATGATTTCGACCACTTGCGTATAGCGAGCCAGTTTATTCAACACAGGTTTTTCCCCTTTGAAAAACTAAGGAATTTATAGTTAACAATTTTTTTTATATGGTGGCAAGGTTTTTAATAGGCTAAGTAGTTTTTCGGGTGAGTTAGGCAAAGAAGGAACCATAAAACGACGTAAAAATTGCCATTGTTCACATAGGTCAAAACTAGCAACAGGTTGATTATGCCAAGCGTTTTTTCATTAAAAAATGATGGGGCGCAAGTGAGCGTGCATGGCCTTGAGAATTGTTAGGCGAATGTTGATTCAGAAGGCTTTTCAGGTGCAATACGATCAGATCAAATGCAGAGCGTATAACAGTCGAGAATTTATTGTTTGAAAGAGAATGGAAATAAAAAAGCCCGAACGATTCCTAATCAATCGTTCGGGCTTCAGAATTGGTGGAGCTGGGGGGAGTCGAACCCCCGTCCGCAAAGCCGCCATCTAAAAATCTACATGTTTATTTGGTCTATTAATTTAACTTGAATGCTGCCCGACCAGCAGGGATCACACCAAGCGAGTTTGTTAAGTTTAGTGGTACGTACCCAAACACGCACGCAACACGATCCTTTGTAAGTCGATACAGGCTAGGGGCCAAAGGCAACGGGTCTAGCCTGCACTAGCGGGATTAAGCCGCTAGAGCGTAGTTATCGTCGTTTGCAACTATAACAAAAGTGAAATAAAGATTTACGTGCATCATTCAGGCACGACATGCATTTTAAACTTTGAACTCCCCGTCGAAACCAGTGCAGCCCCAATAGAAAGATCGGTGTTTATTTAAAGATGGGTATTATAGTGAAATTTTCAAGGGATTACAGCGACACTTTAGAGATTTATTTCGAGATTCAGCGCTTTCCGAGAAAGGAATAGACATTTGTCAGTGCTTAAATTATCTTTACCTCATAGGTCTTAAATGAAATCCGCCTAGCATTTGGATGTCGTATGGAGCGATTGAATGGCGATGCGGGTTTCTCGATATCAAATGGTACAAGGGAATGATGCCGAAATTGTTACAGCAGGGCGTTTTAAGTTATCAGCAACGGTTGGCCGCGAGAATTCGCTGGTTTGTTTTAATTCTGTTTATGCCGGTGTTGATGTTGCTGATTTTTCATTTCCTGATTAAGGAAAATTGGGCAATGGTGACGGCATTTTCGATTTCCCTGTTCGGTTTTCTCGCCAGTTATCATTTTCATCAGAAGCATTCCGATGGCCTTTCTTCCCTGATTTTGCTCAGTTCGCTGTATATTCTTTATCTGCTCAGTCTGTTTGCGGTTTCCGAAGGACAGCAGCAGATTTACTACTGGGTACTGGTTCTGCCGATACTCAATATTTTTATCAACCGTTTTACGCATCAGCTGGTCTGGCTGGTGATTCTGTTGATTCCTCTATTGCTGCCAGGCTGGTTTGCCGAGGCATCGTTTGAAGGCAGTTATACCAATATTGCCGTAGCGCTGATTGTTATCAGCATTATGTTGTATTTTGTGAAGGAGTTTTTTTTACGATCCGAGCAGAATATTCATCACCTTAACCGCGAACTGGAATATCAGCAGAAGATTGTCGACAGCAGCGTTCCAATGCTGAAAATGGATCTTAATGGTCAGATCACTTACGCCAGTCTGGCGATATCGCGCATTCTGGGGCGTAGTGTCAGCAATATCGTCGGCAAGAATTATACGGATTTGAAATTGATTTCCCTGAGCAACGACCCCCAGGTTTGGTTGTCGGAACGTAAATTCTGGGGAGGGATTCTGTACTCGGAAGTCGGGCCGAAAAGCTATTGGCTGGATGCGATGATTCGCCCGGAATACGATGCGTTTTCCAACAAAACCGGTTATCTGTTGATTGCGGAAAATATTACCCGTCAACAGTCTCTGGAGAAGCAGGCTAACCACGACCAGCTGACCGGTGCGCTAAACCGTCGTGTTTTTGATGAGTTTATCTTCCAGACTATCGAAGAGTTCAACCGTCATAAGGATCCGGTCTGTCTGGTATTGTGCGATATCGATCATTTCAAAGAGGTTAATGACACCTTTGGTCATTTAACGGGCGACGATATCCTCAAGGAATTCTATAAGTTAATGGAAGAAAATCTGCGGCAGACGGATTCTTTGGCGCGTTGGGGCGGAGAGGAGTTTGCAATCCTGCTACCTATGACCGATGTGAATCAGGCGCTTATCGTGATTGAGAAATTGCGCCAAAAAGTCGAAGAGAATGTTTGGCCGAAAAATATCACGCTTACCTCCAGTTTCGGGATCTGTCAGCTGCAGCAGGGATGGTCGTCGAAAGAGTGGTTTGAGCAAACGGACAGCGCCTTATATCAGGCAAAAGATGAAGGACGTAACCGGGTTATCGTCTGTTCATAATCAACAGCGTTTAGTTGCCGGAAATAAAAAACCACCTGAACGGTGGTTTTTTATTGTGCAGAAATGATGGTCAGCGGGTCATTTTCATTAAGCGCTGTTTGTCACGATTCCATTCCCGCTCTTTTTCGGTAGCGCGTTTGTCATGCATTTTCTTACCTTTAGCCAAGCCGAGACTGAGTTTCACCTTGCCGCGGGACCAGTGCAGGTTCAAAGGCACCAGTGTAAAGCCTTTCTGATCAACGGCGCCGATCAGACGGTCAATTTCGCGGCGGTGCATCAGCAGTTTACGCAATCGTAGCGGGTCTTGCTTGGTATGGCTTGAGGCGGTGATCAGAGGCGTGATTAAAGCACCGAAAAGCCAGGCTTCATTGTTTTTGAGCAGGATATAGCTTTCGTTGATTTGCACTTTACCCTGGCGCAGGCTTTTGACTTCCCAGCCTTCAAGTGTCAGACCGGCTTCGAATTCCTGTTCAATAAAGTAGTCGAAACGGGCTTTTTTATTCTGCGCGATGACATTTGCAGGCGTTTTCTTTTTCGATTTTTTTGCCATGCCTTACCTATCTCTAAATCGTTTGCTCAGGATTGCCGATAAAGTCGGATATTCCACAAGCGTCAAGTTCCAAATGGGAGACGATTATAACATCGCCTCGCTTGGTTTTTACGCAGTTTATTGAGGCAGTTGCGCTCTAATCGTCACGCAAAGTTCTACGTAGTAGACAGAAATCCAGAACTTCAGGCGGTGCAAAATTTTTCAGGCGTTGCACATCCAGACGGTATTTTTGCTGTATGCCGTTGGGCATGTCCAATTGAAACTGGATCGGCGTTGATTTTTCGATAGCGGTTTTGAATGTCTTGAACAGTTTACGGCTCAAGTCGGTATTCTTGGTGCTGGTAAATGAAGGAATCTCTTTAAACACCATTGAGGCGTGCCAACTGACACTGACTTTGTCCTCGTTTGCGGTTTTGAAATTGTCATTAAGAGGAAACCAGTTGCTCAGTGCTCGAACCTGGCCACCGACGGAGACGTCTTCGCTGAATGAGCGGCCGGCGACTTCAACCTTAAGATTTCGCTTCTGATCGTAGATAAAGCCATGCTTGGCGTATTTGGAAGAGTCGTTATGCAGTTTGCCGTTTTCCATCAGGTTGTTTTTCTCTTCGAGAAAAGAGGTGCTGAAATTGGTATAGAAAGGCTGACAGCGAATAAGAAAGGCTTTTTGCGTGGCGAAGTTCTGCGGGGCATATGTCAGTTTGGCGTGATGAATTTTTTCACTGAAATCGTCGTATTCGTATTCCAGTTGCCAGGAACCGTGCGGCCAATTGGCGTTTTCGGTTAACAGTTCTTCTGCAGCCGAAGCCGGGCCGATGCTCAGGGTCGGTAATATAAAAAGTGCCCAAAGAGAGAAGATGCCTTGCCGTTTGCTCGAGTGTTTCATAGGTTTCTCCACTAAAATCTTTTTTCATTATTTTGTGTTGCATAAATGGGCGGCGCTTCAGCGCGTCCCTTGATCGGTCGGCGAGGGAATTTGTTATACTATTGTGCCTTGAATTTTAACGCTGTGCGGCCGAACATCTACTTAGTCTAAGTAGTTAGGCACGCTTAAGCAAATCATAGGCTCTTGAGGTTTTCCTGAAAGCCGTTGAAGGAAGGACGCTTTAGCGAATGAAAAAAATTACCCGTAGTGCCTTATTGCCGTATTCGGCCAAAAAAATGTATGACTTGGTCAATGATGTCGAGGCTTATCCGGAATTTCTTCCGTGGTGCGGAGCGGCGGAAGTTAAATCTTGCGACGGTTCGAGTATGTCCGCTTCGGTAACCATAGCCAAAGCGGGCATCAAGCAGACGTTTACTACTAAAAATCATCTGGTTGACGGTAAGCGTATCGAAATGCAATTGCTCGACGGCCCTTTCAAGTCGTTAAGAGGCGAGTGGGAGTTTAAGGTGCTGGATGAAGACGCCTGCAAAATTCTGTTTGAAGTGGAATTTGAAGTCAGCAGCGGCTTATTGAATATGGCTATCGGGCCGATTTTCGAACAGATCGCCAGTACGCTGGTGGACTCTTTCTGTGAACGAGCGAAAGTGATTTATCCGAATCCTTTTGCTTAAGGGCGCGTTTGCGGCCGATACAAGACGATGAATTAAGGTGAATATCGTGAAAATTGAAATAGCCTACGCCTTACCGGATGAGCAGTTTTTGTACGAACAGGACGTCCCAGAGGGGAGCACGGTCTTAGAGGCGTTGCAGGTTTCCGAACTGCTGCGTCGCTTTCCTGAGCTGGATATCGAGAAAGTCGGTATCTTCGGCAAGCCTGTTAAACATGATCAGATTCTGCGCGAAGGCGATCGGATTGAAGTGTACCGACCTTTGAAGGCGGATCCGCGTGAGCGTCGGCGTGAAAAGGTTACTAAAGAGCGTGACGGAAAGCTGAAGTAAGTTTTCTCTGGATATAAAAAATGCAGCCTTTAAGCTGCATTTTTATTTAGAAGCCTTTGCTATGAAGGCCTTTGTCGAAAACGTCAGAACCAGCCCAATCCCAAAAAGCTGTCGTCTTTTTTCATTTGCACCTGAATCGGATGTGATTCCCATTTGGTTAAATAAAAATTCTCATCGAACTGCAGCACAAGATGCCGTTTTACCGCCAGGTCGGATTTCGGATCCGTTGTGTAGAACAGATATTCCCAGTGGTAAGGGTTAAAAGTGTTTTGTCCGATCGGCGGTCCTAACAACTTTCTCACCTGAATTTGATTTAAACCTTCCTGAATCAGGTCTAACGACTCCTCGGTCATGACATTTCCCTGTGTAACCGGAACTTCATAAGGTTTAAACGCAGAGCAGCCGTTCAAGGCTCCAATCGTGCTGAAGAGTAATCCGGTGAGGATAAGTTTTTTAATGCGGGACGGTTTATTTGCGGGGACCTGGGCTTGTGAAAGCATGGGTGTGATTCTCATTTAGATTCTTGTTTTGATCGCTTTTTTCGACATAAAAAAATCGGAATTGGGTTATTATACACACATAATGAGTTTTTCAATCTTGTTAAGCGGATTTTAGCAGGATTGTATGTCTGCTTAGACGTTTAATGTTTGAATTCGATACCCCGCGTATTGTCGGGGCGAAAGTGTATCAATATAGAGGTTTTGATGAGCGGTGCAGAATTAAAAAAAGTGGGCTTGAAAGTCACTTTGCCTAGACTGAAAATATTGGAAATTTTGGAAAGCGCTGGCGAAGATCATCATCTGTCGGCTGAAGATGTTTTCAAGATTTTGTTAGAGCAGGGCGAAGAGGTCGGATTGGCGACTGTTTACCGCGTCTTGACCCAGTTTGAACAGGCGGGAATTGTTCGCCGTTTGAACTTCGAAAATAATGTCTCTATCTTTGAATTGGATACCGGAGATAACCACGACCATATCGTCTGTATGAAGACCGGTCGCGTACGCGAATTCGTTGATCCGACTATCGAAGAGCGCATCAAAGAGATTGCCAAAGAGTTGGGGTATGAATTATCCGGTCATAATCTGGTGATTTACGGCGCATATAAAGAAGAATAATAGGGCTTGGATTGAAGTTATTGCTTTCTTCTCTGGAAGGGGGCAATAAATCAAGCGGAAAAGCGGTTGACCTTGATAAGGCAGCCGCTTTTTTTGTATGTGGCTCTATTTTTCCTGGGCCTGGGAGAGCATCTCTTGGGCCATCTTCTGCGTCTGTTCGGTGATCTTCATACCGCCGAGCATACGCGCCAGTTCTTCGATTCGCTGTGATGAATCCAGATAATTTACCTCGGTATGGGTCATTTCAGCTCGTGTGCTTTTAGCGATTTTAAAATGGTGATTGCCGTGAGCCGCAACTTGCGCCAGATGCGTGATCGACAGAATCTGTTTGTGTTCTCCCAGTTGGCGCATCTTCTCTCCGACAACTTCGGCGATGCCGCCGCCGATTCCAACATCCACTTCGTCAAAAATAAGGGTCGGCAATTGTGCGACTTCAGCGGTCGCCACTTGAATCGCCAGACTGATGCGTGACAATTCTCCGCCGGAGGCGACTTTTGCCAGCGGCTGAATCGGTTGTCCTTTGTTGGCGGATACTTTGAAGTCGATCTGGTCGACGCCTGTCTGGGCCGGTGTTTTACTCGCTTCAAGCGCCACTTCGAAAACGCCGTTGGCCATGCCGAGCTCCTGCATGCCTTCGGTAATCTGTCGGCTTAACTTCTTGGCGGCTTTCTGGCGTGAAGCGCGAAGCTTATGCGCTTTAGCGTGAAAGTCCGCTTCCTGCTGCTTGATTTCGTGACGCAGCTGTTCTAGAGATTCTCCCGAATGCTGCAGAGTATTGAGAGCCTCCTCGATCTGCTGTTGCTTTTGCGGCAGCTGGGACGGCTCAATCATATATTTCTTGGCGATTGAAAACAGGGCGGACAGACGTTCTTCGACAGCCTCGAGCTGATTCGGATCGAGTTCGATATTTTCAGCGGTTGTCTGGATTTCCGCAGCCGCTTCCTGGATTTCGATTAATGCACTGTTGAGCTGCGCCAAAGGGGCTTCAAATTGCGGACAGAAAGCCACCACTTCTTCCAGATGGTGAATTGCATGATTGATTTGATCGCTGGCACCTTGTTCGGCTTCAAGGTGGTCGTAGGCGTTCAAACCGCGACGTTTGATCTCGCTGGCATGCGAAAGTTGATTCTGTTGCAGTTCCAGTTCTTCGAATTCGTCCTCGACCGGGGACAGTTCGGCAAATTCCTGCTGCTGAAAGCTGAGGAGTTCAAATCGGCTTTGAAAGTCCTGTTGCTGCTGTTCCAGAGCGCTCAGCTGCTGTTGCAGGCTTTTCCACTGTTTGAAACTGTCGCGTGTCTGCTCGAGCAGAGTTGTATGGGCAGCGAATGCATCCAGGAGCGCCAGTTGTTTACCGCTGTGCAGCAGAGACTGGTGTTCGTGCTGGCCGTGAATATCGATCAGCAGATTACTGAGAGTCTTAAGCTGGGCAACCGCTACGGGAATGCCGTTGATGTAGGCTTTGGAACGACCTTCGGCGCTAACGGTGCGGCGCAGCAGGCAGGAGTTTTCATCGTCCAGTTCATTTTCCTGCAGCCACAGTTGAACATGCGGAAGTTGACTTAAATCGAATGCGGCGCTGATGTCGGCTCTTTTGCTGCCGTGGCGAACCAGGGAGCTGTCGGCGCGTTCTCCGAGTGTCAGGCCGAGGGCATCAAGCAGAATGGATTTTCCGGCTCCGGTTTCTCCCGTCAGAGAGCTGAAGCCGTTACTGAAGTTTAAGTTCAGCTTTTCAATTAAAGCCAGGTTTTGAATTGACAACTCGCTTAACATGCGTCTATTTCCAGATCAAAAAAGTGCGTTGCGGGAGGTTTTCTCAGCCGAAAAAACCGGGAGAATTTTCATTCCGGCTTTAGATTACTTGAAAACAGTTACAAAATCCAAAGGTTTTTTACAGCTTGTCACCCCAGCGCAATTTTGCTCTGAGAAGTTCAAAATGATCGTGCCCTTTAGGGTGGATCATCTGAATGAATTTTTTATGTCGGCTGATTGTGGTTTCGTGTCCCTGACCGATATGGTGAGTCAGCTGACCGTCACAGATAATGTGCGCCATGCCGTTGCAGTTTTTATGCGGGTAGATGCGCACTACGCTGCTGCCCGGGATGACATACGGACGCGTACTCATGGTATGCGGGTTGACCGAAACCAGGCTGAGAACATCCAGACGAGGGTCGAGAATCGGGCCGCCTGCAGACAGAGCATAAGCGGTAGAACCGGTCGGGGTGGCGATAATCATGCCGTCGGAACGCTGGGTATTCAGAAAACGCCCGTCCACTTCGGTTTCGAATTCAATCATTCGCGGCGAGTCGGTTTTATGGATCACGACGTCGTTGAGTGCGAGCTGATCGAATTCGAGTTCGCCGTCTTTTCGTATCTGTACATGAATCAGGTTGCGCTGTTCGTATTCACACTGGCCGACCATGACTTCATCCAGCGTGTTGAGCATCTCGTTGGGCGAGATGTCCGTCAAAAACCCGAGGCGTCCCAGGTTGATGCCGAGAATCGGAATGTCGTGATCGACCACGGAGCGGGCGACATCGAGAAAGGTGCCGTCTCCGCCGACAACGATGGCGATATCGATATGCTTGACCAGTTCCAGACGGTCAATGACTTCAACGCCGTATCTCTGATGCGGGAAGTCGGCGCAGGAAGCAGAGTCCAGTAGGACCGTTTTGTCACGGCTAAGCAAATGCTGCAGCAGGCGATTAATCGTATCCCAGCAGGCAATGCCGTCGTATTTGCCAAAAATACCGATTCGCGTAAACATGATTTTCTTTTCCTTCACTTCCCTCAAGGCTTGAATAAGAGGGGGATAAATTTATAATTTAGCACTCGTGCTAGGGGAGTGCTAGACACTCTCGAAGCTTGCTGTTCCCAATTATAGGAGAATAGCAAAATTCAATCTGTCCATCTCAAGGCTCTGCTTTCAATTAAGTTGGTTTACGTATGTTAAATGATCGTTATCAAATGTTGTTTAAAAACTTGATGGGATTATACCTTAGCGATGGCAAGCCGGTAGGTTCGAACACCTTGAGCAAGCTGCCGGAAGTCGCCTTAAGTTCGGCGACCGTGCGCAATGTTCTGGCGGATCTGGAAAAGATGGGGTTCTTGCACTCGCCGCACACCTCCGCCGGAAGGGTACCTACCGATAAGGGGTATCGATTGTTTGTCGATACTCTGCTGACCTATCAGGAGCCGAGCAAGGTACATGAGCAGGATCTGCGTCAAAGGTTGTCGGTCGATCTTAATCAGGATCGTCTTTTGCAGGAAGCGTCCAAGCTGCTTTCCGGCCTGACCGGTATGGCGAGTCTGGTGATGCTGCCGCCCAAAACTCAGGAAAAACTGCAACAGGTCGATTTTCTAATGCTGTCGGCAAGACGCATTCTAGTGGTTTTGGTATTCGGAGATCAGGATGTCCAGAATCGCATCGTGGAACTGGATCGGGAGATTCAATCCGATCAGTTGCAAAAACTGGCTAATTTCTTGAATCAGCAGTGCCTGGGATTGAGCCTGGTTCAGGCGCGGGAAAAGCTTTCTTCGGCGGTTGAACAGAATCAGCTGCAGGGAGACTTTCCGTACAGTTCGTTGTTGAAATCGACCGATGACCTTTTGAGTCGTCAGCTCAGCGATCGACAATCTCTGGTAGTGTCCGGCAAAACCAATCTTCTGGATTATCAGGAATTTGCGGATTCGCAGAAACTCAAACGTATTTATCACGCCTTTAATCAGCAGCAGGGGTTGTTGGAACTGTTTGATAAAAGCCTGCAGGCGCCGGGGTTAAAAGTGTTTATCGGCAGTGAGTGCGGTAATGAGGTCTACCAGGGATGCAGTTTAATTACCCGGCCGTATGCGGTTGAAGATGAAGTGCTCGGCGTACTCGGTGTAATAGGACCGAGCAGGATGAACTACCAGAAAGTGGTGCCTCAGGTCGATTTGACCGGGAAAATTTTAAGCTCCCTCTTGAAAAAATAGTAGATGACCCCATGTCAAACCCTAGTCAAATACAGAACAACTATTTAGCCGATGTGCTGAACATCGGTTGAAATTCAATAGCATTTAGAAATTTTAAACATCAAAGATAGGAATAAGTCGTGGCTGAACAAAACCAGAAAGAGATGAATCAACAGGAAGTGGAAGAGCAGGTTGCAACAGCGGAAGAAGCGATGCAGCAGAGTGAAGAGCAGCTGGAAGAGGCTCAGAAGGCAGTTGATAACGATATCCAATCAATGTTGGCGGAAGCGAAGGATGAGGCGGCCAAACATAAAGATATGGCACTTCGTCTGCAGGCGGATATGGAAAACTTGCGCCGTCGCACACGTCTGGACTTAGAAGAAGCTCATAAATATGCACTTAAAAAATTCGTTGATGCGCTGATTCCAGCTATGGATTCAATGGAAATGGGGATTGAAGCAGCCTCCAAAGAGGAAGCGACCAAAGAAAGCATCAAGGAAGGGGTTGAGATGACCTTTAAACAGATGCTGGACGTGCTTGCCGAATTCAGTGTCGAGCGTATTGACCCGAAAGGGGAAAAATTCAACCCGCAGGATCATGAAGCGATGACCATGATTCCGTCACCGGATCACGAGTCGCAAACGGTTGTCGATGTAATCCAGAAGGGGTACAAGCTTAATGACCGTCTGGTTCGACCTGCGCGAGTCATTGTCGCTCAATAAGGTTTTTTGCCGAAGCTGTCGGGATGAGGAGAAAAAATGATAAAAAAATGCATTTTTCCCTTGAATCCTGAAAGAGCACCCCTATAAACAGTTCAAACGTAATTTTTAAACGATTTGAATTCATAAAGAATTGTCAAAATTTGCCAACGGCTCAAACACGGTTTCGTGTTTACGCCTATAAAACTGGAGAGAAATCAGATGGCTAAAATCATTGGTATCGACTTGGGTACAACCAACTCTTGTGTGTCGGTAATGGAAGGGAAAGAAGTTAAGGTTATCCCGAATGCGGAAGGTGCGCGTACCACGCCTTCGATCGTTGCTTACACTGACGACGAGATTTTGGTTGGTGATCCGGCAAAACGCCAGGCTGTGACCAACCCGGAAAATACGCTTTTCGCAATCAAACGTCTGATCGGTCGACGTGCCGACGATGCGGTTGTTGCCAAAGACAAAGATATGGTGCCTTATGCGATTGTTGCTGCCGACAATGGTGACGCATGGGTACAGGTAAAAGATAAAAAACTGTCTCCACAGGAAGTTTCAGCTCGTACTCTAATGAAAATGAAGAAAACGGCTGAAGACTATCTGGGTGAAGAAGTTAAAGAAGCGGTTATTACCGTTCCTGCTTACTTCAACGATGCACAGCGTCAGGCGACAAAAGATGCCGGTAAAATCGCAGGTCTGGAAGTTAAACGTATTATCAACGAGCCTACTGCAGCGGCACTTGCCTACGGTATGGATAAAGTAACCAACGACAGCAAAATTGCGGTTTATGACCTGGGTGGTGGTACTTTCGATATCTCGATCATTGAAGTGGCTGATCTGGATGGCGAAAAGCAGGTTGAAGTACTGTCTACCAACGGTGATACCTTCCTGGGTGGTGAAGACTTCGATAACGTAATCGTTGATTACATCGCCGAAGAGTTCAAGAAAGATCAGAACGTTGACCTGAAATTAGACAAGCTGGCACTACAGCGTGTTCGTGAAGCGGCGGAAAAGGCGAAAATCGAACTTTCTTCCCGTGAGCAGACTGATATCAACCTGCCATACGTAACGGCGGATGCGACCGGTCCTAAGCACTTGAACATGAAAATCACGCGTGCCAAGTTCGAGTCGCTGATCGAAGATTTGGTTAAGCGTTCAATCGAACCTTGCCGTATCGCTCTTAAAGATGCTGGTCTGTCTGCTTCTGAAATCGATGACGTTATCCTTGTTGGTGGTTCGACTCGTGTTCCTATGGTGCAGGCTGCGGTTAAAGAGTTCTTCGGTAAAGAACCACGTAAAGACGTTAACCCGGATGAAGCAGTTGCGATGGGTGCAGCGATTCAGGGTGGTGTTCTATCCGGTGATGTAAACGACGTTCTTCTTCTTGATGTAACGCCTCTGTCTCTTGGTATCGAAACCATGGGTGGCGTGATGACCAAGCTGATCGAGAAAAACACCACGATTCCGACTCGTAAGTCGCAAGTGTTCTCGACTGCGGAAGACAATCAGTCTGCGGTAACGATTCATGTGCTGCAAGGTGAGCGTGAAATGGCTTCCGGAAACAAATCTCTGGGTCAGTTCAACCTGGACGAAATTCCGGCTGCGCCGCGCGGTATG
Source organism: Thiomicrorhabdus sp. 6S3-12 (assembly GCF_017571475.1). Taxonomy (GTDB): domain Bacteria; phylum Pseudomonadota; class Gammaproteobacteria; order Thiomicrospirales; family Thiomicrospiraceae; genus Thiomicrorhabdus. The sequence goes on along the minus strand of NZ_JAGETW010000004.1, from coordinate 191,247 downwards.
CCGCAGATCGAAGTAACTTTCGATATCGACGCTAACGGTATTCTGAACGTTTCTGCTAAAGATAAGAACACCGGTAAAGAACAGCACATCACTATCCAGGCTTCTTCCGGTCTTTCTGAAGACGAAATCGAAGCAATGGTTAAAGATGCCGAAGCGCACGCTGAAGAAGACGCGAAACTGAAAGAACTTGTTGAAGCGCGCAACCAGGCTGATGCCATGGTGCATGCAACCAATAAGATGATTAAAGACGCTGGCGATTCCGTGACTGCAGAAGAGAAAGCTCCGGTCGAAGAAGCGATCAAAGCGGTTGAAGAAGCGATTAAAGGCGACGATAAAGCAGCGATCGACGAGTCGGTTCAGAAGCTGATGGAAGCGAGCCAGGGCATTGCACAGAAAGCGCAAGCGCAACAGCAAGCCGGTGGTGAGCAGGCCCAGCAGCAAGGTTCGGACAAGGCGGATGACGACGATATCGTAGATGCTGAATTCGAAGAAGTAGACGATAAAAAATAATGTCAGGGAGTTTTTCACGATAACAGAGCAGGGGCGTTGTTAAAAAATGGTCACCTACTCGTTGTAGGCTCACATTTTTCGCCTAGCCTTTGCAAGTTCTCATGAAAAACGAAATGGCGTTAGCTTTTAAAATCTAAATGCAATTGCACGGAGTGACGAAGGTTTAAACTTCGGTTTGGAATTTTCACGATCTCCGTGCTTTTGTGTTTAAATACCGCGAAATTTATAACTTGGCTAAGTTAATAAACGAAAGCACATCATCGAGTGTGTTTTGGTTTATTAATTTTGTTGTTTAACGAAACAAAGAAAGTTTAAGAAAACTATGTCGAAAAGAGATTATTACGAAGTTCTTGGGGTTTCCAAGAGCGCTTCCGAAGGTGAAATCAAGAAAGCCTACCGTAAACTGGCCATGAAGTATCATCCGGATCGTAACCCGGATGATAAAGAGGCCGAAGATAAGTTTAAGGAAGCGTCCGAAGCTTATGAAGTGCTCTCCGATGCGCAGAAGCGTGCAACCTATGATCAATTCGGTCATGCCGGGCTGGATGGACAGGGTGGCGGTCACGGCGGATTCGGCGGTGGCGGTTTCGGTGGATTCGGCGATATCTTCGAAGATCTGTTCGGCGGTGGCTTCGGTGGCGGACATCGCGGCCCGAGACCGGGTGCGGATATGCAGTATGAGCTTGATATTACGCTTGAGCAGGCTGTCAGCGGGACTAAAATCGATATTAAGATTCCGACCAAAGATGTTTGTGATGTCTGTGATGGGACTGGTGCTGAATCCAGCAGCGACGTAGAGGTGTGTTCGACTTGCGGCGGTGCCGGTCAGGTTCGAATGCAGCAAGGTTTCTTTGCGGTGAATACCACCTGTCCGACCTGTCACGGAACCGGTAAAATCATCAAAAAAGCTTGTAAGAAATGTCACGGCGAAGGTTATGTGCATGACACTAAAACGCTTTCGGTCTCGATTCCGGCAGGTGTAGATACCGGCGACCGCATTCGTCTGCAAGGTGAAGGTGAAGCCGGAGAGCAGGGGGCTCCGAAAGGCGATCTGTATGTGCGCATCCATGTTAAGAAACATTCGGTTTTCGAACGTGACGGTAATAACCTGTTCTGTCAGATTCCTTTGAGTTTTGCAACGGCTGCGCTGGGCGGCTCTCTGGATGTCCCGACGCTGGGCGGTAAAGCCAACCTGAAAATTCCGGCCGGTACGCAATCCGGTCAACGCTTCAAATTGAGCGGGAAAGGGGTTAAATCGGTGCGTTCTTCGCTGGTTGGTGATCTGATCGTCCAAGTGCATATCGAGACGCCGGTCAAGTTGACCGCGCGTCAGAAAGAATTGCTGGAAGAGTTTGACGCCAGCTTGAAAGGCAAGCACCATAAGCAGCACTCGCCTAAAGAGCATGGTTGGCTGGATTCGGTGAAGAATTTCTTTACCGGAGACGATGCCGATAAGAGTGACAAGAAAGACGGTCCTTGGAATTAACGGAGAGATTGACAGATGAGAGTTGCAATTATTGGTGCCTCCGGGCGTATGGGGAAAACCCTGATCGAAGCGGTTAATCAAAGAGATGGCTTGACCGTGTCAGCGGCAATCGAACGTCCTGACAGTACGCTGGTGGGTGCCGATGCCGGAGAAATTGCCGGTATTGGTAAATTAGGCGTCAAGGTTGTTGGTTCGATCGAAGAGGTTGTTAATGATTTTGATGTCTTGATTGACTTTACTACTCCGGCAACGACTGTGCATAACCTGGAAGTCTGTGTCGCGCACAATAAGAAAATCGTCATTGGAACCACGGGGTTTGATGATGCCGGTCTGGCGGCGATTGATGAGGCGGCGGAAAAGATCGCGGTAATTTTTGCGGCTAACTTCTCTGTCGGTGTCAATCTGTGTCTTAAACTGCTTGCGCAAGCGGCCGAAGTGCTTAACGAAGGCTACGATATTGAAGTAATCGAAGGTCATCACCGTCATAAAGTTGACGCTCCTTCAGGTACGGCTCTGCGCATGGGGCAGGTTGTCGCCGATACTCTGGGGCGTGATCTTAAAGAGTGCGCAGTTTATGGTCGTGAAGGAATTACCGGAGAGCGTGATCCGAATACCATTGGTTTCGCAACCGTACGTGCCGGTGATATTGTCGGGGATCATACGGTTCTGTTCGCGACGGAGGGGGAGCGTGTCGAGATTACGCATAAAGCGTCGAGCCGTATGACCTTTGCCAAGGGAGCGGCTCGTTCCTGTAACTGGATTGCCGACAAGGATAAAGGTCTGTTTGATATGCAGGATGTGCTTAATTTGCGCTAACGCCGCTTCTGATTCAGTGTCCTTATATAAAAAGGAGTCTAAACATTCGGTTTGGGCTCCTTTTTTGCTTTGTGGGGAGTAAAGGCTTTAACGCAACGGATATTTTGTTTAATATCAGTCGGGTAAACCTTGAAGCAATATACGCACAGGAATATTGACGAGCGGAAAAAACAGATGCTGAAAACGAAAGTGGGACAGGTCAAACGGCAGGAATTTGCTTATGAGCGCAGTGGTAGAAAACAAATTTCCTCCGCTGTCGGCTTGTTAGCGGTTCTGATATTTTCTGTTTCGGTTATTTCCGGTTGTTCTTCCACAGGGAAAACTTATTCGGTAGAAGAGGTGTCACAGAACTCCTCCGTTCCCGCTTCGTTTGATGCATCGAGCCGTGTTTCCGAAACGTCTAAGAATACTGTCGATTATTCTGCACAGCGCGCGATGCCAGCTGAGGCAGTAGATTTACGCGTCTCGGCGGCGAAAAAGGCAACGCAAGACGCGGATGGGGTCGGCAAACAGGCGCAGGATAAACTTGATCGTCTGGCACAAAGTTTTTATCCGCAATCCCTGTCTAATTTGAAACGCTCTCCCGTCGAGAGCATTAGTGAATCTGTTCCAACCCGTTTATGGCAGCATTACCGTCAGTGGGAAAGCGTGCCGTATCGTTATGGCGGAGTCAGTAAACGCGGAGTGGATTGTTCGGCTTTTGTACAGATCGCTTTTAATCAGAAATTCGGTGTGTCGGTGCCGCGTACTACCCGTGATCAAATGCGAGCCGGCGCCAAGGTATCGCTTTCCAGACTGAAAGTCGGGGATATGGTGTTTTTCAAAACCGGTCACCGTACCTTTCATAACGGTATCTACCTCGGAAAACAGCAGTTTATGCACGCCTCCAGCAGTCGCGGCGTGATGATTTCCTCGATTGGACAGAATTACTGGGCTAAACGGTTTTATATGGCGCGAAGAGTATTGGAGTGAAATTGACGATTTCAACTCTGATCGTCGAGGTAAAAGCGGCGTCGAATTTGCAGACGGACAAACTTAGACGGAAGTGGGTGAATTGTCGGGATTTATTATAGACATGAAACCGCAAATCGAGTAAAATCCGCCTAACTTTTAAATGACTAAAATTTAAGCCTTAAGGCGATTTATATGGGGTATTTAGCGGAGATGGCATTTAGTCATTCAGCATTCTAAAAACGGAGTGAGTTCCTGTGGGACTGGCTCCGTTTTTTTATATGTGCTGGGCGCTACCCTGTATAGAGGCTGCTTAAATGTTGCTCACTTTGTTATTTCTCGGATGGACATATTAATGAAACAGGCTTTACTCGCGTTGGAAGACGGTACCCTTTTTTGGGGAACTTCGTTGGGTGCAGAGGGCGAAACTGTCGGTGAGGTTGTTTTCAACACTTCATTGACCGGTTATCAGGAAATTCTGACAGACCCTTCTTACTTTAAACAGATTGTCACTTTGACCTACCCGCATATCGGTAATGTCGGTGTGAATGAAGAAGATGAAGAGTCATCGCGTATTATGGCTCAAGGTTTGATTGTTAAAGACTGTCCTCCACGCATGAGTAATTTCCGTGCTCAAAATAGCCTGCCGGACTATCTGCAAGAGCAGGGTGTTGTGGCCATTGCCGATATCGATACACGTAAACTGACACGTCTGCTTCGTGATAAAGGTGCTCAGTCCGGTGTGATTGTTGCCGGTGATGAGATTGATGCCGATGCGGCAATTGCCAAGGCAAAAGCGTTCAGTGGCCTAAAAGGTCTGGATCTGGCAAAAGAAGTGACGACTCCGGAAACTTACAGTTGGACCGAAGGAACCTGGCAACTTGGCGCAGGCCACAAAGATTGTTCATCCAGCCAGGAATTCCATGTCGTTGCTTTCGACTACGGTGTAAAACGCAATATCCTGCGTATGCTTGCTGATCGAGGCTGCAAGCTGACTGTGGTTCCGGCAAAAACGACTGCAGCAGAAGTATTGGCTATGAACCCGGACGGTGTCTTCCTGTCCAACGGTCCGGGTGATCCTGAGCCTTGCGACTACGCGATCGAAGCGATTCAAGAAATTCTGAAAACCGATATTCCGGTATTCGGTATCTGTCTGGGGCATCAACTTCTGGCTTTGGCATCCGGCGCGCAAACCGTAAAAATGAAGTTCGGTCACCACGGTGGAAACCATCCGGTGCAGGATATGGATTCAAACAAAGTAATGATCACGGCTCAGAACCACGGCTTTGCAGTTGATGAAAACACTTTGCCGGCCAATCTGAAAGCGACGCATAAATCACTGTTCGACGGGACCCTGCAGGGGATTTCCCGTACCGATAAATTGGCATTCAGTTTTCAGGGACACCCTGAAGCGAGTCCGGGACCTCATGATGTCGCACCTCTGTTCGACCAGTTTATTGACAATATCAAAACCGCTAAGAACGCTTAACGGATAACAATAGGATTAAAATCGATGCCAAAAAGAAGTGACATACAAAGCATTATGATCATTGGTGCTGGGCCTATTATTATCGGTCAAGCCTGTGAATTCGACTACTCTGGGGTGCAAGCCTGTAAAGCGCTTAAGGAAGAGGGTTACCGAGTCATTCTTGTGAACTCTAACCCAGCTACCATCATGACCGATCCGGGGCTGGCGGATGCAACCTATATCGAGCCGATCGAGTGGAAAACCGTTGAAAGCATTATCGCCAAAGAAAAACCGGATGCGATTCTGCCGACCATGGGTGGGCAGACTGCACTTAACTGTGCCTTGGAACTGCATGATAAAGGCGTTCTGGAAAAGTACGGCGTTGAGTTGATCGGTGCCGATGCCGATGCGATCGATAAGGCTGAAAACCGTGACCGTTTCCGTCAAGCGATGACTAAAATCGGTTTGGATATGCCGATCTCCGATGTTGCGCACAATATGGAAGAGGCGTGGGCGATTCAGGAACGCGTAGGTTTCCCGACTATTATCCGTCCGTCATTCACTCTGGGTGGTTCCGGCGGTGGTATCGCTTATAACAAAGCAGAATTCGAACAGATCTGTAAGTTCGGTCTTGACTTGTCGCCAACCAAAGAATTGTTGATCGAAGAGTCGATCATCGGTTGGAAAGAGTACGAAATGGAAGTGGTTCGAGACAAAAACGACAACGCCATTATCGTTTGTTCAATCGAAAACCTTGATCCGATGGGTGTGCATACCGGTGACTCGATCACTGTAGCACCGGCACAGACGCTGACCGATAAAGAGTATCAGATCATGCGTAACGCTTCTTTGGCGGTACTGCGCGAGATCGGTGTCGAAACCGGTGGGTCGAACGTTCAGTTCTCGATCAACCCGGATACCGGGCGCATGATCATTATCGAAATGAACCCGCGTGTTTCGCGCTCGTCGGCGCTGGCATCCAAGGCGACCGGTTTCCCGATTGCCAAGGTGGCTGCCAAGCTGGCAGTGGGTTACACGCTGGATGAGTTGCAGAACGATATTACCAACGGTGCTACTCCGGCGTCTTTCGAACCGACTATCGATTATGTGGTTACGAAGATTCCTCGTTTCACATTTGAAAAATTCCCGCAGGCGGAACAGCGTCTGTCTACGCAGATGAAATCGGTTGGTGAAGTTATGGCTTTGGGTCGTAACTTCCAGGAATCGCTGCAGAAAGCGTTGCGTGGATTGGAAACCGATAAGAGTGGCTTTGATGAAATTCTTGATTTGGTCAATATGGATGAGCGTGAAGTTAAAGATACGCTTCGCCAAGAGCTGCGTAACCCGGGGCCTGAGCGTCTTTGGTATGTTGCCGACGCTTTCCGTGCCGGCTGGAGTTTCGAAGAAATCTTCGATACCTGTCAGATTGACCCATGGTTCCTGGCGCAGATTGAAGAGATTATTAATCTTGAAGACGATCTTAAGCAGCGCGGTCTTGACGCTTTGGATGAAGCGAACCTGCGTAAACTGAAGCAGAAAGGTTTCTCCGATAACCGTATCGCTCAGCTTTTGGATACGGATGCTGCCTTTATCCGTAAGTTCCGTCATACGTTGAATGTCCGTCCGGTCTTCAAGCGTGTCGATACCTGTGCGGCGGAATTTGAAACTTCAACCGCCTACATGTATTCAACTTACGATGAAGAGTGTGAAGCCAAGCCGAGCGATAAAGATAAGATCATGGTTCTGGGCGGTGGTCCGAACCGTATCGGTCAAGGGATCGAGTTCGACTACTGCTGTGTTCATGCGGTTATGGCGATGCGCGAAGACGGTTACGAAACGATTATGGTTAACTGTAATCCGGAAACGGTTTCAACTGACTACGATACCTCGGATCGTCTGTATTTCGAGCCTCTGACGTTGGAAGACGTGCTGGAAATCGTTGAAGTCGAGCAGCCGAAAGGCGTTATCGTTCAATACGGCGGTCAAACGCCTTTGAAACTGGCGGAAGATCTGGAAGAAGCGGGTGTTCCGATTATCGGTACTTCTCCGGAGTCAATCGACCTAGCCGAAGACCGTGAGCGCTTCCAGAAGATTCTGAATGATCTTGACCTTCTGCAGCCGCCAAACCGTACCGCAACTTCAACCGAACAGGCAGTTATTCTGGCGAATGAAATCGGCTATCCGTTGGTGGTTCGTCCGTCTTACGTTCTGGGTGGTCGCGGTATGGAGATCGTTTATGACGAGAGCAACCTGCGCCGTTACATGACCGAAGCGGTCAAGGTATCCAACGACTCACCGGTTCTTCTGGATCGTTTCCTTGACGATGCGGTCGAGTTGGATGTGGATGCTGTTTGTGACGGCGAGCAGGTCGTTATCGGCGGAATCATGGAGCACATCGAACAAGCGGGTATCCACTCAGGTGACTCGGCGTGTTCGATTCCTCCGTACAGTATTTCCGACGAGATTCAGGATCGTATCCGTGATCAGGTCGAGAAGATGGCCAAAGCATTGGGCGTTGTCGGTCTGATGAATACGCAGTTCGCGGTTAAAGGCGATGACATTTACGTGCTTGAGGTGAATCCTCGTGCTTCGCGTACGGTACCGTTTGTTTCCAAAGCGATCGGTCATCCGCTGGCGAAAATTGCCGCCCGCTGCATGGTCGGCCAGAAACTTAAGGATCAGAACTTTACCACCGAAGTGAAGCCATCCAACTACGCGGTTAAAGAAGCGGTCTTCCCATTCATCAAGTTCTTGGGTGTGGATCCGATTCTTGGGCCTGAGATGAAGTCGACCGGTGAGGTTATGGGTGTGGGCGATAACTTCGCTCAGGCGTATTCCAAAGCACAGCTGGCTGCGGGTACAGTTCTTCCTCGTTCCGGAACAGCTTTCTTGAGTGTGCGTAAAGCGGATCGCGTCCGTGTTGTAGATTTGGCCAAGCAGCTGATCGACCGCGGCTTCAAGATCGTTGCAACTCGTGGAACGGCGGCATCCTTGCAGGAAGCGGGAATCGACTGTGAAGCGGTAAACAAGGTGACTGAAGGCCGTCCGAATATCGTCGACTCGATCGTCAATGAAGAAATCGATTTGATCGTTAATACTTCCGATGGTTCGGTCAGTATTCAGGATTCGTCGAGCATTCGCCGCGAAGCACTGATGCATAAAACCTGTTATACCACGACGATTGCCGGTGCTTTCGCAATGGTTGCGGCAATGGAATATCTGGATGATCAGCCGGTAACCCGATTGCAGGATATGCACTAACTTTTATTTGGTTAACACGCACGGGAGGATTTCCATAAGATTTAGATAAACGACTGAATTTCATGGAAGTATGCAACCCGGACGCCAAAGCAGATGCTTTGGCGTTTGTGTTTATGGCAAAATGAAAACAGACTGCCGTTAAAGGAGAGAAAATGAATAAACATCCGATGACCAAAGAGGGCGCTGATGCGCTTAAAGAAGAATTAAACCGTTTGAAAAAAGATGAGCGTCCGCGCATCACTGAAGCGATTGCCGAAGCTCGTGAGCACGGTGATCTGAAAGAAAATGCGGAATACCATGCAGCACGCGAACAGCAAGGGCTGGTGGAAGCGCGTATCAAGCAAATTGAAGGCATTCTTTCGCATTCTCAGGTTATTGACGTTACCAAACTGCCGGACAATGGCAAGGTGGTCTTTGGCGCGACCGTGACTTTGCTCAATCTTGATAGCGAAGAGGAAGTGACCTACAAAATTGTCGGAAACGAAGAGGCCGATATCAAACATAACAAAGTCTCTGTCAGTTCACCGATGGCGCGTGCTTTGATCGGTAAAGAAGAAGGCGATGAAGTGCAGGTTCAGGCGCCGGGCGGTAATATCGACTATGAAATTGTTGAGGTGCAATATATCTAAAGACACTGTTTGTGTCTGATGGTGATGTGTTGTTTGCGCAGATTGCGTTGATAAGTGACGCTTTTTATCACAGCAAATATGAACTAATTTACGTACGTTTTTTAGATGATAGATTAGCTGTTCGTTGGATAAATAATGTTTATAAGCATTTCATTATTTTCTAACATCAAGCGGGTTGCAATTTGGGGTGAAAAGAGTCAGAATTGACGCGTTTAAGCGAAAACGATTAAAACCTCGGAGTTTACATTAAATGAAAAAGATGACTTTGAAAGCTCTATTCATCTCAGCAGCGGTAGCTATGTCAGCTAACGTACAAGCTGAAGATGCATACAGTCAGTGTCTGGCGGATGCGGAAACCGTAATCGCAACCGCAAAGAAAGATGGTAGTACAGCAGCAAAAGCAGTAGAACAAAAAACTACTGTTGAGCAATGCTATGCTGAAGTTGATAAAATCGAAGCAAAATACGGTGACAAAACTGTTGCTGTTAACCCTTCTTCGGTTATGACTCCAGAAGATCGCCTAAAGTGGTCTAAATTGATGGATGCTATCGACGCTAAGAAGTTTAAAGGTACTCGTTACCTGATGGCAGCCTACTACCGTTAATTAAAACGGAAAGAATACAGTTATTGCGCTAAAAGCCGGTCTTTTGACCGGCTTTTTGTTTTTCATTTATCGTAAAATTCGTCTGTTTAACATAATTTGGAAATCCAAGAGAATCCCAAATGAGCAAAAATCTTTTCAGCACCGTTTTGACCTGTCTTCAGGAGTCGGATCTCAGTCGTAAAGTGCAGCAGTTAGATCAGCTTTTACAGGATTGGACCGAAGATCGTTTCGATTTAACGCCAACTGAAGAGGTCATTCGTATTCCTGATCCGGGTCGTCCGTCAAAGCCGGAACTGGTTCCGCCGAAAAAATTGCCCCGTCGAGGGTTGGGGACAATAGAAGGGCATGCGGCTCTGATGCATTCCATCGCCCATATTGAATTCAACGCCGTTAATCTCGCTCTGGATGCGATTTATCGTTTTCAGGACATGCCGCGACAATACTACGGTGATTGGCTGGGAGTCGCCGGCGAAGAGTCTTATCATTTCCAAATGGTGCGCGAACACCTTTTTCACTTGGGTTATGAGTATGGCGATTTTCCGGCGCATGACGGCCTGTGGATGACGACTTACCAGACGGATCATGATCCTCTGGTGCGGATGGCGCTGGTGCCAAGAACTCTGGAGGCCCGGGGGCTGGATGTGACTCCGGCGATGATACAGAAATTACGTGCCATCGGTGATAAACGCGGTGTAGAAATTCTGAAAATACTGTTGCGTGACGAAATCGGTCATGTTGAGGTTGGTACGCGCTGGTTCCGTTACCTTTGCGAGCAGAGAGGGGTCAATCCTTTCAAGACCTTTCAGGAAATTATCGAGCAGTATTTTTACGGTGATCTGCGTGGACCTTTTAATATTGATGCGCGACGTCAGGCCGGCTTTAGCGAACAAGAGATCCAATGGCTGGAATCTTTGTGATCTCCTGATTTTCTGCAACTCTGGCAATTCTCTGTCTCACGGTAACAAGGAGGATTTGTTTCTACCTGATGTACGCCGGCGTTGCTGTTATTTTTTATCCATTTGTAGTGTATAAAGGATCCGTATGCGGCTTGGAATTGATTTAGGCGGAACTAAAATTGAGATTATTGCCTTGGATCGCTCCGGTAACGAAATTTATCGGCAGAGGATTGCGACACCGCAGGGAGATTATGCCGCTACTGTGAATGCGATGGTTGCACTGGTCGAGGAGTGCGAGACGCAGCTGGGACGAAAAGGTTCGCTTGGTGTCGGTATTCCCGGTGCTTTGTCAAATACGACAGGTTTGGTCAAAAACGCCAATTCCATCTGCCTGATTGGCCAGGATCTGAAAGGGGATCTTCAACGACGTCTTCACCGAGAGGTGTTGGTTGCCAATGACGCTAACTGTTTTGCGCTTTCCGAGGCGGTGGACGGAAGTGCAAAAGGAGCCAAAGTCGTTTTTGGTATCATTATCGGCACCGGTTGTGGCGGTAGTGTTGTGGTTGACGGTCAAGCCCTGAATGGCGTAAACCTGGTGGCAGGTGAGTGGGGTCATAACCCATTGCCCTGGTCGTGTACAGAACAGCAATTTGCCTGTTATTGCGGACAGAAAGGCTGTGTTGAGACGTTTCTTTCCGGCAGTGCGTTTGAAAGGCATTTTCAGCTGCGCAGCGGACAAAGTCTCAAGGCCGAACAGGTTGTCGCTTTAGCCGGGCAAGGGGATCCGCTGGCCGAAGAGATGTTGCAGGATTATATGATCTGGATGGCGAAGGCTTTGGCGTCGGTGATCAATCTGCTCGACCCGGATGTTATTGTTCTCGGTGGCGGCATGTCGAATATAGATCGCTTGTATGAAGAGGTACCGAAAATCTGGGATCAGTGGGTTTTTAGTGATGAGCCCGTGTTAACTCAACTTTTGCCGCCCGCCTTCGGTGATTCAAGCGGAGTGCGCGGTGCGGCGTGGTTGGCAAATACCGTTTTAGCGGATAGTAAGTAAGAAGGAATAATATGCTGAATATCGAGACGTGTGAAGAGTTGCAGAACTTAAAGCAGCAGAGCGAGGCTTTGCTGGTTTTATATGGCGGTAGCGAGTGTAATGTCTGCCATGCGATTAAACCGATGTTGATCGACCAGATTTCCGAGCATTATCCAAAAATGCAGATGGCCTATATCGATTGTCATAAAACAACCGAAGTCTGTTCGCAGGAAGGTATTTTTTCACTGCCGGTGGTACAGGTGTATTTTACCGGACAGAAATTTATCGAAGAGGTGCGCAGCTTCAGTTTGCAGAAGCTGCGTGACGATATTCAACGACCGTATCAGATGCTGTTCAGCGAAGCCTGATTCCGGGGATTTTCAGGCGGGTTAGCGTTTACCGTCGCCGCCCGCTTTGGTTAACAATTTATCAAGTGTCCGGTTAGGAAGCAGGCGTTTCAAAATGGCGAATGCTTTGGTCGGCACTGTCACTCTATAGCGAATCCGGGCCCGTTTGCTTTGCAAAGAATGAATAAGGGCTTTGTAGACGGCGTCCGGTCCCAGTGTGAAAGGCGCGCTCGGCCCGACCGTTTCCAGACGGTTTATCATGGCATGATATTGCGCCTGATGCGCGCTGGTATCCGGATTAATCCAGTTTTTAAACTGTTCAAAGGCATTCTTTCTGAAATCCGATAGAATCGGTCCCGGTTCGATCAAGCTGACTTGGATATTGTCTTTTCTGACCTCCAGCCGCAAAGTATCGGCAAACCCTTCGATCGCAAACTTACTGGCATTGTAGGCCCCGCGATATTGCATCGCAGCGAATCCCAGAATAGAACTGTTGTAGATGATTCTTCCCTGTCCCTGTTGACGCATAATCGGCACGATTCTGTTAGTCAGTTCCTGGGTTCCGAAGACATTGGTTTCAAACTGGTGACGCATAGCGTCGCGACTTAAATCCTCAACCGCGCCCGGTAGTCCGAAAGCACCGTTGTTGAATAAGGCGTCGATCTTGCCGCCACTTAATTGCAGCGCCTGTTCAAGCGCCGTTTTAATCGACTCGCTGTCTGCCAGATCGAGTTGGATTGCAGTGAATCCCTCTTTTTGCAAACGTTCAACATCCAGTGGATCACGGGCGGATGCGATAACGCTGTAACCTGCTTGATCAAGCTGTTTTGCACAGTAGTAACCGATGCCGCTGGAGCAGCCGGTGACTAAAATTGTACTTGGGGGTAAAAGGCGTTGGTTCATGAAGCGTTCTGATTTATCTTTAATAAGCTGTATTTTACTACAACTAAGTAGAATTGATTAAGCGAGAGGGCAATTTGCTATGAGTGCTCAGCGCAGATATAAAAAAAGCCGCAATTGCGGCTTTTTCGGCGAACAATAGCTTATTGTTGTTGCTCTTGCTGGGCAGCAGCGACATCTTTGCGAACCTGTTCCATATCCAGCTCACGCAGTTGTTTGATACCTTCTTCCAGTGCGTTCCCCGGAATGGCGCCTGGGTTTGAGAAAACAACGATTTTTTCGCGCATAAAGACCAAAGTCGGAATGGAACGAACCTGGAACATTGCCGCCAGTTGCTCTTCTTCTTCGACATTAACTTTGCAGAATTTGATATCAGGGTGTTTTTCCGCCACTTCCGAAAATACCGGAGCAAACTGCTTACAAGGACCACACCATTCAGCCCAGAAATCAAAAATAACGATGTCGTTATTGCTAATTGTGTCTTCAAATTGCTCGGTTTTTAGATCGATAACGGCCATAGTGGTTCCTTTTAAGTTTTGAAAATTACAGGCAACATTGTAACAACTCAAATATTGCCTGTAAGCATAAATTGGCTGCGTTTCAGCCTTTAATCTACCTTAGGATTTCCACCTTCGGTCAACAGAGCAGGATTGAGATACTGCTTAAGTGTCGCCTCATCCAGTTCGGTCATTTCAAGAGCGACTTCCAGAACAGGGCGACCGGAAGCATAGGCTTCTTTTGCGATGGCCGCGCCTTTTTCATAACCCACCAGTGTGTTCAGGGCGGTGACCAGAATCGGGTTAACTTCCAGAGCCTGGTTGATATTCTGCTGATTGACGGTGAAGCCTTTAATGGCCAGATCTGCCAGTTGGGTACTGGCATTAGCCGCAATTTCGATGCTTTGCAGCAGGTTGAGCGCAATCATCGGCAGCATGACGTTTAGCTGGAAGTTACCCGCTTGGGCACCGACCGTGATGGCGGTATGGTTACCCATAATCTGAGCGGCAACCATGCACACCGCTTCCGGAATAACCGGATTGACTTTGCCTGGCATAATGGAACTTCCCGGCTGTAGCGCTGGCAGTTGAATTTCTCCAAGACCTGCTAATGGCCCGGAGTTCATCCAGCGCAGGTCATTGGCGATTTTCATCAGGCTGGCGGCGAGTACATTCAACTGACCGCTGAGTTCCAGTGCACTGTCCTGCGAACTTAAACCGATAAACAGGTTTTCCATCGGTTCGAAATGAATGGCGGTAATCGTTGCCAGATTGGCGCAGACCAGTCGGCTGAACTGCGGATCCGCATTGACACCGGTACCGACCGCGGTGCCGCCTTGAGGCAATTTCTCAATTCGTTTCTGGGTATCTTTGAGACGGGCGATATTATCTTCGATTTGCGCACGCCAAGCGGAAAGTTCCTGACTGAGTCGAACCGGCATGGCATCCATCAGATGGGTTCTTCCGGTTTTTACCACGCTATCCAGTTCCTGTTCACGATCTTTGATGACATCGCAAAGATGGCGCAGGGCAGGCAGTAGCTGTTCTTCCAATGAAATCGCTGCGGCTACGTGAATACTGGTTGGGATAACGTCGTTGGAGCTTTGGCTCATATTAATGTCGTCATTCGGATGCACTTCGGTACCGGTCAGTTTTTGTGCCAGAGAGGCCAGGACTTCGTTAACGTTCATATTGGTACTGGTTCCGGAACCGGTCTGGAATACGTCGATCGGGAACTGATCCAGGTAACTGCCTTTGATCACCGCATCCGCGGCCGCCTGAATCGCTTCCGCTTTTTCCTCGCTTAAAAGCCCCAGTTCGCGGTTGGCGTCGGAGCAGGCGAATTTAACAAAGCAGGCCGCTTTGATAAAACTGGTCGGCAGCGGCGTTCCACTGATCGGGAAATTATTGATCGCGCGTTGCGTCTGAGCTCCGTAAAGGGCGTTTTCAGGAACTTCCAAGGTTCCCATGCTGTCTTTGACTGTGCGGGTTTTAGCTGAGGAATGTGTCATGGTATTTCGTCTTTTTAAATGTAAGCGTTGCCGTTTAGATTAAAAAATCGGGTTTAGCTCGGGTATTTCAAAGGTTCTGACAAATCAGAGGCGAGTAAATGCGCATATTTTACGCAGTCTCAGACTAAAAACCTAGTGAGATTTGCTGTGAATCAGGTTATTCAAGCCGTATTGAGCGGTAAATTCAGAAATAAATTGATTTGAGTAAATTATGGTAAAAGAAATGGACTCTTTGCTTATAAAGTCCGTTACATTGGGCGCATAAAGTTGCAGAGATAGACCGCATTGCGTTAGGTTCAGATTGTTTGGATTGCTGGCTGGAGCGTGATCGAAGTTCAAGAAGCCGCTTTGGTCTGACGTGATTGCCTGCAGATTTTTCAGGGAATCCGGCCTGTTTAAATTGAGCGTATATTATTGAAAATAATAATAAAATCGATCTGTTTTCGTGCCCGGGTGGTATAATTTGATCAGTAGGTTTTTGACTGTTTCCCGGCCTGGCGGTGAAAACTTTATGAGTGTTTAAATGTTTGCTTATTCTTGAAAGTTGGCCGTTTAAAAGTATGTTTTCCGAGAAATTGCATTCGGCAAGCGTGAGTAAAGTTTACTGAGATCATAAAAACGGCTTAAATCCGCTTTATCTGCTCGAAAATTCCTTGAGGATTTTGCTTCTCTTGGGAATAATTCAATTACTAGTAACTTCTACGTATTTGGTTTGCGCGGTGTTCTTTTAACCGCTATCAGATAGTGAAATAGTTTAAAAAGAGTATTTTCATGTCAGAAAAAATCACAATTGTATTGGCGGAAGACCATTCATTAGTACGCGCAGGCTTTAAATCGATTCTTGAAGCACATGATGATCTGGAAGTTATCGGTGAAGCGGAAGATGGACTGGAGTGTCTTGAATTGGTTCGCAGCAAATCTCCGGATGTTCTGCTGCTGGATCTGTCTATGCCCAAGCTAAGCGGAATGAATGTTATTAATCACATCAAAAAGCGCTATGCAGATACCAAGGTAATCGTGCTGACCGCCGCTGAAACGCTCAGTGTATGGCGGGATGTTCTGGATTTGGGAATTTCCGGTTTGTCGATGAAATCCGTTTCTCCCAAAGAACTAACCAACGGCATCCGCGATGTTTACCATGGCGGCACCTTTATCCACTCTGAAATTCAGCCATCGCTTGAAGCGGCGGAAGGTTTGAAAAATCGCCGTTTATCGGTACGTGAAAAACAGGTGGTTAAATTGGTGGCGGAAGGTTATAAGACCAAAGAAATTGCCGAAATCCTCGAGATCTCCGACCGAACAGTTTCCAAGCATCGTGAAAATCTGATGTCTAAACTGGGAATTGATTCGACGGCGGAATTGACTAAATACGCCAATGAAGCGGGCTTGACCCGTGTCGGACTCGAAGAGATCGAGTAGGCTGGGTTTTTAGTTTTAGCACTGCATAAAATAAAAGCCCCGAAAGGGGCTTTTTTATTTTATCTGTGAAAGTACCGGGAAATTTAAGAATTGCTGCTGGATGTGTTTTCAGGACTCTCTTCATCAGCTTCTACAGACGTTTCGATACCGAGATAGTCATTACGGAAATTTTCCAGACCGGATTGCACCAGTTCATAAGTCTGGTTAATCGTTCCTGCGATTTCATCGTTCATTACATTGAGATCGCCGAGAAAGCTTTTAGCCTGCTCAAAACCGGTACTGATACCGTTACCGATCACTTCCATAAAACGGTTGATCAACTCTTCCCCTTCAAGTTCAGGGTGTGCATTCTGAAAACCGCTCAGGAAAGCGGTGCTGCCTTGAACAATGCGCTGAGCCGTGTTTTCCGGACTCCAATAATCCATGCCGCCTTGCTGTTGCAGAGCTTCGGCGCTGATTGGATCAGCAGCACCTTCGTCCAGTCCAAGGTCGATACGAAGCTGTTTGTTGATTTCTTCGATCGCACTTTGAAAACTGATTTTCAGCGCCGACTGAGGCGCCTGTGTTTTATCTCCGAACAGTGTGGCAACGAGGTTGGCTTGCTGCTCGAACTTAACGGCTGCCGGATTGGTCGCGACACGCTCTTTGGCCTGTTCGGAAGCCTGCTCCGGCAAAACCAGCGACTTGTCGATACCACGACCACGGTTGTCCTGAGCGGCATCGTTACTTTTTTGATAGGCTTGCAGAGCGCCAAATGCTTTGATATCCATTGCGATGACCTCATCTCTTTAAATGTAACTCTTAGTGTACTCTTTTGCCGGACGCTTGAATTGACAGTTGTCAATCATGGCGTTCAGTAGCGGAATTCTGTTACTGTTTTTACTAAGTGACTTTTTTATCGGCAATTGTTTGAAAAACTTGAGAAAAATTCATCATTATTTGTTGCTTCTGGATCGGAATTAGCAGAGAAATTTCTCCTGAAAACTGGTATGATTCGCGCATTTTAAAAAATACGGTATTACAAGGGTTCGCAGTAGTGTAAATCTCACCTCGAACCGGTGCCAGTCGTAAAAACTAAGGTTGAATTTATGGAACTGAATCCTGTCTATAATCGCATTAAGGACTACCAAGAGCGTACTTCTGTGCTTAGGGGGTATCTTTGACTTCGACGTAAAAGCGGAACGTCTTGAAGAAGTCAATATGGAACTGGAAGACCCGAATGTCTGGAATGACCCTGAAAAGGCGCAGGCTCTAGGTCGGGAAAAGTCACAGCTGGAAAACATCGTCACCACTATTAATGAGCTGGAAGAGGGCTGCTCGGGGGCTCAAGAGCTGCTTGAGTTAGCCGAGATGGAAGAAGACCAGGAGATGGTCGACGATGTAATCGAAGAGTGCGATCGTCTGGGCGAGTTGATCGATAAGCTGGAATTCCAGCGTATGTTCAGCGGCGAGCTGGATGCCAATAACTGTTACTTGGAAATTCAGGCCGGCTCCGGCGGTACCGAAGCGCAGGATTGGTCGAATATGCTTTTGCGTATGTATCTGCGTTGGGCCGATTCGCACGGCTTTAAAGCGGAGATTGTCGAAATTACCGATGGCGATGTCGCCGGCATCAAAGGGGCGACAATTCACGTTCAGGGCGATTACGCCTACGGTTGGTTGCGAACGGAAACCGGTGTGCACCGTCTGGTACGTAAATCGCCGTTTGACTCTTCAAACCGCCGCCATACGTCATTCTCGTCGGTATTCGTTTCACCGGAAATCGATGATAGTTTTGAAATCGAAATCAATCCGGCGGATTTGCGTATTGATGTGTATCGCGCTTCCGGTGCCGGGGGGCAGCACGTTAACCGAACCGAATCAGCGGTTCGTATTACGCACTTGCCGACCAATACGGTCACTCAGTGTCAGAACGGACGCTCGCAGCATCAAAATAAGGCCGAGGCCATGAAACAGCTGCGCGCCAAACTTTACGAGCTGGAAATGCAGGAACGTAATGCCGAGAAGCAGGCTCTTGAAGATTCCAAAGCGGATATCGGTTGGGGCAGTCAGATCCGTTCTTATGTTCTGGATTCGGGGCGCATTAAAGATTTGCGTACGAATGTCGAAACCGGAAATACCACGGCTGTTCTCGACGGCTCTCTGGACCCGTTTATCGAAGCCAGTCTGAAAGCCGGATTGTAAACATCTGTTGCGGTCTCTGGAGAATTCTTGCCCGGACTTTCAGGGCTTGTTTAGAGTTCTCTAGAGATTCGAGCGTAAAAGCCGTAAAATAGCGACAATTTTAAAAACCTTTTTGAATTTAAAACGACTGCGAAGCAGAGAAGCTTAGCGGTCTTTATTTTTTAAGCGAGATAGTGAATGTCTGATAACCAAAATACAGCGCCAGAAGTCGATGAGAACAAAATCATTGCCGAGCGTCGTGCGAAACTAGCAGCTTTGCGCGAAGAGGGTCACTCTTATCCAAATCATTTCCGTCGTGAACACGATGCCGCCGACCTGCAAGCCAAGTATGGTGAAATCGAAAAAGAAGCTATGGCGGAAGCGGAACCGGTACGTGTTAAGGTTGCCGGCCGTATGATGCTGCGCCGTATTATGGGTAAAGCGAGCTTTGCAACCCTTCAGGATCATTCCGGTCGCATCCAGATTTATGTGACTCGTGACGAGTTGCCGGAAGGTTTCTACAACACGCAGTTCAAAAAATGGGATCTTGGGGATATTGTCGGTGCCGAGGGTTACCTGTTCAAAACCAACACCGGTGAATTGTCGATTCACGTCGAGCATATCGAACTGATCACTAAATCGCTGCGCCCGTTGCCGGACAAGTTCCACGGTTTGCAGGATCAGGAAGTTCGCTACCGTCAGCGTTATATCGATCTGATCGTGAATCAGGAAAGTCGCGACACCTTTATGTTGCGTTCGAAAATCGTGCAGCATGTCCGCGATTTCCTGATCCGTAAGAATTTTATGGAAGTGGAAACGCCGATGATGCACGTTATTCCTGGCGGAGCTACGGCGAAACCTTTCGCAACGCATCATAATGCGCTGGACATGCCTTTGTTCCTGCGCATTGCACCGGAGCTTTACCTGAAACGTCTGGTTGTCGGTGGTTTTGAGCGTGTTTTCGAAATCAACCGATCATTCCGTAATGAAGGGCTGTCAACGCGCCACAATCCTGAATTCACCATGGTTGAATTCTATGCAGCTTATACCGATTATCATCAGCTGATGGATTACACCGAAGAGTTGTTGAAAGAACTGGCTGAGCTGGCTGTCGGCTCGACCGTTGTACCGTATCAGGGGCAGGAATTCGACTTCGGTAAGCCGTTTGCGCGTTTGACTATGAAGCAGGCAATTCTGGATTACAATCCGGGCGTTAAGCCTGAGCAGCTGGAAGACTTCGATTCGGCGAAAGCGCTTGCCGAATCGCTGCATATCAAAGTCGAAGAAGGCTACGGTCTTGGCAAGATTCTGACTGAAATCTTTGAAGAAACCGCTGAGCACCGTCTGATGGATCCGACTTTCATCACCGAATATCCGGCTGAAGTTTCTCCGCTGGCGCGTCGTAATGACGAAGATCCGTTTATTACCGACCGTTTTGAGTTGTTTATCGGTGGACGCGAGTTAGCTAATGGTTTCAACGAGTTGAACGATGCCGAAGATCAGGCCGAGCGCTTTAAGGCTCAGGTGGCAGCGAAAGATGCCGGTGATGATGAAGCGATGCACTTCGATGAAGATTATATTACCGCTCTGGAGCACGGGATGCCGCCGACGGCGGGTGAGGGGATTGGAATCGATCGTCTGGTAATGCTGTTTACCGATTCAGCCTCTATTCGTGACGTATTGCTGTTCCCACATATGCGTCAAAGCTAAACAATACCTGTCTTGAGCAGATGTTAAACCCCGCAATTGCGGGGTTTTTTATGGTAAACAGACATGAAAAAGCCTGCTCGGATGGGCAGGCTTTTGCGTTTAATCATGTGTATTCAATATCGCGCAAAGCGATATTTCCACCTTACTCTTCTTCGGTAATCAGGTACGGAAGCGGTTCGATGGTTGCAGGTTTACCATTTTCCGTGGTCAGATCGCCTTCGACCGATTCCAATGATTTCAGCGTGCCGACCGCATTACACAGACGGCCCGAGAAAATGTCCGGCTGGCAGTTGATGACCGTCAGCTTGTGGGTTTTACCGTTCGGATCCTGAAGGCTTAAGCTGTCACCGGAATGAAGTTCCAGATCGTCTTCCAGACGGATACGCAGCATGCGTTTGGTGATTTTCCCGCGATAGTGAATACGGGCGATAATCTCCTGTCCCGGAAAGCAGCCTTTCTTAAAGTTGATGGCGTCGAATTTATCCAGATTCAGGAATTGTGCAGTGAACTGACCGCTGGTTTTATCGGTGACTTCCGGAACGGCGGCCGCGATATTAAGCAGTTGCCAGTCGAAGTTATTGGTCAGGTCGCAGTTGACGCGCAGATTGTTCCAGGCGGTTACCATCTGTTCGGCTGGGCCGAAAATTTCATATTTATGGTAAGGCCCCGGTACCTTGATAATGAGAATGTCTTTAGTCTCGTCATCCTGAGACAGGTTGGCCTCGAAGACTTCCTTGACCTTGGTGTCCAGGCGGCGCTGAACGTCAAGATCGGCAAATTCTCCGGCGAAACCGATATGGATAAGCGTCTGCGAAACCTCTTCGATTTTTACGTCCGAGCGCAGCACAAACATCTGCAGACGTTTGTGAATGCTGTCCCGTAGCGAGCCGTCAAAACTCAGATAAAAAGCATCCTGATATTTGAAAACCAGGAAAATGGCCAGCACGTTTCCTTGCGGGTCACAGTAGGAGGAAAGTTGCGCTTGCGTTTCCGAAACCTGATTGATGTCGCTGGTCAATTGCGCTTGCAGGAACTGCTGCGCTTCCGTTCCGGATACTTTCAGCAATGCCTGATGGGTCAAGCTGGTTACCACCGGTCCGTTTTTGATAAGGAAGTGCTCCAGTTCGGCCTGTCCGAAAGTCGTAATTTTACCGGACTCGTCGAATTGCGCGTTTTGTTGCTGTAAAAAATCCAGCCAGGTTGCATCTAGAGAAGCGGTCGCTTGCATAGTGAATCCTTTAGTTTTTCTAATCTTCTTTATTTGGATGTTGCGCAAATGATACCGGAATCGGCGTCAACGCAAAACTAAATGAGGCCGGTTTGCCGTATTTCAAGCGGGAAACAGTTGATTTAAGCGAATTTGTTACGCACAAATCGTTAAAAGGCTTTTGCGAGAGTGTTGTTAAAAGCGAAATTAAGCTAAGATTAACCGATATTTTTATACGGAAATTGCTGCGGCGAAATTTCGATCATCAGACGGTTTTTCAGGGAGGCCATCAGTGGCGAACAACAAAGAGTTTTTAACGTTTAAAATCGGACGCGAACAGTTTGCGGTGGATATTCTGCGTGTGCAGGAAATCCGAGGATGGGAAAAGCCGAATCCTTTGCCAAGCGTACCGCCCTTTGTAAAAGGGGTTGTTGATCTGCGCGGCTCGGTGGTGCCTATTGTCGATTTACGCGAACGTTTTAAGCTGCAGGCCAGTTACGATGCGACTACGGTAGTTATTGTTGTTCATGTTCTCACCTCTCAGGGCGAGCGCGTTGTCGGTATTGTGGTGGATGAAGTCAGCGATGTGCAGTCTTTCGATATGGATTCGCTGCAGCCGGCACCGGATATTTCCACTGAAATCAGCTCGCAATTCATTCTCGGGCTGGCAACAGTGGGGGAGACTCAGAGAACGGCTGAAGGCGATGATAACCGCAAAGCTTCAACCAATAATATGGTGATTCTGGTTGATCTTGACCGTCTGATTTCCGAGGGGATTATCGACGAGATCAGCCAGAACGGACATATGCCGTTGGGCAACGGTTAAGCGCTGTTAAGATTTGTACCGGCTAGTCGGGTTTTTCCCCGGCTGAGGTTTTAATACAGTCGGTTTAGCGGTCTTGAACATTTTGGGGTAGTCCAGATTGTAGTGCAGGCCGCGACTCTCCTTGCGCTTCTGCGCACAAAGTACCATCAGTTCGGCGACCATGGTCAGGTTGCGCAATTCGAGCAGATCGCTGCTCAGAGTGTGCTGGCTGTAATATTCATTGATTTCCGCCTGTAGATTACGGATACGTTTTAAAGCGCGTTTCAGACGTTTGTTGGTGCGCACGATCCCGACGTAATCCCACATGACCCGTCGCAATTCATCCCAGTCGTGGCTGACAAGTACTTTTTCTTTCGGATCGGTAATGCCGCGAGTATCCCACGGCTTGGCACTGAACTCGTGTTCTCCCAGTGCGGAAAAAGATTTCTCGATGCTTTGGTGAGCCAGCTTGGCAAAAACCAGACCTTCGGCCAGAGAGTTGCTGGCCAAGCGGTTAGCGCCATGCAGACCGGTATAAGCGGTCTCGCCGATCGCATACAGTCCTTCGAGATCGGTTTTTCCTTCCAAATTGGTCATTACGCCGCCGCAAGTGTAGTGTGCCGCCGGCACTACCGGAATCTGTTCTTTGGTGATGTCGATGCCGTCTTCCTTGCAGCGTTGATAGATGGTCGGAAAGTGCTGTTTAACAAATTTGGCCGGTTTATGGGTGATGTCCAGATAGACGCAATCAATACCGTGCTTTTTCATTTCTTGGTCGATGGCTCGGGCGACGATGTCTCGCGGTGCCAGATCGGCGCGCGGATCGTATTCTTGCATAAAGGCGGTTCCGTCCGGCAGTCTTAAAATACCGCCTTCACCGCGAACGGCTTCACTGATCAGAAAGGAGCGGTCTTTGGGGTGGAACAGGCAGGTTGGGTGAAACTGGTTGAACTCCATGTTGGCCACACGACAACCCGCACGCCATGCCATGGCGACACCGTCACCGGTGGAGGTGTCCGGATTACTGGTATAAAGATAAGCCTTGGAGGCTCCGCCGGTCGCCAGAACCGTGAAAGGTGCGGTAATGGAATACACCTGTTTTTCATTTTTGTTGAGGACATAGGCCCCCATGCAACGATTGCGCTTGCGGTTCAGAATCAGGTCGATCGAAATGTGTTCCGGCAGCAGTTCGATATTAGGATGTTTCTTAACCTGGTTGATAAGTGTGTCCGCGACTGATTGGCCGGTATGATCCGCGACATGGATGACGCGTCTGTGGCTATGGCCGCCTTCCTTGGTCAGATGATACGGGAAGTTCTTGGCGTTGGCGCCTTCTGTGGTGAAGTTTACGCCGTACTCAATCAGTTCCAGGATGGTTTCCGCTGCATGGGTAGCGACTACGGCGACCGCTTTGTCGTCGCATAAACCAGCACCGGCAATTTTAGTGTCTTTAATATGCGCATCGATGCTGTCGAAAGGGTCAAGTACGCCGGCTATGCCGCCTTGGGCGTAGCTGGTGCTGCCTTCTTCGAGTGATGCCTTGGCAAGCACGATCACCTTGTGCTCCTGCGCCAGCTTCAGAGCGATCGACAGTCCGGCAATACCACTGCCGATAATCAATACTTCAGTCGATTTTGCATACTCTTGGTTGGCTTTCGATTGTTGCATTGCCGGGTCGCCTCAAAGCTAATGAATGGGATTCTGACGATTAAAGTCGTAAGGTGGCGCTTACTATAGGTAGCCGACGTCAGATTGCAAGTGAATATTTTATCTGTGAAGCGCTTTACGATGGGCGGTTTTTGATATTTTCATGCGCTTTAACTTGAAAAAAAAACAGTGCAAACCTAAATTGGGTACCTAAGGAATTATGCGAGCAGTCTAAATGGAAAGAAATAATGAACCCGGCTTTGGTGAAGATCGGAATTCCTCTGCCGGCGCTTCCGCCAGCAGCAGTCTGACCGAAAGCGGAACGGTCGTGGCGATTCAGGGCGATTTTGCTCTGGTTGAGGTGGCCCCGAAAAATGGTTGCAGCGGTTGCGCTCAAAGTGGCGGTTGTGGAACTTCCGCGCTGTCGACTCTGTTTGTTGCCCGGCACAATAAGCCGATTCGGGTAGAAAATCCTCTTGGAGCCGAAGTCGGAAATCTTGTCGATCTGTCCATGGATGAGTCACGATTGGTTAAACATTCTTTTATGGCTTATGGCTTACCATTAATTGGACTTTTGGTGTTTTCGGTTCTGGCCCAGAAGCTCCTGCTTATCTCGGGAATACCTGTCTCGGCGATAGAAAAAATCGCTGATGTCAGTGCTATCTTTGGAGGTCTTTTCGGGCTTTTTGCCGGCTGGTGGATAACGAAACGTTTTTATCGACCGGTCTTGCCGGAAATCACTCGGATTCATAACGCATCGCAGATGTCGGATGGCGCGACGGTGCGGGATGTATAGTCTTTCATTGATTGTGATTTTTACTAAACAAGAGGAAGGGTGTATCGAATGAAACGGTGTTTAACCTTTAATGGATTGTTTCTGAATTCTCTGCTGCTGGCGGCCGCCTTACTGTTGCAGCCGATGGCAACCCAAGCGGCTGAAAAATATGGCTTGCCGGATTTTACGGAACTGGCCGAGCACAATAACAAAGTTGTGGTCAATATCTCCACGACGAAAACCGTCTCCAAACAGGATAATCAAATACCTCCGCAGTTCCGGGGGATGCCGGAAGAGTTGCTGCGCCACTTTTTCGGAATTCCGCCGGAAATGTTTCAGCAGCCGCCACAGCAAGATCGTCCGAAAAAACAGGCGCACTCGCTGGGATCCGGTTTTATCATCAGTGAAGATGGTTACATTCTGACTAACAATCACGTGGTCGAAGATGCCGACGAAATCATTGTGCGCATGCGCAACCGTAAAGAGTTAAAAGCCGAATTGATCGGAACCGATCCGCGTACCGATGTGGCGCTGTTGAAGATTAAGGCGGACGACCTGCCTTACGCCAAGATCGGGAAAAGCAAGGATTTGAAAGTCGGACAGTGGGTTCTGGCGATCGGTGAACCATTTGGGTTGGATTATACGGTGACCCACGGGATCGTTTCCGCTCTGGGAAGATCTTTGCCGGAAGATACCTATGTTCCTTTCATTCAGACCGATGTGCCGATCAACCCGGGGAATTCCGGAGGGCCTCTGTTTAATCTGGATGGCGAAGTCGTCGGGATTAACTCGCAGATCTACTCCAATAGCGGCGGTTCTATGGGGCTCTCTTTCTCGATCCCGATCGATATCGCAATGAACGTTGCCGAACAGCTGAAGGCGAACGGTAAAGTCGTACGCGGTTTCCTGGGCGTACAGATTCAGGAAGTGACCAGCGATTTGTCCGAATCGTTCGGTTTGGATAAGCCGACCGGGGCGCTTGTTGGAGAGGTATACGATAATACACCGGCTAAAGAATACGGTATCGAAGCCGGAGATATTATTCTCGAGTTCGACGGCAGAAAGATTGAAAAGTCTTCGGATCTTCCTCCTGTCGTGGGCATGACGCCGATCAACGAGAAGGTCAAGGTTAAGCTGCTGCGTCAAGGCAAAGTGAAATACCTTACCGTCAAATTGACTTCATTGGATAAATCCAAAGATCTGGCGATGTCGTCCGATCGCAAGCTCAACAGTAATCGTTTAGGGGTCACCGTCGAGGAAATTCCGAAAGCGTGGTTGCAGGATAACGGTCTTCCGTACGGTGTACGTGTAACCGACGTCAGTTCCGGTCCGGCAGAACAGGCGGGAATCCGCAACGGAGATATTATCGTCACCATCGACTTTAAACCGGTCAAGAGTGTGCGAGAATTGAATAAACTGTTGCAGAGTCTGCCGAAAAAACGTTCCTTGCCGGTTCGTGTTATCCGTAACGGGCGCTCGGTATTCCTGCCGCTTGTACTGGACTAGATGAAAAAAGCTCATTGAGCTCGGGAAAGTTAGGCATATCAGCGATAAATAATGTCTTTATCAAGAATTTAGCGTAAAATACGGCCTAACTTTTTTAGCCAGTTCCATCCGTTAACTGGAGAGTGGGATGGAAATGACAGTACAGCGGTCGTTTAAGGTGACGACACTGTAGGATTCAATGAAAAAATGTCATGAGAAGGGGGCGGAAAAGTCCCCTTTTTTATTAGCTTGAATTCGGGGATTTATTTTAGCGACCGGATAAGTTTTTCATGAAAGCCAGGAATCTTGACCGCTGTCAGGCAAATGAATTCTGTTATCGGAGATTAAATGTCTAACGACTTATCACTCATTCGTAACTTTTCGATTATTGCACATATCGATCATGGTAAATCGACGATTGCCGACCGCTTCATTCATCTTTGCGGCGGCTTAACCGACCGCGAAATGGAACAGCAGGTTCTTGATTCAATGGATATCGAGCGCGAACGCGGTATTACCATTAAAGCGCAAAGCGTTACCCTGAACTACGAAGCGGAAAACGGCAAGATTTATCAGCTGAACTTCATCGACACTCCGGGGCACGTAGACTTTTCCTACGAAGTTTCCCGTTCACTGGCTGCCTGTGAAGGGGCTTTGCTGGTAGTGGATGCCTCGCAGGGTGTTGAAGCGCAGACTGTCGCCAACTGTTATACGGCAATCGAGCAGGGGCTTGAAGTCTTGCCGGTATTGAACAAAATTGATCTGCCGGCAGCGGATCCGGAACGCGTTATAGAAGAGATTGAAGAGATTGTCGGTATCGAAGCGGAAGATGCGGTTAGAGCTTCGGCGAAAGCAGGTATCGGTATTAAAGAGACGCTGGAAGAAATCGTTAAGAAAATTCCTGCGCCGGAAGGGGATACCGATAAGCCGCTTAAGGCTTTGATTATCGATTCATGGTTCGATAACTATCTTGGCGTTGTCTCGCTGGTCAGAGTGATCGACGGTAAGATCGGTAAAAAGACCAAAATGAAAGTGATGTCCACCAAGGAAGAATATCTGGTGGACGATGTGGGTATTTTTACTCCGAAGCGTACCCCGAAGGCTTGTCTGCAAGCCGGTGAAGTAGGCTATGTCATCGCCGGAATCAAGGACATCGACGGCGCTCCGGTCGGGGATACCCTGGCCGATGCGGCGTTGCCGGAAGTCGAGGCGCTCCCGGGCTTTAAACCGGCTCAGCCGCGCGTTTTTGCCGGTCTTTTCCCAATCAGCTCTGAAGATTACGAAGATCTTCGTGAGTCTCTACGTAAACTTCGTCTGAATGACGCGGCACTGCATTTCGAACCGGAAACTTCGGAAGCGCTCGGTTTCGGTTTCCGTTGCGGTTTCCTTGGGATGCTGCATATGGAGATTATTCAGGAGCGTCTGGAGCGTGAATATAATCTGGATCTGATTACCACTGCGCCAACGGTTGTTTATGAAGTACTGAAAAAGAACGGTGAATTAATTAAGATTGATAACCCGTCGGAACTACCAGACCCGGCAACCATTGACGAGATTCGTGAACCGATTATTCAAGCCAATATTCTGGTGCCGAATGAGTATGTCGGCGCGGTCATGAAATTGTGTATCGAAAAGCGCGGCGTGCAAAAAGATATGCAATATTCCGGTGGTCAGGTTTCGATCAATTACGAGCTGCCGATGAACGAAGTTGTTCTCGATTTCTTCGATCGCCTGAAATCCTGTTCGCGCGGCTATGCTTCGATGGACTACGAATTCAAACGTTTCCAGGCGGACGACCTGGTGCGCATGGACTTCCTGGTCAACGGCGAAAAAGTCGATGCATTGGCGGTTATCGTGCACCGTTCCTTCGCCGTTCAGCGTGGTAAAGTCATTATCGAAAAACTGCAGAAGGTTATTCCGCGTCAGATGTTCGATGTTGCGATTCAGGCGGCAATCGGCGCCAAGGTGATCGGCCGAACTAATGTTAAGGCGCTGCGTAAGAACGTAACGGCGAAATGTTACGGTGGTGACGTTTCACGTAAGAAGAAACTGCTGCAGAAACAGAAAGAAGGTAAGAAGCGCATGAAGTCGATCGGTAGTGTTGAACTGCCGCAAGAGGCTTTCCTGGCGATTCTGGATACGGGAGATTCCAAATGAATTTTGAACTGATTCTGGTTCTTGTCACTCTGGTAACCGGGGTGATCTGGTATGTTGACCGCCTGGTATGGCGTCCGGCACGCCGTAAATCGACAACCGGTGCCAAAGAGCCGATTATTGTTGAATATTCACGTTCGCTGTTTCCGGTTTTTCTGGTGGTGTTAATTCTGCGTTCGTTTATTATTGAACCATTCCGAATTCCGTCGGGTTCTATGTACCCGACGCTGGAAATCGGCGATTTCATTGCGGTGAATAAATTCGCCTATGGTATTAAACTGCCGGTTGTGCAGACCAAAATCATTCCGCTTGGCGAACCTGAACGCGGCGATGTTGTCGTCTTTAAGTATCCGAATGATCCGGATGTCGATTATATTAAACGAGTGGTGGGACTTCCGGGCGATACGGTCAGCTATATCGAGCGCACGCTGTTTATCAACGGTAAAGCGGTTGAAATGAAAGCCTTGGGCCTGTATCGCGGTAATGATTCCGGTGCGGTCATGAACGATGCACAGATTGTGCAGGAAAGTTTTGATAACGGCGTCAGCCATCAAATCCTGCTTGATCCGGATAAAACCTCGGTGGATATGGGGCCGGTCACTGTTCCTGAAGGGCACTACTTTATGGTCGGAGATAACCGCGATCATAGTAATGACAGCCGCTTCTGGGGCTTTGTTCCGGAAGAGAATCTGAAGGGGAAAGCCTTCGGTATCTGGATGAACTGGGATAACGGCATCCACTTCAATCGTATCGGTAAAGGAATCGATTAAGCTATGGCAGGCAAAAAACAGCCACAACTAGATCAGGAAAGAGTCGCAAAGCTCAATATGCTGGCGAAGAAGTTGGGTTACGAATATCAGGACCTGGCTTTGTTGCAGCGCGCCTTGACGCACCGTAGTGTGGGGGCGAAAAACAATGAGCGCCTTGAATTTCTTGGCGACAGTCTGGTCAACTATATTATTGCCGATGCGCTTTTTCATCAGTTCAGCAAACTTCCAGAAGGCGACATGAGTCGAGTGCGCGCCCATCTGGTTAAGGGCGATACGCTGGCGGTGATCGGACGCGAATATCAGCTGAGCGATTATCTGGTGTTAGGTCCCGGCGAACTTAAAAGCGGCGGTTTCCGCCGTGATTCGATTATTGCCGATTCGGTTGAGGCGATTATCGCTTCGGTCTATGAGGACGGCGGTCTGGAACCGTGTCGCGAACTGGTTCACCGCTTGTACGAGAAACGTTTGCAGGATCTGGACCCGAAAAAAGTCGGCAAGGATGCGAAAACCCGCCTGCAGGAAATGTTGCAGTCGTTGAACGAATCTCTGCCGGAATACAGTATTATCAGCGTAAACGGCGCCGCTCACGCACAGGAATTTACCGTCAGCTGCTATGTCGATAGACTGAAAACCAAATTCGAAGCGACTGCTTCGAGCCGTCGCAAGGCCGAACAGAAAGCCGCCGATAGTGCGATTCAGGCGCTGGAAGCGCAAGAGTAAGCAAAATAATATGCCACGATTAAATGCCCGAGGAAAAACGCATGAGTCAAGATGAAACCGAAGACAAAAAAAGCTTGTCGCTGGAAAAGATTCTGGCTCAGGCCGAGTCGGATCAGCAAACCGACGAAAATTACCATGCAGGCTTTGTTGCCGTAATCGGCCGCCCGAATGTCGGTAAATCGACAATCATGAACGAAATGCTCGGCCAGAAGCTGAGTATTACCTCACATAAACCGCAAACGACCCGTCACCGTATTCACGGCATTCATACGACCGACCAGCATCAGATCATCTATGTTGATACGCCGGGTATGCACTTGGGCGGCAAGAAAAGCATCAATGTTTATATGAACCGCACGGCGCAGAGCGCTTTTGCCGATGTCGATGTCGTCCTGTTTGTCGTTGAGGCCGGTCGCTGGACAAAAGAAGATCAGGCGGTGGTTAAAAAACTGCAGAATATCGAACAGCCTGTGATTGTTGTAGTTAACAAGGTCGATAAGTTTGAAAATAAGGAAGAATTGTTTCCGTTTATTCAGCAGATTTCGGAAGGTCTGAAGTTTGATGCTCTGGTACCGGTTTCCGCATATAAAAAAGTCAATCTGGCGGCGATCGAGGAAGAGGTTCTAAAATACCTGCCGAAACAGGGCGCTATTTTTCCGGCGGATTATGTGACCGACCGTTCGAGTCGTTTCCTGGCGGCAGAGATTATTCGCGAAAAGCTGATGCGTACTCTGGGCGACGAAGTCCCTTACGGTGCTACCGTGGAAATTGAACAGTTCAAGTTTGACGAGCAGGAAGGGCGTTGGTTGATCAACGGTCTGATTCTGGTTGAACGTGCAGGCCAGAAACAGATTATTATCGGCAAACGCGGCGATGTCATTAAACGCATCGGAACTCAGGCGCGTAAGGATCTGGTTAATATGCTTGATGCTCGTGTTCACCTTGAATTATGGGTTAAGGTGAAAGAGAACTGGTCCGACGACGCCCGTGCTCTGGCAAGTCTCGGTTATAACGACAACTACAGTTCTTAAGGCTTTTTCGCAGGTTTTTCGCCGTGTTGGTAGAACAGAGCGCTTACGTTCTGCATAGTCGTCCCTACAAGGAGACCAGTGCGCTGGTAACGTTTTTCAGCGCAGAGCAGGGTAAATTCAATGCCATTATCCGTTCGGTTCGCGGCAGTAAAAAAGCCCATCTCAAGGCGGCACTGTTGCAGCCTTTCCAACAGCTGCAACTCAGCTGGCGGCAAAAAGCGCATCAGGATCTGGTCAGTCTGAATACGATTGAATCCGGTGACCTGCGTTTTCCTCTGCACGGCGAAACCGCCGTATGTGGCCTCTACAGCAACGAACTGCTGTATCGTTTGCTGTATCCGAATGTTTCTTACGATAATCTGTTCCAAGACTACTGTGACCTGTTGTACTATCTGGCGCAGCTGCAATTCGAAGAACCCACGGTTCAGCAGCGTAGACAGGCATGGGCCTTGCGCTGGTTCGAGTTGCGATTGCTAAACGGTTTAGGGCACGGTTTTAATCTTGAGCAGGATTGCCATTATCAGCCGATAGAGGCATCCAGAACCTATTTGTTCTATCCGGAATACGGTTTCGAGGCCTTGATGGATTTCGATGCTAATCAAACGTTTTTGCAGATTCCGGGTGAATGCCTGCTGCAATTGCGCAGTCTGTTAACCGAAGATATTGCTGCTATTGAACTTGGCGCGCCTTGCTTGAAAGCGCTGCGGGTTCTGATGAGCCAGAGTCTGCAACCTTATCTCGGAGACCGGCCGATACAGGCGCGTTTACTTTTAGGGCGTAACCAGCCGCAACCGAATAAATGACCGTAGATTGCACGTAACAAGAACGACACGTCCCCACGGCTCCGTTGAAATGAAGTTCTGCGTATCCGTTCTCAAGCGCAGTCTTAAGAAATCTTGAATTCGTATGTGATCTCTTTACCGCCGAAAGCGGCTATTGGTAAAATCACTCTTTTAACATTTGTTTAGGAATACAGCCATGAATCCGATCTATCTTGGTTTAAATATTGACCATGTTGCCACTCTTCGCCAAGCGCGCGGTACCCGATACCCTGACCCGATCAAGGCGGCATTAGATGCGGAAATGGCTGGTGCCGACAGTATTACTCTGCATTTGCGCGAAGACCGTCGTCATATCCAGGATGAAGATGTAGCTCGAATTACCCAAATGCGTCAGACCAAGGTCAATCTAGAGATGGCTGCGACCGAAGAGATGGTGCAGATCGCGTGCACAATGCAACCTGAAGATATCTGTCTGGTTCCGGAAAAACGCGAAGAGCTGACAACTGAAGGCGGTTTGGATGTAGCCGGACAAAAAGCATGGTTAACCGAAGTCTGTGCTCGTCTGGCACAAGCGGGATGCCGAGTTTCACTGTTTATCGATCCGGACGAGGAGCAGATTCTGGCGGCCAAAGAAGTCGGTGCACCGGTTATTGAACTGCATACCGGAACCTATGCGGAGTTGGAAAAACCACAGGAAGTTGCCGCTGAGCTTGAGCGTATTAGAAAAGCAACCGCGTTAGCCGTAGAGCAGGGCTTGGTTGTCAATGCCGGACACGGTTTGCATTACCACAATGTACAGGCGATCGCCGCGATTAAAGAGATTGAAGAACTTAACATCGGACATGCGA
This sequence comes from Thiomicrorhabdus sp. 6S3-12, assembly GCF_017571475.1. GTDB lineage: Bacteria > Pseudomonadota > Gammaproteobacteria > Thiomicrospirales > Thiomicrospiraceae > Thiomicrorhabdus. The sequence goes on along the minus strand of NZ_JAGETW010000004.1, from coordinate 158,819 downwards.
TTATTGCCCAGGCGGTTTACAGTGGTTTGCCGGATGCCGTGCGCGAAATGAAACGCCTTATGGTGGAAGCGCGTCAACAGGCGTATCTCGGCTAATTCGCTGGTAGGTTGGTTTACATATGATTGTAGGCGTCGGTACCGATATCGTTGAAAATGTGCGCATAGCACAGCTCTTTCAGAAGCAGGGTGAGCGTTTTGCGCGCCGTCTGCTTTCCGACGACGAGTGGCAAGACTTTTCTGCTTCGCAGTTTCCGGAAAGCTTTCTGGCCAAACGCTGGGCATTGAAAGAAGCGGTTGCCAAGGCTTTGGGAACCGGCATCGCTCAGGGGGTAACCTTTGAGCAGATGACGATCGCACACCATGCCGGCGGCCAGCCTTATCTGATTTTAAGCGGTGCCGCGCAGGAGAGAGCGCAGCAGATTCAGGCCGACAACTGGCAGATCAGCGTCAGCGATGAAAAACATTATTGTGTTGCCTTTGTCGTTGCACAAAGCCTGGGGCTTTGATTCAGCCATCTAGCATACTTTATTTTTAGAGGCGGTTTCGACCGCTTATTTTTTAATACTTATTCTTACCCCATCATACATTTATGCATTACACTTTTCCCAAGCCTTTGCCTCAAATGGCAACACTCTCGTCCACTGCTGACAAGGAATTACTGTGCCGCGATTTGCAGGCTTTTGTTCAGCAACATATCGAATTAATCGATCGTAAACTGATAAGAGATCTGAGCTATATCAATCCTTTGGCCTATTACAAAGAAGGGATGCAGATTGAAAAGATCGAATCTGTGCAGAAGGGGGTGTACCAAATGCATTTTTCTTATCGTTGGCATATCTTTTCCGGATGTATGGGGATGGAAGACGATGGGCTGCTTAAAGATAAGGTGAAGTTTTCACTCTGTGAAGAGGGGCGCTTGTGCTTCGATCTGCATGGCTTTGGGGAGTTGTCTACCGCAGACGAACTGTAATCTGATCCGGTATGTCCGATTCGTTCTCTGCGCTAGGGGTGTTTTTAAAACGTGTGCTTATCAGGTGAGAAGAGTTTTAAGGTACCCTTATCATGCTGTTTGGCGTAATAGAGTGCGCTGTCGGCCATACTGATCAGATGGTCGAGTTGTTCGGAATCCTGAGGGTAGGTGGCAGCGCCAATCGTTGCTCCGATATTTAAATGGTGCTGCTTGACTACGATAGGGCTTTCGAAGAGTTTAAGCAGTTTGTCGCCGAATTGAATCTGTTCCTCTTCGCTGTTCAAGCCGCTGGCGACGATTAACAGTTCATCTCCGCCAAGTCGGATAACCAAGTCATTTTGACTGCGGGTTGCGGAGAGCAGGCGCTTAGCAACCACTTTCAGCACTTCATCGCCTATATCGTGTCCATAGTTGTCGTTAACCGGTTTGAAACCGTCCAGATCGAGATAATATAAGGTACAGAGATCACCCGATTTGCGGGATTCCATAAGTTTTTTTGGAACGGTGTAATCCAATTGCGAGCGGTTAAACAGTCCGGTCAAGGCATCGTGATTGGCCAGGTATTCATTTCGCAGCAACAGCGTATGTCTTTCCACCTGATATCGGGAAACCAGTAAAGCGGCGATAAAAGTGGCCAACAAGGTAAGAACGATATAGATCAGGTTCTGTTTGATCGTTTCAATCGTATGCCGGTTGAACTCTACAGTTGGCAGGAAGCTGACCAGTATCCAGGTCGCATTTTCATGTCCTTTTTTGGTGATGAACGATTTCTGTTCAATAAAATTGCTGTGAATACCGGTAATGGGGTGGAGCGGGTTGACTTTCATAAAACTGTAGAGCCCGTCACGGTTTTTGTACTGACCGCTTGGGTGCTGTTGCATATAGTCCCAAACGTCCGGATGCTGTTGAGCGAAGGTCATGTTTTTCTTGTCTTCGAACATAAAGCCCCATTCGCGTTCAGGGTTGTTATCCTTGAGCCAGTAACCATCTTGATTAAGCATCATCAGTTGTGACGGAACGGTCATAATATTGTGTTCTTCACCTATGGCGTGAAACAGGAACTTACCTTCGTAGTTGATAATCAGCATGCCGACCGGTTTGCCATCCTGATATAAGCGTTTTCCAAGACGAATCATCGGTCTGTAGGGTTTCTCGATTTCCCGGTTCTCTATATTCAGATCAAACGGCGAGACATAAATCTCGTCTTGTTTGAGTTTGAGAATGTCCTGTATATAGTAGCGATGGCTTTTATGTTGCAGTTCCTCTTCAGGCACGACATAAACCCGATCTTTTTCGAAATTAATACGAATACGTTCATTGCCTTCGTTATCCAGATAACGGATCTGGTTATAGCGATCACGAGCTTTGGCAAAGGTGCTGTAAATTTCCTTGAGTTCGCTTATCTGACCGTTACCGGGCTGTTGGCTGAAATCAATCGCGGGAAGTGCCGAGAGAATGGTCAAGTCAGCGATTACCGACTCGTATTCGGTTGAGAGTTGGTGTTCATGAATCTGCAGAAGTTTATTACCCTGCTCTTTGTGCTGGGTAAATTCTTGAATGCTCTGACCCAGATACCAGCTGACAAAGACGGCTGTTGCCGAGCCGAAAAACAGCAGGAAAAAGATGCTTGTCTGTTTAATGAAAATTTTGAGTCGTCTTACCGCGTCTAAAGGTTTTATTTTCATGCTATTGTTCTCAACGGAAATCTTGGCCGTTTTTTTCAGGTTAGAAATATCGAGGTCGCATCGGTTGATCCAGATGGTAAGTTTGCGCCGTAAATCTTTATCTATGACGGTTTTGCTTTTCTTTTCATTTTAGCAAAGTACTTTAACCGTAAGCGGCAAAGCCTTGAAAACCGCAGTGAATTGAATAAAAAGTTATTTCAACATATCTAAGACTTAACTGTTTTAAAATAGCGCCATTTTAAAAAGGCATGATTTTACAGAGAGGATAGAAAATGGGATTCCGTCTGGATAAAAAATTCGTTACCAATTTTGTTGCGCTGCTATTGGTTGTTGCCGGTTGGTGGAGTGGACAGCTTTTATTGTTGATGATCGGCTTGTTTGCGCTATCGGGCGCCGTTACCAATTGGCTGGCGATCTATATGCTGTTTGAAAGAGTGCCGGGGTTGATCGGTTCCGGAGTGATTCCGGCCCGTTTCAGCGAATTTAAAAGCGCGATTAAGAATCTGATGATGGAGCAGTTTTTTACTCAAGAAAATATCGATCGCTTTTTGCAGGACTCTTCCGGGGAAAATAAAATTGAACTGGCACCGGTCATTCAGAATGTCGACTTGTCTCCGGCATATGACCGACTGGTTGAAGTGATTATGAACTCTTCTTTCGGTTCGATGCTGGCGATGTTTGGCGGGGCCGAAAAACTGGAACCCTTAAGAGAGCCTTTTATGATAAATCTTCAGACATCCTTGATTGAAATCGCTTCACGGGATGAAGTTAAAAATGCATTGCAGGCGCAGATTGATCAGCCGGAAATGATTGCCCAGATTCAGAATAAGATCGAGCAGATTGTGGACAGTCGTCTTGAAGAGTTGACGCCGCAGATGGTTAAGCAGATGGTGCAGCAGTTGATCGACGAACACTTGGGCTGGCTGGTTGTCTGGGGAGGTGTATTCGGGGCGCTGATCGGCGCTTTGTCCGTGCTGGTGTTGCCGGCCTGATTCTGCCTCGGATAAAAGCACATGCAGAAGACTTTAATTTTTTTTCCGCTCTGGGCACTATTAGGCGCGCTGGCGGGCTGGATTTGGCCGGAATCGCTGGCCGCTTTGAAATCCTGGATTGTTCCTCTGCTGATGCTGGTTATGTTCAGCATGGGCCTGACATTGTCGCTCGCGGATTTTCAACGAGCCTGGGGCTACCGCAAGATTGCGTTTTGGGGCGTTATGCTGCAATTCAGTCTGATGCCGCTGCTGGCATTTTTGCTGGCCAAGTTTTTGAATCTGCCTCCCGAATGGCTGATCGGGCTGGTTCTGGTCGGCACGACCGCCGGCGGAACCGCATCGAATGTAATGGCCTATTTGGCGCGAGGTGATCTCGCCTTGTCAGTGTCCATGACGCTGTTTTCCACCTTGCTTGCGGTCATTTTGATGCCGTGGCTGACCTGGGTATATCTTCAGAACACCATCCAAGTTCCGGCAGCCTCGATGCTGTGGATGTTGCTAAAGATCGTCTTGCTGCCGGTTTTCGCCGGAATGCTGGTTCGACATCTTGCGGCTGCAAGACTGCAACGGCTTGAAAGTCTGCTGCCGCAGGTTGCGGTACTGGCGATCGCTTTGATTATCGGTATCGTTGTGGCCTTGAATCAGAGTAATTTCGTTTCGCTCAGTGCGCTGCTGGTCGCAGCGGTAGTTTTGCATAATCTGGGAGGACTGGTTATGGGCTATTTATTGAGTCGCGGGCTTGGCTACGATTCACGTGTATCGCGTACGGTTGCCATCGAAGTTGCTATGCAGAATTCCGGATTGAGTGTCGCGCTGGCGATTAAATATTTTGGCGCTGCCAGCGCCTTGCCGGGCGCTTTGTTCAGTGTCTGGCATAATATTTCCGGTTCTTTGTTTGCTGCCTATTGGCAAAATCGGCATAATCGAGATTGAATCCTCGGAAGTCATTAACAATAAGGCAAAATGCATGAGAGTCATTTCCCGTACGGTCGCGACAACATTGGTTTTTATAATGGGTCTGTTTTTGCTGCCTGCTCAAGCGCAGGAGCCAGAAGTGCCGAATCCTCAGCAGGAGATTCACAGCAATCTGGTTAAATCGGCATTGCTTAACGACGCCTTTGCCGAACGTTGTCGCGGCATGAGTATCGATAAGAATTTCAATCAGGTTAATCGCCTGTTTATTACCAAATACGGCGTCAGCGCCAATAACTATATAGAAACCTTTATTGCCGAGGATTTCCGTGACTATAAGCGTCAGTTCTCGCGGCATTTCAATATCGTGCTGGCGAAAAAAGGCGGCTGTCAGGCCGCAAAAGATCAGAAGTGGGATAAAGAGATGCATGACGAGTTTAAAGAACTGTATCGTCAGGCGGAAGCATCCAACTGGTTTCCGATTATTGAGTATTAATGATTTTGTATGACTAACCGAAATAACCTGATTACTCCCGAAGGCCGACAGGCTCTGGAAAAAGAATTGGATTATCTGTGGCGCATCGAGCGTCGCAAAACCACGCAGGCCGTAACCGAGGCCGCGGCGCACGGCGACCGTTCGGAAAACGCCGAATACAAGGAAGGCAAGCGCAAATTGCGTGAAATCGACCGACGCTTAAGGTTTCTGCGCAAACGTCTCGAAGTCGTTCAGGTTGTGCCTTACTCCCCGCAGCAGGAGGGCAAGGTCTTTTTCGGTGCCTGGGTCGAACTGGAAAATGACGATGGCGAGATTCGCCGCTACCGTATTGTCGGAACCGACGAGTTTAATCCGGCGAAAAATTTTATCAGCATTAAATCGCCGATGGCGCACGCGCTGATCGGTAAGCAGGTTGATGATGAGGTTGTGGTCCAGACGCCGGAGGGAAAAAAACTCTGGTGGCTTAACGAAATTCGTTATCAGCCGTTTGCCGACGAGGAGTCAGTCGGCTAGGGCGCCGGTTGCCTTTAACTTCCGGTAAACCGCTTCGGCCAAGGCTTGGTATCCCTGGCGATTCAAGTGCACATAGTCCGATTTCATCGACGGACGCATGACCAGATCGCCGACAATTTCGTCTTCCAACGGAATGTCATAATGCTCGGCGAGCTTTTCATAAAACGGCGCGCTGTCCGAAAACAGACGCTTTTCCGGTACTCCGATCAAAAGAATCTGTATTTTCTTTGCCTGTAGCAGTTCGATCATTTTGCGCAGATTGGCTTCGATCTGCGCATAAGAACGCTTTTGCAGAATATCATTCCCACCTTCAAACAGTATGACCAGATCGAACTGACGTTCGGCAAGCAGTTGCTGTAAGCGCAATAAACCCTGATCCGTGGTCTCTCCGGATACGCCGGCATTAACGACTTCATGGCCGCTTAAAGTTTGCAGGACCGTCGGATAGGATGCGGATTCGGGAACGCCGTAACCTTCGGTCAGGCTGTCACCAAAAGCCAGAATAACCGCGTTTTCCGATAACGCTTGATGGGGTTTGCTGCAACCGTTCAATAGTGTTATCAGCAGCAGAAAGAGCAGTACTGTTTTTAGGCGGTTTAGAGAAAGAAGGGATTGCGGCATAGGCATCTCGGCGAATGGAATTCAAGTTTTTTCAATGGCTACCGATACATTATCAGATAGATATTTATAAAAATACAGCAAACAGTCACGAGGGGAAACCACAGCAAGAATATCAGGAGACTGTTTACGATGATTATTACCCACCAGCAATTAAGCTTGTCCGCCCAACAGCGGTTTGAGCGACAAGAGCAGATCTTGCAAGAGCTGCAAACCTACCGCAACGGCCAGTTGCAAAGCCAGAGAGTCGACACTCAAACACTGACGCAAACCGAGATCCGCTCCAGTTCTCTGTCCTTGAATTCTGGCATGGACGAAAGCCGCGAAAAAGCCCGCAATCTTATGAATCTTCCGGCAAACCGAGCTTATAAAGAAAGCATTGATAATAGCGGACAAGCGGAGGCACAGAGAGGCCTGCAGGCGGCTTTTAATAAAGCGCCAATGCTACGCAGCGGGGCGACACCCGGCGAGTCTGAAACATGGTTGCCACCGCAGTTGATTGAAATGATTGAAGCGATTGAGTCGATGATGGAGCGTTTGACCGGAAAAACCTATCATCTGAAGGTTTATGGCTACCATCCGCATGATAACAGTGATTCCTCCACAGTTTCCGATTTGCAGGATCAGCGAAAAGGCATGCGTACAGATTGGCCGCAGACTGAGCGGAGTCTGACAGGAGACGGTTTGCGTGTAAATGTTTCGCACAGCCTTCAGGAAACGGAAACACTGCGCTTTCACGCCGAAGGAACGGTGAAGACGGCAGATGGTCGTGAGTTGTCGTTTGATCTGAGCACTCAGCAATCAAGAGCTTATTCCAGTAACGCTTATGTCGCCATTCAGCAGGGCGCCGTGCCACAGGATCCGCTGGTGGTTAATTTTGGCGGTCAGCCGGCGCAGCTGAGCCTCGATAAAGTGGAGCTCGATTTGAACAATGACGGCGACTCCGATCAGGTTGCCATCTTGCAGGCCGGTAGCGGTTATCTGGCACTGGACAAAAATAACGACGGCCAAATTACCGAGGGGTATGAGTTGTTCGGCACCGAAAGCGGCAATGGCTTTGTCGATCTGGCAGCTTACGATCAGGATGGTAACGGGTGGATCGATGAAAATGATGCGGTTTTTGCCGATCTGCAGATTTATCACCAGGACAGTTCCGGCTTCATGTGGCTCGACGGTTTAATGGCATTGAATATCGGTGCGATTTCACTCGCTTCGGTAGAATCTGAATTCAGTCATAAGGACGAAAACAATCAATTGCAGGCACAGGTTCGATCCAGCGGCGTCTTCCTGTTTGAAGATTCGGGCAAAGCCGGTTCGGTTCAGCAAATCGATTTAATGATTTAAATGGATGGTTTGAATTGATGATTTAAAGTTTAACAGGGATGTTAGATTCGAGGCGGGGCAGTAAAGACCCGGTGGCGAGTGCCGAACCGGGTCATGAGCACATTGCAGGGATTAGCGGTATTGACGCAGATAGAGTCCTTCGAAAATCCGTTTGGCCCAGTGGAACAGACGGCAAGGTGGTAGCAGGGTTGTGCCTTTTTCAGTGCGTTTGATCAAAATACCGTGTTTCAGGGTGTCGACAATACAGATCAGTTCGTGTTTGAACGCTTGGTAATCCGTCTGGCCGTTAAGTTCTTTAGTCAGGTTTTGTGCCGCTGCCGTGGCTTGCAGATCGGCGGCATGTGCCTGCTTAGCCTGCCAGTCCGGTCCCGGGAAACTACCAGCGTCACCGGCAACATAAGTTGCTTGATAACCCTCTACCTGGGCAAACTGATTTGCGGTAATCATTCCGCCGGCGGATTTCGGCAGTTCGCTGTTCGGCAACCAGGCCGGTCCGGTCATGCCCGGCATAAACAGGATCAGGTCGGCAGCGAATTCTTCGCCTTCGGTTTTGACCAGATTCGCTTCAAAGCCCTTCATCTTATGGCCCAGTTTGGTTTCGATGCCTTTTTTAGCCATCATTTTGGTGATGTTTGCCGGAACCTTATCGCCCAGACGTTTACCGGGTTGAGCCGCCGGGTTGAAGAAAATCAACTTGAATTTGTCGCGACGTCCCTGCTGACGCAGCAGATTGTCGATACCGAACAGGAATTCGAACATCGGGCCGCCGCGCATTGCCGAAGGTTCGTTCGGGTTGCCGCCGAAACCGATCGCGATAGTGCCGCCGTCCATGGCATTCAAACGGTCGCGGATTTTCTCGGCTGCCGGAATACCTTCGCATGGGGTGATGGCGTGCTCGATGCCGGGCAGCTTCTTAATGAAGCGACCGCCTGATGCGATAAGCAGACCATCATTGTCAAATTCGCCGGCATCGGTTTCCACGGTGCGTCCGCCGTTGGTGACGTTAGTCACCGACGCTTTAACGTGTTGGATATTGTTCTTGCTGAAGAAATTTGTCAGATCTATACGCAGATCGTCGCCGCTGCGCATCCCGGATGGAATCCAGATCAAACTCGGTAAATAGATGAATTCTTTCGATGGAGAGATGACGGTAATCTCTGCATTCGGGTTCAGTTTCCGCAGTTGCTTGATGGCGGTTAAAGCGGCAAAACCGCTTCCCAGAACGGTTAATTTACGGTTGTCTGCTGACATAAAGTAATCCTTTTCTTCGAATTTTGTGTGCAAAATAAATACGATTTATTTTAGATTAAAATTGTTTATTTGCTGATAACTTATTTTTATTCTTGTTTTGAAGCGAGGCTTATTATTTGCCTGACAGTGTTTGAACGGTTCGTGTTTGAGTCTAAAACAAATGCGCTTTAAAAAAACTGTCCGATAGCAAAAGATTTGCTTGTTATTGATTTAGAATAAGCGGCTTTAAGCGTTTATTTAAGGTGAGATTGGCTTAGCATGATTCATCTGATTTTAGGGGGCGCCCGTTCCGGAAAAAGCGCCTACGCCGAAGAACAATCCCGGTGCTGGCAAAACGAAAACGAGACGGAAAACGGGACGGCCGAAGTGGTCTACCTGGCAACGGCAAGAAGTGCTTATCGGGATGCGGGAGAACAGCAGACACCTGATGAGTCTGTTGATCAAGAGATGTTGCAGCGGATCGAGCATCATCGAAATCGCAGACCGCAGAACTGGCTGACCCATGAAGAACCGATTTTACTGGCGCAGGCGTTACAGGACATTGAACGTGGGGCTCAGGCGAGTCAGCGCAAGACGGCGGTCTTAATCGACTGTTTGACCTTGTGGATGCTGAATCTGATTGATGCCGATTGCCGAGAAGAACAGAGCCAACGCTTTTTACAGCAACTTGAAGCCAGTCGTCTGCCGATTTTTATTGTCAGCAATGAGGTCGGGCTGGGCGTAGTCCCTCTGGGCCGACTCAGTCGCGAATTTGTCGATGAACTGGGGCGTCTGCATCAGCAAGTGGCCAAGCGAGCGCATAAGGTAACCTTCGTTACCGCTGGTTTGCCGATGTGCTTAAAAGATAGTCAATAAAAGTACAAGAGAATTCAACTATGCAAGCAAACTTACAACGTTTTTTCTGTGCCAATCAGGAACTGGATGAGTCCTTTATTGAAGCGGCTTTTCTGCATCAGCAGCAATTGACTAAGCCGGAAGGTTCCTTGGGGCGCCTTGAAGAGATCGCGGTTCGTCTGGCGAGCCATCAGAGGTGTACGCATCCGGAGGTGTTGAAGCCGTGGATTTCGGTATTCGCCGCCGATCACGGTATTGTCGAGGAAGGGGTCTCGGCCTACCCTCAAGCCGTTACCCTGGAGATGGTCAAAAATTTTAGCCGTGGCGGCGCTGCAATCAGTGTATTGGCCGAGTTCTCGCAGGCCGAATTCGAGATCGTGGACGTCGGAGTCAAACAAGATCCGGCGCCTCTGGCGCACTTGATTTCCGCGCGAGTCGCTGCCGGGACACAGAATTTTTGTAAATCGCCGGCCATGAGCGAGCAAGAACTGTTTGCGGCCTTAAGCGTCGGTGCCGACGCGGCCGAACGAGCCAAGAATGCCGATGCAGACCTTTTTATTGCCGGCGAGATGGGAATCGGTAATACCAGCAGTGCAGCCGCAATGACTGCCGTGCTCAGCGGTAAAGCAGTTGCCGATGTCGTTGGCGAAGGCACCGGAATCAGTTTTAGCCAGAAAAAACAGAAGGTACAGATCATCGAGCAGGCGATCGAATTGCATCGCGAGCATCTGACTTCCCCTTTGCGGGTTTTGCAGTATCTTGGCGGATTTGAGATCGCTGCTATGACCGGCGCCTATATTCGTTGTGCACAATTGGGCCTGAGCGTGGTCGTCGATGGCGTGATCGCTTCTGTTGCCGCCTGGGTCGGCGATTTTGTCAGCCGCAACGAACAGCTGCTGCACTGTCAGTCAAGCGCGGAAATGCTTGAGCTGGGCAAATATTCGATGCCGGAAACCTTATTCTGTACCTGCGGTTCCTGCCCACGTTTGGTGGAGTGGTGCTTTTTTTCCCATCTGTCCGCGGAGCCTGCGCACGAAGTGATTTTGGAGGCGCTTGGCGTTGAGCCCTTGTTGCAATTTGAAATGCGCCTGGGGGAGGCTTCGGGCGCGGCTCTGGTAATCCCTCTGTTGCGTCAGGCGTGTGCTCTGCATAATCGCATGGCGACCTTCGAGCAAGCCGGAGTCAGCAGTGCGGATTGATTTGATCCGTCATGGCGCCTGCGAAGATGACGTTTTTCTGCGCGGGCGTAGCGATTCTAAACTCAGTACGGAGGGGGAAAGACAGATGCGGCAGGCGTTGAACGGCCTGCCGCAGCCGTGTCAGGTGATCTCTTCTCCGGCGAGCCGTTGCCGGGATTTTGCGGAACAGCATTTTGCGCATGTTTCAATTCGTCAGGCATTGGCGGAAAGGGATTTCGGAAGCTGGGACGGTTTGAGTCTCGATGAGATTCGCGCGCACTATCCGAAGCAGTTAGAGGCCTATTTCGCTGATCCATTTGCCGACGACATTATTCCGTATGGCGAAAATTTACCTCTTTTCGAAGCGCGTGTCGTACAAGAATGGAATCGGCTGTGTCAATCCGACTGCGAGCATCTGTTGATCTTCAGCCATTCAGGAGTGCAGCGGATTGTATTGAAGCGGATATTGCAGATGCAGAATGACGCCTTGTTCAATCTTAAACTCGGTTATGCGACACGTCTGACCTTTGAAGTGACACGTGTTGGTAAGGAGTGCTTTACGCATCTGGTCGAAATAAGTCAGAATGAGCAGGCGGTTATCACTTGATTGCATATTGCAACGTTTATTGAACCGCCTTCGGAATTGATATTTCAACGAGTCGAACTTATTTATGCGCCATCTTTTTCGTGAACTTTGCCTGAGTTTACAGTTTTTCAGCAGAATCCCCTTTAATATCGCTTGTTACAGTGAGCAACGTCAGGCAGGGGTTCTTAATTATCTGCCTCTAGTCGGACTGCTGTTTGCCGGATTATTGAGCGCAGCAGTCTTGTCGATTGCCTTGACGGATATGTGGCTGGCGGATCTGAGCGGTCGTGAGCATTTCTTTTCCTCCGCAGAGGTTGCATTCGCGATTCTTATTGCCTGGATTGTACTCAGCGGCGCTTTGCACCTCGATGGAGTCGCCGACAGTGCCGATGCGGCCATGGGGAGTCTAAGAGATCCGGACAAGGCGTTACGGATTATGCACGACAGTCGTATTGGTACTGCCGCGGCGGTTGCCTTAATAGCTGTACTGCTAGGCAAATGGATACTGTTACAACAGTTGATTGATCTCTATTGGCAGGCTCAGAATCCGTTCTTCTGGATGCCGATATTACTTTTGGCCGCGAGCATGGTCATGGCACGAATTGCCCCCCTGATTCTGGTGAAAACGACTCCCAGTGCGACTCGAACCGGTATGCATCAGGCGATGTTTGCCAAGGTTTCCTGGTGGGCGATCGGCATCTATGGCATTGCGATTTCGCTCGTGCTGTTGTGGGTGCTGCCGGGCGGGTTGTTTTTATGGTCTGCGCTGATACTCGCGGTGCCGATGATCGCGTATTTTGCGCGGCGGTTAATCGGCGGGCTTAATGGTGATTTGCTGGGAATGGCGATCGAGTTGTGCGAACTGCTTCTGCTATTTACTGGCTTGGTACTTTTGCGTCTGAGCGTTTAGGGAAATGTCCTGAAATATGACTCTATCGGCTGTCCTTGTAACCCACTCCTTGTAAACCCCCTGTATGTAATAGTATTACTGTAGAGTCTTTTCTAATTTCATGATTTATAAGGTCTTTCCAGAAACAGTGAAATGCTTTTGCCGTATACACAGGCTCGATTGGAATCCGGAATTGCGGCCAGATTTCATGGATGAATTGATCCAGTTCCGGATCGCTTTTGGCATAGCCGCCGGCATGAAAATTTTGTCGCAACTGCCAGCGATTGTTGTGCTGCGGGTTGGCTGCGGTGATCCACTGAGCAATCTGCGGCATTAGGTAATCACTGTCATTAATCGCGGCAACGCCATTGAGTATTCGCCGCGGATCGTATCGCGAATAGGCGCTGAGTCCAGCCAGAGTGGCACCGGTGCCGACTGCACAGTATAAATGCGTCCATTGCGGGCACTGTTGATCCAGTTCTTCAGCCAGACTGTGAAATCCCTGAACGGCCAGTTGATTGGAACCGCCTTCAGGGAGGATATAGGCATTTTGCGGATCCAATTGAGGATCGACAAAATCCGCCAGTTGCTTAGCGTAGTTCTGTTGCAGTAGTGTCAAAAAGTTAGCGCCGGTTTTAAGCCGGTAGTCCGTACGACGGATAAAGAGCAGATGCATGCCGTTTCTTTGCGCCTCGATGAGGGTGTGGCTCCATTTGGCTTGATTATCGGCTAACTCATCTCCGCGAATAACGCCGATTGTCGGAATACGGAACTGATACGCGGCAGTCGCTGTGGCTGCAATATGATTCGAGTAGGCGCCGCCAAAAGTTAATAGAAATTTTTTATCACTGTTACGGAACTGTTTTAAGTTTAATTCCAGTTTATATAGCTTATTTCCTTGAATTTGCTCATGATTCAGTTCTTCTCTTTTGACCAGAACACGAATTTTATGTTCGTTGAACAGAGGATGCTCAATAGGCTGCAAAGGTGTGGTTTTGTGTTTCAGCATGTGGGCTTCTGGTAAAATTGTCGGCTTGACAAAGCGTTAGCCGTTGCGAAAAATCCAAAGAAAATTTTATTGTAAAGGTCGGGCAGACGCCACTGCTTATCCATTGAATGCTCGCATGATTGTTTGGCGAGTATTTTGGATCGACTTTTAGCGACTTTTGACAGTAAGCAATAAGCAAGGATGCATTGGACCCGTTTCCGACGGCAAATAAAAAACGCTCGTATTTAAATTGGATTACATCAAGTTTTAGCCAGAGGTTTCTATGGAACAACTTACCACCAGTCTGGATGTGCTCTTTATCTTACTGGGTGCTATTTTAGTTTTATTCATGCATGCGGGTTTCGCTTTTTTGGAAGTCGGAACGGTGCAACACAAAAATCAGGTTAACGCCCTGGTAAAAATCATGAGCGATCTCGGGGTTTCGACCGTCGCTTATTTCTTTGTCGGTTATGGTATCGCCTACGGCGTATTTCTTGGTTTCAACCTTGACGGTCAACTGACCCAGGCAATGACCGAAAAATCCGGTTATGAATTGGTGAAGTTTTTCTTTCTGATGACGTTTGCCGCGGCAATTCCGGCGATTGTTTCCGGTGGGATTGCCGAGCGTGCCCGCTTTTATCCGATTCTGGCGGCGAGTTTTCTGACGGTCGCTTTTATTTATCCGCTGTTTGAAGGAATTAGCTGGAACGGTAATTTCGGTTTACAGGCGTGGTTGGAAGAGCGTTTCGGTGCCGGCTTCCATGACTTTGCCGGTTCTATTGTCGTTCACGGTGTCGGGGGCTGGATTGCCTTGGCTGCGATGCTGGTGATCGGTTCGCGCAACAACCGGTATGCCAAAGACGGTTCGATCCGTCATGTTTATCCGCCGTCAAGTATTCCTTTCCTGGCATTGGGGTCGTGGATTCTGGCCGTCGGCTGGTTCGGTTTCAATGTCATGTCGGCGCAAGCGGTTGAAGGCATTCAGGGACTGGTGGCGATGAACTCTCTTATGGCGATGGTCGGCGGAATTCTGGCCGCGACCTTTATCTCCGATAAGGACCCGGGCTTCGTACATAACGGACCGCTTGCTGGATTGGTGGCGATTTGTGCCGGTTCGGACGTTGTCAGTCCTTTGGGCGCTCTGGTGATCGGTCTGGTTGCCGGCGCTTTGTTCGTTAAGGCGTTTACATGGACGCAGAAGAATCTGAAAATCGACGATGTGCTTGGTGTTTGGCCTCTACACGGTCTTTGCGGAATCTGGGGCGCGATAGCGGCCGGTATTTTCGGTTCAGCTGCCTTTGGCGGTCTGGGCGGAGTGTCTTTGATGTCCCAGCTGGTCGGTATTCTGGCCGGAGTCGGCATCGCATTTATCGGTGGTTATCTGGTGTATGCCTTGGTCAATATGTTTGCTCCGATCCGTATGAACGAAGAAGAGCAGTATCTGGGTGCGGATTTGACTTTCCACAAAATTCACGCCAATCCGCCGAAAGAAGATTTCAACCGTTAAGAGTGTCGCTCTTATCCGGCGATCCGGTTACTCGGGTCGAACTTCGCATGAACCCGCCTTTGTGGCGGGTTTTTTGTTATAGTTGTCATAGTTAAGTTATGCCCGATAAATAGATCAATATTCAGCGCTTCTCACCTTACGGCGCTTTTCTAAGTAAAGAAACTTTATGGAAAAACTTTCAGTATCGCAGCTTTATCGCTACACCCACCTCGAACCGAACAGCTTCATAGTCAAAGAAAACTCTTCACGAGATAAGGATCTGCTGGCCTTTATGCAGCATTTTCATCCGCGCGCCTATCAGTCGTTAAATTTCGGTCTGCACCTGAAACGCAATCAGAACCACATTTTTATTATGGGCGAGCCGGGCGTCGGACGTATCGGCATGACCAAAGCGATGCTGAAAAAGATGGCTCGTAAAAAGGAGATGCCGCAGGATGTTGTCCTGGTATCCGATTTCTCCGAAGCGAATAAAACGCAGTATCTGTATTTTCAGGCGGGGCATGGATACGCTTTCAAGCAGGCGGTAGAGAGTTTTATTGCCCAACTCAAAACGCAACTGCCGATTCTGTTCGACGGGCATGTCTATCAGCTGAAATCGCAGCAGTTGGAAAATGATCTGGCGGATAAGCAACAGGCGATCCTTCAGGAAGCCTTCGATATCGCCGAAAGCAAAAGCATTGAGGTGACGCAGTCGGAGAACAGCTTTATTCTGACGGCTATTATCGACGGCAAGCCGTACCGCAGTGCAGAGCTGAAAAATCTGGATCAGTCAATTCAGATTCATTTCGAGCAGGCTTTCGAAGAGGTTGAAGAGGCGCTTAACCGTGCTTTGACCCATTTCCCGTTCTTGCAGCATGAATTTATGGATGCTGGCAAACAGCTGAATACAGACTTTGCCAAAGAACATATGGAACCGATGGTTCAGACGCTGAAAATGGAGTTCGGAAAAAGCGAAGAGATCTGTGCTTATCTGGAAGATCTGCAAAACGCGGTCATCAGTAAACTGCACCTTTTCTGGGATCAGAGCGGGGATCGAGTGACTTCCAGTAACAGCAATGCCAGTATGGACGAGCTTTTGGCCGAGCAGCAATCGCTGTCGATTTTCGAGGTTAATCTGCTGGTTGACCATCGCGATTTACAACACGCCCCGGTCATTTACGAGCAGAATGCGACGATTCCGAAACTGTTCGGTTACGCGATTAATTCGGCGCAGGCTTCGGCAACCGATACCGTGACTTTGGCAATGAGCCATCAGGCGGGGTTGTTGCAGCAGGCTAACGGCGGTTATCTGCTGCTGAACATTCAGTCGGTACTGAAAGAGCCGGAGATCTGGTCGCATCTTAAAGCCGCGTTGATGAGCAAGCGAATTTCTTTCGAAATTCCGTCCTCGAGTGCGGTGGTGCCATACCATCTACCGGATTTCCCATTGAACCTGACGTTGGTTCTGGTCGGTCAAGCGGCGCATTTTTACGCACTTCAGGAACTGGACGCTCAGTTCAGCCGACTGTTCAAGGTTCAGGTTGAGTTCGAAGCGGAACTGAACCGGACGCAGGAGCATGAACTGGCTATGGCGCGTCAGCTCGCTTCCGAAGTCAGCGAATGGAACGATCTTGAGGTTGATGTCAGTGCTTACGAAAGATTGATCGAATACGCATCGCGTATGGCTGAAGACGAAAACCGTCTCTATACCAACAAAGCGATACTGCGCGACGTGTTGGCCGAAGCGAACGCTTATGCCCGCGCCTTGGATCAGTCCGTAGTCAATCGCGACATTATCGAAAAAACCATTGAGCAGCGCGATTTCCATACCGGGTTGATGGAAGAGTATTACCACCGCGCCATTACCGATCAACAGGTTTTGATCTCGACAACCGGAACCCATATCGGAATGGTTAACGGCTTGACGGTCTTGACGGTTGGACGCCAGTCATTCGGTCAACCGGTGCGCATCACTGCGCAGGCTTCGGCAGGGGATGAAGGAGTCGTTGATATAGAACGTGAAGTGGATATGGCCGGTCCGATCCACTCGAAGGGAATGCTGATTCTTTCGGGTTATATGCGCGGACGTTTTTTGAAACGCAAGGCCATGGGTTTTAGCGGATCAATCGTGATGGAGCAATCCTATAACGGTATCGAAGGCGATTCCGCTTCGTCGGCTGAATTGCTGGCTCTGCTCTCTTCGATCGCCGAACTGCCTATGCGTCAGGATATCGCCATTACCGGGTCGATTAACCAGTTCGGCGAGATTCAACCGATCGGCGGCGTTAACGAAAAAATCGAAGGTTTTTACAAAATCTGTTCGACTCGTGGACTGACCGGCAAGCAGGGCGTGATTATTCCTAAAGCCAACGCCAACCATCTGATGTTGAATCAGCAGGTTCGTCAAGCAGTGGCCGAAGGGAATTTTTCGATCTATACCATGACGCATATTGACGACGCTCTGGCACTGCTGAGCGGTACGAGTGCCGAAGAGGCCAACAAGCTGGTGACCGAAGCGCTTGAAGAGATGAATGCCAAGGAAGACAACGACTAAACCGTCTTCAGATTAAATTGAGACGGTAAATTCAGCCGCTTAAAGCTCCGAACGGAATAAATCACTCGTTCGGGGCTTTTTTTATTTCTGATGGATATTTAATTTGGAGTAGGTGTGATTTTGCAATGGTATTGTGTTTTAATTGAATTTTAAACGGCGCGTTTATTTGTTTATTTGTCGGCTTTTCGTTTGTGCAGAGCATTTCTACAGCGGCTTTGCCAGAGTTTAAGGACGTGACGGCGCCACAGGAAGTGAATACTGAAGTAGCCGGTAACGCCGAGTACGAGCCCGACGACGGTACTGCCGAGATACAGAGGTTGCCACAATTCACCTAAGACTTCAGTGAGCCAGTGCCAGCTTAACTCGAAATGCAGCTTTGCCGTCGCTTCCTGGCCGAGGAGTAGCGAGCCGATTTCGTAATTGAAGTAAAAAATCGGTCCCATAGTAAGAGGGTTGGAAATCCACACCAAAGCGATGCTCAAGGCAAGGTTGGCTCGGAAGGTGATTGCAAACAGTGCGGCGATGATCATTTGCGACGGCACGGGGATTGCCATCCAGAAGAGTCCGATAAAAAACGCCTTGGCAACGGAGTGTCTGTGCAAATGCCAAATATTGGGATTGTGCAACCAGGTTCCGAGCCAGCCTAAACCTTTGAGTTTTTTAACTTTTTCCGGGCTGGGGATATAGCGTTTAATAAGCTTTTTAGGCATGGTTTACTATTTTGTTATCGGTTTTATTTCGGCCGTTACCCTATTTTACGCATTGGCAGAGCGTCCGAGTATTTTTATCGCAATCTGTGCGGCGATTATAAGTCTGCTGATTATCGTTTTTACTGTTTACTATCAAGTTCGTAGGTCAAAGACGAAACCGGAAGCGGGTCTTATTAAAAAATCCGGGGCAGCGTTGAATCTATGCGCGGGACTTATTATAGGTTTCAGCTGGGCATTTTGGCAGAGTTTTTTTTCCTTAAACTTGCCGGAAAATGCCTCAGGTAAACATTTTTTGGTTGAAGCCGAAATACTCAACCTGGAAATTCCTCAAGAAGTAGCCGGTAATTCCGAAACTGCGGCGGGTTTAAAACGTATTAAACTCGCTCTGCGATTAAAAGCGTTACAGCCGGTTGGCGCCTTGCTTTCCGATGCCGAAGAAAATGCTGAAGCGTCCTACCAAACGTTTACTTTTATGCAGCCGCGGGTGGAAACGGCGCTTTATTTGCGTCCCGGATCGGCAAGCAGCGAATGGTTTTCAAAGCATGCTCTACCGCAAGTCGGAGAAACCTGGGTGCTTGCCGTTAAATTAAAATCGATTCATGCATCGCAAAATTTTCTGGCCGGCGATTACGAAACTCATCTGTTTCAGCAGGGGATTGCTGCTAAAGGTTACCTTCCTGAATACAGTGTCGAGAAAAGATCGAAGTTGGCAAACTGGGTACAGCTGAATTGGCCATATCCCGCCGACACTGAAGTGGGTGTCGGCAAGAAGTCGTTTGCCATACAGGTGGCCGAAGCGTCTTTTCTCGATTGGCGTTCTTGGCGTCAGCGGTTACTGGATCGTTTCAGCGAACGTCTTGGTAGTCATGAATATTGGCGTATTTACCAAGCCTTGCTTTTTGGCGAGAAAGGTTTGATGAGCGATGATGACTGGCGACTTCTGCAGGAAACCGGAACCATCCATCTGATGGCCATTTCCGGATTGCATATGGGAATTATGGCGATCCTCGGCGCACTTCTGTTTAAGGGCTTGTGGTTGCTTGGTGTTTACCGGTTGGAATTCATTTATTTACCGGTCTGGATGGGCGTTGGCGCTGCTATATTTGCCAGTTTCTATCTGTTGCTGTCAGGTCTGTCCATCCCGACGCAGCGTGCCTGGTTAATGGTGACCAGCGTACTGCTGTTTCTTTTTCTGCAAAGACGTTTTCAAACTTGGAGTGCGCTGGCGATAGCGGCCGGTACTGTGGTTTTGTACGATTCGCGTTCAGTACTGAGTCCCGGGTTCTGGCTCTCCTTTAGCGCTGTGGCGCTGATCTTTTGGTCACTCCCAAAAATTAAAACGCGTCCGCGATGGCAACAGCTGGTAATTATTCAGGCGGTGCTGACAATCGGTTTGGCTCCGCTGCTGGTGTGGCAATTTCACCAGCTGCCGTTACTCGCCTTTATTGCTAATTTAGTGGCCGTACCGGTGGTTACACTGGCAGGGCTGCCGCTACTGTTTTTCAGCAGTATTCTCAGTCTGGTTTCAGTTTCTGTCGCAACCCCATTTCTGACACTGAATGACTGGATTTGGCACAGCCTGTGGCGCTATCTGCAGGCTATTCAGCAATGGCAGGAAGCTCTGAATCTGCAATGGTTTACCGGCAGCAAATCGCTGTTATGGCTGTGTGCCGTCTACCTGTTGCTGTTTTCCGTTTGGCGACTGTTCATTTTTATAGCAAAATATCGTCAGAGCCTGAATGCCTCATTACGCTCTGCAGATAGTTTGTCAGAAGTTTATCGTGAGCAAACGGTAAGAGGATCAGGCGCATTCAAAAATGGATTCTGGTTGCTGTTGCTTGTGTGCGTTCTTTGGCTCTGTCTGCAGCCGAAAAAAGATTCATGGCAATCCGGTTCCTTTGAATTGACTGTATTTGATGTCGGTCAGGGCATGTCTGTGGCGATTAAAACTCGCAACCATCTGCTGGTGTATGATGCCGGACCGCAATGGGGGCGAGTCGCAGCCGCGCAGTTTGCTTTGCTTCCGTGGTGGCGAGGACAGTCTGCACCAGTGATTGATAAACTGGTCGTCAGCCACTCGGATAGCGATCATGCCGGTGGTCTGCAGTATTTGATCGACCGCTTGCCGATCAAGCAGGTGTTGAGCAGTCAGCTAGATAAGCTTGCGCTTCCGGACGAGCTGGATTCGCAGCACTGTTTGCGCGGCATGAGCTGGCAATGGGATCAGGTACAATTTGAGTTCTTATCGCCGCAGAGTTCAGACCTCGCCGATCAGACAATCAGTGATAACGATCTGTCCTGTGTTTTGCGGGTGACAAGCGGAGCAGGGGAGAATGCTAAAACACTGCTCATCCCCGGTGATTTAAGTGCTAGAGGCGAGCATAAACTTCTGCAACGACTCGGCACAGGTCTGGGGGCGACGGAAATTCTGATTGCCGGACACCACGGTAGCCGGCATTCTTCTTCCGAGCGTTGGTTAAAAAGACTCGATCCACAGGTGGTGATCTTTTCAGCTGGCTACCGGAACCGTTTTGATTTTCCTAATGATGCGCTTGTTGAGCGTTTGCAACGTTTTAACCCGACGGCACAGTTATATAATACGGCCTGTTCGGGGGCAATGCGCTGGCGGGTGACGCCGCGCAAAATCGAATTGATAGATCAGGCACGCAGAACGCGTGCAAAATGGTATTATCAGCGCTGTTCTGAAACGATAAAGTGAGGATGCTGTCTTGAAACGCTTGTTGCGATTAAAGGAGCCGAGGTGAGTTGGCCAAACTTCTGGTATAAAAAGAATTGGTTGTCGGGTCTGCTCTGGCCGGTTTCCAAACTGGTCTGTCTGGAAGCGGAACGCCGTTTGAAAAAGTTCAACCAGACCCGGCAGACCGACGCCCATGGCGCGAAAGTGATCGTTGTGGGCAATCTGGTCGTCGGAGGCAGCGGTAAAACCCCCTTGATCATCTGGCTGACCCGGGCCTTGCAGCAACGCGGTTTGAAAGTCGGGATCGTCAGCCGCGGCTACGGAGGGCAAAGCCAGACCTGGCCGCAGGCCGTTACCGCGGAAAGCAATCCTATTCTGGTCGGAGATGAGCCTTTGCTGCTGGCCAAACAGTTACAGGTGCCGATAGCTGTCGGACCGAAAAGGGATCAGGCAATCGGACTGATTGAAAAAGAGCAGGCTTGCGATGTCATTCTTAGCGATGACGGTTTGCAGCATTTTGGTATGCAGCGCGATATTGAACTGGTTGTCGTCGACGGCGAACGTCAGTTCGGTAATGGCTGGTGTTTGCCGGCGGGACCGCTAAGAGAGCCTTTGCAGAGAATCACCGAGGTCGACGCGGTGGTGATTAACGGCAACAATCAACTTAAGCTTGGAAACAGTCTGCAGAGAAAGCTGCCACCGCGATACGGGATGCAACTTAAGCCGACAGTTCTGCGAAATCTGCTGAACGGTGAGGTGACTCTAGCGGTAGAGACTTTCTCCGGACAAGAGGTCAATGCCATTGCCGGGATCGGTAACCCGAAGCGTTTTTTCGACACGCTTGAACCCTATGTCGCCAAACAGAACAGACATCCTTTTAAGGATCATCAGGCTTATAATCGCGATGATCTCAAGCGATTCGATCCGCAAAAACCGCTGATTATGACGACTAAAGATGCGGTAAAATGTCTTCCCATCGCTCAGCAGCTCAATGCGAAGAACTGGTGGGCTTTGGAAGTAGAAACGCAGGTCGATAACGAACTGTTGACCCTCATTTTGCAAAAATTGCAGAATTGATGACGTGTTTATTGTCCGTTAACCCGCTGTGAATAAAGAATAAAGAGAGAATTATGGATCCTAAACTTCTGGAAATTCTGGTCTGTCCGGTCAGTAAAACCAAGCTGGTGTTCGATAAGGAACAGCAAGAATTGATTTCAACCTCGGCCAATCTTGCTTATCCCATCCGTGACGGTATTCCAATTCTTCTGGAAGACGAAGCGCGTCAAATCAGCGCCGAAGAAGCGGAAAAGTACCGCAAGCAGAAAGCGTAATTTTTCCTCAAGCAAAATAAAACTCTAAAGGACTCAGAATGTCATTTGTGGTGATTATTCCCGCTCGCCTGCAGTCAAGCAGACTGCCGCGAAAGCCGCTTATGGAGATCAATGGCTACCCGATGGTGTATTGGACTTGGATGCAGGCGAAAAAATCCGGTGCTAGCCGAATCATTATCGCGACCGAATCCCACGAGGTTGCCGACGCATGTCACGCGTTCGGCGCGGAGGTCTGTATTACCGGTGAGCATCACCAGTCCGGTACAGAACGGATTGCTGAAGTGATCGAACTGAGTCTGATCGGTGACGAGCAGATTATCGTCAATGTCCAGGGTGACGAACCGATGTTGCCTCCGGAGTTGATTCATCAGGTCGCTCAGGGGCTGGAGGAGAATCCGAGTGTGCCAATGGCGACTCTGTGCGAAGAGATTGATTCGGCGCAGGTGCTATTTGATCCGAATGCGGTTAAGGTCAGCCGTGATGCGAACGATTTTGCCCTGACTTTCAGTCGTGCACCGCTTCCATGGGCGCGCGATGAGTTTGCGCAGAGCAAAGAGCATTTGCCTTCCTGCAATCTTTATCGCCGACATATCGGGCTTTACGCATACCGCGCTGGATTTGTAAAACGCTATGTGGCTTGGCCGGAGTGTGAGTTGGAGCAGATTGAGAAGCTTGAGCAGTTACGGGTTCTGTGGCACGGCGAAAAAATTCTGGTATTGGATGCATTGATGGATGCCGGTGTCGGGGTGGATACGGAACAGGATCTACAGAGAGTCCGTCAACTTATGACGTCCGGAGACGGAGCATAACGGCGAATTACAGAGCAACAGGAAACGCTTTCTTCTATGCTTAAATACATTACCCTTCTGGCGATAATCTACTTTTTCTACTGGCTGATAAAACATAAGATCCGCCAGCGTAAACTTGAAAGTCAGGGCTATCAGATTGAACAGCAGGGAATGCGCCCTGTGACGATTCTCAGCATTGTACTGGTTGTGATCTACGGCGGTTATCTGCTGTATTATCTGGCAACCGGCGGCGAAAGCAGTTGATTTAGTTGATAATTTAACCTTATTGGTGGATAGATTTATTAAATATCAAGGGTTTCTTAAGAATCCTCTATTGGCTTTTGTTTTTCGATCTTCATAATAAGTTGTAATTCAAAGTGATCCGCAGCGGCGTTATGCTGTCTCTGTTTATTTTTCGGACAAAGCGTGATCATCGATATTACTTCAAGATGCAAGGATCGAGTTATGCAGTCGAGTCAAACCAGTTCAACCAGCAATTTTTCTATTTTGAAAGTGGCCGCCTTATTGGAAGGGACTTCTCTGTTACTGCTATTGTTGGTTGCTATGCCGATGAAATATGCGATGGGAATTCCGGAGGCGGTTAAGATTATCGGACCGATTCACGGCGTGTTATTCGTTCTCTTCAATATCGTATTGTTTACCCATGCCATGAAAGGACACCTCGGATTTTTCAGCACCATGAGCGGTTTTTTCGCTTCCTTTATTCCTCTCGGAACCTTTATTTATAAAGCAAAGGTCTTGAAGCCGAAAAGCCGTTTCGCTTAAAGTAAGATTTCTACTCTCCTAAAGCAAACGCCGCCACTCGAATTTTCGGGTCGCGGTGTTTTTTATTGTGTCGTTGATAGGTCACGATTGTGTCTTGCCTGTTCCAGTAATGCACACAGAGGGGCCAAGGCGTCGATGAAGCGTTCGGTAGGCCGCTGGTAGAGGTCGTTGTTCAGTTTATGCACTCTACCGTTTTTGACCGCTTGAACGTTGGGATAGTTTTGCCATGCCTGATACCAGTCGCTCTGGAAGGCTTTCTGACCGCCGAGAAGAATGACCTGCGGGTTGCGCAGAATAACCGTCTCCAGCGAGACCTGTCCGGTTAGATTGCCCAGATCGTCGAAGATATTACGCCCGCCGCACAGATTGATGCCGAGACTGATAAACTGATTTTTACCCATGGTAATCAGCGGTTTGTTCCAGATCTGATAAAAAACCGAAACCGCTTCACTGGAAGCGTATTTGTGCCGTAATTCTCCAAGTTGTGCGCGCAGTTGACGGGCTTTGAGATTGGCGGTTGTTTGGGTTCCGGCCAGTTTCCCTATACGGGCGATCAGGTCCGGAATATCCTCGAGTGTTTCGATCTCGGATTCATAAATTCTGAACCCCAGTTTTTCCTGTAGCTCTTTGAGGCGTTGCAGATCCTGTAAACGATTGCCGGAGCGCCAGGTCAGAATTAGGTCGGGGCGCATTTCGACAATCCGTTCCAAATTAATTGCGTTATAGCTGCCGATGATCGGTAGTTTTTTGGCTTCGGGAGGGTAGTCGGAATAGTTGACTACGCCGATAAGCTGCTCGCCCGCTCCGGCCGAATAGACCATTTCCGTCAGGTGCGGAGCCAGTGAAATGATACGTGGCGAGAGTGACTCTGTCGGATCACTTTGCGATGCGGCATTGCCGGAGGACGCAAGCAGTAACAGAAAAAAACTGCACAACTTAAGCAAGTTAGCGACGGTTAACGGCATAAAGCATTCCTTTGTTTAAACGTGATGACAGATTATGCCAAGCGCTATACAGCCGGCAATGAGTGTCAGATCGATTGCATTACGGCGCTTCAGAGCACACTGAAGATGCGCAGAGGTGACGGATCGAGTGTCGTGCCGGCGACCGAAATAGGCTTTTTCTTGCAGCTGTCCGAAATAAGCGGTCGGCCCGCCGAGACGGCAGCGGCATGATAACGCCATGGCGGTAATAGGGTGGCCGGCATTCGGACTTTTGTGCTGGTTGCCGTTAGTATAGAACGACCAGAAGCGCCATTGCCGGTTAAGCAGCATAATCAAAATGGCACTGATGCGCGCCGGAATCCAGTTGGCCAGATCATCGATGCGAGCCGAAAACTTCCCGAATTTTTCATAGCGTTGGGTTCGATAACCAACCATGGAATCCAAAGTATTGACCGTTTTATAGAAAACAATGCCCGGCAGCCCGAACAGAAGCAGAAAAAATAAAGGTGCAATCACACCGTCGGAGAGGTTCTCTGCATAGGTTTCGATCGCCGCCTTATAAGCATCGGCATGACTCATGCTCTGAGTATCGCGGCTGACCAGCATTGCCACGGATTCCTGCGGCTGTGGGCTGTATAAAACCGCATTAACTGAATCGTAGAGCATTCTGTGCGCCAACAGTGTAGATGCCAGTACAGTCGTCAGCAGAAAAGCCAGCCAGCCGGGCAGCATCTGCACCAACCATAGCGTCAGAAAAGCGCCCGTCAGCGCGACGGCAAGCGTTGCCAGCCAAAGCAAAACGCCGTGCCTGAATGAGTCAGCATATAAACGCCGTTCAAACGCGCTGATAAACCTGCCGATCAGCACGACAGGGTGGCTGCGTTGCAGAAACTCGCCAAATAGCCGGTCGAGTAACAGTGCACAGGCAGCGATGGCGGAGTTCATGACCAGCCAGTTACAGAGCGTTGTTTCTGGCATACTGTTTTTCCGTATTAGGTCGACTCAGGGCGTTAAGTGCCTCGATTAAGCGGGTGTTATCGGGAGCGGACTTTATCGCCAGACGGGCATGGTACGCACTGAAACCGAAACTCTGTACGGGGCGGATCATTATGCCCTGTGTTTCAAGATACTGTTGGACGCGACCGACCGGCTGCGTAAAACGCAGCAAGACAAAATTAACGTCGCCCGGATAGAGTTTGTCGACAATCGGCAGTTGCACGAGTTCCTGTAGAAATTTCGGTTTGACCGTTTCTAACCAGTGCCGGGTATTCATGATATGCCCCGGATCCTGTATCGCCTGACTGAGCCAGAGTCGATCCAAAGATGAGATTGGCCACAGCTGCGGTAGAAATGACTTGGTTTGTGCGCAACCACTGAAAAGAGCGCCTATGCGCACTCCAGGACAGGCATAAAATTTGGTCAGCGATTGTATGACGATCAATTTCGGGTAGCGCTTCAGCCATTGACGGACGCTGAGTTCACTGGCAAAACCGATAAAAGGCAAAAAGGATTCATCAATCAGTAACCAAGAGTTTTTTAGATGTACGGCTTCAAGCAGTGGCAGCAGCTTTTCCGGAGACAGGTAGTTCCCCTGCGGCGTCCCAGGATTGACCATGACTACGACGCCGTTTTGTGGCAGGGGCATGCTGGCGTCATTCCACTGGCTCGGGCAGCATCGGTATTCAATCACCTCTTTACTGTGTGTTTGTGCCGCCTGCCGGTACTCGCCGTATATCGGTGTAAACAGTACGCTTTGCTGCGGGCGAAGAGAAGCAAAGAGCTGGTGGATTGCCTGAGTGGTTCCGTTGCTTAACAAGATTTGCTCCGCCTTGAGCGAAAATCGCTCGGCCAACAGCGGCAGCAAGGGCGAAAGAGTTTCGTCACGTTCGGGAGGGTAGTGAGGGAGTTCCGATCTGGCTTTCTGTTGCAGGCGGTTCCAATCTATTTTGGGCGTCTGGGGATTAATGCTGGCGGAGAAATCCAGCACCTGGTCGAGCGCTACCGCGTTGCGTTTGGCAAACGCAAAAATCTGGCCTCCATGTTCGCAAGACGGTTGCTGCTTAATCACCCCTTAGCTCCGTTGCAAGGTTCCAATAAGGTACGCCTGATCAGCATTAATAGTCGATCCCTTTCTGCGCCTTGATCCCGCTTTTATAGGCGTGTTTGACATCCTGAACGTCGGAAACCGTATCGGCCAGATCTTTAAGTTCGGCAATGGCGTTTCGTCCTGTCACCACGACATGCTGCATTTCGGGTTTTTCCGATAGCGTGTTGAGGACCAAGTCTTTGTCGAGATAGTCGTAGCTGAGTAGGTAAGTTAATTCATCCAGTACGACCAGATCATAACTCGGGTCGCTGAGCATCTGGCTGGCGATGGCCCAGCCGCGTTCCGAGGTGGCAATATCGCCGCTTCGATCCTGCGTGTCCCAAGTAAATCCATCACCGAGAACATGCCAGTCGCAGTTGTCGTAAGCACCGAAGAACGCTTCTTCGCCGGTATCGGTTCGACTTTTGATAAATTGACAGACTCCGACTTTCATACCGTGACCGAGTGCGCGGCCGACCATACCGAAGGCCGATGTCGACTTGCCTTTGCCGTTGCCGGTAATCACCAGTAGCAAGCCTTTTTCGCTGTCTGCACGGGCAATGGCCGTGTCGATCTGCGCTTTCTTTCGTTCCATGCGAATCTTATGGAAATACTCGCGTTTCTGTTCGTTACTCATCTGGCTGAGATCGGGCTTTTCACTCATTGTTCATCCTTGTCTTGCAAATCAGCGATTTTCCCGTCTGCAGGCAGCGATTTGATATACAGATCGTGCTTGCTGTAAGGAATTTCAATTCCTTCCTGATGGAATCGTTTGTAGATTTGGGTGTTCATGCTGTCGATCACTCGACCGCGGATTTCCGGATCGGAAATCCAGATCAGAACTTCCAGATCAAGACTGGAAGCCCCGAAACGACGGAAGCGCACACGAGGTTCCGGCTCTGCGCAAACTTCGCTTTCCGTCAAAGCGACTTCCATCAATACGCGCTTGACCTGATCGATATCGGAAGTATAGGAGACGCCAACCGGCACGCGTACCCGCGAACGGATATCGCGGCCGGCACTCTCGTTAACGATTTTTCCGTTGGCGATAATTGCATTGGGGATATTCACTTCCAGATCGTCGCGCGTCAGAATTCGCGTCGAGCGCAGACCGATATTGGTTACTTTGCCGCGTTCGCCGGAGTCGATTACGATGTAGTCCCCGATTTTGTATGGGGAATCGGCAAGAATAAAGACCCCGGAAAGCAGGTTGGCGATGGTGTCTTTAGCGGCGAAACCGACCGCGATCCCGATAATCCCGGCAGAGGCCAGCCAGGCCGTCATATCGATGTTCCAGGTGATAAACAGCAGATAAACGATCATCAGAATAATCACGACCGAAGAGATATTCTGCATTAAAGGCAGAGTCTGCGGTTTGATAATCGATCCTTGCGCGTTAAGAGCGCTGAAACGCGTTAAATAAAATTGCGAAGAGCGGTAAAAGAACTGTCCCCAGATCAGGATATCGATGCTGCGGAAGAGATCGTGTAGTAAGCCCAATTGACGTTCGCTGAGAGAAAACAGAATCAGGATGTTTCCAAGCGCAAATAACAGGATCGAAATGCTTAACGGATAGCGCAAGCCTTTAAGAACAAAATGGGTGACCGGATGTTCGGCGGCGTTAAAGCGGTGTTTAGCCAGAGAAGAGAGCGTGAAATTTCCGATCAGCAGGATAAGCAGTGCGAGCAGACCGATTATGATCGCATCGACCCAGATCGAATTCATTGTCAGAAGTTGCTGTAAGTTTTCCCAGCTTAGTGATTGATCCGACATTTTCTCTCCCTTGAAAACATACTGTACGCTAAAGCGCTTATTTTAACGGATACCGAACGGCTTCGCAGTCAAAGTAAACGTGCTTCCGCTAACGGGGCTCAGCCAGTTCTTGCGCATAGCGCTTCAAGAAATCATTTTGCAACTGGCACACCGGAACCAGAGGGTCCTGACGTTTTTCGCGCGCGGTTTGCAAGGCCTGTGACAACTCGATTCCGGCTTCCAGCATTAAACTGACGGCGACGGTACCGGCGCGTCCTCGACCGCCATGACAGTGGATCGCTACTTTTGCACCTTGTTCAATTTGCGGTAACAGTTGGCGATTAAACTTCTGTAAGCTGTCGAAGTCGGGTACGTCCATGTCCTTGATCGGAAAATGCAGGAATTGCATACCGGCCTGTCGGCTAAGCGGCTCTTCGTCGAGCAGTTGCAAGGCCTCCATTTCCGGTTGGCGCAACAGACTCACTAAATGCGTGATGCCGTTGTTGCGATAAAACGCGATGTCGGCGGCAAGCGTTTTCGCATTGGGTTTCGGCATCATAATGATTTCGCCGTTGCCGATTTGACAGATTGGATACACAGGTGGCCGACTGCCATTGCGATGGGTTTGATTCAGTGGATTCATATGCCTATTCAACTCTTGAAATTTGCTGCTTAGTCTAGCCGAAATGATGCGTTCGGAAAAATTTATTCCATCGCTGTATGCGTAGATTGGAGAGGGAGAGCTGCCTGCATGAGTCAAAATGGTTATAGAGTTGTTTAATTGATTGATTTTAATAATGTTTATCGGTGGTTAAAGGGACGGGGATAAAATGCACAGAAATTCACATTTTTTGTGGATAACTCCAGGATAATCCTGTTATTAAACTTTTAAGTCACTGATATTACATGGTGTTTTCCACTGCTGATTAAAAAGTAAGCAATGCTTGTTTTTGAGATGGGATTTATGACGTTTTAAAGGGGCGTAATTGCACCTTAAAAAGTAAGTAAATGCTATTTTGTCGCTTAATGGAAGGGCCATGAAAAAAGGACTGCGACGAGTCCTTTATGTGGCTTAATTTAGATATTAATGCGTGTAGATGAACGTGCGCGTTCTAGGCTTCATAGCGGTCTTTTCCGTTGTGTTTAGCCTGATAAAGCTTCTCATCCGCACGCTTGATCACCTGTTCGAAATCCGGGTGTTCATTGAATGGCGCCAAACCGAGAGAGATCGTGATTTGCAGACGATGGTTGTTGCTGACTTCAATTTGCAACTGACGAACCGCTTTAAGTAACTTCTGTGCGAGTATCTGCGCATTCTCAACAGGGGTTTCCGGTAGCAGTAACAGGAATTCTTCGCCCCCGTAACGGAATGCGTAATCGGTGATTCGCAAGGTTCGTTTAATCAGCAGTCCAAGCTGCGAAAGTACCTGGTCGCCGGCCTGATGACCATGAACATCATTAATCTGTTTGAAATTGTCGATATCGAGCATAATGATGCTGTAAGGCCGTTTGGAATTAATTGCCAGTTTGGTTTCGCTTTTGAGTATCGGTGCCAGAAAACGGCGTTCGATCAAAGTGGTCAAGGTGTCTTCACGGGCCGCGTTGTCTATATTGCGCTCGGAAATCTGTCCAAGAAGCCAACCGCATTCATTCCCCAGTTCCGTTATCTGCTGAATGGTATGCCGTCTTTGTGTTGGGTCTGAATCAGGCAGCTGATCCACTTGCTCCTGCAGTTCGTCAACCAGCTGCTTGATTTTCGAAGTGGTTTTGTCATCCTGACACGCGTAGCCGATTTTATGTCGAATCCAGAGAGCAAATTCCTGATTTTGCAGATTTGAATGTGAGGTTTGCGAACTTGTCAGAAGGCCGCTCATTAACTGGCTGATCCAATTGAACAGCGACGCTTTGATGCGTTCGACTTCAATCGCGATTTCATGCGCATTGCTGCGGGAACGGTATTCCTGAGCGGCGCGTTCCTGAGTGACATGGTCGTCAATATAAGACTCGTTAATCAGCGCCAGACTGGAATCGAGCAGATTATTCAGAACCCGGTATAAAGCTATTTTTTCCAGGTCGGGCAAATCGCCTGTCTGATACAGAAGCTCATAGAAGCGGTTTTTAATGATGCTCATTGCATGATTAACCACGGTCATCGGGACGCCGACACGCGCGTGTACCGCTCCGACATGGCGGTGCTTAAGGATCATTGTCTGATGATCCTCTTCTTGATATTGCGGGCTAAGCGTCTCCAGCAACCATCTTTTCAACTCGGTCTTAAGATGCGTTTCCACTACTGCGCTGCTGAGGAACTGAGCACCGATCGGGTCCGGCAACAGTATTTCGTAGAAGGTCTCGATACATTGCTCAATGCAAGCTTCAATCAAGGCATGGTGTTTATCCAGAAGCTGATTGTTTGCAGGCGTATACAGGTTGGCAACGAAATATTGGTTAAGAGACTTCGTGGTATCGATTATCGGCATAGTGAATAAGCATTTTTTAAATAATGAAACCTTTAATTATATAGGGTTTATACGCTTGTGATGATCGAAAGGATTTATAAACCTTAATTGGTGTCGCCACAGGTGGTTAACGGCTACGGAATGGGGTCAAAAACAGTATGCCGGTTGGGTGCTGTTTTTCAGCGTTTGGCGCATATGGTTCCGGTCTGCATAACGGAGAGAATCTGCTCGATATCCAGATGCATTTCGAAGCAATCGGCAAGACGGTTTAATTGCCGCTCGCGAAGATCGTTCAGATCAAGCGGCTCGCTGCTTTCCATTCCGGCCCATTGCAACAGAGACTGTAGCGCCGAAGGTTGGTCGAAAAGCCCGTGACAGTAACTGACCAGAATTTGCTTGTCGTCGCTGATCGCACCGTCCGTATCCCCGTTGGCAAAGCGGATTGCCGGACATAATCCGGCAAAATCCGTCGTGCCCTGATGGATTTCATAACCCTGAATTTCGGCTGCGCCGTGCAGATCGAGTATTCCTCGACGGTTAAGCAGTTGCTTATCGCTGTGAAAGGTTGTGCTGTAGGGCATCAATGCAAGCCCTGCGGCTTCACTCGTCTCGGACTCGATCTGTTCGGGGTCGAGTAATCGACGACCGAGCATCTGCAATCCGCCACAGATTCCGATCAATTTACCGCCATAGCGCAGATGCGTGTTCAGATAGGATTCCCAGCCTTGCGACTTGAGCCACTGCAGGTCGGCGATAACGCTCTTTGAGCCCGGCAGCACTACCAGATCGGCCGGCGGAATGGACTGATGGTGTTTGATCCACTGAAAATTGACCTGAGGATGCTGGATCAGCGGGTCAAGGTCGGTGTGGTTGGAAATATGCGGTAGTAACGGGCAGACAACCGTTAAGGTGTGGCTGTCTTGAATTGATTCCATTTCCTGATGGATGGCATCTTCGGCATCAAGATGCAAGCCGTGCAGATAGGGCAGTACGCCGAGGACCGGTTTAGCGGTTTTCTGTTCCAGCCAGTCGAGACCGTCCTGCAGCAGTTTAATATCGCCGCGAAAACGGTTAATAATAAATCCCTTGATCCGATTCCTTTCAGATTCACTCAGACACTCCAGTGTCCCGATGATATGGGCAAAAACGCCGCCCTTATCGATATCTGCGACCAGAATAACCGGACAGTCGACTTTTTCGGCAAAGCCCATATTGGCAATGTCACCCTGGCGCAGATTAATCTCAGCCGGTGAGCCGGCACCTTCGACCAGTATATTGGGGTATTGCTGCGAGAGAATTTGAAAGGAATCGAAAACCGCTTGCGCGGCTTTCGGTTTGTAAGCGTGATAATCCATGGCGTCGAGGTTACCGATGGCGTGGCCCTGGAGAATAACCTGAGCACCGGTATCTGAATTCGGTTTCAGTAAAACCGGATTCATATGCACCGACAGGGGAACCTTGGCCGCAACGGCCTGTAGCGCTTGTGCACGACCGATTTCACCGCCGTCTGCGGTGACGGCCGAATTCAAGGCCATATTCTGCGGTTTAAAAGGTGCAACTTGAATGCCTTTTTGCTGCAAAACACGGCATAAACCGGCAACAACGGTGCTTTTCCCCGCATCGGAAGTACAGCCTTGGATCATCAAACAGTGAGTCACTTTAAGTACACTTTAGAATTGATAGCTTGCAGAGACGTAATAGTATCGCTCATAGTCAGTCGCATAGACGACACTGCCTGTTGATCGGTATAAATACAAGCCGTTCGGTTCGTCAAACAGATTATCAATGCCGAACTGAACGGTCAGGTACTTATTCGACAGCTGGTAGCTGATGTCGGTCGTTTTATAACCGGGGGCTTTGTCGGCAACATTGGCAAAGTCATCAATCATAAAGCTTTCCGAAGTCTGCTTGTGACTGATGGCGATGCTGTGTTGCGGAAGTGCGGAGATCAGCGGGCTGGTAAATTGATAACGGGCATCAAGCTTGATCGTATGCGCCGGTGCAGACGGCAGAGTATTTCCACTGTAGTCCTGTCCCGCTTCCCGATCGATAACGGCATCGACATAGTTGTAGGCTACTCCGTAGGAGAAAGCATCGTCGCTACGCGATAGGGACAGGTTTACGCCTTGTTTATGGCTCTCGTCGATATTGGTGTTGCGGCTGCCCCACGGAAGCGCCGAGTTGTAGTAGATTTCATTACTCAAATCGATATAAAACAGCTCGGCTTTAAGGTTGAACGCCTGCTGATTTAACTTGTAACCGAGCGTATAGGTGTCACTTTCCTGAGGTTCGATATTGTCATTGAAGCTGCCGCCTTCAAACAGCCGGTCAAAGTTCGGAACTAGAAACGCGTGATTATAGGTGGCGTACAGTGCTGACTGGACGTTAAGCAGATAGTTGACACCAACTTCATAAGCGTTTAAATCATCGTCGCCCTCATTTTTGTCGGCATATTCGAACTGCTGTTTTCGATAGCCTGCATTAACGACTGTTTTGTCATTGAGGTCAATACTGGCGGAGACGTATGCCGCCTGATCTTCTCTGGATTTATCGCCGTATGTCCCTTCGACCTCTGATGTGTTCTTACTTACGCCATAGCGGATGAGGGCCGAATTCAGGATGGTTTTTAGGTCGAGTTTGTGATCGGTAATCTCGTAATCCGTCTCGCTCGAGTAGGTGATGTAGGCTGAATTTTTGTTTCGTCTGTTGAATGTGTACTCGAGAATCGAGTTGTCCGATAGTTCGCTAGAAAACAGAAGTTTTTTGCTGATGACATCGTAAGTCTGTTCGGTAGAACCCGAAGTCAGATTCGCATCCGGGTTCTGCTCAAACTCATCAATGCTCATGGCGCCGGCATAGTTTACGGTTGAATCGTTTTTAGCAATGCCGAGAATCAGACGGGTTCCCGCTTTTTCAATACCGAGATTAGTCGAGAAATTCGTATTTTCAATACTGTTTCGGGTGCCGTCCGATTTAATTTCTTTCGAACCGTCGCTCTTAAGGGTCTCGAAGTTCATATTCCCGAGAAGTTTATAACCCTTATGCGTTTCTGTTTTTGTCGCTTGAAACGACTTGGTTACTGTATTGTTGGCGCCGTAAGAGACCGTGGCGCTGAGTGCATCTTGGCTATTGAAGGCCTGATTGGTATTGATAATAATCGCTCCGGCAACCGCGCCGTTACCATAGAGAACGGATCCTGAACCGCGGAGAATTTGAATCTCTTGGATGGCATTCAGCGGAATACTGCTCAGTTGTTGAGGAACCAGGTCGATATTATTGATGGAGACGCCATCGATAATAACCTGAATATTCTCGCCGCCGTTGGTACCAAAACCATTCATATCCAGTCTCGGTGCAAGCGGGTTGCCGTAGCTCGGTTGAACCGACAGCGTCGTTTTCTGATTCAGAAAATCGCTCAATGAACGCGAACCACTCTCTTGAATGGATTTGGCGTCATAGGATTCGACGGAATAGGCTGTTTGCAGATTGTCGGATATAACCGGCGTTTCGGAGACGAAAATAGTCTCAAGCAAAGAGGATTTCTGTTCAGCAACCGCTGTATTGCTGAATAGAGCGATCAAGAGTGCTGAGGAACGTTTGGAGAATTTCAATTGGATTTCCTTCATTTCATAAATTATGAACGAAGGCAAAACGGTTTATCCGGCTGATAGTCCGAATAAAGAATAAATCGTATTGTCCCGTCGCGGTCAGCGAGCGAGAACCAATAAACCTATTTCTTCCGCATTGCCCACCGCAATCGGTTGAGAGCTTGTCGTACGGACAAGGTCGGATTTCAGGCCGGTATCCGGGCTTAAGAGCGGTTTCTTTGACCTTCCCGGCTAAACAGCTTGCACCGATTTAGCCAGTGGTTGGGACAAACCCATCAAAGTTTTCTCTATTACCGTTGCGGGGGCAGCGTTGGAATTGAAAACGAATTTCGCACCAATCTTCCCGTTTAACGCCCTTATGTCAGGGATGTTAAGTAAGGGTGCACCTGAAAGTGGGGGATTTTAGAGTTTAAAATGCCTTAGCGCAACAACAATGCGCGTCACTTATTTTAGTTCTCTTTCGATGGAGACAAAAGATTACAATAATTCTCGCAGAATAAGGAGAAGTTATGCATCGTCGGGCGAGCCTGTTTTTACTGTTGGCGTGGGTTTTTGGCATTATAGGAATGCTGTTGGGCGTGTTCCTGGAACCGATGTGGTTTGCCCGTTTCGGAAGTCTGGTGGTTTTGTTTGCCGTAATGAGTGAATATGCGCTTTTGCACGGCGAATTTGATGTGTTGTACCGTAAACTGGATAAGCTGGATGTCGGTGAGGACATCCCTGATCTGTCGCCCAGCAAATGGCAGCGCAAGAAGGTTTGGGCCGCGCACCTGACGGTCGTTGTCGGTACGCTGGTGTGGGGTTTCGGCGATTTATTAATCTGGTTCTAGAAACTGGGTCCGGTGCGTTAAAAAAAACGCTATGCGAACAGACTATTCTTCGACCAGTTGCTCGCTGCGATAGAACCCCTTGTTACCGCCGAGTGTTTTGGCCAATAGAGGTAACACTGTGTCCAGTTCGGATTTGAGTATCCATGGCGGATTAATGACAATCATGCCGCTGGCTGTCATACCGATTTCTCGGTCGTCGGCGATGCCCAGTTCAAACAGTTGAATGTTGCGAATCCCGCTATCGCGAAAACGCTTTTCGATACGATCAATGCGTTTGCGTTCGACCACCGGATACCAGAGGGCGTAAGTTCCGGTCGCAAATTTCTTGTGCGCCTTGGTCAGCGCATCCACGGCGGTGTCGTAGTCCTGTTTAACTTCATAGGGTGGATCCATCAAAATAAAACCGCGTTTTTCTTTCGGCGGTAACTGCGACAGGCAGGCGTGAAATCCGTCGCTGTTGAACACCTTGAAGCGGCGATCATCGGCGAAGTTGTTTTTGCACAGCTTGTATTCGCGCGGATGCAGTTCGAACAGGTGCGCACGATCCGTTTCCCGCAGCAGCGCCTGTGCAAACCAGGGCGAGCCCGGATAACGTTTCAGCTCCGCTCCTCCGTTAAACTCTTTGACCAATTTAAGGTAACTTTCAAGCGCGGCAGGAGGTGTTGACATGGACCAGAGTTTTGCAATGCCGTTGAGGTATTCCTGGTTTTTCTGAGCTTCACGATGTTCCAGCTGAAAAGCGCCGCTGCTTGAATGGGTGTCCAGATAGTAAAGGGGTTTGGGCTTTTGCGTCAGGTACTGAAGGATTTGAGTACTGACAAGGTGTTTGAGAACATCGGCAAAATTGCCTGCATGGAAGGAGTGAAGGTAACTCAGCATAACGAAAACCTGTAGAAAAAGAGTCAAATTGCCTGAAAGTTCGCGGCAAGGTTTTGAAGCTAAAGCATTTTACTCTGTTTTATGCCGGTGGCATCCTTTTTGTTAGTCTTTTATTTCGTTTTGCCGCTGATGAACAGGCGGACATCGTAATCGGCGCTGCTGGTCGAATTTGCCGTAATTAGCGCTTTTCTGCTGGTTTCGGAAGCAATTGCGATTAAACTCTACAGAAGCCTATTGGATTACTAAGAATAAACGGAGCGGGGTCCGGAGTCGGCATGAAAAAGATTCGAGTATTAAACCAAATTTCAGAAAAGGGGCTGGCGTTACTCAACGAACCGTCGTACCGCTTGACGGAACAGAGCGAGGACGCCGAAGCGATTATCGTCCGTTCGGCGGATATGCATGCACTGCAAACGGGATCCCATCTTCAAGCGGTCGCCAGAGCCGGTGTCGGGGTCAATAATATTCCGGTACAAAGTCTGAGCGAAGCCGGTATTGCGGTTTTTAACGCGCCCGGGGCCAATGCCAATGCGGTTAAAGAACTGGTGATGGCGGCGATGCTGATGGCGGCGCGAAATCTCTATACCGCGGCCGATTATGCAAAACATCTGGATTCATCCGCAGGCGATCTCGCGGCCCAGGTCGAAAGCGGTAAAAAACGTTTTTCCGGCTTTGAACTGGCCGGGCGCAAGCTCGGCGTAATCGGTCTTGGCGCCATTGGTGTCAAGGTTGCCAATGCCGCGATCGGAATGGGGATGGAAGTGTATGGTTATGATCCGGTGATTTCGGTTCATCACGCCTGGCACTTGAACTCCGCAGTTCATCAGTGCGAACGCTTGGAAAGTCTCTTGCAGGCCAGCGATGTGGTGACTATTCATGTCCCTCTACTGGATTCAACCAAGGGGATGCTGAATGCCAGCCGTCTTGCGCTCCTGCCGAAAGGCGCAATTCTGCTCAATTTCTCGCGTGGCGAAATTGTCGATGAACAGGCGCTCAAAACGCACCTGAACAATCACTATCTGCATGCCTACGTCAGCGACTTTCCGAATGAGGAACTGCTGGGTCTGCCGAATGTTCTCAGCTTCCCGCACTTGGGAGCCTCGACGCTTGAAGCGGAGGAACTTTCGGCCATTCAGGTTATCCGTAACTTAAAGAGCTATTTGGAACAGGGCAGCGTTCAGAATTCGGTGAATCTGCCGGATGTCTCAATCGAACCGAAAGGTGACGGTATTCGCCGTCTGGCAATCGTTAACCGCAATCAGGCTGGGATTCTCGCCGAGATTACCGAAACGCTTGGTCGCAGGGAACTTAACATCGAAGATATGCTTAACAAATCCCGTGGGGAAATTGCCTATACGCTGATTGATCTGCGTGCCGATATCGATGAATCGCTGCTGGATGCGTTGCGGGCTTTGCCGAATGTTCTTTCCGCGCGAGAGTGCCGATAGGTGTCTTAAGGTTTATCTCTGCGACGAATCGTTTTATTATTCCCTTTTTTGAAAAGTTTCGCACTGTCGGGGGATGCGGGCTGAACACTTGATAAATCCGTAAAACAGGAGTTTTCCATGGCAGTTTTGGTTGAAGGTTATTCAATTATCATTAATAAGCAAGAGGCTTTGCGGAATGCGCAGGCGCAGGAGGCTTTGCAAAGTGTCGGAGCAGAACTGTATCCGGGGGCGGTTTGTGCGGATCAGGATCTTCTGCGGATCGGTTTTCTGAAGCTGGATGAAATGCAGGCGCTTTGGAAGCAGTTGGTACAGGCTGGTATGAAAGAGCGTATCGAGGTCGACGGCGAAGAGCAGGCGGGCGATATGGTGATGCTGACCCAGTATGGTGAGCTGGAAGTGCTGTGCCCCTGGTTGACCGTTACTTTTCAGAAAACCAAGGATGATCTGCTGGTCTGTATGGCCTCTTTGAAGGGGTCGGCTGCGGCGCAAAAAGCGGCTTTCCCGAAAGGTTGGACGGCGGATCAGTCGATTCTGCGTCAGTATCACGACGACCGCATGCACTATATGGAAGAGAACTATGACCGTATCGGCGAAGAACCGACTTTCTACCGTTTTCGCGAGAAGGGCGGCGATAAGGTAGTCAAGCTGCTGAAACTTCATTATTCGGAACCTCAACAGCATTAAAAGCGAACAAGGCTTTTTAAGCTTTTCGCCATTCTTTACATGCAGCAAATGCTTAAGATTGTATTGTTCGCAAGTATCCGAATCAGTTGCGACAGGATTGTCGTTTAAACAATAAAAGGGCTATTGCAAGGCTATGTTAAAGAGTTTTTTCGGAACCCGAGAATGGGCACTCTGGGCATGGGGCGGATTGTTGTTTCTTCTCGCTCTGGTGGTTTTTCAAGTCGAGATGACCGTCCAGCTCAACCAGTGGTATAAAGAGTTTTACGATATTCTTCAGGCAGCAAATGATATCGATGCTTTCTGGGAAAAGATGGTGCAGTTTCTGTATATCGCCATCCCGTATATTTTTGCCGCTATCGTCTCCAGCTATTTTGCACGCCATTATGCTTTCCGCTGGCGTCAGGCGATCACTTTCTATTACTTGCCTTACTGGAGCTCGCATCCTGGGAATATCGAAGGGGCGTCGCAGCGTATTCAGGAAGATACCTATCAGTTTGCCAATGCGCTGGAATCCCTTGGTTTGGGCTTTTTCCGCTCATTGCTGACCCTGATCGCCTTTATCCCGATTCTTTGGGCGCTTTCCGAACAGATTAATATTCCATGGCTGTCCGAAATTCCCGGCGTGCTGGTATGGATCGCTTTTCTGACTTCGCTCGGAGCGGTTCTGATCTCTTTTCTGGTCGGAATCAAATTGCCGGGGCTGGAATACAATAATCAGCGTGTCGAAGCGCATTACCGCAAACACCTGGTGTATTCCGAAGACGATAAAAGCTATGCCAGTTTGCCGACACTGGCGGAGTTATTTCTGGGACTGCGCCCGAATTACTTCCGTCTGTTCAACCATTACACCTATTTCAATCTTTGGTCGAATATTTACGGCCAGCTGATGATTGTGCTGCCGTATCTGATGATGGCACCGTCTCTGTTCGGCGGGATTATTACGCTTGGGGTTGTCACTCAGACCGGTAACGCTTTCGGTAAAGTGAACGAAGGTTTCAGCTTCTTTATCGACCGTTGGACCGATATCACCAAATTCCTCTCGGTGATCAAACGTCTGCGTGAGTTTGAAACGCACCTGATCGACAATCATCCGGATCCACACTCACTTTCAGGGAGTTAATTAATATGCCTGAATCTATGCCGGGAACGGCTGAACAGGTTGATTGGAACAAGACGCTGGCAGCGGTATGGTCCGGCCGCAAGCAAACGTTACGCGGCGTCAGAGCACTTGACCCGATCGACATGCATGAGCTGCTCGGAATCGAAGAACAGAAACGCCGTTTCAATCGTAATATTCAGGCGTTTTTAAACGGCCTTCCCGCCAATCATGTTCTGCTCTGGGGCGCTCGGGGCACTGGGAAATCCTCATTGATCAAGGCCGCGCTTAACGCCTACGGTGCTCAAGGTTTGCGTGTCGTCGAGCTGGAAAAGGACGATATTCATGACCTTCCGGAGATTAGCGCGCAACTGCGCGAGTTGCCTTGGAAGTTCATTTTGTATTGCGACGACCTAAGTTTTGAGGCCGGCGATAAGCGCTATCGCTATTTGAAAGTGCTGATGGAAGGTTCGATTGAGCTGCCGCCGGAGAATATTCTGATGATGGCAACGTCCAATCGGCGTCATCTAATTCCGGAAACACAGCAAGATAACCAGTCGGTTACAGTCGCCGCTAACGGCGAGCTTCATTACGGCGATGCGATCGAAGAGGGATTGTCTTTAGCAGATCGTTTCGGGCTCAGTCTCTCTTTCTATGCGCCGGCACAGGATCTGTACCTGCAGATGATCGACGCTCTGTTTGCCGATTATTGCGGCGATCGCGCAGAGTTGCACCGTTTGGCGATTCGCTTTGCTTCATTACGGGGCGGACGCAGTGGCAGGGTCGCCAAGCAGTTTAAGATCGACTTCCAGGCTCAGCAAGCGTAGCTTGGCTCGGATTGGCTTAGCTTAGCTTAGCCTCTTTACCCACATTACCCGCCGCCTTTCTTCGCTAGATCATCTACTTAGCCTCTTTTCAGCTCTCTTACGCTGCGGTAAGGGGGGGTCCGTTTTCTATACTGTTTATTTTCCTATTATCCTGACTGTTTGAATGCGTGAGAATCCGCTTTCGCAGGTTGGTTACGGCTTATAGCTCCTTGTACCGGTATTTCCTCACGCCGATTAAACCTGTTGAGTGCGATTCAATTGCGGCTGGTGCGGCTTTTGCTTTGAATACCGGTGCAGGTTCCAAATGAGCCGGGTGGATGCGTCTGTAGAGCGTTTCCCTGCTTTGGTTTCTTGTTTTCTGACCTCAGGTCAGAGATTCGATTTCGGGATTTAATATTAATTTTTTAAAAGAGAGTGATTACAAAAAGTTATTTCTGTGAAGGCTAGCGGTTTTTATACTGGAGCCAGAGGTAAGGTCATTAAAAATTTATAGCATTAAAAGCAATAAAAGCATTTAGTAGAAGGAGAGCTTTCTATGGCAAGCATATCTGTACTGACCCCTGCGACTTTACCTGAAAAAACAGAATCCCGAGCCGAGCGTAATATCGGTTCCGACGAACGCAAAGTGGTTCCTTTTCGCGGTAAAGAGGAGCTGATGCTTCCATGTGACTGGGAAGAGGTCGGCAATCCGTCCGCTTACGAACTTCGCGTCACGATTCATACCTGCCGTCATCTGTGGAAACTCAACAAAGCCGCACTCGAGGATCCCCTGTACGATCATGAGAAGTGTCGGGAAAATATTCACGTTCTCGAAAAGCTGCATATTCATCTGATGGCTTATCTTGTCGAATAACAGTTTTACGGTGCATTGCAAACCTTATTGTCGATAAAAATGCCTTACCTTAAAACGCACTCGTTATAAGCCCTATGCTATAATCACGCGCAATAATGAGAGGGCCGTTTTGCGGCCCGTTTTTCTTGATGAGTTTGTTTATAGGTTAGATATTTCCATGAGTAATAAGCCGGAAGCGATCGAACGTCCTGTTAATTTTATCCGTAATATCATTAATGACGATTTAGCGAAAAATAAATACCAATCGGTCAGAACCCGTTTCCCGCCTGAACCGAACGGCTATCTGCATATCGGGCACGCCAAATCAATCTGTCTGAATTTCGGACTGGCGGAAGATTACCAGGGAGAATGCAACCTGCGTTTCGACGATACCAATCCGGCCAAAGAGGATATGGAGTATGTTGAATCGATTAAACGTGATGTG
Source organism: Thiomicrorhabdus sp. 6S3-12 (assembly GCF_017571475.1). Lineage (GTDB taxonomy): Bacteria > Pseudomonadota > Gammaproteobacteria > Thiomicrospirales > Thiomicrospiraceae > Thiomicrorhabdus. The sequence goes on along the minus strand of NZ_JAGETW010000004.1, from coordinate 117,321 downwards.
CAGTGGCTGGGCTTCAAGTGGGCCGGTGACATCAAATACTCATCGAACTATTTCGAGAAGTTCTACCAGTACGCGGTCGAATTGATTAATAAGGGACTGGCGTATGTCTGTTTCCTAAATGCCGAAGAGACGCGCGAATACCGAGGAAGTCTGAAAGAACCTGGTAAAAACAGTCCGTATCGCGATACTTCGCCGGAAGAAAACCTGGCGCTGTTCGAAAAAATGCGCGCCGGCGGTTTTAAAGAGGGTGAGTGTGTTCTGCGTGCCAAGATCGATATGGCCTCTTCATTCATGTGTATGCGCGATCCAACTTTGTATCGTGTGCGTTTTGAAACCCATCATCAGACCGGCGACAAGTGGTGCATTTATCCGATGTACGATTTCGCACACTGTATTTCCGACGGCATTGAAGGCGTGACGCACTCTTTATGTACTCTGGAATTCCAGGATAACCGTCGAATCTACGACTGGCTTCTGGATCATCTGGATGATTTTTCCCGTCCGGATCGCCCGTTTCAGTACGAGTTTTCGCGTTTGAATCTGGAATATACCGTGATGTCCAAGCGTATGCTGCACCAACTGGTTAACGACAAGCTGGTTGATGGCTGGGACGATCCGCGAATGCCGACAATTTCCGGTATGCGCCGCCGCGGTTATACACCGGCTTCCCTGCGCGATTTTGCAGAGCGTATCGGTATTTCCAAAGTGGACAGCATGACCGAAATGGGCATTCTTGAAGCGGCGATCCGCGACGACTTGAATGTGGTTGCACCGCGAACTATGGCGGTGATGGATCCGATCAAACTGGTGGTCGAAAACTATCCTGAAGGGGAAGTCGAATCCATTCAAGCTCCGGTTCACCCGCAGAATGAAGCGATGGGAAAGCGTGAAATCTTCTTTGGCCGTGAGCTGTATATCGATCGCGCAGATTTCGAGCCGGAAGCGCCGAACCGCAAGTTTATGCGTCTTGCGATCGACAAGGAAGTGCGTCTGCGCAACGCCTATATTATCAAGGCCGAGCGCTATGAAACCGATGCCGATGGCAATATTACGACCGTTTACTGTTCTTATGACCCGGATACCCGAGGCAAGAATCCGGCGGACGGACGCAAGGTAAAAGGCGTAATTCACTTTGTCGAAGCGACTAAGGCTCTGCCGGCCGAGTTCCGCGTTTACGACCGTCTGTTCACTGTACCGAACCCGGCCAAGGAAACAGATTTTGAAGCGGTATTGAATCCGGGTTCACTGATTACCAAGAACGGATTTGTCGAGCCGGGTATGGCGGATGCGCCGGTCGAGCAGGCATATCAGTGTGAGCGCGAAGGCTACTTCTGTCGTGACAATAAAATCACCGACCGTCTGGTCTTCAACCGAACTGTGGCTCTGAGAGATACCTGGTCACAGAACAAATAAATCGTTAAGGCGGCTTCGGTCGCCTTTTTTGTTTTACCGCGACATGCTCCGGCCGTTCGAAAGAATATATCGAACGCATGCAGGGGCCGAGAGTGGTAAAAAGAGATAAGGAAAATGCAAATGCGAGTTTTAGGAGTCGAACTGAGCGGTAATGACGCGATTGTCGCTTTAGTGGAATACAGTACCGGAATGTTTTATCTGCCGGAGTGCCGCGCGCGCCGGATTGAATGTCGCAATCCGGATAACGCCGGCGATCTGCGCTACTTTCAAAAGAGTCTGGTCAAACTAGTGGAAGATTACAAAATCGACCGTATCGTCGTACGCGAGCGTATGAAAAAAGGCAAGTTTGCCGGTGGTGCGAATGGTTTTAAACTAGAGGCGGTGATTCAGTTGATTGATTGTTGCGAAGTTCGCCTGATGAATACCACCGAGCAGAAAGCGATTTTTAAAAAATACCCGATGACGGTTGCGTTTGCCGAAACCGGTCTGAAAAAATTCCAGCAGGGGGCTTTCGAAATCGCTTACGCCTACTTGTCGGATCCGGACGGTCAGGTCGAAGCGGCCCGTCTGCTGGAAATTCAAAAACGCAAAGAGCGACGTGAAACGGAAGTAGAATAAGTTTTGCGTCCATAAAACAGGAGGCCGTATGACCGCGAATTCGAAATCGAGTGCACTGATTTTAGGTTTCAGTCTGGTAATCGCTTTGGGGTTGCTGGGATGGCTGCTGGGTAAAGCGGCAATCGAATACAAGTCCTATGAGCGGGTGGTAACGGTCAAAGGTCTGGCTGAGAAAGAGTTTCCTGCTGATGTGGTCATCTGGCCGATCAAGTTCTCCGCTGCGGATAACGACCTGACCAAGGTTTATCAGACGTTGGAAGATAATAGCCGCAAAGTCAGCGCTTTCCTGCAAACGGGTGGTGTGGAAACATCGGAAATTTCTTTTTCCGCACCGGGAATCACCGACAAACTCGCTCAGCAGTTCGGCGGTCAGGGGCGCGCTGAATTCCGTTATACCGCTTCGCAGACGGTCACGGTCTATTCCCATAATATTGAACGGGTCAGAGCCTTGCAGAGTCGCCTTTCGGAGCTGGGTAAGCAGGGCGTGGTTCTTTCCGGCAATAATTACGAGTCGAGAACAGAATATCTGTTTACCCGCTTGAATGAGGTTAAACCTGAGATGGTTGAAGAGGCAACACGCAATGCGCGTGAAGTGGCCAATAAATTCGCCAAAGATTCATCGAGCGTTCTCGGCAAGATCAAATCCGCCTCTCAGGGGCAGTTCAGCATTATCCCCCGCGACAAGAATACGCCCTATATCAAAAAAGTACGCGTGGTTTCAACCGTCACCTATTATTTATCCGATTAAGGGTCGGCAGGCCGTTGTTGTTTGCCCGGTTTAAATTTACGGTAAATTTATGACCTTATACAGTGCCGTTGCTCTGGCGATTGCGATGTTTTTTCTGGCCGTCACGCCCGGGCCGGGTGTTCTGTTGACGGTTTCCCAATCACTTGCCTCCGGTTTCCGGAGCGCTGTTCCGATTATTCTCGGGATCATCAGCGGCGATCTGCTGTTTGTATTGTTGGCACTGTTCGGCATGAGCGCCGTGTTTGAAGCGTTTCCATTCGTCTTCAAAGGAATTCAACTTTTCGGTGTTTTCTATTTGTGCTGGCTCGGATGGCGCTACTGGTCGAGAAAACCCCGTGCCGACAAAGTTTCCGAAGCCGAAATCTCTGCAGCGGGCGCTCGTTTTGCGTGTGGGTTCATGACCATCTTTGCCGACCCGAAAGTGATACTGTTTTATATCGGTTTTTTACAGACGTTTCTCTCCGTCGAGCAGATTGCTTTGCAGGATGGGGTTCTGGCAACTTCGATCATTATCGGTGTGATAGCAGCGGTAATGGCGTTTTACGCCTTACTGGCGACACAGGCTAGGCGCTGGCTGCAGAGTCACGCTCTGGAGCGAAGTCTGAACCGTTTTGCCGGAGTGATTATGCTGATCAGTGCTGTCGGATTGGCTGTCAACGCTTTTTAGCCCTTAAGAGAGGATTGTGCAGGAAAAAGCGGGACAGATTTGGCAAACTGCCGAAATTTTTCTGCTTATAAAAAGCCGCCGCAAGTTGGCATTTGCGGCGGAAAAAGGAACTCATAAGAGTCAGATTCAAATCAATAAGACTGATTTTGCTGTTAGTTGATTACGGATTCTTTCTGATCTCCAGTCGGAAGATCAAATCTCAATTCTTCATTACAGAGCCTTCGACAGGCTTGCTGAAAAACGTCTGATAGATCATCGACCATGAGAAACGTTGATTATGATTCCAGGGCATGAGAGACATAAAGCGCGCCAGGAAGCAGTAATCAAACAGTACCATTGCGGTTGTCCCGAGGATTACCGGATACAGTAGCCAGTACAACGGCGGCCAGAAAGCGATAACCAATAAAAGCAGATAGGCGATACGAACCTGAACCGGAAACGCCGAAATTCTCGGATTTTCCGTAAAAAAGTGCAGAGTCTGCAATAGCGTCAATGCGGCTGCGGCCATCAAACCGTAACCTTGCCAAACCGTTACCTCAAGAATCAGTAAAAGATCGGTAATCAACCAATAGCCCCATACTTTGTTCAAAATTCTATTCATATTTACTTCCATTAATTATTTACAGTTATCTAACTAACGTTTGTTAGTTTATCTGTATGAATCAAAACGTCAACACTTTTACGGCATGAATCGGATTATGCCTGTATCAGCTTAATTTATGATTTTTGATGGCGGAGCATGGAGCAGTGAAAGATGGGGATGAAAAACGGCAGGCAATAAAAAAGGCAGGTTTTAACGCCTGCCTTTTCGAGGTATTCGATCTATCTGCAAAGATTACAGTACAACGATATTCTCTGCTTGAGGGCCTTTCTGGCCTTGAGTTACAGTGAACTCAACTTGCTGACCTTCGGCTAGGGTTTTGAAACCTGAACCGGTAATTGCGCTGAAGTGTGCAAATACATCTGGGCCGTTTTCTTGTTGGATAAAACCGAAACCTTTAGTTTCGTTGAACCATTTAACGGTTCCTTTGACTGTTTCATTAGACATGACAGTTTTTCCTGAATTTTAAATCAATTGTTACTTTTAGGCTTGATGTCTTCTAAAAGCTTAAACTTGGAAAATCAGACTGGTACTTAAAAACTGCAGGACGGGTGTTACTAAATTGAAACAGCGAAATGTAGGATGTAAATAAAAGACTTCTTTCCAACAGGGTTAATCTATAGCTTTGCGAAGGAAATGTCCAGTTAAGTTTAGGAAGAATGGGATAAGTTTTTAAAATAATGGCTTTTTAGGGCACTTATACGTAATAAATGCCCCTGATTGATCAGTGCTTTGCGATGCGGAATTTATTTTTGAGATTATTCAATGCCGCCAGTGTCAGAATAAAGAGCGCCGTAGCCTGAATCCAAATCGAAATACTGTGCTCGTCCAGATGGCTGGCGGTCACAACATTCATCCCGCTTTGCACCAGTATAAGATCCAATATAATACCTGCGGCTAAAGCTGCGGAGACAGTTCCGGATAGATACAGCAGCATGGTTTTTTTGCCGAGGATTTTGGCGATAATACCGAGGGTACCGATATTGGTCGCCGGACCGGACAGCAGGAAAACCAGCGCGACACCGGGCGAGATTCCGGCCAGAATCAGTCCAACCGCAATCGGTGTCGAGGCGGTGGCGCAGACATACATCGGAATACCGATCAACAGCATCATCAGCATCGCCGCAAGGCCGCTACCCCATTGTGCCAGAAAGTCTGTCGGAACAAACGTCTGCACCAGCGCGGCAAACCCCAGTCCGAGCAGCAGCCAGAAAATAATATCATCCAGCATCGAACCGAAGGCATAACTCAGTCCTTTACAGGTTTTACGCCAGATCGATGTGTCCTCTGCTTGTTTGCTTTCACTACTGCAAGAGCTGCCGCAACAACTCTGTTCTGCGGCGTTACTCTGTGAACTGCAGCAGGAACTTGTTGTTTGATGGGCACTCTCGGAGCTGCAACAAGAACTGGAGCAATCGCCTGATTCGCTTTTTTCTTGCGGATGGCCGGGATCAGTTTCAATCCACTGGCGCTTTTCAAACCACCAGACCAGCCAGCCGGAAAACAGCGCGGAAAAAAGGGCGCTGATAAAACGCGCGACCAGCATGACCGGACCGAGCAGTGCATAGGTAACGCTCAGCGAATCGACGCCGGTTTCCGGTGTGGAAATCAGAAATGAGACGGTTGCCGGGCGTGACGCGCCGGCCTGACGGAGTCCGACCGCAGCCGGAACCACACCGCAGGAACACAGTGGCAGAGGCGCGCCCAAAAGCGTTGCTTTACCGACGGAAGAGAGTGAACTCTGGCTCAGGTGCTTGTGCAGAAATTCCAGCGGGAGCAGGTTTTTAATCAAACCGCCCAGAATCAGACCGAGCACCAGCCACGGTGCAGATTCCAGAGCCAGATTTAAAAAGTTTTCAAAAAAAGCCATTCGCCCCCCCTAAATCTGATGGTTTTGGATTCAAGGCAGTATAACATTCAAGCATTCAAATTCGATATCGCCGGAAATTGCGAATTCCTTACGGCGGAATTGAAAGCGTCTGTCGTTATTCGTCGGCTTCTTTGGCGATTGGCTTAACGTAATCCAAGTGCAAATCCCAAGGAAAATAGATCCAGGTGTCTTGCGGAACTTCGGTAATAAAGGTATCGACTAAAGGGCGGCCTTCGGGTTTTGCATACACGGTCGCGAAATACGCTTTAGGTAAACGTTTTCGGACAAATTCGGCGGTTACACCGGTATCGACCAGGTCGTCGATTAGCAGAAAATTTTCCCCGTCTTCGGTGGCATTAACATCATTCAGGATAACCGGTTCTTCAATCTGCTGATGACTGTAAGTTCTAACTGAAATGCTGTCCACGACGCGAATACCGAGTTCTCTAGCCAGTATTGCCGCCGGAATCATTCCGCCGCGGGTAATGGCAATAATGCCATCCCATTTGCGATCCATTTCGTTAATTCGTAGCGACAGCTCGCGACAATCGCGATGCAGACGATCCCAGGAAATAATGCACTTTTTCTCGCTCATAGAGTGGTCTTCAGTTATTGAAATGAGAATGCGCATATTTTAGTAGATAATTCGTTTTGATGGTCATTTTGATGGCGAAACGTTTTACGTGCCTCTTTTCGCTCCTTTGTTACGATGAATTATTTGCGGCTAACTCCATTAACAAAGAGCGTCCCTTTTACCTTTCCGGGTTTCAGTGCTTTGTGTTAATTTAACGATACACATCAACACACGATCTATCGACGTTTCGGAGTTTTAATGAAAAAACGTTTTCTATTGGGGCTTGTCCTGTTGGTCGTCTCCGCGTACTTTGTCTGGCATTACCTGCATAAAACCGTTGAACCGCAGCCCAACCAGCTTACGCTTTACGGCAACGTCGATTTGCGTCAAGTGAATCTGGCTTTTCAGGTTAGCGGCCAAATTCGGGAAATGCTGGTTACCGAGGGATCCGAAGTCAAGCCCGGTCAGGAACTGGCGGCTATCGATTCAACCCGCTATCAGGCAAAACTGGATTCGGCTAAAGCCAATGTCAGCGCTTTACAGGCCGAACTCGATAAGTTGCTCTCCGGCAATCGCGCCGAAGAGATTGCACAAGCCAAAAATACCTATCTCGCGACCCGGACGGAAGCGCAGCAGGCGCAAAGCAGTTATGAGCGTTTGAAATCATTGCTGCCGAAAAAATTGGCTTCTCAGGACGCAGTCGACAATGCCAAAGCTAAAGCCAAAGCCTTGCACCATCAGGAGATTGCTGCTTATGACGCCTGGAAGGTTGCCGAATTGGGTGCGCGCGATGAAGATCTTGTTCGGGTACGTGCCCAGATCGCACAGGCTCAGGCTCAGGTAGCGCTGGCGCAAAAAGATTTCGACGATACCGTTTTGCGCTCGCCGATAGGCGGCATAGTCCGCGATCGTGTTCTGGAGCGCGGTGACCTGGCACAGCCACAGCAAGTGGTCATGACGCTCGCCGTGCAAAACCCCAAGTGGGTTCGGGCTTATATCGCCGAAAATGATCTGGGAAAAATAAAACTGGGCATGCCAGCCGAGATTTTAACGGACAGCTATCCCGGTAAAACCTATCGCGGCTGGGTCGGTTATATCTCTCCGGTAGCCGAGTTTACGCCGAAAAGCGTGCAAACCGAAGAACTTCGAACCCAGCTGGTTTATCAAGCCCGCATATACAGTTGTGATCCTTCGCATGAATTAAGACTGGGGATGCCGGCGACGGTCACAATCGATCTGCAAAAGCTTCCTGAGTCTGCACCGGATTGCGATGTGTCTCAATCTTCGGGCCAAGTGCTCCCGCAATGAACGGAGCAAATAACGCATGACTGTGATGACCTCGTCATCGCCGCTTATCATCAAGGGCGTCAGCAAACAGTTCACTTTGCCGGGGCGGGTCATTGATGCGCTGTCCGATGTCAGCTTCGATATTCGGCCCGGACAGGTAACCGGGCTGATCGGTGCCGATGCGGCCGGTAAAACCACGCTGATGCGTCTGATTGCCGGTCTGCTGACACTGGATAAAGGCAGCATTAATGTTCTGGGGATGGAGGTTGCCGAAGCGCCGCTGGGAATTCAGTCGGTTATCGGTTATATGCCTCAACAGTTCGGTCTGTATCAGGATTTGACAGTGCTGGAGAATCTTCGCCTGTATGCCGATCTGCAGGGGCTGGCGCAAGCACAACGACCGGAGCGTTTCGAGAAGCTGCTGGCAATGAGCGGACTGGCGCCTTTCGGCAATCGTCTGGCCGGCAACCTTTCCGGTGGTATGAAACAAAAGCTCGGTCTGGCTTGTACGCTGTTGAAATCCCCCGATTTGCTGTTGCTGGACGAACCGACCGTCGGAGTCGATCCGGTTTCGCGCCGTGAATTGTGGCAGATCGTCTATCAGGCGGTTGAAGAACAAGGCATGAGCGTTCTGCTCAGCACCGCCTATCTGGACGAAGCGGAACGCTGTCATGACATCAAGCTTTTGCATGAAGGGCGTTTGCTGGCGCAGGGGCCGCCGCAGCATTTTACCCGGCCATTGAACAATCGAACTTTTCTGGTTTCTTCTCGCGCACCAGGCGGCAAACGCCAGTTGAAAAACCAAATGGCGGCGCAACCTTGGGTTCAGGATGCGCTGATTCTCGGCGATGATATTCGCATACTGACCCGAGAAGCACTGCAAACACCGAATGAATTTTTGCATCACAACACAGTAGCCGGTCAATCGAAGCTGCATGATCTGAAAATCGAAGCGGTCGAAGCCCGCTTTGAAGATGCCTTTGTCGACCTGCTTAATCAGCAGACTGAATCGGCGCCGCAATCCGATCCGCCAACGCTTGATACGCCGGAAATCATTGCGAGCGAATTTGATGATCGGCCCGCCATAGAAGTTGATCAACTGGTCTGTCGATTCGGTGACTTTGTCGCCGTGGATCATTTGTCTTTCAAGGTTCAGCGCGGTGAAATTTTCGGTTTGCTCGGTGCCAACGGCGCCGGAAAAACCACCACTTTCCGCATGCTGTGCGGACTGCTTCCAGCCACGGAAGGACACTTGCAGGTCGCCGGGCTTAATCTGCGTCATGCTCGAGCTCAGGCGCGTGCTAAATTGGGGTATATGTCGCAGAAATTTTCTCTGTACGGCGTTATGTCGGTGGCACAAAACCTCGCTTTTTACAGCAAGGTTTACGGATTGAAAGGAAAAAAGCGTCAACAGCGCATGGAATGGGCGATTGAGACTTTTGAACTGCAGCATCTTCTTAAGCAGCCGAGCCGGGATCTTCCGCTCGGCTTTAAGCAGCGTTTGGCGATGGCCTGCGCGTTAATGCATGAGCCGGATATCCTGTTTCTGGATGAACCGACTTCCGGCGTCGATCCTATGGGAAGACGGGATTTCTGGAATAAAATCAATGCGCTGGCCGAAGCGGGAGTGACCATTATGGTAACCACGCACTTTATGGAAGAGGCCGAATATTGCGACCGTATGGCGATTATGGCCAACGGTCGGATTATGGCGCTCGGCACGCCGGCAGAAATTAAACAGGAAGCCGGGCACAGCGTTATGGAAGAAGCGTTTATCCGTATTATCGAAGCGGATAAGGCCGCGGAGACGAAGCCATGAGCGGAATGTCTTTAAAATGGATGCGCATACGCGGGTTGATCCATAAAGAGTTTCTGCAGATTATTCGCGATCCAAGCAGTATCAGCATCGCTTTTATACTGCCGGTTATTCTATTGTTGATTTTCGGTTACGGCGTTAACCTGGATGCCAAACATATCAAGATCGGAATTGTCCAACAGCAGCCTTCGGCCGAATCTCAGGATTTCGTCAGCCATTTTCATCAAAACGATTACTTTACACCTCAGACTTTCGAGAACTTGGCTCAGGGTAAGCAGGCCATGCAAACCGGAAAAATCAAGGCTCTGCTGATTTTGCAAAGCAATTTCGCCGCCGATTTTCATCAACCCGGTACGGCACCGGTTCAGCTGCTCGTCAACGGAGTGGACTCCAATACCGCCAATTTGATTAACGGTTATGTGCAGGGCACCTGGCAGACCTGGCTGATCGCCTACGGCGCAGAACGGGGTATTCGGGTGCTGCAGCCGGTCGAGACGGTTAACCGTATCTGGTTTAATGCGCAGGTCAATAGCCGCTACTTTCTGGTTCCGGGATTGATTGCCATCATTATGACGCTGATCGGGGCTTTGCTGACTTCTCTGGTGGTGGCCCGCGAATGGGAGAGGGGAACGATGGAAGCGTTGCTGGTAACGCCGATTTCCATTCAGGAACTGCTGTTGAGCAAGGTTATTCCGTACTTTATTTTAGGAATGGGCGGCATGCTGTTAAGTCTGGTTATGGCGCTCTTTCTGTTTGATGTACCGCTGCGCGGCTCGCTGTGGCTTCTTTTTCTCAGCTCGGCACTCTTTCTGTGGGTGGCTTTGTCGATGGGTATCTTGATTTCCACCGTCGGCAAAACGCAGTTTGTCGCCGGACAGATCGCGATTATCGTCACCTTTTTGCCGGCGTTTCTGCTATCCGGTTTTATTTTTGATATCGGCAGTACGCCACTGTTTATTCAGGCGGTAACGCATATCGTTCCGGCGCGCTATTTTGTTGCCTTGCTGCAAACCGAATTTCTGGCCGGGGATATACTCTGGGTGCTGGTACCGAACCTGCTGGCATTGTTCGTCATGGGCATCATTCTTACCCTGATTGTTCTGAAAAAATCGCATAAGAGGCTGGATTAATGGCTTGGTTATCCTGGGCGCGTATCTGGGCGCTGACAATCAAAGAGTTTCGTGTTTTGCTGCAAGATAAACGCGCACGTTTTGTGGTTATCGGGCCGCCAATAATTCAGCTGTTTGTTTTCGGTTATGCCGCCACCTTTGATCTTAAGCAAGCGCCGGTGGCAATCTTTAATCAGGATCAGGGAATTATTTCGCAGGAGATTATCGGCCATCTGGCCGGTTCCGACACCTTTGAAATCGTCGCACAGTTGCACCATCAAAGAGAGGTTGCGCCTTTGATTGATAATAAAAAGGCGTTGATAATATTGAATTTTCCCAGCGACTTTTCATCCCGCTTGCAAGAGACCGGGACAACCCAGTTGCAAGTCATTGTCGATGGGCGCAATTCCAATACCGCCTTGCTGGCGCAAAACGATATCATGCAGGTCATTAAGACTTTTAACGAGCAATGGGCTCAAGCCCACCAGTTGAATCAGGCGCCGGTTAGTTTGGTTCAACGTAACTGGTTTAATGAAAACCTGAAAAGTAACTGGTTTTTTGTACCCGGAATCGTCGCTTTGATTGTGCTGGTTGTTTCGCTGCTCGTCACCGCTTTGTCGGTAGCGCGTGAGCGCGAAGAGGGGACTTTTGATCAACTTCTGGTCACACCGGCTGTGCCGTTGGAAATTCTGATCGGAAAATCCCTGCCGGGGCTGATGATCGGCCTGCTGGAAAGTAATATTATTATTCTGATAGCGGTGTTCTGGTTTGACGTGCCTTTTCGCGGAGAATACTTCCTGCTGCAATTCGCGTTGATCTTCTTTCTTTTGTCCGCGATTGGAGTAGGGCTGATGATTTCGGCGCTCTCCACTACGCAGCAGCAAGCGCTACTGGGGGCCTTTATGTTTATGGTGCCGGCGGTGATTCTATCCGGCTTTGCAACGCCGATCGACAATATGCCTGATGTCATCCAGTGGCTGACCTATGTCGATCCACTGCGCTATTTTCTGGTCGTGGTGCGTGGCGTTTTCCTGCAGGATCTAAGCCTGGAAACCCTTTGGCCGCAAATCTGGCCGATGATGCTGATAGCACTGTTTACGCTTTCCTCTGCCGCATGGTTATTCAGACACCGTAATGCCTAGCGTCCGCCTCAACTGCAGGAGGGCAAATTGCAGGCGCTTGTTATAACCTTTCCAGCACAATATCTGACTCAATGTCATTATGATCACTGAATTTTAATAATAAATTCACTCCCTCGAATACAAATTCTATTGAGGAGAATTCTTCAAAGGAGCCTTTACAAGTAATTGACAACACTTTCTTTCCTAGAAGATTTAGCTCATTTGCAAGATCGACATGCTCTAAATCCTCTAAATCGTAGAAGGTGTCTTCCTCGTCCCATTCTTCCCAAAAGCCAAGTGCCGCATCAAGAAAGAAGCGCTGATAGAGTGCGATTTCCTTAAGCTTTAAAACGAGCATTAAAACGTCGTTTCTACTCTCATCCGTATAAAAAGCCGAGAAATATTCAACTGTATTATTAGCTAAAACTTCACAATCAAAGCTATGGTTGTTTGTAATTCTCTTGCCTGTCACGATCTACCTTGAGCGTTATAACGCCCGCCATAAACGGCGCGAGGAACGAGCGTCCGGCGACCGCAGGGAGCGAATTTAATGGCTTTGTTAGCCATTTCTGATCCTGACGTGTAGATGTATGTACTTGCTTCTATCGGTATCACCATCCACATCAACAAGAATGTCAACGATCTTCGGATAGTCCCGGTGACGACCATCACCCGCCTCGTCACTAAGTGAAACAAGTCCGTTCACAGCCTCAAGAAAGCGACCTACTTTCTCTTCATTTGTCCCATCATCTTCAACACTCTTGCTTCCAGGCACTGCAACATCTTTCAACTCTGCTGTGCCATCGAACGAAGATGGCTGAAGCGCCATCGTTATCGATGCTACGAAGACACCAAAAAGCGTCAAGCCAACGACGGAATTCACCCCCGCCACTACCTTTCCTTGCTGCGTTATAGGAACGACATCACCGAAGCCAACGGTAGTCATATTGATCAGAGTGAAATAGCACGAGTGCCAATACCCCCAATCCTCCCATATACGGATTACAGCAGAACTGGCAAGTGTATAAAGCACCCAAACAGTAGCGATGACGATAATCCAACGCATATTGCTGCGAAGGTCACGAACTGCGCTCTTTACCGGGGCTATTTTTAATTTCATTACGGGTTGTGGCATCAATGATCCTATTTGGCTAACGCCGCGCTCTGCGGCAAATTTGGAGCGCAGCGGAAAATTTGTCCAGCAGCAGCGCTTTGTTATGCATTTTTTTGCAGAAACACACGAAAAAAACTATATTAGTCCTTTATGAGCCAAGCTGCGGTAGTGTTCCCCAAGAACTGTTAGACGAACGGACTTACTCTCCATGGCTGCGTGCCACATATGTGGTGCACCTTCTGGAACGACTAAGCCAACACGATTGTACTTTTGTAATATCTCAAAAATTGCATTGTGTTCTGGATCAGGAGGTGGAATACCTTGAGGATCTTTTTCCCATGATTCGTGGCGTTCAGGTTCATATGTTGGATCAAGCTGAAACTGGAAGCCCGAAGAAGGGAAAAATTCAGAAATACGACGGAGTTCAGTAATTGCCAATGGAGGTTGGACTTTTCGTAGAGATACAAAACGGTTTACATTAGTTTTGAATACCGGCCGTTGAGCCCAAGGGCCAAGCGACTGATCTACATGTGCGTAAACACCACCAGGAGTTACATCGCCGACAAGGTTTCCGGCAGCCCCTCCTAAAGCATCAACTAAAAGGCTAGTAAAAACACCTGCACCGTTTTCTTCTGTTGCATATTGCTCCGCTGTTGAGGCGGTTAAAATTGTTACACCGTCACTTATCTCTGCGACTTTTTGCTGTAAAGCACTTCCCCCTGCAACACCACTATGACAACTGTCTAGAACTATTACCCTGTTCTGTATTCTAGACTGGTTAGCCATAACCATTATCTCTGCTAACGGAACACCATCATTTCCTGTTTTAATATCGGAAGAACAAAGGTAACCACCGGTAGCCTCGATATGTCCATGGCCAGCAAAATACAAAACAGCAACTTCGCCATCGCCGGAAAACAATTCTTGGATTGCACTACGCAGCTCTTCGCGGTCACATGTATCGTTGGGACCAGTCGATACGAGGTGCTTCACTCCGAAATTTACGGAACCGTCTGCATGACGGTCCAACATAGCTTTGACCGAAAATGAATCGTTAACACAGCCAAAAAGGGGGCTGACGTTTGTATAATAGTCGATTCCAACAATAAGAGCTTTTCGCATTAGAGGCTATCAATCCAGTTAGCAATGTTGTCCCACGTCCAAACCATCGTATTCAAACCTTCGATATTGGTACGATCACCTTTGTATGCCCAAATTCCGCGAACTTTTACTTTCTCGTCTTTCGCGCACTTAATTTCCCACTTCTGTCCACTTGATTTTAATGAATTTTCGCTAACTATTGCTAAAACACCATCAGACCGGAGTATCCGAGTTCGAACTTTTTTCTTCCATTCTTCGTCGTATGCCTCTTTAACAGACATATCTATGTACTCGAAAGGAGAATCCGTATTTAAGGATTGCCCCTTAATCATGTTCCGAATTTTTTCGTCTTCGATTGCAAAAGCAACAAAGATAGTTTTCTTACTTGCCATAGTTCAGTTTCCTTTGATTGTGCATAACTATTATTAGACATCCTAATACTTGTAAGAAGTGTATTTGAAGCAGTAATAAAACTGCCGTTTTATATCAGTATTTAGGATGTGTTTACTTTGAAAATTCTTTGTTTTTTAACGGGTTATGGGATTTAGGTGCGATTTTATTTGACCTAAATAGCATTGCCGTAAATCTGTAAACTGCATCCATAATAGTTTTTTAAGTGGATTAAATCCAGTACTTAATGGGTTCTTTAGTTAGGCTGAATGCGCATTTACAATGGTTTCACGAGCCAGTTGATCGGCAAGCTGGTTTTGTATGTTGGCGGTATGACCGCAAATCTGCCCGATGATGCTGATTGCGCTCTTTACCCTTGCGTTTGCGTCTTGGACATTTCGACATTGAACTGGATAGAAGGGCATCAACGCTTTTTACAAAAGGGGGTTGCGCCTGTTGATCAGGTATTTCTTTCGGAACCGATTTTTCCCAAATGGGTGTCGGTAAAACCACTGCCGTATTTCAAACCATAACCTAAGGCGCGGTCAAAACCGATGTGCGCAAACCAGACAAGGGCCACGGAAATGGCTAAATCGGTATCGCTAAGCAGTCCTAAGGCCAGTAACAGGGCCGGTCCAATCATCGAGTGGGTTGTGTTGTATAAGATTGCTCCGAATTTGGAATTGAATATATAGCCTAAAAACGCTAGATCCGGCACTAGAAACAGCCAGGCAAACAGTATCCAGTCTGCGCTGTACTGATGGAAAACCAGTGCCGAGAGCAACATAATCGATAAGCCTTCAAGCCGCAAAACCGTTTTTACTTGTCCTGTTACAAATGACATAGAGTTCTCTTGTTTACAACGTTTTAGAGGGTAGAGGTCGTTGTTTATTGGCTTTGACCATAATCATCAAAGGATTGCTCAACGCCCAAATGAACTTTATAGTCGACATAGCGAGAAATCTGCAGTTCTTCATTCTCGAATTTTTCCCGTTCCTCGACCGCTTGCAATGATGGCCAGCTTTCTACACCAATGTAGTCCCATTGTGGGTCATGTGCAGTGCAGTCGATCATTGAAACAGCTTTCATTCCCAGAGCGTCAAGGTTTGCCCTGTCTCGAGCCATGAACTGTTTTTGCTCATCCTCGGATAACTGAAAAAATTCGGGCTTCATCTTGGCAAAAAATAACCTGATTATCGGTGTCGCGTTATTCATTAAGTTTCTATCCTGCAGTGTGTATTTGTTGATGGATACTAACCGGCAATAAAACTGCATGGCTCGGTTGGAAAGTAATTGCTTTGAGGTGAAAACAGGGCTGTTAAATTCTCTTCCTACAACCTTATTGGCGCGCGTCTCTTATATACATTGCAGAACCGTCGTTGCGCATCTCAATATCGAAAAGCTCGCTGGCTCTGATCAGATCACTCACTTTTTTAAATCCGTAATTGACCGGTGAAAATGAACTGTTATTGGAGATATAGTGTCCGACTTTACTCATGTGTGCCCAACCATCGTCGTCCGAAGTCTGTTCTACCGCGGTCCGCAACAATCGTACAAGAGCGGTGTCTCCGCGCAATTCATTCTTGCTTCGCTTGGTTTGGTGGATCGGTGAGTTTGATTGTTCGTCTTTCTCCAAATCCAGGTTCTCTGTGTAGATAAATGTGGAGCAGGCATCAACAAACGGCTGCGGGGTTTTCTTTTCACCAAAGCCGTATACCGGCAGACCGCTTTCAAGCATTCTCAGAACCAACGGGGTAAAGTCACTGTCACTGGTCATTAAGGCGAAAGCATCGACATTGCCACTGTAAAGTAAATCCATGGCATCAATAATCATGGCCGAATCGGTGGCATTTTTTCCTTTGGTATAAGCGAATTGCTGCATCGGTCTTATCGCATTCGGATGCAGTTTGTCGCGCCAGCCGGAAAGGCTTTGATTATTCCAGTCTCCATGGGCATGGCGGACATTCACGGTTCCATATTTGGCGAGTTCCTCAAGCACACCTTCAATTGAATTGTAGCTGACGTTGTCGCAATCAATAAGCAGAGCTATACGGCTTCTCTTAGCCATATTGTTTCCTTTTCGTTAGAAGATTCTGTCTAAGCCATATTACCTTGTTAAAAGCTATTGGAAACAAATTTGATAGACTTTGCAATAACGATCTTTTTAAGACGCTCTTTTGCAGTTTTTAGTTGTATATATCCGTTCTTGTGCAGTTTATTCAGGATTGCTGTGATTGGAGGATTTTTTCTCTGGCGAGCTGATCGGCAAGCTGGTTTTGTTTGTTGGTGGTATGGCCTTTAATCCAGTAAAAATCGACGGGGGCGCTTTGTGCCAGAGAGTAGAGTTGTTGCCAGAGTTCGGCATAAACGACCGGGTTGCCGTTGGCCGAATGCCAGTTGTTTTCCTGCCATTTCGGGTATTTATCAAACAGGCCTTCCAGCAGAATCTGTGCGTCGGTGAAAAGGGCGATCGGGCTGCCGGGGTGTTGCTGTAGTTGCCACTGTAATGCCTTAATCGCTGCGATCAGTTCCATTTCCAGACTGGAATGGGAAATCTGTACGCCAGAAAGGCTGTCGATGAGCTGTCCGGTTTTGTTATAGATGGCGAGACCCCAGCCGCCAAGCTGGCATTGCTTGAAGTAGGCTCCGTCGCTATAAAGTTGAAATTCATATTCGGATTGCAGCTCGCGCAAAGCATAAGGGGTGTGCTGCCGGAAATCCAAGAAATGCGCCTTAATATTTGACCAGCAGTTCTTGCAGGCACTTGAGGTAGGCCATTTCGTCCGGCTCGGACTGCGAGCGTTGCGCCTGCCACATCATTTCGCCGAGACAGTCCATCATGGCGTGTTCGGTCTGCATCACATCGCCGAGCTTTTCCCCCAGTTGCTGATAGACCGCTTTGATGCCGGCCGGACGATCCATAACCACCTGTTCCTGCAGGCCGAGGTGCATGCCCATGTGCAGAAACGGATTGGTTTCGCCGTCTTCCGGCTTGTACTCGTTGCCGAGTTTTTCGTTTTCCAGCATGGCGTGATATTCCGGGTGCATTTCGATCACGCGCGCGACCATCTGCTCCATCGGGTCCATCGGCAGGCCGTTGCGTGCCTTTTTCCAGCATTCGACATAGAACAGGCGTAATTTGTCTCTTTCGGATGTATATAGCATGAGATTATCCGGTTATTACTCGGTTTTTTCTTTGTATTCGCACAAATCGTAGATACAGCAGGCGCCGCAGCGCGGTTTACGAGCGGTGCAGGTATAACGGCCGTGCAGAATCAGCAGGTGATGTGCCGGGATCAGATACTCTTTCGGTACATTTTTGAGCAGTTTCTTTTCCACTTCAAGCACGGTTTTACCCGGCGCCAGTTTAGTGCGGTTGGAGACGCGAAAGATATGTGTATCGACTGCCATGGTTGGCTGACCGAAAGCGGTATTGAGAACGACATTCGCCGTCTTGCGGCCGACACCCGGCAGGGCTTCAAGATCTTTACGATTGTCCGGAACCACCGAGCCGTGCAGTTCTACCAGCATTTTGCAGGCTTTGATAATGTTTTCCGCTTTGGAGTTAAACAGACCGATGGTTTTGATGTACTCTTTAAGACCGTCTACGCCCAAGGCATAGATCGCTTCCGGCGTATTGGCTACCGGAAACAGCTTGCGGGTGGCGATATTGACGCCTTTGTCGGTTGCCTGGGCGGAAAGAATCACCGCGATCAGCAGCTCAAAAGTACTGGAATACTCCAGCTCGGTTTCCGGTTCCGGAATCGCTTCGCTGAGGCGTTGGAATATTTCTAATCGTTTCTGTTTATTCATAAGACGGTGTTTTCACGGAATTTTATCAATCGTAGCTCGGTGGCAGAATCATAGCGGATTTGTCGGTCGAGTCCAAATTATCTTGATAAATTTCCTGTTTGACGCACTTGCTTGTCTGGCCGGAAATTCTTTTGCGATGATTGAACGTCAGGATACGGATGCGCCATAATTCATACATAAGTGAGATAAGAATTTATCGAAGCCTTTTACAACCTATTGCAGCAACCTATCACAGCCTAGGGCGACGACAGCAAGAGACATACGAATGCAGAAAATGATCGAGTACCCGCAGATAAAACTGAATTTTTCCAAAGCGCCGAAAACCGATGCGCCGGTTTTCTTGGCGGAGGGTATTCGTCCGTTGAGCATCGAGCATAACGGGCCTTTTATCCGCAACTGCGACGGGGATCTGCTCTGTATCCACGGGAAAACCGCTTATCTGTCCGCGAACGACGGCAAAGATTGGCAGGCATTTGAGCTATTTTCCGAGCAGATGCCATTCAAAGCGACCGATGCGCACAGCCTGCTTTGTACTCGGGATGGTACCGTTATTCTCTCTTTCCTGAATGCCGAGGAGTACCATTTCAACTGGGTTAAAAAGCGCAATGCGCCGACAAAGAATTCCCGTTTATATCACTATGTTGTTCGCAGTGAAGACGGAGGACGGAGTTGGCAGGAACCGATACGAATTCAGACCGGTTATGCGGCGGTCAGTTCGACCATGATTCAGCTTGAATCCGGGGCGATCGTGCTGTCGGCGCAGAACCTGGATTATCAGCAGGCGCGCCATTACAGTTTGAGTTTCCGTTCCGACGATGACGGTTTGAGTTGGCATGCGAGCAACAAACTTGATATCGGCGGACGCGGCCATCACGGTGGCTGCTATGAAGGGACGCTGGTTGAATTGCCTGACAGGGTTTGGTATTGCATTAGAACCAATCAGGATTACTTCTGGCACGCCTATTCCTATGATGACGGGCGCAGTTGGACGCAGATTCATCCGGGGATCGAGGCGAGCAGTTCGCCGGCGATGTTGAAACGTCTGGCAAGCGGGCGTCTGTTAATGGTCTATAACACGCTCTATCCTCAGGGTGAAACGGAGTTTCCGCGACGCGGCGGGCAGTTCTCGGAAGTGGCTGCTTCATGGCACCGCGAGGAGTTGGCAGTGTGTTATTCTGAAGATGACGGAGAGAGCTGGAGTGATCCGTTGATTGTGGCGCAATGCAAAGGGGCCTGGCTGGCTTATCCCTATTTGTTTGAAGTCTCGCCGGGCAAAATCTGGCTGACGACCATGCAGTCCGAATTACGTCTTGAGTTTTACGAAGATTGGCTGCTGCAACAGACTGGATCATAAACTATTTGATAGCGATTTTAATGCCGAGGTCGTTCTGCAGTTTGGCGGCTTTTTTCTGGTCGATATAGTTTTTGGCCGCGATCAGCAGACCCAAACCGATAAAAGCTCCCGGCGGCAGAATTGCCAGCAGAACACCTTGATAGTCGTCGCTGAAGGTGATGGTCCAGTTGCGCGCCGTTTCGCCGAACATCAGATGCGCTTGGTCAAACAGCGTTCCAGAACCGATAATCTCGCGCAAGGCGCCCAGCAGAACCAGTACCACCAAAAAGCCCAGTCCCATAAAGAAACCGTCAACGATGGCTTTATCGACGCTGTTTTTTGAGGCATAGGCTTCGGCGCGGCCGAGAATCGCACAGTTGGTCACGATCAGCGGGATAAAGATGCCCAGTATGCCGTGTAAGGTATGGAAATAGGCGTTCATCAGCAGGTCGATCATGGTGACGGCCGTCGCGATAATGGCGATATACACCGGAATACGGATTTCATCGGAGACGTGACTGCGAATCAGGGAAACCAGCGTATTGGAAACCAGTAATACCGCCAGCGTTGCCAGTCCGAGCCCCAAACCGTTAACGGCGTTGTTGGATACTGCCAGCAGCGGACACAGGCCCAGCAGGGCGACCATGGCCTGGTTGTTCTGCCACAGGCCGTTGAGCATAATCTTTTTGTATTCGGCTTTTTTTGCCTGCCAGACGTTCGGCGTTGTTTCAATGGCATCTGCGGCGGTTGAATTCGGAGTATCCGCCAGAGTATTGGTATCAGTCATACAGCTTATCTCCTAACTCGTTGACCACTTCAAGCGCATGTTTAACGGCTCCGACGACAGCGCGCGGCGTAATGGTCGCACCGGTGAACTGATCGAAATCACCGCCGTCTTTCTTCACTGCCCAATCATACTGGTTGCCGGGGGTCAGGATGCGGCGGTCGAAAGAGAGAATCCAATCATGTTTCTGCAATTCGATTTTATCGCCGAGTCCGGGGGTTTCCGCATGTTTGAGAACACGTACGCCGGAAACCTGACCATCAGGAAAGACGCCAATCAGAATATAAATGTTACCACTGTAACCATTTGGCGCAATGGCTTGAAAAATCGCACCGGTCGGTTCAATTCCCTTGCGTGCCCGATAGACCGTTACCGGATCTTTGGCGCCGAGACGAGCCAGAATTTTAGGGTCTTTGAGCAATTTAGTATCTGCCAGAGGATCGTTATCATAGTATTCCGCCGGCAAAACTTCATTGAAGCGATCCAGTAGATTCTGCCGTTCGGCGGCATCGATTTTTGGTCCGGTCAGGGCGCGAACGCCAAGCAGCAGAATAATGCAGATCACCACAAAGGCGCTGAGTTTTCCGGCCGAGTTGCCCATGGCGCGAAACAGAGCGGAATTGAACATCGGTTTTTGCGATTTTTGGCTCACAACTCTCTCCTATCGCTTATGCCCGAACACGCGCGGTTGGGTGTACTGGTCGATTAGAGGAACAGCGATATTCATCAGCAGTATGGCAAAAGCCAATCCGTCGGGGAAAGTTCCCCAGGAACGGATTACATACACCAGAACCCCGATACCGCAGGCGTAGATGAAACGCCCGACAGGGGTTGTGCTGGCGGAGACCGGATCGGTAATGATGAAAAACGCGGCCAGCATGGTTCCGCCGCTCAACAGAACAAAGCTTGCCGGCGGGTACATTTCCGGATTATAGCCGTGGAAAATCCACGCCATCAGAAACAGGGAACCTAAAAAACCGACCGGAAACTGCCAGCGGATCGTACGCTTATACAGCAGATAAATACCGCCGACCAGAAAGGCGATATTGATCCATGCCCAGCTGTTCAGACCGAGCCAGTAATGCGTCTGGCTGGTATGACCGGCGATCGGAGCCAGCGTTTCGGCAACGGTGACTCCTTGAGCGATGCCGATACGCATCTCGTTCAGAGGCGTTGCGCCGGTGAGCATATCAAAGTCGGCGGAAGTTAAAGCGCCAGTGAAAATGACCTCAATCGCGTCCATAAAACCAAGATAGTGGCCGTTGATTTCCGACGGCATAATCCAAGTGGTCATCTGTACCGGGAAAGAGATAATCAAGAAAGCGTAACCAAGCATCGCTGGGTTGAAAGGGTTGTAACCCAGACCTCCGTAGATATGCTTTCCGAAGATCAGCGCAAAGGCCGAGCCGGTGACAACCACCCACCAGGGAGCCGTCGGCGGAATACAGAACACCAGACCGGTGACGGTAATCAGCGCGCTGAGATCGGTCAGAAAAGGAATTACCGGACGGCCGCGCAGCTTGAGCATACTGTATTCAACGATCAGGTAGGTAACGACCGCCAGCAGCCATTGAACGACAATACCGAAACCGAACAGGTAAATGTGCATCAGCAGTGCCGGCATGGCAGCGAGCTGAACCTGCAGCATCACCTTGCGCACGGTCTGATCGTTGTGCGCATAAGGCGAGGAAGGGGGGATAGGCATGCTTGCCGGATTCATCAATGCGTTTCCTCTTCTTGTTCTTTTCCGTCGCCGGCTTTGCTCTCGGCCAGTTTTTGTTCAGCACGCTGTTGAGCGCGTTTTTCAGCCGCACGTTTTGCGGCGGCCATAGCGGCTTTTTTGGCCGCCGACTTGGCATCGTCTTTTGTCTTTTCGTGATCACTCTGCTGCGCAGAAATCTGTTCAGCGTCTTCCGTATCGCCTGTCTTTGATGACGTTTTTTCGCTTACGACGTTTTCGGATTTATCGCTATGTTGTTCCTGTTTTCTTTGCGTCAGTTTGCGCGACTGAGCAGCCGCTTTGGCTTTTTCGATAGCGGCGCGGCGCGCCTGCTCTTTTTCCAGTGCTGGCGAAGTCTCCTGGGTATCCGCAGTTAAATCGGTTGTTTGGGTGTCAGCTGCTTCGGAAGAATCTGTTTCATTTTTTTGCGCTTTCTTTCTGGCCGCTGCCGCCTTGGCTGTAGCAATTGCCTTGTCGCGAGCGCTGCTTTTGTGTGTTTTACTGTGATCAGATTTTTGATCGGAATTCTGAGCGGTATCAGTTTCGGTTACTGCCGCAGCTACGTTTTCTTCGCCACGCTTTTGTGCGGCTTTCTTAGCAGCGGCCGCTTTGGCAGCAGCAATCGCCTTGTCGCGAGCACTTAAAGGCTTGTTTTCCTGCGATGCGTCTTTTTCCGCTGTCTGCTTTTTAGCGGCGGCTGCTTTGGCCGCTGCCATGGCGCGTTTTTTAGCCGCTTCTGCCTGTGCTTCCTTGTCTTTGCCGGTCGTTAGGCTCTGGCCTTTGACTTTCTTGTCTTTGTCGGTCTGTCCCTGTTTGTTGGCGGCGGCTTTTTGTGCCGCCAGTATCGCTTTTTCGCGGGCGCTTAACGGCTTGTCGCCCGAGTCAGCAGACGCTTTTTTAGAGGCTGCTGCTTTCGCTGCGGCGGCACGGGCGGCAGCTGCGGATTTGGCGGAAGTTTCCGAGTCGGCTTGCGGTTTATCGGCAGTTTGCTTTTTGACAGCTTCTTTTTTCGCTTTCAGTCGCGCTTCGCGTTCGGCTTTTTCACGTTCGATACGCGCCAGTTTGAATTCATGGCGTTTTTTGGCCACTTCCGCCGCTTCTTTCTCGGCATTGAGCAGTTTGATCTCGGCTTTGGCGTGACGGTAGTACTGTACCAGCGGAATATGGCTCGGACAGACATAGCTGCAACAGCCGCATTCGATACAGTCGAACACATTCAGTTTTTCAACCTTTTCATATTCATGCCCCTGAGCGTGCCAATACATCTGTTGCGGCAGCAGATTGACCGGGCAGGCGTCCATACATTCGCCGCAACGGATGCACGGCATCTGCATTTCTCTCGGTTCAGGCGGGTTGGCAAGAATACAGTTGGTGGTTTTTATTACAGGTACCGCGTTATCAGGCATCTGTACCCCCATCATCGGGCCACCCATAATCAGCGGGTAATCAAGCGTCGATTTCGGCTCGGCAAGTTCGGCCAGAGCGTTGAAAGGGGTTCCGATCAACGCATCAATATTAAATCCTTTGTGCAATCCCTGGCCACTGACCGTCACCAGACGCGAAGTCAGAGGTTCTCCGAAGGCGACGGCGCGGTACAGGGCGCGCAGGGTCGCGACGTTCATCATTAGAATGCCCTGGTCAATCGCATGGCCGCGCGCGGCCAGTTCCACTCCGGTAATTTCGTATACCAGTTGCTTCTGTCCACCCATCGGATAAACGGTAGCGACTTCGTGGATGCGGCTGGCAACCGGAGTTGGTTGCGAGCCGGAGAGCTGTTCGATGGCCGTTTGCATCTGATGAATCGCTTGCGGTTTATTGTTTTCGATACCGCAAACGATTTCGTCGATCCCGAGAGCATGAGCCGTGATCTGCGCGCCGAGCAAAATTTCCTCGGCATGGGTTTGCATCAACAGGTCGTCACAGCTGATAAAAGGTTCGCATTCGGCGCCGTTGATAATCAGCGTACGGATTTTGCCTTTTTCCCGCGGCAGTTTGGCGTAAGTCGGGAAGCCGGCGCCGCCCATACCGATAATACCGGAATCGGCGAGGATATCTTTCAACGGCTGAGGTTCTGCCGGCCATTCGCCGTTGCTGTTCAAAGCGTTGTCGATGGTGTCATCGCGACCATCAGGCTTGATTACGATACACAGCGATCGCAATCCGGACGCGTGCGGCAGAGTGCGCGGTTCGATGGCGGCGATCACTCCGGATGTCGGGGCATGCACCGGAACCACCAATTTCTTGTCGGCGCTGCTGTCGGCACGGGCGATCAACTGGTTTTTACGGATTTGTTCGCCGACTTCGACCAGGGGTTTCGCTTCTTCACCGACCGGCTGGGCCAGCGGAAGAATCAACTCCTGCGGAATGAAGCGGGCATGAACCGGATTACGTGCACTGAGCGATTTATGGTATTGCGGAAATACGCCGCCATGAAAACGGTACAGCAAGCGTTTTGCCATCGGATAGATCGGTGCCAGGGTGTTCGCCAGTGATTGCAGCAGACTCATTTACGAATTCTCCTGCAACAGATTTGCCAGAGGCTTGGAGTCGTTCGGCAGTGCGCTTTTAGGTTCGTTCGGTGCCGGCCATTGCCAGTTTTTCAGATTGACTTCCTGCGGACGCATTTCGATGCAATCCACCGGACAAACCGGGACGCACAGTTCACAGCCGGTGCACTCCTGCTGGATCACGGTATGCATCATTTTCGTGGCCCCGAGAATCGCATCGACCGGACACTCTTTAATGCATAGCACGCAACCGATACAAAGATCCTCGTCGATAAAGGCGGTTTCCTTCGCTTTTTCATCCGCCGAGGTGTCTTCCATCGCTTTCTGCTCGCGTCCAGTGATTTCGGAAATTTTGATCATGACTTCGGTCCCGCCGGGAACGCACAGATTGACCTCGGATTCACCGTTGGCCAACGCCTCTGCATATGGACGGCAGCCCGGAAAACCGCACTGGCCGCATTGCGTTTGCGGCAGTTCCTTGTCGATCTGATCGGCCATCGGGTTGCCTTCGACTTTGAAGCGCACAGCCGCATAGCCAAGTGCCAGTCCAAACAGCAGTGCCAGCGCAAGAAAAATTCCCAGCGCTTCAAGCCCGTGAATCCAATCCATCAGACCAGACCTCCGAAGCCCATAAAGGCCATCGACATTAAGCCGGCGGTAATCAAGGCAATCGGAGCCCCTTTAAAAGGGCCGGGGATATCCGCTACTTCAAGACGTTCACGGATAGAGGCGAACAGAACCATGACCAGGGTAAAGCCAATCGCCGCGCCCATACCGTAAAAAGCCGATTCGATAAAGTCGTTCTGTTCTCCGACATTCAACAAAGCAACCCCGAGAACGGCGCAGTTGGTGGTAATCAGCGGTAGATAAATACCCAGCACCTGATACAGTACCGGCGAAGTCTTGTGAATCGCCATTTCGGTAAAGCCGACGACCGCCGCGATGGCCAGTATAAAGGCAATTGTTTGCAGGTATTCAAGCCCGAAAGGCTGTAGAAGATAGGTGTAGATAATGTAACTGAGAACAGACGACAGCGTCAGTACGAAGGTTGTCGCCAGACCCATGCCCAGAGCGGCATCGGTTTTTTTGGAAACTCCCATAAAGGGACACAGACCGAGGAATTTGACCAATACAAAGTTATTGACCAAAACGGTACTAATCAAAATGATTGCGTAATCCTGCATCTGTATCCCTAAAGTGTTTTGAATGTTCGAGGCTGAATGTCTGATCGGCAAGGATCATTCAGCGCTTAACATCCGTAATGAAACATTATTTGACACGCATACCCGGTTTAGCGCCGTCATCCGGGTTCAGAATATAAAGATCCGATCCGCCCGGGCCGGCGGCCAGAACCATTCCTTCGGACAGCCCGAAACGCATTTTGCGTGGCGCCAGATTGGCGACCATGACCGTCAGTTTACCGATCAGGTCTTCCGGATTGTAGGCGGCCTTGATGCCGGCAAATACCTGACGCTGTTCAAAACCGATATCCAGAGTCAGTTTGATCAGTTTGTCTGCTTCCGGAACCGCTTCGGCGTTGACAATTTTGGCAATGCGCAGATCGATTTTAGCAAAGTCGTCAATAGTGATGGTTTCCGCCAGTGGGTCGAATTCGCCGGTTTCGGCCGTTTGCTTGTTTTCGCTCATCTTTTTCTCTTGGGATTGTTTCTTCGGTTTACTGTCGTCTTTTTTGCCGTCCGGAACTGATTTAGCCGTCAGAGATTGGGCTGAGGCTTCAACCATTTTCTCGATAGCCGGCATTTCCAGACGCGTCATCAAAGCTTTGAATTTGTTGATTTCATGACCCATTAACGGCTGATGCACTGCTTCCCATTCCCAGGATTCCAGGTTGAGGAATGCCAGTGATTTTTCCGCTGTTGCCGGAATAACCGGCGCCAGATAGCTCATCAGAACACGGAAAAGGTTGATCCCGACCGAAACCGATTCGTGCAACTCGGCTTCTTTCCCTTCTTCTTTAGCCAGAACCCAAGGGGCGGTTTCGGCAATATATTCATTGGCGCGATCGGCCAGCGCCATAATTTCGCGCATGGCGTGTCCGTACTCGCGTTTTTCGTACAGACCTGCGATCTCTTCGGAAGCATTAGCGAACTGCAGGTACAGTTCGTTAGCAGAATCCGACCAGCTTTCGGCCAGTTTGCCGTTGAATTTTTTCTTGACGAAACCGGCGCAACGACTGGCGATATTGATGACTTTACCGACTAGATCCGAGTTCACGCGCTGGGCAAAATCTTCCAGGTTAAGGTCGATATCGTCGATACGGCTGGTCAGCTTGGCTGCGAAGTAATAACGCAGATATTCCGGATTCAGATGTTCCAGATACGTCTTGGCCATAATGAAGGTACCGCGCGACTTGGACATTTTCTGACCGTCAACGGTCAGGAAGCCGTGCGCCCAGACCGCATCCGGGGTACGGAAATCGGCTCCGGAAAGCATTGCCGGCCAGAAAAGGGCGTGGAAGTTAATAATGTCCTTACCGATGAAGTGATACAACTCGGCCTTGGAGTCTTTAGCCCAATATTCGTCAAAATCTAATCCGGATTTTTCGCAATAGGCTTTGAAGCTCGACATATAGCCGATCGGCGCATCCAGCCAGACATAGAAGTATTTATCTTTCTCGCCCGGAATTTCAAAACCGAAGTAAGGTGCGTCGCGGGAGATATCCCAGCCGCGCAGACCGCTATCCAGCCATTCATCAATTTTGTTGGCGATCTGAGTCTGCAGGTGACCTTCGCGGGTCCAGCTTTTCAGCATGTCGGCAAACTGATCCAGTTCGAAGAACAGGTGGTCGGAGTCTTTTTCAATCGGCGTAGCACCGGAAACCGCGGATTTCGGATTGACCAGATCGGTCGGTGCATAGGTTGCGCCACAGGCTTCACAGTTATCGCCATACTGATCCTCGGCCCCGCACTTCGGACAGGTTCCCTTGACGAAACGGTCCGGAAGGAACATGGATTTTTCCGGATCATAGAACTGCGAGATCGATTTGCGTGCAATATAACCTTTCTCTTTAAGACGGTTATAGATCAACTCGGCGTAATATTTGTTTTCCGGAGAGTTGGTGCTGTGATAATGGTCGAATGCGACGTTAAATCCGGCAAAATCGGCCTGGTGCTCTTCGGATGATTTGGCAATTAAGGCTTCCGGGGTAATGCCTTCGGCTTCGGCACGCAACATAATCGGAGTCCCGTGCGCATCGTCGGCACAGACATAGACGCAGTCATGACCGCGCATTTTCTGAAAACGTGACCAGATATCGGTTTGGATATATTCAACCATATGCCCAAGATGGATCGGTCCATTGGCATACGGAAGGGCACTGGTAATCAAGATTTTGCGAGGATGTGGAGGCGTTGCCATAGTCTGCTGCAGTCCTTATTAATTATTTGCTGTGCGTGAAAACGTTTAAACGCTAATACGTCGCCGAATCCAGATGCTTGGAAAGGGCGGTCCGACGAACGTGAATTGATGCGGTCGGTTTAGCGCAAAATAGCCGTGTATTGTAATGGCTTTTTCAGATTTTTGCTGGAGTTTGTCCGCCTCTAAAGCGGTGCAAAAGAGGCGGGCGTCGATCAGGTGTTTTGGATCACGATTTCCGGGAATACGCCGGCGTAGTTGCGTTTTTTGACCCCGATCTGCGCGCCGATCTGGTGTGCGATATTACGGTATTTACCGGCAATTTCGCTCCCCGGTTCGGCTGTGACCGTTGGAGCCCCTTGATCGGCTTCTTCGCGGATGCGTTTATCCAGAGGCAAGGCGCCGAGGAAATCGACATGATATTTTTTAGCCATCTCTTCGCCGCCGTTCGAACCGAAGATCGCTTCTTCGTGGCCACATTGCGAACAGATATGTGTACTCATGTTTTCGATAATGCCGAGAATCGGAATTTCAACCTTCTGGAACATCTTCAGGCCTTTTTTGGCGTCGATCAGCGAGATCTGTTGCGGAGTAGTGACGATCACCGCACCGGTAACCGGAATCTGCTGCGCCAGCGTCAATTGAACATCACCGGTCCCAGGAGGCAGGTCAATAACCAGATAATCAAGCTCGTCCCAGTTGGTTTCTTTGAGCAGTTGAGTCAGTGTCTGGGTGACGATCGGGCCGCGCCAGATCATCGGGGAATCTTCGTCGATCAACGCGCCGATCGACATCGCCTGCAGTCCGTAAGCTTCCAGCGGTTGCATGCTTTTGCCGTCTTTGGTCTGCGGTTTATCCTTGATGTTGAGCATGGTCGGGATACTCGGGCCGTAGATATCGGCATCCAGAATACCGACCTGTGCGCCTTCCTGTTGCAGGGCCAGAGCGAGATTGACTGCCGTTGTCGATTTGCCGACACCGCCTTTACCGGAGGCGACCGCGATAATGTTTTTGACGTTCGGCATTGGCGTAGTGCCTTTCTGAACATCGTGGGCAACGATTTCGGTTTTGAATTCGATGCTCACCGTCGAAATGTCGTCCAGTTGTTTCAGACAGTGACTCAGGTTCTGTTCGATGGAAGGCCACAAACTCTTGCACGGATAAGGCAGGCTGATTTCGAGCGTGATTTCATCGCCTTTGAGGTGCATGGCTTTAAGGGCTTTCAACTCGATCAGGTTCTGCTCGGTGTGCGGCAGATTATAGGTTTTGATCTGCGCCTCGATCGCTTCCTGGAGTTCTTCGCTGATTTTGGATGCGCCGCCAAACAGTTTGCCTAAAAATCCCATGTCTGTATCCTTTTGTTACCCAGCGTCTAAGCGTTTGTCCGCTGACTGAAATACCTAAAATATCGGTCGATTAAAAAACTGCGTATTTTAACAGTTTCCGGCAACGAATGCTTTATGCATTCTATGGGATGTGACGCTTTCTCCCGGGAAAAGGACGTTATAATAAGCCGCTTTGAAAATAGAAAATCTTTCGAGAAGAATCAGCGGCAAAGTTTTTGAGAGTGGATATATGAGTTTATTAGCCTGGTTGGCAGAATATCAGACCCATGCACCGATCCGTGCGATTGAAACCCTGCCGGGGAATCTCGCTGACCAGATCGCCGCCGGAGAGGTGGTGGAGCGACCGGCATCTGCGGTCAAGGAATTGCTGGAAAATGCATTGGATTCTGGCGCGGATCAGATTGAAATACACCTTCAGGAAGGAGGGAATCAGTCGATCGAAGTAATTGATAACGGCCGGGGGATTCCAAAGGAAGAGCTGTTGCTGGCGGTGAGTCGGCATGCAACCAGTAAGATCTATTCGATGCAGGAGCTGGTTGCGGTTAGATCGCTCGGTTTTCGCGGCGAGGCGCTGGCCAGTATCAGTTCGGTTTCGGACTTTACTCTGCGCAGTCGTACGGTGCACGATAAAAGCGCCTGGCAGATCAGTGCGCGCGGTGACGGCAACTGGCATGGTCCGGAGCCATCGGCCGGTCAGCAGGGGACGTCGGTAAAGGTAAACAACCTGTTTTTTAATACCCCGGCGCGAAAAAAGTTTCTCAGAGCCCCGCGCACCGAGTTTCTGCAGATTGAGCAGTTGGTGAAACGCATTATCCTCAGTCATCCGCAAGTCGGTTTCAAGCTGGTTCACAACGGAAAGATGGTACGTCATCTTCCCGCCTGTCAGGATGAGTTAAGCTTGCAGAACCGTTTGAAGAATCTTTTGGGACAAGAGTTCGTCGAGCATTCTCTGGAAATCGAATTCAATACCGATGACTGGCATTTGACCGGTTGGGTCGGTCTGCCAACTTTCAACCGCTCGCAGACCGATATGCAGTACCTTTTCGTTAACGGACGCGTCGTCAAGGATCGCAATCTCTCTTTTGCACTGAAGCAGGCGTATGCCGATGTCCTGTATCACGGGCGTCATGCCGCTTATGTACTGTTCCTGAATGTGCCGCCGGAACAGCTTGATGTCAATGTACATCCGGCCAAGCACGAAGTACGTTTTGCCCGTAACCGGGAAGTGTATGACTTTTTACGACGTTCGGTACGCGATGCGGTCGGCAAGCCTTTGGCGGCTTCGGAAAGTCTTCAGCCCGGCAGCGGGAAATCACTGGGAACTGCGCAGGATTTGAACCTTAAACCCGAAGCCAAGCCGATGCATTTGAATTTTACGCAAAGGTATGACAGCGCTTCAGCGGACGAACTTGAAGCGGCCAGGCAGTTTCAACAGCCGCTTGTTTCCTCTTTTGGGGCGCGTAGCGAACAGGCGCGGGATCTTTCCAGGCTGATCGAAGAGCGGCGTTTCTATGGAGAAAATCAGGTCCAGGAAGCCGAAGCTGCGGTTTATCATAGCGAGTCAGCCGGTGACGAGGAAAGTCCGGTGCCGCCATTGGGCTTTGCCAAGGCGCAGCTGCACGGTGTGTTTATCTTGTCGGAAAATAGGCATGGACTGGTTTTGGTCGACATGCATGCGGCACATGAAAGAGTGGTTTATGAACGTTTTAAACAGCAGTGGAGGCAGCTCAGATTACAAAGCCAGCCGCTGTTGGTTCCGATGGCGGTCACGCTGGATGTTTCGCAGGTTCTGGTTTGGGAAGAGTTTGAAAAGACATTTAGTGACCTGGGATTTGAGCTTGAGGCAATGGGGCCCGAACAGCTGAAAGTTACGGCGGTACCTGCTCTGTTGGCCAAGTCGGATGTGGTTCGTCTGCTTAAGGATATGCTGGCGGATTTTGCCGAATTCGGTGAGTCGAGTGTTGTCGAAGAACGTATCGACAGTATTCTCTCTACCATGGCTTGTCACGGCTCTGTGCGTGCCAATCGCAAATTGACGGTACCGGAAATGAACGAGTTGCTACGCCAGATGGAACAGACCGACAAGATCGATCAATGTAATCACGGACGTCCGACCTGGGTTCAGTTGTCTATGGAACAACTCGATAAACTGTTTATGCGCGGACAATAGCTTGGTGGCTTAAGGTGAATGAATTCAAAGAGTTAGATTGTAGTTATTGCAGTGATTCTCAAGAGTTGCTGTCTCGCTTGATTGCCGAGAAAAAAGTCTTGGCCTTAATGGGGCCGACGGCTTCCGGTAAGAGTCAGTTGTCGATGGCGCTGGCGCATTGTCTGGAAATTGAAATTATCAGTGTCGATTCGGCGCTGATTTATCGGGGAATGGATATCGGTTCAGCAAAACCTTCAGTCGAAGAGCTTGAAGCGGTTCCGCATCATCTGATCGATATTGTCGATCCGGCCGACTCTTATTCCGCATCGGAATTTGTCGAAGATGTTCATCGCCTTGTTGCAGAAATATTCAGTCGAGGTCGTTTGCCAGTCATGGTTGGTGGAACTATGATGTATTTCAACAGTTTGCAGCAGGGTATGAATGAATTGCCTCAGGCGGATCCGGCGATTCGCGAAGATTTGCAGCGGCAGTGGCGGGAAGATCCGCAGAGTCTGCATGTTCAATTGGCAGAGATCGATCCGGTTTCTGCTCAGCGCATTCATCCGAACGATCCGCAGCGCCTGATTCGCGCTCTGGAAGTTTATCGAGCTTCCGGTAAGACGTTGACCGAACTGCGCGCCGAGCCGACCAAAAAAGCCTTAAGCGCATTCACGTTACTAAAAGTGGGGTTGATTCCTGAAAACCGTGCGCAACTGCACCGGCAGATAGAAACGCGCTTTATGCAGATGCTGGATGCAGGCTTTATCAAAGAAGTTGAAGCTCTGCGTACAAGCC
Source organism: Thiomicrorhabdus sp. 6S3-12 (assembly GCF_017571475.1). GTDB lineage: Bacteria > Pseudomonadota > Gammaproteobacteria > Thiomicrospirales > Thiomicrospiraceae > Thiomicrorhabdus. Next base: position 85,070 of record NZ_JAGETW010000004.1, on the reverse strand, counting down.
CTGAACTGCATGAAGAGTTGCCTTCAATACGTTGCGTCGGTTATCGCCAGGCCTGGAGTTATCTCGAGGGTGAGTACGACTACGAAACGTTTGTGCATAAAGGGGTGGTGGCGACGCGCCAGTTAGCGAAGCGTCAGTTGACTTGGCTGCGCAAGGAAGAGGGTATGCTGGTAATCGATCCGTTTGCGACGACATTGCAACAGCGTTTAGACAGTGTTTGCCGACTTTTAGGCCAGTGATGGATTTGTCAATGTGCATGTCGGCGGACGGATTTTTACAGTCTGTCAGAAGGTGTCGCAACCCTTAACTGGTAGGGGTATCAGTTTTATTAATAAAATTTTTAATAGCGTATGTTATCCTCTTGCTGTTTAATACGTAAAAATATCGCGAAAACACCTTAACTACGGTTTTTTGCAGGGTTAAATCCTTAAAAAACAGTCAGTTTTCGGTTTTTACAGGTTAAACTAGACCCGGGTTGCGAAGAATGGATTCGTGACGGCGTTCTTTCAGTGAAAATGTGACTGAAAAAAAACAATAAAAAATAACAATAATAGGAATCAGGATGGAGAATAAAAAAGTGACTAAGGCACTGCCGATTCAGGACCCTTATCTAAACGCGCTTCGTAAAGAGCGTATCAATGTTTCGATCTATTTGGTAAATGGTGTCAAACTTCAGGGTAAAGTGGATTCGTTCGACCAGTTTGTAGTGCTTCTTCGATCTAATGTTACTCAGATGGTATACAAGCATGCCATCTCTACGATTGTGCCAATGCGTGATCCGAAACCTTATGAGTTCGGTCACGAGCAGAACGCCAATAACTCTGAAGGCGAATAAGCCGATCCCGCGCGATTTGATTCCCTTAATTCTCCGAGTGTTCAACAAGTTTCTGTTGCTTTATAATAGCCGCCCTCTAAAGGCTAGGATTCAGCCAGCAACGGAAACTTAATGGAATTATTTGATCGTCTAGAAAGACGTGAACTGGAACGAGCGGTTCTGGTTCACGTTGACTTCCACAATGAAGCCGACCGAGAAGAAGTCGATGAACTCTACGAGTTAGTCGAATCTGCCGGTGCGGAAATCTGTACTCTGGTGACAACCAAACGCAGTCACCCCGACCCTAAGTATTTTATCGGTAAAGGTAAGGCCGAAGAGATTAAGGATGCTGTCGAGCTTTTTGATGCCGATGTCGTCATCGTCAATCATGCCTTGACCCCGGCTCAGGAACGTAATCTCAGCGACTATCTCGAATGTCAGGTGTTGGATCGTATCGGCCTGATTCTGGATATCTTTGCGCAAAGAGCGCGTTCGCATGAAGGGAAGTTGCAGGTCGAGCTGGCACAGCTGAAACGCATGGCTACACGTCTTGTACGTGGTTGGAGTCACTTGGACCGTCAGGGCGGTATCGGCGCGCGAGGTCCGGGGGAAACTCAGCTGGAAACAGACCGCCGTCTGGTTCAGGGGCGAATCAAGCAGCTCGAAGCGAAAATCGAAAAAGTTCGTAAACAGCGAGATCTTGGGCGTCGCTCACGTAAACGTTCGGAATTACCGACGGTCACGATTGTCGGTTATACCAATGCCGGTAAATCAACGCTCTTCAATTATCTGACGTCGGCCGGCGTCTATGCGGAAGACCGTCTGTTTGCGACGCTGGATTCGACTTTGCGTAAAGTTCGTCTGCCGGGTGCCGGTGAAGTGATTTTTGCCGACACGGTTGGTTTTATCCGCCATATCCCGCACGATCTGGTCACTGCTTTTCGGTCGACGCTCGAAGAAGCCCGTGAAGCCAGTCTGTTGATTCATCTGATTGATGCAGCAGATCCACATCGCGAAGAGAAAATTGCCGATGTCGTCGAGGTAATCGCCGAGGTCGGTGCGCAGGATGTACCGCAGCTGATGATCTTTAATAAGATTGATGCACTTGAGCCGTCTATGGAACCAAAGGTCGATTACGACGAAGACGGCTATACACCGAAAAGGGTTTGGATTTCCGCCAAAGAGGGGCAGGGAATCGAGCTGATGATGGACGCGGTTGCCTCTTTTTTCAAGGGGCGCTTCTATACGGTAGAACTGGTGCTGGATGTAACGGCCGGTAAGCAGCGTGCTCAGTTGTACCAGCTGGGCACTATTCTTGAAGAAGGTTTTGATGAGCAGGGGAACAGTCTGTTTAAAATGAGCCTGACAGAGCAGGAATGGAATACTATTAAAGAGTGGCCGCAGTTTATAAAAGCTGAGGTCCTTGAGGAGCAGGAGTCATCGGAGGGTAACCTTGAGTTAACGGCCTTATAAGGAGGTTGTGAGTCTTAATAAAATTCCTTAATAGATGACTTTTGCTTTTAGACTATCTACAATAGTCGAACTCTTGTCGAAATTTGCTCAAAAGTACTTAATGATAAGTCGTGAGCAGAAGGGCAAACGATTTAAATGCTAACGCATGGAGAAGGTTGAATGGCTTGGAATGAACCAGGTAAACCAGGACAAGATCCCTGGGGTAATTCAGGAAATAATGGCGGCGGTAACCGTAAACCGAATCGTGGCGGAGACGACGATCTGACAAAGCTGCTGAAAAAGGCGGCGGAGAAACTGAACGGCGGCGGCTCTTCAGGTGGAATCGGCGGAATCGGCGGAACAGCTATTTTCGCAGTTATTGTTGTTGTCTGGTTGCTTTCCGGTATTTACATTGTCGATCCTGCTGAACGCGGTGTTGTCACACGCTTCGGTGCTTATGTTGATGAAACCAAAGCGGGGCCGCACTGGCATCTGCCGTATCCGATTGAGAACGTGACTATTGTCAACGTGGATCAGATCCGTACCGCTGAAATCGGTTACCGTTCCGATGTCCGTAACCGCGCCGGCAATGTTCCGAATGAGTCTTTGATGCTGACAAAAGACGAAAATATTGTCGATCTTAAGATCGCCGTGCAGTATCAGGTACGCAGTGCCAACCAATATCTTTTCGAAACAGCTGATCCGGATCCAACACTGCGTATGGTTGTCGAAAGTGCCTTGCGTGAAGTGGTCGGTCAAAGCCGTATGGACTTTGTCTTGACCGAAGGGCGTAACGAAGTGGTTGCTCGTGTACAGGAATTGGCGCAAGAGCGATTGGATGCCTATACTACCGGGTTGCTGATTACCTCGGTCAACCTGCAGGATGCACAGCCACCGGAACAGGTTCAGGCGGCATTTGCCGATGTGGTCAAGGCGCGTGAGGACCGTGAACGTCTGATTAACGAAGCTGAAGCCTACTCTAACGAAATTTTGCCGATTGCCCGCGGTAAGGCGGCACGTCAGCTGGAAGAAGCCAGCGCGTATCACGATCAGGTGATTGCACAGGCAAAAGGTGAATCATCACGCTTTACCAGCATTGTCAGCGAATATAAGAAAGCTCCGGAAGTTACCCGTAACCGCTTGTATATTGATGCGGTATCAAACGTACTGGGCTCGACTTCGAAGATTTATGTCGGTTCTTCGGATGCCAACAATCTGCTTTATCTTCCGCTGGATAAAATGGTTGGCTCCCAGCAGATGAGAATTCAGCCGAATATGGATACCACTGCTGCACAAACTCAGAGTTCGAACAGCACCAGTACGAATACAACCAGCAAACCGACTTCGAATATACGCGATTACCTAAGAAATAGGGAGCTACGTTAATGAAAGCAGTCTTATCGATTTTAGTTGCCGTAGTGTTGTTTATCGGCAGTAGTTCCGTTTATATCGTTAATCAATGGGAAACCGCAGTCGTTCTACGTCTGGGTGAAATTGTCAAAGCGGATGTTAAACCTGGTCTGCATTTCAAAATGCCATTCGTCAACAACGTTCGCCGCTTCGATTCGCGTTTGCAGACACTGGATTCTGCGCCTGAACGTTTCCTGACCAGCGAGAAGAAAAACCTTGAGGTGGATTCTTTCGTACGTTGGAAGATCCAGGATGTTGCCAAGTTCTATACCACTATGAACGGAGATTTCCGTCTGGCGGGTATGCGTCTTGGACAGATCGTTAAAGACGGCTTGCGTGCCGAGTTTGGTAACCGTACCGTTAAGGAAGTGATTTCCGGAGAGCGTGTCGAGATTGCTCAGAAGATCAAAACCGCTACCGCGAAAACCGCTGAGTCTTTCGGGATCGAGATCGAAGACGTTCGTATTAAACGTATCGATCTGGCGCAGGATATTTCCGAGTCGGTTTACCGTCGTATGGAAGCCGAGCGTAAGCGTGTTGCTAAGGATTTGCGTTCCAAAGGTGCCGAGGCAGCGGAAAAAATTCGCGCCGATGCGGATCGTCAGCGATCGGTTATTCTTGCCGAAGCATATTCCCAGGCTGAGATTATTCGAGGTGAGGGGGATGCTCAAGCCGCGGATATTTACGCCAAGGCGTATAACCTAGATCCTGAGTTCTACTCTTTCTATCACAGCATCAATGCTTATCAGAAGTCGTTTAAGGATAAGTCAGATGTGATGGTGGTTGATCCGAACTCGGATTTCTTCAAATACTTTAATAACCGTGCCCAGCCATCCGCTGAGTAATATCGAGAAGGTGGGGTAACCCACCTTTTTTATGGAATCATGTTAGAGACGTTACTGGCCGCCATTGCTCTGGTCTTCATTCTGGAAGGCCTGATGCCGTTTGCCTTTCCGCATTTCTGGAAAAAGGTTATGAGTGAAGCGGTTATGCAGCCTGAAAATGTCTTGCGGATAATGGGTTTGATCTCCATTGCCATCGGCATGATTCTGCTACTAATTTTTAGTTAAGCGGACGAAATTGTTTTACAATACGTCGGCTCAGACAAATTTAAGAGATTTAAAAGAAGTTCACAATGCAACAATCGACGTGGTTCACGCCTGAAGGCCTGGAAGACCTGTTACCGCCTCAAGCACAAAAGCTTGAATTTTACCGCCGCCAGTTAATCGATGGCTTTCACCTGTCCGGTTATGATCTGGTGTTGCCTCCGCTAGCGGAATTTACCGATTCTCTATTGACCGGTACGGCTCGCCATATGGCGATTGATACGTGCCGTTTCACCGATCAGGAAAGCGGTCGTATGATGGGGGTTCGTGCGGATATGACTCCTCAGGTTGCGCGTATTGTTTCCAACCGTCTGAAGGCGCAGGGAGAAATTTCACGCCTGTGCTATGTCGGTGAGGTTCTGAAAACCCGCAATAATAAAGCCAAAGGTTCACGCAGCCCGATTCAGGTCGGTGCGGAAATTTTCGGTCACAGTGGCCTGGACAGTGATATCGAAATTGTCGAGTTGATGCTGGAAAGTATGAGTCGCATGAAACTGGATATCAAGTTGAGTCTGGGGCATGTAGGCATTGTGGATGAATTGATTGCGTTGGCGGGTCTGAATGCTAACCAGTCCAAAGATTTGATTGATATTCTTGAGCGCAAAGCGATTCCGGAATTCAACGCTTTTGTCGCAGAGCATTTGAGTGACAGCGAATGGGCGCAGCGTTTCAATCAGCTATTGGCGTACTGCGGCAACGCACAGGATGTGATCGGTAAGGCTAATGCAGGTTTTGCCGGTCTTTCGTCGGCAATGGATGATTATCTGAATCACTTGCAGGGCATGATCGATCACCTGGGCAAGATGCATTCCGTTGATATTCATTTGGATCTGGCCGACATTCGCGGTTACCAGTATCACACCGGAATTATTTTTGCGGCCTACAGCGCCTGCGGTTTCCTGCAGCCGATTGCCAAGGGCGGTCGATATGATGATATCGGTGCCGATTTCGGCCTGGCCCTGCCGGCGACCGGTTTCAGTCTGGATTTGCGCGGGGCGCTGGATCTGTTGGAAGACACGGATGAAACGGCTACACAAACCGTCTATGCTCCTTGCGATTCGGATGTTGATCTGCAAGTCGCCATCCGTCAGTTGAAACAGCAGGGCATCAAAGTAATCAAATCTTATGATGCCGGACAAGTACCGGCCGGAAGCCAGCAACTTGTCAAAGAGAATGATGCCTGGACGGTGAAGTAAGGTTTCAGGTAATTAATGCTACCGCTGTAAAGCAGCCTTGCAACAGAATTTGACAGAGAGGCCTCGGCAAAATGCCAGCGCCTCTCTTGTTTTGTAAACTTAAGCTAAGAAGAAAAATTATGACCAAACGCAATATCGTTGTTGTCGGCACTCAATGGGGTGACGAAGGTAAAGGAAAAATTGTTGATTTGTTAACTGACCGCGTTGCGGCAGTGGTTCGTTTCCAAGGTGGGCATAATGCCGGCCATACCCTGGTAATTGATGGTCATAAGACAGTTTTGCATCTGATCCCTTCCGGAATCCTGCGTGAAGAGGTTGAGTGTTTTATCGGTAACGGTGTTGTACTGGCTCCGGATGCCTTGCAAAAAGAGGTTGCTCAGCTTGAAGCGGGCGGTCTTCAGGTTAAACAGCGTTTGAAGATCAGTGACGCTTGTCCTTTGATCCTGGACTACCATGTCGCTTTGGATCAGGCGCGTGAAGCGGCACGTGGTAAAAAAGCAATCGGTACTACCGGTCGCGGCATAGGTCCGGCGTATGAAGATAAGGTTGCTCGCCGCGGTCTGCGTGCCGGAGACTTCCGTAATATGGAAGCCTTTAAAGCAAAACTGCAAGAGACGCTTGCGTTCCATAACTTTGCGCTGGAAAACTACTACAAGACTGATCCGGTAGACTTCGACGAGTTGTGGGACAAGTGTCAGGATTACGCAAATCTAATCGTACCGATGCTGGCTGATATTCCGAATCTGATCGATCAGTATAACCGCGAAGGTAAAAACCTGATGTTTGAAGGCGCTCAAGGGACGCTTCTGGATATCGATCAGGGAACCTATCCGTACGTAACTTCTTCCAATACTACCGCCGGTGGTGCAGCTGCCGGTGCCGGTATCGGTCCGACTCATCTGGATTATGTATTGGGTATCACCAAAGCGTACGCAACCCGAGTCGGTGGCGGACCTTTCCCAACCGAATTGTGTTACGACTGTGTAACCGATGAAGGGGATGAAACCGGTAAAGAGTTGGGGACTCGCGGTCATGAGTTCGGTGCAACTACCGGACGTCAGCGTCGCTGCGGTTGGTTCGATGCGGTTGCATTGCGTCGTTCGGCGCAGATCAACGGCTTGACTGGTATCTGCCTGACTAAACTCGACGTTATGGATGAACTGGAAGAGGTTAAAATCTGTGTTTCCTACAACAAAGATGGCGAAACACTGATGCTACCTCCGTCAAGTGCCGACGAATACGAACGTTGCGAGCCAAATTACATTACTCTTCCGGGTTGGAAAACCTCGACGGTCGGTATCGCTTCCTGGGAAGCACTGCCTAAAGAGGCCCAAGACTATATTCGTTATCTGGAAAAAGAGGTCGGCGTTAAAGTATCGATCCTTTCAACCGGACCGGACCGCGCGGAAACATTGGTACTGGACGATCCTTTCGAAATCTAATTCAAATCCCAACAGATTTTCGATCTCAAAAACCCAGGTTTATGCCTGGGTTTTTTGTTTTTGGCCGTAATTTTTATATGGATTTCGGCAAAGTCATTTTATCTGTACTCTTTTGCGCAGAAAGCCGCTCCGTTTGGCGTAAATATAATGAAACGCCGCGCTGAGATTGGTATCATAGCAGGACTTTATTTTGTGTATTTTGCTAACGAAGGAAAGCGCATGTTACAAGCAATTCGAGATCGTGCCCAAGGCTGGATCGCTTGGGTGATTATCGGAATTATTATCTTGGTTTTTGCTCTATTTGGTATTGAACAATACGCTCAGGGAGACAAAAGTGTCGATGTCGCCGAAGTCAACGGAGAAAGTATCGGTAGTGGTGAGTTTCTGACGCTATACAATGCGCAAAAACAGCGCCTTCAACAGCAGTTCGGTGATATGTACGACACCGTCGTTAAGGATGAAGACCTGCGTAACCAGGTACTGGATGCGTTGATCGAATCGAAGTTGATCGAGCAGTGGGCCGATTCCCAAAAGATGGTCATTTCCGATCCTCAGCTTGCGGCAGCAATTCAGTCCGCTCCGGTGTTTCAGGAAGAAGGCAAGTTTTCCGATAAGGTTTATAAGGAAATTTTGAGTCGCAACGGTTTCAGCGTCGCGCGTTTCGAACATGAACAGCGTCAGTTCCTTCTGGAAAACCAGTTCAATAATCTGCTGATGAGCTCAAGTTTTGCAACCGATGCGGAAGTGTCTCAGCTTGCTGAATTACAAGCGCAACAGCGTGAAATTAATTACATTCGTGTTGATCAGCGTCCGTTTATGGATCAAGTGACTGTCAGTGAACAGCAGGTCGCTGAGTATTTCGAAGCCCATAAAGCCGATTACATCGAATCTGAGAAGGTTAAAGTTGATTACATTGACCTTTCCCAGCAGCAGATCGCCAAAAATATTGCAGTCACCGACGATGCGATTGAAGCGTTCTACAATCAGAACAAATCACTGTTTACCACACCTGAAAAACGTCAGGCCAGTCATATTCTGATTCGTACTCAGGAAGGTGAAGAATCCGAGCAGAAAGCGTTGGAAAAGATTAATGAGATCAAGACCAAGCTGGATGCAGGCGAAGATTTTGCCGAGCTGGCAAAAACCTATTCCGAAGACCCTGGCTCGGCTTTATCCGGTGGTGAATTGGGCAGTTTCGAGCAGGGAATGATGGTTCCGGAGTTCGATCAGGCAGTCTTCTCGATGCAGGTCGGTACGATTTCTGAACCGATTAAAACCGAGTTCGGTTACCACCTAATTAAGTTGGAGAAAGTTCAGCCTCAATCGGTTAAACCGTTAGCTGATATCCGAGATCAGGTTGTGGCCGAATATCGTAACCAGGAAGCGGAAAAGCAATACTACGATCTTCTCGATAAGATGAATACGATGGTTTATGAACAGCCTGATACTTTACAGCCGGCTGCAGAAGCCTTGGGTCTTAAGGTTCAGAGCAGTGAATTCTTCGGTCGTCATGGTGGAGTGGATGAGCTGACGTCCAATCCGAAAGTATCTCAGGCGGCGTTTTCGAACGATGTTCTGAAATCCAAACTGAATTCTACAGCAATTGAGTTGGGTAATAACCGCGCGGTGGTACTTCGTGTCAATACTTATCAGGAAGAGCGTCAAAAGGCTCTGTCCGAAGTAGCTGACGAAATCAAACAGCAGCTGGTGCGTGAGGCGGCGGTTGCCGAATCGTCTAAACTGGCGGATTCTCTACTGACGAAAGTACAGCAGGGCGAGTCTCCCGAATCATTGATGAATAACGGTATCGAATGGCATACCGTCGGCTGGGTTGGACGTGATTCGAAAAACATTTTGCCGCAGATGCTGGCTGAAGTTTTCAAAATCAAGAAGCCGCAGAACGGCGAGTCGGTATGGCATAAATATCAGCTACAGACCGGCGATAGTGTTCTGATTCAGCTCAAAGGTGTGAAATCTCAGGAATTAACCGCTCAACAGCGTGATAACCTTAAGAACGCCTATCTGGAGTTGAACGGTAATGCCGAGTTGGCGGCGCGTCTGAACGCACTTAAAGCGAGTGCCGATATTGAGAAGCTGAAGGTCTATCAGACACTGAAGTAAGCTTGTTTCAGGTTCTAAAACGAAAAAACCCGCTGATGCGGGTTTTTTTATATTCTGAAAACAGGGTTATATAACGAGGATAAAGCCTTACAGCGATTAATAAAAGTTATAGTGTTTGCGAATCGGCTTGGTTACATGCCATTCGCAGGACATGCCTTCAGGAAAAGTGACCAGATCGCCGGCTCGGATGAGTACGGCATCGCCGTTTTGCGGAGTAACGGTGACTTCGCCTTCCAGAATCAGGCAGACTTCTTTGGCGTCGTAAGTCCAGGGAAAGCGCGAGACCTCTTTTTCCCATATCGGCCAGTTTGCGCAGCCAAATTGTTGCAGGGTTTCTTGATCCGGGTTGTGGACGACTTCAATTTTCATATCGGTTTGCATATAAGTTCCTATTTTTTCAATACTTGGTTATGTTGTACCGTAAACGCGCCCAATAATTAGTGTTGATCGTCTTCCCGGTCCGAGAACAGGTTGGTAATTTTGTCGCTGGATGAGGTATTCGTTTGAGGGCGATACAAAATTTTGGCGTCCTGCAAATACTTTTTGCGCGACCAGATCAGGTTCCAGCGCGTGCCGCCGACCTGATACCATAAAAGTGTCGAGCGAATACCCGCCAGCAGCAGGGCACGAATCTTATTGGCGATGCGCTGATTGCCCAAGTAATTATGATGTCCGTTGACCATAATTCTTGGCTGAAGGTTGCTGACATTTTCCGTATAGGCTCGGGCGATGGTGGCAATCATATTCTCATGCAGATCGCCGAAGTGTTCCTGTTGTGCTTTGGCAGTATCCAGCACTGTGGCAATCTGGTTCAAAGGAGTTTCCTGTTGTTTGAGTTTCTTAGCCAGAATCATCAGATTCAAGACATAACGGGTAATTACCAGATTGCGGTTTTCAGAGGCCATGTCCGCCTTCATCTGAGCGAGTAAGGTTTCGACACCGAGTTGAAGGTTGTCGGCCGTGTCTCCGAAAACATTTAAGGTACTGCTTGGATTGTCTACAAAGAGCGATTGGATACTGGCGGCAAAAGCTTTGTCATCGGTTTCTCCTGTACTTGCCAGATCGTGAACCATTTTGGCACATTGATAGATTCCGACTAATGCCAGAGTCCGATCCTGTTGGCTGTAATCGCTCATAAGTCTCCTTTGCCTGTGTTTTTATGCATGCTCGTTTTATAGCGGATCTTGCCGTTTTAGTCCAGCGTGGCGGCATCCGCCTGATGCAGTCGCTGTTCGATTACACCGCCGCCGAGACATTCATCGCCGTTATAAAATACCACCGATTGTCCCGGTGCGATCGCTGTTTGATCCTCGTCGAATTCGACCAGAATACGGCCGCCTTTTTCTTCGATGATGCGACATGGCTGTTCCGGTTGACGGTAGCGGATTTTCGCCTTCAGTGGGTGGTTGATCGTTGGCGTTTCACCGCTGACCCAGTCAAGTGTTCCTGCGACCAGATAGCGATGCTGAAGCAGTGGGTGTTCTTTGCCCTGTACTGCTATCAATCGGTTGTTCTGTAGATCTTTATCCGCGGCATACCATGGATCGTTGCCGTGACCATGACCGCCACCGATTCCCAACCCCTTACGTTGGCCGAGCGTATGGTACATCAGGCCGTCGTGTTTACCGATTACATTACCCTGGTCGTCGACGATGTCTCCGGGCTGTGCAGGAAGGAAACGCTGCAGGAAGTCTTTGAATTTACGTTCGCCGATAAAACAGATTCCGGTGCTGTCTTTTTTATCATGGGTGATCAGCCCGGCTTCTTCCGCCAGACGGCGAACATCCGGTTTATTCAGTTCTCCGACCGGGAATAGCGATTTTTGCAACTGGTGTTGCTGCAGGGTATATAAGAAGTAGGTCTGATCTTTATTATCGTCAAGTCCCTTAAGCATATGACACTGACCGTCTTCGTCACGGGCAATGCGCGCATAATGCCCGGTGGCGATGTAATCCGCGCCCAGTTCCATGGCATGCTGTAGAAAGGCTTTAAACTTAACTTCTTTGTTGCACAGAATATCCGGGTTTGGCGTGCGTCCAGCAGCGTACTCGCTTAAAAAGTGTTCGAAGACATTGTCCCAGTAGGCTTTGGAAAAGTTTTCGACATGCACCGGAATATCCAGTTTTTCAGCGATTGCCAGTACATCTTTAAGATCCTCTGCCGCCGGGCAGTAGTCTTCGGTATCGTCACCTTCCCAGTTTTTCATAAACAGGCCTTCAACCTGATAACCCTGCTGTTTGAGGAGCAGTGCCGCAACGGACGAATCTACGCCGCCCGATAATCCGACAATGACTTTTGTTGCTGAGTTATCCATTTTTTGATCCTGTTGCTGATAGAGTTAATAAAAATGCGCTTATTTTAACAGATGCGGCAAACAGCAAAATACTGTGCTGAAAAAATTCCCGGATGAGTGGCGTATTTATGACTTACGACGGCGCTGCTGATTGTTAGCCCTGTCTCCGGACTGCTTACGCCGCGGTTGTGCGTTTTTTGTCGAGTGTCTTTTATCGGAACGACGGCCAGGAGGCGTTCTGTTACCGGGAACTTTTTTTTCGCTGTCGCTGAGAAATCCTGCCGGCAGAGCGCTTTTAACCTCATCAAGACTCAGAGCGAGCGTTGCGCCGGGTTCAAGGTTCCCCAGTTTCCACGGGCCTATAGCAACACGGATCAGACGCAAGGTCGGAAAGCCGACCGCAGCGGTCATTCGTCTGACCTGACGGTTCTTTCCTTCCCTGATGGTCAATTCTAGCCAGGAAGTCGGGATGTTTTTACGCTCTCTGATTGGTGGGGTTCTCGGCCACAGCCATTTGGGTTCATTGACCTTTCGCGCTTGTGCGGGCTGAGTTTTACCGTCTTTTAAAACAACACCTGACTGTAAGCGGGATAGTGCCTGAGCGTCGATCTCGCCTTCGACCTGTACCAGATAGGTTTTGGGCAGTTTAAATTCCGGGTCGGCGATTCGCTGTTGCAGTTTGCCGTTATCCGTCAAGAGTAGCAGACCTTCGGAGTCCCGGTCGAGGCGTCCGGCAGCATAAAAGTCTTTCCGATCGATAAATTCTGCCAGAGTCTGACGTTGCTCGGCCAGATCGCTGTGATCGGTAAACTGGCAGAGAACATTGTAGGGCTTGTTAAAAAGCAGGATGGATATCGACATGAGCGGGGGATTTTGAACGTTAAATTAAACTGGAAAACAAATTATAAAGCTTCCGGGGATTAAGCTTAAATTTCTTTAAGATGAAATATTGCCACGGGGCGCTGCAAAGACGCATTTTATGGGGACTTTGACTGAAGGTTTCCTTAATTTTTACCCGTCCGTGCGGTAAAATGGAAAAAATTTATCTTCAAGGAAAGGGGCGGAGAAATTTGATTCGCGCCTTACTCAGTCAAACTCTAGGAATTATTTGCATGACAGATCAAGCTAAAATCATCTATACACTGACCGACGAAGCGCCAATGCTGGCAACTTTCTCCTTTCTGCCGATGGTACAGGCCTTTACTCAGGCGGCTGACGTTGCAGTGGAAACCCGCGATATCTCACTGGCGGGACGAATTCTTGCTAATTTCCCGGAATATCTGACAGAAGAACAGCGAATCGGTGATGCTTTGACCGAACTTGGTCAGCTGGCGCAAACGCCGGAAGCCAATATCATCAAGTTGCCGAACATCTCCGCTTCGATTCCTCAGCTGACCGCTGCAATTGCCGAGTTGCAGGCTAAAGGTTACGCGCTGCCGGATTACCCGGCCAATCCGAGCAACGACGAAGAGGAAAAAATCAAAGCGACTTATGCCAAAGTTCTCGGTTCTGCGGTTAACCCGGTATTGCGTGAAGGTAACTCTGACCGCCGTGCACCGGCTTCGGTAAAAAATTACGCCAAGCAGAATCCGCATTCGATGGGAGCCTGGATTAAGGAGTCGAAAACCAAAGTGGCGCATATGTCCGAAGGTGATTTCTACGGTTCCGAAAAGTCGATCACCTTGCCGGAAGCGTCGAATTTCCGTATCGAATATGTCGGTGAAGACGGTTCGGTAAAAGAGTTAAAAGGTACCGCGCCTTTGCAGAAAGGTGAAGTTCTGGATGCATCGGTCATGTCACAAGCGGCACTGCGTAAATTCCTTAAAGAGGCGATTGCCGAAGCGAAAGAGCAAAATGTTCTGTTCTCTCTGCATATGAAAGCGACCATGATGAAGGTTTCCGATCCGATTATCTTCGGACAGGCCGTAGCGGTCTTCTTTGAAGAGGTCTTCAACAAACATGCCGACACTTTCGCGCAGCTGGGTGTCAATCCGAATAACGGTTTGGGCGATGTTTACGCCAAAATCGCCACTTTGGATGAAGCAAAACGATCAGAGATCGAAGCAGATTTGGCTGCGGTGATCGAAAACGGTCCGGATATCGCGATGGTGGATTCTGATAAAGGGATTACCAATCTGCACGTTCCTTCGGATGTGATCGTCGATGCTTCCATGCCGGCGATGATCCGTAATTCAGGGAAAATGTGGAACAAAGAGGGACAGACTCAGGATACGATTGCAGTCATTCCGGATCGCTGTTATGCCAGCGTGTATGAAGAAACTATCCGTTTCTGCAAACACTATGGTGCTTTTGATCCGACAACCATGGGAAGCGTGCCGAATGTCGGTCTGATGGCTCAGAAGGCCGAAGAGTACGGTTCGCATGACAAAACTTTCCAGGCAGAAGGCAAGGGCGTGATTCGCGCGGTGAACGATGCCGGAGAAGTGCTGCTGCAACAGAATGTCGAGCAGGGCGATATTTTCCGTATGTGTCAGGCTAAGGATGCGCCGATTCAGGACTGGGTTAAACTGGCCGTATCTCGCGCCCGCGCAACCGGTGCGCCGGCAGTTTTCTGGCTGGACAGCGAACGTGCGCACGATCATGAACTGATTAACAAGGTTAACGAATATCTGGCGCACCACGATGTAAGCGGTCTGGAAATTCATATTATGGCGCCGGCCGAAGCGACTCGTTTTACTTTACGTCATGTTAAAGACGGTAAAGACGTTATCTCGGTTACCGGTAATGTTCTGCGTGACTACCTGACTGACCTGTTCCCGATTCTTGAGTTGGGAACTTCGGCGAAAATGCTGTCGATTGTCCCTTTGATGAACGGCGGCGGTCTGTTCGAGACCGGTGCCGGCGGATCGGCACCTAAACACGTCCAGCAGCTGGTTAAAGAGAATCACCTGCGTTGGGATTCTTTGGGCGAATTTTTGGCCTTATCGGTTTCTCTGGAACATCTGGCACAGAATTTCGCTAATCCGAAAGCTCAGGTTCTTGCCGAAACACTGGATCGTGCCACCGGTTCTTTCCTGAATAACAACAAATCACCATCTCGTAAAGTAGGTGAGTTGGATAACCGCGGTTCGCACTTCTATCTTGCGATGTACTGGGCTCAGGAACTGGCTGCGCAGGATCAGGATGAGGATCTTAAAGCACGATTTGCTCCGGTCGCCGAGGCAATGGCGGCGCAGGAAACACAGATTGTTGAAGAGTTGAACCGTGTTCAAGGGCAGGCCGTCGATCTGGGCGGTTATTATAAGCCGGAGCAGGATAAAGCTTCAGCGGTAATGCGTCCAAGCGCAAGTCTGAACGCAATTATCGACGGAATTTAATTCCTGTCGGTGATATTTCAGAGTGATGTCTGAAATTCGGACAATAAAGCGGCCTTGAGCCGCTTTTTTTGTCGCTATATTTTAGCTGTCGATTAACCATTGATTAATTATCGGTTAAACGTTGATGGTGTATCGATGTAAAAAACTATTGGCAATGCAGAAGACAAAAAAACCGGGAATTATCCCGGCTTTGTTTGCATTGATTGAATGCGCTAAGCGCATTTTTATTTAATCAGACAACTCTCTTTTGAATTTCCCTGGTCAAAGTATTTTTGGAATACTTTTGGCGCACGACCACGGCCAGTCCAGAGATGTTCCTGTCCGTTTTCATCAAGGATTCGATATTTCGGTTCAACGGTGCGTGTAGCAGGCTTTTTCGCTGTAGTTTCGACGGCATCCATATCCAAAAGGTCTTCAACCGACAGTCCCTGTTCGCTGAGCAAGCTTTTCATCTCTTCGATTTTGGCTATTTTCTGCTGTTGTTCGGCTTTTTGTTGTTCGATTTCCTGTTCACGCTCAGCAAGCAATTCATTGATGTCGCTAGCCAGTTTCTGTAAATCATTCAATCCAAGGTTTTTTACCGCTGCACGCAGGCGTTTGCGATGCATGGCGATTTTGATAAATTCGTTTGAATCCATTTGTTTACTCCCAAAACGGTTTATTTGTTATTCCAAAATTTATTGTTTATTTTTATTTTTTCTTCGTTTTACAGTACGAAAAATTGAAGTTTATTCTAACGAATAATTAAAACAAAATAAAAGTGATTTAAATCAATTTAATTAGCGTTTTTAATTATTAATATCGGTTTGTTTTTGCCTTCTATTACGGAAATATCATTGATCCTGGTCACTAATTTAAAGGCTGATATTTTATAACCGAATAGTTAGTTACCAATAAATATAAACTTAATTAGACCGGAGAAAGTTAGGAGATAGCGGTTTGCCGATAGTCTTTGCAGCCTGAGTTATTCCTATTTACATAGAGCTTACCGCTAGAGAAAAGGGGGGGGCACGCTTTAGCGGTGCTTGGATGCGGGTCTTACAACAGTTTTTCGGAAGTGGACTGTTTTTTGAATTGATTGCGGTGCGGAGGGGAAATTCGGAAATAAAAAAACCCGGATAACCGGGTTTTATTTTACTGTCTGCGAATTTTAAAATTCGGCATCGTAATAGATGTTTTGAACGTCGTCGACATTTTCCAGAAGATCGATGAATTTCTCGAACAATTCAAGGTCTTCACCGTCGATCTGTTTGGTCATTTTCGGAATGAATTGAATTTCATCGACTTCAAATTCGATGCCGTCGAAGTTTTCCATCAGCGCTTTTTTAGCGTTGTTGTATTCGTTTTGAGGGACGAATACAGTGATCTTGCCATCTTCCGCTTCAACGTCGCTGACATCGACATCGGCCATTAACAGCGCTTCAAGAACTGCTTCGTCGTCTTCACCGGCAAAAGAAAGAATCGCCGAATGGTCGAACATATGGCTTACCGATCCCTGAGTACCGATTTTGGCTTTGACTTTGGTAAAGCAGCCGCGAACATCACCGAAAGTACGGTTCGGGTTGTCGGTCAGACATTCGACAATCACCATCGTGTTGGCCGGACCGTAACCTTCATAGCGCGCTACCGCAAAGTCTTCACCGCCGCCGCCTTTGGCTTTATCCAGCGCCTTGTCGATAACATGAGCCGGGACCTGTTCTTTTTTAGCGCGATCGATCAGACCAGCAAGCGCAAGATTGCTTTCAGGTTCGACACCGCCGTTTTTGGCGCACATATAAATCTCTTTCGAGTATTTACTGTAAACCTTGGCTTTCTGGTCCGAGGTTTTGGCCATTGACTCTTTGCGGTTTTGATATGCTCTTCCCATAGGGTTCTCCGATGAAGTTTTTGAATTCTGCAGATTTTACACGTTCGGCGTTATAAAACGAAAGACGTTTTATGCCTTAAGCTTTTTTGGTAAAGGCTGCGACAATGACGATCTGGCTGCCGTTGATTTTTCCTTCGATGTGCTTCGGATTGTCGGTAAGGTGGATGTTTTTGACCAGAGTTCCGCGTTTTGCGGTAAAGCCGGCACCTTTAACGTCCAGATCTTTGATCAGGGTTACGTCATCACCTTCATTCAACTGATTACCGTTGCTGTCGACGATTTTGATCTGATCTTCCGCCGCGACTATGCCTTTAAGAGCCCATTCGCGGGTAGCGTCTTCCATGTACATCATGTCCATCAATTCCTGCGGCCAGCCTTCGGAAGCGAGTTGATTCAGCATGCGGTAGGCAACGACCTGAACGGCAGGGTTCGGGTTCCAGATGGCATCGTTTAAACAGCGCCAGTGGTTGGTGTCGACAGAATCCGGATTTTCAACCTGGCTACGACAGGTACCGCAAACCAGAATTGACTCGTCTGCCGAACCGTCTGAAGGTTCAACAGCCATGACCGATAAATTTTCAGTTGCGCCGCAAAGTTCACATTTCCCTTCGCTGCGCTGCATTAGTTGTTGTTCAATGCTCATTATTTTTCTCCAACTTACCTCAAAAAATAAAGCCAATATTATGCACAATTCACGGTACTTCCGCAGGCTAAATAAACCGGGATGTGTTTATTCCCGCGAATTTAAGCTGTTTTTTAAGTATTTGTACGGTTGCCAAAGTCGATTGGCTAAAAAAGAAAATCGACTTAGAATCTGAGTGTAGAATTTATTCTTGCTATAAAATACGGTTTAGCTATGGCTTGTTTATGGCTCGTTCCGCAAATTATTCCAACGGTCGGATTTCGTTTTGATTAACCATTTTGATTCCAGTGTCGATTATTTTGCTGTTTTAGGCGTGCACTACGGTGCCTGCCCTAAAGCGGTTAAGCAGGCTTATCGGAAAATGGCACGGCGATTCCATCCTGACGTTTCAAAAATTCACAATGCGCAAGCCCGTTTCCAACAGGTTGCGGAAGCCTATGAAGTGCTTGACCGTTATCGTGACGACTATTGCCGCGCTTACGAGCAGCATACCCGGCGGCAATCGGATTTGTGGGGAGCGTCCGTTCGGCCGGATAGGTCGCATGATTTCTCCTGTGATTCAACACGACCTGGGCAAGGTTCCAGAGATGGCGAGGATTTCGTTTATCGGCAAAAGCGTAAAGCATACGGCGACGGTCAAAGCGACAGTTCGCAACGCACTTCCGAACGAGCTGATAAGCACGAGTACCGGTTTCATTTCGATAGTTACGGTCAGCGCCCTGTAGACGGCAAGCATCGCGAAGTGGTCTATCCGATGACATTGCGCTACGCGATACGCTTGTTGCGTCTGGGCAGTTTCTATATTCCGGGACTTAAGCTGCAGATGAAATTTACCCGTCAGGCGTTTGAAGGGAAAACTTTTCGCTTGCGCGGCAAAGGTTATAAAGGACTTTTTGGCGGCAAAGCAGGTGATTATCTGGTCCGTTTCAATATCCAAATTGACGAAAAGCGTTTCCGACTCGACGGTGATGATATTTATGCGCAATTTGAGGTTTCTACGCTGTTTTTGCAGCCCGGAAAAGCGCTGTATCTCGACAGTCCGAGCGGCCGGGTGGAATGGACGATTCCGGCGGATGCGGACTTCAGCGATTACATTCGCTTCCGCGGTATGGGATTGCCCGCCGACGAAGTCAATCCGCCCGGCGACCTGTATGCAAAAGTCATTCCGGTTTGAAAAGGCTAAAGGCGGCTTGAATTTTTCAATTTTGCATCCATAAAATGAGTCATACGCATAACGCATTACATATTAAAGAGAATTTAAATGTCTGAATCGCACGATTATGATGATGGCAATCTATTGCTGGATCGAGCAAAACCCAAAACCAAACCACCGCGTCGTTATCAGGTTGTCTTATTGAATGACGACTATACGACCATGGAATTCGTTATTGAAGTTCTGCAGCGATTTTTCGGTATGGACGAATTACGCGCACAGGCCGTGATGCTTAAGGTGCATCATGAAGGTAAAGGTGTTTGCGGCGTTTATAGCCGGGAAGTCGCCGAAATGAAGGTGCGTCAGGTGAACGCCTATGCCCGTGAGCACGAATTCCCGCTCAGATGCCAGATGGAGGTGGCGTGATGTTAAGTAAAGAATTACAGCATATTCTCAGCGGCGCATTTGGTGTCGCCAACGAGTACCGACATGAATTTGTCACTTTAGAGCACCTTCTGGTTCAACTTCTGGAAGCGCCGTCGGTTCAGGAAGTCATACTGGCGTGCGGTGCACATCCTGATCAGTTGATCGACGAATTGGAAAAGTATCTGGAGTCGGAAGGCGAAGTCGAGCACGCGCATGAACTGCAACCGACGATGAGTTTTCAGCGCGTCATTGAGCGTGCAATCTATTTTGTGCAGAGTAACGGCTATCCAGAAGTCTTGCCGACTCACGTGCTGGCATCGATTCTGAGTGAGCAGGAGTCGCAGGCGGTTTATGTCCTGGAATCGCACGGCGTAGATCGTCTTAATGTCACCAATTATCTGTCGCATGGCGTCAGTGTTCACGACGGCGAGGATATGCCGATGTCGGGCGAGGACTTGCAGAATGCGGATGACAGTGCACAAGAAAACAGTTCCTCTTCGCCGTTGAAATCGTTTGCGGTCAATCTGAACGAACAGGCGGAAAACGGCAAAATCGATCCGATCATCGGTCGCGACTGGGAAATCGGTCGTACGATGGAGGTTTTAAGTCGGCGCAGAAAAAATAATCCGTTGCTGGTTGGTGAGCCGGGAGTCGGTAAAACGGCCGT
The DNA here is from genome assembly GCF_017571475.1 of Thiomicrorhabdus sp. 6S3-12. GTDB lineage: Bacteria > Pseudomonadota > Gammaproteobacteria > Thiomicrospirales > Thiomicrospiraceae > Thiomicrorhabdus. The sequence continues at coordinate 65,142 of NZ_JAGETW010000004.1, read as the reverse complement.
TGCCGAAGGGCTGGCTTATCGCATCGTGCATCAACAGGTTCCAAAGATTCTGGAAGACGCCGTGGTTTTCAGCCTCGATATGGGGGCCTTGCTCGCCGGAACGCGTTACAGAGGGGATTTTGAAAAGCGTTTCAAGGCAGTTCTCAAAGCTTTGCAGGAGTTGGATCATGCGATCCTGTTTATCGATGAAATTCATACCATTATCGGTGCCGGAGCGGTACAGGGCGGTGCCATGGATGCTTCGAACCTGATGAAACCGGCGCTTTCCTCGGGAAATTTACGTTGTATCGGCGCAACCACCTACGATGAATTCCGCGGTATCTTCGAGAAAGATCGTGCATTGGCGCGTCGTTTCCAGAAAGTCGATATCAAAGAGCCGACGGTTGAAGAGAGTTTTGCCATTCTAAAAGGGCTCAAAGACAAGTACGAAGCGCATCATGATGTCAAATACACGCTTCCGGCATTGAGGGAAGCGGTAGCACTTTCGGCTCGCTACATAACCGACCGTCATCTTCCGGATAAGGCGATCGACGTAATTGATGAAGCCGGTGCAAAACAGGCGCTGGTTGCGCCTTCCAAGCGTAGAAAGCAGATTGGCGTTCATGAAGTACAGCAGGTGGTCGCATCAATCGCACGTATTCCAGTGACTCAGATTACTCAGAAGGAACGCGATACGCTCAAAGATCTGGAAGCCAATCTGAAGAGGGTGGTTTTCGGCCAGGATCACGCCATCGATCAGGTTGCCAAGGCAATCAAGCTGGCGCGTTCAGGTCTCGGGGAGCCGAATAAGCCGACGGCCTCTTTCCTGTTTGCCGGCCCGACAGGCGTCGGTAAGACGGAGTTGAGCCAGCAGCTGGCGAAGCTGATGGGCGTAGAGATGCTACGCTTTGATATGTCCGAATACATGGAACGGCATACGGTATCTCGACTGATCGGGGCGCCTCCGGGCTATGTCGGCTTCGATCAGGGCGGTTTGCTGACTGAAGCGGTCAGTAAGAATCCGCACGCCATCGTGTTGCTTGACGAGATTGAGAAGGCGCATCCGGATGTCTTTAATCTGCTGCTGCAGGTTATGGATCACGGTACCCTGACCGACAATAACGGGCGTAAGGCGGATTTTCGCAATATTACGCTGATTATGACATCGAATGTCGGGGCCGAGCAGATGTCCCGCGCCAGTATCGGTTTCACCGAGCAGGACCATACACTGGACTTCGATTCGGAACTGAAAAAGGTTTTCACGCCGGAATTCCGCAACCGTCTTGATGGTGTGATTCAGTTTAATCGTCTGAGTCAGGAATCGATGGAGTCGGTGGTCAACAAGTTCATCTATCAGTTGGAAAATGCGCTCCAAGAGAAGAAAGTGGAATTGAACTTGAGCGATGAAGCGCGTGCCTGGCTGGCGAAACACGGCTATGATCCGTTGATGGGCGCGAGACCGATGGGGCGTTTAATTCAGGATAAACTCAAACAGCCGCTGGCGGAAATGTTATTGTTCGGCGACCTGCAGCAAGGCGGTATCGCAAAAGTAGTCGTCAATCCGCAAAAGGATGATCTGGAGATAGAAATACTGTAGCTTGACTGAGGTGTAGAGTGGGCGTAGAGATGCGTCCGCAAGCGCCGAAGTTTTTATCGGTATCGCCTTGATTGAAGAGGCGTACGCGAAAATAAAAACCCCGAGCAGAAATTCTGTTCGGGGTTTTTTACTAAGGGTTTTGCTAGAATCTGCTAAAAGGTCTGGGAGACCGATTATTTTCCGCGGTAGGTGATACGACCTTTAGTCAGATCGTAAGGCGTCAGTTCTACTTTAACGGAATCACCTGCAAGAATACGGATGTAGTTCTTACGCATGCGGCCGGAAATGTGCGCCAGTACCTGGTGCCCGTTTTCCAATTCTACACGGAACATGGTGTTTGGAAGTGTTTCAATAACAACACCATCAAATTCAATAACGTCTTGTTTTGCCATATTTTTAAAATAACCCTTAGTTGAAATCGGGCGGGATTTTAACAAAAAAAACGTTTTAACTCAAATAAACTGTCTTAATCTGTTGGATCAGAGAACGAAAGTGAACGGGAATCGAGTCGTCGCATGCAGGATTGGGGTGCTCGGAAGTCTGAAGCAACCAGCAAAACAGGTCCTGATCATTTTGCGCCAGCAATTGTTGCAGGCGTTGACGATCTTCCTGCGGATAGGATTGCAACTGATTAATGAAATTCACCAGCAGCAGCTCCGTTTCCAGATTGCCGCGTTTGGCGGCAAAACGCATCTGTTTTTTCCAGAGTTCAAAACTCTGTTGTAAATCGGTATCGTTCATCTCTAAGAGCGGTTTTTGACAATCGCGTGTTTCAAGCCTTGAATCGCTCGGCTTGGATTCAGACCTTTTGGACAGGCTGCGGTGCAGTTCTGAATATGCCGGCAACGGAATGCTTTTTCCGCCTTATCGAGGGACTCAAGTCGATCGATTGTGGTGATGTCGCGTGAATCGATGACAAAACGGTTTGCCGCCAGCAATGCCGCAGGACCGGGGAACAGATCCGGGTTCCACCAGAAAGAGGGACAGCTGCTGGAACAGCAGGCGCATAGAATGCATTCATAGCTGCCATCGAGTTTTTCGCGTTCTTCCGGCGTTTGCAGTATTTCGTGTTCCGGATCGCGAGACAAGTGCTCATCGCCTTTCAGGAACGGTTCGACGTTTTTATACTGATCGTAAAACAACTGCATATCGACGATAAGATCTTTAATAATCGGAAAGCTGGGAAGCGGGCGGATATGAATTTTATCGCCTAACGGTTTGACCAGTGTGATGCAACTCAAGCAGTTGTTGCCGTTGACATTCATTCCGTCCGAGCCGCAGACACCTTCCTGACAGCTCGAACGAAATCCGAGTGTCGGGTCTTGGATGCGCAGTTGCTGCAGCAATTCAAGCAGCATGGTGTCTTCGCCGACCTCTGCGTCATTCAGATGGTAAGTCTGGGTATAGGGAGCGGAATCGCTCTGCGGGTTGTAACGATCGATTAGAATCTGCATAGTCGGTACCTGTGCGCTTCAATAGACCCGTTTCTGGGGCTCGAAGGGTGCGTGTTGTGTGGGTTGGCGGTTGACCGGTTTGAAAAGTATGCTTTCGTTTTGCGGATAGAACAGACTGTGTTTCAACCAGTTCTCGTCGTCGCGTTCGCTAAAGTCGACCCGGGTATGGGCTCCGCGGCTTTCTTCTCGGGCCAGAGCGCTGCAGGCGGTCGCCTTGGCGACGGCCAGCAGGTTTTCGAGTTCCAGCGCGCTGCAGCGCTCGAAATTGAACACGGCGCTGTCATCCTGGATTTGTACCTGGGCAAAACGCTGTTCCAGCTGACGCAGTTGCTCGACCGTCTGTTGCATGTGTTGGTGATCGCGAAAAACGCCGCATCCGCTCTCCATTATTTTCTGCATATCGGCGGCGATGGCAAAAACCGAATCATGTGCGGATTCTGACGGGGATGTTTGCAACCATCGTTGGTAGCGTTGCAGCAAGGCATTCAGATTATGCTGAAACGGTCTTGTTGCTATTTCCGGGTTGTTTTGCAGCTGTTTACCGATCTCTTGAGCCGCTTTGCGACCGAAGACGATAATATCGAGCAAAGAGTTTCCGCCGAGCCGGTTGGCGCCGTGAACCGATACGCAGGCACATTCGCCGATCGCGTACAGCCCTGGAACCGGTATCTGTGTGTCGACGCTTTGCCCCGAACGATTTTCGGGATACGGGATATCCGGTTTGACGACTTGCCCGTTAAGGTTAGTTGGAATGCCGCCCATCATATAGTGACAGGTGGGAAAGATCGGGATCGGAGCTTCGATCGGGTCGATTCCAAGAAAAGTCCGGCTGATATCACGGATTCCGGGAAGACGGTTTTCAATGACGTCGTGCGGCAGGTGTGTCAGATCAAGCAGTACATGATCTTTTTGCGGCCCGCAGCCGCGTCCTTCCTCGACTTCGACGGCAATAGCGCGTGCAACTACGTCTCGCGAAGCCAGTTCTTTCACCTTCGGTGCGTAGCGAACCATAAAGGCTTCGCCGTCGGCGTTACGTAAAATCCCGCCTTCGCCACGGGTTGCTTCGGAAATCAGCATTCCCTTACCGGCCACTCCGGTAGGGTGGAACTGCCAGAATTCCATATCCTGCAGAGGAATCCCGGCGCGCTGAACCATACCTAAACCGTCGCCGGTATTGATACTGGCATTGGAATTGGTACGGAAAATCTGTCCTGCGCCCCCGGTTGCGAGCAGAACATGTTTGGCCCAGACAGCCTTGAGGGCGGAATCGTGCAGATTCTGTATCAGTACGCCGCAGACAGTTTCGTCGTCGTCAATAATAAGATCCAGGGCAAAATGTTCAACGAACATTTCCGTACCAGCGCGCAGGTTCTGCTGATACAGCGAATGCAGAATCGCATGTCCGGTTCGGTCGGCTGCAGCGCAAGTGCGTTTAGCCTGTTTCTCCCCGTAATTCTGGGATTGACCGCCAAAAGCGCGCTGGTAAATTTTGCCGTTTTCAAGACGCGAGAAAGGAACGCCGAAATGCTCCAGTTCACGGACGATTTGGTTGGCTTCCCGACACATGAATTCGATAGCATCCTGATCGCCGAGGTAATCGCTTCCCTTGATGGTGTCATACATATGCCACTGCCACTTGTCCTCGGTGACATTGCCCAGCGCGGCATTGATCCCACCTTGAGCGGCGACGGTATGTGAGCGGGTCGGAAACACCTTGCTGATCATGGCAACCTTGTGTCCGGCTTCTGTAAGCTGGAGGGCTGCGCGCATACCGGCGCCGCCGGCTCCAATGACGACGGCGTCAAACTCATATTCCTGAAGGGTGGCTTCTTGCGTCATAAGGGATCCAGTGTCTATAGGTAAGGGTTAACCGAAACGATCAGGGCAAGCAGGTCGGCGGTAACTACGATCAATAACAGGTAGTACAGGTTAAGCCAAAGGGTTAATCGATTTCGCGGAATATAGTCGATAAGAATGTCTCTGCCTCCGATCCAGGCGTGCACCAGAAGCAGCAGATAGGCGACGATACTCAAATACCCGAAAAAACAGTAGTACAGAAGATTCCCTACAATGTTCTCCAAGGAATTGGTTTCCGGGAGAAATGCAATATACAGCGCCATAAGAGGAACGTAGAACAGCAGGTAAACAGCGCTGATTCGTTGCCAGATATGGGCTTTGGAACCGGTGAGTCGCTTAAGTGAAAGCATTTTGATCGGCATCTCCTTTACTTGGTCGGTTTCAGTTCCAGATCGTTTGCCAGCTGAACAGGCAGATCAGTAACCAGACAAGAAGTACTAGCGAATTGCATAGCGGGCTCGCCAGTCTGGAATACCAGGTCGTGTCATAAAGCTTTTCGGCAAGAAGATGGCGTAGCCCGGTTAACCAATGGAAGCTGACCGCAGCCCAAAAGACGCTGTGCATACATAATGGAATCCAGTGCTGGTTGATCGCGCTCAGCCGGACGTCGGGGTGTAACCAGATCAGATTGGCCAGTGCCAGATAGCCGATAAGACTGACAATCAGCAGTAGACCGGTAATTCGGTGCAGAACCGAGAGCCAGGCGTTGAGCGGGAAATGGAAAGCCAGCAGATTCAGTGATCTTGGACGGGGGTCGTTGCTTTGATACATGGCATGAGGTCCTGAAGTTTACTCCTGAAGCTTTTAAACCGTTGTACCTCAATGGGTAAGGGGCCGGTTGCAGGATTTCTGAAACGTTGACTCCATTCTACTGAACTCTACGCACGGGTACACCATTTGTTTGTATACAATTTATGTGCAGGGCAGGATTTGTATATGAATAAACTGAATTAAAATAAAAGGTTATCTAAGCATTTTAAGTCTATGTCTCTAGGTGTGGCGCAGTTTTTCGCATGACCGCCCTTGATGTTTGACTGTCGTTTTAGCCTTGTTCCATGGTAGGCATCCATAAACGCTGCCAGTGATTAGGAATTAGAGTAGCGGGTGCGAAAAACATCCAGTACTGACGGCCAGTCGAGTTCGAAATCCCAGTTTGTGGGTGGGAAAGACTGGCGGGTAAAATAGCGCAGACCGGCCTCGAAGGCATCGCGACCTAGCAATGTGGCACCGAGGCTGCTCAGGTGAGACGTCTCGACCTGGGTGTCGATCCATTCAAAGCCCCATTCTTCGAGCTGAAAACAGATTGCCATCAGGGCCAGTTTGGAGGCGTCGGTTTTGTGGGCGAACATGGATTCACCAAAGAAGATCTTTCCGATGGCAAGTCCGTACAATCCGCCGATTAACTGATCGCCGTCCCAGACTTCAACCGAATGAGCATAACCGTGATGGTGCAACTGTAGATAGGACGAGATCATTTTGTGGTTAATCCAGGTTCCGTCCTGATCTTTGCGCGGGATCGAAGCGCAATTTTGCATGACCTTTTGGAATGCTGTGTCGAGGGTGATTTTATACTCGCCGCTCAGCACCTTGTCGCGCCAGCTTTTGCGCAGACTGCGGCTGATTTTCAGGTTTTTGATCTTAAGCACGCTGCGCGGGTTCGGTGTCCACCAGAGAATCGGGTCGTCGGCATTGAACCACGGAAAGATTCCATTTTTGTAGGCATGCAACAGCCATTGCGGGGTCAGGTCACCGCCTATTGCCAGAAGACCGTCCGGCTCATCCAGAGCCAATTCGCTCGGAGGGAAGGCGATGTTTTCGGGAGAAAGCCAGAAAGGGGCCTGTCCGATCTCAATGGAGTCGTTCATCTGCTGCTATGTCCATAACCGGGTAAGTGGAAGAGCGATCTATTTTACGTTATTAACGGTCGTTAGTTAAGTACCAGCGGAATTATGCCAAAACAAAGGGACAGCTTTATTGCACTTTTACTCCAGCATCTTGCTGGACTAAGGTTTACAATAGGTGATCTCATCAATTCTGACCGACATAAGAAAAACACCCTTAAGTTATGCCTCAATTTGTTCATCTTCACCTTCATTCCGAATATTCCGTGATCGACGGGACACTTGGTATTAAGCCGCTTGTTTCTCTGGCGCAAACCGACAATCAGCCGGCAGTGGCATTGACCGATATTAACAATATGTTCGCTTTGGTGAAATTCTATGGCGCGGCTATGGGGGCGGGCGTTAAACCGGTTCTCGGTGCCGAAGTATTGCTCGAAGATGAACAGGGCGCAGTCTTTCCGGTGGTTCTTCTGGTTCAGAACGAGGAAGGGTATCTCAACCTGTCGCATATGATTTCGCAGTCCAACCTGCACCATCAGAAAACCTATCAGTATGCGGAAATCGGCATAATTCCGAAAACGATGCTTGCCGAGTTGAATGAAGGTTTGATCGCATTATCGGCCGGTCGTCTAGGGGATGTCGGCAGTGCATTGCTGTCGCAGAATCAGGAGTTGATCGAAGAGCGCCTTAACTGGTGGCAAAAGTATTTTCCGGATCGCTATTATCTAGAGTTGATCCGTACTGAGCGCGAACATGAAGAGGCTTATATTCAGCTGGCGCTGCAGATTGCCGAGCAGTGGCAGTTGCCGGTAGTGGCGACCAACGATGTCCGTTTCGCCAGAGAGGAAGATTTCGAAGCGCACGAAGTTCGTACCTGTATTCACGACGGTTTTGTTCTGGAAGATCCGAAACGGCCGAAACGCTATTCTCCGCAACAGTATTTCCGTACTTCTGAAGAGATGATCGCACTTTTTGCGGATATTCCGGAGGCGATTGCCAATACGGTTGAGATTGCGAAACGCTGTAGTCTTAATCTGACACTGGGAACCTATTTCCTTCCGGACTTCCCGATTCCCGAAGGTATGACGATGGATGAGTTTTTCATCCAGGAAAGTCATAAAGGATTAGACGAACGTCTGGATTTTCTGTTCGGTGGAGAATCTGTCGAAGTTCAACAGCAAAAGAGAAAAGAGTATTACGACCGGATCAAATTCGAGCTGGATATTATTCTGCAGATGGGGTTCCCGGGGTATTTCCTGATCGTTGCCGACTTCATTCAGTGGGCTAAAAACCATCAGATTCCGGTCGGTCCGGGGCGTGGTTCCGGTGCCGGTTCCCTGGTTGCTTATGCACTTAAAATTACCGATCTTGATCCGATTGAATATGACTTGCTTTTCGAACGTTTCCTGAACCCGGAACGTGTTTCCATGCCCGATTTCGACGTCGATTTCTGTATGGACCGTCGTGACGAGGTGATCGATTATGTCTCGCGTCATTACGGACGCGATCACGTTTCGCAGATCGTCACTTTCGGAACCATGGCCGCCAAGGCGGTGGTGCGTGATGTCGGTCGTGTATTGGGGCTTGGTTACGGAGCGGTTGACGGGATCGCCAAACTGATCCCGAACGAGCTGGGGATCAAGCTCAAGGACGCCATCGAACAAGAACCGGACATGCAGGCCAAACGCGATTCCGATGAAGATGCAGCACAGCTGTTGGAGTTGGCGCTTAAGCTGGAAGGTACCGTGCGAAACACCGGTAAGCACGCCGGTGGGGTGGTCATCGGTCCGAAGCCTTTGGATCATTTCTGTCCTCTGTCGTGCGAAGCGGACGGAAGCGGCGTGGTAACCCAGTTGGATAAAAACGACGTCGAATACGCCGGTCTGGTCAAGTTCGACTTTTTGGGGCTGCGTACGCTGACCATTATCGACTGGGCGTTACAGTCGATTAACGGCGACAAGCAGCCGGGCGATGAAGGGTTTCTGGATATAGCGCGTATTCCGATCGACGACGAGCCGACTTTCGATCTGATCAAGACCGGTAAGACCACCGGGATTTTCCAGCTGGAATCTTCCGGGATGCAGAATCTGATCGTCAAACTGCGCCCTGACTGTTTTGAAGATATTATCGCTTTGGTTGCTCTTTTCCGTCCGGGACCGCTGGATTCCGGGATGGTAGATAACTTTATCAACCGTAAACACGGAAAAGAGGCGGTAGCCTATCCGGATCCGCAATATCAACACGAAAGCTTGCAGCCGATTCTGGAGCCGACCTATGGGGTTATTCTCTATCAGGAGCAGGTTATGCAGATCGCTCAGGTGCTAGCCGGTTACTCACTCGGTGGTGCGGATTTGCTGCGCCGTGCGATGGGTAAAAAGAAACCGGAAGAGATGGCCAAACAGCGCTCGGTATTTAAAGAGGGTGCAATCGGTATAGGTGTGGATGGCGACCTGGCGATGAAGATCTTTGACCTGGTGGAGAAGTTCGCCGGTTACGGTTTCAACAAATCCCACTCTGCCGCTTACGCTTTGGTTTCTTATCAGTCTGCGTGGTTAAAAACCCATTACCCGGCCGAATTCATGGCCGCACAGATTTCCTCGGATATGGATAACACTGAAAAAGTGGTTCATATGGTGAATGAATGTCTGGCAATGACCTTGACGGTGCTGCCGCCAAATATCAACACCGGCGAAATTCATTTCAAACCTTATGGTGATCGCACCGTTAATTACGGTCTGGGGGCGATTAAAGGCGTCGGAGGCGCGGCACTTGAAGGCGTGATTGCCGAACGCCGCGAAAACGGTCCTTTCAAGGATCTGTTCGATTTCTGTCTGCGAGCCGGTAAAAAGGTCAATAAGCGCGTGGTCGAAGCGCTGGTGCGTTCCGGCGCAATGGATGTCCTGCACGAAAACCGCCAGGCCATGTTGGAAACCATTCCGACCGCGATGAAGCAGGCTGAGCAGCAGCTTAAAAATAACGAGACCGGACAGAATGATCTGTTCGGCGACATGTTTGCTGAGGAGCAGGAGAGTACTTCGCAACTGGCTGATGTTGCCGAAATGTCGCAGAAATTACGTCTCAAAGGCGAGAAAGATACGCTGGGTCTGTATATGACCGGTCATCCGATTGATATCTATCAGGAGGAAATTAACGGTCTGGTTGATTCGCCTCTTATTCAGATGAAGCCGGAGCGCTGGAAAAAACGTTGGGGCGCCGGACTGGTGGTTGACTTGCGAGTCAAAATTACCAAAAAGGGCACCAAGATGGCGATTGTCACCATCGATGATAAAACTTCGCGGATGGACGTAACCATGCGTCCGGCGATTTACGAACAGATTCAAAATGAACTGGCGGTCGACAAGGTGATCATGGTTTACGGTGAAGTTCGCGAAGATACCTTTAACGGCGGCGTAAAATTTGAAGCCGAACAGATCGTCAGTCTTGCGGAAGCCCGAGTCGAAAAAGGGCTGGCGCTGGAGTTGAATGTAAAGGTAGACGACCTTGACGAACAGCGTATGCAGACGTTGCAGCAGATGGTTTCACCATTCTGCAACGAGATCGGTTTGCCGTTGCAGATACAGTATCGCAACCAGCAGGCTCAGGCGCTTCTGAAAACCCGACAGCTGTATTACCCGGATGACGATTTGCTTGAAGTGCTCAACGCTCAAGGGTGGCAACCGAAGGTACTTTCCAGATAAAGTCAGTAAAATGACGGTGTACAGTCACTTTCACTCCGATTTTTACTGAAGAATTGGCTCTTTTTGACCATTTGGGGTTTTATCTCCTTTTTCAAGTGATAAACTTGCACTACTTTTTCTTTGTATTACCGGTCAGGACCTTTTTGCGGCCGGTATTCCTGTTTACTTAATCAGAATAGATGCGGAGTATTCATGTCGAATATTGAATCAATCCTAACGGAAAATCGCGTATTTGAAGTCAGCGATGAAATTAAAAAGACGTTTTCGGTCAGTGAGGAAAAACTGGCTGAAATGCGTGCCAAGGCTGCCGAAGACCATGTGGGTTTTTGGTCCGATCTGGCGCGCGAGAAACTGAGCTGGAGTAAACCCTTCACCGTTGGTCTGGATGACTCTAAAGCCCCGCACTACAAATGGTTCACCGACGGTGAATTGAATGTTTCCTATAACTGTATCGATCGTCATCTGCAGGATAAGAGCGATAAAACGGCAATTATTTTCGAAGGCGACCGCGGCGATATCGAACGCTATACCTATAAAGAACTGCACGACCAGGTGTGCCGTTTTGCCAATACCCTGACCGCTCAAGGTGTTGAGAAAGGCGACCGCGTTATCATCTATATGCCGATGATCCCGCAGGCCGTCATTGCGATGCAGGCGTGTGCCCGTATCGGTGCTATCCACTCAGTCGTCTTCGGTGGCTTCTCTGCCGAAGCATTGCGTGACCGTATTGTTGATGCCGGAGCCAAGATGGTGATCACCACCAACGGCAGTCGCCGCGGTGGCAAAACGATTCCTTTGAAACACGCAGTGGACACGGCCCTGGAAAAAGGTTGTGAACAGGTTAAGAAGGTAATTGTTTATCGTCGTACCGACGATGAAGTTGAGATGCAGGAAGGGCGCGATATTGACTGGCTGGAAGCCGAAGCCGGCATGAGCAACTACCATGACCCTGTTGCGGTGGATTCTGAACATCCGCTGTTTCTTCTGTATACTTCCGGTTCGACCGGTAAGCCGAAAGGTGTACAACACAGCTCGGGCGGTTATCTGCTGAACGCGCATGTAACCAATGAGTGGATGTTTGACCTTAACGATAACGACGTTTTCTGGTGTACCGCCGATGTGGGCTGGATTACCGGGCACTCTTATGTCGCTTACGGGCCGCTTTCGGTCGGCGCGACCATGGTTATGTTCGAAGGTGTTCCGACTTATCCGGATGCCGGGCGTTTCTGGCAGGTCTGTCAGGACCACGGCGTTACTGTTTTCTATACCGCTCCGACGGCAATTCGTGCGTTGATGAAATTCGGTGCCGACCTTCCTAAGCAATACGATCTTGAAAAGCTGCGTCTGCTTGGTACGGTAGGTGAGCCAATCAATCCGGAAGCCTGGATGTGGTATCACGATGTTATCGGTCAAGGTCGTTGCCCGATTATCGATACCTGGTGGCAGACCGAAACCGGTGCGCATATGATTGCACCTTTCCCGGTAACTCCTTTGAAGCCGGGCTCCTGTACTCAGCCGCTTCCGGGTATTGATGCGGTGATTCTGGATGAAGAAGGGAATGAGCTGATCGGCAACGAAGGTGGCTTGCTGGCGATCAAGAAACCTTGGCCGTCAATGATTCGAAATGTCTGGGGTGATGAAGAGCGTTACCGCAACACTTATTTCCCGCTGGAAGGCAAACCTTATTATGTTGTGGGTGACAGTGCGCACCGCGATGCCGACGGTTATTTCTGGATTCTGGGGCGTGTTGACGACGTTCTTAACGTTTCCGGTCACCGTTTGGGAACCATGGAAATCGAATCTGCGCTGGTATCGCACGCTAAAGTGGCCGAGGCGGCGGTTGTCGGTCGTCCGCACGATGTCAAAGGGGAGGCGGTTGCCGCTTTCGTGGTTTTGAATGTCGATCTTCCTGAAGGCGATGAGCGTGAAGCACTGGTTCAGGAGCTGCGCAACTGGGTATCGCAGGAGATCGGACCGATTGCCAAACCGGATGATATCCGTTTCGGTACCAACTTGCCAAAAACTCGTTCAGGTAAGATCATGCGTCGTCTGTTGCGTGCAATTGCCAAAGGCGAAGAGATTACTCAGGATACTTCGACTTTGGAAGATCCGACCATTCTGGATCAATTCCAGAAGAAGTAATCGGCTTTTACAGGCTTTTGCTGGATTCGCTCTTTTACAGGGCAGGATCGGTAAAAGCCGTCATTAACAACTGGCCCTCGATTGAATTCCACTTTAATCGAGGGCTTTTTGTCGTTAAGTACAGACTCTCGTTGGCATCTAAAAAAACTGTAAGTTAATAAAAAATACTTATTTCTAAGAGTCCGCTTAGCAAGGGATAATCCCACCATCAGCGCCAAAGAGTGTCTGTTTTAATAAAAAAAATTTAAATCTCACCAAAAACCGAGGAGACTGATTTTGGATCAAGAGAAAATCGAGAAGATTAAAAATCTTCCAGAGTATCAACAACTGGTCAAGGAGCGTTCGAGCCTTGCCTGGATTCTATCCGGAGCAATGCTGGTCGTATACTACGGCTTTATTTTGCTATTGGCATTCAACCCTGAATTTTTTACCACCATTGTTTCCGGCGAACATATTTCCATCGGGTTCCCGTTGGGTGTGGCAATCATTATTTTTGCCTTCCTGTTAACCGGATACTATGTCAAAAAAGCGAATGCGGATTTTGACGACCTGACTGCAAAAATCAAGAAAGAGGTGGAGTAATGGCACAAGTCTTTAAATACTTAGGTGCTTTTATTGCACTGGCTTTATTGCCTGTGGCTGCTATGGCTGCCGGAGCGATTGAAGGTGGCGAAAAACAGCCGGTTAACTGGCCTGCGATCACCATGTTCATTATTTTTGTTGGCGGTACTCTTTATATCACCTACTGGGCGGCGCAACGTACCAAATCCGCTAAGGATTTCTATGCGGCCGGCGGTGGTATCACTGGTTTTCAGAACGGTCTGGCACTGGCGGGTGACTATATGTCAGCGGCGTCCTTCCTGGGTATTACCGGGATGGTATACCTTAAAGGGTATGACGGTTTGATTTTCGCAATCGGTTTCCTGGTTGGTTGGCCGATTATGCTGTTCTTGATGTCCGAGCGTCTGCGTAACCTTGGTAAGTTTACCTTTGCCGATGTTGCCGCTTACCGCTTTAAACAAACGCCGATTCGTGTCCTAGCGGCTTTCGGTGGTATTGCCGTTGTTATCCTGTATCTGATCGCTCAAATGGTGGGTGCCGGTAAACTTATCGAGCTATTGTTCGGTCTGGACTTCAACTATGCGGTTCTATTGGTGGGTGCGCTGATCATCGCTTATGTTACTTTCGGTGGTATGTTGGCGACGACTTGGGTACAGATCATCAAAGCGGTTCTGCTGCTAGCCGGTGCGACTTTCATCGCCATCATGGTTATGTACTACATGGACTTCAGCTTCGAAACACTGTTTAAGACAGCTGTTGAAAACCGTAATGGCGATATGAATATCCTGTTCTCCGGTGGTTTTGTCTCCGATCCGGTTAATGCGATTTCACTGGGTATTGCCCTGATGTTCGGTACTGCGGGTCTGCCGCACATCCTGATGCGATTCTTTACCGTTCCGGATGCAAAAGAAGCGCGTAAATCCGTGTTCTTCGCAACCGGTTTCATCGGTTACTTCTACATCCTGGCATTCATTATCGGTTTCGGTGCGGTTGCTCTGGTCGTCGGTTCTGAATACTTTGCCGGTGATAAGCTGGTTGGCGGTAACAACATGGCAGCGATTCACCTGTCGCATGTTGTCGGTGGTGACTTCTTCCTAGGCTTTATCTCAGCGGTTGCTTTTGCCACCATTCTTGCAGTGGTTTCAGGTCTGACGCTGGCAGGGGCTTCAGCGCTATCGCATGATATCTATGCAAACGTTATCAATAAAAACGCGACTGAAGCGCAGGAAACCAAGGTTGCCCGTATTTCGACACTGATTATCGGTGCTCTGGCAATTGTGTTCGGTATCGGGTTTAAAGATCAGAACATCGCATTCGTGGTTGCTCTGGCCTTTACCATCGCGGCATCGGCAAACTTCCCGGTATTGATCATGTCCATGTTCTGGTCAGGAATGACAACTCGTGGTGCGGTTATCGGTGGTTGGCTAGGTCTGATCTCGGCAGTTGTAATGGTTGTTCTAGGTCCGGTTGTGTGGACGCAAATCCTGCAAATGGGTGAAGCGATTGTTCCATACAAATTCCCGGCTCTGTTTACCGTGGCTATCGCTTTTGTTTCGATCTGGTTCTTCTCAATTACCGATAAGTCCGCTCGTGCAAAAGAAGATAAAGAAGGTTTCGAAGCGCAGTTCATTCGCTCGCAAACCGGGATTGGTGCAGAATCTGCATCCGAGCACTAATTAACTTAGGTTAATTTCGCTTGAAAAAAGGGAGGCTGGTTTTAACCAGCCTCCCTTTTTTTATTGCCGAAGCAAACAGAGTTGTTATATTAAAATTTCTTCAACAGGGAACTTTGTATGGCCATCGAGCAGCATTATCAGTTTTTACAGAATGTAACACCGTTTGACCGTCTGCCGGAATCGCAATTGATGGCGATTGCACAGACATTCGATGTGCTTTATTACCCTAAAGGCGAATATGTCGAGTTGTCCGAACCTTGTTTACTGCTGGTGATAAAGGGCGTGATTCAGGAAGCTCAGGACGGCAAAGTCATGGCCAAATACGCGAACGGGGCCTACTTTAACGAAACTTCGCTGCTTCGCAGTGAAACGAATCAGGCTTCCGTTACTCAGTATAAGGTGCTGGAAGAAGCGATTTTGTACCGCGTTCCACAAGCGGTGTTCCTTGAGACGTTGCAATCCTTTGCCGAATTCAAGGCGCATTTTTATTCCAATATTGTCGATAAACTCAATGCCTGGCATCAGCAGCGGCAGCGGGTTGCAGCAACCGAGGTGATGATGGAGGCCGTCTGTTCTGCACCGATTCAACCGTTGGTTGTGGTTAATGCGGATGCCAGTGTGTCCGAAGCGGCGCGACAAATGGTGCAGAATAAGACGGACTGTTGCCTGATTGAATTGGGTGAGGCGCATGAGAGCCTCGACGAGCGCTGGGCGATTTTAACCTCGACCGATATTTTGCGCTTTACAGCCCGACAGTTCGAAGAGGATTCTGTTCCTTCGGCGCTTGAATTCAGGGCTCGAGACTTGGCTAATAAGCCTTTACAGACAGTCCATGAGCTGGACTATCTGTTCAATGCGTTACTGAAAATGACCCGTTTCCAGATTGACCGGCTGGTTGTTCGCCGCGAGAAAAACAACGGCGAAATAGCATATTCGGGTTTTTTGCACCTGAAGGATCTGATGGGGGTGTTTGCCAATCAATCGGCTCTGGTGTTGCTTAAGATCGAACAGGCGAACTCTGTCGAGGATCTGGCCGAACTTTCCAATCAATTGGACGATTTGGTCGCGACCTTGCACCTGAAAGGGATTAAGGTGCACTATATCGCCAAGCTGGTGAACGAGCTGCACCGTAAAATCATCCAGCGGCTGATTTCGCTACTGCTGCCGGAAGGCCTGCATTCCAAGGTGGCGGTTTTGCTGCTGGGGTCGGAAGGACGCTCCGAGCAGTTGTTGAGAACCGATCAAGATAATGCGCTGCTGTTTGTCGATGACATTAATGCTGATGAAAAAAGGCAGTTATGGGATTTCTCCGCAGCGTTTACTCAGGCAATGCTGCAACTCGGTTTTCCGCCTTGTCCGGGCGGGGTGATGCTCAATCAACCGACATGGCGGCAAGCGCAAACCGGTTTCAAGGCGCAATTACGCGACTGGTTGGACAAGCCATCTATGGAAACCTTTATGCATCTGGCTATTTTTGCCGATGCACAAATTGTTTTCGGCGAAGAGGCTCTACTCGACGTACAGCGTAAATTCATGGCGCAGCGTCTTACGGATACGCCGCTTTTTTTGCGGCATTTTGCCAAGGTTGCGTTGCAGTTTGAAACCCCGGTGAGTTTTTTTGGCGGTTTTATCACCCGTCAATCGGAAAAAGGTGCCGTCATTGATATCAAAAAAGGCGCCATTTTTCCGATTGTTCACGGTATCCGGGTTCTGGCTTTGGAAAACGGAATCAAAGAGTGTAATACGCATTGGCGTATCAAGGCATTAATGGATCTTGGAGTTTTTGAAACAGCGCAGGGGATTGAGCTGGGCGAGACCCTGAATTACTTTAACGGACTGCGTCTTGACGCTATGCTGCGGCAAAAGGACAATGCCGCCCCGGGTCAAGCCGGGGACAGCGAACTGAATAATGACGTGGCGTTGGACGATTTAACGCATCTGCAGCAAGATATTCTCAAGCAGGCACTGCAGGTCGTCAATCAGTTCAAAAGTTTTCTGCAACAGCATTTTAAACTGCGTGAATTGCTGTGAGGCGGAACAGATGAACTGGTTGAAGAAGAAAATCGCACAGCACCGCCGGGAACGCAACCGTCGCGGTCTTAAGGATTCAGCGTACCAGTTTGTTTTTAATGAAACGCTCGAAGGGGATTATGTCTGCTTCGACTGTGAAACGACCGGTCTGAATCCAGCCAGGGATCGCATCGTTTCTCTGAGTGCGGTCAGAATCTCCGGTGACCGCATCTTGACCAGTCAGGGAATCAATTTTCTGATAGAACAGGCGGATGCGATCAGCGAAGAAAGCATTAAGGTGCATCAGATTCGCAATCAGGACTTGCAGCAGCAACAGGCCCAGCTCTTGAGCGAAGAGGAGGCGATCAGCCGTTTTCTGCATTTTATCCGTGGCGCGACTCTGGTAGGTTATTATCTGGAATTTGATGTTGCCATGGTCAATAGTGTCATTAAGCCGTGGTTGGGAGTCGAATTACCGAATCCGCGGATTGAGGTTTCCGAGCTTTATTATGAGTTACGTGCCAAAGAACATTTGTACGGGGTTTATCAGCCAGCAGTGGATCTGTCTTTCGAGGAAATCCTTAAGCATTTACAGTTGCCGAATTTCGGACAGCATAATGCCTTTAATGATGCGCTGATGACGGCACTGATTTTTGTTAAGCTGCGTAAATTGCAGCAAACATCATTATGATGTATCTGAAGGAGTCCTGGTGATGTGGAACTACGCAATATATGGCACGCGAATCTTGACATTTAAGCGCCTTGTCATTATTATTCCCGTATTCTTTTTAAAAATTCTTAAGCGTTGTGGTTTTTATAATCCTCGCAGCGGCTTAAATGATAAAAGAACCCCGTTTTTACGGGGTTTTTTGTTATTTGAATTCACGAAACCTTGGAATAACATCGGTGAGATTAGAAGAGAAACTTGAAAATGCTTTAAGGCCGACGATTGAGTCGATGGGCTTTGAATTTTGGGGATTGGAATATATCTCTGCGGGTCGGCACTCGACTCTGCGCCTTTTTGTCGATCGGGAAGGCGGCATTAATGTTGACGACTGTGCCGATATCAGTCATCAGGTCAGCGCGATTATGGATGTCGAAGATCCGATCTCCGGTGCCTATAATCTTGAGGTCTCTTCGCCGGGTCTGGATCGCCAGCTGTTCAAACCGGAACAGTTTGCCCGTTATCAGGGGCAGACGGTTCAGATTCGCAGCGCGGTCGATATTCTCGGGCGCAAGCGTTTTAAAGGGAAAATGCTTAAGGTTGATGACCAAGGTGTCGAGATCGAGGTGGACGGCGAAATTTATCCGATTCCATTCGCCGAGATTGAAAAAGCCAATCTGGTGCCGGAATTTTAAGTTAACCGAATAAGTTTACGTTTTTTATCAGTTTTTACAGTTTTAGGTAAGGCGAACGAGAATGAGCAAGGAAGTATTAGCCGTTGTTGAAATTATGGCCAATGAAAAGGGCGTTGAAAAAGAAATTATCTTTGACGCTATCGAAACCGCTTTGGCAACAGCAACCCGACGCAGCTACGATGATGAAATCGACGCGCGCGTGGAAATCAACCGTATCACGGGTGACTATAAAACCTATCGTCGTTGGGAAGTTATCGAAGACGACGTCTATATCGAAGATAAAGTGGGCTGGTACATCCGCCACATGGACGCTGTCGACGAAAAACCAGGCGCTGAGGTCGGCGAGTACATCGAAGAAGAGATCGAATCAATCGATTTCGGTCGTATCGGTGCGCAGACTGCCAAACAGGTCATTATCCAGAAAGTTCGTGAAGCCGAGCGTAAGAAGATTGTAGAAGTCTACGAAAAACGCGTTGGTGAAATCCTGACCGGTCAGGTTAAACGAATCGATCGTGGTGATGTCATCCTGGATATGGGTGACAATGTTGACGCGATTATTCCACGCAGCGAACTGGTTGGCCGCGAAACTTTCCGTATGGGCGACCGTGTCCGCGGATATCTACAGACGGTTGAATTCCGTCCGCGCGGCCCTCAGCTGTTTATGTCACGTGGCTGTAAAGAAATGCTGATTGAATTGTTCAAGATCGAAGTGCCGGAAATTTCCGACGAATTGATCGATGTAATGAGTGCAGCGCGTGATGTCGGCTTCCGTGCCAAAATTGCCGTTCGTGCCAACGATCCCCGTCTTGATCCGATCGGAGCTTGCGTCGGTATGCGTGGCGGTCGTGTTCAGGCAGTAACCAACGAACTGAACGGTGAACGTATCGATATCATTATGTGGGACGCTAATGATGCCCAGTTTGTTATCAATGCGATGGCGCCTGCCGAAGTTACCTCGATCATGGTAGACGAAGATAAGCACACTATGGATCTGGCGGTTGAAGACGAACAGCTGTCACAGGCGATTGGTAAGAACGGCCAGAATATCCGTCTGGCTTCGGAATTGACCGGTTGGGAACTGAACGTAATGACCCAGTCCGAAATGAACGAGAAGCATGAGCTTGAGTCTAAAGGCCAGATCGATATCTTTATCAACAGCCTGGATGTTGATGAAGAAATTGCCGAAGTATTGGTTGCCGAAGGTTTTACCTCTTTGGAAGAAGTGGCTTATGTCCCGGCTGGAGAAATGCTGGAAATTGATGGCTTTGACGAAGAGATCGTTACCGAACTTAAACAGCGTGCGAAAGATGCGCTGTTGACGATGGCAATCGCTGAAGAAGAAAAACAAGCGCTGGCTGAACCGGCGCAAGACTTGATCGACCTCGAAGGAATGAATCTGGACATGGCGAAAAAACTCGCTTCGAACGGTGTCATTACTCAGGAAGATCTGGCAGAACTAGGTACTGACGAGGTATTGGAAATTCTGGAAATAGATGAAAAAGAGGCGGCGGAGTTGATTCTTAAAGCGCGTGCGCCTTGGTTCGAATAACACAAAGGGAGAGGTTAATGGCTGAAGTTACAATTAAGAAGTTTGCAGAAACGCTCAACCTTTCTGTTGATAAGCTACTGACTCAGTTGGCTGATTCAGGTGTCAAAGGTAAAAGTGAGGATGACTCCATTACCGAAGAAGAAAAATTGACACTATTGAATTATCTGAAGAGTCTGCACGGAGAAAAGGCAGAAGGTGCACCTAAAAAAGTGACCCTGCGTCGTAAGCAGACATTGAATCTGTCAACGGGTTCGGGCAGCGGAAAGCGTACCGTTAATGTAGAAGTTCGTAAGAAACGCACCTACGTTAAAAAAGAAGAGCCGACTATGGTCGACGAATCGGAAGACGTGATCGAAGAGACGCAACTGGAAACAGTTGCGCCGGAAATCGAAGCTCAAGCGGTTGAACAGAACATTGAAACAGCGGGTGCAGAATCTGTTGCAACAGATGAAAACACTCCGGTTGCAGCTGGCTCGGAAGATCCTTCTCAGGAAAGCGAGGTTGCACCTCTGCCTCCGAAGGAAGATCATTCAAAAGCGGCTAAGAAGAAAAAAGATAAAAAACATCAGGAAAATCGCGAAATGGGCCAGGCTAAAGATGGTGGCAAAGGTAAAAAAGCTGTTGCACCTAAGAAAAAAGCCGGCAAGCGCATTGACCTGGATGACGAGAACAAGCCTTCACGTCTTGGAGCGCGTGGTTCCAAACGCAACAGCAAGTCCAAGGTAAATGAGCACGCCTTCCAGAAACCGACTGCACCGGTAGTCCGTGAAGTTAAGGTTCCGGAAAGCATCACTCTGGCTGCTCTGGCTGACGCTATGTCGATCAAGTCAGGTGAAATCATCAAGTACATGATGATGGAACTGGGGACTATGGCGACCATTAACCAGGTGTTGGATCAGGAAACTGCGATGTTGATCGTAGATGAAATGGGCCACAAGGCCGTTGCCTTTACCGAAACAACTATCGAAGACGAAGTTACTTCACAGGAATACCACGGTGCGACGGTTAAGCGTTCTCCGGTTGTAACCATTATGGGTCACGTTGACCATGGTAAGACCTCGTTGCTGGATTATATCCGTAACGCTAAAGTCGCTCATGGCGAGGCCGGTGGAATTACACAGCACATCGGTGCTTACCATGTAGATACCCCTATGGGTGGTTTGACCTTTATCGATACTCCGGGTCACGCGGCTTTCACCGCCATGCGTGCACGTGGTGCCAAGGTTACCGACGTGGTCGTTATCGTGGTTGCGGCGGATGACGGTGTTATGCCGCAGACTAAAGAAGCGATCCAGCACGCCAAAGCGTCCGGTGTCGGTATTGTCGTTGCCGTCAACAAGATGGATAAAGAATCGGCTAACCCTGAGCGTGTAAAACAAGAATTGGTTGCGGAAGAAGTTGTTCCGGAAGATTGGGGCGGAGACGTGCAGTTTATTCCGGTTTCAGCGAAAACCGGTATGGGGATCGACGATCTTCTGGATGCGATTTCGTTGCAGGCGGAAATCCTTGAGCTTGAAGCACCGACCGAAGGTCACGCAAAAGGTGTTGTTATCGAATCACGTCTGGATAAAGGGCGCGGTCCGGTTGCTACGGTTCTGGTTCAGTCCGGTACTTTGAAGAAAGGCGATATCGCGCTATGCGGTATGGAATATGGCCGTGTTCGAGCGTTAGTCAGTGATACTGGTGAAAGCGTTGACGAAGCCGGTCCTTCGATTCCGGTGGAAATTCTTGGGCTTTCAGGTGTTCCGGTTGCCGGGGATGAAATGATCACGGTTGATACTGAACGTAAAGCGCGTGAAGCGGCTATGTACCGTCAGGCCAAACACAAAGAGTTGAAAATTGCCCGTCAGCAGAAAGCGAAGCTGGACAATATGTTCAACAAGATGGCCGAAGGGGATATCCAGAATATCAACATTATCCTTAAAGCGGACGTTCAAGGTTCGATCGAAGCGATTACCGATGCATTGGTTAAACTGTCCAACGACGAAGTTAAGGTTAATGTGATCGCTTCCGGCGTAGGTGGTATTTCCGAGACGGATGCCAACCTGGCTCTGGCTTCCGAAGCGCTGGTTGTCGGTTTCAACGTTCGTGCCGATGCTTCTGCCAAACGTATTATCGATAGCGAAGGCATCAGCCTGAAATACTACAGCGTTATCTATGAAATCGTTGACGAAGTGAAACGTGCGGTTGAAGGTAAGCTGGCTCCGGACTTCCGTGAAGATATCGTCGGTGTTGCAGATGTTCGTGACGTCTTTAAAGCGCCTAAGATCGGAGCGATTGCCGGTTGTATGGTTACCGAAGGTAACGTTAAGCGTAATAACCCGATTCGCGTACTGCGTGATAACGTGGTTATCTACGAGGGCGTTCTGGAGTCGCTACGTCGCTTTAAAGACGATGTCAACGAAGTGCAGAAAGGCATGGAGTGTGGTATCGGCGTTAAAGACTATAATGACGTTAAGGTCGGTGACCAGATCGAATGTTATGAACGAGTAGAAGTTAAGCGTACGCTTGATTAATTCAAGACGAGACAATTAATTTCCGATCAATGCCTCGTTTGTTGTAAACGGGGCATTTTAGTATTCACATCGTTTAAAAGGATTACATAGATGGCAAACTCTACTGTCAGTCGCCCGGTTCGCGTAGCTCAGGAAGTCCGCAGAACTCTAGCGACTCTGCTATTACAGGAAGCGAAAGACCCGCGCTTTCAAAATATTACGATTACCGATTGTCAGGTTTCCAAAGACCTGAGTATCGCAAAAATTCACTTTTCCCTGATCGGCCATAACTCGACGGATCCGGAAGTCGAGCAGACCCTGAAAGCGCTGGATAAAGCCAAAGGATTTCTGCGTTCCGAAATCGGCAAGCGCCTGAAATTGCGCATTGTTCCGGATCTGCGTTTCTATTTCGATACGGTTCCAGAAAATGTCCAATACATGGAAGACCTGATCAATAAGGCGCTCAATAAAAAATAACATAAGCACGGAATTCATGGCTCAGTATCGCAATCCTCCAAAACAAAAGGTGAACGGTATCGTTCTTCTTAATAAGCCGGCCGGAGTCTCGTCCAACGGCATTATGCAACAGGTCAGACGTATTTTTAATGCGGAAAAGGCGGGGCATACCGGCGCTCTGGACCCATTCGCAACCGGTCTGCTTCCGGTCTGTCTCGGCGAGGCAACCAAAGTTTCCGGCCTGCTTCTCGACTCCAATAAGCGCTATACGGCGACTCTGAAACTCGGTGAACAGAGCGATACCGGTGATACCGAAGGGGAAATTGTCGCTACCGCCGAAGTTCCTGAATTGAATGAGCAAAAGGTCGCGCAGGTTCTGCAGCAGTTTATGGGTCAGATCGAACAGATTCCGCCGATGTATTCGGCCTTGAAACATCAGGGCAAGCCGCTCTACTGGTATGCACGCCAAGGCATCGAAATAGAAAGACCGGCGCGAAAAATCACCGTCTTTGACATCCAGCTCAAGAGTTTGCAAGAACGGGTGTTGGTGTTTGATGTACTGTGCTCAAAGGGAACCTACGTCAGAACCCTGGGTGAAGATATCGCTAAAGCCTTGGGCACTCTCGGTCACTTGACCGCGTTGCATCGTACCCAGACCGGTAGCCTCAGCGGCGATGACATGCTGACGCTTGAAGAGATTGAAGAACAGAAAGAAAGGTGTCTGAAACCGATCGATATTGCGCTGCAACATCTTCCGGCGGTTCACCTCAATGCAGAACAGAGCAAGCATCTGTTGCATGGCGGTATGCTGCGCCTGCCGCAGCCGGACAGTGAGTTGGTACGTTTTTATAACGAGCAAAATGTCTGCATTGGAGTCGGCGAGTGGCATGAAGAGAAGCAACTCCTCAAACCCAAGCGTTTGTTTAACCTTTAAATAGTAGTGATTAAGGGCCCAATCATGGAACAGATGCGTTTTATTACCGCCGATGGCATTTTGGATCTGCGCCCGGTTGCGGATTATCAGTCGGGACACCTTAAAGAATCGACTTCGATGCCTTTCGAATCCCTTTTTGAGAGTCTTAACCAGCTTCCGGCACCTCCGGCTGAACTGTTTCTGGTTGGCGACAAGGATCAGATCGATACCGCCACGCTTTTTCTCGATGCCAAAGGGTATGAGGTTAAAGGCTCTCTGGTTTTTCAGAATCATGAAGATATTGATTTCTGGTCGCAACAGCTGACCGAGTTCTGGTGTAGCGGGAAAGAGTCGAAAATGCTCTGGAAACCCAGTTCGGTGGTACAGGAATTTGCCGCTAACTGGCTTTCTGAACTGCAGGGAAGAATGCCGGAAAAGCAACGTCCACTGGTTCTGGATATCGGCTGCGGCGGGGGGCGTGATGCGGTTTTTCTTGCCAAGCAGCGTACTCAGGTGGTGGCGATCGACAAGGAAAGTCGGGTATTAAAGCGTGCTAAAGAATTGGCTCGTGCCAGTGGTGCTCAGCTTCAGTTCAAGTGTTGTGACCTGAAACAGGCAAGCTGCATCCCCGAAGAGGTTAAAGGACGACATTTCGACGTCATTGTAGGTGTTCGCTATCTGAACCGTGAACTCTTGCCGCAATTGAAAAAACAGCTGGCACCTGGCGGTTATCTTCTCTGGCAGACCTTTGTTGATATCGGTGAGCCGATCGAGTCCCCTAAAAATCCGAATTTTTTACTGAAACAAGGCGAGCTGCAGCAAGTTTTTTCAGGTTTTGAAATGATTGTTGATAGAATACAGCGGTTGGACGATGGACGACCACTGAATACTTTTATCGCTCGCAAACCGCTCGGTGATGACAAATAAAAAAAGACAAGAAAAGGAGTGCCTATGTTATCGATGACTGCCAAAGAGTTGTTCCGTTTTTTCCAGAATCACTTGATCTGTGAATCTTTGACCCTTGAGGAAGTGGAAAAGCTGATGGCTTATCTGCAGGAAAGAGATTTCAAAAAAGACGAAGTGATTTTTGATATCGGGGAAGTCGGAGACGCACTTGGCTTCGTTATGAATGGTCGCGTACAGTTTATTGGTCCTGACAAGGACAATGTTGCAGTAGGTACTCAAGGTGAAGGTTCTCTAATCGGTGAAATGTCTTTCTTCGACCGCAAACCTCGTGATTTGCGAATGAAAGCCTGCGGTAAGGAAGGGGTGACCATTCTGATGTTGACCCGTCCTATGTATGACCGTTTGAAAGTCGAAGAGCCGTTTATTGCGGTAAACATTCTGGAGAACACGATCGTCAGTCTGGATAATCTGGTACGCCATATGGGCGAAGATATCTCCGCGCTGGGACATTACATGCACGGTTTTGGCCGTCAATAGTTTCTGAAAGAGCTAAAAAGCCCTCACTCTTTGTTGCACTTCGCTTATTTAGTTTTACTAAACTGCGCTTAGTGCGCCTTGATTGAGGGCTTTTTATCGTCTTCAGAAAGGCAGAGGAGGCTCGGCCGTAGATTTGGAGATAGATAACTATTGCCTGCCGCCTTCGCCTTGGCTAGAAATGTTTTATCTCAATTTTTATGTTTTCGGTGTTTGGGTTAAATTTATAGTTTGATAACCCTTTGTTCTGTTTGACTTTTCAAAGAAAACCATTAAAATTCACGGCTTATTTCTGTCATCGGTTGCGGAAATAAGCTTTTATTAAAACCGATCTAATTGGAGATAACCCATGTTTGATGCTGAAACTAAAGCAAAAATCATCGCTGAATACGCGACTTGTGAAAACGATACTGGTTCACCAGAAGTTCAAGTAGCACTTCTAACTCACCGTATTACTTACCTAACTGAGCACTTTAAAGCACACAAACAAGATAACCATTCTCGTACTGGTCTTTTGCGTTTGGTTAGCCGTCGTCGTAAGCTTTTGGATTACCTTCACAAGAAAGACGGTGAAAGATACCTTTCATTGATCAAGCGTCTAGGTCTACGTAAGTAAGCTTTTACGCACTTGTAATCCACTTTGGATGACTGAAAAAACCCCGCATTGTCGGGGTTTTTTTGTATCCGCTAAATAAATATTACCGTTATGTGACAAGCATTCTTGCGTGTGATAGTTTATAGCCTCTTTTAGAGGAGAAGAAATGACACTGAAAACAAATAGAGTGTGTCAGCCGTGTACCGCCTGTTGTGACGGCTGGGTGCAAATAAAGGTCAAAGGCTGCGAAGCTTATCCGGGAAGACCCTGCCCACATAGTACCGGCAGTGGTTGTGACGATTATCACAACCGGCCGGTAGATCCGTGCCGGAAGTTTGAATGCGCATGGGTTAAAGAGGACTCTTACCTTCCGGACGATTTCAGACCCGACCAGTGCGGCGCGCTGGTAATCGACAGCATTTTGCAATGGCAGGGGATGGAAGTTGATCTTGCCGTTCCGGTCGGCCGGGAAATTCCGCAGGAAACGTTGAATTGGCTAAAAAGTTATGCCGAGCAGAAGATGCGACCGCTGATTTATCAGCAACAGCCGGTTAATCGACGCAAACTGGTCAAGAATCCGTTGACGCTGGCACATGGACCGCCGGCCTTTCAGGAATGGCTTCAGCACAAGCTCGAATCGGGCGAGAAGCTCTGGTAAATTGTCAGGTTATGTCAGAGCGCCCTGTGCACAGTGCGAAAATAGGACAGAAAAAATTGTTTTTTCTGTCCTATTTTTTTGTCAAAGTCAGTAGAATGTTAGCCCTGTAACCGATTTATTGTTTGAATTGAGTCTGTAAACCCTAACAAGCCTGAATCCCTAAGGCAGATGTTTTATCAAGCATGCGTTTTATCGTCCGCTTTAACGCTGTTTTAGGGATTCAGGTTTCGGACTCAAGTTTATCTTCTGAAACCTAATTAAAGGATTTTGCATGTCAAAAATCACTGCGGCTTTCCAATACGGAAAACATCAAGTTACTCTAGAAACCGGTGAAATCGCGCGTCAGGCCGATGGTGCCGTTATGATCGGCATGGGGGATACCCGCGTTCTGGTTACGGTCGTTGCTGCGAAAAGCGCCAACGAAGGTCAGGACTTCTTTCCGTTAACGGTTAATTACCAGGAGAAAGCCTACGCGGCCGGTAAGATTCCTGGCGGCTTCTTGAAACGCGAAGGGCGTCCATCCGAAAACGAGACTCTTACTTCACGTTTGATCGACCGTCCGATCCGTCCACTTTTCCCGAAGGGTTTCTATAACGAAGTGCAGATTATTGCGACCGTAGTCGCTCTGGATCCAGAAGTCGGTTCCGAAGTTCCGGCTATGCTGGGAACCTCGGCCGCTTTGGCGATTTCCGGGATTCCGTTCAACGGCCCGATCGGTGCGGCAATTATCGGTTACAAGGATGGTGAATACCTGCTGAATCCGAGTAAAGAAGAACTGATGGAATCGGATCTTGAGTTGAGTGTCGCCGGTACCAAGGAAGCGGTTCTGATGGTAGAGTCCGAAGCGTCCGAGCTATCTGAAGACATCATGCTGGGTGCCGTGGTTCACGGTCATCAGGAAATGCAGGTCGCGATCGAAGCGATCGAAAGCTTTGCTGCTGAAGCCGGTAAGCCTTCATGGGATTGGCAGCCACCTGCGGAAAATACCGAATTGAAAGACGCAGTTTTCAATCTGGTAGAAGCCGATGTTGCCGAAGCGTATCTGATCTCTGACAAAATGGATCGCTATGCGGCTTTGGATGCTGCGAAAAGCAAAGCATTGGAAACTTTGGTACAAAGTGATGAAAATCCTGACGGTTTCAGCGACAAAGAGATCGAAGGGATGTTTGCCAAGGTACAGAAAAGTATTGTTCGCGGCCGTATTATCGCCGGTGAGAAGCGTATCGACGGGCGTGACACTCAGACGGTTCGTCAGATCGACTGTCAGGTCGGTGTTCTTCCTCAGGTTCACGGTTCAGCGCTGTTTACCCGCGGTGAAACCCAGGCTCTGGTGGTAACCACGCTCGGTACGGAAAAAGATGCCAAGATTGTTGACGAACTGACCGGTTCCTACCATGACCGTTTTATGCTGCATTACAACTTCCCTCCATTCTCGGTGGGCGAATGCGGTCGTGTCGGTAGTCCTGGGCGTCGTGAAATCGGTCACGGTATGTTGGCGCGTCGTGGTGTTGCTGCAATGCTGCCGACCGAAGCGGAATTCCCTTATACCATCCGTGTAGTATCGGAAATTACCGAATCTAACGGTTCAAGCTCCATGGCTTCTGTATGCGGTACCTCCATGTCTCTGATGCATGCCGGTGTTCCGATTGCTTCTCCGGTCGCGGGTATTGCGATGGGCTTGATCAAGGAAGAATCCGGTTTTGCGGTTCTGTCCGACATCCTGGGTGACGAAGATCACCTGGGCGACATGGACTTCAAAGTAGCCGGTACCGATCAAGGGATCACCGCTCTGCAGATGGACATCAAGATCAACGGTATCACCGAAGAAATTATGCGCATTGCATTGGATCAGGCAAAAGCCGGACGCCTGCATATTCTCGGTGAAATGGCCAAGGCGATCACGCACTCGAATCAGGAAGTCGCTACAACGGCACCACGCTTCTTCACCATGAAAGTGAAGCCGGAAAAAGTACGCGAAATCATCGGTAAAGGCGGGGCAACGATTCGTTCGATTACCGAAGAGAGCGGTTGTGTTATCGAGCTGGATGACGATGGTAATGTGAAAATTGCCGCTGTTGACGGTGACGCTGCGCAAATCGCGATCGACAAGATCAACGAAATTATCGCTGAACCGGAAATCGGAAAAACTTATGACGCAGTGGTTAAGAAGATTGTTGATTTCGGTGCTTTCGTCGCTTACATGCCGGGTCGCGAAGGTCTGGTGCATGTTTCACAGATCGCCAAAGAGCGTGTTGAAGACGTTAACGATTATCTGAAAGAGGGTCAGGAGATCCGTGTCAAACTGACCGACATCGACAAGCAGGGACGAGTCAAGCTTTCAATGACGGCCGTTGAAGACTAAGCGGTTGTAATCATTGTCCTGAAAAGCCATTCTTATGAATGGCTTTTTTGTCTACAGAAGGAAAGAAATTTGCTCCGAAGTACACGCGATTAATTTGTTGAAACAATAATAAAATCAAAGGGATGTGGTGAGTTTTTAAACTCGGAATCCTGCTGTATTTTACTTCGGACTGCAAACAACAGAGATATAAATATATGAGTCAAAAACTACATCCCGCCTTTGAATATATCGGTGCAACAGAAATCGAAACCCTGAAACTTTCGGTTGAACACTACCGCCATAAAATCACCGGAGCCGAGCATTACCACCTGGCGGCAGACGATCCGCAGAATGTCTTTATGGTGGCTTTACGTACGTTACCGATGGATTCCACCGGTGTAGCGCATATTCTTGAGCATACGGTGTTGTGCGGGTCGGAAAAATACCCTGTGCGCGATCCTTTCTTTATGATGATCCGCCGTTCCCTGAACACATTTATGAATGCTTTCACCTCGAGCGACTGGACCGCCTATCCGTTTGCCACCGAGAATCGCAAGGATTTCCAAAATCTGCTTCAGGTCTATCTGGATGCGGTTTTCTTTCCGAATCTCGATCCACTGGATTTTGCGCAGGAAGGACACCGTTTCGAGTTTGAAGAGATGGATAACCCGCAATCGAAACTGACCTATAAAGGGGTTGTTTTCAACGAGATGAAAGGCGCCATGAGTTCACCGGTTTCTACCTTGTGGCAGACGCTGACAACAGAACTCTATCCGAGCAGTACTTATCACTACAATTCCGGAGGGGAGCCGGAAGATATTCCGGATTTGACCTATCAGCAGCTTAAAGATTTCCATCAGTTGCATTACCACCCGTCCAATTCAGTGTTTATGACCTATGGTGATATTTCTGCCTATGAACATCAGGAACAGTTTGAAGCACTGGCTCTGCAACGTTTCAAAGATGCGGTAAAACAGATCGAAGTATCGACCGAACAGCGGTACGCCGAACCAAAGCGTGTGCAGCACAGCTACGCTCTGGATGAGGAGGAAACGGCGAAAAAAACCTATATCAATGTTGCCTGGTTGCTTGGTGAAAACAAAGATCCTTTGGAAGTCTTGAAAGGGCATCTTTTGTCGGCCGTTCTGCTGGATAACTCCGCCTCACCAATGCGTCAGGTTTTGGAAAACACCGATCTGGCCGAAGCACCGTCACCGCTTTGCGGTTTCGAAGAATCCAATAAAGAGATGGCGTTTGTGCTTGGTGTGCAGGGTTCTGAGGCGGAGCATACCGAGGCCTTCGAAAAACTGATTCTCGATGAATTGCAACGCATTGCCAAGGAAGGCGTTGATCAGGGACAGTTGGAAGCGATGCTGCATCAGCTGGAACTTTCTCAACGCGAAGTCGGTGGCGACTCTTACCCGTACGGTCTGCAGTTGATCCTGCATGCTTTGTCCGGTGCAATGCATGGCGGCGATCCGATCGCTCTGCTGGATGTCGACGCGGCGTTGAAAGAACTCGAAGAAGAGATCAAGAATCCGAATTTTATCCCGGGGCTGGTTCAGAGCTGGTTGCTGGATAACCCGCACAGAGTCACCTTAACGATGGTTCCGGATAAGGAATTGTCGGCGCAAAAAGAGCAGGCGGAAAAAGAAAAACTAGCCCAGATCCAGGCTCGATTGACGGATGAAGAAAAGCAGGAAATTGTTGAACAGGCTTTGGCTCTGCATGAACGTCAGGGAATGCACGATGACCCTTCGCTGTTGCCTGAGGTGACTAAAGAGGATATTCCGGTTGATATTAAAAATCCGCAGGGCGAAAAACGTTGTCTCGGCGCTCTCCCGGTGACCGATTTTGTCTGCGGCAGTAACGGTATCACTTACCAGCAGATGATTATGCAGCTGCCGGAATTAAGCCAGCACGAACAGGCGATTATGCCGCTGTTCAGCAGTACCCTGACCGAAATCGGTTCGGCCGGGCGTGGTTATCTTGAAACTCAGGCGTATCAGGCCGCGGTGACCGGCGGATTTGGTGCCAGAACGGCGCTGCGCGAGGATCTGACCGATAGCGACCGTTTCCATAGCCACTATGTATTGAGTTCCAAAGCATTGGACCGCAATGTCTCTGCTATGAGCGAATTGCTCGCCGAGACGCTTTACCAGCCGAATTATTCGGAGCATAGCCGTTTGCAGGATCTGTTTGCGCATATTCGTGCCGGCATTGATCAAGGTATTACCGGCAGCGGCCATATGCACGCCATGATGGCGTCGATGCAGCAGTTCTCACCGATCGCCCGCTGGAAATTCGAACGCAGCGGGTTTGCCGGTATTCGTTTTATTAAAGAGTTCTATCAGGATCTTCAGGCGTCGCCGGAAAAGATTGAACAGCTGTCCAGCGATCTTAAGGGGATTGCCGATAAGATCGCTTCGGCTTCGAAGCAGGCGCTGGTCGTCAGTGACGAGAACGGCATCGACAATGCCTTGGCGGCTGTAGAATCCTTCTGGCAGGATAAGGCTACGGCCGGCTCACGGACCGAATTTAATTTGAGCGCTTCCGGAAAGGCTGTCAAACAGGCGTGGATTACCAGTACTCAGGTCAACTTCTGTGCCATGGCCTATCCGACGGTGGCAGCCGGACATCCGGACGCTCCGAAACTGGCCGTATTGGGTGCTTGTCTGCGCAACGGCTTTTTACATACTGCGGTGCGTGAAAAGGGCGGTGCCTATGGCGGCGGAGCGACTTACAACCCTGAAGCCTCCGGATTTGTCTTCTATTCTTATCGCGATCCGCGTTTGCTGGAAACTTACGACGACTTTGCACGCGCCAAGGATTGGTTGATGTCTGCTGAAGCAACTCAGGCGAAAGTCGATGAGGCGATTCTGAATGTGATTTCGGCAATGGACAAACCGGGATCGCCGGCCGGTGAAGTGAAAAAAGCGTTTTTCCAGGAGTTGTACGGCCGTACTTATGAGATCCGTATGGCTTACCGTCAAGGCGTTATTTCAACGACCATTGAGGAATTGCGTGAGTTGGCTGACAAGTATTTCAAAGCAGAGCGGGCATCCTATGCCGTCCTGACGCAGGCTGCGTCGCAGGAAATGCTTAAAGATCAAGGCTTCGACTGCTTCCAGCTGTAACAATCAGGATTAGCCCCAACGAACCGTCTGTGCTTGTCTCGCTTGCGCTATATTTGCAAGTGAGGCTATTACTGACGGTTTTTTTATTTGCCTCAAGTTATGTCGTCTTTACTTTATGGTAAGCTAAAATGACTTTTGGGCTATGTCGAGAGAGTGTATCGAGAGTGAAAGAAGTGGAGCAGAAATTCGGTACTTTAGAACTGATGAAAGGCGAGAATTTGTTGCGTTACCGTGATTCCGCGGGGCGTAAATTCACATTGGATTGCGAAAAGTGCGCGGCCTGCATTGATTTCGATTTCAGTTATGCCTTTCAGCCGATTGTCGATCTCGATAAGCAGGAAATTTTCGGATACGAAGCACTTGTGCGGGGTGTTAATAACGAGCCAGCTGGAGAAATACTCTCCAGAATCAACGAAAAAAACCGCTATGCTTTCGATCAGATCTGCCGTCAGAAGGCGATCCGTATCGCCAGTGAACTTGGATTGGATAAGGTTCTAAGCATCAATTTCCTGCCGAATGCGGTTTATCAGCCGGAGCACTGTATTCAAAGTACCTTGCGCGCGGCGAATGAGGTGAATTTCCCGACGCACCTATTAATGTTTGAAGTCACCGAATCCGAAGAGGTGGTGGATCGAAAACATCTGACCAATATTTTCCGCTACTATCAGGCGCAAGGGTTTATCGTTGCGCTCGATGATTTCGGCGCCGGGCATGCTGGGCTGAATATGCTGGCCAGCTTTGTACCGCAGATACTTAAGATCGACCGGGAGTTAATACACGATATTGATTCCAACCCGGTTAAGCAGGTGATTGTCAGACATCTGGTGCAAACTTGTCAGGAACTGAATGTCACTGTACTGGCCGAAGGGGTTGAGACCCGTGAAGAGTTAGATTTTATCCGCACTTTAGGGGTGTCACTGTATCAAGGGTATCTGTTTGCAAAACCCGGCTTTGAATCGCTGCCGGTTATCGACGACTGGTCTGTATATTTATGATCGGTCGTACAGCTGTAAAAATCTTTCTTGAGAGTGATCTTTTCCTTCGTATGCGACCTTAATGCTTGACCCGTTCGGGTTGTGTATTATGTTGCGTTTCAGTGCCTTGTAACAAACTCGTGCACGCCATAATCCCACTAGAATCGTGCTATCTGATCAACAGATTACAAAATTTGCATCGCTTCCTCTGTTTCATTTCTTTACATGCAATTCTCCGCCAGCATCGACATTGACTTGATTGAATAATGGGAGCGTATTTGAACGCCTGCGCTTAACCGCTATTGCTCACTCAAGTGTGAAATGTTGTTGTTTTATTTGAAGCCTCCCTGCATTATCTATGGTGGACTCGTGCCTGTATACGAAAATAATTGACGCTTAATCGTGTCTCTCACAAAGCTCTTTTAAATAGGAGTAAAATTTATCGACTTGCAGAATTGATGTGAATCAATAATAAAATGTATTGGCAATGTAGTATGGAACTCCTTCCTGCCATTTTGTTTTATTTAGGAGTGCGTCATGAGCAGTGTCAGCGTCAACGGTTTTTTACAGCCGGTAAATAATCAGGTGATTGATGGAATTGATGATCCATACATCGGACATTTTCTTAAGATCAGCTACAGTCAGCTGATCTCCCAGCAGACGGTCTTTTCCAAAGACCGTGTCGATGTCGGGGGCGGAGGTGCATTCCGCTTTGCCTTGCCTAAGGAAGATTTGCTTCAGGGGAAGTCGATCAAAATCGAAGTGTTCGCCCCAGATGGTGCACTGCTTGGCAGTCAGAACTACAGTATCGGCAGTCTCTATGCCGCGGACATTGCGGAAAGTGCCGAAGACGACAGCACGCCTTTTCGTATTCAGGTAGACCCTAAAATCGTTGAATTTTGTCCCGGTGGCGAATGCGATCAGATTCGGGAAATTCAGCGTAATATCAGCGGAAAACTGGTCGACATTTCCGGTGAAAATAAAGTTGCCGGTGTGCAGATTGTGATTATGGCCAGCGACGAATCTTCGGCAGTGATCAATGATGACAGCTTTCAGCCGGTATTGACCTTACAGACCGATCAGAGCGGACGTTTTTTCGGGCGCGCCGACAGCCGGGAATATGAGCAGGCGTACGGACTGCTCGCCGGTCTGCAGGATGCGCCGGTTCATGTCGAGCTGGAAGATAAAAAAATTCCGGAAACACTTATTCTGGTTGCGGATCTGGCAAATTTGCAAGCGACAGTGAGCAGTACGGAAGGTACGCCAAAATTACCTGAAGCCAAAGATATGATCGGTAACGGAACCTTTTCTCAGGACATCGGCGGGCAGTGCGTCGATTTCACGATTCCCAACCGGACACTGGAAGAGTTCAGTTTTTATCATACGGTACGCACGACCGAACCGGAAATCCGTGGATTGACGATTACCTCCAAGGAGAGCAGACAGTTCATTACCGAGCTTGATTCGATCTCCGACGAACTCTTTACGGTGTTTAACCGTATGAACAACTCGATGAGCTCAATGGATCTGCTGCCGATTACCGTTGATGAAGAGGAACAAGTGAGCGTTGCGACAGCTACACAATCATCCGATCATTCGACTGACGCATCAGGCGCCGAGATCAGTGTCCAGCCCAAGACATTGAAGGTTGCCAGCGTGGCGACGGCAACATTCGACAAGCCGGTGTATCATTTAAAAATCGCCACGGGGATCGATAATATCAAGCTGGCTACGCCGAAAACTTTTGATTTTACGGCGATTGCCAAGTTTCTGGCCGAGCAGGCTCGACGCCGCGCCAAGCTGCAGCGTTTGCATCATGAACTGGCTGCGGCTTACTGCGGCAAAAACGGCGCGGAAGAAGCAAGTAGTTACTGCGAAACCCTCAGCGCTGAAGATTCACTGAATCGTGCCACCATTCTTTCGCTGTTGGGGCATATCGAGCGGTATGCGCAGTTTGATCCGACGCATCATCTTTTTGCAGACAAGGTACTTCCTAAACTGTTGCTGCGTTTTGTCGAGGATGTCAGAGAAATCATGCAGCAGTCAAATGTCGAAGGCGAAGTGATCTCTCTTACGCAGAAACGCGCTGAAAAAATGTTGCTGAGCATTGATCACGCCAGCAAAGAAGTTCAGGATCAGGAGGAGTTGCTCGGTTATCTGCGCGATCTGATTCACCAGCTTTCGCAGGCAGCGGGCAAAGATTCGCATAATTTCGAACCTTGCCCGACGCGTAAAACTGCAACTATGGGCATTCTTTGTCTGGTTCAGCAATTTGACGATATACGAGAAACTTTGCGTAACAAAGCGGTTTTTACGCTAGGAGAGATTCTGTCTATCCGTGCCAACTATGACACTTATATCGCGAGTATCAGCGCGTTTACCGGGCTTTTGGAAAAGTTCCATAATTTTTATCAGTCTGGTTCCGATCTTTTTATCTCGCTCGATGACCGCTATTTCATCGAACATTATGATGCGATCCGTGCCGGATTGCAGACCATTAAACGGCGAATTTTTACAGCAATCAGTAAGATTGAAGCTATTCAGGCCGAATACATTAGCAATCATCCGGGGCGCAAGCAGTTGAGTGCTGAAAACAGCGTCGACTGGGACGATACGCCGACAGTGTATGAGAATACAACCATTGCACACGGACATATTCTGCACTTTAAACAAAAATGGAAGGCGGACGGCTATTCGTTGGGCGATCTGCTGTATAGCCTGCCACTGGCTCCCTGTCAGGAAAAACAGATCGCCATTATCGATTGGGATCGGGAAGAGCGTGCGCAACGTTCGGAAGCACAAACGGTTACTGAATCGCTCGCGGCCGACATTTCCCGCGACCGGGATATCAGCGAAATCATTAATTCCACTTTTTCGGAAAATATCCGCGCCAGTTCGCATAACGAAACCAGCGGGACCAGTGCCGGGATCGGTGGGGGAATTATGGGCTCGGTCGGCAAGTTTGTCGGCGGCTTATTTGGAGGCGTTTCGCATTCGGGCAGTTCGTCGTCGTCATCCGCTTCGCAGGATTCGGCGCGAAATCTTTCCGGCAGTACGCTTAACCGTCTGCAGGACAGTATTTCACAGTCAGCTTCGGCGTTGCGCAGTCAGCGCAGCACCGTTGTGCAGACGGTCGGTCAGCATGAAACTGTGAGTGCGCAGACAGAGGTGATTAAAAACAACAACCATTGCCATGCGATGACGGTCGAATATTTTGAAGTGCTCAAGCACTATGCGATCGAACAGGAATTGGTAGATGTGCAGGAGTGCCTGTTTGTGCCTTTACCGATGAGTCACTTCGATTATGCCAAGGTGCTGCGCTGGAAAAATACTTTGCGTAGAGCGGTTGCCGGGCAGAAATTGCAGCGCGGTTTTGATGCCATTGAAAGGATTAGCAGTCATTATGCGGATTCGGATATGCCGATCGGCAGTTATGCCGATGAAACCATTAAGATGTTCAGCGGGCATTTTTCAATGACTTTTGAATTGCAGCGTCCCTATATCGCTTCGATTGAGGAACAGACAAAAACGATTACCGAAACCATCGAGCTTAAGCACTGGTTCCCGTGGTTCGACAGAGTTTTCAAAATTAGCTACGACAAGGAAGTCCCTTTAACCGAAGCAGAGAAAGATGCCGTTTTCGAGGCGGACTATGCCGCCGATATCGTACGTAAATTCATTGAGAAGATCGACATCTATGCGGTGGCGGAAGACGGATCGGAAGTGCGTTTGGATCTGGATTATACTCAACTTTCTAACTACCGCCGCGGTGCACAGATTCAGGTCAAAATTGCCAGCCGCAGTATGCAGCAGATCACCCGGCGGCAGATTCAATATTTGCGTTTGCGCGCCAATACGCAAGTGCATGCGTCATCGAAAATTATTTTGCGTGCTGCTTACCTGCATTACCGGACGGCGTATTCAGGAGGAAGCATTATTCGCAATGCGCGGATCAACAATGATGTGATAAACGTGATCGATGTCAAAGTCTCCGGCCTGTTTGATATCGATGTCGACTACGTTACCGATGCGGCCTTGATGTATACGCCGCTGTCAGACGCCGAATTACGCGATCCACGTAAGGAGGATCGTGCAGCGGCGACAGAACTGCTCGGCTTTCTCAATGAACATATGGAGATGGCGCATAAGGTCATCTGGTCAAGTTTGGATTCGAGCCGTCTGTTCGGTCTTCTGGACGGTTATATTGCCCCGAATTCGGGCAGTAAGAGTGTTGCCAGCGTCGTCGAGAATAAAGTGATCGGCGTGGTTGGCAATAACCTGGTCTTGAAGGTCGTCCCCGGTGAGCGATTGGATCCGGTCTTCAAGAGTATTACCAATCTGATGGCTTACTACAAGCCGACGACACGTCCGGATCCATACCGTATCAGTGTGCCGACTAAAGGCGTTTATGCGGAATCGGTAATGGGTAAATGCAACAGTTGTGAAGAAATTGATGACAGTCGTCACTGGCGCTTTGAAGACGTTCCTTGCGGCACGACACCGACAGCGATCAATCCGCTCTCGACGGAAAGCCGCCGCAGCGATATCGGTGACCTTCAGGTCAAGGATCTTCCAGCGAATATTATTACCATGCAAAATGCACCGAATGCGCCTGATCCGACAGGGCTGGGGGCCGCCTTTGAACTTCTGGGTAAAAGCGAAGCCTTTAAGGATATGACCGGGCTTTCCGGTACTCAGACCAATGCGCTGGAAGCGCTGAAAACCACATCGAAAAGCGTAACCGATCTGGCAGGAATGGCTGTAGATTTCCAAAAACAGAATGCGATGAAAAAGGATATCGGTAAAACATTGAAAGCGGTTCAGGAGGCTCAGAAGAGCGGGCAGATCAGCAAAGATCAGGCAAATCAGCTTGCCTATAAAGCGTTGAGTTCAATGGTTGGCGAACCGACCGCCAAAGACAGTAAATCGACGGCGACCAGTGAAGCCAAGGAGTTGACCAAAACTGCCGGCGCAAACAAGGCCTCGGTAAAAATCGCCAAACCCGATGGCGAAAAAATTGAAGTCGACGCCAAGACATCGAACGACAGTATGCAACCGCAAATAGTTCTTTCTAGTAATCTAACTGCCGAGGTTCGTGCTTTCAATCCTGCGAAAAACGATAAATCTCTGATTATCGAAGTCGGCGCCAGTCTGCAAAACGCGCCGGAAGGCGCGACGCTTCAATGGGTAGCCGAAGATGCAAGCGCACTTAAAGTGGATTCGCCGAATGCGCTGCTGACCCGTGTTAAAGGAATTAAACCCGGTAAGCAGGTGTTGATAGCAAAACTTGCGGATGCCGGCGGTAATACACTGGTCAGCAAACGAGTGCAACTTTCAGTGCCTCAGTGCGTTACGGTTGACGAGGATGCCGGTCTGTTTAATGCCGCGCTCAACGCATTCCAGCTATTAAGCGTGAAATCAAATGTCGTTGATGAAATGAAAAAGGTATCCGATCAGCTATTGTCGACCGCGAATGTTCGCGTATTCTGGAAGTTCGGCGGTTACAGCGAGAGCGTTCCGGCGCATGTCCCGAACACGATGGTGGTCAGCACGCAGATTAAAAATACCGATCCGGGCAATAACGGCGTTGCCGGCGTCACAACCGGATCTTCTTCATCCGATCTGTTCAACGAAACGATCGTACTCTATCCCGGCGTGTATCAATTGCCGAATGCCATCGACGTCGATACGGAAACGCAAGGTATTGTTCTGCAGCTCGAAAGCAGCATCACAACAGATGAAGACGGTTTGATTCCTGTGGCCATTAAAGTATTCGGCCGTTTGATCGGTGAGACCCTGAGTCATGAAATCGGTCACGCACTGCTTTGGGACGACATTAAAGGTCAGGGCGGGCATAATTCGCCATCGATTAGCGGTGATATTATGAATCGTGGGTTGGATCGTAATTTCAAACAGCGTACGGGAATGGAAAACACCGCCCAGCAAAGTCCGGTTCATCCGGATGATTTCATCGATCACGGTATCGGTAAAATCAACAAATTTCTGGCGGTTAATCAGGCGCATTTGGATAGACAGTGGCCGGTTCCACCTGCATTTGTCTAAGACGCTTGTCGTGACCTGAAAATCAGGACTACCCGCCATCCAAAGAGGCCCGCATTCTTCGGGCCGAATTGGTTTTATACCTCACCGGTGCTCAGTGCGTTCATCAGGCGCCTTGCACCGGTTTTCTTTTCCAAGCGGTAATTTCCGCCTCTATACAATCCGTAAAACTTGGACTCGCTCAATAAGTTTAAGCTTTTATACGCACTCCTGTGAATTTTTGAGATGATAGCTAGCAATTCAAACTGATGGAGGCGTAATGGCCGAGTTCACCATCCAAAACATCTGGCTTATTTGTGATTCCCATACCCCCGAAACGCTATGGCAGAATACCGAGCGCTATTGCGAACAGAAGGGATGGCATTTTCAGGGCGTGATCCAATTTAGAGATTTACACGTCGCATCACTCAACACCGATGATTTATATCTTTTAAGTCTCGCGGACCGTAACCTTAAAATCTTTCTTGAAGAGGTAGAGGAAATCGATATTGGATTGCTTCCGCATCCGCAGGCGCCGTTCGCGAAAAAACGCTTCAAGATTGCCGATAATTTGGATAAGGCGCTGCAGGACATTGATGGTTGCGATACACCAAGAATCGTGGATAACCTTTACTGTAATAACGAACTGGTCCTGTCTTCGGTTCTCGCCGGTGACAGGGAAGCGATGCAACCTGCGTTAAAAATCCAGAAGCATTTTGTGGCGCGCCTGCTTTTCATCTGGCACCTTATGCTGCATATGATCAGGGGGCGGCTGTTTGAGGTGAATTTCACAACCGGAAAAGAGTCGCAATTACAGACTGCGGCACTCGGTTTGTGCGTGGTTTATAAACCCAGTGATAATGCCTTTAGTCACAGAGTCATTGCCAATAGCGATATTGATGAACCAAGTATGCATGCGGTGGTGATTTCACCGCGTTCCATTTCTGAAATATTGCATTTCGTGATTACCCGTTTGCTACCAGTAAGCAAAAGAGATATGCCGCTGAATAATTATTTGGGACATATTAAAACGCAAACCCTGGACATTGTTTTTCAGAAGCCGGTCAGTATTCGGCTTGATTCCGAAGAAGCGGAATCGGAAAAACTGCAATGTGTCGTCAAACCGACGCAGATCGGATTATTACATCAAGGACTGCCCTCAAGCCGGTCGACTGAAACCAAAGAGTCTTTTCGGGTTAAAAGCCTGCCCAAAGGTAAGCTTGTCAGCTCTTTGATTGCTCGTCCCTTGCCGTGGATTTACCATACCGATCCGGAGGAGGTTAAAGAGACTTTTATCGGCCTCAAGGAGAGCGCCAAATTTACCCAGACCTATCTGGTACTAATGGCGCTTTCATCGCTTTTGGCAACGGTGGGGCTGTTTGCCAATTCCGCGCCGGTGATTATTGGTGCGATGATTCTTGCTCCTTTGATGGCACCGATTATATCGCTCTCTATGGGGGTACTGCGTCAGGAAGTGGATCTGATTGTAACCAGCTCCAAAACCTTGATTTTCGGGATATTATTGACCTTGTTCGGAGCGACGCTGTTTACCTGGGTGATGCCGCTGCAATCCCTTAATTCCGAGATCGGTGCGCGTTTAAGTCCTACCTTGCTGGATCTTGCTGTAGCGATTATTTCCGGTGTAGCCGGTGCCTATGCCAGCGCACGCTCCGAGGTTGCGAAGAGCCTTGCGGGTGTCGCCATTGCCGTCGCACTGGTTCCGCCGCTAGTCATCTCCGGTATCGGTATCGGCTGGTGGGACTGGCATGTCTTTTCCGGCGCTATGCTGCTGTTTATTACCAACCTTTTCGGAATCGTACTGGCCGCCGCCGCGACCTTTTTACTTCTTGGTTTCAGTCCGTTCCATCTGGCCAAACGCGGTCTGGTGCTTTCACTGATGGTCGTGGCCTTGGTCAGTTTGCCCTTGAGCTGGGCTTTCTATTCGATGGTGCAAGAGCAGCGCATGGTGTCGCAACTGGAAGGGGTTGTACTTGTCCAGCAGCAGACGAAAGTGGAAATCCGCTCGGTGCATATTCGCCGCGGCGATCCTTTGAAAATCAACGCGGTTCTGGTTGCCGATCATAATCTGCAAACGGAGGACGTTGATCGGATCAAAGATGAAATGGAACGTCGTCTTGACCGCGAGATTCAGCTGGAAGCGGCATTGTCGATATTACGTTAGAGCGGTTTCAGGAATACGTCAGTTTGCGGATAAGAGCCAGTGAGTTCTCATCCGCCTGTCCATTACAGAAGCTATCGATCGCCTGTTGGAAAACAGGCTTATCGCTGACTGCGGCAAAGAGCGTCATGCAGGAGCAGAATTTACGGTTATCCGGTTTGCCGAAGATCTCCAGCAAGGATTTAGTTCGGTGCTGCATAACCGTTTCGGTACATTTGATCAGGCGTTCGCCTAACAAAGGGTGTTCCAGATAAGCGCGTGCCTCCCCGATACTTTTAATCGAATAGAAAACTGTCCATGGACGGCTGCCGAGGCCATCCAGCTGCGGGAAAATAAACCACATCCAGTGGGTTTGCTTATGGCCTGCATGAAGTTCACTCAGGACGGTGTCGTAAACCTGACTCTGCCCGTCGATAAAGCGTTGCAGCTTATAAGGATCATCCGAAAGGTCGTCCTTTTTCAAAACGTCATCCATTGTAATTCTCCGCAGCAGAAATTGATCGGATGTCCGGCTTTATTCGATAAAGACCAGATACTGCAGTTTCCAAAGGTCGAACAGCAGAGCCTGAACCTGGTCTGTTTGCAGATAAGGCGTCAGCATTTCCTGAGTCAGGAAGTTGTTGTCAGCAAGCAGGCGGATAAATTCCGCGTCAGCGCCAAAAGAGTTCCAGATGGCGCCATTGATATACAGGCTCGTTTCGTCATCAATCTGAGTATAGGCAAAACGGCACACGGCATCCTTAATCAGGCCGTGTTCACCGTGCAAGGCGTCGATAAACTCCTGTTGTGTCGGGGTTTCCTCTGCACTTAGCGGTTCCGGAAGCTGCTGGGCGGCGCTCTGATCCAATTGTGTTGCAAAACGCGCAAACCAGGTGTGCAGTAACTTATCGTCCTGAAGTTTGTCGGCAAGCAGTTTTTTGGCCTGTAGAGCCGCGTCCCTAGTCACTTCGCCGGGGTTCAGATTCGCCGGCATTTCAGGGTCGAAATAGAGCTCCTTGAAAAGTGACATTTCCGACAGATGATCGCCGAGACTGTCCCACAACTCTTGTCCTCGGTAGGAACGATAGCCGACAGAGAAAGTCATGCACTGATCATCGAGTGCCACGCCATGGTGGCCGATCTTTGGCGGTAAATAGAGGATGTCGCCGGGATTGAGGATGAAGTCCTGTTCAACTGCAAAGGTTTTCATCA
This sequence comes from Thiomicrorhabdus sp. 6S3-12, assembly GCF_017571475.1. GTDB lineage: Bacteria > Pseudomonadota > Gammaproteobacteria > Thiomicrospirales > Thiomicrospiraceae > Thiomicrorhabdus. Next base: position 23,001 of record NZ_JAGETW010000004.1, on the reverse strand, counting down.
GCCGCAGGTCTACCCCTTGAATGTAATTGTCCTCTGTACACTCCTGAGTCGTAAGATGCCAGTGTCGCTGTCCGGCAGCCTGCAACAGAAAAACGTCATAGTGATCGAAATGCGGGCCTACATTGCCACCCTGAGTTGCATAGCTGATCATAATGTCATCGATGCGCCATCGCGGTAGAAAGTCAAAGTCGTTCAGAATATCGGCGACTTCCGGAAGAAGACGGTCACATCCTTGAACCAATAGTGTCCAGTTCTGTTCAGGCAAGGCAGCGTAGTCATCTTCGGTAAAAGGGCCGCGTTTGAGTTCGTAATCTTCAGTACCATGCTGGACAACAATACGACTTTCGATTTCTTCTTCAAGAGAGAGTCCCGCCAGTTCTTCAGCACTGATTGGCGTTTCAAAACCGGGCAAAGCATTACGTAAAAGAATTGGTTTTTTCTGCCAGTAATCTTTGAGAAAAGTCGGAAGGTCAAGTTGTTCAAAATGAATCATGTCGGCTCTTTATTCTGCATCAATAGATTGGAAAGTTAATGACGCTAATGATACCGAATTAACGCGACGACAAGGAGGTAATTAATAGGGCAGGAAGCGGAAAAAGACAAAGCCTGCAAAAAAATAGGAGAGTCACTTTAGGGGAGTGCGCAGGCTTTGCTGTCAGGGGGAGTTTACTGATGAATTTAAATCTTATTTGACCAGAGATTTAACCCAGGCTTCCATAGTGTCGTTGGCGATCGGGTTTGGTGCTTCCATAAAGTTGACGATGAATTTATCGCCCATATCGGTAACACCGATTGAACGTGGTCGAACCGCAACCGGATCAGCCGAAGGCAGTTGCATACCGAAGCAGAGAATCAGGTTTTGTGCATCTTCGATGCCGGCGCCAATTTCACCACCGATGTTTTTCGTGTGGCTGAAATGGTCAAAACGGGCAATAAAAACTGCTTTAGGGTGATTGTCTACCTGCTCTTGAAGGTAATCCAGGATTGCCGGAACCGTATCGAATTTGGCTTCTGCCTTGGTGAATTCAAGAGAGAAAATAGGGTATTTTTCTTTAAAGATTTTCTGTTGCATAGCAAGTCCTCGGGTGTTGAATCTTGGTATTAAATTATTTTATGTATTATAGGAATAATTTATAAACAAGCTATTCGAAAAAATTTATAAGCGCTAATAAATGCTGCCAATCCGTGATGGCAATCGCTATGAAAAGATACGCAAGTAGAGTGCTGATTTAGATAAATATTAGGGATTATGGCGTTATAACAGCGATTTAAACGGCTTTGATATAAGCTTATTTAGAGGCCGCTTGATATTGATCATACTAATTTGTACTGAGGTATGAGATTATCGTTCGTAGATTCTGAATGTTGTTTCGCGGTTCCGTGATTCTGTTCTCGTCTCTCTGTTTTCCATATCTTCTTATTTCCACACATGGATAGTGTCATGATTACAAAATATAAGGCGCCATTGATTCTATTGGTTTTGATCGTTGCTGCCTCCGCGACGGGGTATTTCTATTATTTGCAGCAGGACAACAGTCTTCCCGATGGGACTGTAAAACTGAACGGTCGTACTGAGGCTGATAACTATCTGGCGTCGACCAAAGTTGCCGGAAAGGTTTTGCAACTCAAGGTTCGGGAAGGTGATGAGGTTAAGAGCGGTCAACTATTGGCACTGTTGGACGACGCTCAGGTGCGCGCCCGAGTGACTCAGGCTGCTGCGGCTTACGGTGCGGCTGAGGCCAGTTTGAAGGCCGCTCAAACAGCCTTGAACGTGCTTAAAGAGCAGGTTCCTTTACAGATTGAAACCGCCGAGTCATCGGTCAAACATGCCGAGGCGGTACTGAACAGTGCCATAGCCAAAGCCCGCCAGGCAGCGCTGGATGAAAAACGCTATAAACAGCTGTATCAGCGCGGTACCGTGCAGAAACATCAGCACGAAAGTGCGTTATTGGCCAAAAGGATTGCCGATGACGATGTCCGTATTGCCCGAACCGCATTGAATCAGTCGCAGAAAGCGCTTAACGAAACGCTACTTGGCTGGCAACAGGTTGAAGCAAAACAACAGGAAGTGATGGCCGTAAAGGCATCCACCTTGCAGGCTCAGGCAACGCTGATGGAAGCGATGAGTGTGTTGGACGATATGCAGATCCGTTCTCCGGCCGACGGAATCGTGACGACCAGACTGGTTAATCAGGGCGAGGTTATCGCGTCCGGTGCCAGCCTGTTCAACATTGTTAATTTGCAAGAGGTCTATCTCAAAGGTTACATCGCCGAGGGAAAGGTAGGCCTGGTGCATTTAGGTCAAAAAGCGAATATTCGCATCGATTCCATTCCTAATCGCGACTTCCCGGCAACGGTCCGTTATATTGCCGCACAAACGGAATTTACTCCGAAAGAGGTTCAGACACTGGATGAACGCGTCAAGCTGGTATATGCGATCAAACTGTATCTTGACGAGAATCCTCAGCAGAGAATCACCCCCGGTTTACCTGCCGATGCCTTTATACAGGTGCAATAAGCCATGCAGACAGCGGTTGAAGTAAAAAGCTTCGGGAAACGCTTTAAAAAAACGATCGCCGTAGAAGACGTTTCGCTGACCATTCAAAGTGGGGAAATATACGGTTTGATCGGTCCCGACGGCGCCGGAAAAAGTACTTTAATGCAAGCCGTATCAGGTGTTTTGCGCTTCGAAAAAGGTGAAATCACGGTATTTGGAGAGAAAATCGACTCGGAAGCGTCCGCTAATCGCATCAAGCGGCAACTCGGGTTTATGCCTCAAGGACTCGGTCTTAATCTGTATCCGGATTTGAGTATTGATGAAAACATCGATTTCTTTGCCAATCTGCGTGGCGTGGCGCCGGAGATTCTACATACACGGAAGGCGAAACTGCTCGATGTAGCAGGATTGTCTTCCTTTAAAAACCGTGCTATGAAAAACCTTTCCGGCGGCATGAAACAGAAACTCGGTTTGGTTTGTACCCTGATTCATCAGCCGAGACTGCTGATTCTGGACGAGCCGACAACAGGAGTCGATCCGGTTTCGCGACGGGATTTCTGGGAAATGCTGAACCAATTGGTGCGTGAGGAAGGTATGACGGCACTGATTTCAACCGCCTATATGGATGAAGCCAGTCGTTTTAACCGCCTGTCTATGATGCATCAGGGAAAAGTGCTGGATCAGGGGACAGCCGACGAGATTATCCGTCGTACTCCCGGCTGGCTGATTGAAATCGAAAGCGCCAGAAGCCGAGAACTCCTGCCGGCGCTCAACGACGCTTTCGAACATGTTGAAGAGCTCGGCGATATGATCCGTATCGGCGGCTTTGCACTGCAGTCCGCCGAAGCGGAACGGCGCTTGGGCATGATTCTGCAAGACGGCACTGAAAGCTGGTCTTATTCCCCGATCGGTCTTGAGGAGATATTCATCCAAAAGCTCGATAACCGTTCGCAAAACACGCCACAGATGCGCCTGACCGAAAATCGCTCCTCGCATAGAAAAGAAGCTGTAAGCACGGATTCTCAAGATACATTAATTCGAGCCGAGGATTTAGTTCGCCGTTTTGACAGCTTTACCGCCGTCGATCAGGTTTCGTTCGATGTGCGTGCCGGGGAAATTTTCGGACTGCTCGGGGCAAATGGTGCGGGGAAAAGTACCGTTATAAAAATGCTGACCGGGATTTTGCCGCCGTCGGGGGGCGCGGGATTTGTTGCCGGACATAATATGGCTACCTCGTCCATGTCGATCAAAGAGAGTATCGGCTATATGTCGCAGGCCTTTTCGCTCTATCTGGATTTGACGGTCAGTGAGAATATCGATCTGTTCGGCAGAATTTACGGGCTGAGCGGTAAACGCCTTAAAGAAAGGCATCAGTGGGTCTTGCAGATCGGTCATCTTCAAAAGGAATGCAATACCTCCGCAGGCAGTCTGCCAATGGGCAAGCGGCAACGTCTGGCATTAGGGTGTGCGTTAATTCACCAGCCGAAGGTCTTGTTTCTTGATGAACCGACCTCCGGCGTCGATCCGATCGGCCGCAGGGAATTCTGGCGGATTCTGGTACAACTCGCCGGAGAGTTGCAAGTGGCTATTCTGGTGACGACCCACTATATGCTTGAGGCTGAGCACTGTAATCGTTTGGCCTTAATGCAGGCGGGCAAAGTTGTGGCCTATGATTCGCCGAAAAATCTCAAGGCAACGCTTAAACAACAGAAAGGTCAGGTACTGAGCCTTAAAGTTTCCCGTCCTTATCAGGCACAATCCATTCTTGAGAGTAACGGTTATTCGGAAGTGGCGCTGTACGGCAGTCGCGTCCGGCTTTTCAGTCAGGAGCCGGAAACGGTTGGCAAAGATGTCGCCGCTCTGCTGGCCGATAAAGGCATTGAAATCACCGATGTGATGATCCTTCAGCCATCTCTAGAGGATGTTTTTATCGAAAAAATCGAATCTAGCCATAGCAGGGAAGCTTAGTGAAATCATGATGAATTTGCATACTGTAAAAACCCTTGCGTATAAAGAGTGGCTTGAAATATGGCGTGATCGTGTTTATTTCTCGATGGCGTTTATTTTTCCGGTGGTCATGATGCTGGTACTGGGGTTCGGTTTAAGTTTTGATGTCGAAAAAATGCCGTTTGTGATTGTCGATTATGATAATTCTGACGAGAGTCGCGAGTACTCGTACAAATTTACCAGTTCGCGCTATTTCGACTATAAAGGTCATGCCCGTTCGACCAAGGAAACCGAGACCCTGGTCGCCAAGGCGGATATCCGTTTTGTGCTGGTGATTCCGCCGGAGTTTTCGCAAAAGATTAAAAGAGGACAAAGAGCGCAGATTCAGGCATTGATTGACGGTATGTTTACTTATCGCGCATCAATGGTTTCCGGTTATCTTGCGGCGATCAACGGCCATTATAATGCGCAGTTAATGCGGTCATGGGCCATGAAAAACAGCGGTATGACCGAACATGAGGTTCAAGCCATGCTGTCGCCGGTGAGTCTTGAAACCCGCTACCTGTACAACAATGAGCTGAAAAGTATCTGGTCAACCGGGACAGGACTGATTATTCTGGTAATGCTGGTTTCTCCGGCAATGCTCGCTGCATTGGGCGTTGTACGCGAAAAGGAAACCGGCTCGATTTTCAATATTTACGCCTCGACGGTTTCCCGTGCCGAGTTTATTACCGGCAAACTGCTGCCTTATGTTTTGATCTCCTATATCAATATTTCGATTCTCTGCCTGTTGGCGCTATGGATTTTTGAAGCGCCATTCAAGGGCGAGTTGTCGTTGCTGCTGGTAGCAAATCTGTTTTATGTCGCCAGTGCGGCTGCGATCGGCATACTGGTTTCGACCTTCGTAAAATCCCAGGCCGCGGCGGCGCTGATTTCCATGCTGGGAACCATGATCCCGGGAATTATGTATTCCGGTTTGATGATGCCGGTTGAATCCATGTCGGCCGAAGCGGTGGTCGAAGCACACGCCTTTCCGGCAATGTATCAGTTGGAGATCATTTGGGGAGCCTTTCTGAAAGGACAAGGGTGGTCAGAGCTTTGGTTTAATATTCTGATTCTGTTCGGGTTTGTACTTTTGTTTTGGAGTCTGGCGATATTGCGCTTCCATAAGAGGGTGGATGAATGAGTATTTTATGGTGGCGCAGAATTTTTGCCTTGACCCAAAAAGAGCTGCTGCAGTTCAGTCGTGATCTTATTCTGGTATTGGCGACGCTGTACTTTTTTACCGGTGAGGTTTTCATCGGTGGTAAAGGCGTCAGTTTTGATTTGATCAATGCCCCCATGGGCTACATGGATCATGATCAGTCTCTGAGCAGTCGCGAGTGGCTGAATAAACTGCGACAGCCTTATTTTGATATGAAAGGACAGGTCACGGACGAAAAACAGGCTCAGTATTTACTGGACGAAGGCTTGCTGCTCGGCGTGCTGGATATTCCGGAAAATTTCGAAAGAAATTTACTGAATGGCGTATCCACCTCAATCGGTTTTCAGCTGGATGCCAGTAATGTCATCTTGGGGAACCTGGCGGACAGTTACGTCGGGTTGGCAAATGCCCATTCCAATCAGGAGTGGATGTTAAGTCGGCTTAAAGTAGTTTCGCCTGATCAGATGCAAGTTCCGGCAATCGAGGCGAGACAGATTATTCTTTATAACCCGGACGGGAAAAGTTCCTGGTTTATGTCGATCTCGGAAATGATGACGGTGCTGAGTATGCTGTCACTGTTTCTGACCGCAGCGATTCTGGTCAAGGAAAAAGAGAGAGGGACAATTGAACAGCTTTCGATTGCGCCTTTAACGCCATTTCAAATCCTGTTGCCGAAAATTTTAGCGGTGCAGATGATACTGTTAAGTGGGATTGCAATGTCACTGTTTCTGATTGTCATTCCCGTGTTCGAGGTACCTTTTCAGGGGGAGTACTGGTTATTTTTTCTTGTTTCTGCAGTCTATATTTACGCCATGTCCGGTTTAGGTATTTTCATAGCCACAATCAGTAAAAACCTGGCGCAGGTAATGATTGTCTCGATCCTGTTGATTATGCCGATTGTTCTGTTATCCGGGGCTTTTACTCCGCCGGAAGCCATGCCTGAATGGGAACAGCCATTGATTCAATTATCGCCGCTGTATTACTACATCAATATGGGCTTCGGAATTATTCTGAAAGGAAATGACTTGAGTCTGATCTGGCAGGATCTGCTGTCCCTGTTCGCGATCGGCAGCGTACTGTTTCTGTTTGGTATCTGGCTGTTTCATCGACAGTTCGAAAGATAAGCTGAAAAAAAACAGCGCAAAAAAAAGCCGGCAGAAGCCGGCTTTTCTATCAATAGCAGTTTTAACGCTTAACGGCCTTTGACCATGGTTAAAGCCAATTCGATATTGGCGGCCTGCTGTGCGGCGTTACCGATATAGGTTGCCGGAGTCATTTCACGCAAGCGCTGTTTGGCATCTTCAGGAAGTCCTTCCAGAGAGTCGACAAAGTTTTGCATGATCTCTTTGTTGACGCGTTGACCGCGAGTCAGATCTTTAAGCTTCTCATAAGGCTTTTCAAAGCCGTGACGGCGCATAACCGTTTGAATCGCTTCAGCCAGGACTTCCCAGTTATTATCCAGGTCGTTTGCCATCGCTTTAGCATCCACTTCAAGTTTGCCAAGACCTTTCATGGTCGCTTGCAGGGAAATCATTGTGTGCGCAACACCGACACCCAGATTACGCAGGACGGTGGAATCCGTCAGATCTCGCTGCCAGCGTGAAATCGGAAGCTTCTGTCCAAGGTGATCGAAAATAGCATTGGCGATCCCCAGATTTCCTTCGGAGTTTTCGAAGTCGATCGGGTTGACCTTATGCGGCATGGCCGAGGAACCGATTTCGCCGGCAACCGTCTTCTGGCGGAAGAAGCCGTTTGAAATGTAGGCCCAGACATCGCGATCGAAATCGATCAGAATAGTGTTGAAGCGCTGCATAACATGGAAGTATTCGGCAATATAGTCATGTGGTTCGATCTGAATGGTATACGGATTCCACATCAGACCCAAACTGTTAACAAACTGTTCCGAAAGCTCGTACCAGTTAATTTCAGGATAGGCAGCCAGATGCGCATTGTAGTTACCGGTCGCACCGTTGATTTTACCCATGATACGCACTTCCATAAGCTGCTTGGCTTGGCGTTGCAGGCGGTAGGCGACATTGGCGAACTCTTTACCGGCAGTCGTAGGAGACGCAGGTTGGCCGTGAGTACGGGACAGCATCGGAATGTCGGCCATATCTGCCGCCATTTCGGAAATTTTGCCGATGACTTCATCCATACCCGGAATAATGACGAACTCACGCGCGTCTTTAAGCATAAGTGCATAGGACAGGTTATTGATGTCTTCCGAAGTACAGGCAAAGTGGACAAACTCGCTGACAGACATAAGTTCTTCGTTGTCTGCGAAATGTTCTTTAATCAGGTATTCGACCGCTTTCACATCATGGTTAGTGGTGCGTTCGATCTCTTTGACTCTTTGCGCCATTTCCAGTGTGAATTCGTCGACCAGTTTCATCAGATGTTGCTCCGCTTCGGAACTCAACTGAGGCACTTCTTTAATTTGCGGGTGGTTGGCTAACATACGCAGCCAGAAAACTTCCACTTTTACGCGGTTTTTAATCAGACCATATTCACTGAAAATTTCTTTCAGATTACCAAGACGAGCGCCATAACGGCCGTCTACCGGGGAAATCGCAGTCAATTCAGACAGTAACATTCCACAAACCCTTTGTTAATAAGATGAAAAACAGTTCGACATTATAGCCTAAAGTCTTTGTGGATTCTGCTCGGATTCCGTCTAAAGCAGGCAAGAGACTTGTTGAGGAGGAAAATCATTAAAAATCGCCGTGCACGAGCAAGTATTTAGTGTTGTGTTACAGAGGGAGCGATGCCCTTGACGAATGGTCTTGCTGAAACTGCGGAAGCAAACGGATTTAGACCGGTACAAAGGATAAAAATGATCTGAAATAAATATTATTTACTCTGTATTTGTCATTATCCGGGGAGGTCTATAGAATCCAAGAGGATTAAGATTGGTTAACTGCGACTCTCATTTGTGTAGGCTTTAATTGTATAAATATCTTTTAATTGCTGTATTAATAGGGTTTTTCCGAACGGGCATGGCGCTTTGCATGTGTCTGTAAAGCTCTTCTGAGAGGCAGTGAGAGTCTTAATAAGATAAACCAAGGTTGCGAGCGCGTTTAAATATTCAAGGGGGATTTATGCAGAGACTTTCTACACATTCAATATCGCTAGCGATGAGCTTGCTAGCTGGTGTCGGATTAGTTTTAACGAGCGGCTGTTCGACCCAGCAAGAACAACCCGTTGCCGAGAAAAAGGTGGAGTACAGTACTTTTTCCGGGTTACGAGAGTATGGCAGCCAAAACGGCTATGAGGTGTTGACGCCTGAAAAACTGCAAAGTTGCATGGAAATGCAGACCAGTTTTGAGCAACAGAAAAATGCGCTTAAGGACTTACAGGCATCAATTGTTCTGCAAAGAGAACAGATTGACGAGCAGAACCAAGAAATCGAACAAATTAAACAGGAAATTGAGCAAGAGCAAACGCACTCTTTGGTCGAGAAAGAAAATTATGAACAGCATAATACGCTGTTACAGCAATACAACCAGAAGGTAGCGGATTTGCAAGAAAAGCTGGTCGGTTATAACAATATGTTGGAAAAATATAACCAGATGAGTCTGTCTTACAACGCCGGAGTGACTTCATTTAATGAGGAGTGCGCAATAGATAAAAGAATCTACCCGCTCGATCTCAAAGAGGTCGCAGTTCAGCATTAAACTAAGCCCTTCACGCCTTTTATCCTCTGCGAGTCGGTACGCTTGCTTTAGCACTGTAATTTATGTCATTAAAGAGTTAAAAGAATAGCAGGCTGAAAACTTTTTGCGGTGCTTTCATCAAACTGTCTCTGTAAACGATTAAGATAAGGGCGATAATTTTTCAGACCGTTATTTTGGGAGAAAGTTTTGCTTGAATCTGTTGCTGTACAAGCATTCTGGATTGGTATTATCAGCGCGGTTTCTCTGCCGTTAGGCGCGTTGGTTACTTATGTTTGGCAACCGGGGCAGCGCCATATTGCGTTGTTGATGGCATTCGGTGCCGGAGCACTGCTCTTTGCACTGACCATCGATCTTTTTGCGCCTATGCTGAATTCAGGCATGGCGTTAACGGTCAGTGTGGGGGCGATTATCGGTAGTCTGGTCTATTTAGGGCTGAACTATCTGTTAAATCAAAAGGGTGGTTTTTTGCGCAAGCGCGCGACGACCCTGCAGTTTTTCCGCAATCGTGTTCGCCGGCAGAGAACTGAAATGTTGCGTTCCTTGAAACGCCTGAATATTTTTCACTCACTGGACGAAAAAAGTCTTCACCAATTGGTTGCGGCGATTGATGTGGTTGAGGTGAAAGCCGGACAGATTATCTACCATCACGGCGACCGTGCCGGTTCTTTTTATGTTTTGTGTGACGGTGTGGTATCAATTCTCGATCCGCAAAAACATCTACAGAAAATTATTCAGTTGGAAAAGGGCGATACCTTTGGGCGCATGGCCTTTTTTACAGGATTGAATAATGCAACCATGGCGGTTGCCAAATCCGATTGTATCTTGTGGTGTGTCGATTATCACTGTGTTAACGATGTGTTGCAGGAAAGTCCGGAACTCTATCAAACGCTGCTCGATTTTTATGTTCAAGAAGATCGCTATAACACGGAGTTGCTGGAATATTTGCAACAGCGTCATTTCTTTTCTCGACAACAGGCGCAGGAATATCTCTGCGACATTCAAGCTCATCTGTTGCAGTACCGCGAGCTTGAACCGCATCATTATCCTGAACACGAGCTGAACTTTTCCCTGTTCAAACTGGCTCAGCGGTTGCCATGGATTAAATCCCTTCCCGAGGAAGAGTTGAAACTGTTTGCCCGGGGGTTTGAATGGCGCACGCTGAAAGCAGGCGATACGTTGTATAAAGGTCGTGTGCACTCCGACCAGCTGTATTGGCTGGAAGAAGGGGTTGTCAATTACTGGAACCCGCACGATAAAACCGGCTTGATACAAACCCATTCCGGCGGGGATTTTTTCGGAGTCCGGGCTTTTCTGCTTGGAGCTAAAGAAGCAATGACGGTTGAAGCCAAAACCGATATTGAATACTGGGTTTTGAAAAGAAATGTCTTTGCCCAGTTGCTTAAACAGTCCGAGGCGCTGAGAAGCGTGCTGAAAAAATTTATAAAAAACGATGCCATCGACACTTATCTGGTCGAAAATCAGAATTTATCAACTCCTCAGGCACACATCTGGTTGAATCAGACGGTTCGGCACCTCTGGCCTGATCGATTACCGAATCTGTCCGAATGGCAGGAACCGGTGCTCCCGAAGCACACCGCCTACTTGGCCATCTGGCTCGGTATCTTTCTGGACGGGATTCCAGAATCTCTGACCATCGGCGGTCTGATGACGTTGGAATCGGCAGTCAGTTTAAGCCTAATTATGGGGTTGTTCTTATCCAACTTTCCCGAGGCGTTATCGAGCTCGGCCAGTATGCGCGCTCAGGGGATTCCTTTTCTGAGAATTTTTATGGCCTGGTTCAGCTTGATGCTTTTTACCGGTGTTGGCGCCGCTTTCGGCGTGGTGTTTCTGCATGACGCGGACGATGCGACTTTCGCCTTGATAAACGGTATGGCGGCGGGTGCCATGCTGACGGTTATTGCTGAAACCATGCTGCCCGAGGCTTATCATAAAGGAGGTTCAATTATTGGTTTTATTACCTTGTTGGGCTTTCTTGCAGCACTACTATTTAAGGCGATCGAAACGACCTGAAGTTTGATCGAAATGAAAATGCCCTTGGCAGCCATTAGTTTTCGTTATTCATCGGCTGTGGAGACGGCAAATTGTGGTAAAATGTCGCCACGATTTTTTTAAAAACTTGGAGTAATAGTGATTATGTTAGACGCTTATCGCAAACATGTTGTCGAGCGTGAAGCAGAGGGCATTCCTCCTCTGGCACTGGATGCCGAGCAGACTGCGCAGCTGATTGAATTGATTAAGAACCCGCCTGCCGGAGAGGAAGAGTTCGTTATGGATTTGCTGGTGGAGCGTGTTCCACCGGGTGTTGACGAAGCCTCTTATGTCAAAGCGAGTTTTTTGGCGGATGTTGCTGCTGGCAAGACTCAGGTTGATCTTATTACTCCAGAAAAAGCGACTTTCCTTCTTGGAACCATGATGGGCGGATACAATGTTCAACCGTTGATCGATTGTCTGGATTCGGACAACGCGGCCGTAGTGGAAGAAGCGGTTAAAGCGCTATCTAAAACACTTCTTGTATACGAAGCATTCCATGATGTCGAAGAAAAAGCTCAGGCCGGCAATGCAGCGGCTCAGGCCGTCATGCAGTCTTGGGCGGATGCGGAATGGTTTGAAGCCAAGCCTAAAATGCCGGAAAGCATTACAGTTACCGTCTTTAAAGTAGACGGCGAAACCAATACCGATGATCTGTCTCCGGCAACGGCGGCCTGGTCGCGTCCGGATATCCCGTTGCACGCTAAAGAAATGCTTGCGGCACGTATGGAAGATGTTCAAGGCACAATCGAATCCCTTAAAGCAAAAGGGCATCCTGTTGCATACGTTGGTGACGTTGTCGGGACCGGTTCTTCGCGTAAATCGGCCATGAACTCGGTGATGTGGTATTTCGGTGACGATATTCCGTATGTACCGAATAAACGTCAGGGTGGTGTGGTTCTAGGTGGGAAGATTGCTCCGATCTTCTTCAATACCGCCGAAGATTCAGGTTCTTTGCCGATTGAGTGTGAGGTCGATTCAATGAATATGGGTGATGTGATTACCATCTATCCGTATGAAGGTAAGATCACTAACGAAGCCGGTGAAACGATCTCAACTTTCGAACTGGCGCCGGATACCATGCCGGATGAAGTACGTGCCGGTGGTCGTGTTCCTCTGATTATCGGCCGTGGACTGACAGATAAAGCCCGTCGTTCATTGGGGCTGGAACCTTCAGATAAATTCATCCGTCCGCAGGATAAATCACAAGCAGATCACGGCTATACTCTCGCTCAGAAAATGGTCGGTAAAGCGTGTGGAATTGAAGGTGTGCGTCCAGGCATGTTCTGCGAACCGCATATGACGACCGTTGGTTCACAGGATACAACCGGAGCCATGACGCGTGATGAAATGAAAGAACTTGCGTGTCTTGGTTTTTCGGCAGACCTGGTTATGCAGTCTTTCTGTCATACAGCTGCTTATCCTAAGCCGGTTGATGTTAAGTTACAGCATACGCTTCCGGATTTCATGACCAGTCGCGGGGGGGTTGCGCTTCGTCCTGGTGACGGTGTTATTCACTCATGGTTGAACCGTCTGCTTCTTCCGGATTCAGTCGGTACCGGGGGCGATTCGCATACCCGTTTCCCGATAGGCATCTCTTTCCCGGCCGGTTCCGGTCTGGTTGCATTTGCCGCCGCACTTGGTGTTATGCCTTTGAATATGCCGGAATCGGTACTGGTGCGTTTTAAAGGCGAAATGCAACCGGGTATTACCTTGCGTGATCTGGTTAACGCGATCCCATATGCAGCCATTCAGCAAGGTCTGTTAACGGTTGAGAAAAAAGGCAAAATCAACTGCTTTAACGGTCGTGTACTGGAAATTGAAGGTTTGGAGCATTTGAAAGTTGAACAGGCGTTTGAACTTTCCGATGCCTCTGCAGAACGTTCGGCGAACGGTTGTGTGGTCAAACTGGGTCAAGAGCCTATTATTGAATATCTGAAGTCCAATATGGCGCTGATCGACTGGATGGTTGAAAACGGTTATCAGGATGCGCGTACCTTGTTGCGTCGTCGCGATGCAATGCAGGCTTGGATTGACAACCCTGAGCTACTGGAAGCAGATGGCGATGCGCAATATGCGGAAGTCATCGAGATTGACCTGGCTGACATTAAAGAACCGATCGTTGCATGTCCGAACGATCCGGATGACGTTAAGTTGTTGTCAGAAGTTCAGGGCGACAAAATTGACGAAGTCTTTATCGGTTCCTGTATGACCAATATTGGTCACTATCGTGCCGCAGGTAAAGTACTGGAAGGTATGTCAAATGTTCCAACCCGCCTATGGATCGCGCCACCGACTAAAATGGACGAGCGTCAGCTGATTGAAGAAGGTTACTACAGCACTTACGGTAAAGTCGGTGCTCGTACCGAGATGCCGGGTTGTTCGCTGTGTATGGGTAACCAGGCTCGTGTAGCGGATGGCGCAACGGTCTTCTCAACCTCGACACGTAACTTCCCGAACCGTCTGGGGAATGGGGCGAACGTATATCTTGGTTCGGCAGAGCTTGCTGCGGTCTGTGCGGCCACCGGTAAGATTCCGACGGTCCAGGAATACATGGACGCTGTATCCATGCTGAATACCATGTCCGGCGATATCTATCGTTATCTGCAATTTGATGAAATGGCGGATTACAAGGTTGAATCGCCGAAATCATTGGATGAAATCGGAGTTGCTGTAGCCTAATCCATACAGCATTTTCGTTGGCGATTAAAGCCGCTTGAGAACTCAACGCTCAAGCGGCTTTTTTTATATTCGGCACAATGAATCTAATGATGCGTAGAGTTATTACCCCATCATACATTTAATAAAAACAAACAATAGCTCCTTTGCCTTGAATTTCATATAAGTGGAAGCAAAAACAAAACAAATTATCTAATAACCGGGAATGAGATTTATTTTGCGCCGGTATCAGTTAGAATACGGTGATGGTTAAAATCAATAAGGTATTTAACGGATGAAACTTTTTAAATTGACGGCGCTTTCCTTAACGATAACGGGATTATTCGGGTGTGTGCCATCGGATCAGGTTCAGCAGGAAGAGACGAAAAAAGAGGTTGTTTCTCCCGCAGATATCGATTTATTGATTGCAAAAGCCAAGGCGGAAGAGCGCGAGAGGATTCTGGCGGAGCAGTCGCGACAGAAGAAACAAGCGGAAGTATTCGCTTTATTGAAAAAACAGCAGACGCAGCCTGAGGCTATGACAATCGATGATTCGTCGATTGCCGGCAATATCGATGGGCGAATTTATAAGGCATGTACGGCACAACTGACTATTCCTGCTCAGTATCGCATTGATAAAGAGCGTATTCTGGTCGAGCCGGAGTCAACACATCAGGAATTCGAACCTGCCGAATATAAAACGGTTGAAAAACGAATCGAGATTGAGCCTGAACAGAAGTTAGTCGATAAGGTGGTTCCGGCCAAATATAAAACTGTAACTGAAGAAATTGTTGTTACGCCTGCCCGTGAACGATGGGTGTCGGTTCCGGCCGAATATGAAATTCGCGATGTTCGTATTAAGGTTAAGGATGGCTACGAAGAGTGGCAGCCGTGTTTTAAAACTTCTCCGGGTGCAACTTTGAAAGACGGTGAATATCGCTGCCTGGTTAAAGTTGCAGATGAATATAAAACCGTTAAACAGAAAAAGCTGGTTAAGGCCAAATCGGTTACCAAGGAGTTGATTCCGGCCGAAACCAAAAAAGTTCAGCGCAAAGTACTGGTTGAGCCTGAAAAAGTCGTTTATAAAACAATCCCGGCCAAGTATAAAACAGTCACTTCCAAGGAGTTGATTGCCAAACCGAAAACGATGCAGGTAACTTCGGCGGCAAAATACGAAACCGTTGAAAAACGCGTCAAGATCGAAGAGGCTCGCACGGAAACGCGCAAAGTGGTCTGTAAGGCGGAAAGAAGCGAAGAGTTGGTCAAGCGTATTCAAATTGTGCTTGAGAAAGAAGGGTATCTGAAACCTAGCCCGCCAAACGATCTTGATGTTATCGATGGCTTGTGGGGGCCGAATACAGCCAAGACGTTAAGTCGCTATCAGCGGGATAATAACCTGGCTGAAGGAGCGATTACTTTCGAGGTGCTGCATTTTATGGGGATTATGAAATAGCCAGTTGCTGTTGTTCTTCAATACGTTGGAAAATAAAAAACCGCTCGTAATTGAGCGGTTTTTTTATGATCGCTGTTTGTAAACGATCTGAAACTTCCGAATTCGCAATTATGAGCGGTGGAAGGCGTTACCGCTTTTAACACCGAATTTGCGCAGGATTTTCACCATCGGACAGAATCCCGTCATACCGGCAAACAGCAGGTTTGCGCCGACAAAACCGGTTAGATATACCCATTCCGGCGCATGGTAAACAGTAAGGATAGAGCCGGCCAGAACCATAGTACCCGCTAATAATAGAACGATTTTTTCTACTGACATATTAAGTAAACCTCGGTTAGAAACTCGTGGAGTTTTGAATTTTATTTAAACCTTTCTTGTGTTGTTTTCCGCTTAATTGAGCTCGGATACACAATTTGGCGCTATTTTAGCATTAAACTTTTGTTGTTGAAATTTTGATTACAGGACTTTTGTTGTTGTTTTTTCAAGGGTTTTATTCTTTTGCTTTAATTTTCATTGTTTAGTCAGTATAATTTTGTCCCTAAATTTGCTCCGTGCTGCCTGAGAAATCAGAAGGCGGTCGGTTAATTTGAATTAACTTTGAACTTTGAGAAATAAAATGCAAGTAACTGTAGAAAAGCCGGAACAAGGCCTTGAACACAAAATGACAGTGACTTTCGCAACCGAAGATATGGCTGCAAAAGTTGAAAAACGTTTAAACGAAATCCGCCGTAAAGTTCGCATCGACGGTTTCCGTCCTGGAAAAGTTCCGATGAAACTGGTGAAACAACGTCATGGTGCTGAAGTTCGTCAAGAGCTTATGGGCGAAGCTCTACAGAAAGCATTTTATGATGCGGTCGAGCAAGAGTCTTTGCAGGTAGCTGGTTATCCGCTATTTGACGATCTGAAAGATAACGACAACGAAGTGACTTTCATTGCGCGTTTCGAAGTTTATCCGGAAATCACTCTTCCTGAATTCTCTTCTGTTGAAGCGGAAGTTATTAAGTCTGAAGTGACTGATGAAGATGTCGACACTATGGTTAACCGTCTGCGTGAACAACGTATGGCGTGGAAGCCTTCTAAGAGTGCCGCTAAGAAAGTGAAAAAAGGCGAGCAGGTAATTATCGATTTCGTCGGTAAAGTAGACGGTGAAGCCTTTGAAGGCGGTTCTGCTGAAAACGTTCCGCTTGAAATCGGTTCTGGCCGCATGATTCCTGGTTTTGAAGACGGAATCGTTGGTATGAAAAAAGGTGAAGAGAAAACTATCGAAGTTACTTTCCCAGAAGAGTACCATGCTGAAAACCTGAAAGGTAAAGCGGCAACTTTTGATATCACTGTTCACTCGATTTCAACCAAGCAACTTCCTGATATCGACGAAGAATTCGTTAAATCGTTCGGTGTTGAAGAAGGTACCGAAGAAGCGTTGAAGAATGAGATCAAAGAGAGCATGACCAAAGAACTTGATCGTGCTGTTGAAGCTCATAACCGTACTGCTGTACTGGAAGCACTTCAGCAGGTGGTTGATGTTGAAATGCCTAAGTCGCTGGTTGATCAGGAAGTTAAAGGTCTTATGGATCGTGCGCTTCAGAATATGCAGCAGCAAGGTATGCAAGCTGAAGATGTTAAACTGGAAGCGTCAATGTTTGAAGAAGATGCCAAGAAACGCGTTAAGCTTGGTTTGATCCTTGGTGATATCATCAAAGCGAACAGCCTTGAAGCCTCGGACGAAGAAGTTGAAGCCTACATCTCTGAACAGGCGTCATCTTATGAAGATCCTGAAGAAGTGATCAAGTGGTATGCGCAAAACCCAGGTGCTCGTTTCGAGATCCGTTCAGTACTGGTAGAAAACAAAGTTGCTGAAATGGTTAAAGAGCAAGCGAAGGTTTCTGAAGTCAGCAAATCTTTCGAAGAAGTTCTGAATCGTAACTTCGCGGGTTAAGCTTTACCTTTGGCGGAATAATTTTCCGCCACCAGGAATCTAAAGTAAAACCACAAAAAAACTTAATCTTGGTGATGTAATCTTTGATTTGTCATCGAGGTTAAGTTTTTTTTTGCCCGTAAAAAAGCTAAGATAGCTGAAAACAAGGGGTTGAAAGCACTTTGAGTGATTTTGGAGTGTTATCGGCTTTTGATCTTGCCGAAAACGGAAACCTTGCAAACAGGCTGGCATACTTTTGCGGGGAAAAAATAAAAAATTGCCTAAAGGATACATAGAGATTTATGGATAGTTCGATTCAAAACGCATTAATCCCAATGGTTATTGAACAGACCAGCCGTGGGGAACGATCATTCGACATTTATTCCCGTCTGCTAAAAGAGCGGGTAATTTTTCTGGTAGGGCCTGTCGAAGATCATATGGCTAATTTGATTGTCGCGCAGTTGTTATTCCTTGAATCTGAAAATCCTGACAAAGACATCAGTTTGTATATCAATTCTCCAGGCGGCAGCGTCACAGCCGGTATGGCGATTTATGATACGATGCGTTTCATCAAGCCTGACGTCAGTACCATGTGTATCGGGCAGGCAGCAAGTATGGGCGCTTTCCTTTTGTCGGCCGGAACTAAAGGTAAGCGTTATGCTTTGCCTAATTCAAGAGTGATGATCCATCAGCCATTGGGCGGTTTTCAAGGTCAGGCCAGTGATATCCAGATCCATGCACAAGAAATTCTGGATATTAAAAAACGTTTAAATCAGGCGTTGGCCGATCATACCGGGCAGGATATTAAAACAATTGAAAAAGATACGGATCGTGATAACTTCTTAAGTGCGGATGCGGCTTGTGAATACGGTTTGATCGATAAAGTTCTCAGTGAGCGCTAATTCTCGGGTGGTAGAAAATGAGTGATGAAAATCTAAAATGTTCCTTCTGCGGGAAAGGGCAAGAAGAGGTTCGCAAGCTGATTGCGGGGCCATCTGTATATATTTGTGACGAATGTGTCGAACTCTGTAACGATATTCTTGATGAAGAGTTCGGACACAGCGATTTCACCGAGCTGGATCTGCAGAATCTTCCGACGCCGCATGAGATTAAAACGACTCTGGACGATTACGTTATCGGCCAGGAACAGGCGAAAAAGGTTTTGTCGGTAGCGGTTTATAACCATTACAAGCGTCTGCAAACATCGCATGTTAAAGATGATGTTGAGCTGACTAAGAGTAATATTTTGCTGATCGGTCCGACAGGATCAGGTAAGACTTTGCTGGCGCAGACATTGGCACGACTTCTGGATGTGCCTTTTGCCATGGCGGACGCCACTACGCTTACAGAAGCGGGTTATGTGGGTGAAGATGTCGAAAGTATTCTGCTGAAACTGTTGCAGCGTTGCGACAACGATCCGGAAAAAGCGGAACGCGGTATTATCTATATCGATGAAATCGACAAGATTACCCGTAAATCGGAGAACCCTTCGATTACCCGAGACGTATCCGGTGAGGGTGTTCAGCAGGCGTTACTGAAATTAATTGAAGGTACGGTGGCATCTGTCCCTCCGCACGGTGGTCGAAAACACCCTAATCAGGAACTGATTCAGGTCGATACGTCGAAAATTCTGTTTATTGTCGGTGGTGCTTTTGAAGGGCTGGACCGTATTGTCGAGCAGAGAACCGAAACCGATACCGGTATCGGTTTCTCGGCTACTGTTCGTTCCAGCGACAACAAGCCGACATTGTCGGACAAGTTCAAGCAGATCGAGCCGGAAGATCTGGTCAAGTTCGGTCTGATTCCGGAATTCGTCGGTCGTTTGCCGATGATCGCTTCGCTTGAAGAGTTGGATATCAAGGCGCTGGTGCAGATTTTGACCGAGCCTAAAAACGCCTTGGTTAAACAGTTCCAGAAAATGTTTGAACTTGAAGGTGTTGAATTGCAGTTCCGTAAGGATGCGGTGGAAGAGATTTCATCTCTGGCGATTGCCCGTAAAACCGGTGCGCGTGGACTGCGTTCGATTCTTGAACAAATTCTTCTTGAAACAATGTATGACCTGCCAAGCTTGAAAAATGTTGAAAAAGTCATTATCAATAAAGCAGTCGTGCTAGGTAAAAAGACGCCAATGCTGGTTTATAAAGAGTCAGAGCAAAAAGCGGCAAGCGAGTAAGCGATCGATTTCTTGATTGTGGACCAACGGTTGCATTGCGTTTTGAACCTCAAAACCCGGCTTTGGCTGGGTTTTTTGCTATCAGGGGCAAATTCAACTTAATTATCTTGCGTCCAATAGAGGAATCGGACGGGTGGGAAAATAATAAAAACAAAAGGGATGAGAGCGATGGATATGGATCAAATCAGTATGAAAATGAATGTGTTAGTTTTGCCTCTAAGGGATGTAGTGGTATTTCCCGGAAATGTCATGCCGCTTTTTGTCGGGCGTGAAAAGTCGATCCAGGCTTTGAATGAAGCGATGGACGGGGATAAGAAGATCTTTTTGGTAGCACAAAAACGTGCGGATCTTGATGTCCCTGCCTTGGAAGATCTGTATCAGGTCGGAACCATGGCCAATATCCTGCAATTGATTAAGTTACCGGATGGTACCGTTAAGGTCTTAGTCGAAGGGATTCAGCGCTTTCGCCTGACCGCCTTGCATATGGATCACAGTGTTCTGCTGGGCGATATTGAAGAAATGGCCGTCGAAAAGGGTGATCAGTTGGATGTTAAGGTTCTTATTCGTGCACTTAAAGAACGTTTTTCTACCTATGCGGATTTGAAGAAAAAAGTGCCTTCTGAAGTCAAACGTTCGGTGCAAAACGAAGATGATCCGTCCCGACTGGTCGATCTGATTTCCGCCAATATCGCAATTGATCTGGAAATGAAACAGTCACTTCTTGAAATGGTGACCATCAGCGATCGGCTGGAAAAGATTTTGATGATAGTGGAAACCGAGCTGGAAATTCTGGAATCGGAAAGACGCATCACCTCCCGCGTTAAAAAACAGATGGATAAGACTCAACGCGAGTACTATCTGAACGAAAAAATCAAAGCGATCCACTATGAACTCTCCGGTGAAGAGGAAGAGATGAGTGAAGCGGATCAATTGGCTCAGAAGATTGAAGAAGTTGGGATGCCTGAAGAAGCTAAAAGCAAGGCCAAATCCGAATTGAAAAAATTGCGAATGATGCCAGCCCAGTCTTCGGAAGCCACCGTTGTGCGTAATTATCTGGACTGGTTGCTTGAGGTGCCTTGGAAAAAACGCAGCCGCGTCTCCAAGGATCTGAATCGTGCACAGAAGATTCTGGATGAGCAGCACTACGGTTTGGAAAAGGTTAAAGAACGAATCGTTGAGTACCTGGCGGTGCAGAAGCGTATGCGCAAGATGAAAGGGCCGATTCTTTGTCTGGTCGGGCCACCAGGGGTTGGTAAAACTTCGCTGGCTAAGTCGATTGCCGAAGCAACCAACCGCAAATATGTCCGTATGGCGCTCGGTGGTGTAAGGGATGAAGCCGAGATTCGCGGGCATCGTAAGACCTATATTGGCGCTTTACCGGGAAAAATTATTCAGAAAATGCATTCTGCCGGTACGCGCAATCCGCTGTTCCTGCTGGACGAGATCGATAAAATGTCCAGTGATATGCGTGGCGATCCGGCTTCGGCGCTTCTGGAAGTACTGGATCCTGAACAGAACCATACTTTCAACGATCATTATCTGGAAGTGGATTACGATCTTTCGGATGTGCTTTTTATCGCGACATCCAACTCAATGGATATTCCGGAAGCTTTGCTTGACCGTATGGAAGTTATCAATCTGGCCGGTTATACCGAGGCGGAAAAACTGAATATCGCTCAGAAGCACCTGCTGCCAAAAGCGATTAAAGATCATGGATTGAAAAAAGCCGAAATCGAAGTCAGCGAAGAGGCGATTCTGGGCATTATTCAAACCTATACGCGGGAGGCCGGTGTGCGCCTTCTAGCGCGTGATTTGGCCAAAATTTGCCGTAAAGTCGTCAAAAAGCTGGATACCGGCGAGGCAAAAGCACCGGTTGCGGTCGAGCAGGATAATCTGGAAGAGTATCTGGGCGTCGCCAAATATCGTATTGGTCTGGCGGATGACGAGAACCGTATCGGTCAGGTGGCAGGTCTGGCCTGGACGCGTGTCGGCGGGGATTTGCTGCGAATCGAAGCGACCGCCATGCCTGGAAAAGGCAAATTGTCCAGTACCGGTCAGTTGGGATCTGTCATGCAGGAGTCAGTACAGGCGGCGATGAGCGTTATTCGTTCGCGTTCTGCGAAACTGGGTCTGAAAGAAGAGTTTTATGAAAATTTCGATTTACATCTGCATTTTCCGGAAGGCGCAATCAAGAAAGATGGGCCAAGTGCCGGTATCGCAATCTGTACGGCGATTACCTCTGTATTAACCAATACGCCGGTTAAAGCCGATGTGGCCATGACGGGTGAAATTACATTGCGTGGCGAAGTTTTGCCGATCGGTGGTTTAAAAGAGAAGCTTTTGGCGGCCTTGAGAGGGGGGATTAAGACGGTATTGATTCCGAAAGATAACGTTCGTGATTTGGCCGATGTGCCTCAGGAAATCAAAAACGAATTGAATATCTGTCCGGTGCAATGGGTTGAAGAAGTACTGAAAATCGCCTTGACAAAGATGCCCGAAGCCCTGCCACAAGAAGGTGCAGAAGCTGCTCCAGTAGAGGGATTTAATGATTCGGATCATGAAACAGCTGTTGAAAATGCCTCAGCCCATCATTAATTGGCGTTTTTAGGTGTTTTTCCTTGACACTGTAGAGTCTAGATTGCTATAAATGCTAAAGCTTTTCAGCTGGATACTATAAAACGAAAACTCATGGAGAAAATGATGAATAAATCTGAACTAATCAGTGCAATCGCAGAAGAATCAGGACTAACTAAAGCGGATGCAGGTAAAGCATTGGATGCGACTGTTAACGCGATCACTAAAGCACTAAGCTCTGGCGATTCTGTTGCCATTCTAGGTTTTGGTACTTTTGCTGTTGGTGAGCGCGCTGCGCGTACTGGTCGTAACCCGCAAACAGGTAAAGAGATGCAGATTCCTGCGGCTAAGGTTCCAAAATTCAAGCCAGGTAAAGCACTTAAAGACGCGGTTAATTAAGTCGGTAAATAAAACCGTAAAAAAGTCTTAAAAAACGTTTGACATGCTCTCCGAACACCCTATAATACGCCACATCAATTAGCGAGGCACTTAACCAAAACGGTTGAAAGCCAGTCTAATTGGGTGATTAGCTCAGTTGGGAGAGCATCGCCCTTACAAGGCGAGGGTCACTGGTTCGAGCCCAGTATCACCCACCACGGAGCGGTAGTTCAGCTGGTTAGAATACCTGCCTGTCACGCAGGGGGTCGCGGGTTCGAATCCCGTCCGCTCCGCCAGTTTCTGAAACGAGTTTATAACTCGTTTTTTTATGCAAGTTCGTAAACTTGCATTCGGTTGAAAGGCAATGTATTTTGCCTTCACTCCGGGTGATTAGCTCAGTTGGGAGAGCATCGCCCTTACAAGGCGAGGGTCACTGGTTCGAGCCCAGTATCACCCACCATACAATTCGGAGCGGTAGT